>CAYQKX010000034.1:0-86205 GCA_964418155.1 uncultured Candidatus Obscuribacterales bacterium | reverse complement strand
GTTTTCCAACAGAGTCTACTTCGATATCGAACTTCACTCTGCCTCGCCCTTGACGAACTCCCGACTTCTTCTAGAGCCTGGTCAGAAATTACCGGAATACGACTGACCGAGCATTGGTTGTGCGCCGCCACCCATGTCGACATCCTGATCCAATTGCACTTGCATCTCGGTTCCGGTTGGAATAATGACGTCCTTTCCTTTTCGAAGGAACATGTCGGCGACACCGAGGCCGCCACCAATTGCGGCTCCTGACCAGGCGCCCATGCCAGCCCCATGACCGCCACCCGCGATCGCTCCAAGTGCTGTGCCGAGACCGGCTCCCAATCCGGCCCCACCACCACCGCGCAGGGCCGTTTGCCCAAGTTTGGTTCCCCAACCTTCGCCTCGATAGACGTCATTGGTGCCAGTACCCTTGTTTTTGTACTTACCTAAATCGCCCACCAGGTGGGCGGTTATTGGCAACTGCTGACCGTTAGGTAATCGCAGACTGTTGAACTGCAGACTCAATTCACCGGATCGGCTGAGCCTTCTGCCGGCTGTAGAATCGCTCACCGCACCGACAACCTGCGTCCCCGCCGGAATGTATCCTCGGCCACCGAGAGAGACATTCTGGCTTAGTGAAGCTTGAATGTAATCACCAGGTTTAGCGACTTGAGTCGAGATCGCTGTCTGCAAGCTTACTGGCAACACCAGTCCAGCCGGTGCAATGATCTGCCTTTGACTATAAATCTGTCCAGGTCCCCCCGGCTGC
This sequence comes from uncultured Candidatus Obscuribacterales bacterium, assembly GCA_964418155.1. Lineage (GTDB taxonomy): Bacteria > Cyanobacteriota > Vampirovibrionia > Obscuribacterales > Obscuribacteraceae > JADYXR01. The sequence goes on along the minus strand of CAYQKX010000034.1, from coordinate 85,454 downwards.
GCCTGTCCGCCGTATGGAGACTGGTAGTAGTTGGAAGGCGGAACGGAGTAGTTCCCCTGATATGGAGGTTCGCCTTGGGGCTGGACAGCACCGCCGTAACCAAAGCCGGACTGTCCTTGCGGCGAGAGTGGAGGATACTGCTGCTGCTGCGCGTACTGAATGCCGGTATTGTATGGCGACGATTCGCCTCCTTGGTACGCTGCCTGTCCACTGAATGGAGCCTCTTCATAGGGACGTCCAGCGCCTTGCTGTGGAGGCTCGTAAGATTGACCAAAACCTTGTGTTTGTCCGAAAGCTGATGGTGCGGGTCCCTGCGGTGGAGGTCGATATGACGGTGTTTGAGAAACAGGTGCATAGACCGGCGATTCTGCCTGTAGCCCACCACCACCGCCACCATCTTGCCAGGCGATAAGAGCGTGATAAGCGCCACCATTTGTGCCACCATAGCTTCTGTTAAGTAATGCACCGCCAGCGCTACCACTCTCATGATGGCCCCGTACAATTTCACCGATCGACAATTCACGGTTGTCAGTCAAACCTAACAAACCGTTTTTGTTAACAACATGACTTTTGACCTCCTGGCAAGTACCCAGAAACACCGACAGGGCAATTGCTATAAAAAAACGCCCATAGACTGTCGTCATCGCCTAAAACACCTTCTGCCAACTATTTAGATGTGCTCAGTGTAGCAATTTAGGTTCGCAGCTCAGCCACAATAAACAGTCAGTCGTATTACTTGTTCAATGCAAATGGTATAAACCTGTTTGTCGGCGGAATATGTTTATAGAAGAAACCCAAAGTGTAACTGATGACTATAATTCCTTCGCTCGAGCCAACATATTTAACTATGCTGTGCGACGCTTTCGTGAGTATGGAAGACATGCTCACCGACAACGAGCTCGGCGCACTAATAGTTAGCAGCGGTATTCAGGACATTAATCATCACGCGACTCGTCACAGGCGCCTCCTAACGGCAATCACCAATGACCAAGACCACTATCGGTGCGCCGATAACCTATCGACATTCCTGCAACGAACCGGCTACCACATTCGCAAGAGCCGTGGCGATAATGCCTATAAGCGTTTTCTAAAAGAGGTCAACCAGGTCCTATCATTTGCCGGGTACGAGTTAAACGGCGACGCCAAGCTCACAGACCTCGACAAGACCAAAACCACCTATGTGCCGCCGGAGGCTGAAGAGCGCTCCCAGGAATTCCGGCGAATCGTCAAGCAACAGAAGCTCCATCCAGACATCGAGCTCGCCTGCCGAGCCGAATACTTTGTGGAGAAAGGCTATCACCGGGCCGTCCGTGAGAACATGCGATTCTTGCTCGAAAAAATCAAAGCCAAGGCGGTTATTGGTGCGGATGGTCCGGAGATTGCTGAGCGGGCATTCGCTTTTGCCTGGCCAGGTAAGCCTGTATTAGCAATAAACGGTTTTAAGACCGAGCGTGATCTTGCCGAGCAATTCACTTTTATGTGTCTGCTCAAAGCATTTTTCATTATGTTCCAAGACGAGCAAACCCGTGCCTATCGGGCGGAATGGGACATGTCTATAGAAGACGCGATGAATCTACTAAATTTGGCATCTTATTTCCATCGGAAGGTGGATAAGTCGAAGAAGATTGTTTGACGACATAATGGACTGGCGAGCGGTCGATAAGCTCGAAGTCCAGTTCGCTATCGAACCAGACTCCATGGAAAAGCGAAGCCCCTTCGTCAAGTGAGGCTCGAAGTCCAGTTCGATATCGAACCAGACTCTGTGGAAAAGCAGCGCCCTTTCGTCAAGAGAGACAAACTTTTCAACTCAGTAGCTCAAAACCTCAGGCAGGTACTCATGACTACGTTTTAAACTTGATCTTCTTGCTTATATATTCAAAAGGGCAATTAGGACCAAAATGACCAGGACAGCTTCTCTATCAACCCTCACCAGACTTTCGTCGGACAGCCCCTCTCCGCTGGACGAGACCATCGTCGCCTGTTTTCTCAATTGCCGCACTTGCCCGGCAACGAATCTCGCAAGCGAGCTTTCCTCCTCGAGAAGGAGAGCGCCCCGGTGAAGAACGTCTCGATCAAGCGCCAACTGCTCGCGGCCATAGCAAAGACAGATCACTCCGTTACGATACCGGATATAGTGGCAGCAACAGGTGTCGACTTTACGACGGTAACAACTGTTCTGAACGATCTTGCATATGAGCTGAAGGCAAATCTGGATGTCACCGACCGCGGTATCATCTACTACAGATTTCCCAAGGATCTGCATTATCGCTATTTTTCCAACAGAATTCTGGAGTTCCTCACGAGAATAGGCATCGCTATCATGCCAGTCCTGTCCTTTCTCTTCCAGATTTCATTCGGTCTCGTTCTGCTCGTGTCGATTACCATCGTTTTCCTGATTATGTTGGTGATTCAATCACTGGTGACTGTTTACTCAGGGAACACAAATGACGTCCTCCTTCTCATACGGCAGTTCATAGGTCTCTTGCGACAGCTCAGACTGTTCCGGATATCCTCCTTTCAAGACACAGCCATTAAGCTCAACCAGACTGACGAGAAGAATGCGAGCCCAGCTACTGACAAAGCAGACATTGTCACACCAGATCCAAGCGTAGAGCAGACACAGACACTGCTTCGCTTGGATGATAAAGGTTTTCTCCTGAACTGTTACGCTCTTCTTTTTGGACCCGAAAATCCAAACAAGCATTTCGACAACGAACGCTACCAGGCGGCAGCGCAGCTTATTAAAGCCAATGCCGGCATGATCCTTCCGGAACAGTTGGCACCTCTTATCGGATCGCCTGCGACTCAACTCGAAGGTGCATTCCCAGTTCTGTCCAAGTTTCACGGAGTGCCGGCTGCCACTCCTTCGGGACATCTGGTCTACAAGTTCCCAGAGATGCAGGTGGCAGGTGCCGAAAAACACGAGAACGTACCCTCCAGAATCAAGATGAAGAAGCTCCGGTTCTCCGATATAGACATCAACTCGATAAAACCAATCCTCCTGCTTGCCCTTGCGAACTTTCTGGGCACGTTATTCTTTTGGTGGCTGTTGTACATCGCTAGAAGCAGCGAATCTGGCACCGAGCAACTTTTCTTGATCCTCGCCATTTATGCAAGCTTCTTTCTTTTCTTTCCAGCGTTTCGATGGATTTACATGCAGTGGCAAAATCTCAAGATCCGCAAATACAACGCCAAGATCGATCTACTGGCAAATCAATTGAATACTCCTACGGAGGAGCTGGTTACAGCCCTGACCGAGATAGCAAAAATCCGCAGCGACGAGGCAAGACAAACCGGCGAACACCTCGTCTACACGACCAGCAAAGACTTTCTCGAACAAGAAGCCGAGCAGATGCTCGAGCGAATTAATAATGAAGGTCATGATTCCGACGAACTATCAGCCTAGAGGCCTCCAAAAACTTCGGCTCTCGACTAGAATGGGATTGGGTTCACTATGAGGCGTGAAACATGAAGGACCAAGACCCGACCAAATGCCCGCACTGTGGCGAGCAGATTGCCAGAGGTGCGACGCTGTGCAGACACTGCGATAGAGGTCTTGATCCCACCCAGTTCAGCGCATGCCCCTCATGTCGCGAGATGGTTCGCAACGAAGCAGTTCTCTGCCGTTTTTGCCAGAGCAAGATTACCCGAGCCTATATCGACCACGAGACCGAAGCGCCGCCACCTAGTCAACCAGCAAAAGAGCCCGGCGGGATCGCGCGATTCAATCCTCTGGCCAACCTATTCCGTGTACCTAAAGACACTCACCCCGCATCGGTGCCATCATATGGCGAAGGGGTGCGAAAACAGGTTATAGAGGTCATCGTCAGACAGGCATTGGCAGGAGCGCCATGGAGAGAGATCTGTCACGGCCCAATGCTTGTCAACGGTATCACTCCCGAAGAGATAGAAGAGGAGATCAGAAAGCGCAAAGGTCTCATATCGCCAGTCGAGACGAATGAACAAAATTCGATGGAAGACAACTTCATAAAATGCGAGCAGCAGATCATGAAGATGCTGCAAATCTCCAATGAGCTTAATCTAAATCAGTCGAATCGGCAACGGGCTGTTCTCGCTGAAGAGCTAAAAGAACTGGCTAAGCAACTGCGTCACGCCATGTCATTTTTGAAACAACGGATGAGCGCAGATCATGAGACATCCGAACTCTTGCAGCTAAAACTGGATGGTTATAATACCAAATACGATGCCATGCTTGATCTCCTGAATCTAAAAGAGAAAGAGATAATTACTCTAAATAAGAAGCTGGCTGAGTTCACCGATCCAGACATTGATTGATTGACTTGTTGCGAAGTTTCGCATTAGATCCACATATCCAACATGGTGCTGAGCACTCAGTCTATCCAGGAGGATGCATGGTTTCGTTAACAGTTAATGAAACCAGGGTTGACGGTTCACCCTAACCCCGGATACACTTTTCGAAAGTTGGTTAATCGCCGAGAAAAAAAATGTCGCTCCGCAATTTCTACTATTACTACAGCAAAGAGGTTCGCCTGAAGTGAGCTAGCGATGTGACGCAGCACAGCAGGTGGACCGCAGTGATGAGCTGCGGTCTTTTTGTTTCTAAAAGACCAATATAAATAGGCGAAAAAATCATGCAATTCAAGTCGACAACACTCAATTCTTACTATTACTACCGCCGGACTCTTCGGGGACGTCCTCTGTAGGCTGCAGTGCAAGCACCTTACACGCCGGACTCCTCTGGGAGTCCGGCGTTTTCGTCTCTCATTTTTTTCAAATAACAGACAAGGAGATTAGTCATGGATGCCAGATTGGTGCTTAGAGAAGCAAAAACGGAATTTAGCCGGGTAGAGATTACCAACAACTTGAGCGTTGGAGACCGACAACTGCTCATAATTGGTGGACCCTGCGCAGTAGAGAGCGCGGAGCAGATGAAGCAGGTTGCTCATATCCTCAAACACGCACCGGTCGGTGTAATCCGCGGTGGCGTATTCAAACCGCGAACTTCGCCGTACTCATTTCAGGGCATGAAAGATGAAGGACTCAGAATTCTTGCCGAGATAAAACGCGAGTCCGGCATCCCTGTCGTCACTGAGGCTATGTCAGAACCTCAACTGGCCGCCTGCGAAGAGCACGTTGACATGCTACAAATCGGCAGTCGAAACATGCAAAATTTCGAGCTATTGAAAGCGGCCGGCCGTGTAAGAAAACCGGTAATCCTGAAGCGAGGATTGTCCGCCACGATTGAAGAGTTCTTGCTGGCAGCCGAATACATCATGAGCGAAGGTAATGAGCGAGTGATCCTCTGCGAGCGGGGCATTCGGAGTTTCGACCCATTCACGAGGAATGTTCTGGATCTTGGCGCCGTAGTTGCGTTGAAGACTCTCACACATCTTCCGGTGATTGTTGACCCCAGTCACGCCGCTGGCAAGAGTGAGCTGGTCGCGGACCTGGCCCTGGCCGCCATCGCCTGTGGTGCAGACGGAATAATGATCGAATGTCACCCGCAGCCGAACAAGTCCGTATCCGATGCACGGCAAGCACTGTCACTGGAAGAGATGTGCGCGCTCGTCAACAAAGCACGTCCGATCGCTGAAGCGCGAGGACGTGTCATCGCTACCCCCAAATCACACGCCACAGAACGCACTATCACAAGGTCGCCAGCCTCAGTCGCAGCGCCGTTTACAGCAGCATAATTTTTCGAGGGACCAGTCATGTCACACGCCAGACATTCGAATCCGATTGCCCTTTTCAGGGAGCAAATTGACGCTATCGACGCTAACATAATCGACCTTCTAGAGAGTCGGCTACAATTGACTGAAAAGATAGGCGAAGCAAAACGCACGCGGGATCTTCCAATACAGGACTGCGGCAGAGAAGAGCAGATTCTCAGCCTCATTCGGAACCGGGTCTCGCATTCTTCGGCAAAAATCGCGATTGAAGCAATTTACAAGGAAGTCTTCAACCAGTGCCGTAAGAATCAAAGGGTTAACGCCTCCACCACTACCCGTGGTGCAGGTCAGTTTCCCACCGTAGCAGTTATAGGACTTGGTCTCATCGGAGGTGCGCTTGCCCGGCAAATCAGATCGCGCCTACCGGAGACAAAAATAGTCGCCTTCGATAGCAGCGGAATTCCGGACGATGCCCTCGCTGAAGGAGTAATCGACGAACACCGCGACGATTTGCTTGATGCCGCTCTGGAATGTTCTCTCGTCATACTGGCTGCGACACCGGAGGCGAACGTAGATAATCTGTTTCGATTAGCCCCTATACTCGAGCGCGGACAGCTCATAATCGATGTCACTTCAACGAAGGAAACAATCTGCGCAGTTGCGTCAAAGCTCCCGATGAAAGCAGATTTCATTGGCGGGCACCCGATGTTCGGAAGTGAAAAGTCAGGTTACAACAACAGCAAAGATGTTTCGGTAGATGAAAAATCCTTTTTGCTCACACCGACACCACATTCCAGCGAGACATCCGTAAAACGTCTTTCTAACTGGATATCGAGCATTGGTTTAACGCCACAAATCACCGAGGCGGAGACCCACGACACGTGCCTGGCAATAACGAGCCATCTGGTTCAATTGCTGATGATTGCTTTGGGAAACAGTCTGCATAATGATGATGACGACATTGAGACGATAACAAAGAAAGCGACCCTTTCGGGTCCGAGCTTCCGCGGTCTCACACGCCTGATGGCGAGCCCGTCAAAAATGTGGATTGAGATTTTGCAACTAAACAAAAGTCACGTGCTCAACGCGATCGATCGATTTCAATCAGAGTTGAACGACCTGAGGGTGTCGATTGCTAACAACGACGAGAACAGAATCGACTTGCAATTTGAAACAGCTTCGCGCATTCATAGTGCTCTCAGCCAACAGGAATGAAGCAATGTCTCCTGAAAAACATTGCTTCAAGAAGTTTCAAATGGACGACGACGTTATTTGCTGCCTGCTGATTTCTCGAGAATTTTGTGCATTCGTCGGACGCCGTCCTGGAGTCCTTTTAGTGGAATGCGTTCGTCGACACCATGCATTGTAGCCATGTGAACTTTATCCGTCTCGACCGGTTCAAATCCATAAGCTGTGATGCCCAGTTCTCTAAACCAATGAGAATCGGTAAACCATGGTACCAAAACTGGTACCACGGGGATGCCTGGGGCCTCTTCCGCAGCAACCTCCTTGATTGATTTGTACAACTCGGTTTCGATATTAGAAGGTTGAGCTTGCTCCCACTCCAGAACCCTGATGTCAATATTCGGCTCCTCGATAGTTTTCTTGACCCAATCAATCACTTCGTCTTTGGTATAGCCCGGGAGAATGCGGCAGTCCAATTGAGCTGTGGCTTCACCAGGAATGACATTGGTTTTGTATCCAGCTTTCATCACGGTGAGCGACATTGTATTGCGCAGCATCGAGGACTTCAAAACATCGGACATGATGAGCTTGAGCTTCGAAGGATCCTTCACGGACTCTGTGATATTTGCATATGTCGACTGCAACTCACCATTTTCGACTTTGCTGACGTTTTTGAAATACTCTTCGACTGGCGGCAAAACCTTGAAGTTGGGACCAGCTTTTTCGATTTTGTACAAAGCCCTGACCAACCGATTTGTAGCGGAATCTGTAAGCGGCATGGAAGCGTGCCCGGCCGGACCTTTGGCGGTAAGCTCCAACCACAACGCGCCCTTCTCGGCAAAGTTGACACCCCAGTACTTCGCTTTGCCGCTGTCATCGGCCTCAATGCTGAAGCCTTCGTTAATCAGAAATTCCGCATCCTTCAATAGCTCAGGGTGGTTTTTCTTCATCCAACCAGCACCGTATATGCCACCAACCTCCTCGTCAGGGGTGCCCAGAAAAATAATGTCTCTGTCCAGTTTGATACCACTTCGCTTGAGCAGCAGCATGGCTTCGAGCTGGATGATTCCCATGCCCTTCATGTCGAGCGCGCCTCGCCCCCAGAGCTCACCATCGTGAATCTCACCGCTGAACGGCGGGTGTTTCCAATCGGCAGCATTTGCCGGTACCACATCAATGTGGTTCAGAAGGATAATCGCCTTTTTCTTGCCATTTCCCTTCAATCTCGCGTAGACACAAGCGCGTCCCGGTGCAGTCTCCAGAATCTGCGATTCGATGCCGTCCTTTTTCAGCACGGAAGCCAGATATTCAGCCCCCTTCTGTTCGTTGCCGGGAGGGACTGTGGTATCGATTTTGAGGTACTCGGAGAGTATCTTGGTTGCCTCATCTCCAGCGGCCTGGTAGTCAGGATTCGCAGCGCTGACACTCAGCGTACCGACAGAAAGCGCCAGACTCAGCGCAATGACTACTGGCGACCACCATCGTTTTCGAACTCGCAACATCATCTCCTCCTCGGAAGTAGTAAAGAATCGCTTGTTTCTACCCCTAAAAAATACAACATGTTTTTTACCGATTTATTGAAGAAACGCTAAAGGAGAACCCCTTTTCAAGTGGCGGAAATTCACCAAGTTTGACAAAATGAGCCGTGAACACAGTAGGAGGACTTATGATTAGACGTTTTCTATCACTCGCTCTGGCGACGGCAGCACTGGCAACTCTGGCTCCGGCGTTCGCCCAAGACAATCCGACAGATCCAGCCGCGGCTACGACCACCGACAAAGGTGCTGCTGAGCAGGCTACCAAACCAAAGAAGAAAGGCGGCGTCATCAAAGGCGTCGAGAAAGTAGCTTCTGACATCGGCAAAGGTAGCAAAAAGGTTATCACCGGCACCGGCAAAGCAGTTGAAAAGGTCGGCAAAGGCACTCTCAAAGGCGCAGAAGCGGTTGGTAAAGGCACAGCCAAAGGTGCAGAAGCAGTAGGCAAGGGCGCTGTCAAGGGCACAGAGGCAATAGGCGACGGTGCAAAGAAAGGCGTTGAAGAAGTTGCCGACGGTGCAAAGAAAGTAGTCGGCAAATCGAGCAAGAAGGGCAAAAAGTCCGATGCTAATTCCGACGCAAACTCCGGAAGCACATCGACATCCGACGACAAATCGGACGCTAAGTAAGCACGGCAAGAGCCGGGCGACAACCGTTTGAGCGTGTTGACTTCTCACTATGAACGCTCGTTCACGTGAGATCATTCATCAAATCAAATTTACTCGGTCAATAGCGTGCTCAGTGCCGGCGAGACGCCGCAAGCGCGTTTCGACACTGCGTCTTTTCGATAAGGATAATTCAATTGGTCCAAGAAATTTCGAAGCGAGCATCCAGCACGGCTCGTTTAGTTGCCGCCGTATCCGGTGCGGTGGTGTGTTTAACCGCCACCGCACCTGCGCTCTCCGGAGAACTGACTGCCGGAACCGTCCGAGAGCACCAGCAAACCAGAGTTCGAAAACAGATTATCAAAGAAAACAGGACATCAACCATAATGGCGAAAATTGCTGCCAGGAATTCGTCTCAAATCTCGAAGGAATTTCTCGACGAACTTGGCATCGAATCGGTCTCACAAGATTCGACCAACGACATTTTCGAATACAAGTTAAAATCAAACGGCATGCGCATCCTTCTCGTGGAGCGTCATGAGACCCCGGTAGTCGCGACTACGGTCGTTTATCATGTCGGATCGCGCAATGAGGCAGTCGGATATACAGGATCGACCCACTTCCTGGAACACATGATGTTCAAGGGAACCCCGACCTTCGATCCGCTGCAAAAGACAGGTATTGACGATGTCCTAAAGAAAGTGGGCGGCATCAATAACGCCACCACCTGGTATGACCGCACAAATTACTTTGAAGTAGTTCCATCGGCACATCTGGAACTCTGCCTGAAGATCGAAGCCGACAGAATTCGCAACCTCCTCCTGCGCGAGTCCGACCGTCAAGCGGAAATGACAGTAGTACGCAACGAACTCGAGCGCGGCGAGGATAACCCTTCCGACCTGCTCGAAAACAATCTCTTCGCTATGGCGTTCAAAGAACACCCATATCACCACCCGGTCATCGGCTGGCGTTCGGACGTAGAGGGCGTGCCGACATCGCGACTGAAAAAATTCTACGACGATTTCTACTATCCGGACAATGCAACCTTGATGGTAATCGGAGATTTCGACACGAAAGAAGCATTGTCGATGGTATCGCAGAACTTCCGACAGATCTCTAAAGCACCGCACGAATATCCGAAGGTTTATACGAGTGAGCCGCCGCAAGAAGGCGAGCGCCGTTTCACAGTCAGACGTGGTATTGACCTGCCTAGAGTTGCTATTGGTTTTCACATTCCTGAATGCCTGCACAAAGATACTTACGCACTCGATGTTGCAGAGACAATTCTGGGAGACAGCTCAAAGAGGTCGAGCCGACTCTACAAGCGCCTGGTCGAGACCGGATTGGCATCTGAAGTAGGTGGGTTCGTCTACTCATTGAAAGATCCGGGGCTATTCGTCATGACGGCCCAGAGCACCGAAGGCACCGACCCGACAAAACTCGAGGTGGCAATTCTCGACGAGCTCAAAAAGCTGGAAAGCAAAGGACCGACCGAACAAGAACTCTCAAAAGCCAAAAAGTCGATAATCAAAAGTCTTAAACTGGCGATTGCCGATCCGATGGGTCTGTCAGGACAACTGACCGAAGCGATTGCGTCGGCAAACTGGCGCTGGTGGGTCGATTATCCAGCCAACATCGATAAAGTGACGGTCGAAGATGTAAAGAATGTTTTAAAAAGGTACGTTTACACAGACAACCGCACAGTAGGTTTTTATTATCCCAAAACGGAAGCCGGAAAGAATGCTAACGAGCCTGGGACTCAAGGCGACAGCGAAAACAAAGCTGGCGCAGGCGAAGAAACAGCAAAGGCCGGCAGCGATCAACCAAAGCAACCATCACCCTCAGATGTGAGAAAAGAAGCGGCAGCAGGCATCACTCCGACGGAAGCGGCATCGCAACCTACGGCACCGGAAGAGTCGGATACGAGACCGGAAGAAGCCACTATTAGTAGTGGCACCGTCAGAAAATCCGACGCGTCCAGTACGATTGCTGCTTTGATTACTCCAAAAGAAAAACAGACGATTAACATCGGTAAGAGAGTTAAACGGATAGTCCTGAAAAATGGAATGACTCTTCTGGTCTTGCCTCTACAGGGCTGCAACACCGTAGCCATCTCTGGCAGACTCAATGCCGGAGATCACTTCGCTGAGGCAAGTAAGACGCAAGTGCCTTACTTCGTAGCAGAATTACTCACGAAGGGTTCCTCCAAGTACACAAAGGAATCTCTCGCGGACGAACTTGAAAACATGGGCACCAGTCTCGAATTCTCATCCGGGTCATTCTGGGTCGACTTCGACACGCAGGTCGTGACAGAGGATCTGGACAAGCTCATGGAGCTGGTCTCCGATACGATGAGAGATCCAGCATTCCCTCCAGACGAACTCAAATTGGAAAAGACCTTGCGGAATTCCGACCTGAAGGAACGTCAGGCCGATACCGGCGACGTCAGTTGGAATGCCTTTGTCCGCAGACTGTACAAGCCTTCGTCCGGTTTTTATCAGCCCACGTTCAAAGACCAGGTCGCGGAGCTAAAAAGTATCAATCAAAAGGACCTGAAAGCGTTTCACTCAAAGCATTACATACCTGCCAATCTGGTGCTGTCCATGGTGGGAGACATCACAGAGGCCGACGCAAAAGCTTTATGCGATAAGTATTTCGATTCGTGGGTCGGCGACAAACGTGAGGCTATTCAGGTCACTAAAAACGATGTAAATCCCGTGACCAAGGCCGAAGAGATAGTCAACGAAATCCCAGACAAGTCGAACACCGATATCGTTATTGGCCGCGCCGTCAATGTTGATTTGCTCTCGAAAGAATACTTCGCCACAGTGATCGGGAATGCCGCCCTGGGCTATGACAGCTTCTCGTGCAGACTTGCGCCTGTGAGAGACAAGTACGGTCTCACTTACGGAATTTCATCGTCTATCGATGACCCGACAAAACCGTTTGGACCTTGGTCTATAAAGCTTTCCGTCAATCCGGAAAATCTGAAACGCGCGCAAGAAATAGTGGCACAGATTGTTGGCGAATACCTCAAAGAGGGCATATCCGAGACCGAACTTCAGACAGAAAAATCTCACTTGAGTGGCGTCTTCTCAGTATATCTCCGCTCGCCCCGGCACATTGCCAGTCGGCTCTCGTTCTACGAACTGGCAGGTGTCGACCTCTCGTACATCGACGATTACCCGAAAAATCTGGACAAAGTGACGACTCAAGACGTCAACCAGGCGATTCGCGAGTTCTTCAAACTCGACGATGCAATAACGTCAATCTCCGGTACACTAAAAAAACAAAAATGAAAAATAGCAACTTTATATTCTCGATTCTCCTCGCTCTGGGCATTGCGCTACCTGCCAATTCGCAGAATGCACCGACTGCAACAGCACAGAAAAACAATCCACAAGAGAAGAGCGGAAAGAAGAAGATCGAGCAGATACCAGCCGGCAGACCGGTGAGCATCGGCAAGCAACGGACGATGCAATTGCCCCCTGCTCCGGAGTTTTTCTTCATCAATAAGCTCGGCAAACAGACAATTCCATTCATGCTCTACGAGGCAGGTACCTTCAAAGAGGGACTCGCGGCAATGTTGATTGCCGATCAATGGGGATATGTAGACAAAGAGGGTACCGTACAAATCGGTGCCGATTTCGATCTAGCGGGAGATTTCAGCGAAGGACTCGCGCCCGTAAAAATCAAAGACAAGTGGGGCTATGTCGATAAGACTGGAAAAATGGCAATTGAAGCGAGGTTTGCTGCGGCGGAGGATTTCAAAAATGGTTTTGCCGTGGTGCACCTCGGCAAAGACTCACCGGAGTTTCCTCAGAAGGCCAACGATCAACTGCAAACAATTTTGAAGGATACGAAAATGCCGGCGCTCAAAAAAGCCTGGCTCGCCATCGCGAATTCCCGAGCCGCAGGAATTATCGATAAGAAAGGAGAATTTGTATTCGATCCGTTTTACAGCTCGATTCAAAACTTTACCGATGAGCTCGCGCTCGCAAAGGAAGGATCGACAATAGTTTTTCTTAACAAAAAAGGGCAGGTTACCTTGCGGCCGACATGCCAGGACGCAAAGCCCTTTAGCGAAGGACTTGCTGCTGTAAAAGTTAAGGACAAGTGGGGGTTTATATCTACCAGCGGCGCGACCGCGATCAAAGCTAATTTTGATGCGGTGGAGGACTTTCACAAAGGATTGGCTGCGGCGTGTGTCAATCAGAAGTGGGGGTTCATAAACAAAAAAGGCAAGTGGGAGATTCAGCCGAAGTATGACGTCTCGTGGGAAGGATTCGAAACAGGCGTTGCAATCGTCGGCAAAGACATGTGCCCAATTCCCAATACGCATGTAGATGTTCAACGTGTCGGCAGCGGCTTTCTGGTCGCGCGAAGAGCTGGTTCGGATCCGGATTTCGATGAATCGATTACGCCACTCGAAATCGGGTACTTCGCCTATCCGGACTACAGATTTTCAATCATAAGTCGCGAAGGCAAGCCGGTAGTCGATAAACAATTCGATCATGTCGGGCCCCTGTCCGATGGCGCACGAACTGCAAGAATAGATGGGAAGTTCGGCTTCATCGATAATCAGGGGAATACGATCTTGAAGCCGCAATACAAAGCAGCTGATTCGTTTTCTGAGGGTCTAGCACTGGTCAAAGAGGGCGCCACCAAGCCAAGATTGACAGAACGCAATGAGACGTTGATGCGACATCCGGTCCCGGCATTGGTTAGCGATCCGGAGCTCATTAAGAAAGACGTCGAAGTTTGCTCTGAGGTCATCAAGCTGGATCCAAGCAATGCGCAGGCTTTTCGCGATCGTGGTTTTCTGCTTTGTAGTTTAGCTCGCTTCCAGGATTCGCTGTCTGATTTCGATCAGGTGATTAAGCTCTGTTCGAGCTCTTCAGAAGGCTACTATTGGAGGGGCATGGCAAATATGCAGCTCGGTCGAAACGCAGAAGCTGCAATTGACTTCACGAACGCCATTGAGATGGAACCATCCAAACCTCAAAACTTGTTCGGACGCTCTCTTGCATTGAAACATTTGAAACGCGGCGAGCTTGCCCTTAACGACATCAACCGAGCGATCGCTTTGTACGACCACCCTTATTACAGGCGAATTCGAGGAGAGATTCTTGAAGATCTCGGTCAACACATCGAAGCTTTATCAGATCTACAGGCAGGTAGACGAGCTCCGGAGTTAGAGCCTTGGCCAGTAGGTCCAAAAACACAAGAAGAGCTGACCGCAAAAGCAAATGCTCTGGCTGCAGAGCTCAGAGCTGCAAAAATGAAACTCTCCGAACATGGACGAATCGCGCTTTTGGCGGCAGAATTAGCCGACGCTACTGATGACCTGCGTACGCTTAAATCGAGAGAAGAAAAAGTTTTTGAGATCGAACAGCTAGGTCTGAACTCAGTCGCATTACGAAGGAAGGCGCTGAGTGAAGCAGAGGAAGGCACCGCTGATGGTGCTCTACCTCCGCTATACAAGAACGACCTGGCCAATTCCCTCTCCAATTTAGCAGGTTGGTATGTGAAAGCAGGACAGTTCGAGAAAGCCGCGCCTCTCTATGAGGAAGCGCTTAAATTGGCGCGAGACATAGAGTCGCAAATCAAGGAAGCTGACTATCTTATCGACCTGGGTAAAATGTACAGCTCGCAAAAGGAGTATGAGAAAGCGCAGGATTCCTTGAAGAAAGCGATGGATTTACTGGACAATCCGACCGATGCCGCCACCAAGCTCCTGAGAGGTCAGGCACTCAACAGCTACGCTATTGTGCTTAACCACTTACAGCGCCCAAGCGATGCAAAGGACAATATGAAGGAGGCGAGCAATCTGCTCGATTTCGGCACCGATATCGCTTTTCTTCCCAGCCCACCACCGCTACCTCATAACGCATCCGCGGAAGAGTCTTATGAGCTAGCACTTCAATGTAAGAGCCTCGGTCTAATCGAGACCAGTCGTGATTACATGAGAAAGTCCGTGGAGCGCGCATCTGGAAAAGACAAAGATAAGGCGGAGCGATTTTTGACCACATACATGCCCAAGCGTCCCGTTGATTTGAAGCTCACCAAAGCATTTCAAAAAGGACGCATTGCAGAGCTTACCGGCAACTTTCCCACTGCGGAAAAGTGCTACAACGAATGCATCGAAATCGCCCCCGACTTCGAATGGCCATACGAATCAATTGCCCGACTCAACCGCCTGCAAGGCGACCTTGAAAGCGCTGAGCGCATGATTCGAAAGGCAATTAGTATCAACCCTAACTATGTAGATGGTTGGCTTGAACTGGCGCGCATCGAGAAAGAGCAAGGCGCGAACGACAAAGCTCGCGATGCAGTCGCAAAGGCGCTTAGCCTCGATCCGGATAGTCAACTGGCACAGTTAGAGAAAAAGCAGCTGCCAACCACCAACTAAAATTGCGGTAGCCTCGCCAACAACGATGGTCAACACAAATTAGCAGAGGATTTTTACAGTGATCGGAGAAGGCAATTAACATGCGATTGCAGGGGGCTGACAGCGCACGCATATATGCGCTGAATACTTGAACTGCGCAAGACTGTGTTGTTTCGATTTCCCGATCAATTGTGCGAAGAAGAGATAGATTTGCAAAGCACTTTGGCGGATTAAATCAATCGCGCGTTGGCTGAAGATGGCTGTCCAAGAGGGTCTCAGACCGACAAGGCAGACACATCGAATAGAAAGTGCGGTTCGATATCGAACCACACTTTTAGGCTGGCACACCTGAAGATCCGTATAAATAAAGGCTTTTAGAGAAGGTCCTTCAAATTGAACTTTTTGCCTCCGAAATACGTTTCATAAGTAAACGGAGGTAATTGCGATGACAAGAAAAGAATACAGAAGGCTAAAGAAGGCACGCGTTCGAGTTATCGAAAGGTACGTCAGAGACATATCAGAGTATGTCTCTCCTGCAAACATCAAGGTTTCTCAACTGATACTACAGGCGGTTGCATAACTGCGGCAAGCGATTAAATCACATTTCAAGCGAGACATATGTGCTCGCATAGTTGCAGTTGCCTAACGAGGAAACAGCCGAACGGGTGTGAGACGCTCGGCTGCTAATTGCAATGCACCTGGTTAGTGAGTGATTGCGACTCTATATCTTAGTGAATCTTCGTTATGTGCACAGGCACAGAGTCTTTCTAAGCCGCACATACAGACTTTGTCGAGACCAGCTCGCTTACAATCGGCCATGTAGCTTTTCAGGTAAACACTGCTGCTGTGATCGACAATCTTTACTGAAGGATCAAAGCACAGCTTTACTGTCTTTCTTTCCTGCAAGAGTAGGTCCAGTGTGTTGCGAACCGGAAGGTTGTTGAAACAGGTGACCGGTCCGCCGAAGTGAACCTCGGTTATACCTTCTTCGTCCACTTTGAGCTGGCTAATCGGATTGCGGAAGATGCTGGTGAAGCTGTGAAGCAAATGCTTGTCGAAAGAAGCATACCGACGCTTCGCTTCGGAGCAGCGCAGGGCGTAATACATGAGAATGAATATCTTGGCGAGGATACCACAAATGATACCAAGGAGCAGATCGGAGCATACCGTAACGAGTACAACGGTGGAGAAAACAGTCAATTGATCCCACCCCAACTCGATCACTTTCATCCATTTCTCAGGACCCGCAAGTTTGTAGCCGATGTGTACGAGAACTGCGGACAAGGCGGCAACTGGAATTAGCGCCATCAAGTTGGTGAAACAGAGAATAAAGATGGTGAGAAAGATCGCGTTATAGAAGTTGACCCATGCAGTTCTTCCACCCGCAACTATGTTAGTCGTGCTTTTGACAGCACCAGGGATAATGGTCAATCCGCCAACGAGGGACGAGGCAATGTTGGAAATACCCATCGCTAACAACGTACGATGAGGATTGGATTTGCGGTGAAATGGATCGAGCTGATCCATCGCGTGGATGGTAGCCAGGGACTCTGTGCCATCAACGAGGGTGAGGGCGAGAACGCAAAGAATGATGGTTGGGATCAGGGTCGGACTGGAAAACAATCCAGCGAAGTCGGGAAATACGATACCGTGTTCGAGAGGATTGCAAGGAAGCGACACAAGGAATTTCGAATCGAGATGAAAGAATTGACCGAGACCGATTCCGACAAGCACTACTGCAAGGTGCGGCGGAATGTAGCGCAACATCTTCACCCTCGCCTTGGGCAGCAAGAACAAAAGAGCGAGACATATAACGGAAGTAAATAGCACTGCCAGATTCATGTGCATAATGTGCGAAGGGGTTTCGGCTATGTAGCCGAAAAACTCGTGGGCTTGATACTTGTGACCGATGAAGTTGGGAATCTGTTTGACGATGATCATCAACCCGATGGCAGCAAGCATTCCATGCACACAACTGCGAGGAATCAAATAACTGAACTTGGCTGCATTGCACTTAGCAAGAAGGATCTGTGTCAGTCCGGCGAACATGATCACTCCGAGAACGAGGTGATAGCCGACCTGCATGTCCCCGTGCCCGAGTGCAGCCATACTCGAATATAGCACTGGAGCCAATCCGGCAGCGGGTCCGCTGATCGTGACGAACGCTCCACCGAGGAAGGGGAAGATAAGTCCAGCGATGATTTCAGAAGTCAGACCGCATATCGGTGGCGCGCCTGAAGCCAGAGCGATTCCTAGTGAGAGCGGCACGGACACCAATGCCACGATCAGACCTGCGACCATGTCATGACGCCAATGCTTCAGCCCGGCGAGCCCATTCTGGGGCTTCTCAACCGAAGAGCTCGTATCACGCTTCTCAACATCGGGACTTTTCGGGACGTCATTGCCTGAGACGCTGTGTTCTACACTCCCAGACTTGGTTACCGTGTTCATTTTGATGATTTCCTGTTTTCTTCCACGAGTTGCGAAGCTCGTTAGGTAAGATGCGCGTAGTTAGACAGCTCATTGGCATGAACCGCCTTCCCTTGAAATTGTTGTGATTTCTATAAAACTACTGCGATTAAAAACACACTATGAGCAGTATCGGATGTAGTTGCAGCTATAAGTAGAACGCTGGTCCCACAACCAAGATAACAGGGTAGTGTTATCGTCATGTGATCGCAAGTGGGACTAATACCACTACCCCAGCTCGTCGCTGTAACAGAGCCCGTAATGCCTCCTCAGACGGCACCGATCACACTTCCATCACAAAAAATTACCCGCCATTTTTGTAAAGATCCCGCATAATTAGCACCATTTCGCACACTTTTGATCATCTCCTGATCACATTTGACACAGGCACAGTTCGCTTGCTATAAGCGCTTTGACCATTAACAATGTCGCTTCCTATGCGGTTGTTACACCATTGGTTGGTTGCACGCGACATATCTAAACCAAAAGAAGAGAATTCTCTCACTTCCGCCGGACATTCTTATTGCTACAGAATTTGCTGGAGACATGGTTGAGCCTGGTTCGATATCGAACTAGACGCTGTAGACAAACCAATAGTCTTCGTCAAGCCCAGCCGTAAAAACGCACAGGTAACATTACTGCCAGGCGATAGATAGCAAGCGAAACTTCGAGACTCGCCAATCGTTTTTCGACTCGAAAGGAAATCGAAGAAACAGCGACTGAACTCCAGATTGGTATCGGCTTAATTTCGGTCCTCGAAATACCAGGCGATGAGCGTTTCCGACATTCTGAATGTGTTCGAGTTCGAGTGCTTCCAATCCGATTTTGGCAGCGATGTCTCTATAATCACTCTCTGTGACAGTGTTCGAATCGATGGGGGTTACTTCAAGTTCCAGTCGTCGAGGATCGCTGATGAAGAAAGAACAAGTCGCACAAGCATCACCGCTATTCAGATCCCATCCAGCACCATTGAAAAGTATGCCGAATGACTTTAGATCGTCACCCAGTTTGTAAGATTTTGGCAATTTTCGGGACGGCTTCCATACGTGTGCGATCGGCTGAGAGAAGTACTGAGCCGGCGGAAAATTCTTGGAGAAAAGGACTCTCGCGGTCTTCAGTTCTACCCCCCACCAGCAAATGAGGGCAATGTAGAGCAAAACGGTTAACCAACGCCAATTTCGAGATGAGGATATAAATCTTCCGATCAAGAACACTCCACCCAGTATCGACGCCGCGAAAGCCGGTGCAAAATCGACCATGTATCGCGAAGCCACAAAAGGAAATCGAACGTAGAAACACAGAAGTGGGCCTATGCTCAAGAGCGACCACAATACGAGAAGCCCCGCCTCTGGCTCGCTCATTTGACCGGACTGCCCTGCTCGCCGGTCAAGAGTCCAGCGCCAGCTCACTGAGATCCAGGCGGCAATGATAAAGATCAAATAGCTCAAATCAAATGTTTTGAAATAGAACTCTCGCCATCGAACCGTATCCGCTTGACCGGGAAGTACACTGCATTCATACCAATTGTCACCGTTTAAATTATTGTTGATGAGAAACAGAAGTGAAAAAAGTTCTTTTACCGCGGAGACAATAGGTTCATCTGAATACGGATCATAAAATCTGGAGGAATAGCAAATTCGCGTCTCGGCATTGAGAGTCAACTTATGACCGAATTCCAAGGGAGCACCGAACCTGAAGAAATTTGTCACCAATAGTAGTGCCACAATCAGAGAAAAGCATGCCATACCGGAGCACGACTTTTGAAGGGACCAACCGAGTCGCCGAGTAAAAAAGAAGCTGAGAAGCTGAGAGGCGAAACCATAAGTGAAAAGTGTCGGACGGACGAAAATTGTGAATCCCGCAAGTACGCTTAGTAACAGATAACGCCCCAAAGTAGGTTTTCTTAGAAGTGCGACAGTTGCCGCCAGAAGTGTCAGAGCGGCAAGATAGCTGTAGACAACCACCTCTTCGTAAACAGCCATTCGAGTGCTGCACAGCGACAAGAATGGTGGAAATAAAAGTAGTAAAAATATTGGCGCAATTGAATGCGGTTGTCTACGAAGTTCATACAGTGGTTTCTTGAAAAATTGTCTAGGCATGAATGTTCGCAGTACGGCCACAGATGCGACCAGAGCCGCGCCTCCCAACGCAAGGCTCTCCGGGAAGTATGAACGGCCGAACACTCGATAAATCAACTCGAATAATGCTTGCCAGACAGGAACGCCGAGTCCCCATGGCTGTTGTACTCCGTCTGCCCAGGCGTAGTCCCACGCTATCGCGGCCGGGTCCTTCGAGATCGAAAGACTTCCGCCTAATAACGCCCTGGCCTGGTCGTGTAGTTGATAGTTACCAGAATACCACTGTCCCCAGTGCACTCCGGTCACACTCAATATGATTGCGGCAATTAAAATCGATAGGGACAGGATCGATAGATCGTAGATTGCATCATCATAGTTAGAGCGAGAGCGAAACAAATGGCGCAATTTACAACCTGGTAACGAATCTGCCGTCTACAAATTATATTCGTCTGCTTGACGAAAGCGCTCCGATTTTCTACAGCGTCTAGTTCGATATCGAACTCCACTCTACGCTCATCAGATCGATCATCGATTAGGTTCCCCTCTGAGAACCATCCCGATAAAGCATGGCTCTTGAAAAGCCAGGTAGTCAACATATCGAATCCATAAATGACGTTAATGAAAACCTGAAATTCGGGAAGAAGGCGCCCGGATTAACGAAACCGTCAGATAGGAGTGCTAAAATCTGGGCATTTCCGGCATCCCGCCCCAGTTACGGTCGATTCTGCATTTGGAGTCGCCCCTTCAACACTAGAGGTTCACACGCATGTCACCAATCCAGGCTCACGAAATCGACTATGAAATTATTGGCGACGACCTTCAGGCGGTCGAAATAGAGCTCGATCCAGGCGAAACAGTCATCGCCGAGGCCGGCGCTATGAACTATATGGAAGACGGAATTAGCTTCGAAGCAAAAATGGGTGATGGAACCGATGCCAACGACGGCATCATGAAAAAATTGTTCGGTGCCGGAAAGCGAATGTTGGCTGGCGAGTCGGCAATGATCACGCACTTCACGAATCAAGGAATAGGTAAAAAGCGCGTCGCCTTTGCAGCGCCCTATCCGGGAAAGATTATTCCTCTCAATTTGGCCGGATTGGGTGGAGAAGTTTTGGTGCAACGGGACGGATTTCTCTGCGCCGCCTATGGTACGAAACTGGATATCGCGTTCACACAGCGCCTGGGCAGCGGTTTTTTCGGAGGCGAAGGCTTTATTCTTCAGAGACTGAGCGGCAACGGTTGGACCTTTGTTCATGCCTGCGGAGCGATCGTCAAAAAAGAGCTCAAGGGTGAAGTATTGCGCGTAGACACAGGCTGCTTGGTTGCTATGACACCCGGCATAGATTTCTCTATCGAAAGAGCCGGTAATTTGAAATCAATGATTTTTGGTGGCGAGGGACTTTTTCTCGCTACTTTGCGCGGGCACGGTACCGTGTGGCTGCAGAGCCTACCATTCGCCAGACTCGCCAATCGCATCGTGCAGCATGCACCGAGCGCCAGGGGAGCCGGTGCCGAACAGGGCAGCGGCAATTTGATCTCGGGACTGGGCGGCATGTTCGAATCGGAATAAAAAACACAAATGACGGACAATCACGCCTCCCGCATAGCCAAAGTTCTTGGTTTGGCACCACGATCGGTGACAGCAACGATTTCACTTCTAGACGAAGGCTGCACGATACCTTTTATCGCGAGATATCGAAAGGAAGCCACTGGCTCCTTAGACGAAGTCGCGATTGCCAACATCCGCGACAGTCTGCAAGCCTTTAAGGAACTGGAAAAACGACGCGCATCGATTCTCGATTCGCTGCAGGAACGACAACTGCTTTCCGATGAATTGAAAGCAAAGATTGACGCAGCGGACAATCTTACTGAGTTGGAAGACATCTATCTGCCGTACAAAGTAAAGCGTAAGACGCGCGCCTCTCAGGCGCGGGAGAAGGGTCTAGAGCCGCTGGCAAAACAAATCTTCGAGTACAAATGCGCCAATCCCGAAGTGACGGCAAAAGAATTTGTCAGCGAGGAGAAGGGCGTGGCAACGGGCGAAGAAGCCCTTACCGGCGCTCGAGACATCATAGCGGAATGGATTAACGAGGACGAACAGACGCGGAAGACGATGCGTCGTCACTGGATGCAAAACAGTTTCATCGCATCCAAGGTAGGCAAAGGAAAGGAAACCGACGGAGCCAAGTTTCAAGATTACTTCTCATTCTCCGAAAGTACGAGCAAGATACCATCTCACCGTATCCTCGCACTTTTTCGCGGAGAAAAC
This sequence comes from uncultured Candidatus Obscuribacterales bacterium, assembly GCA_964418155.1. Classification (GTDB taxonomy): domain Bacteria; phylum Cyanobacteriota; class Vampirovibrionia; order Obscuribacterales; family Obscuribacteraceae; genus JADYXR01. The sequence continues at coordinate 63,271 of CAYQKX010000034.1, read as the reverse complement.
GAGGAAATACTGAAAGTCTCGGTCGGTCCAGAAGAAGAGCCCTCCATTGCCATTCTCGATTCCCGCTTCGTTCGTGGTGCGAAAAGTCCTTGCGGCATCGAAGTCAAAAAGGCAGTTCAAGATTGTTACAAACGCCTTCTCGCTCCCTCCATGGAGACCGAGATGCGAACCTATTTGAAAGAAAAGGCGGACGCAGAAGCAATCAACGTATTCGTGCAAAACCTCAAAGAGCTTTTAATGGCAGCCCCTCTTGGAGAGAAGTCCGTGCTAGCCATAGATCCTGGATTTCGCACCGGATGCAAAATTGTATGCCTGTCGAAGCAGGGTGAGTTGAAACACAACGATGTGATTTATCCGCTAGAGAAATCTAAGTACGAAGCAGAGCACAAAGTACTCGACCTGATTAAACGTTTCGAAATCGAGGCTATCGCACTTGGAAATGGAACAGCCAGCCGCGAGACCGAGACCTTTCTGAAAGCGATTGATTACAAAACGGTCGGACTTACGGCACCACCGTTGATCTTGGTCAACGAAAGCGGAGCGTCTATCTACTCCGCTTCTCCAGTTGCTCGAGAGGAATTTCCCGATCATGACATCACCGTTCGTGGTGCAGTGTCTATCGGAAGACGTCTGATCGATCCATTGGCGGAACTTGTAAAAATCGACGCTAAATCTATCGGAGTGGGACAGTATCAGCACGACGTTAATCAGAGTCAACTGGGCGCCAGTCTCGATGATACCGTATCCAGTTGCGTCAACTCTGTCGGTGTAGAGTTAAACACAGCCAGCAAGGAGCTTCTCTCATACGTGTCCGGTCTGGGACCGCAGCTTGCAGGCAACATCGTCAAGTACCGAGGAGAAAATGGGCCATTCCGTTCGCGCGCAGAGCTGAAGAAGGTCCCTCGCCTTGGTGCAAAAGCCTTCGAGCAATGCGCAGGATTTTTGCGAATTCGCAACGCTGCGAATCCCCTTGACTCCAGTGCTGTTCACCCCGAGCGTTATGAACTTGTTCAAACCATGGCGAAAGATCTTTCGCGGCAGGTCAAAGATCTCATGTCCGATTCTCAGCTTCGAAAGAGCATTCGGATAGAAAAGTATGTGAGCGACGCTGTCGGTCTTCCGACCCTTCAAGATATTCTTTCTGAATTGGAAAAACCAGGTCGAGATCCCAGAGAGCAGCTCGTCCCTATGCAATTCAAGGACGGAGTCAATAGCATCGCAGACCTGGAAGAGGGCATGCGCCTACCGGGCGTGATAACCAACGTCACCGCATTTGGTGCATTCGTCGACATCGGTGTTCACCAAGACGGTCTAGTACATGTCAGCGAATTGGCGAACAAATTCGTTAAAGACCCATCGGAAGTCGTAAAAGTAAGCCAAAGGGTCGACGTTATGGTTCTAAACGTTGATAAGGATCGAAAGCGAATCTCACTGAGTATGAAGCGATAGGAGCAATTCCATTGTCCAACTACTTCCACAACTTATTGCACCGTTCCGTCGCACTGTCGCTTTGCCTGGCGCTCACGGGCGGTTCGCTCTGCAAAAGCGCGGAAGCCAGCTCTTTCGTGGTACCGGAGCCTACTTGCGATTTCAACGTATCGCGAACAACCGTGAGCTCATTCTCGACACTCTTGGCTCAACAACCACGGGGACCTGTTCGCCGGTTACGGCAGAAGTTGAAGAACAAACGCAACCTTGACCAGCCTGATCAGTTACCGGTGGCTACGCCAACGGCCGAAGGTAGGGACAAAGTAAAGCAGCTTCCCGTTCCGATTCCAGTTAGTGGAGATGCGACAGATCAGGCGCTCCAGCTCATACTGGCAGACAAAGTAGACCAGGCAAAGGATCTGCTCACAAAAGCTTACAACGAACAAAAAAGAAGCGATCACCCCAATCCGAACATCCCCTACTTTTTGGCAGCCATTGAAGCTCACTCCGACCGGTATGGCAACAGTTTGAAATACCTTTTGGAAACTCAAGCTATTCAGGAAAAATTTGGATCAGATATCAAATCTCAGATTCTGCTTACAAAACGACTGGGAGACAGCTACTACAAAAATCGCGATATGAAGTCTGCACTCGCCAGCTATAACGCCGCGCTGTTCCTCGCCCAAAAGGACAAAGGAATTTGCCCAGTCCTCTACAGCGAAATTCTAGAATCGCTTGTCGGCGCCGAAACTAATCTGAAGATGTTCGATGCCGCAGAACGACACTGCCGAGAGCACATCGATTTCACTCGCGCACAGATTGCTCAGGGCGGCATTCCCGCTTATCTAGATTACTCATGGGCGCTCTTCCAACTGGCGGAGATTCTCAGAAAGACGAATAAACCAAAGGAGTTCGAAGAGGCCAGAAAGCAATCACGCGATTTTATGAATCAGTTGATTCAAGTACGCATGATTGCAGAAAACGCGAAGATTCTACCCTCGTTCGAAGAGATGCAAAAGGTCTTTCGCTCAGCCTACGTCAAGGCATTAGAACCAGGGTCTCCTGCAGAAATTGCCTGGGCCGGCAACGACTTTCGAGTGAAGACGTTGCCTGTGATTTTGTGGCGGCCACTAGGTAAGCCCGTCGCCGCAGTAATCTGTATTCATGGTCTGGGTTTGGAGAACCGCGCCTTCACAGCAACTGCACAAAAGCTGACAGAGCGTGGTTACCTTGTTGGCGCCCTAGATGTTCGCGGTTTCGGCGCCTGGCTTATGACCCGCGGCGAGGAAGATGTCGACTACGAGCAGTGCCTGGGCGACATAGAGGAGATGGTCCAGATAACCAAACAAAAGAATCCGAATGTGCCGGTTTTCATTCTTGGTGAATCAATGGGTGGAGCAATTGCCCTGAGAGCCGCGGCCAAACTTGGTCCCCAGATAAACGGTGTAATTTCGTCGGTACCATCTGCAGAGCGGTTCGAACAGCGAAAAATGTCCTTACAGACAGCAATGCACTTTATAGTTGATCCCAACAAGCCATTCAGCATTGGCGACTACGTTGCTGACCGAGCCACCTCTGAGCAATCGGTCCGAGATAAGTGGGCCAATGATCCCAAGGCCAAATTGGAACTTTCTCCGATCGAGCTAATGAAGTTTAATAACTTCATGCGGCTAACTAAGCGCCATGCAGAAGACATCAAGGACCTTCCGGTCCTCATGCTTCAAGGTTTGAAAGATAGGTTGGTTAAACCCAAAGGCACCTTCGAGCTGTTTGAAGCCGTGTCCAGCGAAGACAAAACTATTCTGGTTCAAGGTCTCTCCGAACACCTGATGTTCGAGAACCCCAATCCTGACATGGTTGTAATCGACGCAGTCGACTCCTGGCTGAAACGCCATCTCGATAATAGGCCGGCGCAAACATCCAACACCAGTACCGACGTCAACCAAAGCCAAGAACGACCTACTCCCAACTGACAGAACTCAGTGTTTACCGTTGTGATTCGGAATTCTTAAGTCGTCTTTGACGGATCGAATTGTGTCGACCCACTCCTCGCCGACGAAAACCAATGCAGACAGAAGCGTGTAAGGACTGCGCCCTCTCGTGAGCAAAATTGGCTTATTGTGCTCGAAAACAAAGTGTCCGAGAAATTGTAGAAACCACCCGAACGTGAAGAGCATGACGGCTTTCTTCCTATCGAACAACAGCATGGGCAGAGACATTGCGATAAGGGGAACACCGAGCAAGTGAGTGAGCCGGCATCCAAGAGTCCGATGCTGGCTGCGATAGTAAGCAAGATGCGGTCTTAAAGATTGTGAGCGCGACACCGGAAATTCCTCAGGAGGCGGGATTTGATAGTTTTTTGGGTTGCAAGCAGACCCACATACTTCTACTTTACAGGCTTTTCGCGCTTTGTCCAATATCCGATCGCTAGAAAGTCCCAATGCAGCGTTACTTTGGCGATTACTCCGTCGGCGAGTCCAATCAGATAGCTAGTAGATGTCCGAGATAACCCAATAGTGGTCGATAAATCGCCCTCGTCCCCGAAGTATTCAAGTCAAGCTGTAGAGATATCAAATTCCAGGGTATATTTCCTATATTAGAGGCCTGGTCACTCAATCTCGCCAGGTTTTGATCAAATGACGACTCGCTGCTTTGGCGCTCGAAGGGAACGACAAATGGAAAATGAAGAAGGTAGCAGAGATGCTCGGGAAGGCTGGTCATTCGCAAGAGAGACCAAGTTCACCCAGCTGATGAAGAAAACCAAGGAAGACCGTCAGAAGTTCAAAGAAGAAGTTCAACAGCGGACACTCGACCGATCCCGCCAGGTCATAAGTGAGGACAAACTCGATCACTACGAGAAGGTCACGCTCCTCGACAAGACGACAGGAATCTACAACCACAAAGCCTTTATGCGAAAGCTCGAATACGAGCTCAAACGCGCAAAACGATATAAGCGCCCAGTTTCGCTTCTAGTCATGGAAATTGATGGGCTGGAAAAATATGGCCGTCAATACGGCTCGATGATTGTTGAGGACATGCTCAAGTCCGCTACCGCAATCATCCAGAAGGCCATCCGCGACGTTGATGTCCCAGGACGCTGCAAAGACAGCCGCCTTGCCATCATCTTCCCGGAGACCTATTCATCACGCGCTGTCGTGGTCGGCGAACGCATCAGAGAGCGGCTCAAAACACAGCCGATCAATGAGGAGCTAAAACACCTCAGAGTCACCGCCAGCGTAGGCGTAGTGTCCTTTCCCACACACGCTCGCGACGAAAATGATCTGATGTTCAAAGCCATAGAATTCCTCGATGTCGCGAAAGAAGAGGGCGGCGACAAGGTCTACAACGGATAAGCTCATCCCAAAATTTGCTTTGTGACCAGACTAAACGACCGACTTGACGAAGGTCGGACTTATCTCTACAGCGTCTGATTCGACATCGAACCACGCTCTAATACTCTACTTGACGAAGTCGCTCCTTTTTTCCACAGCGTCTAGTTCGACATCGAACCACGCTCCAACACTCTTCTTGACGAAGCTGCCCCTTTTCTCTACAGCGTCTAGTTCGACATCGAACCACGCTCCAACACTCTTCTTGACGAAGTCGCTCCTTCTTTCCACAGCGTCTAGTTCGACATCGAACCACGCTCCAGCTCCGCATACAGAACGAAGGCACCTCATCCGAAGTCCTGATGAGTGCCTCACCGCGCGTGCCGCATTACGTTTTATTAACAAACCACGATGTCGTTTAATCGCTTGGCTAGCAAGCATGATCAGCGATCGCTAACAATGGAGATCAGTATTCTAAGCGGGTCAACGGCACTGGACGATTTTTCATGATTAAACTAAATTTGTGCCTTACGCTCAAGCTTCTTCGCCACCCCGTCGACATGCCATTGATCGATTAGTGTCGAGCAGCACTACTGACTCTCGTAGGTTTCTGTCGTGAACTTCTCGTTGATTCATCATTCGCCTTTCTTGATTTCGCTAGCGGGTTCGTTGTTCATCACTGCTCCAGCTCTTGCCCACCAGCACAAATTTGACCGAACCCTCGTTCGCAATCGCAGTCTCGAGCAGCGAGGAGGCAGTTTGCGTGCCGGTTTGCGAGCCGATCGAATACTGGCTCGTAGCAAAGCTCTCCCACAAGAAGTCGTAATAAATCGATCTCAAAACACAAGAAAAACTTTCGAGCAGATACCCCCTGCCAGCAATCAAGTCTCCAGACTTCCAAGTCGATTTCCCGGACCCAAACTGCATGGAAGATCGGTGGTCGACAACGAACTTGGACGAGCGAAATCTATAACTCGAGGTCTGGAGTTGGATTTGCGCAGCGATCAGCGCACTATTGTTCTAGGAAAAAACCTATTTAAAGATCAAGAATCAATCTCGATTCTGGTAGGCGAAAGGGACCGTCTACTGACAAGTGGCTCTCGCGTCACACCCGCTGAATATGTGGCGCTAAATCAAATGCTTTCCAATGACAAACAAGTTCTAAAAGTTGACGGACTCGGTCAAGGCGTCGAAGGAAAGTTCTCACTCGACGGACTAAATGATGCCGGCCGACGCATCAATGCCACCACCCTGGTGATACCGGAAAACGTGAGCTCTGCAGGCAATTTTAGTGGAACAAAGGATATAAAAATTACTGGAAGTCTTATCAACTTCGGCAGCGTATTTGCATTCTCTGACAAAAACTCAAACGTCGCAACAGTCTCCGCCTCGAATGTGGAAAACCACGACAACGCGGTGATAACAAATTCGATGCCTAGTTCCGAAGACTCGGCAAACCTTATTGTGTCCGCTAAAGAGGAAATTGAAAACGCCGGACGTATAACTAGCACCGGCTCCCTGAAACTGTCGGGCTCTAAAGTTGCAAATCACGATCTTATTTCAGCGCGGTCAACTATCGAAATCGACGCACCAGATATAGTGAATACGGGAACCATCGAATCGACCGACAAAAACGTTTTCGTTAATCCCCAGACTCGAACCATCGTTTCCATCGACAACACGGGCGGAACGATAAGTGCCGTCAAAGGCAATATTGAAATCCGCGACCAAGGTTTTTCCAAAAAACTCGACACATCGCTGAAGGGTGGCGATTGGATTTCTAAAGAGCTGAATATCCATTCCGGAAAAGGCAATATATTTGCCCATGTGAAAAGCGTATCAGGGGCAGTATCAGCCTATGGTGGCATTGTAAATGTAAATGCCGATAGTAGTGCACTAAATATGGTGAAAGTGGATGCTCACGGTGATCCACTGATCCAAAATACCGGTGATGTGATCCTGGGAAGCGTTGACTCTTTCGGTGGACCAATTACCGTCGTAGCCGGACAAAATATATTGATTACAAGCGGGACGACCCTAAACTCGAACGGATTGGATGGTGGCGACATTCTGCTGGTGGCGGGCGTCGATTATTCAATTGACGGAATTGGAAATCTCACGATTACGAATCAGTCTTTGACTGGCGGAAACATTCAATATACTGGCACTGGGCCGATTATTCGAACAGACGGCGTCCACAACGCAGGCGACCTAACTCTGATCGCATTCGCCAGTCCAGACGGCACCACAAATGGCGCCATCAGTTTGGCGGACGCTTCCATTTCAACTAGAGGTGGCCCGGGCTTTACCAATGGAAATGTTACTGCCATCGCTGGTGGAGGCATGGAGATGGGATACATAGACGCGAAAGCACCAGATACACTTGGTGCAGGAAACGTCACACTCAGCTCCTTCAATCCAACTATCTCGGGGATAGTCAAATTCGACCCTAACGGGGCACAACTGTCTGGATCTTTTGAAACCGGCGCTGGTTTCAATAAAGACATAATACTCCAAAAACAGATTTACGCCTTCAGCGGTTCGTTCGTGGCCAATTCATCCGGAAGATTCAACAATAATGATGCAATATCTGCAGCCAACATCAACATACAAGCACTCGATAGTATTAACTTAAATGCCCCACTATTCGCACAAGACGGAACCGTTAGCCTGACGACAAACAATGCAGACATAAATCAATTGAGCGATGCTAAAATCAGGGCATCTACACTCAATGTTCATTTACTCGGTCCAAGCGCGGGCACCGCTCATCTAGATAACGCAGCGAATCAAACTGTCCATCTAAATGGATTCGGCTCTGGGCAAATCTCAATTGCTTCTGACGACCTATTCGTTGGTGATCTTGGTAGCACTCAAGGAATTTCTATCAATGCACCTAACGGTCTAATTGTCTTCTCGAAAGACATCACAACCAATCAGGTTATCAACCTCACCTCGCGAGAACTCCGAAACGAAGCGGTAATAACGTCGCCTCAAGTGAATTTGATCGGCACAACGGGATTTCTTACAATAGGTGGTGGCGAAAATGGTGGCACATTTTTCAGCGAGTTTAACGCAACGACTACAAGTGGAAATCTTACTCTTGTAGGAACCATCGACTTCCAAGGAGTAACAACTCTTGACGCTAGCGGCCCGGACCAATCAATCATCGTCAGTTCGGGTGCGGTCATTACAGGACACCAGCTTCTACAACTAAACGCTCCATTTATCTCTCTTCCAGGGACGATCAGCGGTCAACCGCTGGTCCTAAACACAGGACCGATTGGAACCATTGCCAATGGCACAGGTGATGTCAATCTTAGCGGTGATGTTCGCCTGGCAGGTGGCGACATAGCCGTGATTGCGGCAGGCAACATCAATGGAACTGGGATTCGAAGCTTTGACCTAACTCTCGAAAATGGTGACTCCGGCTCCTTAACCCTAATCGCAGGCTACAAATTTGACCCAGCTGTCGATGGACAAATTCTGGACTCGGCGACAACGTTTACCGACTTCCAACCAAACGAGGGCATAGGTGGTTCAATTAATCTCTCCGGCGTTGATGCCAACTTGAGCGGAGATGGTGCCGGTGGGAAGTTTGTTGCTGTAGCCTATGGTTCGATTGTGAACGCTGGCAGCATCGACTTCGGAAACATTGATACCAGGGGCACCACTGTAGGTGGCGATGTCACAATTTTCGCGACAGGTGGCATCGACTTGGCAGATATTATTACAACCGCGCCGACTGCAGGAAATATCCAAATTGCACTGACACAAGCCAATCAAAGCAATTCTCTTCAAATTAAGAATGGAACACTGACTGGACACTTCTTCAGTGGCGCGTCCCGACCGACAAGTGGCGACATTAACTTAGGACGATTAAACGCGGGCACTGGTACCATTGGTGTTACCAACAGAACAAGTACTGGAGCGATCCGACCGGCATTCGCACCGGTGGCACATAAGATTTGGATTGAAAATAATACCGGGCTTATTGATCTCACAGCAATGAACGGAATAAGCGCAACTCCAGACGAGCTAGGTCGAGGTGGATTTGTCGAGTTGTTCGGATTTTCCATCAAGACAGGAGGATCTCAAACTTCTCCCTTTGAGGTTCACGCCGACGCTGTTGGTAATGCCGAGGCAGGTTCAACTTCAGTAGAACTGCTAGGCACCCAATCTGTTTACGTAGGCAATGTACCTAAGGCGAGTAAGGCGGGCGAATTCTTTATAGCCAGCGCACTTGGTAGTGGTCATGGACTTATTGAATTCGATGTGGCAGGCAACCTGACCGTGGACAGTTCGGGAATTATTGGTACTAACGGAGTGGATCAAGGACCGACCATATATCTGGCGAGCGGTCTGGAATCCCAAAAGAACGGCAATCTAGTAATTACCGGCAACCTGGAAAGCAATGGTCCAATCTCGATTGCCGACAGTTCGAAGAAGGCCTTTGTAATTGGAGCAGACAAAGTCGGAAAGAATGGTGTTTTTGGAACCATTTCCTCGTCGAACTCAATAATTGTGAGCAACGATTTGGGGGGCATTGTGTTTGAGGCGTCGGATGTCCTCTTTACACCATTCCTTAACGTAGCGGTCTCTGACAAATATGGTGGCGCTGGTGGTGACATAAAGTCACGTAATGGCGCAGTTATAGTAGGAGAACGACTTACGTTATCTAGCGAAGGTGGGCGCATTGGAGGTTCCGGAAAACCGGTTGAAGTGCTGACGCAAAATTTGAATGTTCAAAGTTATCTCGGGTCCGCAAGTATCCATAGTGTCGGTAGCGCGCCTTTGGTTTTCGGCAACAGCAGCGTCAACGGTGACTTTAGCCTGACCTGTTCTGGTCCATTGGATCTCAACAATTTGACCAGCAAAGATGGAGAGATTGTGATTACCGTAAGCAGTGGCAAATTGTCTTTAGCCGACGGAGCAAAAGTACTTTCCCACGATTCTTTATTGATTCAGAACACCGATTTAGTGTCAGGTCAGGTAGAATTCGGGAATGCTACGAGAATAGAATCGGGATTTGGCAAGAGTGTAATCATCTCTATCGGCACCCCTCCTAAGAAGTTTACAAACACAGTACCACCGCCGAATGTGAGCGTAAACGCAGAAAGCGACAAAGCTGCCATTTACTTTGAACCAACCGACGGAGTCGTATCAACAATTGGAAGTAGCGTAGCGGTTAGAAAGGGTTATGCCCTATTTTCAAATGCATCCAGCAGCGGTCAGAAGATCATGATGAATTCGTCAATTACGGTTGGACAACAACTTCTGAGTGGTAGCAGCAGTTCGCAGTCGGACGCTCTTTCGGAGAGGTCCTATTCGGTCGGAAATCTGTTTCCAGGACCCGATAGTCTTCTTTCTGGGACGTCAACGCGGTCGGAATCTAACAACTCAAAAAGAACTTTCGAGGCGTCTCCATTTGCGCCTCACGTCGAGTCAAATCTGAAGATAGGAATCTACTCAACAGAAGACGGGCTGAGTAGTACCATTGCGTCAACGTTTGCAAAAGTTTCAACTCTATCCACAAATCAGATATTACCTGTGGTGCTTAGCTCTGGCGAAAATTATTCAAACACGCCTGCCCTGCTCGACATGGAATCATTTACTTCTACTTCACCGCCAGCATCAAGCGCTGACGCGTTTGTCTGGTGCGATCAGGATCTGGGTCTAGAAAGTGCTTCCCTTCTGAAAAAATCCAAACCAGAAGAAGCCGATATGAAGGCACAAGTGAAATGTGGTGCCGAAGGTAATCGGAAAGCAGAATCAGTCACCATAAACAGAGGTGCCATACTTATGGTGCCGTCCCATCTCACTAGAGTCCAGACTCGACTAGGAACTGTGGAGTTTGAACGAGACTGTCTTGCACTACTAATCGTCGATGACGACAAACTCGCCGTCTATGATTTGCATGACTCAAAGAAGGACTCGATAAGAATTCAAAGCGGTGGAGAACAGGTGTCCCTGAGTCCAGGGAAGTGCATTGTTATCACATCGCGCGTAGAGGCTGCATTTGAAAACGCAAATCCGATCGAGACGATTGCCTACAAGTCGGTCGATTCGTTGACCAAGAGCAATGGCTCAAAACACTTTCGCGCTCAGTTTTCAACTACGTCTGCCATGTCTTCAGTGCAATCTCTATCCGAAATAATAACGTCAAAGCACCCTCATGCAAAAAAATTGAGACAGGATTTGATAAAAACTACAGCAGTTCTAATGCACCTGGACAGCGATGAAGCATATTGCCTGTACCAGCAAAACAACTCACTCGTTGCAGAGGCAAGAACTCCCCGCTAGAACGAATAGACAATAGAACCACCAGCTAATGCTAACGCCTTGAAGTCGCATGCGTTCGTATTTTTGACCAGACGGCCTTAACCCTATCGAGTTGTGCGGTCGTTGGTGGAGAAAGCGGTCCACAATAGTTGTTGGAAACAAGTCTGTCGATGTAATGGATTTCGTTCATCATAGACTTCGCTTTTGGAGCGGTCTGCTTCGCATCAGGGAGGGCGACTATCTGTTTTTGACTGAGAGAAAGCAATTGCTTCGCATTCTCCAGTTGCCCAATGGTGACTGAACATCGAGATCGCCATACGTTTTTCTCGAAATCATCCAGTCGATCTTCTGTCAACTCGATGCCATCGAATAAATTTTCGAGATGTTCAGAATCACCAAAGGCAGCAACACAGCTGATCCAGATGCGAGTCAACGCAGCCAACTCAGGAAGGAGCATGTTCATCCTCAACTTTTCCATAGCGGTGACAGATTCTTCGAAATGACCTGTCTCGGCGTAGGCGCGAGCAGAGTTCAGGAAAACTGCTACACTCGCCTGCGCAGGCTCCTTGAGCGATTCTATCGCGTAAGTCTCGATGACCTTGGGCCATTTGTGCTGCTGAGTGAAAAGCTCCGATTCTAATCCGCAGACCCGATTTTGCTCGCTCGGCGGGATGCTGTGATCACCCTTCCACTTGCTCAATATCTCCCCGGCTGTGGCCCACTTTTGATTTACAACCGCAATCGTAAACTCGATGTGGTCCGTATGAAGTTCAGATTGCTTGCCCCACCAGAGCGTTCGCAATCTAGTGGCAATGCTCAAGGCCGTTGAGTGATCTCCTCGCATTAGGCTGCGAGCCGCTTTTGCAACTAAGAAATGCGGTTGCATTATAAAAGAGTGGATCAGAAACAAGAGCAGAATTGTCGCAATCGTGTCAGTTATACCGGAGGCAACCAAAACGACAGCCGCAAGCAAAAGAACTATTGCCATCTGCGCAATCATACCCGAGTAGTATCGCGGGGCTTTAAGGCACCGACTGAGAAGCAGAAAAGCTGGCCATGCGCCGATGATGGCTACCGGCTTGCAGACGAAATCTGAGACTTGAGGAATAAACGACGCGAGTACAACGACCGCTGCATACAGGATCAAGATACGGTTCCAGCGTCGCTCTAGCATAGGGCTTAGAAGCCCAGATCCTTGAGCGTCTTCTCTTCTGGAGAAGCCGTGCTTCCGGGGTCTTCGGTCGACGGGGTCTCCGTCGGTGTCGGGGCGCTGGTCGTCGTTGTCGATGTTGTACCTGGAGTCGGAGCAGGGGTCGAGGCGGGGGCATCACCTGACACTATCGGCGGTGCCGTTGTCGGAGTCGGCGTCTTTACCGCATCTGGTGCCTTCGGCGGAGTCGTTTGGTTGGCTGCACTAACTGCGGCGTTATCATCCAGAATCGAGCCGGTCTTCTTCTCCAGCAAGTACGATTTGTACAATCCGCCATCGATGTACATGCGGAATTCAGTGGTGCCGTCGTATCGTGCCGGAATACCGGAGACGAAGGAAAAGGATTTGGAGCGACGACTCGCCAGCGGACGATCGAATTCATCAACGAGCTTAGTATCTCGAGCCCAAATACTGCGATCGTTTTTAACGTCGTAGAGTTCTGCACGGATAGCGAGTTTGCCGATCGGTTTGTCCGTCGGATTCCAGACCTCACCCTGAATGCGTGGCATACGAGTAGTCGGGTCCAAACCCGTATCGATGGCCCGCAATGTCACATCAGGCACCGCATTTGATGCATCCATACTCCTGGCTTGCTGCAGATAAGCATAGCCCACATCATTATTGCCTTGATCGAGGAGCTCTTTGCCACGCTTCGCAAGAAGCCCGGAGAGCCGTTTTTGAAGGTCAGCCGATGCGCTCATTTCATTGGCTTTCCGCAACTGCTCTATGGCGAGATCCAACTTGCCGTTGCGCTCATAGATGTCAGCCATGGATAAATAATGCTTTGGATTTTTCGCGATGCTGGTCAACTTACTGAGATAGCCGATGGCAGCGTCGTCCTTTTTCTCGCCCGACAGTTTGATGGCGAGCTTTTCGTAAATCGTGGTCAGACGCGACTCGGCTTCACCGGCGCGGCTTCCTGCTTGCAGTGTCTTCACCTCTTCCCATACACGAAGCGCACCTTCGAGGTCGCCCTTGGCGAGGAGCGAGTCACCGTAGGCCGCATCAAGGTCGGCAAGCTCAGACTTCTTATTGCCAATGTTTTCCTTCGCGAGTGGCCTGAGCAGATCGATAGCTTTATCGTACTGCTGCCGTTTCATATAATAGTTAGCTAAATCCGAAGCCAGATCCGGTTCTGCCACGACACCTTTGCCGAGCTGCTGTGCCTGGCTGATAGACGCCCAGGCTTTATCGACATCGCTGATTCCTACGTATGCCCTGGCTAATAGTAGATGAACACGTGGATCGTCGGGCTTCGCTTTCGCGGCCTTCGTTAGTGTCTCGACAGCAAAAGCGAACTGATCGCGCGACAGCTCCTCTCGACCTTTTGTCAGGAGCCGCTCGTCATCAGGGGTCCTTGTCAGAAAGAATACCGTGGCACCTGCACAAACCAAAAGGATAAATATCGCTGTCAAAACACCAGCCATGGTGGGAATGCCGGCCTTAGATTGATGTTTGATGTGCGCGGATCGTCTCTTATGGGGCTTGTCGTCGACTACATTCATATCTTTACCGTTATCTGAATTAGAAGAGGCGGACTTGCCGTCGTCCTCAGGACGATTGGCATTGTCCGCCTCTGCAACTGATCCGTCTAGCTTCACCCCACACGAAATACAACGATCGTATTGGGATGGATGATAGAGACCGCAGCCCGGACAGCGCATAACTTGTCTCCCGAAAAAAGGTCAGGTTGATCCTCAGTTATACAGTCCAGGTTATCGCAAAGTCTACTTGATCTCCACTTTGCCGCCGACTTCTTCGATCTTCTTCTTGATATCTTCAGCTTCTTCCTTTTTGACCTTTTCTTTGATCGGTTTAGGAGCGCTGTCGACGAGCTCTTTAGCTTCTTTGAGACCAAGACCGGTCAATTCGCGTACGACCTTAAGAACGTTGATCTTCTTGTCGCCAGCAGCTGTGAGGACTGCATCGAATTCAGTCTTCTCTTCGACGTCAGCAGCCGGAGCGCCTGCGCCAGGCATCACGCCGCCCATCATCATGGGAGCAGCAGCCGTAACGCCGAATTTGTCTTCCATTTTTTTCTTCAGATCGGCAGCTTCGAGAAGCGTGAGCAAGCTGATTTGCTCGAGCAGATCATCTGTTGATAGTTTAGTAGTCATTTCCTAACTCCTTATTGTCAACGTAACTTCGGTGGCCGTTACTCAGTAACGCCTTCCTTTTTCTTTGCAACTTCTTCAACCATATAGGCGATGTCTCTGATGACAGCACCGAGCAATCCGGCGATACCTTGAGCTCCAGAATCGAGCCCACCCATGATGCCTGCCAACAGCACTTCCTTGGAAGGAAGCGACGCAAGCGCTTTTACATCATCGGCGTTGAGCGCCTTGCCTTCGAGCACAGCACCACGGACGGAGCCTTTCTTGATCTGTTTGAGATAGTCACTGACCACTTTGGCTGGTTGAGCCGGGTCATCGTATCCAACAACAAATCCGGAAGGACCCTTCGCAAGGGTTTCCAAATTTTTGAATTCCGTTTCTCCAATGGCTCGCTTAACCAGCGTGTTCTTTGCGACACGAAGCTTGGCGTTTTCCTTCCGGAGAGAACGGCGGAAACCTGTGAATTCCGCGACACTAAGCCCGGTAAGGTCAGTAACAATCACTACTTTGCCGTCCTTGAAGAAGTCTTTCAACTCTCCAACAACTTCTTGCTTTCGTGCTTTGGTGGCCATTTTATGCCTCCTTCTACTTTTGGCGGTGAAAGCCGCCTCTACCAGGCATAGTCGTCTGACGAATTCGCTGAAAAAGAAAAATCCCAGCGATTTACTCCGCAGGGATCACACAAAAGAGCCGAAGCTCTCGGACAAATAAAAGTCGATTTGTGTGACCTAGGTCGGCGATTCCGTTTGGAATCCTTAGTTCTCGCTCATTGAAAAACCGGCGAGATACCTGACTGTCTGCGGTCAGACGCTAATGCGTTAGGGCGCATTCTCCCAACAAAAACAAATCTCGTCAACAATATGGCCCCAGCATCAACGATTTAGCGCAGTGTTTCTTAACACGCACATCCACCTGCAGATGAGGTCTGCTTAACCTCACACAGCCTGGTTGCTCAGGAATCACCATTTTATAGGTATAGGGAAAAACGGCAACACAATGTGTCGAAGCGCTTAGATGCAGCGGTTTAGCCGCGCAAGTTTTCACATACAATGTCTTCTCGTAGTAAGAAGGATATCGTCATGACCGTATTCAAGAAGCACGTATTCATCTGTACTTCAGGTAAGTCCTGCCCAGACCAAGGTGCTGAAGCGGTGCTCGGTGAGTTCCGCAAAGAAATCAGTGAACGCGGTCTGAAAAAGGAAATCCGCATCAACAAAGCAGGATGCTTCGATCAATGCGGCAACGGGCCTCTAGTTGTGGTCTATCCTGAAACAGTCTGGTATGCATTTGTCAAACCGGAAGACGTCAAAGAAATAGTCGAAGACCATCTGCTCAACGACAAGCCTGTTACCAGGCTGATTTACGACGAACGCGGAAGAACCACTTAAAGAGAAGAAAGCGCCGGTGGGAGAGCGCCCTTAAAATATATATTTAATTTATAAACCGGGCATGCCTTTCAACTTCCACCAGCTATAAGTCAAATACCCAAACAACAGGGATCTAAACATCAGGAGCATACTTCGATAAACGCCAGTGTTTATGCCGGTTTCGACCGCTTGATTATTTCCTGTATTCAGTTAGAAGTTTGATTCCGGTACCTTCACCGGTGGTGGCTTCGGCATGGGTCCGGAAAACAACGCCAACAAATCATCAGCAGCTTTTCTGACCGCAGCAATCTTACTTTCTTGAGATAGATGCTCGACATCCGCAAAACAAGCTTCCTTTAGAGGTTTTGTAATCATCGGTTGCTTTCTCACAATAGCAAGTAGAAGCACGAGCGCCTTGCTTCTGTCTTCGTGGGAAGGTCGCTTTAGTTGTCGTACAAGCGCATCTGCTAGCAGTCCATACGGAAAATTATCAGGCAACTGTTCCAGCCGAGGAAATATAAACTTGATGACACTCGCTCTGACTTTATAACTACTGTCATCGAGCGCACCAATCAACCGTGCACAGGTATCATCCGTGTGCCCGCTCCAATTAAGTAACTCAATAGCCTCACAGCGCTTGTCCGGATTGGGATCCGATTCGACTATCTCCAACCACTGATCGCGCAGTACAGGTCCGTACCGTCGCAATTCAACTACGATCTGAGAGGCCGGCTCATCCGAATAGATGCGCACACCACCAGGATAACTCTCCTGACACTGACGCCCTTCTTCGTCAAGGCGCTGCAAACGCTGATGCAGTTTTTCCAGCAGCATGTTGGGCTTGTCGCTCTTCAGAATTACGTTGTGAGGATCCTTGAGCGCACGGGCAGGCACCCCGTCACCAGCACGTTCTTCAAAATCTAAGACTACAAAAAGTTTGTCTGGATTCTCGACGACTATTTGAACATTCGCACTCAATCGAAGTTTTTCGATTTTGGCTTCAAGCTTGGCTACACCGCTTTCAACAGCTTTGGCCGATGCGCCTGGTCGCAATCCAAGCGTCTTCTCGACTTCAGTAGTCGTCATCTGCGACGAACCAAAGTACTCCAATCCGGCGTATCTATAACCCTCGACAGCAAAGACTACGCTACCCGCTTGCCACCAGAGCCATGCGGCGATGAGAATCGTAAGGCATAATTTCTGCCCAGACAAATTCGGCTTCGAACTCCAATTATTCTTCCGAGCGCTTCTTCTTTTCAGTCGATTCAGAGCTTTTCTCAGAAGATGTTTTCTTTTCTTTAGAAGTTGATTTCGTAGATTCAACCCTGTCTTCTGATTCTACGCTCTTTCCTTCAGCTTTGCCCGAACCGCCTTTTGAGCTGCCATTCTTCGAGCCTGAGCTCTTTGAGCTACCGCCTTTGTTGGAGCTACTTTCCTCATCTTCTTTTGAGGATCCCTTCTTTGATTCGCTCTTACCACTCACTATGTCCTCAGACTTAGTGCCGGTCTTCTCGGTTTTGTCGTCGTCGGAATCAGACTTACTCGACTTGGAAGATTTGCTTTCGCCCTTCTCTGACTTTTCTGCTTCGGAATCAGACTTGCTCGACTTGGAAGATTTGCTTTCGCTCTTCTCTGACTTTTCCTCTTCGGAATCAGCCTTGCTCGACTTGGAGGATTTGCTTTCGCTCTTCTCTGATTTGCTCTCATCGGAATCAGTTTTTTCGGACTTGGCTTCGCTCTCTGATTTACCTTCTTCAGACTCAGACTTGCTCGATTTGCCCTCGCCCTTTTCTGATTTTTCTTCCGAAGAACTATCCTTATCGGATTTTTCACCCTTTGATGAAGACTCGTCGGAAGAACCTTTGCCGTCTTCGCCCTTGCCATCAGACTTGGAGGTATCATCGGACTTTACGTCCTCTGAATTGCTCTCCGTCTTCTCTGGGTCCTTCTTGGGATCTGGCTTACCGTCGCCGTCTTTGTCTTTCAAAGTCAAATCATCGTTATACTCGGCGAAGAATCGGTCCGGGTCGACCTTAACACCAGCCAACTGTTCTGAGAATGGGCGCGCGTCATCGAATACGGCAGGCATCACGAGCGTGCCTTTAGTATCTACGTAGCCACGTTTGCCGGTCTTCAGAGGCTGAACAACAGCAAGACCCTCGGTAAAGTTGTCTGCAAAACGGAACTTCTTGCGAAAAGCCGGTTCTCCATTACGATTGATATAAATGAATTTGCCATGTCGCTGTTGAAGAGCCATGCCATCGTGAAAGAGAGTGATCGACTCGAGCTTGCTCTTGACAGCAATGGTTCCTATTTTGTCGACCCAAACAAAGTCATCGCCCAACATGCACTCAGCAACTCGATTCTTGAAAGCCGAGGCAGAGTCGAACTTGTACTCGATAACAAGAGCGCCGGTGTTGTTGATGAAGCCCCACTTGTTCAAACCAGCGTGATACACCGGACAGAGACCATCATTGAAATACTTGACGTCATCGAATTTGGGATCGATGTCACCTTTGCCATGCGGACCAAAGTCATGGAATCCCCATTTCTTGTCCTTGGCGTTGAGCCATGGCATAACGACTGCGTGGTCTTCAGCATCGGGATCAACTTCGTGGGCGTAACCGAGTTCGCCACATGGAGAAGCGCCAGCGGGCCAAACAACCGTCCCGTGCTTGTCAATGACGTACCACTTACCACCTTGCTGGACACCAGCATAGCCGGCAGAGAAGGCGGTCACATCTTCGAAGTTGCGTTCGATAATAAATTTACCGGTCCGATCAATGAATCCCCAGCGTGCATGCAGGTCTGCACCTGCCAGACCCTCGGTGAATCTTTTCACCCTCCTGAAGATCGGTTTTATAACAAACTTGCCGCTGTGATCGATGAAACCCCACTTCGGCCCCTTCTCTTCAGGCACATCGATGTCAACTGTTTTGCTCTGCATGCACGACCCGAGGATCGAGACAGAGAGAGCAGCCACGCACATAAAACGGATTATCGGTCGTCTAAACATAGTAACGAGTCATTGAACGCCAACCCAGTTCCCCAAAGTAATCATAGGCCAACTAAGCAATTTCGTCCAAACCAGCTTCGAATTGCATAGCCCTAAAGAAATGACCACGGGGTCAAGTGCTCAGAATGTATCCAAAAGGATGTGAAGGTGACGCATCATCCGAGCCTGGCTGATATCGAGAAAGCTCCGCACCGTGGACAATTGGTCGATTCGCACCCTTTACATGCAGGTCACGCCGCCACATGTGGTGCCAGGTCTGGATTAAAACCAGTTTGATGTCTACCTCTTTACGTGTGGATCTGTCGGGAATGTCCTCGATATATAATGGCAAATTCTTGGTCAGGCGCCGAAGTATGCCTGCCGAACACTTGGTTGGGACGACAGATGAAGAAATATTTGCTGGAAATAGGCACAGAAGAGCTACCCGCTGGTTACATCGAAGAAGCTTTAATCAGGCTGGAAGAATTTTTCTCCAAAGAGCTCAACGAGGCGAATTTGACGTTTTCATCAATGAAGACGCTCTCCACACCTCGCCGAATGGCCGTCATCATCGAAGGGATGAGCGAAAAACAGACAACCACCTCAAAAAAGATTAAGGGACCACCCGTAAAAACGTCCTTCAAAGAGGATGGTCAACCAACACCGCAGGCTGAAGGATTCGCTGCGAAGAACGGTTTGACCGTTAAGGATCTGGACAAAGAAGAGATTGGAAAAGAGACATACCTGGTCGCCAACCTGACTGTCGAAGGCAAACCCGCACAAGATGTCCTGGCAGAGATTGCACCACGAGTGATTTCGCAACTTTCCGGCGAGCGCCTCATGCGCTGGGGCGATTATGAGATGAAATTCGTCCGACCAATTCGCTGGCTCCTGTCACTCTTGGATTCACAGGTAGTCGAATTTCAACTCGACCAGGTCAAAGCATCAAACACCACATACGGTCACAGAATCCTCTCTCCAGGCACAGTCACGATTACTAACGTCGACGAGTATGTGGAAAAACTGCGTGAGAAAAAAGTCCTTGTATGTCAGAAGGAAAGGGAAGAGCTAATCACCAGGCAAGTAGGCGAAATAGCAAAATCCGTCGACGGTAAGGCAAAACAGATGAGCGGTCCGCTCCTGAAGGAAGTGGTCAACATCACTGAGTGGCCACATGCAGTAATCGGCAAGTTTTCCGAAGACTACTTAAGTCTTCCGGATGCGTTGTTAGAGACAATCATGGTGCACCACCAGCGGTACTTTCCGGTTGAGAAACCGACGACAACTAACGCCACCACAGGCAATCTGCTTCCCTACTTCATCACTATTTCGAATAACGACACGAAGAGTGCCGAGTCGTCGATTAAACAAGGGAATGAACGAGTCCTGAGAGCTCGACTTGCCGATGGAAAGTTCTTTTACTTCGATGATCAAAAAACAAAACTGTCTGATCGAAAAGATCGACTTGGTCAGCTCACATTCCAGCAAGGGCTGGGCAGCTACCAGGACAAAGCACAGCGTCTGACAAAATTGGCAGAACAGCTTTCCAAATCGTTGAAGCTAGAACCTAAAGTAGCTGTGCCGTTCGAACGGACAATGGAACTGTGCAAGCTGGATCTCGTAACCAACCTGGTCGGCGAGCTTCCCGAGCTGCAAGGATATGTCGGCGCCTGGTATGCAGAGCAAGAAGGCGAGCCACCAGAAGTGGTGCACGCTATCGCTTCGCACTATTCCCCCAGATCTACTGATGATGGTATTCCAAAAGATGTGGTTGGACGCTTCGTAGCCATCGTCGACAAAATCGATCACGTCACCGGACTCTTCGCGCTTGGCAAAAAGCCGAGCGGTTCCAGCGATCCATTCGCCTTGAGAAGGCAAGCGCAAGGTCTCGTCGATATAGTAGTTGACGGATTGGGCGACTACACAATTGATGTTGATTGGTTGATAGACAACCTGCTCGATACATTTGAACCGATGCTGAGCGGAAGAAAAAAAGCACTATCCCGCGCCGATGTTAAAACAGAAATCGGCGAATTTCTCCTGCAAAGACTGCGCGGCAAACTGCTCGACAAAGGCTTCGGCAGAGAAGTCGTGGAAGCGGTTCTCAGCGCAGGCAATCCGCTCAAAGACATGGCCAACACGGTCGTCCGCTGCAAGGCAATAGAAAAATTAGTGAGCTCGCCGGAAGGTCTTGCCGTCGTCAAGGCAGGCGTCCGGGTCGGCAATATTCTCAAGCCGGACTCGCCGGACAACCTCAACGAGTCAGCTTTGAACGAGACAATCGAAAAGGAACTCTGGAGCACGTTCAAAAGCGATGTCAGCTCAAAGTGGGAAAAGGACGGAAAATTCCGTCAACCGCACAGCGCTGAAGAGTACGAACAGATGCTCAATCTGCTGCGACCGGTCGCGCCTGTCGTCGATAAATTCTTCGATGATGTGATGGTAAATGATCCAGACAAATCGAAGCGAGATAATCGACACGCACTTCTGAAGAAGCTGGATCAGTATTTCTCGAGCGTCGCAGTGTTTCCAAAACTGCAACCGCTTCTTCCCTGATCGAAGAACACAAGAAAGGACAACTCGTCAAAGCTGTTCAGGCGATAGTAAGCTCGTCACAAGCATGTGTTATCCTGCGTCGTTAACAACTACCGATGGAGCCGTTTCCATTCAACGACTATGACAACTGAGAAAGAACCAGTTTTTCAAGAATTCAAAGCGCCGCTTATCAACATAATCGGCATGACCGATTTGTTGAAGCAAAGCAGTCTGACAGAAGAGCAAAAAACCTTCGTGCGCAACATCGAGGAATCGGCGAATGCACTCCTGGTTCATGTCAAGAAAATGGTCTCGACACACGAGGCAGAGCAAGAGGCACCAGCGTCCGCAAATCTCAACGAAGCGGTCAACGAGCTCAGACAGCTCGTTCTGAGCCAGACGGAAGCAGCCGTGGACAACACGAAGAAGGAGAAACTATCCAATATACGCGTATTGATCGTGGAAGATAATCCTCTTCTCCAGCTCGTTATCATGAAACAACTAGCTCACCTGGGCATCAATGCGGAAGCCGTCTCGGACGGACAGGCTGCGCTCCTTGCGGCACACAAATTCGACTTGATTTTCATGGACTGCCGGTTGCCGGTCCTCGATGGCTACGAAGCAACCAGAGCGATACGGCAAGCAAACAAGTCTGGGAAACCTATCAAGATTGTCGCGTTGACCGCCGGCTACGAAGAGCAAACACTGGAACGATGCCTGGAGGCCGGAATGGACGATTGCTTGATAAAGCCGGTGAGCAGCCAGGCACTTCGCATCATCATCGAGAAATGGTTCCTGATTCCGCACGAATCGAGTACGCACCGTATTTAGTACCGAATTAACTTCGGTAAATCGAACAAACGCAGAACTCTATTCTGCACTGAAAGGTTTGTCACAAGTCATATTTATGTACTCAAAACAGTGGCTGCATTGCTCTTTGATCTTCGGAGGGATTTGAAGAGTATCAGGAGAACGCTGCCAGCTCGCACCAAGGTCATGCAGTGCTTCGATAACATACATCAAATCTTTTCCTCGCTCCGAAAGTGAATAATTCACTCGAGGCGGAATCTCTTGATACGCTTGACGCTGAACCAACTCCCAACTCTCCAGATCGCGAAGCCGCTGCGTGAGCGTCTTCGGACTTATCCCTTCCAGCGTCTTAGTCAGCTCCGAGGGACGCCGGGGTCCTTTGTTTAGTTCGCGAATTATTGGAATTGTCCAGCGCGAGCCAATTATGTGAATCACAAAATCGATTGGACACCAGAGATGTTCGTTTTCGATCGTTCTCATTGAAACATGCGCTTGGTACCTGAAACAATTTCATTGTACAACTTGCCAGTCTGGTGAAACTTTCAAGTTGCTCGGTCGAACTTAAAATGTCCTACAGTCAAGGACTTTTTCGTATTCACTGAACACCGACCGCAAATTATGCAAGACTCCAGAAAGAGTTTTGAGATCGATACCGAGGCGTACCTTTTTGCGATCTGCTAGAAGCACACACTCGTGAGTGTTTCTACGAAATTACAATGGCTCAGAACGCGACATCCGCAATCAATCTGGATTGACCCTAATGTCACTTGCTAGCTCACGAAGTTCTGACGAGATCTCAGACGACGATGGGTGCGATTCGTGATCGAAGCAATGATTGCACTTTTCCTTAAATTCCGGAGGTATGGAAATGTTGAATGCACGTTGCCAGCTCTCACCCATATCCTTCAACGCTTCCAACACGAAAAGGAGATCCCTGCCCCTCTCCGTGAGTGCGTACACAACCCGCGGAGGTATTTCTTGATACGCTTCCCTTGTGACAAGTCCCCACTGTTCTAAGTCGCGCAGCCTCTGCGTGAGTGTCTTTGCGCTAACTGACTTCAGGATGCGGGCCAACTCGGAAGGACGTTTGGGTCCTTTGGCCATTTCTCTCACGATCGCAATGGTCCAGCGACTACCCACTATGTGTAATACAAGGTCGATTGGCGATTCATTGTGGTCGGTGTTGTTCACTCTGCTCATTGCACCTACTAAAATCATTGCAATTGTCTGGCTGTCACAAAGAATATAGCTCAAGATTCGGCGGACTGAGCACATCGAACCTTTTTAGTGTCACGACGGTAAAAAACCCACTGAAGCCCTAATTCTGCTAAGGGTTCGGGGCGCGACGCCATAGTATCGGGACTATCAAATTGGTGAAAGAAGGTAGACTCTCAACCAAACTCACCAGTGGCTGAAGGATAGATGAAATCAATGACTAACCGCCAGACCAAAGAGTTGAGGATTAATAGAGTCTAATCACTAGACTATGCATCCGCATATCAAATTCTTTCGTTCGGGAAAGTGCTTCCTCGATAAGTAAGTTACTTTGCACCCGAAATCAACCCTGTAAGCTTGTAGACGACTCGCAGTTGGCGTTTTCGCCCAAGATTCCACGGAGATGTAGATGCTGCACGATAAGAATTTGGTTTGTCATGACTGCAAGAAAAGGTTTGTTTTTTCCCTGGGTGAACAAGAGTTCTTCAATCAGAAGGGACTGACCAACCTCCCCAAACGCTGCCCGAACTGCAGAGTGTCAGCGAAATTTATAAGAGCTGGTCAAAGCACGGATAACCTGCACAATATCCACTGCGCGACATGTGGCGCACTAGCCGTGGTGCCATTTGAACCGAAAGAAGACCGTCCTGTTTTTTGCCGTGCTTGTTTCATCGACAACCGAGCCCGAAAAGAGCAGGACAAAGACCAAGCAACAATAGCAGTATAAGATTTTTGCAAACGGGATCGCACGACGAGTAACTTCTCACGATTGAGAGAGCGTGAGAAGGAGTTCGGCGCACGTAATGTAAATCTAACCCGCAGCGGAATAGCTCAGGGCACGGCGCTTTATCCCGGTTGAGCCGAATTCCTATGAAGTGGATTCGATTCAAATAATGATGTAAATCGTCTCACCTGATAACCTAGGTCCTGTTTACATCGTAGTGTTTGAACAGTGAAGCAGCAACTTTCTTCAGTCAACGCAGAAAAGTCAGATTTTCAGCCTCGCGGCTTTAGCGCGCCGGGCTCGTTTTCGCGAGCTACACCGCTCCTCATTCTCTTTGTGATGATTCTGTCCCTGGTTGCACCGATGTCGCGAGCCATAGCGCTCGATCTTCCACCCGAGAGCATAAAGACCCTACCACTGATAAAAGAAGAGTCGGTCAGCGTATACGTCCCGTCCGAAACAGCACCGGAAGAGGGACTTGCGGTCAACATCATATATCCACAACAGCCCAGGTACAAAGACGGCGCACCGATTGCGGTCATCGTACCCGGTGGGCACGGACCTAACGGGCTTCGCTTCACGATGCACGCCGCCCAAACAGGCTTCGTCGAGATTCGCTTTGCATTTCCGGGCGGTGGCTTGAAGCAGTTTCACTCCGGCGGTTCGTGGGACGAGCGCGGCGTCGATTCGCAGAAAGCACTTAGAGATGTGCTCCTCTTCGCTCACGGCGAAAAGGCGGACAAAAACGGGAAACATATTGCGGATCTCATCCCGACGAAAGTCGACACCAATAATGTCGGCGCGGTAGGCTGGGAGAATGGCGGCAGCACTCTAATCATTACGCTTGCCAAATTCCCACTGGACCTCGGATTCACCAAGTGGATCGCATTCTGCGAGAGCCCGATAGGCTCTTTGCTTAGCCCATCTGTTTTAGGCACGAGAAAAGATTTGAATCTAAATCGACACTATAGGCAGGGCAGCGCAGCCACGGGAACTTGTTTAATCGACTTTCGAAAATTAGCATGGCAACCGGATGTCTACCGAAATAAGGCGGAACACATAAGCCTCGGCCGCGAGCCCTCAAAAGGTGTTCTGTTCTTCGATGAAAACGGAAATAAAGTCTGGGAAGAATCAGTAGAGTTCGCGTTGGCTTACGCCGCAGAACCAGGTGGAAACAAGAAGTATTATGCGCCAGAAGTAACTGCGGCTCTCTTGCGGCTGCAGCTGTTTCCGAAGAAGCGCTGGCCAAGGGGCGTTGCCACATTGAAAGAGTCGGAGCAGTTTTTCCAGGAAAGGGATGCGACTTTGTTCGTAAAACAAATTCCGCTCCAATACCCGGATTTGCTGGTTATGCTCTACGGCTCAAAAATTGATCAAGAGCAATGCCAACCAGATCATCCGCATATCTGCTTGAATTACAATCTCTGGCATGCGAGCAAGCCCAAGTGGCTGCGCCTAAATCCTGATCCTAACTACGTCGGATTCGTAGCCGATATGAACCCGATGAACTTCATCAACAACAAACCGGATGCGCCGATAGATGCGTCTACCATAGAGAAACATCTGGAACCAGAAGGCTTTATCCCAGACTACATCTACATGCAAGCCGCAATCTCAGAACTCGCAGATCGCGCCAAGAAAGACTATTTCAAAGCTGGAATGCCTACCGTTCTCTACAACTACATGAACGAAGAGATCAAGAAATACAAGCGCGAACTCGCGCAGAAACAAGCTCAGCAAAAACAAAACAACAACTAGCCAAACTTGATCGAAACAAATCCCCATCGCTTCCGCAAGCCTACTTAAGCGAATCCCTGTTCGGACAGCGTCAGCCATGGGACCGCGTCAGCGACTGGGACAGCCGGCTTCTCCTCCAGTTCAAACACGATCTTTGTTCGTGGATATTAGGACACTGTCCTTGAACCCATTGCTCTACTTGCTTTTAGGAGCCGGCTGGAAGCCGGCGGTCTCAGTAGCTAAGCCGGTTGAACGTATCTCACATTGACTAGTTTTTCTGCCAGGGCGGTTATGTGACTGAACTACCCAGTAGGTGAGCCGTTCTCCACCTTGCTCTCGGGATCATTCCCTGACGGCGACGCCGCCGTTGCTGCCGGCGTAGCACTTCGCTGGATCGGCTTTTTCGCCTTGGACGAATTCTCCGTCTCTTCAATTCCAGCAACAACTTGCTCTTGGGCGTCGGTCAATGCTTTCTTGAAATTGCCGATCCCCTGCCCGAGAGCACGTCCGATTTCGGGAAATTTCTTGGGTCCAAACAATAAGAGCGCTGCCGCTGCCACGATTCCCCATTCGACTGGGCTGCTTAACATACTGATTTCCTCTCCGAGTTTGGGAGCAATTGAGGTTGGTCTGCAATCGCTTCACTCCTGATCCTAACACAACCACCCGTTTTACCCATAATCTGCGCCAGGTGACCGTTACGCAACTTCCTGATCACCTTTCCTTTCTCTAATCTCAGCCAGGATTTGAAATGAGATGAACAGCCAATACACGCCCAACCCAGCGACAAGAAAACTGTTACCGCACGCGTTGTTACTTGCCAGTTCCATCGGAATCAATAGCGCACGCACATCAACATAGCCAATCAGCATTAGGGTAGCTCTGCGCATTGCCGAGACTCTAGTCTGCCTCATTTCAGGCAAACCAAGCATGATTATCAAAAACGGCAACAACAGCATCGTTAGGTCGTAGATCCTGAGATAAGGTGCCCACATGGGGAAACTGGTTAACGAGCTAATCACCATCAGATCCAACATACATCGGCTAGACAAGCGGCTTTTAACTATCTTCAGTAAAACGATAGTTTCAGCCACAATTATGCTGCCAATGGTCGAATATCCTATAAGCCGAATCACCTCACCAGGCAACGTTCTCAGATGGTACGCCACCACCATCGGCAGAGACGAGATCAAATAGAAGCGCTCCTCATAGCCTTGAAAGCCGGAATAGACATAGTCCGTGGTGGCATGAAGCCGATCGAGCCACTGGACAAACCCATCAATTCGAAAAACCCAAAGAGCCACAAGCAGGTTGGGAAGCAGCACCAGCAAAGCGCCGAGCACGAATCGCACAATCTTAGGTCTGTAAGTAGCGAACGATCGCCCACGTCGGTTCAATGCAGCAGCTGCGGAGATTTGCATTGGTGCCAGCAGAAACTGCGGCTTTAGTGCCATAAAACCAAACATCGTTCCAGCAAGAAAACAATAGCCACGTATTACTGAAAGATACGCAGTCACAATTGGCAACATGCCAATCAGAATTCCGGGTTGACCAACTGCGATACTCATCGCAGCAGGTATAAATGTGAAGGGAATCAACAGCGCCTTCGATACGACTCTGAGCCGCCCTGTGTTTTCCACAGTGAAGGAGAAAACAATCGCGAACAACGCTAGCGAAAGTACAAGTAACATCAAAAAGAGAAGGAACGAGGTCGACAACGACAGCGCCGCAAGTGGCACACAGAGAACAGCCATGTTGGGCGGATACCAGAAATACTGCAGCATAGTCTCATTGAAAGAACCATCCGAGATTTTCGAGTAAACAGCGCCTGCTTGACCGTGGCTAATCCTGTCGCCAACGAGCCAGAATATTCTGAAGTCCGGAATAGTCTGTGTATCTATGTTTCGATAGATCATGTGGAAGAAAACTGCAACCAGACAACAGCAAGTCACAGAGCAAATGAATATCCAAATTGCTTTGCCCAGCGCCCGAATTGTCATTGAATAGCTCTGCCTGCCTCTGCATAGAGTAGAGATATTTTACACTCACAAGTGGATCACCACTTCTCTCGGTTTTCGATTAAACTTAGGGCATGCCTGATTTCAACCTAGTATCTAACTTTTCTCCTGCAGGAGATCAACCTCAAGCCATCAAGGTCTTGAGCGAAGGCGTCGAGAAGAATTTGCATCATCAGACGCTTCTCGGAGTCACCGGGTCAGGAAAAACGATGACGATGGCACATGTCATCAAAGAGACGAAAAAGCCTGCTCTGATCCTTGCTCACAACAAGACATTGGCTGCGCAGCTGTGCAACGAGATGCGGGAATTCTTTCCGAACAATGCCGTTGAGTACTTCATTAGTTATTACGACTACTACCAGCCTGAATCGTACATTCCTTCCACCGACACGTTCATCGAGAAGGAAGCCAGTATCAACGATGAGATCGATCGGTTAAGACACTCTACGACACGCTCGCTGTGGGAGCGTGAAGATGTAATCGTGGTGGCATCGGTAAGCTGCATTTACGGTTTAGGAGTACCGGAGCGATACCTCTCAGCGGCACTCGAAGTAAATGTCGGTGATGAAATCAACCGACACGAGTTTCTCAAAGCGCTCGTCCATATCTATTACGAGCGTAATGACATGGTTGTAGAACGCGCTCGCTTCCGTGCTCGCGGAGATGTTATCGAGGTGTATCCATCCTACGAGGAGCGGATCATTCGAATAGAACTATTCGGCGACGAAGTGGAGCGAATCTCGGTCCTCAACCCTGTAACCGGCGAGATAGTAGAGCTGCCGGAGCAAATTCGTATCTATCCGGCGAAGCACTATGTCACCGATGAACTTATGCTTGAAGCCGCAATCGAGCAAATTGAAATGGAGTTGGCGGATAGAATTCACGAGTTGATTGGTCAAGGAAAAGCCGTCGAAGCACAACGACTGAAGCAGCGCACACGGTTCGATATCGAGATGCTGAAAGAAGTTGGATACTGCAATGGCATTGAAAATTATTCACGAGTCCTGGAAGGTAGGGCACCAGGGGAGCCACCACAAACATTGATTGATTATTTCATCAGACGTTTTGGTCAAGACAATTTTCTTACGTTTATCGACGAATCACATGTAACTGTGCCGCAATTACACGGAATGTTCAAAGGTGATCGAGCAAGAAAAGATACGCTCATCGATTACGGCTTTCGCTTGCCGTGTGCCAGAGATAATCGTCCACTAAAAGCTGATGAGTTTTTCAACAAAGTAGGCAAGATCGTTTTTGTCTCAGCCACACCGGGTAACTGGGAGATTGAAGTAAGCGAGCAGGTCGTCGAACAGATCATCCGACCAACCGGTCTGGTTGATCCGGAGATCGAAGTCAGACCCATCGAGGGACAAATCGACGATCTTATTAAGGAAATAAAAGAACGGCGTGAACGCAAGGAAAGGGTCCTGATTACGACATTGACCAAGCGGATGGCCGAAGACTTGACGGAGTATTTGCAAGAACTAGATATAAAGGTGCGATGGCTACATAGTGATATTAAGGCACTCGAACGTATCGAACTTCTGAGAGACCTGCGCCTGGGGCATTTTGACGTCCTCGTCGGGGTCAACTTACTGAGAGAGGGACTCGACCTTCCTGAAGTGAGTTTGGTCGCCATTATGGAAGCGGACAAGGAAGGCTTTCTGCGCGCCGAACGTTCTCTTGTGCAGACCATCGGTCGCGCTGCAAGAAACGCTGCTGGTCAAGTCGTGCTCTACGGAGATCGCATTACAGACTCGATGGCCAAGGCGATGAGCGAGACGAAACGCAGGCGAGATATTCAAACTGCATACAATATCAAGCACAATATCACTCCAACCACGATCGTAAAGGATACAACCAACAGCATTTTGGAGACCCTGCGTGGTCGTCGAGACGAGCTTGAACAGGGCGATACGAAGTCCAAGTGGGTTGCCACCGTAAAAGATGTGCTTGACGCGCACGGCCTTGATATCCATGAGGTTATCAAGAAGCTAGAAAAAGAAATGAAAAATGCCGCACGGAATCTGGAGTTTGAACGAGCGGCCGAGATTCGAGACCAATTAAAAGTCTTGCAGGAAGACTTGCAAAATAAGCGCGTAGCCGCATCAACTGACAAGACCGAGAAGAAGTCAAGATGATATGGCGAGTTAAACTAGCTTAACAAGGTGCGCACGATATCACATCCGCACTTATACTAGGCATAAGCCGTTGCCAAGCAACGTGCTGAATTGTCGTCCGGCGTGGTAATACGGGTTATTCTCCAGTTAGTTGCAGTAAGCAAATTGCATAGAAGTAATGCAAATATAAAGGAACTGTGTAGAAACCCCTTGAAGACGCCCTTCGCACATACGATAGTTTCACGGTCGGTTAATCGATGACATAACTCCCCCCGTTATACAAGGTCCAATTCTCTCTCTGGACAAATAACAAACAAACAACGGGTTAGAGCAAATTCATTGAACACTGGCATCAGTTTTTGTTGGAAATTTGAAGATCCCTACCGGCATCCTTGGCTGCCCTACACTCTTAAATGAGAAGAGGAACCACATGGCAAAAGCAAAGTCCGCTGACGACAGAGTAGTGCGTGGAATGCTCGTTGAAGACGAGAACATCGCAAAAAGAAATGAGATGGAAGAACTTGATCTCATGGATGATGATTTCACCATTATCGATGATGAAGAGGACAAATTTGATGATGACGACGAACCTGTCGAATTGCCGTCATCGAGAGAGATTGCAACTGAAGACTCGGTACGCCTCTATCTCCGCGAAATTGGAAGAATTCAACTCCTGAAGCCGGATGAAGAAATCGAACTCGCAAGAAAGATTCTTCAAGGCGACATGATGGCGAAGAGAAAGCTTGTACAAGCCAACCTTCGACTGGTTGTTTCAATCGCTAAGAAATATATTGGCAGAGGTCTTTCATTCCTCGATCTGATTCAGGAAGGCAACCTCGGTCTGATCCGCGCTTCCGAAAAGTTCGATCACGAGCGTGGATACAAATTCTCCACATACGCAACGTGGTGGATCAGACAGGCAATCACCAGAGCGCTTGCTGACAAATCACGCACCATACGCGTACCTGTGCACATGGTTGAGACGATCAACAAGCTGAAAAAAGTCACCAGACAACTGGCTCAAGAGCTCAATCGCAAGCCGACAGAGCAAGAGCTGGCAGCATCGATGGATGTTTCGATCGTGAAGCTTCACGAAATCATCAAAGCAGCTAAAGAACCAATCTCATTAGAGACACCAATCGGTAAAGAAGAAGATTCCAGACTGGGCGACTTCATCGAAGACGCCGAGACGGACAGACCTGAGACCACAGTAACCCATGAGCTCCTGCGCCAGGATCTGGCTAAGATGCTCAACGAACTGACACCACGTGAGCGCGATGTATTGCGCCTGCGCTTCGGTCTCGATGATGGACGTCAACGGACCCTGGAAGAAGTTGGACAGCTATTCAATGTGACACGCGAAAGGGTTCGTCAGATTGAATTCAAAGCACTCAGAAAGTTGAGACAGCCTGGTCGCTCGTCTCGGCTCCGGGAGTATCTTTAGCTGAGCCCAGATAGCTAGGTTATAACGGGAAGACCCTTCGCTTATGCGGAGGGTCTTTTTTCTGGTTCTTTCATTCGGGATCTTTTCTGGAAAGAATTGACAGAGGACCGGCAATCCGGAACAGCAATTCTGTGGGTGCCCGTTAAGCTACAAAATTGTGCGCTTGATGTTTCCGAAGCGCCTTTCCGGCAAAGCGGAAAAATTTCCCAGTTTTTTTTGTTACTTCGGAAGAACCGCCCTCGAATGTTTTTCACCAAAACGAATTGCTCAGAACGGTGACGACAAAAATTTTGAATGCTGCGAGAGATCGTTCATAAGAAAGCATTTTCCATCTTCCGCATCGATGAACAGTGCGCGCGGACGCATTGGGTCGAGGATCGCACCGGTAAGCACCACCACAAGTGTATTTTCGTATAGTGTCATCTGCGGTTTCGTCCCAAGAAATTGCCCTGAGCTGCAAAGGTTGGAGCTCAATTTCGTCGCTTTTGAAATCGACCCTTTTGGAGTGATTTCATAGATAAACGTGCTTTCTCCGCTTTCATCTCCGCGCACAGGTTGCACCAGTGTCATGTAGGTATCTCGAGAATTGCAATAGACAAGCCCCCTCGAAGCACTATTCGGTAAGGTTCCGATCATTGCGCAGCGCCCAGTATCAACATCCATTGACCAAAGACTTTTCGCGTGTCCCAAACTGTCGGGAGACAGGAGCACAAGCCGATCTCGTCGACTATCGAAAGTCATGCCGAACGCGTGAGAGGGATGAAACTGCCAACCAGATTGAAGTGTTATCTGTTTTGCAGTGCCGGATTTTTCGTCCAACTGGCACAGGCCGTCAGAACAGGCGAGATACCACAGACCTTTGTCAGGGACACGTACCCCTATGGAACACTGCTGTGGGATTTCAAAGTTTTTCTTAGGTCCGTCCGGACCAATAGATAGAAGTAAAGTCGCCCGCGTAGACTCCCACCACTTGTTGTCCTCAAACACAAAGCTGTAGTGAAGCCCCTTTAGAAGATCTTGCCGATTATTTCCAACAATGACGCATGTAGAATTTTTAAAAGGATCTTCTATTTCATGCGAACCACTGGTTCCAGCAACGAAACTCTCGTCATCGGGAATCACACGGCGAAGATTCTCAGCGGATTTAGCATCAGAAGGACTCAATGCGGCTTTTCCGCTCAAGGAACCAGGCACCACAAGCAGTATCATGCTTGTGAGCAAAACAGACAGTCTTCGAATCGTAATTTTCAAAACGGATTTCATCTGAGGTGCGGCCGCCTTCGATCAAGAATTGGTGTATCGCAGTGTAGTCGCTCTGTGCTAAATGGGCAACCGTCGAATTGTCCGCGCTACTGCGTCGAGGTCACCAAGTTTTCCACCAAGTTTTTCGAAGGACTGCCTGAACTCTGGTGATAAATGCCCTCCGGCGCGCGCTGAAAGAGTAAGGAATCGTTCGATTTGCATCAACTTGTTCGCACCTGGGACTTCGATTCGCTTCAGATTGAAACCCGGCACTTCGAGTTGTTGTATCAATAGCGACAGTGCCTTCTCTCCATTGGATGGAATCTCCGAATTGAGCAATCTTTCCGCATACCGAATTCTGATGTCTATTGAATCCAGGACTGCATTCTTCCCGAATTCATCGAACTGGTTGTATCTGCTCATTCTATCAGCATTAAGAAACTTGTTTGCCGCGGTCAGATGACTCTCAAATGCCTGCACCTCTTCTGGTGCCAATTCTCCACGCCTTGAGGGAAAAACTGGTCCAGCCTTTCTTGAAGCATCAAAGTGCTCGATGACTGCCTTTCTGTCTTCATAGCCCACTATCGTTCTAATTACCCGTTCCGCTCGCATACGTGCCTCAGGATCATCGGACCGCAGTGCTCCCTTAAGAAGAGGAAGCGCTTCTGGACCCATTTGTCGGAGAAGACCAGTACCTTCCTCACGAATCTTAAATGAGTGAGAGCTGAGTTTGCTGATAGCCTCTTCCGCCCTGACTTTATCAAAAGGTTCTGTAAAAGGTGACGGTGGCAAAGGCGGTGGCTCGGACTTCCCACTCAGACCTGACGCCAGCAATCCACGCTTGTCTCCATTTTGAATGATATCTTTTTGAGGTTGCAGCTGCGCGACTAAAGCTATTGCCA
Source organism: uncultured Candidatus Obscuribacterales bacterium (assembly GCA_964418155.1). Taxonomy (GTDB): domain Bacteria; phylum Cyanobacteriota; class Vampirovibrionia; order Obscuribacterales; family Obscuribacteraceae; genus JADYXR01. Next base: position 29,799 of record CAYQKX010000034.1, on the reverse strand, counting down.
ACGGCTCTGGTTGAACGTTCTCATTGCCAGGCTCTGAGTAAAGCCCTACCGCATAAGCGCAATCTGGACTGGATGAGTCGAAGACATTGGTCACACCATCCGTCAACTCCACTTTCGGAAGCGCCGCAGCCGAAGTATCGGTAGTAGATGCTCGCCCGGCAGCATCTACCGAATACGAATCTTCGAACAGCGTATTGCAATGCGAGCGCTGAGATCCATCGGCCGAAGGAAGAGCCTCCGGCACTTCAAAGTTTGTGCTCATATGAACAACCTCGATGGTTTAAAATTGCCTGCTCGCCCAAGCTGATGAGGATGTTAATAAATCAACTGTTCCCTGCCAATGTGTAAAACAGTGATTCCATGAGGTTTTACGGCTAATCAACGTTCCTGAAGTGATCTTTTCAAATCAGTTTTTTGTCGCCTCTGCTCGTCCGTGCTCAAGGGCGGAAACGATCTGGATGTCGCGTTCGACCGGGAAAAGAAAGCCGATTCTCGCGTTTTAGGTATAACAATGGAAGAAAAACAGACTCTCCTACGCTGAAGAGAGTATGCGAGGGAATCATTCTATTCGCGGTGAAAACTCTAATAAGGAGACATCTCCTGATTCTCGTAGTTATCCTTCTTGCCGACCACTCCATCGGCATTGTGAACGAATAACTTGGATCTCTGCTCTCGGGCTATCCGCCTGCCGAAGGTCTCCGCATCATACTGATTCTGGAAGAACGCTTCTTCTGATCCACCAGTGGTAACGACCCAACGGTCCTCTGTAAGCAAAATGTGAACATCCTTTCTCATTGCTGCAACTCCATCTAGTTAGGCACGTCCAATTTTGATAGCAGATATCCGAGGATACGAGCTTCTCATAGCATGCAGACTCCTTTAGCGTGGCAGACGAATGGGTGCTTAGCAACTAACTTACTTTGGAGTAAGTAACTTTAGTACCATATACAGTGCTATCCAGGCTGTTCTTGAGAAGACTGAATGAAAACTTTAGAAATCACAATCCAGCAGGATAAAGCAATTCACTGTCAACGATTTGTACCACCACTCAGCTCGCCTCTACCATCGAGTTCATATTTTCAGGCCGACTCCTGATCCAGTTCAGTCATCGAAATCAAAACATTGTTCTGAAAATTCAGGCGCTGCAAGTGGGGCCGCAGACGAACAAATGTGTCGAAACGCCGAGGGATGACGCACTATACTGTAAAACCCATGTCGCTCGATCGAATAGAAAGACTTGTGAAGGCCGTTGCCCCGAGACTTATTTCAAAACCACAGGTAGGACCTGAGTCAATAGATATAGCGACAGTTTCCTGTCCCAACGCCTATCTACAGGGGACAACGAATCGTTGCCACTTTCGCAACTGGGTTAGAGGAAAATTCGCGCCAACCTGGAACATTGCTTACACATTCGCGTCAAGAAAAAATCTAATCGAGGATGTTCGGCACGTGCATCGAAGCGTCAATCGCATTCCTGGCGCAGATATTGTTGAATGGCTGAGCCCTGTCGGCTCGGCAGTACGACTCATTACTGCGACTATAAACACCGGAGCATTCGGCCGCTTGTCTATCCCCGAGCTCCGGGCTCTATGTTTTCGGATGGGCATCCAGTCGTTCCATTTCGTGGTGCTTGCATCGGCGCTGGTCGCCATATGCCTGACCATCGAATGCATTATAGAAATGCGCAAGTATCAGGCTCAAGATTTGGCAGGAGCTGTGATCTCACTTGGTCTGCTCCGTGAAATCGGACCGATGACGATCAGCATGGCCTGGTGTGCCCGTGTGTCTGCGATGGTGGCGGAGGAGATTCGCTTCTTACGGATCAGCGGAACACCTGTGGATACTGAAATCGCAGATTTCTTTCTGGCTCGTTGGATCGCAGCTCTCTTCGTCTCCATTCCACTTGGCGCATACGGGCTCATGGTGGGATTCTTGACAGGAGCATTATTCGCGCCGTTAATCGGTGCAAACTCGACCGGAGACTTTCTCGAATCCGCTCGGCAGGCAATCAATATGAAAGATGTAGTTGTTTACTTTATAAAACTAATCGCGATCAATCCGACGGTCGGCGTGATTGCAGGTTGTGTTGCTGCAATCACCGCCAGTGATACCAACCAGTCCGTCGCGGACCGGGCGGTCACCGCCACATTTCTTATAGGGTTCGCGCTCAATCTCGCTGTCACTGTCGTCGCTTATCTCGTTGGAGAACCCAACCTATGAAATCCGTCACCGAAGAGAGACCGAGGACTTCTCCGTATGAATACGGAACAATCCATCCCGATGGATCGCTTGGAGTGTTTACTTCTATCGCGCTGATTCTTTTGCTCTGGGGGTTTTGCTGGTTGAAGAGCTACGCCTCCGGCCAACCGCAAAACATCAATGTAATCTTCCACGAGATAGCAGGTCTAAGTCCCAACGCCAGTGTCTACATTGATGGAGTCAGAGTTGGAATGGTCGAAAAAATCGATTGGATTGAAAGCCGCAAGGTCGCAGTCAAGCTCCGGATTCAAAAAGATCGCGTCCTCGTCCCGGTTGGATCGAAGTTTTCAATTCTAACTAATGGAGTGGTAGGCGCGAAGTATATCGAAATTACTTTTCCAAAGGGCACCGCAGATAGTTTCATTCCCATCAGTGAGAATACGGCGATAGTCGGAGAGGATCCAGTCCGACCGGAATTGGCAGTCAACAATCTAGCCATCGCATTTAGCAAAATAGACATGGATGAAGTAGAAAAATGTATAAGTGAAGACCGAATGCGTCTGGCGCGAGCCACCGACGATATGTCTCGTCTCGTCAACCGGACGATACCATTAATTGACAAAACAATTCCGCTCGAAGATAAAGCTATAAATCTCGCTAACAACATGACGAAGATTTCTCGGCGAATCCATAGCCTGATAGATGATCCTAACTTCTCTCGTGACTTGAAGGAAACCGTCGCCCAAGCCAATCTTACAGTACGCAGCATTCGCGATGTGATGCAAGAGCTGAATATAACTTTGAAAGACAAAGATCTGCGCAACGACATCATCACATCGCTGAGCAAACTAAACGATGCCACCACTCATGTAGAAGAATCGATACTGGCAGTGAAAAGCATTACCGGAGATGCTGAGCTCAGATCCGACGTCAAAGGAATTCTACGAGAGACGAGAAAAACACTAAGCGACGTCGATCGCATGGTTACAAAGCCAGGCTTTGGTAATGACCTTAGAGAAACACTCTCCTCCACGAGACAAGCAATTGGTCATATAGACCTGGCAGCTAAACAGGTAAATCAGATACTGAACAAGCGAGCTCCACTCTTACATCTTATTGGTGGACGACCCGGTCGTATCAAGAAAAATAAGGCGAATGACAAAGATCCTTCTGTTGGCGTTGATGAAAAGCTTCCGCATATCGAACGTGACACAGCAGATCCTTCGAAGAAAGGCAACACGAGCTCGACGTCGACAGAACGATCCACGGTTCACAATAGCTCAGACAGACCTGGAGGTTCAACTGGAGATACAAATTTATCTGGGGCTATACAGCAAACAAGATCGAGCGATGTTCAAATTGACGAACCTCCTGCCAACTCAGAACATCATTGAATACTAAAATCGCCAAAAAGCGTATAGTTGGCAATTGCCAATAGATCCATATCGATCAACGAATCCCGGCTCCCCAATCTTATCCGACACCCAGACAGGAGCTCGATAGCGATGACTAGCACGCATCTAGAGAAATCTCCGCTACAATTGAGGAATCCAATATGGACCAATCGCACAATGAGCATGGCATATGCCTTTCTCGCAGTATCCGGACCAACGGACCTGGTTATCGAGACAATACTGGACCTTTGCCCCAATCTGGATGTCCAAGAATCCAGACGGGGTCTTAACAGTTTTGATCAGGTGTACAAGTGGTGCGCGCCGCGCAGCGGCTATCTCGAGGGTACGCACCCGAACGATACGAAAGCCTTTTTCCAGCACAAAGGTTGGTCCGTCGTGGTGGATTTTTCCATGTGCATGTCATCCGAAGATGAGTTGCTGCAACATATTAGCGAAACATTCGGCATGACAGTAACAGTTACGACTCAAGGCACTGCCGGATTCGCAAGCTACTCTCTGCATGAGGATGGACGCCTGTTGAGGAGATTGACCGCGCTTGAAAGCGATGTTGCTGAAGAAGGGCAGCAACAACCTTCGGAAAGCAAAATAGATGTGAGCAAATTTCAAATCAAAGCCGCTGACGTCCTCTGGAAAGCACACGGGTTACCGTCTTTCCTCGTAGAACCACTGGGACCATTCACCGCAATTCATTATGTCGACCGACTGGCGACACCAACGACGGTATCAAAGTTGGAATCCGGAATGAAAACCCCCTGGTGGCGAAGATTGTCTACAAGTTAGTTCAACACAAATAAAAAATTGCTCACCTCGGGCGAATTTTTGCGCGACTTTCGTCAATCTATTCAAGAGCGGTTTGGTTAACAGACGACCAGGTTACGATGCGGCATACAGAAGATATAGCTTGCGGAAGCCGCCTCTGTTAAGCAATTTCGCACCTTACGATTCATGACAAGGTCCACGAATTCCGTAATGTGTTTTGGTTTTCAGGACAAATCAAGAGATTCCATATACACTGCCATTGATGAAAAATATGCGATCTCATACATGAGTCGACGTTAAGTAAGCTCCAGTCGAGGAAGAAGGCGTGACCTACTCAGAAGACTACCCGCCGTTCGCCGGCGACCAGACCGGACAGCTCCTCGCAGAGCCCGATATTGTGGCATTGTCGCCAATCACGAGCGCAAGAGTCGTGGAAACACAATCAGGCTATCTCGTGGTCATCAAGCGTGCCGAAGACAGATTGTCGCTCTCGGTTAAGCGCAGAATCGGAACGCCTCCATCCAGTCAGGTCCTACTGACTCCAGACGAGTCAGTTCAACTATCGCGTGTTTTGACCGATTCAGCGGAAGCTCTCGCCGGGAAAGGTGATTTTCTCGTTCGGGAAATTCAACAGCGTACGGCACAAGTCGAAGAGAAGGACAGCACAGACGCTGCACTCGGCGACATATACAGTGAGACGCCAGGGTCGGATCCGAAATTCGATTGGGACGAAATCAAACAACCCTGGCGCAAGCGCCGAGCCATGCAGAGCCTGCAGCAGATCGAAGAAGCAACTACTGAGGCTACCAAGCCTCCGATCGACAAAAAGAACTTGAAGAAGTCCGCATTGGTCATCGCTGGCGGTATCACTGCGATTGCTGCCATCATTGGCATCGTCATTGCAGCATCCATGGTAATTGCGAGCAACGGCACGAATTCATCACAAGCGCAGATCGCTCACAAAGCAGCAGCCAATCCAATGCACCCGGATCGAGTAGATAAGTTCGTACGTAATTTTGTATCGAATATGCTCGATTTTAATCCCAAGACATATCGCGCCTCACAGATACACGCCATGGCGGTGATGAACTCGGACATGCTGGAAAAGTACTGGCAAGAAACAGCGTTTCCTCTATCTAAGGCTAAGCTCCGTTCCTTGCACAAAGACCAAACCTTGATGATCAATAAAATCGTGCAACAGCCAAGTAGCGCGGTGACGACTGAAGTGGAGATGTCTGCCGACCTGGTCATTCCAGGAGAGGAGGAGACGACACCATTAAGACTGCAGATCGATCTCGGTCTAAATGATGAAGGACGTCTCACCGTGACTGAGATGAAAGACGCATCATCAAAGACTGACTAATTGTGCCGGATAGTATCCAATTCGCTACGCGCACTCGACGAAAACATTGCCTGCCGAGGTGCTCGGTCGCTCAACGCTCAACGCTCAACGTGGCTGGATCGGTCAGGGTCGGTAGTCCTTTCGGCAGATGTAGGGCAAGTTTACATCTGGAATTAGCATCAACTGATTACTTCACGGTAAAAAAATTTTGATATTACCGTCTTGCAACGGCTAGCTCGGTTGCGTTTTCAGCATTTTGCTATGATAGGAGATGTTGTTACTACCTTCTTGCACACCATTTCTTCACCGATGTGCTCTACATCGGACTCTACCGCTTAAACGGTTTGATGAAATACTGAGTTGGTGTCACGGCATCCCAACATGTTTCTTCGCTCATCAATCAACTTACTATTAGCCGCATCACTTCTAGCGCTGACACCATTGTCAGCGCTGGCTGGCTGCGTATACGAACAGCAGACACAAGTAGGTAATGAGCTCAAAATTCCAGTGCACGCCTGGGTTAACTCAGATCAAACAGTGAAGCCAAAGGGCATAATCGTCGCGATTCACGGTTTAGTTTTTACCGGTGCTGCGTACGATTCTTTTGCTAGATACCTGAGCGACAGCGGTTATCTCGTCTATGCGGAGGATTTGAGAGGTTTCGGCGCTTGGAAAAGTGAAGACGGTAAGTTTGGGACGGACCGCGCCATCCACTTCACGCAAAGCAAAGACGACCTGACAGCGCTGCTTAAGTATCTACGTGCGCATCACCCGGGAATTCCGATATATTGCATGGGAGAAAGCATTGGAGCCAATTATGCTTTATGGGAAGCACAAACGCATCCCGAGCTGATGGACGGCGCCATTTTGTGCAGCATCTCGTACAAAGTCGATGTGCACCCGAGGGCTATATGGCCCATCACTTTCGTCCAGGGTCTCGCGCATCCCAAAAGTCCGCTGAATCTGAAACCTTATCTCAAACCAATACTTTCCGAAGATAGACAACTTACAGACAAATGCCTTTCGATTCCGGAAACGTGCACGGCAATGAGTCCTGAAGATCTGATCAAGGCGGCGGTCACCAACAGACGTACCGTTCAACATATCGATCAGATTCCAGAATCCATGCCGATTCTGGTCGTAGCAGGCAAGAAGGACAAGATTCAAAAAACAAGAACCCTGGCGCACATGGTATCGCGGATGGGTTCAAAGAATACCCAACTAGTCGTGTTGCCAGACAGAGGTCATCTCCTCCTCGAGCACCAACCTGTTAATGAGAAGGTTTCGACCGTGCTTTCAAACTGGCTGGAAGAACAAGTTCAAGCACATCTTCGCGCAAACAGACCGAAGAGTGGTCAGCAAGATACAGGGCCGGATCCTACAGTTTCTTACTTGAGAAAATCGCAAAGATAATTGTCGGTCAAGCTGAAGGCAGTTTAAATCTGTTGCCTTGCAAAGTACTAGACACCATATGTGGTGACAAAGTTCCGAAGCGATATGCCACCATTGCCGACTGCGAAAGTGCACGAACTGCAGCGCGCACTTACTTCGCTGTCTGTTGCAAACTCCTGATATTCTTCAGATCACTCTCGATAAGCTGACGATAACCCTTGTCACCGTTTTTCTGGGAATCGAACGAATCAAGCGCTTTCTCGAAGTAGAACTCTGCCATATCATATTTGCCGTCTTTCAACGACTGTTTGCCTTTGGCGTAAAGATCGGAAGCCCGAGTGTCCATCAATCGATGGGTATCATCGGCTTGCAGATCGGTGGGTGTTCGTTCAACAGGAATAGCATCGACTCTGGAATCAAGTGCGTTAGGGCTCTTCGGAATAGTCTTGTCCGGAATGTTGATGATACGAATCACATTGCCATCGTCGTCAGCCTTGACCTCAGTGAATTTTTTGCCGTCTGGAGTCGTGTTCGTCACAGTCTTGACTTTGGCCCGCACCACTTTGGTGACCTTTGTACGCTCATTCGCAGGAGTGGTTATGTTCTTAGTTTCATCCGGCATTTTAATCATCATGCCACCAGGCAACGCCACTCTCGGAGTAGGCTCAACATGAATGAGTTGTGGTTTTACTTCGATCAGTTTGGTACTACTTGTAGTATCTTTATCATTCTTGCTGTTGGTCACAGACTTCTGCGCATGTGCCGGTAGGGCGACAAGAAAAGCGATGAGTCCTACAGCAACCTTGACGACGAGCTTACACTGATTCCGGATCTTTCGCAGAGCACGAGGACAGTCGTCAGTCATAATCGAGCCGTCATCACGTCGGAAGAAGATCGCGCACTGGCTGGTGCCGTTGTCGACAAGAAATTTTTCAGCTTCGGATTTGGTCATGTCCGAGAGATTGAACACATTTTTTCCGCAGCCCGAGCAAGCCCGCTTGCGCTCGTCACCGGTCATTGCGTCCCATGACATGGAACACGGAGATGCCAGATAGACATTATCCAGTATGGCTGTAGAGACTTTTTTCCGTTTCATAGCAAAAACCAAAGATTATCACCAACACTTCAACGATAGACTACCAGTTTTGAAAATTACACCGGATTTACCCGAGTCTGGGCATTCAATTGCCGGACTTCCCTTACGACTGGGCAAACGCAGATTTTACGAGGCGGCTCTCGCCTTTCGATTTCAGACCGTCTTTCCACTTCTCAGGCTATCAAACTGTCAAACCGTTGGACGACCAAAAAAGAATCAGGATTTCGTGCTCAAGCTTCACCAGTTGAAATTAAGCTTCACCAGTTGAAATCGAGATCAGAATACTGCAAGCTCAACTGATCAGCCAAATCCTTTTTCGAGAACCAATCGCCGCGCATTCGCGATAAAAGTTGGTCGGACTTCTTCTTATCACCAAGCTTTTGGGCAGCGAAAGAAGCGAGCAGATAGTGGTCCTGTTCACCAGCCCCAATAATTCCTTCAGACGGCTGCAGTCGCTCTTTAGACGCCCTTTGCTCACACGCTGAGATAGCGTTTTGAAATTGCGCTATAGCTTGGGCTTGATGTCCGCTTTTTTCCATTATAAGTCCGCGTGTCACGAACCAGGAGACCGTATTAATGCGCATTTTCTGCATCTGATCCAGCTCAGCCAGAGCCTTATCGAACTGCTTGAACCGACAGTATGCAGCGATTCGAAACATATAAGCTTCGTTGTGACTGCCAGGTTGAAGTTGGATAGATTCGCTATAGTCAGACAATGCGGCGTCTAGATCACCTTTTAGCAGGTTTGCATTACCTCGAAGATTATGCGCTCGATCTGAGGCTTCACGATCGTTGCTTATCACAGTGTCGGCATCGGCAATCGCCTGGTCATACTGCTTCCCATGGATTTCGCAAAGCGCACGATACATATGAAGTTCAGTCCGATACTCACCAACTGCATTGATACCATCCGTCAAAACGTCGATCGCAGGCTGGACTTTCTCTGAATCTCGAAGCATGTAGGCCATTTGCATGTACGGATCTGATTTGGTCTTGTCGAGAAAGATTGACGCGCGACTCAGTGCCATAGAGACCTCTGGAAAACCAGATCTAGCCGACCAAGAGAGATTCTCGGTCACAAGTGCAGTCTTGCCAGGTATGACAAAAACACAGACTGCAGCAAGTGGCACCATAAGCAGTATTATTCTGGTCATCACGTATCGGAGTCGAACTTTCTCATTGGTTCGAAATAGTAGATAGGTAATCAATGATAGGACGCCGACAATTCCAGCACCTATTCCCAACATTTGAAAAACAAATTCGGCAGATTCCAGAAGATTAGAGGACACTCCGCCATGACGCCAGATAACTTGCGTCAAAAGATACGGCAAAAAACTAATCAAACCTACCGCGATGCAAAAGTGCGTGACGACTAGAGACCACTGTCGTGGAGTTGCCACTCCTTGCCTGATCTTTTTCAATCTGGCAATTGACGTGGTAAAAATCGCATATGTCCCGCCTGCACAGATTATCGACAGCAATATATACTTGATTGAGTCTCTTAACGAATAATCAATCACATCCGGCATCATGGGCAGCGCGAACAGAACAGTACAGATACCTGCTAACATCGCCATCGCCTGATTTCGCGTCAGTGTCGGTTTGCTCCGAACCGAGCGAACATATTTAGGAATAGTCTTTCCAGTCTTGACCAACTCCAGGTCACAAAGCAAGTCCTTCACTGATTGGAATCGATACGATTGCTCCTTTTCCATACAATGAAAAGTAATTGATTCGAGTTTGTTTATGAGCTTGCCGGTCTTTAGTTCTCTCGAAAAATGTGGTGGCTCATCGTTAATGTGTTTGACCACCAACTGAATTGGATTACTTCCACCAAAAGGTGGACTGCCTGTCAATGTTTCATACATCAAGCAACCAAATGAATAGATATCCGACCGCTGATCAGTCATAAATCCAAGACACTGCTCTGGACTCATATAGTGCGGACTGCCGAATACGTCACCGGTCTGCGTCAGATCGCGAGTCTCGCGCCCCATACTCGGAAGCGCAGTTGCAATGCCGAAATCGACCAGTCGTGCGAGGTAATGATCGCCAACCTTCGTCAAAATTACGTTGCTTGGTTTTATGTCGCGATGGACGATGCCCTTCTCGTGCGCGTGCAGCAATCCATCGGCGACCTGAACAAAGATCTCCAGCGCCTTAGCAGGCTCCAGCATTCCTTGTTCTTGGATCATATCTGACAGGTTTTGACCTTCGAGAAAATCCATCACTATATACGGTGCACCACTGGATACAGTGCCATGGTCGAACACTGCAACCAGATTTGGATGATTGAGCTCCTTCGCCGCATCAGCTTCCATCTCGAATCGCTTCAGGGCAACCGCATCCTTCGTGAGATCCACATGCAAAACCTTGATTGCCACAATCTTGCCGGTGGCCCGATCAGTCGCCTTAAATACGGTTCCCATCCCACCCTGCGCAATCGTATCCGTGACTTCGAACCGTTGATTAAGCTCAGCGAATTCAGATGGAAGAACGTTTGTGGATTCCGCTCGCGCTACTCTTGCAGAACTCGATCCGGGCTTCGAGGCCGCTATATCCTTCGCCGGGGCACAGTCCGTGATTGCTCGTTCAAAACTTCCTTCCGCAGCCGAGATCGCGAACAAGTCAGCTTCGGTTTGGCTTGACTGAGAAGTATCATTCGTTACTAAGGTAGCAGACGAAGCTTCTTCGCCTACCGACTCACCGCTAGCCTCCACCAATGTTACGGAGGAGTCTTCTTTCACCTCGCAGAAAGCTAGCTTCTCGCTTGCCTCTTCAGCTTCTTGATGCGTGCGCTGGGTCATTAGGAGGAAAAGGCCTGCGAGCGAACTGCCATTACACTATCCAATCTAATCCAATAACGAAAACTTCGCAAACTGAACTGAACTTAACTGAATTGAATTGAATTGATCAATCAACCTCAGTTGGCGAGCGGCACCAGGCTCCCGTTGATCTGCTGCCAGGTCTCAACTTTATAACCACTTACTTTAGGATGCAAACTCGGAGAATTTGAATCGCCGTCGTCCTCTGGAGAACTACTTGTGCCTATCTGTGAGGCGTTCGGATCTAATTGCATGGCACCAACATGTCCAATTCGAAGATTCTTTGCTACTATCGACCCTCTAAACTCTCCGTTACCATCGGTCGTGACCGAAGCGTTTGGAGCAAAAATGACCGCTTTGAGGTTAGGGTTACCTGCGTCGCCGTCGGCGTCGAGATAAATTTTCAAAGGCTTATCACCTGCGTAGTAGATCTGTAGGTCCACCGCATCCCCATTGTTAACAAGAAATTTTGTACTGATGTTCACTGCATCACTACTAAGAGTATTAGGGTCGATGAAAATCCTAGTCGTATTTCCTGGACCATTTTCATTCAAAACGAGCTTACTAACGGCATTAGAAGAGTCTAGTGAACCCGTACTGTAATCTCCCGACGGAACACTTACGTCCGACGGAGTGAATTCAGAACCGTCAGGAGGCTGAACTGGAAAGGTCGGAAGCGATGCAGTGTTCTGTCCCGAGGGGACGTTATTCGGTGTTACCTGATTTTGACCCGACGCCTGGAACTCCATTGGTGTACTTTGATTGATCCCAATGCGTCCTTCACCAGCCCAGAAGTCTCCAGAGTTGTTTGGGAGGTTAGCCCACAGGTCGCCTAATGCAAGGACGTTGTCGCTTGCAGCAGGAAACTGCCCGGCAGTAGCTTGGAGTCCACTAACAGACTGACCAGCATCAGTTGCATTGATTTGTACACGACCCAAGACAATTGCATTACTGTCCCCATTAGCCACTGAAACTTGAGCATCACTTGGATTGGTAACTCGGACATTCCCATAGACGAGGGTTCCCGGTCTGAGGGTTGCGACACCATTAGTTTGAATCGTTGCCTTAAACTCGCTAGGGTCACCAGGATTTCCCGTATTGACTTGATCTGATGACCAACCCTCGCCAGTACTCGCCACATCCATGTAACCAAAACCGGAGCCAATGTCCACGTTGCCATTTGCAACAATGCCTTGCGGAAAAAACGGAAATCCTGGTTTTCCAACTCCAGAGAATCTCGGTTTGAGCATTGCTCGAATGCTCGACGCGAACACTCCGTTGTACGAAGTAACTTCAACGACCCAATGATAACTCCCATTCGGTGCATCCGCAGGATCTGGAACCATATACGGTGCCCAATCATCACCGAATTTCCAAAGTTTGTTTCGCGTCGAAGATGGAGCATATGAGTCGCGCAAGAACATTGAGTTCTTTTCCAGTATCTCGTCCAGATTGTCGTCGGTGAGTCGCTTCACTCTGATCATAACTCGACAGTTGTCGCCAATTTGCGGTACATACTGCGAAGGCAACTCAGTGACTCTTTCCAGCTCGCCTTTAGCGGGTTCGATTATTGACGGCGTGCCTGAATCAAACGACTCGTTCATGAGCTTACGTGCATAGTCAAGTCCAGCTTCCGCCCCGTTTAAGGCAAGACTCCTCTGGCGGAAAAACGAATCGGAGTTTAATAGCGATGCTGTTAAACCAGCCAACATAAAAAGAATCATCGCAGAAAACACAGAAATAGTCATAACGGCTACAAGAGCCCAGCCACTGGATCTTCTGCGAAGCATGTGTCTAGTTGATTTAGTTGTTCGCGTTCTCATATACATCATCACCTGGAACTCCATACTCCACCAGCGGGCAACGCATTCCTACCTCAGCATGGATTGCAGTTGTCTTATCCTGTCCTACGGATGCCTCAGTCAAATTTGTATTCCTACTGGTTCGTCGAACTTCTAGGTCGAGTCCTACAAGCTGAATGCCTTGAACTATCCCACTGTTCCATAAGGCGGACTCCTTAAGTACGTCGAGGCGTCCAGAGTAAGTAGAACTATTACCTCTCTTCGATATATAGGAAAAGACACGAGGAGGACTACCGGCTGGCGCATTACTCTCCAATGGCCCAACAATTCCACTCAATATTCGTTGAGGGCTGCTTCTCAGTATTTGGTGCCTATAACTACAAGACTGTTCAAGCACTGCAGTACCGTCATGTCTTTCACATGACATTTGCATCACATACTCGCCGGGACGATCTGGATCAGGAACGACATCGTACACAACTTCGTAGAATCCAGAACTATCCAGATTCATGCCATTGATCGAATTCGAAGCGGTAGCAGAATACTGCGGGTCTAGCGGGTCGTTCTTTCGATCAAGGTAGAGAATTGGCAGATGAAGTATCAGAGTCTGTGATGTTAGTGCTTTGTTTTCCGATGGATACTCCTCTGGTTTGTGCTTGATGGAAGATTCCACGCTGACGGCTTGCCTCACATCACGCTTTATTCGTTCCAGCGCGATGGACGCAGCTGATTGTCCCTCAAGACGATGCGTCATAGAGGCATAGGCAAAAACACAAAGTTGAACCATTTCCACTACTACAGCGAGAGTCACGCTGATTAGCACTGAACTTACCATCAGCTCAGTCAACGATATTCCGTTGTCACTCCGGACTCTTCTGCCTCTTACTTGAAAAGCTCTTTGCGAATTTTTCATCAGTCCACTTTAAACACCGTCAATGTTCTACTAACTATGCGCGGCATATGTGTATAAGAGTCTATCCACTCCACAGCAATGTTGACCTTGAGAACATCTGTCAAAATCCCGTCGGTGATTGCGTAGGTTACCTTACCATCGAAAGAGCCAAAAGCATTCGTGGAAGTCTTCGTTTGCCACTGTTTTCCCATTAAATCCAACCATAAAGGACGAACATGGAAATCGGTAGACTCATAAGTCGTAGTGGGTGTTTTATTCAGAACGAGTACTTTGGTTTTACCTCGATAAAGTTTCAATCGTTCATAGCCATAACTCCGTGTGAACTCACACAGCTCCTCAAGAATCTCATTTACAGCAGCCTCGGATTCCGACTTAGCCATCGCTCTTAAGGAACTGGCTAGGGTCTCCGTTAGGCTAAATGCGAGAATAGTGGCAATTAAAATCGCAACCAAACACTCAACGAGATAAACTCCTTGAGCGGATCTAGGCTTCACTCGTCGGTTGGCGCTTCGAGTTTTTCGCACTTAACTTAACTCACAAAAGACTCTCTATTTACTTAATGCCTTAACTCTGAAGGAAACTAACGTCTTTGCCTAAGAAAGTGGAGCTAAATCGAAGCAAAGCCAAATGCATTGCCACCGCGGTCAAGGATAGACTCACACGCCAAATCCGCCTTGGCGAGCAGAACCTTCCAGTCCGTGCCATGGTTAGGGAAACAGGCGATACCTATCGAGGCGCGCAGGAAGAACAGATGTCCCTGGTGCTGAATAGGGCATCCTTCGAAGTATTGACGCGCAGTCTCAGCGAACATTGTTGAGTTGGGTCCGTTGCACTCGGGCAGAAGGACCATAAATCGGTCGTTGCTGTAATGGCCGACCGTGTCGATGTCAGTGTCGACCACGTTGCACAGCACCGAGTCGATGAAGCCTAACGACTGATCGTAAGCCGGAACACCATAGCTCGATACAACCCGCGCCAAATCGCCGAAGCCGACAATGGCTAAGGAAAATGGTCGGCTGAACTTGACACAGCGCTTAGCTTCAAGCTCAAGCGCTCGCATACAGTCGTGGAAAGTGACGACCGCAGACTGAGGACGGGTACGAATCGTCGTTGCCAAATCTGGCTTGGGGACCGGAGCAGGAGCGGACGGCTTATCGCCCGATGTGTCCTTGATTGCGGGCATTCGGTAGAGTGTGGCGAGGTGCCGCTGCGACGCCTGCTGTTGCTCTTTCTTCATGAGCTCAATGTCCGGGTGATTGTCCATCGCATCGCGATTTCGAACATTGCTCAGCTGCTGGTGAAACTTGTTATCGATGATAACTGTCTCTGAAAATTTGCCGTTTTTTTCTTTGTTGTTGTTAAAAGGGCTGTTCATGTGCGCAGCGGTTCCATACTTTTACTCTTTTTTGTTATACCCAGATCTGCAAATGAAATCCCATAGGAAGTAACTATTGCAACATTTGTTGCAATCGCTGTATCGCAATGCAGGTCAAGGATTTGTGACGATCGCACCAGCACAATGTTCCTCCGGGGATCAGTTCCGGTGAGAAACCAAAGTCGCGCTCAATCAGGCACCAAACAATTGCGACTTGAGTTTCGGAGGCAAGTTTCGGCTCAAACGCTCAGAACTCCGCCTTGCGGATTATTCAGAAAACAGCTTGTCTGAGTCCACTGCGAGTTCGTCAGCTTGTACGCACAGCCCCAGACGGCCAGTCTGCACGCGAGATTCGATACAAGACGTGCTCGAACAGTTCGTTATCCTGAGCCACGAGCGGATGACCGAACACTCCCGAATGACTCATTCCGATTTTTTCCATAACTCTAATGGACTTTTGATTGCATGACGCGGTAAACGAAACGACTTCAGGAAGTTTAATTCTCGAAAAAGCATCTCGTAAAACTTCGATGGCACCCTCTGGTGCGTAGCCCTTGCCCCAGTGAGAGGAAGCGAGCCGCCACCCGACCTCGACACACGGGGTAAAGTGAGCCTGAAAACGCGGAATGCTCAACCCTACGAATCCGATAAACTCACCGGTTCGTTTGAGCTCTGCAGCCCAGAGCCCGAAACCCTCTCGCTCGAAGTGTGCTTCCGCCGCGGCGATGAAGGACTTAGACTCGTCAGTGGTCAATGGACGAGGGAAATAGCGCATCACAGCGGGGTCGGCATTTAGCGCGGCGAACGGAATCGCATCCGCCGAGCGCCAGCGCCGAAGCAACAATCGCTCAGTCTCAAGGCCAGCAATAATTTCGAATGCTTTTTTCATCGCTAAAGCATACAATGAAACCATTGTCCGAATTTTGTTACATTTATGGTTCATACTGGTTTTATCGCTGGGGACCGAGGATTGTAAATGGGTATGGGTGGACGCGAGCGCGCTGTGCGGGCATTATGTGTTTTAGCATGCCTGATTGGCGCATCCACATCAACACAGCCGGCCCATGCGCTCGCCGCAATGGAACAGGGTAAAGTCGAGCTCAAGTGGAAGCGATACAACGCTGCCAAAGCACAATTCATGCTGGAAGTTCAACGAAATCCATCCAATCAAAAAGCCTACCTTTTCCTCGGTCGATGCCTCGAATACCTCAGAGATACCGAAGATGCTAAAGCCACTTACCGAGCTTGTTACAGCGTCAATCCGTTTTCTCTCGAAGGAAAACAGGCGAAGAAAATTCTGCTCGACATCTCCGGAAAAATGGAAGAGCGCGAGCATCGTGCGGTAGATTCACCTCAAGATGTGATAGATAGCGGCGTTCTTATTCAAAGACAATCGCTAGAACTACAAGCACGAAAAATCAGAGAGGCAAGAGCCTACGAGCAAAGTCGTCGGAGCATGAGTCCAAGACGGGGCTATAACTATAGCGCCGATGGTCTCTACAACGACGGACAGCGCCGACGTGGAGAGGTCAGCAACCAGGACTTCATCAATAACAGTCACGGTATTTACGATGCTGCCAATGAAGCAGCCAAGGCGCGCGCGCATGGTCAAAGGCAAGCGATGAGCATTCAGGACACAGCCAACGCACTAATCGAGAGACTTGGTAGAAAATCCACAGGTTCGGCGCCTGCGCTTAGAGCGATTGGGACCAACCTTTATGTTCAGTATTACCGAAGCTCCAACGAGGAGGAGGATAATATGCCTTTGCCTCAAGACCCACCGATGGAGCTTCGCGCAAGACAATACAGATTGGGAGATCCGATTCCTAAGTCGCGAAAAATGGTGGGACTTTCGCGGGCAATAATGTCTGCACGCAACTCGGAGACGGTTAAAAGCACAATTGGACCAGAAGATGTAGCGTCGAAGGCTTTATTCGATGCACTGACTCAACCGGAGGCAAAGCCGGAAGATGCAGCACCCAACAACAAAATCAGCGCCAGGGAATCCAAAATAGTTCAGGAGAAAGCTGGCACCACAAATGATACCACTACATCCAACGATTCCTGGAACCAAGATTCACAACGCGAAATTAACTCAACGCCGTTGAATCTCAAATAGCTCCATAGTCAATACCACAGAGTTACACTCACCAGGCAATATGTGATGACCGCGTACAAAATGCCTTCAACAAGGAGAACAGCTATGCAAGCTCGATACCGCGACTTTCCAAAAGTTGTCACTGCCTTGTGCTGCCTCTTCGTAGTGACTCAGCTCCCAGGTCTTTCCGCTGATACAGGCAACACTACCGGCAACATTATAGCAAAAGGCACCGCACCGACGACAGGTGTCATGAATCAATCACTCAACGAACCAGACACCGCCTGTGATACCGATCAACCTTCTGCGGATACATCCTGTTGCTCCGGTGGTGCGGGCGGAAAGAAAGCCGATTTAATTGGCGAATACAACTCAGGATTGCTCGATATGCCGGAGGAAGGCTGCGATCCAGTGCGGTTTCACCAGGCTAGATATTTGATTGAAAGTTGTCGAGACTATATCAAGATAGCAAAACCACTTCACGAAAAAATGGAGCAGCAGATTTTGATTGCAAAAACGCTTAAAGGAAAAGCAGACATGCTAATCAACAACATTCCTGCCGTTGCTCCTCCAAAACTAAAAGGTTTAGCCCTCCAGAGCGCTACCCAAGATTACACCCGAGATCTGCAATCGTTTGTCAATCATGCAGATCAATATAAGATGAACCTACAGATTTTCAGAAATACGATTGGAGAATGTAGAGCCGCTCAGGCTGCCTATGATCGGCAGCGCAACCAATACGACCTGCACTGTAATCAGTTTCATGTTACCGGATTGTCCGACATCGAACCGCCTCATATATGCGGTGCGCTCGGCTTGACCGAAGGGGAAGCAGGACATATTTCTGGAATGTTGAGAGCGGACGAACAGCGACTCTCACAGACCATGCAAGAGTTGCGCCAAACCAACGGTCTCGTTCAAGAATCGAGAAATATGGTGGCTGCGAATATCAATGCCTCTGCTCACGATGCAATGAGACAAAAAGAAGAGCAAAAGCTTTCCAAGGAATTTGGTAGACTTCGCGAAGAATACGAACTACTCAAAATTCAGTGCAACATGCTAGGCACTGTCAAGCAACGAGAAGCTGGACGAATGATTCAACGCTCCGTATCCGGAAATGTCGTCAGCAGATAAATTCCCAGTTGGGAAGACCTAGCAATCAAGCTACCGACGGCTTTGAATAAGAGCTAACAATCATCGAAGGAAGATCCCAGTTGATAGGATCAACAGATTTCGTCCTACTTCTTCATGGTGAAGATTCCGCGAGCGCGTTTCGTGTGCTTCTCAGCCTCGGATTCACGCCCACAAGCCTTCAACATGGTGGCATAGTTCTCTAATATGGAGACAAGACCTTCGTGAAAAGGACCATCGGAAGCCTCTTTTGCTTGAATAGCTCTCTTGTAGATAGGCTCGGACTCTTCGTATCGACCTTGAGCTCTCAAACAGTTCGCAAGATTATTTAGACTAGTTGCAAGACGATTGTCTTTAGGACCAAACGTTTCTGCTTCAGTCACGGCAAGCTGAAAGTGCTTTTCCGCCTCCGCCTGTTTCCCCTGCGACATCGCTTGTTGTCCAGCGACGTTGTATCTTTCCCACATAGAATGAACCTCGTCTACGCAACCCACTTCAACTAAGCTACCCAGAATTGGTCGCGACTAAATCAAAACTTTGATGTCTGAGCCGGTCTGCTTTTAGATGAGGCGATGTCGGCAAACCTGGGTTACCGAACCAAACCTGGTTACGGAATTCATCGGAATTCATTGGAACCCATCGAACCTCGTGAGCCTAACGAATTCAAGGCATCTATTAGAAATGGGCGATAGTGAGGACTACTCGATCTTAGAAGACCGGCGCCTCTAGTAAGTGACACCACTCCAGTGAGACGAATTCTTCTTTATGAAGATCCGAGAAAATAACCGCAATCCATTCAGTCGTTCCGTTGTCGCCTTCCATACACGCGGTACCAGGGCCGATACCGAAGCGCGAGCCGTTAAGCATCAGTTTGGTGTTGGTCATGGTTATAGCTTTGTCGACCTCTCCGAGACCGCCATCGTGATAGGCTTTGCGGTAGAGATTGGCGACCGTCTCGAGCACTCTGGCGTTCTTGCTGAGATACTGTCGACGAAATACACCAGCGGTGTAATCGCGAATTGCTTCGATTTGTTTTCGGAGTTTTGGAGACACTTTGCCGGAATTGAATCTTTCTAGTAAGAACATTCCGTTCTCTGTACCGAACTCAATCATCATCTGGTGCGAAAAGAGTTGCTGGAAATCGGGCACCGCGGATGGCGGCGAGCCGATTGGATCGAGGAATTCGAATTCCCCGTGGACAGCCAACTCTACGATGGCATCGCTCATCTGCTCTAAAGGATCGAAACTCAGATCGTTGTCGCTGTTAGCTTCTTCGTTTGTCTGAATCGTCTCCAGTCGCTTCTTTAGATTAGAGCTTCTGACCCTTGCCGCAAGCGCCTTTGCTCCCTTGACTTTCATACTTTTGCTACTCCGTACGCAATAAATTGTCTGGCTTTTCCCTCACCATCGACAAATTGGAAATAAAGCAACTAACGAATCGTCTCCAGTTAGACCCGTCTTTGCCACCATCTTGCGTTGCACGAAACGGCTTTCGTGCGAGAAACTCCCTGTTTAGCGCCATCCACCGCGACGCGGTTGTGGATAGTACCGCCACTGTGGTTGTGGCTGGGGATAAGGATAGGGCTGCGGTTGAGGATAGCCTCCTCCTCCACTGTTGTCCCATGGCTGCGGTTGCGGTTGAGGCTGATAGCCCCCTCCACCATCTCCCGGCGTGTCTCTATAAGGCTGGAACTGTCGGCTCTTATTGCCGCCACCATCGTTCCAATCATTGGAATCTGCGGTGGGTTTGATCATGCCTTTGATAGTGCTGTCGGACTCGAGCCTGTACTTCCTTTGTTTTACAAGCTCATTAACCTGCTTTTCGGCGCTCTTGTCGCCCTTGGCCCAGGCTTCCAGATTGGAGATGCGAGCGACAATTCTGTCGTCGTATTCACCGTGTTGGTTATCCTGGATGATGCACCACTGGCCTTCAACCTGTTTGAGGTGCATTGACTTCATGTGACCGGGGCTATAGTTAAGTACCGAGCCCTTCTCGAGCAATGTCTTTCGCATGTCGCCGTCGATCAAAGTTCCTTTTCCGTGATCGCCCATTTTGACGTCGCAAGGTGAGTCACCTGTGACCATCTTCATGATCTCGGCATTACCCGTATACCAGCGGTTGCCGGTAGTGGTGAATGAATTGTGAGTGCCACCATCGAGGGCGCCAGGACTTTGACCTCTACCTCCGATAACCGGCAGTGTATAGTCGAAGATCTTGCCTAGCGGACTACGATCGCCGTCGCACTGACGCATCATATTGCCCTGTCTGTCCCATCGATCCAGAGCTTTGCTTATGCTCCAACCAGTCTCCTGGTATCCATCCGGGAATTTCAGATAGTCCTTCGAGAAGTTGATCGTCTTAGGCTGATCGCCTTTTTCACCACTGTTCTTCGTCGTGTAGCTACCGGTCAGCGACACTTGCTTCAACAGATCAGCCATGTGCTCAGGACGCTGGGTCATACCCCAGATATGAGCCGCCTGAATCCAGCATGTACCATGACCTTGTGAGTCTTGTCCGCCCATCGAGACGGCTCCCTGGTCCATAGTGGTCGTGTCCTGTGCGTGGAATAAGAAATTCTCGGCAAGGAAAGCCCGTTGGCTCTTACTGAAGAATGTGCCCGAGTCGTCACTGTTGACCATTTGAGCGAGATTGTCATAAGTCCTCGCGATGGAATTGCCGACTTCCTCATCAACTTTTTCGGCGCCCGTTACTCCGGCCAATTTTCGAGCGGTGGCACGATCGGCCATTCGAGATTCAAAGGCCTTCATCATCTCGTCCATACGCTTGAGCCGGGGCTCATCGAGATTTTTCTCCATTGTCTCGAGCAGATTCAGGCGAGCCTCTTCAGCAGACCCGGACAATCCGCCATCACCGGCGGTGAGTCCTTGAATTCTGGGCTTGTCCCCTGGTTTCGAGTCTTTGGTGGTGTACTCGTACTCACCATCAGGCTTGATCTCGCCAATCTTGCGAGGAGTCTTCGGTTTTCCTTTTTCCGTTTCACTGTGGAAGTCTTCAGACAGCTTTCCGGAAGGATCAGCCTGGCGCTTCCATGTTGTCGATTTCTCGCCTTCTTTTGTTTGTCTCGTATCGGTCACTTGGGCGAGTTGCTTAGTGGCACCTTCGCCTATGTAGTCGAAGCTCCTCGACATACCGTTCGGCTTGACCGACTTGCGCAAGGTATTGTCGGCATCATGCTCGAGTCTTAACCCATTGGAGCGCTCGGTGACATTCTTGGCGACTTTGCCATCTGCACCTTTGATTGAATACTGCAGATCACCTGCTTCGCTGAGCTTGGCGCCTTCTACCTTCTCACCTGTTTTCAGAGAAGGTGGAAAGAGAGTTTTCGTTTCACCCTTGGAATTGGTTTCGCTTACTCCTGTGATCGCTCCTTTCGCATCTTTCTGGAATGTGCGCGTCACATCGCCGAATTGCACCTTGGAGAGCTGACCCTGGTTGTCGAAGATGAGCTTGCTTCCGTCCTTCTTGCCGACAATCTCTTCGCCGGCGAGAGTTCGTGTTCTCGTATCACCCTTTGCATCGGTGTAGCTCAGTTCGCCTTTTTCGTTGAACTTCAGATCCTTGCGAGCATCGGTCTCGTACGGAGAGTCTGACTTCCAATTGCCGTCAGTCCCCTTCGTCCAAGTAGTGCGCTGCTTGCTAGCTCCATCGAACACGGAGATCTGCGTGTTGTCATTGTTGGTGAACGCGACACTGCTACCGTCGCCACGTTTGACATAGCGGGTCTGACCGCCTTCACTCGCGACCAAGCCGTTATTTTCGGTTGCGGCGATACTGACTCTGGTGCCGTTACCAAGGAACGCATAGTTTTCCTTGCCACCACCATCACTACCACCCAATCTCTGTACCACATGCACGCCGTCATCTGTCACGGCGAATTCACCTTGCATGTTGACGATCTGACCCTGTCCGGTGCGTCCCGACCAATTGGCGGACTCTGGCGCGGACCGTGACCAGGTCGCGCTCTGCCCATTTTGCTTATCGGTAACAGAGTAGGATTTGATCTTCGTCGTACCTTCAAAGTACTCGTAATCACGCTTGAATCTGTCATTCTCGATGGACTTGAAGCGACCTTTTTCGTCCATCTTGACGTCGGCTTTCCAAGGCGTATTCGGCTTGCCATCACCTTGTGGAGCCAGAGATGCTGTCTTGCGCTCGCCCTTGCTGTCGGTGTATTCATATGACCCGTTATCGAGAGGTTTTACCTTCTCGCGGGTCTCTGTCGAACCGGCTGGCTGCGTTTTGGTAAATTTGTCGGATAGTGCGCCCGTGGGAAGAACTTGACGAGTCCAAGTCTCGGTTCGCTCTCCACCGGGAGTCTTCACCTTGTCGGACACCTGCAAAACTTCTTTGCCGGATTCGTCATACTTATATGTACGAAGTGTTCCGTCTGGAAGCCTGGCTGTCTCGATATTGCCTTTCGCGTCACGAGTGGTCTCAACCTGAACCTTCGGCGGAGCGGGACGGGTGTCTGCGCCAGGACCGGCATCGCGCTTAGGAGGCGCGACTTGTGGGCGCTCTACAGAAATTTTTCCTTGAGGAGATTCAACCTGCCATGGCTGAGTCGGGCTGTTACGTAGGGCGAAGTCTCCGTTGTCGCGCAGATCAAACTCACCGGCGAGCGGAAGTTCGAGAGTCCCCGCTTTCATGTACCACTTTCCGTCATCCTTTTTGACATAATTCTTGGTGCCTTGGCTGTCCGTCTGACTAACGCCGACGAACCCTTTCTTGGCATCGTGAGTGAACTCTCTCTTTTTACCATCCGGGTAAACGACGCTGTCTACCTTCTTGTCGGCATTGCGGTGGACGTTAGGCGGATCACCGGGTGCCTGAGGCGCGTCTGGTGCTTTTTTGTCACCCTTCTCACCCTTCTTATCACCACCTTCGGTGCCAGGCTTGGGCTTGTCTCCCTTAGGAAACGCTTTATCAAGGATCTGATCCCAGTTGCCTGGGACGTCAGGGAGGAAGAGATCAGTCCCTTCCGATAACTTGACGCGAGGAATGTTGCCGGGAGGCGGAGCGTCAGGCTGCGTGCCTGACTTGTCATCCTTCTTCGGCGCATCCTTGTTGTCGTCTCGCTTGAGATCGGTACCGGGCTTAAACGTGTTGAAGTCCGGAGCAAAAATATTGTCGAGAATAACCGGCTTTTTCGGAGCATCCGGTTGTCTTTCGAGCGGTTCACCCATGTAAACAAATTCCTCGTAGGAAAAGAAAGAACGAACGACCTCTTTTTGGCCGCACCCCTTCGTTCCGAATCACTCGAAGCTGCAGTCGTCGCCTGGCAACTCCGGGTCATTTCCCTGGTATCGCACTAATCGTTATGGCACTTTGAAAGGTTGATAGTAAGTTGAAAGGAGAAGGAGAAATTGCTGCTGCGTTGCTGCTGAAGAAACTGGGGCTATCAACGAATATCATCAGTGCTGTCGGACCACTCGATCGCTTCACCCGCATGAAAGCGTATCTTCGTGCAAATTTATTGTGCCACCGAATTTGATGCTTTGACAAGTTAAATGGAAGCAAAAACCGCACCAAAACCCGTAATATCAAAATCTCTCTACGTATTCCTCCCACCTTTTCGTTTGAATAGTCGAAATGGAGTTTGAAAAATCAGTTAGCAAATCCAAAAACCGGTTCCAGAAGGCAGATCGCCGAATCTTCATGACAAGCCAGGTCTTGTGATATTTCTGCAGACATCCACAGAAAGCACTGTGCATATACACATTACTCCTCGCGCTAACTCGCGCTTGTATTTGCAATATCAAAGCGATTTTTCACTTGATTCCAGAGAAGCAAGATGACCGTTCCAAGAGCGATTCCAAATGCGTCTACTCCGACGTCAGACCAGTTAGAGCTGCGCCCTGGCACAAAACTCTGATGCCATTCATCCGAGGCGGCGTACAAGACCGTCAGAATAAAGGCCAGGACCGTGAGTTGAGTCGACGCGCCCTGCGTGCAATTGGCGACACTACTGATAGTATCACTCACATTTTGCTCATTTTCATCGTGACGACGGGCTACCGCAAATCGAATAAGCCAGAAAAGGATCATGTATTCGCTCACGTGGCCAAGCTTTCGCACAGGAACGTTGTAACCACCGAGATACTTTTCGGTTGCTCTTCCGGAATACGGCTGGTGTGAAAATGCAAAAATGATAATCATCCAGATCGCCACACAAATCCAACGGAACGAACGGCTCCGCAGTTTCACAAAATTTTCAACGAATCTCAATATACTCATTGCCATAGCGGAAGAAACCTACCTTACCGTACGTCGCCCTTCTTGACTCTGTCGGCTTTAGCTATTCGCGACTCGAGCGGCTTCGAATTGCGTTTGCTTCCGCCGACAGAGACTGAGGGGTGATTTCGAACTGTGAAACGCCAGGGCCGATCCTGCGCAACGGACAGCCCAATTCGAGCACTTACTTCAACATCTTCGCACGTTGTGGAGCTGCTCTTAGAGAGCCACAGAGGAGAGCCTGCGTCCATTAGATTGACGCCGTTGTGGGAGCGGTCGATTCTCCATTCCCGGCATAGCTTTCCTGGTCCATTGGTACCCTCTGCACCTATCGCACGAATCAGCACTGCACCTGCGGTATGCTCGGCCTCAGTTACTACATTGAGGCAGTTATACATGCCGTATATAAAGTAGACATAGGCGAACCCACCAGGTCCGAACATGACCGAGCAACGTGGCGTTTTGCCGCGAAAGGCATGGCAAGCCGGATCATCCTGCGTGTAGGCTTCGGTCTCTACAATAGGTCCGGAAAGTACCGTGCCATCTTCGAGCCTCCGAACCAACGTGACGCCAAGAAGCTCTCGAGCCACCGTGACGGTATCGCGCAGAAAAAACTCTGGCGGCAACGTCTCCAGATGTTCAGATATTTTGATCTTTCGACCTGTTGCCATAGATGCTCAGCTGGTCCGCCTCTCTTCAAAATTCCTACATTCGTCATGTCGTTTCATCATAAAAGACCGTCTTTAGAGCCCTGTTAATTCATGACTTCACCACGTCACGCCTATGTAAATTGATCATATGTAATAGGAGCCGATAAAGCTCTAAGAGTTGAGGGTATATTTAACTGTCTGTTAGACTCAAAAAGGGGTGTTTGTAAGCAGAACAAACATTATCAAGTGGGCGAATTAAATAGCATCGACAACTTAGAATCACAGACGCAGTCAAAGAGTGAGTTTCTTGATGCGATCCGTCGCCATATTTGTCAAATACTCGGATTTGACTATGGTTTCATCGACATTATCAGCGGACATGAGATTAGTAATGTCGCCAAGTTTTGCTTTGAAGATGAAGACGATGTCGCCGGCGAATTTGTCGAGTCCCTGGTCGATGAGAACAAGCAACCGGTAACGGTGGCAAACACATTGGTTGCGCAGAAGGTGAAGCAGACTAGAAAGGTCTGGGTCGGTAAAGCCTTTGCACAAGAAGACATCGAAAAAGGTATCGAAGAAGAGAGCGAAGGCTTTCCGTACATCATAGTCCCCGTGCTGGATACCATCGGCTCCGGGGAGGTCACAGGGCTTATTCGTGTCATCTCTTTTGATGGCAGCAGAGAAAACACATCGCAAGACTTGACGACTTTGAAGTTGATGGGCGAGCACCTCGCCAGTCGTACCGGTCTGTTCGGCAATGTAAATCTGACCGCGACTGTATCAAAGCAGCAGGGTCAGCCGACCGATCGAGATCATGTTCTTGTAGTTCACTCAAACCGCCTTGTTCGGAGACGCTTTAACCGAATTCTCGGTAGCGGCTATTATGTCTCGGAAGCCGAAACAGGAGAGAGAGCGCTCGAATACATCGATCACAATCGAGTCGATGTCATACTGCTGGACAGCGAACTGCAGGGAGCATCGGGTTTTGGATTCTGCAAAGTCTTGAAAGAGAGCTCCAATGCCAAACACATCCCTGTCATATTGGTTATCGCAGACAACAGCACCACCGCCCGCGTCGAGGGTCTGAACGTCGGAGCCGACGACTGCATCCCGGATTCGTGTCTGGATGCCGAGCTAGTAGCTCGCGTGCGTTCGTCGCTCAGACACAGAAAGACAGAACGAGAACTGGCCGTCCAACTTCAGTTGCTTGAAGACTACGCGCAGCGACTGGAGAAAGCTCACGAACAGCTCTCAATCGATCGACAAACCACTATTCAGCGCAATTCGCAGCTCGAGCAGTTGAAGAGAGAAGGAGATGTCCAGAGACATCAAGATAATCTACTGCATAGAATCAGCAACATGATTCGAAAATCGTTCAACATCCAGGAAAATCTCGAGGAGATGCTCGAGGCCCTATCCGGATGGTTTTCACTTGACTGTGCCTTCATCGTGATGCCCAACGAAGAAGAGCCGGAAGACACCCTCCGTGTCGAGTGCGTCTCCGATAAGAACTACAAAGTGGTGGCTTACGATCGTGATCTGGACATTTATGAAGTGTTCAAAAAACACATGCAGAGCGAGCAAGCCATTATTTCCAACGACGCCTCAAGCGACCGCCGGCTCGATCCATTCCACAAGATCTTAAAGTCGGGCTTCACTGTTCAGTCTTTGTTTTTCATTCCAATAACATATGAACAGAAACTCCAGGGTCTCCTCGTCGGGTATAAGTGCGAGACTCGAGCCAATTGGAGCAGAATTAACGAATCCTTCATGAAGTCAGTCGTCGACCAGGTCGCAGTCGGTGTTGTCAACGCGAGGCTGTATGCACGCGTGCAAAGACAAGCCACTACGGATGGTCTCACCGGTCTATACAATCACAGGACAGGGCAAGAGAAGTTAGCCGATCAACTCAAGCAAGCCGAGCGTTATGAACGCCGACTTTCAGTAATCATGCTCGATGTTGATCATTTTAAATCGATCAATGATACCTACGGTCACCCAGCAGGCGACTCAGTTCTAAAAACAGTAGCTAGATTGATTCATCAGAACTGCCGCGACGTAGACATAGCGGTCAGATACGGCGGAGAGGAATTCCTGCTTGTACTTCCTGAGATCACCCAGGATGGTGCAGTGGTGGTGGCAGAAAGACTTCGCAACGCTTTAAAACAAGAATCGATTGAACATGAAGAGCTTACAATCCGAATAACCAGCAGTCTCGGCGTCGCGTCATTCCCAGAAGACGCCGACAATCAGCAAAGCTTGCTCGACCTGGCTGACAAATCGCTTTACCTGTCCAAGCGCTTGGGTAGAGATCAAGTACATACCGCAAGCGACCTCATGTTCGAGCCGGAGCCCGCAGACGATGAAAAAACGTCCGAAGCGGTCGCTAGCGATCTGAAGTCGAAATCCGAAACAGGTAAATTCACACCACCTACGATATCAGATGAAGCTCGCGAACACGAGGAGCTGGTACCGGAAGTCGTCGATATGGTCAAGTCTCTGGCTGCATCGCTCTACGCGAAATCCGAATATAACAAGCAACACCATCTTGAAGTAGCTCGTATGAGCGAACTGTTAGCGAAGGTTATGGGTCTTTCCGCCCAGCAAGTCGAGCAGATTCGCGTAGCTGGACTGCTCCACGACGTAGGCGTTCTGCAGATACCTCAAGACTTGCTCCATAAAGAGGGCAAGCTCTCTGACGAAGAGAGAGAGCTCGTTAATCAGCACGCCACACTGGGCGCTCAGATGTTGCGCCCCGTCAGAGCATTGAAGGATATCTGCGAAATTCTCGAGAATCACCACGAAAGATGGGATGGCACGGGCTACCCTCGAGGCTTGAAAGGAGAGGAGATCCCGCTTCCTGCACGAATCGTCGGCATCGTGGACTCTTATCATGCGATGATCAGCGAACGCCCGTATCGGCCGGCAATGACACACGATGAAGCCGTAAATGTGCTCAAAGAGGGCGCCGGCAAGCAATGGGATCCCTTCCTCATAGAGATCTTCAGCGCAGTCATGAAGAGCATGCGTGAGACGACGCAAGAGGTTCAAGCGAAAGTCGCCCTGGCAGCCAGGAATGCCGTCAAGGAAAATGCACAGATAGCGACTATCAAACCTGATTCACCCAAACAAGACGATAAGAAGGATGCCGAAAAGCAGAAGGACTCCCACGAGAAAGCCGAGTCCAACGAAGAAGTAACGATAGAGGCGTCAGAGCAGCGCAGCGAACCATCCAAGATCTCATCAATTATTGGTCCTGTGATTAAACCCATCGGACCTCGACTTGATGATGACGAAATTACGAGCCAGCGCAAACAAGCGTTGCGAATTTCGTCACCCAAGCAGCCAGAGGTAACCATGGCTGGTCCTCTCGGTTCGCACGTCGATAAAGAGACAGAGTCTTCAGCTAAGCCAAACGCTCCAGAAGAACAGAAAGAAACTGACGGACAATCGGTCGACAAAAAACAGGCTGAATCTATTGAGCCGGTAGACGACGCAAAAGAAGTCGACGAGAAAGACAACGAGCATAAACCAGCCGAAATCGCCGTAGAGAATGCTTCTTCTCTCGAAGTTACGGAGATCAAGCCTGTTATTGACAAGCCCGAATTATCCGACCAAGAGGAGCCGGTAGGTCATTCTATCGAGCCAAGGAGAGCTGACGACAGTCAAGCCAAGGCCCCAACGGTTGCAGAACCAAGAAGACGTGTTAGTCGAATTCCTCCAGATGCGCCTATACCGAGCTCTAACGAGCAGCAACCGGCGAAGCCGTTGGTAGATCAACCAACATCTTTAGCTGCGGCACCACATCTAGTATCAGGTCCAAACCTGCCGATTCCTGGTCGACCAGCAACTGATGGTCCATACTCAAGCACATCGTCGGTCCCCGAACAATCGAATCTCGTACCGTTCGGGCAGCCGACGCCCGGTCCACTAGCCATACCAACTCCAGATCAGCTGACGGCAGGGCAGAAAGCCCCTCTGTCCATTCCAGGCCAATCCGCATCACATTCGATTCCAGGTCAACCTGCTCTTTCTGCTCCGGGTCAACCTGGTCCGCTTCCGATTCCAGGTCAACCAACACTTCCTCCTTCGGGTCAACCGGCGTCTCTTTCAATGCCAGGTCAGCCGACTCTCTCTGCTCCGGGTCAGCCTGCTCCTGGTTCTGCTCCAGGTCAACCTGCCATTTCTGCTCCGGGTCAGCCTGTGCCTGGTTCTGCTCCAGGTCAACCTGCTCTTTCTTCTCCGGGTCAGCCGGCTCATGGTTCTGCTCCAGGTCAACCGACTCTTTCTTCTCCGGGTCAGCCTGCTCCTGGTTCTGCTCCAGGTCAACCGACTCTTTCTGCTCCGGGCCAGCCTGCTCCTGGTTCTGCTCCGGGTCAACCGACTCTTTCTTCTCCGGGTCAGCCTGCTCCTGGTTCTGCTCCAGGTCAACCGACTCTTTCTGCTCCGGGCCAGCCTGCTCCTGGTTCTGCTCCGGGTCGACCTGCTCTTTCCGCTCCAGGTCAACCGACTCTTTCTGCTCCGGGCCAGCCTGCTCCTGGTTCTGCTC
>CAYQKX010000033.1:0-88084 GCA_964418155.1 uncultured Candidatus Obscuribacterales bacterium | reverse complement strand
AACTTGTTGATAGGCGGTGATTCGTAGTGCGATTCGTAAAGACCGGAGAACTTGTTGATCGGCAGCGCCTCATAGTGCGACTCGTTAAGCCGGTCAACGAGCTAGTCGGCTGCGATTCTTATCGCGTCGAATTCACCTCGCTAGATGAGAATGCTCTCAGATCGCCAGTGCGATTTATGACACCGAAATTGGTGGCAATTTATCGGCAGAATTTAGGATTTTGACATTAAACGTCCATTTTTGGGCTCTCGAAAGTTGCTGTAAGTGGGAGCTTGCTGTTAGCGTGAGGTAAACCAATTCACGGAACCCGTCGGAGGCAAAACAACCAATCGAGCCAGTCTTTCGAATGCAACAACTAGTGTTATCGTCCCGAAAGTTCAATCAATCGATTGGACGACCTTCTGTTCACTGAACTCGAACTGGAGAAAACCGATGAAGCAGTTCATCAAGACTCGAATCAATGCCTGGATCTCCGGCAGCGTGCGTCTGCATAACTGGATTCTCTTACTGATTTTGTTCGGCGCCTTCGTCGGTCTACACAAAGGACCGCCAAAGACCTGTGTGGACGTCGAAGCTGTGCTTCTCTGCGGGACAGTGGGCGCTCTGGCGGGGCTGCTGCTCTACTGGATTGTCCTCTTCCCGGGCGAACTGCAAACCGAGCTGGCCATGTATGGCTTCGCTAACCGACTGACACGAGCGCTCTTGCTGACGCGAGCGCTAGATCGCTCCGTCGATCACGATTGGAGCCGAACAATAGCAAGGACGAAGGATGAAGTGAGGTGGTTGACCAACTTCACTTCTGAATCTCGTGAGAGCTGGCGAAAATCCGGGCAGGCGAAGCGCTATGGCTTTGATGGCGTGGCGTTCATGGTTCGGGAGCTGAAGAAGCGCAAGGAGCCAACCTGGGTGCCGTCTTCTGCCTACTGGGCAATGGATGATGAACTGAAGTTCGAGACCGTCTACTGGTCTATGATCACGGACAACAAGTTCGACGAGTAATCCTTCGATCAGCGACCGCGAGACTGCAGGGCCGCCATGTATGCCCTGCAGTCTCGCGGTCTGGTCGCAATCTCTTTGAGGAGAACAATTCGATTCAAGCGTCAAAATGGCGCTGCATGAAGGTGCCACAGAGGCAAACAAGATCCAAGCCAGTCTTCTGAACGCAACAATCGCTGACGTCTGCTAGCCCTGATAACTGATGGATTCTACTCGCAGAACCACTAATGGGAGTAAACATGTCGCACTTCATCAACGTTCGAATCAAGTCCTGGGTCTCTGGATGTGCACGCCTGCAAAAGTGCATTCTCTTCCTCCTCATGCTAGGCGTCTTCGTCGGTGTGACCAAAGGACCGCTGGAGAGCAGTGACGACTACGCAGCTGTGATTGTCTCTACGACCGTGGGCGCGCTAGCAGGGGTACTACTACTCTACTGGGTCATCCTCTTCCCGGCAGAGCTGCATGCGGAGATCGGCATGCACAGCTTCGCGAACCGCCTGAAAGAGGGGCTCGAGCTCACACGAGCGCTCGATCGCTCTGTCGACGAACGATGGGGCCGAACAATAAGGAAGACAGAGGATGAAGTGAGGTCGTTGACCAAGTTCACACAACAGGATCGAGAGGCCTGGCGAAAGTCCGGTCAATCAAGTCGATATGGTTTTGACGGCCTGGCCTGCATCGTCCGGGAGCTGAAGCGAGAAATGGATCCCACCTGGGTTCCTTCTATGGCCTACTGGTCAATGGACGAAGAGTCGAAATTCCGGTCCATCTATTGGTCTCTCGTCACCGACAGTAAGTCGGAGGTTGACGGGTAATCACCATCTCGACAGGCAGCAGCAAAACTGTAGGGCGATGCATGTCACCTACAGTTTTGCATGCTGCTGTAAATCGTTCTTGCAGCAGAATATAGCTGCTGCAAACTGGCGGTGCGGGATTTCTAACACCGACCAAGCTCAGGAGCGAAACCATTAGTGCTGGAGGTCTAATCAATCGATTGGACCTTCTAGCCTGACGAACAGACAGACCACTAACCACAACCGACCAACCAGCCAAACCAACCAAGCACAACAACACAACAAGCAGAACAAGCACAACCACACAACCACCAACCATCCTTCATTCGCAGAACCCAAAAAGGAGTGTACATGTCGCACTTCATCAAGACTCGATATTTGTCGTGGATCTCCGGCTGTCAGCGCCTGCGACTAGTGATTCTCTGTCTGTGCCTGCTCGGCGTGATCGCCGGATTCATTAAAGGACACCTGGAAGGTAGCGGGTACTTCGAGCTCATGATTATCAGTGCATCCGGTGGGATCGTGGGCGAGCTGGGTGGCCTCATGATGTACTGGAGCTGGTATTTCCCGCAAGAATTTCGCGTCGAGATCGAGATGTATTTCTTTGCCAGGCGACTGGCAAAAGCTCTCGAGCAGACGCGAGCGCTAGCTCGCTCTGTCGACGAAAACTGGAGCGAAACAATCCAACGGACGAAAGAGGAGCTGAGGTCATTGGCCGAGTTCACTCTTGCAGATCGGCAGAGCTGGCTAGAATTCGGTCACGCACCGCGCCACGGCTTCACAGGTGTGGCCGCCATTGTTCGTGCACTGAAGAAGAGCACCGAGCCAAACTGGGAGCCCTCGTCGGCATACTGGGCCATGGACAAGGAAACACAGTTCCAGACCATCTACTGGTCATTGGTCGCTGACAGGAGGTTCGAGGTGAAGAAGTAGGCAGCAACCTCAACCTTGGCAGGGGCGATGCGATGCTGTGCATCGCTCCTGACAGGGTGTCTCTTCTTGTGTGGCATCTCGTCGGTCGGCTTCGGTGTTGTCGCGCTTCCAAGCTGTCCTTGTATTCATTTATTCGACTTGCGTCTGCTGGCGATCACTTCGCAGCATAATTCCGCGAATCAAGTATGAAAACTGGCAATGGCAGCGATCTAATTATGTCCACCACTAACCAACCCGTATGTGTATTAGCTGATGTGCAAACGTCCAGCACTTACCAAATTCCCGTCCGCCGTCCGCAAAACTGCAACTCTATGTTGTAGTAAGGCGTGTTTCGGGCTTGCACTAAATACGGTGCGCGCGATTTTCTGTTGTGCTAACTATCAGAGGTTTCGTGATATCAAAAACGTTATTACGGCGGTCTTTGTCGTATTTGAGTATTCGGCATTTGGTACAGAAATGGAGCAATAGCCTAACCTGATTTCGCGGACTTGTGAATTTACTGGGCTTTTGGGATTCCAGAGCCACAGCCAATCCCGAAAGAATAATATGCAAACTTCAGCATGCAAAGTCTGTGCAATCCCACATATAAATCGGTCTCATACTTGGCTACTATTATTGACACAAGGGAACCCCAATCCCCCCGCATCACAAAGGAAAACGCAGAGCAGCGAGGCTTTCTCCCAGCAACCTTCCTCCTCGTTGAACTGATAGCGTCCATGAGATCCGCCGCAGATCATGGACGCATTTTCCTTTTGTGGTCTTTTTGCTTTTTCGCCGCTGTTATTTGGGTTGGAGTCGAGGCCTCACGCGCGACCAGCACAGCTGTTAAACGGCTGCCAGACGGGACCACCGGCTCCTGGTGAATACTTTCGAACAATATTCGTATCATGAATATGTTCAGGGCTCACGTCGCAGATAAAGTGTTTTTCGCAGATCAATTCTGAGGCGTGCTGGGATGAGTACTCTCCCTGGAGTAGCGGACGTAGAGACGTCGGTATATTCGAACTATTTAGCAGTCGTCTGTCTTGCAGCCGTTTGTTGTGGAGCCGCTTTCGCTGGGACCGCTGACTTGGTTTCGTCGGGCTTCGCTGGCGGCTTGTCGAGATTGGCTAATGCCTGTTTCAAGATGGCTGCTTGTTGGTCGAGATTTGTGGAGCCATGCGTGGTTTGGATCGCCGAGTACTGTCGAATTGCTTCGACAAGAACCTCTCTGGCTTTTTCTTTCTGCCCTTGATTGAAATATAGTTCTGACAAATTCTTGATTGCACTTATATTTAGCGGCTGATTCTTCAGGACTTTGGTGAATGCGGCTTCGGCACCCGAGTAGTCCTTGTCTCTTTCCTTGATTACGCCAAGAGCGTGGATGGTCCCTAGGTTATCGGGCTCGAGTTTGTTGGCTTCGGTGAGCAGCTTGAGAGCTTCTTCTTTGTCGCCTTCAGCATTACGATTGATCAGGCACTGCGCCAAGTTGTTATATGTAGATGCAAATTTCGGATCATCTTTCAGCGCGTCTCGATATTCGGTGATGGCGTGTTCCCCCATGTTCATGCTCTGAAAGATGATTCCCTGCTGGAAATGTGAGGAGATGGGTGATTGTTGAGCGATTTTTTTCTTGAGGTTGGATGAAGCTTCCGCGACTTTTTTGTTGCTCACTTTCTTCGACGATTTGTTCACCGTCTTGCTCACTGCTGCTGGCTTCGGCGGCGTTATCTCCTCCAGGAAAAAACTGGCAGGGCGATTCTTTGTTGCAGGTATTGCCTTGGTCGAGTCGCTGGATTTCACCGCGGAGGCGGCTCCGCTGTTCGGTGTCTGAGCGTCAGCGGCGTTGGAGACAAGTGAAAGAGCGGCGACTAGTGGTAGAAGGTGACGCATGGCTTGTTGACAACCTCTGGTAATACATAACTTCAGGTCATCAAGCATTATATCTGTTCATTCTTCAGCGCTCCTGTGCTCTGTTTCACCTGGCAATGTCTGATTTAGATCCTACTTACCGCCCGCTCTTGCCTACTTCTGCATGATTTAATAGATATGTTGTTGGGAATATCCAAGCTCAGGGTGGAACTCCATGCTTGCGTGGGTTTCGGGTGTGTTAATGGCGAGCGATAAAAAGCCGAAAAGGAAGCAACCTGCGCTCAAGGAAGGCGCAGGTCAAATGGCTTCAGAAGGGATCACGACAGTTGCCGATGAGACTGAGGGTCTGCGGTCATTTGGGCTGGTATTTTCCAGGGAAGAGGTTGATGAGTACCTGCGATTGCACACGGACAACTATCGTTGGGAGGATCAGCTGCCACCGCCTAAGAATCTTGCAACCTTGCGGAGCGAACTTGAGAAGGATCTAACGGACGTTCCTGTGATTGCCCACAATGGGGACGTAACGAATGTTTTTGACAAGCTTGATTCCGACGACTTTTTGTCACGAAGCGACAAGGAGTTGGTCTGGAGCTGTATGGCAATAGTGCGTGACATGTTCTGGCAACTCGAGTTCAATTCCAGCGATAACGACGGTTCGTCCGGCTACCAATGGAATATGAATTGGAAGCACACGCGTGCCGAAGTCGACCAGGTGTATGACGCGGCAAGATTGTTGAATTTGAACACTAAGGAGACCAGGGACGCGCTTATAGCGTCGATTTTTTCGGACGCGATCAAGAGCCGCAAAAACTTTATCGTACATAATGTACACGGAGCTCAGGCAGCCGTGCAGGCCCTCTCCTACTTTCTCGATGCGTCGAAGGCATCCGATCGAAAGAGCATGGAGCGCGTATCGAGAGCCAGCATGGAGCATCAGATTGCGCCGCCGGAATTCATGGCTACGATCGTCGCCATAATGTTGCACCACAAGCATAAGCTCGGTAAGTTCAGCAAGAATGGACCGACTCGAGATAGCGCCAATATTAAGTCCGCATATGCTATTTTCGAAAAAATCCGGGATCCATTCAATGAGCTCAATGTTAGCGATGATCTTAGAACGCTCAATTTCACCGAGTTCGAAAGAGAGATGTTGAGCACCATTGGTATTGAAGACTGGCATGTTCCGCACCCAGATGATCCTGGCTCCAAGATCGGACATGCGGTGATCGCAGGAGATCACTCCATCAATTACAATCATCCCGAAGGTTTCGCCAAAATCGCGATGCTTCGAGGACCGGACACGGAGTCGATCTTCGAGGACGATACCATTCATCATTCGCTGGAGTCCGCGGTGCAGAGTTTTGCGGATTCATTTAGAGTGATTCGCCCGGAAGTTCAAAGTCTGGCCTTGAGAGGGCTGCGACGTACGAAAACAGCGGTCGAGCGTGTATCGGCAATCATGACCGAGATGTTCAATGGCGTCGTCATTGGTCCTCGCTCGTCAGCGTCATTGTCCGGTCATGATGCCATCGAGCAGGCGGTCACTCGCGCGAGAGACAAGCACCCGCATCTTTACACAGCCGATATGTGCGCGCTTTCAGAGGCTGGCAATCGATATCTCGAGCAGACTTTCAGTCATGTAGGCAAGATCATGGATGATTGGTACAAGGCGCATGGTGCCATTCCATTCAATCCGAAGGACAAATCGATTGACGAACCCGGTCCGGGTAAATTGCCTTTCTGGAATCACCCGCTCAAGTATCCGGAGCGTCACGAAGACGGTGGTCCGATCATGGCTTCTTTAACTGATCTAGAGCGCGAGCAATTCTTGTTTGCCGACAAGATTCGCGAAATCGCTGTGGAGCTGCTGCGCGCAGAACAATGGATTTTTACTCTCCGAGAACATTAAAAAGCACTTGACATATAGTCTGTATACAAGTACGATTTCGGTTCGGGAGCGATCCCATTTTTAAAATCATTTACTAGAAAATCTATGAATTGGTCTATCTAAGCGGCATTTGCCGTGGCGATTTCCGGTTTGTTGCTACCTTGAAGATTAATAATCTCGTCTTGGTGTGATGAAAACACCCTGTTTTTTGTCGCGTCAAACGAGGTTCCCCTGTCCTCCGAGAGGAGCATCTTATGCAGCTTGCTAAAAAGGTCAGACCCCAATATTTTCGATTGGGCGAAATACTTCTAGAAGCGGGAATCATATCTCCCGACGTACTCACCCAGGGACTGGTAATCGCAAAGCGCGCTACCATGCCGATTGGTCGCGTGTTAATCATGTCCGGTCACGTCAGCGAACTGGATGTGGAATGCGCACTCAACACACAGCTTTCCATCAGAGATGGCGCCATCGATATCCGGTTGGCGAAAGAGATGTTGCGATTCTCGCACGTGCATCAGGTCAGCATCGACGAAGCGTATCGGTTAAACGGTATCGGCCGTGGTATCGGTCCTCTACCCCGAATGGGTAAGCTAGTCATGGCTGCTGGTATCGTAGATGATGTTGGACTGAAGTGTGCGCTGAAGCATGCTCAGACGACGGGATATCCGCTCGGTCGAGCACTTGTCGCGCTTCGTCTTATCGACGAATCGACCTTGAGTACATGTCTTAATCTACAGATACTGATCAGAGACAGACATATTTCATTCCTGCAAGCTGTGCGAGCACTGCAATCGATTTACAGCTTCAAAGTGCCGATGGAAGCAGCACTCAAGGCCATTGGGTTCGCCTATCATCCCCATAATGCGCAGCCGCGACTTGGTGAGATTCTTGTTCAAGCAGGTTTGCTCGCCAAGGAAGACAGTCTAATTGTTGCTGAGCTAGGTACTGAGAGTGATGCGGCGTTTGGTCAGCTCCTTTTGAAATACAATCTGGTGAAACCGCTGGTTCTGGAAGCTGCTGTTCAGATGCAACAGATGCTTGGGACGCCGATGCTTTCCAAAGTGCGGGCAAGACGTCTCCTCAATCTGGTGAATTCGATGAACGTTCCCCTGGAAAAATTGTTTGCCGAGTTCGATCTGCTCGATCAGGTCGTTGCGATTCTGCGAGCGGCTGGAATGATCGATGAGCGCACTATGCGTGATACTGCTGCATCGATCAACGACTTCGAATACACTGTGGCAGAGGTCCTCATTCAGCGTGGATTGATCACGAAAGAAATGTCACGTACTGCCCTGGTTTTAATCAATGAGATTCAGCGTAATGTCGTATCGTACGAAAAGGCGCTCGACATCCTCAGAGCATTGAGACCGAACAATATTGATTCTGCTGCAATGCAGCAGGCACTTGCAGTCGGCCTCGTGGCCGCATAGAGGAGAAAGCCGCTTCACCTCAGGGATGTCTCCTGAATAAAAAGACAAGTTTTTGCCCCCGACTAGAGCAAATTGGGCGCCCTCAGTGTACGCACTGGGGCGTTCGATTTTGTATTGACGGTTCTGGATCTGGGTATCATTTGAATATGTCGGAAAATCCTGCTATTTCCTCGACGTTCGCTGGCCGATATCAGATTAGAAAGCTGATCGGTCGGGGCGGAATGGGCACCGTTTATCTTGCGCATGATTCACTCCTGGATATCGAGGTCGCCGTAAAGACTGTAGACGTAAGTTTCGATCGACCTGATGCCCTGGTTCGTTTTCAACACGAAGCAATAACTACGGGCAAACTTGCTCACCCTAACGTGGCGCGAACACTCGACTTCGGATTGATAGCAAGCTCACCGTACATGGTGATGGAGTATGTCGAAGGCGACAGCCTGGCAGCGATTATTCGACGAGAAGGAAAGCTCGATGTTCGACGGGCCATCCCGATTTTCCTCGATATCTGTGCCGGGCTCAGACATGCACATGATCAGGGCATTTTGCATCGAGATCTCAAGCCATCCAACATTATCATTACTAGTGGCGTTGACAATAATCAAAGTCAGGCGAAAGTCGTCGATTTCGGCATTGCGAAAATGCAGGGCAGTGATTTCCGAATCACGGATTGCAACTCATTTGTCGGCAGTCCCTTGTATGTAAGTCCAGAACAAGCAAAGAATCTAGAAACAGATGAACGATCCGATGTGTATAGTTTTGGCTGTCTCATGTTCGAGACATTGACCGGTAAGCCGCCAATTGTGGCCGATCAAATCATCGACACTGTTCACCAGAAGTGCACGGTCGACGCTCCCTCCTTGATGGGATTTGATGGATTGGCATTCCCTCCCGGGCTCGCCGTGGTGGTCGATAAATGTTTGCGTCGGCAGAGGGAGGAAAGGTTTCCGACTATCGATGCGGTCGCAGTCGCGATTGAATCCGCTGCAGCCGAATTGGAAAGATTACCCACGGTTCCGGTCGTTGAAGTCAAGCCCGCGGACAGCCGGCGCAAGTTGTTTTCTTTTCTGATAGCCGGGGCCGCCTGTTGCGCTGGCCTCTTTGGGTTTGTTCAGCTCTACACGAGTCTATCGTCTCAGTCTGCAAGTAAAATCGATTCCTATTTCCTCTGGCCCGCTGACCAAAAGGCTGAACACGTTTTTGAAGCTTCCGAGCGGAAAGCTATAGATGCTGAAGCGGATCTGGAGGCTCCGAATGTTTCGGAAGCTTCTAAGGAATTTGAAAAAGCAAATGCAAATGCAAAAGCAAAAGCAAATGAAAAAGCAAATGAAAATGAAAATGAAAAGGCACTGAGAGACCAAGAGTACAGAGAGATCGACAAGCTTTCGTTTTTCTCGAAAGCGGACCACGCGATCCATATGGACCCGAAGGACCTGAACAGGGCCAACATTGCTAAATGGTCCAATGATAAAGATCTGAGCGCATTGATAGGTCGAACTCACATCCGTTATCTCTATCTTCTGGGTTGCGTGTTTATCGAGGGATCTGGTTTGAAGTACGCGGAGGGCTTGCCTCTAATCAACCTGTGTTGCGTCAACACTCCGTTGGCAGATGACAGTCTGCGTTCCATCGGCAGGATAAAAAGCCTTCGCTTACTTATGTTAGTCGATGCTCCCATCTCCGACAGAGGATTGAGTTATCTAAGCAAACTCCACAACCTCAAGTTTTTCGAGTTGACGTCAGCGAATGTGACCGACAAGGGTGTGGCGTATCTTAGCGCACTAAAACTGTTGACTAATTGCAGGCTGAATAAATGCGTCAAGCTCACTGATGCTTGTATTCCGGCTTTGACTCGACTGACTAATTTATACGACCTCAATCTTTCCTACACTTCTGTGACCGACAAGGGTCTGCTCGAGATTTTGAGCAAGTCATCGAAAATAGTCTGCATTACGATGAATGGATTGCCTTTATCTGCGCCGGTCTTTGACTTGATTTTAAATCGTCCGCTTAAGAATTTAGGTGTGCTTGATAATGCCAAGATCAGCAATCTTCATCTTGCGAGCTTGGCGGAAAAGACGCCGCAATTGGAAGCATTGTCGTGCGATTGCACCAACGTCGATTGGCATGGTATTGCTAGCCTGACGAAGCTGAAGCAATTGAAGTTTGCTCATCTCCAGAATCTTAATTGCGACAAGGCCGTCGTACAGCAGCTTCAGGCTCTGACTAATTTGGAATCTATCACTCTCGAGCACTGTGAGATCCTTAACGAACAGCTTCCCGGTTTTTCCCGTCTAAAAAAACTCTCGCACTTCAAGGTATTGAAATCGGAGGCTAGTAGGGTAAATCGAGAGGGTCTAGAGAAATTGAGAGCAAGAATTCGCGAGTTGAATGGTCGCGACCTTAATATCGAGTTTTATGGAAAGCCGTTCGAATAATTCTGACGACTCGTGAAGAGTTCCATATCGACGGTGATTTAGCGCGCAACGTTGCCAGATTTGTCGAGCATCATAATCGGCACTTTAACCTGATCGTCTTTGGGGACATTGCTGACGATCGAGGCAATAGCTTTGCGCTGCAGCTTTGCGACTGGATTGTCGACCGTAAGGACGAGCTTCCATCCACCTGCATAATCCGCTTCCATCTCCAACTTTCGCACCTTGACGTCGCTTCTTACGCCGGCAAGATTTCGAATGGCTGATGGCACTCGCAACTTGATCGTTATTCCTTCAATGTCCTCGAGGGACGGATTTTTTCTATCACCAATTTTGCAGGAGATCGAACCTGCTTCTACAGCTTCAACGGAGATACCAGCACCGATGTTAATCATCTGCGGAGGTGGGATTTTGCGCGTGCCTTCTCGATCCGCGAATAGCCTGTTGCCTTCCTTCTTCTCGATGGATTTGACTCCGTCGAAGGCGCTGGTCAGAAGGCGCATCTCCTGTGAATCTGGCGCCGTACCAGCCATCACCATTACCATTTTTGCAATGTCAGCCGGCTTGTCGAATGAAAACTTGATGTTGGGTAGATGTTTCAGGACTTCGTTGATTTTTATGATCGGTGAGTCATCCTTCACCTTTTGCCAGACCGATTCGAATCGATCTTGTTCGCGAGGCTTATAGAAGCTCTCTATTCGACCTGCAAGTGCAGTACGCTCGCTGGAAAAAGGGTCGCGTGTCACCGAATACGATACTAATACCGACTCGCTCGGTCGATTGCCGGCTCCGGATCTTAGCGCCCTGGAGGCTCCATGGTGTACAGTCGTCTCTGTCGTATCCAACTGGATCATCCGCGCTTCTTGTGACAGGAGCTCTCTGTTGATGGCTCCTAAGTGTGGAAACGCGACATTGATCTGGAGCCCTATTTTGTGCCGGTCGATTTCGCGACTGGCATTTTGATATTCGCGACGCATGCGACGCAACTCATCCATACTTTCGTCGGTAAGCATGGCTTCGAAGAGTTGGCGCTTTTCGATCAGTTGATTAAATTTGCCAAGCTCGATCCTCGCCACTTCCAGGTTGTTCGAATTGGAAGTCGGCGCGCTATCGTCAAGGCGACAGCCAGCGCCCAGAACCCTTCGTTCGTTAAGTAGGAATGACTTGATCCACTCTTCCTTTTGCTTCTCGATCGTAGGCATGTTGTTTTGTTCTTCCGGAGATGCGCTCTGCGTGTCGAAATCAATAAGCGGTCCAAAATCGTCTACTGTAGTGCCGGCAGACGTTGCAAGCCTGATGCCATCGCCCATGGTGATTACCTCTGCAATATCGCAAACGATCAGAGATTTCGCGTCTATAGTTTACATCGTTACGAATTTGAAACAAGTGTATTTCCTTTCCCCCTACATAAAACCTGACCGGCTGCAGCATGAGTAGAAATTTTCATGTTGATATTGGCACCATATATAAAACCACCGTTTCTACAGTCGTGTGTGAAAAAGAAGAAGGACGGTCGTTCGACCGCCCTTCTCGACATCGTCTGGTTGTTGTCTGTTATGTCGTCAGCGCTTTTACGGTTCTGACTATGTGGCTGGCGGAGATGCCGGCTGCGTCCATGAGTTCGTCAGGAGTCGCGGAGCCGGGCATTGATCCGACAGCAATCTTGACGACCTTTGGCAGGCTCGTGGGAAGCTCCGGCTTGTTGCCTCTCTCGGTGTTGCCTTTGGCGGAAAATGCAGCCAGGACTGCATCGCCGAGACCACCCTCGGGCCAGTGATCTTCCACGGTGATGATCAATCCGGTCTCTTTGGCTGCCTTCTCTAGTGTAGCCTTGTCAATTGGCTTGATTGAATACAGGTCGATGACTCTGACCGTAATGCCAGCGGATTTCAGCTCTTCATATGCTTTCAGGCACTCGTGCAGCGTGATGCCGGCGCCAACCAGAGTGGCTTGATCTTCTGAGGAGCTCTTCAGCACCTTGCTTCCACCAAGCGGAAACTCTTCGTCTTCCGAGTAGAGGATGCGGGTCTTGGCACGTGTAGTTCTCATGTAAGAGACTCCTTTGAGTTCGTGCATGAGATGAACCAATTTTGCAGTCGAGACGCCGTCTGAAGGATACAACACTTTGCTATCGTGAATAGCGCGCATCATTGCCAGGTCTTCGAGCGCCATCTGGGAGGGACCGTCTTCACCGATCGAGCAGCCAGCGTGGGAGCCGGCCAATTTGATAGTGGCGCGCGAGATGG
The DNA here is from genome assembly GCA_964418155.1 of uncultured Candidatus Obscuribacterales bacterium. Taxonomy (GTDB): domain Bacteria; phylum Cyanobacteriota; class Vampirovibrionia; order Obscuribacterales; family Obscuribacteraceae; genus JADYXR01. The sequence goes on along the minus strand of CAYQKX010000033.1, from coordinate 75,508 downwards.
CGGCCATTCGGATGAAGTCGTACGCCCTTGTGAAGAAGGCGGCGAAGGTGGAGGAGAACACGGACTTGCCTCGGGTTGCCATTCCGCAGGCAACGCCTACCATGAGCTGTTCGGCGATGTACATTTCGAAGAAGCGCTCGAGATTCGACTTGGCAAATTTCTCCGCGTATGTGGAGTTGGATACTTCGGCATCTAGAACGACGACGTTTTTGAATGCTTGACCGAGCGATTTGAGCGCGTCACCATAAGCTTCTCGAGTCGCGACCGGCCCCTGGTAGTTGGGAAGCTCAAACTTGCCGCTACCGGATTTGGTATCACCTATTTTCCCGGCGCTTGGGGCTTCGGCAGGCTTCTGGACGTCAATCTTGATGTCGTTGACGCCGCCTAAGAGCTTGATTGCCTCCTCGGCTTGCTCTTTGCTGAGCGGCTTGCCGTGCCAGTTGTCCTGATTCTGGGTGAGCGGAATGCCGTGACCTTTGTCGGTCTTGGCTATGATCACAGTGGGTTGACCTTTGTGATTCACCGCTTCATTGATCGCTTTTTCAATTTCGCTGTAGTTGTGTCCATTGATTTCGATGGTGTGCCAGCCGAACGACCGAGCGCGCTCAGCGTATACTTCGCTGTTCCAGCCCAGTGCTGTCTCGCCGCGTTGTCCGAGGCGATTCATGTCGATGATGGCGGTAATGTTGTCGAGCTTATAGTGCGATGCACAAGCCATCGCTTCCCAGACGGAGCCTTCAGCGGTTTCGCTGTCGCCCATCAAAACCCAGGTGCGGTATGGAAGCTTGTCGAGATAAACTCCATTGATGGCGATACCGACACCCATCGCCAGACCCTGTCCGAGCGAGCCTGTCGCTACTTCGACCCAGGGCAAAACCTGGGGAATCGGGTGTCCTTCCAGCCGTGAGCCCATCTTTCGCAGGGTCATGAGCTCTTTGTCGTCGATAGCGCCGGCCGCTTTGTACATGGCATAGAGCAGTGGGGCAGCGTGTCCCTTCGAAAAGATCAAACGGTCGTTGGCGGGATTTTCAGGCTTTGCAAAATCAAAACGCAGATACTTTGCCATGACAACAGCCATCAAATCCGCTGCTGACATGCATGACGTCGGGTGTCCAGAGCCTGCTTCGGTGGTCGCCCTGATGCTGTCGACCCGAAACTGCTGTGCGAGTTGCTGAATCTTTTGATCTGTGGCCGTTTGAACTTCAACCATGTTTTTTTCCTTCTTTGGAGTCGAAACGCAACGCCTCCACGACCCGACCATGCGGCTACGGCCAGGACAGATAGCCATTGTGCTATCGCCGTCAGGGTCGAGAGCCCGATCGGAACGTGAATTGGTATATGCTACCGCAGATATGTGATCATTTACTACCATCCACAGCCAAGTTTTGGCGATGGCTGGTCAAGCACCGGCCGTTGGGGGTTGTGGCAATCTTTCATATCACTGAGGTCTATCCGTCCACTCCATGACCGGTTCGAGGTCAGATCTCCGAATATGCCACTGCATGTAGTGGCAATCGTTGGTCGAGTCAGTTTTTCCGCTGTGCCGATGAGAGCGCGGAAATCTTTGCCGTTATTCGGCTTCGGCTTATGCCGCTGCGGTTTTGCTGTACCAGACCTCGCTCACGCGGTTTCATGGACTTTTCGCGAAGATGGACTTGTTGTGGTTTGAGTGCCGTTTTGCAAACCACCGAGTATGGGCAATCGTCACTCCGGATCGCCTGGCATTTTGACGCGGGAAGGCATTATCCATCCCAACTCTTGCAAAGCGTCGTCGAAACTGACCTGGTGCTTTTCGCAGTGGTTGAGTGCGATGATCGCCTGTTCCATTCTGAGAAAACCTTCGCGGACTAGAAATTGTGCTCTCAAAGAGGCATGCAATGTTTGCTCATTGATCAAACCTGTCACCAACAGGATTTTGCCAATTAGAGCCGAGTTGCGGGCGCTGAGGTCGATCGCGTTCTTGATATCATCCTCGGTGACAATGCCCGCGGCTTTGAGCAGCTCTCCAAGTCTTATAGTTTCGTTCTGCTCGCTCTTGAGCAGCCCCAGCTCCGCGACCGATTGAGCCATTGATATGTTACGGGTGGCGACCTGCCTCAAAGCTTCCGATGCTTGTAGTGCGTTTAAAGTACCGTTAATCACCATCTCTTGAAATTTAAGCGCTGTATTCAAGACTTCGCGGCTGACGTATCCGCTATCGACCAGCACCTGACCGATAGGCATCTCGCGTGTAAGCCCTATTTCTAGCGCGCCCATCAAGTCTGAATCTGTGACCAGACCCGAGAGGACGAAGAGCTCGCCAAGTCTGACAGTCTGTCTCAGCGGCGGCTTGTAGAAGCCCTGATCGATGAGCGACTCTTCCAGGCTGACTCGCCTGCGCTTGGCTGATCTCAATCCTTTGATGGCCTGTTCTTTCGAGACTTTGCCGTCACGAATTAAAATTTGTGCTGTCAGCGCGGAGCCGAGCAATTCTTCGCTGAGCGCCTGTGTGAGTACCAGAATACGTCCTAAGGGAAGTCCAGTTTCTGAGCTCGTGTTGAGGCACTCATTGAGCTGATCGTCGTTAACCAGCTCCGACAGTTTGAGCAGTTCGCCAAGCTTCGCCGTATCGCTTGTCTTTCTGCCTGCCCAACCGCGGTCGCGTAAAGCTTGTTCGAGCGTGACATCTTCGCGTGCCACCTGCTTGAGAGCCTCCAGCGCGATGTCCAGCTCAACGACGCGATCTTTGATCAAAGATTGGGCCTGTACGGCTGCTTGCAGCTCTCTATCAGTCATGTAGCCCGACATTATCAGAACACGTCCTATCGGCAGCCCGGTTTCGCCGGCGACTCGAATAGCGTCTTCCAGCTCCTTCTCTTTCAGTATGCCCACGCGAATGAGCAGCTCTCCGAGCTTTATTAGCGTGCTTCCCTCGCTCATTGTTGCGCCCTTCTGGTTGCCGGATTTCGGTAGTCCGGAGTAAGCGGCCCTGATTAAAGCTACCCTTCAATGGGGTGATTATCTCACCTGAATTCCAGTGAAATCCTTTACAGATCGCAACAATTCAGGAGAGTCAAACGAATCAATTTGAATGGCTTGAAAACAAAAACACAGGCTCTTGAGCCTGTGTTTTAAAAATCTACCCCCAAGGGGATTCGAACCCCTGTCGCCTCCGTGAAAGGGAGGTGTCCTGGGCCTCTAGACGATGGGGGCGTCAAGATTTAGAGGATTTTGCCAGAATAGCAGGCTGATATCGGCAGTGTCAATTAGAGGGAGTTCCTCGTTCATGCTTGAAGTCGTAGTAACATGGTTGGTTGACAACCGTAATCCATCCTCGTCTTTGACTTGATGGGGAGTTCAGTCACTATGAATCCGTATAGATCCTTTAACAACTATCTCAAAGAATATTTTGGCGAACGTGTTTATCGCGTTCCGGTCGACGCCGGCTTCACCTGTCCCAATCGTGACGGTGTCCGGGCATTCGGTGGTTGCACATTTTGTGATGACCGGGGATCGGGCGCTCCGACGATAGACCAGACGGCCAGTGTCCGGGATCAACTGGCTAAGGGAATACGCCGTGTCCGCCGCCGTTACAAGGCTAACAAGTACCTGGCGTACTATCAGGCATTCAGCAACACTTACGCTCCTGAGGCTGTTCTTCGGCGGATTTATGACGTCGCTTTCGAATTTCCGGAGATGGCCGGCATTTGTATCGGAACGAGACCTGACTGTGTCGACGATAATATTCTCGATCTTCTTGCTTCTTACAACGAAAAAACTTTCGTTTGGCTGGAGCTTGGTTTGCAATCAGCTCATAATCAGACTCTCGATAAAATCAATCGTGGGCATTCTGCCGAAGAGTTTTTCGATGCGGTGAAGCGCGCCAAGCAGCGCAATCTCCGAGTCGCAACCCACCTGATCTTCGGTTTGCCTGATGAAACCGATGCGCAAATGTTGGAGACGGTACGCCAGGTCGCTGAGACTGGTATCGAAGGCATAAAAATTCATCAGCTCTGCATCTACAAAGGGACGCCTATGGAGTACGATTTCAGGCTTGGCATACTGCCTACGCTGGATGAAGATCGTTACGTGCGTCTTGTCGCGGACGCTCTGGAGATGTTGCCACCGGATATGGTGGTAATGCGATTGGTAGCTGAAGGAAGTCGCGATGAGATAATTGCTCCCGACTGGTCCTTCGAGAAAGAGCGCCTGATGAAAAAAATCGAAGCCGAGTTGGAATCGCGCGGCACGTATCAAGGTTTCGGCTTCAAAAAGACACCGGTGGCGGTGCTTAACGGTTCTATCTAATCGCCACAGAATTTGAGAAGGGTATCTGCGAACTGTTCGATTGAAAACGGTTTACTCAAAAAACCATCCATACCAGCTTCATAGCAGCTATTTTCGTATTCTTTCGAAGTCTGACCGGTGACTGCAACAATTGGAGTCCGAGAACCGCGCTTGATTTCTAGGTCGCGAATTCTTCTTGCACACTCGCAGCCGTTGATGTCGGAAAGACCTAAATCCATAAGGATGAGCTGATAAGGCTCATCACCATTGGTCTCCAGAACCTCGACCGCCTCCTTGCAGTTGGTGACGATGTTGAGCTTGAGATTAAACCGGCGCGATAGAGCCGTGTACAGGGTGCGCTGCAGTTCGTTGTCTTCGACTATTAGGATGTTGCGTGCCATCGTGCGCTCGTCGAGTAATGGTTTTTCCATAATATATTATGGAAATCCTCTATAAAATCACCCATGTTAACTATTTACAGTGTCGGCGGGTGGTGCCTAAAGTATTAGTATACCCGCCGATAATCTTGCCCACCTCCGAAATCTTGAATAAGTGTTATCGACTTCTATTAGTAGAGGATGACGCCTCATTTGCGAAAGCAATTGCCGCGGCACTCTCACATAGGGCTACTTTCGAATCGCAGATCAGCGTTGCCAAAGATCTCGCGGAAGCGCGTGAGTTGTTGTCGGCTTACCACTACGGACCTAGTCGCTTCGATGTCATTCTGCTTGATCTGGAGCTTCCCGATAGTGGGGCTCTCGATACTTTTTTCACTGTGAGAAAACATTGTGGCGGAATTCCGATAATTGTTTTCACTGGTCGCGATGATGAGGCGCTCGCGATCACGGCGCTGAAAGAAGGCGGACAGGATTACCTGGTCAAAGGTGACATCGGAGGGCGAGAGCTTGCTCGTTCGATTCAGTACGCAATTGAACGCGGCAAAATTAATGCCGAGCGTGAAGATTTCGTCGCCACGTTGACCCATGATCTGAAGGGACCTTTACAGGGCTCAAATCGCATTTTAGAAATGTTGGTGAAAGGTGATCTGGGACATTTGACCGATGGACAGGTCGACGTGCTGCGCAGGCTGATGGAAAGCAATCACACTTTGCTCGATATGGTTGCTAACCTGCTAGAAGTCTATCGCTACGACATCGATTTCAACAAAATCGCATTTCGCCATACCAATCTCATCAACGTAGTTAACAACTGCTTCAACGAAGTGCTGCTCGTGGCGCAAGAGCGTTCTATCGAGATTCGCAAAGACTTTGCCGGAGCCGGGGACGCGTCGATCATGGCAGACGCTTCCTCGATTTCGCGCGTTTTGCGTAATCTGCTCGACAATGCGATCAAATTCACTCCCAAAGGAGGTGTTGTCACTATCAGGGTGGGTCGGGAGCCGGAAAAGGTTACTCTCTTCGTGACCGATACCGGTCCAGGCATACCTGAAGAAGACCGGCGATATCTCTTCGAGCGCTTCTATCGTGGTGCTAACGGGCGAAGCTATTCGCGAAGCACCGGTTTGGGCCTTTATCTTTGCCGTCAGATAATGCAGCAGCACAATGGCACCATAACGCTCGACAAAGCCGGCACGACTGGAGGCAGCGTTTTCATGCTCGAGTTTCCTACCGCCGGCAGCGGAGTGTGAGCCGCCGTGGAACTATGCGGTGCATGCTTGAGTACGTGGCGCGCTTAGTTTTACCTGAACTGTTGTTATGAAAGGGAGAGCTTGATAAATTGCATATGTAAGGTTTGCAGACTGGTCGCTTCATGAAAATCTCAACTCGAATCACCGGCGCGTTCTTAATCACCGTAGCTGGCGTGATGGCTCTGTCCTGGTCTTCGCATGTCAACCTCGGCAAGATCAACGATGCCAGAGGGTGGGTCGAGCACACGCTCGAGGTGCTGATTGCGAAAGAACGATTGGAGTCCAGCCTCAAAGACCTGGAATCGAGAACGCGCGGTTATGCGATGTCAGGCGACGAAAGGTTTCTCGAGGGCACGCTGGAGCTAAATAATCGAATCAATCGAAACCTCGATAAGCTCAAACTTCTGACCGCCGACAATCAGCTGCAACAGAGCCGTCTGGAGCAGCTATCCCCGCTACTCTCCAGTCGTCTCGAACAAATCGATCAACTTAGGCAGGGGCGAAAGGATGGTGGCTTGGGGGTGGCGCTTCAACGGCTTAAGCTACCTGAAAGTGGTGCGAACTGGAACTGGTCGTTGAAAATGGATGAGGTAAAAACGGAAGAGGAGCGACTGCTTCGCGAGCGTACTGTTCAAACCCTCGCGAGTATCGCTGAAACCGAGACTACGGCACTGATTTTTACAGTTGCGATTTTGTCGGTTGTGGCCGGATTTGGATTGTATATCATCATCAATTTGAAGCGATCAGTCGGCGGTCTCGTTGACGGTACCGAGAATGTCGCCAGAGGGGAGCTCAATCATCGGATTCCAATCGTAGGTAAGGACGAGCTTACGATTCTTGCGCGCGCGTTCAATCTGATGACTGACCGACTCCGAACTCTATCAGATGCACAGAAAGACACGGACTGGAAAAAGACGAGTCTCAATGAGGCTGCAGCGGCTTTACAGTCAGAACGAAACCGCAACAGTATAGGCCGAATTCTACTGGAGAAGATAACCTCCGCTATAGCTGCTGACCAGGCAGCTTTGTACGCTGCGAGTCTTGATGAGAGTTCTTCAGAGTTCGAGTTAATAGCCGTACATGCAGCAATTCAGTCGGATGAGCTGCCAAAAAAAGTGACGCCTGGCGAAGGGCTGATAGGGCAGTGCGCGTTGAGCTTTCGTAAGACGATTCTTCATGGCGTGGAAGCCGACAGTTTTCTCATCAAGACGGCGCTCACCTCGTCGACACCTTTCGAAGTCGTTATTATGCCGCTGATCTACCAGGGCGAGGTTCTGGGAATTCTGGAGATTGCTTGTTCGAAAGAGATTACTCCAATATGTCATGAATTCCTCGACGAAATCTGCATCTGGGCCGGCGGTATCCTTTCCAATGCAAAGGCATCCGATCAGGTCGACAAGCTTTTGGCAGACACTCAGCAGCTCAACGAAGAGCTGCAGGCCCAACAAGAAGAACTCGAGACACAGCAGGATGACCTGCGTGTCTCGAATGAAGAGCTCGAAGAAAAAGCTGACATGCTTGATCTTCAGAATAAGGAGATTCTGGATAAAAACCTGGAGCTGGAAGAGATGCAACTTGCTTTAGAAGACAGAGCAAACGAGCTTTCCATGGCATCAAGATACAAATCGGATTTTCTCGCCAATATGTCACACGATTTACGAACGCCGCTCAACAGTTTGCTTATTTTTTCGGAACTCCTCGCTGAAAACGATGATAAAAATTTGCAGGAGTATCAAGTTGATTATGCCAAGAACATACATGCAGCCGGTAAATCACTACTTTCGTTAATCGATGATATTCTCGATCTGTCTAAAATCGAATCTGGCACTGTGGTACTGGATGCGGTGGACATTCCGCTTGAAAATATTCTCGACGAGATGAAGCGCAACTTCGAAAAAACGGCGGAGAGCAAAAAACTAGAGTTCGCCATTGCAGTCGATAAGAGCGTTCCCAACAGTTTAAAAACGGACTACAAAAGATTGTCTCAGTTGCTTACCAACTTGTTGACGAATGCCTTTAAATTTACGGACGCCGGCAGTGTCAAATTGCAAATCAGTCGGAAAACGGTTGATCTTGCCAGTCGAGGAAATGGAAGCGCACAGAAGGAATTTCTTTCTTTTGTCGTTAGTGATACAGGAATTGGCATTCCCGAGGACAAGCAACGAATTGTATTCGAGGCATTCAGGCAAGCAGACAGATCTATTAAGCAGAAGTACGGTGGTACTGGGCTCGGTCTGGCGATTTGTCGACAGCTCAGCGAGCTCCTCGGCGGATTTATAGATCTAAAAAGCGCTCCAGGTGTGGGCAGTGTTTTCACCGTCGTGTTACCAGTGGAGTATGACGGCAAAGCGGAGCGTCACTGGCAAATTGATCCGTCCACACAGTCACGCAGCATAGAGGCGGTCTCTAAGGCAGCGGCCAACTTAGAAAAAGCTCGTGACGATAAGATCATGCAGACTACGATCGAGGACGATCGACTCAGTATCGATGAAGAAGACAGAGTTGTTCTGTCGATTGAAGATGATCCAGCTTTTGCTCGAATGTTGTTGGACATGGCGCGCAAACAATCATTCAAGAGTGTAGTTGCGCTAACAGCCAACGAAGGTCTTATACTCGCTCGGACTCTCAAGCCGGATGGTATCACGCTCGATCTCAAGCTTCCCGATATGGATGGCTGGGTTGTTCTTGACCAGCTCAAAGCGGATCCTTCCACCCGGCATATACCGGTTCATATAATCTCAGTTGAACCTGAGCGTCAGCGCAGTCTCGAACTCGGTGCGGTCGGGTATCTCGAAAAGCCAGTGACTGTCAATAGTCTATCGAATGCGCTAAATACGATCAAAGAATTGATAGCTCGAGACAGTGGTCGGCTTCTTATCGTGGAGCACGATCAGGTGCTCCGGCAGCAGCTGACTGAGCTGTTGTCTGATCCGGAGATCCAAGTCACCGCTGTTGCGACAGGCAAAGACGCGCTTTCCGAAGTAGAGCGCGAACGACCGGATTGCGTCATCATCGACATCAATCTGGATGACATCGATGGTATCGCTCTTATCGAGCAAATTCAGAACAAATCTGGTACCACGAAGCCACCAATTCTCTTTTATTCCGATCGCCCCTTCTCCAAGTCGGAGTCCGATGAGTTTGAGCGGCTGCGCCGCTCCAGCATGGTGAAGGATGTGCACTCACCCGAGCGTCTGCTTGACGAAGCTCTTCTGTTCTTGCATCGCGTCGAGGCTGGTCTGCCCGAATCGAAGCGGAAGATGCTGGCGCTCGCGCGCCAAATGGAGATGCCGTTGGCCGGTCGGAAGGTACTTCTGGTGGATGATGATCCGCGCAACATCGCTGCTTTGGTGGGAATTCTCAAGAAGCAGGGTATGGATATGGTGATTGCCGATAACGGAAAAAAGGCAATTCAACAACTTGGTGAAAACCCTGGTATCGAGCTAATCTTGATGGACATGATGATGCCGGAGATGGATGGCTATGAAGCAATGAAGGCGATTCGGCGACAGTCGGAGTACATTCACCTTCCCATCATCGCCGTTACTGCCAAAGCGATGAAAGAAGATCGGCGCAAATGTCTCGAGTCTGGCGCCTCTGACTATATCGCCAAGCCGGTAGACAAAAGCCAGCTTCTGTCGCTCCTGCGCGTATGGCTCTATCGTAAATAGTTTATATGACCGGCGCTGATAATCTCGATGATGCGACCCTGGCTGAGTTCTTTCGAACCCTCTATAACCTGACTGGTTATGACTTTCGCGACTACTCCGCTAATTCGATGAGACGTCGCGTGCAGCGAATACTTCACGCGACTGACACCAAGTCATTGTCCGATCTTCAGAGGCGAGTTGTCGAGGATAGCCGCTTCCAGTCAGAGTTCATTCAGTCGTTATCAATTCCTACGACTGCCATGTTTCGCGATCCCGAAGTGTTTAAATTCCTGCGCGGCGAAGTTCTTCCCCGCATGGCTGAACAGGCGGACACATTTCGCGTGTGGGTGATGGGCTGCTCTACGGGGGAAGAGGCCTACTCAGTCGCCATAATGCTGCTCGAGGAAGGGCTTCTTAAGCGTGCTGTCATATACGCCACGGACATGAACAGTAGCGCCCTCGCAAAGGCCAAGAGTGCCGTGTTGCCCTCCAGGCTCATGCAAGACTACACGAAGAATTATCTCCACGCCGGCGGTACGGCGGATTTTTCCTCCTACTACACTTGCGGCTATAATTTGGTATTGATGCGAGATGATCTCAAGGAACGAATCGTTTTTGCTCAACATAATCTTGTCACCGACTCTTCCATCAACGAGTTCAATCTCGTATTTTGTCGCAATGTTCTCATTTACTTTAACGCGGCTCTGCAAGGTCGCGTTCACCAATTGATCAATCAGAGCCTCGTTGTCGGCGGCTTTCTCGTCCTGGGCGAGAAGGAGGCGCTCAGGTCCAGTACCGTCAGCGGTGACTACCAGATGGTAGATCGTTCGTATCGAATCTTTCAGAAGATCAAATAGAAGGAGCTTGGCGACTGGAGCACGATGTCGATTATTGAATTCGAGTCTTCGGTCCTGCTCAGTTGTGCGTGAGCATGGCGGCGCCGATGATACCAGCGTAATCTCCGAGTTTTGCTTTCTTGACGTTCAATGAGCGCGCGGGAATTGGCAAAGCTCTGTGGAGAAGCTCTTCTACTGCGATGTTGAAATACAGTCCGACTTCTTCGACCAGACCGCCGCCCAGTATTATGCGCTCCGGATTATAGAAATTGACTATCGATGAAAGTCCCGTTCCCAGATGTTTTGCCGCTTCAACAACTGCTCTGGTGACAAGCTTGTCTCCTTCCTGTACTGCCTGCGCCAACGCGCGTGAACGAAGCAAGCCTTTGTTTTCATCGACTTCGGCAGCGATGGTAGTATCATGACCGCGCTTAATGCCGTTAATCACATGACGCGCAATAGCGAGTCGCGAGGCGTATGCCTCCAGACAACCGTGACCGCCGCAATTACATGGACGTCCGTCCGGATAAAGCACTGTGTGCCCTATTTCTCCTGCTGTTCCGGTTGCCCCATGATAGATCTTGCCATCGGTGACGATACCACTGCCAATTCCGGTTCCGACGAATACGCAGACCAGGCTGTTGCATCGCTTCCCGGCGCCAAAATGCATTTCTCCGAGTGTCGCTACTTCGACGTCATTGCCGAGCTTTACAGGAACTCCGTACATCTCGACTAGAGGTTCGGCAATCTTGAGATTGTTGGCTCCAATGTTGACTCCGGAGAGGAGAATGCCTTTCTCGCGATCCACCATTCCGGCTACGCCGATACCGATCGTTCTTATCTTGCTGATTTCGAGACCCGCCTGCTCGACGGCCTCGTCGATCACGATGGAGAGGCGCTTTATGAGCTGTTGTTGCTCGCCTGCTTGTTTTGTTTTCTTCTTGCTGGTTGCCAGTAGTTCGCCGGTCTTTGTGTTGACAACTCCGGCGAGTACTTTCGTCCCACCAAAATCGATTCCTATTGCATAACTATCGCCCATAAGATTCTCCCGGGTGCCCAACTGGTATGCATAGCTGCTGTGAGAGATGCACTGGTCCGGACCAGTGCAAAAGCTGTGTCCCTCGACCAGCTACAGATTAGCAGAGCAGGCGATAACGGTAGAAAAATTGAATCTAATGCTAGTTAACTTCTGTTCTTTCCGAATTTGAATGGTTTGAACAGTTTCGACCAACTGTTGGATGGTTGCGTCGCCTTGTTATCCGGCAACTGTTGAACGACCTTCTTTGGAGGCGTCTCTTTGCTCTGTTCCGGAGGCACTTGTGCAGATTCTGGCACCGGAGTCATGGCGGGCTGAGCAGGCTCGGTCAATCTGAGTGGTGTCTTCGTCTCTGACTGAGTTTTGACGTCGGCTCTCAGAGGAGATGGTTTGGGTGCTTGAACCAGGTCGTTGTCTATATCTATGACCGGCGCGTCTTCTGACGAAAAGGCCTTTAATGATGTTGCCGGAGCCAGACTTTGATCGATGCCTAAAAATGCTCCCAGCTCATCTCCAGCGAATGTCATTTGAGCCAGCATGTGCTGCTGCTGTCTTGCCTGAAGCAAGCCGCTCATTGACGGCACCTGCGATAGGAAATCAGAGCCCACTGAGAAATCTTGCAAATTGGTGGTTGGTCTGTAATACGCATCAGGATTGCGCTTGTGCCTGAGCGCGACTCCGGGTTCCATGACCGTGATGGTGGCAGCTACCTTGCGCTGCTCGGTCGTGTCGTTCCGAGTGACTGTCTTGCCATCCACCACCATGGTGGTAGAGCCGCCGCCGTCCAGGTTCATCGCTTCGACGCAACCCAGTTGATGCAAAAATTTGGCCAGATCCCATAGCGTGTGGGGACCTTCAACAGTCGCAAGAATTAGTTTTTTGTCCTTGGTGACACCACATGCGGTTCTGCGTGTGATACGGCTGCTTGTCCAGTTGGGACGGAAGCGTTCTTCTTTGAGACCGACCCACAGATTTCCATCTTTGATCAGAGTAGGCCCACCGCTCACGGCGTGTGCGACCTGATTCCAATTGCGTGGATTGGTCTGCCACTCCAGATCGACAAAGTCACCGCGCTTCAAGCTCGCTAATTCGCTTTGCTTACGGTCGGTCAGAACGTAGCCGCCGTAGGGTACGGTCAGCACTCGGTTGTTAGTGTCTACGACCTCTCCTCTGTTGCTCACCGCGACGAGAGTTCCTTCGTACGCGAGACGGACGTGATCTCCCCAGCGACGAGTGTAGAGGATCAAGCGCGCTCCAGAGCGTCTGGGTTGGTTCATATTGTTGACCCAGAGCTGCGGAACCTTCGGATTGGAGGTGTTCAAAATTCCATGGAGATTGACTCGCGCGAACTGCATGTCACCGTCATTGGTGATTCCCATAGCGACTCGATCGAATAGGGAGCCTGCGACCCACTCGCCATCAACCTTGATCGTTCCCAATGGTGTGCCGTCTTTTTTGAAATAATTGGCATTGACTGCAACTAGTGCGCCGCTATCTTTCGCGTGCTGTTCTACTGTCTTGAGCCGGTCGAAGCTTTCGCTGGCGAGATATGGTCTGACTTTCACGTCGGCTCGAGTAGTGTCGACTTCCACAACATTGACATTCAGACCACCGTGACAATACTTGTAGACCACGCCTGGCTTGAGCGTAAGTTGATTGAGCTTTTCCAGGTACAGCTGTGGCGGAATCGCTTTAGCGACGTGATGCACTTGAGCTGCTTTGTGCTTCGCGCCGCGCTTATTGGCGCGAGCGATTTTCTTGGACGCTGTGTTGCGTGCCAGCTTCGTCGTGGGGCGGTTGTTGCGTTTTCCTAGTGGAGTGACGCGGCCCAGCGATCGCTTACGACTGACAGCCCTGTTGGCGCGAGCGAGATGATGCGAAGGCGAGCCCATCATGGCAGCTTCCGCCGGAGGTTGGGCGATGCTGACAGGCAAAGTTGCAAACAGGAGAAGGGACAATGCTGGAAGAAGCTTTCCCGGGGAAAGCAAGCTTCGATCTGCCACTGGGTTACCTCGCGTACTAACTGAAAGAGAAACAGGATAATTCCATGTAAAAATTATGTACCCAAATCGATCAAAAAACAAATCGGTTTAATCAAAACATTCTTCACGAAAAGCCACTCCTTATCCCCGTTTCTACGTTGTCGCCGCTGTTTTCTGCAAAAATATTGCAAAAATCTTTTCGAAAGAAATCGCCCAAGTGTATATAGAACGCATATTTTGAGCGGCTTGGCGGTGACTGATTAACATTGAAAGCCAAGTGGTGAAGATGAAAGGTTGGCATTATGATCGCTTTGAAACTGGTCTGTCTGCCTGAAGGCGACGCCGTGCCACCCTTTAATGGTGTCGAGGGCGGTGCGTTCTCGATCAGAGAGACGAAAGGCGACTATCGAACCGGAAAATCATTTGGCTATCAATGTGTTGCAATGCTCGTCCTGGCGGTCGAATTCAATCAACCCACGTATCTGATTTAAACACAAGTCTGAGCCATTTGCCGCCAGTCCAAAAAAAATTTACAGAAGCCAGTTTCATGGCTGGCAAGACTTGCTCTCAGGCGCGTCGCAGAGAGAACCTTACAACAGACTCGTGATTTTCTTTGGATAGACTTGCGTCAGTTGCTAATCTTGATTTGAATCTGCAAAATCGCCTGGAAGCTTGTGATTTGGGGATGCCTGGCTACGGCGATGTTTGCCCCTGGCTTGGCATGCCGGTTTGAACGTTGGTGAAGGGTGCCTGGATTTGCGTCTGGGCCGCGTCTCCCGTCTGAATGTCCGCAAACGGTGCGTGAATGTGCGTTACGCCGGAACCTGAACCTGTCTGCACATCGGTGAAGGGCGCGTTTACTCGAACGTCGCCGGAATGGATGTTGGTGAAAGGTGCCTTCACGTCGACCGAAGGCGTGTAGATGCCGGGTGTTTGAATGTTTGTGAACGGTGCTTGCACGGATATCGGCGCATTGCTTGGCTTGTTGACATTGACAAAGGGGGCCTTCACCTGCACTCCGCCTTGACCTTGATTGACGCCGACATCCACGAAGGGAGCCTTGACGTGGACAGCCTGAGTGCCGTCCGGCGTAACGTTGACCTGGACGAAATCTTTGACCATTCCCTTAACATCGTTGAGCAGGCGTCCCAGAGAGGAGTTCGTGCTCGATTGTGGCGTTTGACTGTGAGGCTGCCCGGAGTATTGCGGGCTGAAGCCCGGGTTCGGTTGGAAGTAAGTGGAATTGCCGGAGCCAGTATTGGGCGCCGGATTCTGTTGACTGTAATTCTGAGCGGATACTGCTTGTTGCGCGAAGATGAGAGTACAGAGAGCGGCAGATAGACCGATTTTTCGCATTAAGCCTCCTCACAATGACTGGATCGAATACGGCAATTGTTGCGAAATTAGGTGACACCAGATATGGTGTCACAGCCGTTTAGCTTTTCTTTGATGTCAGATAGCGTTCTCTGTAGATTTTAACCTGTTCTTCGCGTTGTGCTTCAGGAAGTAGAGGAAAGCCCATGTCGATGCGTTGTTCCAGATAGGCGAGTGCGACTTGCAACGCCATCTTTCTGATCTTGAGAATGTGCTCCATGCGCTCGTCCTTGCCGAGGATTCCTCGAGCATCCATGAGGTTGAAATTGTGGGAGCATTTCAAAACTTGCTCGTAAGCCGGCATGACCAGCTTCATTTCAATCAGCCTCAGCGCTTGCTTTTGGGCGTGCTGGAAGAGCTCGACCAGTGTGGCTGGATCGCTTTCCTCGAAGTTATAGCGGGACTGTTCGACCTCGTTCTGGTGGTACAGCTCACCGTATTTGATCGTGTCGTTCCACTTCAGATCGTAGACGCTGTCGACATTCTGCAGGTACATGCAGAGTCTTTCCAACCCATATGTAATTTCCGCTGCGACAGGTTTGACCTCGAGCCCGCCTGCTTGCTGAAAGTACGTGAATTGTGTGATCTCAAGACCATCGAGCCAGACTTCCCAGCCGACGCCCCAGGCGTCGAGCGTGGGAGATGCCCAGTTATCTTCGACGAATCGAATGTCGTGCTCGAGCGGATTGATTCCAAGTGCCCTCAAGCTGTCGAGATAGATGTCTTGCACATTGTCCGGTGACGGTTTCAGGATGACCTGGTACTGGAAGTAGTGCTGCAAGCGATTCGGGTTGTCGCCATATCGCCCGTCCGTCGGACGGCGGCACGGGTCTGTGCAAGCCATGTACCATGGTTCGGGTCCGAGCACTCGGAGAAAAGTTCCCGGGCTCATGGTCGAAGCACCCTTCTCGATGTCGTATGCCTGTAGAATCAAGCAACCGCGTTGATCCCAGAACTGATTGAGCGTCTGTATAGCCTGCTGGAAGGTCAGCATAGTAGGTTCCACCCGCACGTAAGAGCTAGAGGTATTAGATGAGGAATTAGTTTAACACGCACATTTCCGGGTACATGTAGCCTGGGGAATGGTTTTGCGTGAATCGCCCGCACCATCAACCAGGACGGGCTGATAAATATCGCAATCATTCACGATTGAAACAAAACCGGGAGGTTATTGTGGGAACTGACGAAGACGAACGGGACGAGCAAGTCTACGAATCGGATCTGGATGAAGACGACGACGGCGCCGACCCAGAGGAAGCCTACAGTGAGGCAACGGTGGTGGAGCTCAACGCTCCGAAAGCCAAGCGTCTTCTCGACAATGTCAATAGTGTTCTTATCGGGCAGGCCGAGGCCACTCGCCTGTCCATTATCTGCCTCTTGTCGGGTGGCCACGCGCTTATCGAAGACGTTCCCGGTGTTGGAAAAACATTGCTTGCCAAGTCGCTTGCTATGTCAGTGCATGCCAAGTTCAAGCGTATTCAGTGCACGCCTGACTTGCTGCCATCGGACGTTTGCGGTGTGAGCGTATTCGAGTCGAAAGAGGGAGTTTTCAAATTCGTGCCTGGTCCGATTTTTACTAACATTCTTCTCGCGGACGAAATCAATAGGGCTACACCAAGAACTCAATCCGCTCTCCTGGAAGCCATGGAAGAGCATCAGGTCACCACCGATGGTGCCACTCGAAAGTTGCCTGAACTCTTTTTCGTCATAGCGACTGAAAACCCGATTGAATATCACGGAACGTTCCCGCTACCGGAAGCGCAGCTTGACCGATTCATGATCTCGTTGTCGCTGGGTTATCCGAAGCCCCACCAGGAAGTCGAGATACTCGACAAGACTCTTGAGGACCGCGCATTCGAAGTCGACGCTGTCCTCACCGAAGCCGAGGTGCTTGAAGCGAGGCAAGCGGTCAAGGCGGTTTTCGTGGACCCTTCAATAAAGAATTACATCGTCTCCATTGTCAATGCTACCCGTAAACATCCTGGAATCGTGCTTGGAGTCAGTCCTCGCGGCAGCCAGCTGTTGATGCGTGCGGCACAAGCGTCTGCATTCGTCGACGGGCGTGACTTCGTCAAACCTGATGACGTAAAGCTCCTGGCGCCTTACGTGCTTGGACACAGGGTGATTCCGAAAGTTAGAGAGAGTCGCGTTAGCCATGCTGAGCTTATTGAAAGAGTCCTCGAAGAAGTCCCCGTACCTGTCTAGATTTCCAGCTCCCAAGCTGAGCCGGGAGTTCGAACTGAAAGGCATGCGGATTCGCTTCGGCAAATCCTACAGCTTAATTCTGGAAAAGCGCTTCTGGTACCTGGTGGGCGTCGTCGCCATTCTCTATTTCTTCGCGATAGAGACAGGTAATGACTGGATTTACCTTATTGCTGCCGGAGGTATAGCCGCCATCGTCTTGGGTGTGGTTTTGCCCATGAGTCAGATTCTCGATCTGGATGCATCTTGCGCAATTCCTCCAGATGCCGTCGCAGGCGACAAGTTGAAGGTCCGGGTCAGGCTAACCAGAAAGATTCGAAATCTCAGATTCTCCAGGCTCTTTCCCATTAAGTGGATAGTGGTGCGAACCAAGCTCGTCGGTATGCGGGAAGCGGAGAGTGTTCTGAGACCAATTACTGTTGACACGGTCATCAACGAGGCGTGGGTGGTGGCACAGAGTCCGCCTCTCACTCGTGGTGTCTATCGGTTGGAAGAACTCGAGACCTATTCATGTTTTCCATTCGGCTTGGCGTGGTGGTCGCGCAGCTTTGACAGCAGCTCATCTGCCAACGTGGACAATCCTGTTGTCACTGTTTATGCGAAAACGGTCGGTGTGGAAGGTAACTTTCTCTGGCGCTTGCGGGCTGCCGGATCCAGCGCCCTGATATTTTCGGCCACCCGTTCTATTACGGCTATGCCATCATCTTCGGTGCGAAGTTTGCGAGAGTTCGTTACAGGCGATAGTCCAAGGATGATTCACTGGGCGTCCTCTGCTAAGACCGGCAAACTGCTTGTTCGGGAATTTGAGTCCGAGGGCTTGCCCGGCTACGATGTCTTGCTGGATCTCCTTTCTCCATGGGCGAGCGAGCAGCAATTCGAGCTCGCCGTGTCGTTAGCAAACTCCTTGTTGAATCTCGGATTCCGCATGGGAGGAGCGCCTGAACTCTACATTATTCCGGATCCTCAGGCACCAGTCGCGACAGTGCCGAGCTGTCTTCTCGACCTGCCCGCTTCTCCACCTGGCATCGCGAGATGGGCTCAGCTTCTAGCTCGTGTCGAAGCGGTCAACACGAAAGATCCGAATTTCGATGCTCCGGTACCGAAATTTGGTGCCGATCAAAAGCTGGCGTTGCTTACTGTCCGTCCGTTTCAAGAGACCAACCCGGAGATAACCCCTCTAGTTGAGGACACCGTCGAACTGTGGGTTATGTCTCGTGCCTATCGAGAACCCTCTACCGAAGCGGAAAAAGCCGAATCGTACATGGGTTCGCGAAGAGTTCTACCAGCGTCGGCAGGATTCTCCGAACGACGCGGTCTGACTGCGCCGAGCCCAGGTCGTATCCTCGCCACACTCGAGAGGTTTGAAGATATCACCCGAGTATGACTACAGACAAGCCAGACGATAACAAGCGAAAGGATGCTGGAGAGTTACCTCCAGGCGGAGCGCCAGGCGATGCTGGCAAGCCGGCCTCGGGCAACCCGGGAGAGCCGGTGAAGGCGAATCCGGACGACTCGAGTGTGGTCAAACCGGCCACCAATGTTCCGCAGGCACCGAATCGAGCTCCTGGCGCGATTACCAATGTGAAAAATCCGCAAGAGCGCGATGGAAAGGCTTTGGCTCGAGCGGTGGTCAATGTTCCATCCGCTAATGTGGCTCCCAAGCCGGAATCTACAAAGGTGGCTGTCCGACCGGAAGAATCGATTCCACTGCGCATCGCCGTGGTGGGCATGGCCAGCCTTCTGATCACCGTCTCTTCATCGTATGTCGGAACCCCCTTTCTGATTACGTTTCTTTTGATCTGGTTGGTATTGATCGGCACGTTTCTCGCGTATGTCTTTCGCGAAAAGCGACCGTTGTGGGTCAATATCATTCCCACCATTGGTGCTGCAGCCGCTCTCACCTACTTGTTCTTCGATTGCGCCAATCAGTTCAATCTAGGAAAGGTCAATTTTCTTTTTTCGTTCATCCAGATACTTGCTGTTCTGCAGGCTCTTCATTGTTTCGATCTAAGAACCAGAGCCGATTTCAGTATTGCCGCTCTTATCGGGCTCGGATTGCTTGTCTGCACCGCAGGTCTTGCTGATAGCACGTTGTTTGTCGTCTGTATCATCGGCTACATCACTTGCGTGGCAGTCATTCTCTATTTCGACGGCGTGTCACGCAGTCGCGATGTCGGACCTTCCAGACCGATTGGCGAGGGGCGTCCAGCTTCTTTGCCGCGACAAACTCGTCGTCATGCTCGGGCCGCGACGCAGATCATTCTTGTGCCCGTATTGAGTCTGCCGATAGCCACTGTCTGCATGTTCTTGTTCATGCCTCGGACGACAAGCTTGATTACTTGGTTCTTGGAAAACATCATTCGCCCCAATGTGGCAGTGTCCCGATCTCAACGCGCTCGCGGGCATTCGGACGCGCCTGGTGGCGCGGGCTCTCGTCTTGGTCCCAAGGGGTCACCCGGCCCGACGGATGGCGCGCCTGGAGGTCAGGGTGGTGATGGTGGCACAGGTGGTGGCGGTAGCAACAACAAATCACTCAACCCCCTCGACAAGCGCACTGAGGGCGAAGCGCCGAAAGGAGTCGGCGACGGCAATGAAGGAACGCCGTTCAAAGAGACAGTGCGCGACAGAGTCGACAAAGACGATAAGCTGACACCTCCGGAGCTCTCCGACGAGGTGGTTATGCGGATCAATGCGCCGCGAATGAGCTATCTGAGGCGGCTGGCTTTTGATACTTACGACGGCTCCGGCTGGGGCCGAGGGTTGCCAATCAAAGGTGTGGAGTTTCCCCTGAAAGACAACTTCTTCCCGGTCGGCAATGCCAATGCGCTCGCCATTCCGCGTGATTGCCCAATCGTTGAGATCAAGCAACAGGTCACGCTCAATATGGATCTGAGCGGCACTTCACTTCCTGCTATGTGGGTGCCGCAGGAGGTCGCCGGCCCACTCGGCACCGTTACCGTAGAGCAAGATGGCACCCTGAAGTCTGCGAAAAAATTGGGCGCCGAGCTTTCTTACGAAGTCAAATCTTATGTGCCGGTTTACCGACCTGGCATCATGCGCAGCTTGCCTGCCAAGCCTCACTCCGACTTCAAGAAATCGATTCTACTTCCACCGGTGGAAGAGATGGAAGCGCTTGAGGACGAACTCTACAAAAAATATCTCCAACTTCCAGAAGGATTGCCGGATCGGATCAAACAAAAAGCTTTGAAGATTGCAGGGAAGGACGGCAACTGGTTCGTCAAAGCCGAGCGCATCTGCGATTACATGCGCACGAAGAAGAATTTCAAGTATAAAACCAAGGACATATTCCGGGTCAAAAATGGAGACTTCGTTGATAACTTCCTGTTCCAGACGAAAGAAGGAAACTGCATTGAGTTTGCGTCCAGCTTCGTAGTTATGTGTCGAGCCGCTGGAATTCCTGCACGCCTGGTGGGAGGCTATCTGCCAGGTAAATTCAATAAGTCGACCGGATTTTATGAGGTCAAGGTCAAGGATGGCCATGCCTGGGGCGAGGTCTATTTGCCCAACTGGTGTTGGGTTCCATTTGACACGACGCCGGATGGAACCTTGCCTGAGTTCGACAAGGATGAGAATTTGTTCTCTAGATTGGCGGAGTCCGGTCTAGCAAATCCGTTCGGCGGCGCATTCATGGGGCAGGCCGGCACGCCGGGTGCCGGCATGGGTGAAGGAATAGCCGGCAGCGAAATGCAACGGGAGTTGGAAGCCAAGAAACGAGAGGAAGAGGGCAAGGAACCGTTGCCGGAGGAGGACTTCTGGAAGCGCCTCTCGCAGCAGTTGCGATGGGAGCCCATTGCAATCGTCTGTATCCTCTTGAGCGGCGGTGTGGTTGCATACATATACTTCGAGAGTCGGCGATCTAAGAACAGTATTACCATTCCGAGCGATGCAAGGAAGTCAACGGTTTTGTTCTTTGAGGTATTGAGAGACCTTAGAAAGTACAAGATTGTTCGCTTACCGACCGATACACCGCTCGATCTGGTCGACCGAATTCACGAGTCGTTCGAGATCCACCGACAGGACGGCAGGCACATTCCGGCTGAGCTAGAGCCGCTTCTAACGAGCTTTTTCGAAACCTACACGCTGGATCGATTTGGCCGAAGCGACAGAGCAACCGAACTGGAATCGATGAGCGACGAGATTAGAAAGCTGGTCAACTCAAGCAAATAATTGAGGAAAACGGCGAAAATCATTGGCCGATTGGGTTGTCACGCGATAAAGTGGTTATACAGCCCTGTTTTTCTTGACATGGGTTTACTACAGTCCCAAAAGGTCCTGGATTTATCACAATTTCGGCGATTAATATGATTTGCCGATTGGTAAAACTAACAACGTACAATAGAATGTAATTACTGTCGTGAACAGGTAGACAACAGAAGGCATAAGGCATATGGTTCAACAGGTCAGAACGACAACCGGTATTCAGCAGCAACAGGAGTTTGTTCCTCCCTATCCAGGCTCAATTGCCGAGACAGGCTTGAAGGAAGGTTTCCTCGAGGAGCTGATTCTCAAAGACATTTATCTCGTCAACTTCGCGCTTGGTCGTGAAATCGCTGCGCGTACCATGCTTCCCTTCAAAATTGTCGAGGAGATCCTCGAGGTATTGAAGAAGCAACTTCTCATCGAAGTGAGGAGTTCGGGCGGTCTGGCAGACTATGAATACTGCCCCACTGAAAAAGGCAGAGACAGAGCCCGCGCCTATTTCGATCATAATGCGTACGTCGGACCCTGTCCCGTACCGTGGAATCGTTACATCGATTCGCTCAAATATCAGACGATCCGTCGTGAGTCGGTCACTCCAAGGGACCTTGAGGTCGCATTTTCAGACATCATGGTCAACCGAAGGACGATCAACTCGGTCGGTCCGGCAATCAACTCTGGACGCGGGATGTTCCTTTTCGGAGAACCCGGCAACGGTAAGACCTCGATCGCTGAGCGTATCGTCCGAAGCTTCAAAGGGCACATCTTTATTCCGTACGCCGTTGAGTGCGATGGACAGATTATCCGCGTATTCGACAGCCACAACCACGACCCCGTATCGGCAGCCAACTACCCTCGTGATTACGATCACCGATGGGTCCGCATTCAAAGACCATGCGTGGTCGTAGGCGGAGAGTTGACGATCGACATGCTCGAACTTCAATTCGACTACGGTACCAAGCTTTACGAAGCGCCGATCCAGTTGAAGTCCAATTGTGGCCTGCTACTGATCGATGACTTTGGTCGTCAGAGGATTGACCACAAATCGCTCCTTAACAGATGGATTGTGCCTCTGGAAAAGAGGGTCGATTACTTGACCTTGCACACCGGCAAGAAGTTGGAAGTCCCATTCGAGCAGCTGCTCGTCTTCTCAACCAACCTCAACCCGTCAGATCTGGTTGACGAAGCGTTCCTCCGAAGAATTCCATACAAGATCAACATTACAAGTCCGACTGAAGACGAGTTCAAGTGGATCTTCCTCCAGTATTGTCAGCGTACGGGCGTACCTTACAACGAAGAAGCAGTCAACTATCTGATCGAATCACAATATCGTTCCGGTAAGCGTCCAATGCGATGCTGCCACCCTCGCGATATTGTCGACCAGGTAATCAACCTCTGCGCCTTCCTTCAGACGGATCCACGGCTCTCTCGTGAATACCTCGACCACGCTTGCGCGGTGTACTTTGCCGCTATGGGCAAGTAAACAATCAATCCGTATCGAGAAGATTCAAATGCGCTCTCCATAGAGGGCGCATTTTTTTGACCAGACCGGAGCCGGGTTTCGAACTTCGTCCGCAGCAGGTCGAAACTCTAGTTCAGAGTCCATGTCGTTCCGATTTGAAGCTCAGTAGCTGCCCCTCCGAGCATGTTCAAATCTGCAAGATGCCACTTTCGAATCATGCTCGAACTTGAAGTGCAAAGGCTGTCGCCCTCCAAGTCAGGGTTCGATTCAAGTACAACGCTGCTGCTTCTGAGTCGCGTTTCGAACTTGCACGGAAGCGTCCGTCGTGTTTCGAAGTCGAATACAAACGTCTTGTAACTTGTACCGCCCAATCCATGTCTCAAACTTACATGGCTAGGGCTTCTTGACGATGGCTATGGCTGACAATGCAGGAAGTCCTCCTATTCGCTCGATTACTTTGGCGATCGGGAGGACCAGATTGAAGCACCACATCTGGTTCGGCGATAGATATTTCTTACCTAAGATTTTGTTGTACCACCAGCCTGGGACGCCAAGCTTGTTGAAATCCTGCATACTTACAATAGTAAAACCTGCTGCCTTCATCTTGTTGGCCAATTCATCCTTGGTATATCGCCGATAGTGGCCGACGGTCTCATCTACTGCGCTAAACAGCCAGGGATGCTGAGGAACAAGCACTATGGCATGGCCGCCGGGAGCAAGGCTGCGATAGAAGTTGCGCAATACCAGCTCGTCGTCGGGCAGATGCTCGAGCACATTCAAGCATATTATGGTGTCAAACTTGTTTTTCTCAAACTCGTCGTATCGACCGTTGTCACAGAGGTCCATGAGTGAGGCTTCGAAATTTTCCAGGTGACCGAAGCGTCGGGAGATCATCTCTACGTAGAGCGGGTCGATATCTACGCACAACAGACCATCTCGATTCAACATGAGGCTTGTCAAATTGCCGATGCCGCAGCCAGCTTCAAGCACTCTGTTACCCACGTGTTTTGAGAATTGTTCGAACATCCAACGATTCAATCCGCTCCCTCGTATCGCGCTCAAAACGTAATAGCCATCATGGGTGGTGAATTGCTTGTTGATAAAACCTGCCCAGAGAAGCACGCGAAGCGCGTCAACTGCGTCTTTCCAAGTGATTTTCTTGCCTTCGGCATAGGTGCGACCCGAGTAGCTGATCGGAACTTCGTAAATGCGTGCGCCCCATTGAGCCAGGCGTACTGTCAGTTCTGGCTCTATTCCGAAGCGTTTGCAGCGCAGCGGTGTTTGCTTCAAGATATCGGCTTTCACCGCCTTATAGCATGTCTCCATGTCAGACAGATTGACGTCGCAGACTACGTTTGTCAGCCATGTGAGCAAACGGTTGCCGACGCTATGCCAGTAATAGAGCACACGATGGCATTCGCTTCCGCCAAACCGCGTACCGAAAACCGCCTCGGCACGTCCATCCAAAATCGGTTCGATTACTTTGGCGATTTCAGCAGGATCATATTCCAGGTCCGCGTCTTGAACAATTGCGATGTCTCCCGTCATTTCTTTAATGGCGGTATGAATTGCGGCACCCTTTCCTTGATTTTGGGAGTGCCGAAAGATCTTGATACGATCGTCGGAAAGGGCCAACTCTTCCAAAATCTCGAAGGACCCGTCAGTCGAACCATCATCGACTGCGACAAGCTCGATTGCCACCGGTAAGGGCGCTTGAAGCACGCGACTGAAGATCGTCTTCAGTGTGCGCCGCTCGTTGTAGACCGGAATGAGCACGCTGAGCTTCAGTGCTCGGCGCCGCTGGATTTCGGCTTGAACCTTGAGATCCGGTTGGTCTACCGCCGACACGGATGTGTTGACCTGGTACATGTGACTGGGTTCCGACATCGGCATCCTTCTGGCTGGCGAACTAGTACGCATATGCCCGAAAAACGGAGATGCTCAACTCGAGTTATGCCAGCGCCTATTTTGGACACGTTTGTCCGAGTGAAGGTCAGATTTTCTCAGACTGAAGGCTCAGTAAAGAATGCCGATTTTACCGATTCGGTTCTTAACCAGAAACGGGTAGTAGAAAGTTGTTCGACGAGGTACTCCGATGGCGGATCTTACAATCGCTCCCAGGTCGAGTCTGGTGTCCGTTAGAGAGCCGGCTCTGTCGGTTGGCGCTGAGAGCGGAGGCGTCCTGATTGCCGATATCGAACCGGATCGCGCTTTCGGCTGGTGTGCCACTATATACGGTGGTGTCTGTGCGAGAATCAGCGCATTGCCAGGACCTGCGTAAGCGAGGTATGCCTCAGGTAACCAGGGGCTTTGTATGATTGCGTTACTGCGGGCCGTTGACCAGACCAGGATTGGCTTCCCCTTGTCCTTGATTGCTTTCGACCAGGTCGAAACCGGTGAATGCTGCAAGTTATCCGGACCCAGCTTGATCTCCGTGTCTGCGATCAGCTCTTCAAGTTGACTTAATTGGGAACTGTTTAGCGCGGACAAAAGTCCTAAGTGCCGCCGTCCAACGACTACGAAATCGCCCGCATCAACGGCGTCTATTACTGTATTGGTGGCAGTTTCTTCGCTTGAGGCTGCGTGCGACCGTTTGCGAAGCTGCTTCAGTGCGCACGTTCCGTTAAGCCGCTCATTCGTTTGTTCCAGTAAGCGATAGGCGCTGGAACTATATCTGGTGTCAAATCGCTTGAAGGCGTCTCTTCGCCTCTTTCTCCCATGTCTGCCCGTACGTTGTTCCACCGTGGACGGCAAAGTCAGTTGACTGAATGATTGCATCGGCTGTGGGACGGTCTCCGTGCTACCGGCAAAGGAGAGGAATTGACGAGATAGCCAGTCAAGACCTTCGACGTTGGCGGCTAGCACCATTCGATGTTGTATCGTCATTACTGAAGTGCGTGAGACAAAAGTCAATTGTCCGGGGGTGCTCGGGCGAAAAAAAAGAATGGCAATTCCGACGAGCAGTATCACGAAACCGAGGAGGCGCAGAGTTGCTTTCGACGAAAGGTGAAAGTAGGAGAGTAGGCAGCCGTAGTAGATCGGAACCGCGCCGGCGACAGGTGGCGGAAGGTGGAGCATGGCACCCTTAATCGAGGCAAGCGCTGACGCGCATTGAATCATGTAATCGAGCGGCCATGAGGTCAACGAGTCTATCGATTGTGTGATCCAATTGCAGACGGCGCTAGATGTTGGTACGAGTTTGAACATAAGCGTGGAAATGGATGAAACGAAAGCTAGCAGGGTTATCGGTGCCACCACCGGATCGACCATCAAGTTGGCCGGCAAAAACAACAACCCGGCGCTTTGAAAGTGGAGTAGTTGTAGCGGTAGAACCGCGAGTTGAGCGAGGACTATCACCATGACGGTGTCTCGCAGCCAGATGATGATTTTTTCGATCCAGGAGTTCTCTTTCTTGCTCGACAGTCGCCGCGCTCCGATGATGATACTACCGGTAGCGGCATAGGATAGCTGGAGCCCAATATCCGAGAGCGAGAGTGGATCTGCAAGGAGTGCAATCCAAAGTGTGATGGATAGCGCCGCCGCTGAATGCAATCTCCTGGCAAACAGTTTGGCCGTCAGGAAGAGTCCACATAGAATCGCTGCCCTCAGTACCGATGGTGACGGTCCGGCAAGGCAGACAAATGAAATCGTAGAGATTGCCGCTATACCGATTCGGAGGAAATCAGGCAGTCGTGCCATCCGGGCTATGAAGTAGCTGGCGGCAACGACAATCGACAAGTTAAGTCCTGATGCTGCAAGAAGATGCGAGAGTCCAACCACGCGAAACTTCTCTTTGAGGTCGGAAGACAAGTGCACGACTCGATCACCAAGCACCATGGCGGAAAGAAGATCTCCTTTCTCGACGCCCAAAGCTTTTTCGTGTGCGCTGATGACGGCATGTCTGGCACTTTCGAGAGTGCTTCGCGAGCCGTCCGACCCAAGCAAGCGGATATCAGATCCGTACGATCTGATTACCGTGACGATGCCTTTGCCAATCAGCCTCCTGTTGGCGTCGAAATGCCAGCGATTGGGCGAGACTAAAATTCGCGAGACTTTTCCGAAGACCTTGACGTATTGTCCAGGCCCAATTGTCGGACTCTTCGACCCTGACACGATTAGAAGCGACTGTCCGCACAACTTCTTTCGCGAAGGGTGAACCAGACTCAGGGGGCGGCATATGTAGGAGTTGGAGTTGGTTGGTGAGTCTACGATGCAAACACATTCGATGTAGCCTTTCTTGGTTAGTCGAGCCAAGTCTGCAGTCGAAGACAGATGCATGGTCGTATAAACCATTCCGAGCGTGGGCAGGCAGGCAACAATCCAGGCGGAAGATTTTTTGCCGCCTAAGCGCAAGAGCAGCCAGCTCAGGCTGGAAACTGAAATCAACGCAAGAAGAGCATTGTGAAAGCATTGCTGAAGCAGAAAAGTGAAGTCGCCGAACTGGAGTCTGACCGTCTGGTCCACAACCAGAAAGCACCCAATGGCGAACGACAACGAAGCTACAACTGTAACCGACTGGGATTTCATAAAAAGCCCTAACCAGACCCTACGATCTCTTTAACGGCTTTGAACCGAAAGGAGTTCAATTGGGTCTGGTTAGATTTTTCAGACCATTAATTCAGGTAGATTGAGTCTCGATCTGAGAAGAGCATCGTTTTGACAAGATGCAATATTAGGGTTTTACTCCGAGTGGATTGGACTTGTAGTTTTTGTATTGTTCCGGGGCTCTAAGTTTGCATTGTTCTTCGAGCCGCTTCGCCAGTGCCTTCAGCTCAGGAAGGTCTGGGTTTTTCGGATCCAGCTGCTCAGCTACCCCGAGCATGTCCATTACTCCATCGTACTGCTTCGGACCTTTGAGTCCGGGAAGCTGCTCGTTGCGACCTTCCGGCGTTCCCATCACGATTGCGGTGGCGCCGCCTGGATCGTTGCCGTGGTCGAGCTTGTAACCTGCCTCCGCCATTTTCGCTAAGGCCTGGTCACGGAACAGCTTGGCCGTTATGGTGACAGCGTCAGCGTTGGGCGTACCATCCGGATTCTTCAGGCGAACAACATTTCGAGCAATCTTGACGTTCATCTCTTCGATAAAAGTCTTGTGGAATCCGAGTTCCTTTTGGAACGTGGCACCATTGCTGGTTGTACCGAAGTCAATGAATTTCTTCAGCTGGTCATAGGCTTCCTGGATGTCGTGTTTGCCGACAATTTTCTGTATACTGCCGTCGACTTTGACTCCAATCTTGTCCAGATCGTCAAGTTCTTGACCGGTGACCACTGTTCCGAAAGCTTGCAGATCCATAAGTCGGGTGGTGAATACTCTGGCGGCTTTAGTGCTGTCTCGGGCCATTTGCAAATTCATCAGGCTTTCAGCACCTAGATCAAGATCCAGTCCTTTGAGGACATAGGTCGGATGGTCAGTGGCTGCAGCGCTCAGTCTGGTTCCATTTTCCAATCTGTGCTCGCCGACCGATCTTGCCAGTGCAATGGTAGCTCTATGCGAGCCCAGCTTTTGCTCGTCATTCATATTGCCATAGTCTTTGCGGGCGCGCACGATCAGGTTGGCCAAATTTTGCTCCATGATGATTTCGTTCTTCTTGCCGAGCTCTTTGAAGGCTTTGACTGCGCCTTCCATGGAATCGTAAGATCGTTCTGACCTGTCTCTTGTCGCCGCATCGACAGCATTTTCTTCTATGCTGCCTGCAGTGGGTTTGGACAGAGCCCATTCGGCGCTGTTGCCGCCCAACCAGGCTAAACCGACAAGACCCGCGCGAGCCCACTTCCCTTTTGCTGGCACAGCGAATGCAAGACCCATGGGAACAGCATCATATACCGTGAAATGCTTGAGCGGCTCCGGTATCCATTTCGGTGCTGTTACTCCATTGTCGGCAAGGTGTCCGAGACCTAGTGCGCCTACAGTGAGAAGTGTTTTGCCTCCAAAACCTTTGCCCAGTGCCATGGCGAGCGGTACCGTCAAGCTCGAGGTCTCCCACGATGTGGCATCCTTACCGTAGATGCGGTCACGTAGGGAGTGGTCGCCGTTGAGTGCAGCACCAGTACCGAGTGTGTAAAACACACCTTTCTTGAAGTTAGTCCAAGTCCCTTTTGTGGTCATCCAGGCTGCGTCTGCTTGGGCGCCTTTGGCGAGTGCGTCTTGCTGTCCTATCTTAGTCAGTGCGACGGCGCGAGTTTCTAGATATCCGAGTTCGGCCTTTGTGAGGATCCGGCCGCCTGCAGAAAGTTCTGATGCTCTAACTCGATTGATATGCTCGACAGTTTTCTCCGCAGTCATGGACTTGAGGATTTCGGGATTGAGGTGTCCCTCGCGTTCCACCAGTACCTTGACTAACTGCGAGTCTTCGGAAATCTTGAGTTGTAGCTTCAGCTCGACTGCATGCTTGAGCTCTGCGCCGACCAAGGCTTCAGTTCTAGCCCCAGGCTGCCGCAAGTGCGCCAACACCTTCTGGTCCATGTCGTAGCTGGTCCTGATGCCATCGAAGGATTTCGTGACAAGGCTTTCTTCCTTGGCGACTTGCGAGGCATGAATCCCAACTGGATCGTAGTTATTCATCCACAGATTTCCAGCACCACGACCGGTGCGGGAGAGCAACCCGGTGCCTTCGAGGCGTGCGAGCTTGTCGGCGCCGAGGCCCATCAACTTCGTTGTGGGTTCTGCTAGTAGCGGAGTGGTGATTCCTGCAATCAGGGCTTTTCCGGCATCGCTGCCGTTCTGACGATCTCGTGCGCTTAAAAGAGCCTTTGATTTACTGCCAAGATTTCGTTCTAAATCTGTCTGACCGGCTCCCTTCCCGAGTCCGAAATTCTCTTTGCCCCCGTACGGTTGAGGCGAGCCCCAGTCCGGTGTATTAGGCGGTACATTGAAAGCAGGCGTGTCGGGTATGGTTGGACCCTTCCCAGGTTCTTTGCCTGGCTCTTTGGGCGGCTCTTTCGGCGGATCTTTCGGCGCACCGGGAATCGCCGGTGGTTCCAAGTATGGTTTTCCACGACCTGGTTGCCCGTTGTCCGGCGGCTTGAAGTAAGGATCGCTTGTCTTGGGCTTTTTGTCTTTGTCGTCGCCCATTCCCTCGATTAGAGGAGATACGCCACCGTATCTGCCCCGCCCTGGGGTATCGGGCTCTTTAGGTTTACCGAACGGGCCATCGCTCATAAAATCCACTTCCTCCGACAAAAAAACTGGCACGAAATGCAGGAACTGTGCCTCAGCGGTACTCAAATGGTAAAGCTTGGCTGAGCTGATGGTAAATGCGTGTATGTACGGGGGTCATGGGACTTTTCCCACTCATGCTTGATTAACATTTTTGCAGGATCGCTCAAAAGCGTTGCCCTGCCTGTCGCGAGCGACTTGTCGAGTTAGTGATATTGCGGACATATGCTGAACAAAAATTTTTGAGATTTTCAGTCTCGTGCGAGCAATTGCCGTTGATTCTGTGCGAATTAACGGTGTGATATGACAGGAGCGGTGGCGCTCCATCTATCGGCGCGTAGTCAAACCATTCGATGGCTTTGTTCTTCCGCAGAAATTAACCCGATTTTGGCTCCACGTCGCGCGCTCGAAGCGGGTTGTTTTGTTTAAAACGAAATCTATTCTGTTCGGATCCTCGGCAAAACATTCGGCATCAGGCTCAGACTCAGCCGTTCTCGATTTAGTAATCCAAAGCTAGGGTTTGCTATGGATTTTGAGCACTCTATAAAACCGACTGGTTTCCTGAGTGAAAGCCGATGTCGGATTAACTCCGTGGGCGATTCGCTTCCGATTCCCACCAGCGCAAAGCTGAGGCGTTGCGGAAATAGGATGGGCTGTGGCGATCCGCTGAACTTGCAGTATGCACGTCGCGCTTATTCGGCTTGTCGCCTAGCCGGTACTGTTGAGGTAATAGCGGCTGTGTGCCGCTGCCGGCTGACCGTTGTATTTAGCTGAGGGCTTGAGGTTGTATGGAACTTCGCATCGAGCTGTTCGTGTGAAGACCATTTGCGCAATTGACATGCCAGCGTGTAGTCGGACTGGGCGATTGCCTACATTTACAATTTCCAGGGTGATCTGGGCTGGTGGGTTGCTGAATCCCGCGTCTATGAAGCCCGCGGTGACATGCACCATGACGCCCAGTCTTGCCAGGCTTGACTTGCCGGTGAGCTGCCCGACAATGTCGTCAGGTAGGCACAGGCGCTCAAGTGTGGCGCCGAGAACAAATTCTTTTGGTTGGATGACTATCGAATCGTCGACTATGTGGACAAGCCCTTCCAGCACACTTTCCGATTTGTACGGATCAATGACGTCGCTTCCGGCTTCGTGCCAGGAGAATCTGTCGGCCAGTCTCACATCGATGGAGTTGGGCTGGATAAGCGAATCGTCAAATGGTTCTATAACCAGGCGGCCCGAGCGAACTTCACTTCGAATCTCATGGTCAACAAGTATAGACATGACATCTCCTCAACTGGGCTGCACAACTTTATTGCATCGGCAATGTGAGCTGGAGCAACCCCATGGTAACCTGTTCAACACTTAGTATAACCGCAGGAAACGCACACAAGGCAGGCCTCGTACTTGATCAAGGCACCGCTGCGGAAGCCGCATTCCGGGCACTCCGGCGAATGAAACTGCCGCGGCGAGCCGCGAAAAGACGTGCCAGACTGCGACTCGCGAGACGCTCTCGAGCCAACTAATTTTGTATCATGACGAGCATGTCTGGTCGCTATATCACTATCTTCTTCGTCAGGAAGTCGGGGACTAGTAGCAGTCCCCACAGCGGTCTTCGAAGAGGACTTTTTTTGCTTTTCTGATGCCTCATTGTGCTCTTGATGATCTGCCTGACAACTTGGTTGGAGAGGCGCGCTTGCGAGCTCAGTCTTGGCCTTGTTGTCTTGCTTCAGAGGATCCGTGCGAGCAATATTGAGGACCTGCGATTGTCTCGAAGCATCCCGATAGACGGTTATGCCTTTCAAGCCGATGTCCCAGGCGAGTAGATATGCCCGTCGAATATCGTCGGGGCTGGCTTCGGTTGGGAAATTTATTGTCTTGGAGACAGCGTTGTCAGTGAATTTTTGGAATGCAGCCTGCATTCGAACATGCCAATTGAATGCGATGTCGTGGGAGGAGACGAACACCCTTTTAATGTCTTCCGGAATGCCGTCTACGTCTTTCAATGTGCCTTTGAGTGCAATCTCTTGCATTAGCTCTTTGCTGTAAAAACCTCGCTCTCTAGCTACCTTTTCGAACAGCGGATTGACCTCGATGAGCTCCGTACCGCCCATCACTCGGCGAATGTATGAGATAGCAAAAATGGGCTCGATCCCAGATGACGTACCGGCGATGATCGAAATGGTACCTGTCGGTGCTATTGTCGTGACGGTGGCATTGCGAAGCTTGATGCCTTTGTCGTGCCAGGTCGAGTACGGCCAATTTGGAAATAGTCCGCGTGAAGCAGCTAGCTCACGAGAGGCTTCGTGTGCTGTCGTCTGGAAAAATTGCATGAACGACTCAGCAAGCGAAATTGCTTCTTCCGAGTTATAAGGAATGCCGAGCATAATCAACGCCTCGGCCCAACCCATGATTCCGAGTCCGATACGGCGATTATTGAGTGTCGCTTCTTCAATAAAAGGAAGAGGATAACTATTACTTTCGATGACGTTGTCCAGAAATCGTACTGATAGTTTGATGGTCGTGCCTAATCTTTGCCAATCGAACTCCGCTTTTTCAAGATTGACGAAATTAGCAACGTTGATAGAGCCCAGGTTGCAAGCGTCTCCGGGACCGAGTGGTTGCTCTCCGCACGGATTGGTGGCTTCAATGTCTTCAGTGCCGGCAACAATCTGTCCATCGCCAGTAACTTGTGTGCGAATCGGATCGTGGGCGTTGATGCGGTCGATAAATATGACGCCGGGCTCGCCTGTTGCATGAGCATTGTCGACTATAAGATCGAAAATTTTTCGTGCTTCAACGCGCTTAACACTCTGACCGCTTCGAGGATGGATCAGATCATATTCTCGCTCTTCCTGGACAGCCTTCATAAATTCATTGGTTACGGCTACCGAGATATTGAAATTATTGAGCTTATTCGTGTCGCGCTTACAAGAAATGAATAGCTCGATATCGGGATGGTCGACTCGGAGCATGCCCATATTGGCACCACGTCTGGTGCCACCCTGACGTATCGCTTCTGTCGCTGCGTCATAGACCGACATGAAGCTAACCGGACCAGATGCGACGCCTGTAGATGAGGCGACCGGGTCGTTGGCTGGTCTCAGTCGGCTAAATGAAAAGCCTGTGCCGCCGCCTGTCTTGTGAATCAGGGCGGCATGCTTGCAGGTCTCGAAAATACCTTCCAGCGAATCCGGAACCGGCAGGACAAAACACGCGGATAGCTGCCCGCCTTTCTTTCCAGCATTCATCAATGTCGGAGAGTTAGGCAGGAAGTCTCTCTCGTACATGAGGTTGAAGAAGTCTTTCGCGAGATGCTCGACTTCGACGGCGGAAATTCGCTTTGCTTCGGCTTGCGCCACATGAGAAGCAACGCGCTGAAACAATGTTCGGGCGTCTTCCGTTGGCTGCCCGTTAGCATCCTTGAGAAAGTATCTTTTCTCCAGAACCTTAATGGCATTGTCTGAGAACACGTTGAACCCTCCAGCGGGGGACCACTGAAAACTATTATACTACATTTGTATGGCGCTATATCTAGCGTCGGTCGTGACCGAATGCACAATATACAGTGTTTGGTCCGCCCCTTCGAGGTTTTCAAGGTTAAAGGCTTGCCAGATTCTCCTCCAATCTCCCGATAACATCAACTATTCGGAGAAGATGACAAGGTCTCCAATTTACAATCATTCATAGCGGACGCTATAGAACCCACTTTTAACTCCACCAATATCATTGAGATGACACATTCAGTAAGAGATTGTGTCTCTATCTCCGCTTCCGCTGAGGAAAACCAGGATCCGGTGGGATATCGCAAGCCTTTTGCAGAGGCCGGCACCATCGCCGGTATCAAGACTCATGTCGGCGGCTTTGCTTTGCTTGTGGGACGCCTACGGAGTTCGTGGAAGGAGCTTCGGTCAATGCACGACTTTTGCTCAATCCGCCGAGCAGTTGAACACAACTATCGCATCGCCGCTCTAGGTGGCTATGCGAAAAGGGTTTTTCAAAAAGAACGGTCTGCACGTCTGCTGGTTAGCACCGGCGGCGACGAAAAAACATTCACGGCCTAAGCGACCGGCAACGCACAGTTTGGAGTATCAGACCCAACCTTCGTTGCGGTAGCAAGATGCCGAATTGCGTTGCTTAGCTTCAAACTAAGCGCGCCAGCTATTGCACTTGCCTTCGTGAATCTTGAATGCTAAATGCTGAGATTGAGGTTGGACGAATGTCCAGGGTAGAGCTTAGCCTGCGGATTGATGAAAGTAACCGCGAAGTTGACTGCGGTAGCTGCCTCTGCGGCGCCGGTAGCAATCAGCTTCAGCTTCGCTGCGTGTGCAGCTATATCTCCAGCGGAATAAACTCCCGGAAGATTGGTTTCCATCTTTTCGTTGACTGTGATGGCGTTTTTATCCATCTCCAGACCCCACTGGCGAAGGAAGTCGAGGTTGATGACGAAGCCGATGTTGATCAACAGAGCATCAACCTTCAATGTCTCTTCTTTGCCGGTGCGGTTGTCGAAGATGACGGCTTCATTGACTTGACCGTTGCCATGAAGGTCTTTGAGTTCGTAGAAGGTCTTGATGTTGACCTTGTTACGCTTCATCTCTTCCACCGAGCTCTGCACCGCGCGGAACTGATCTCTTCTGTGGATGAGAGTGACTTTGTTGGCTAAAACCGAAAATTCGTTAGCCCAGTCAACAGCCGAGTCGCCGCCGCCGATGATTAGAACATCTTTGTCACGGAAGCGCTCTTTGCTTCTCACTGCATAGAATATTGATTCGTCTTCCCATTCCGGAGGAACTTCCAGATCGAGCCGCTTGGGAACGCAAGCGCCTGCCCCGAGCGCCAACAAGACTGTCTTGCTCAGGTGATTTTCATTCTTATCGCTGGAAACTTTCCAGGTCATTTCACCTTCGTGCTCGATGCGCTCGATGAGTTGAACTTTCTCACCGAGACACAGTGCGGGTTTGAATATTGCCGCTTGTGTAGCCAGATTTTTAGCAAGATCTTTAGCCAAAATTTTGGGATGACCTGCAACGTCATAGACGTATTTTTCCGGATACAGTGCGGTTAACTGCCCACCGAGCTCTGGGAGCACATCGATCACTTTCGTCTTCAGACCTCTCAGTCCTGCGTAGAAGCAACCAAATAAGCCTGTTGGGCCGCCGCCTATAATCGTAATGTCGTAAACATCCATGCCTTTATCTTGGTCTCCAGGATATCCAACGTAGCCGATTGGTTATTGTAATACACTAAACGAGCTATATGGCGTAGCTCCTCACGAATGATGAAGGAGTCGCAACAGCTTTTGTTAACAAAACGGGGGCAAAAACGACTAACAGGCATGAAGTATCGGGATCTCGGTCGAACAGGAATTAAGGTGTCGGAAGTTGGCTTCGGCGCCTGGGCGATTGGAGGCAACAGGCACGGAAACAGCTACGGACCTACCGATGATAAGGTCTCTCTTGAAGCGATTGAAAAAGCTCTTGATTTGGGTTGCAACTTTTTCGATACAGCTGATGTTTATGGCTGGGGCCATAGTGAAGAGTTGCTCAGCAAGGCGATCAAAGGAAAACGTGACCGAATCGTCATAGCTACGAAGGGTGGCTCTGACTTCTATCAAGGATTCGGTTTTCAGACGTTCAATGAAGAGTACATAAGGTTCGCGCTTGACAAGAGTCTGGAAAGACTTAAGACGGATTACATCGATCTATATCAACTTCACAATCCTCCGGTATCTGTTATTGAAAACGAAGAGACCTACGAAGTGCTCCAGAAGCTAAAGATTGAGGGCAAAATTCGAGCCTGGGGTCTGTCGGTGCGTAATTCTCGCGACGGTCAGATTGCCTTGATGGTGGCAAAACCGGATAGCATTCAGGTTCCATATAATCTGTTTACGACCGGCCCCGATGTCGACCTTTTTCCGCTCGCTATGCAACTTGGGTGTGCAGTTATTGCCCGTGAGCCGCTTTCTAACGGCTTCCTCTGCGGCAAGTATGGTGTTGAATCTACTTTTGAGAGTGGTGATATTCGAAAGAATTGGCCGCGTGATTTCATTGCGGCAAGGGTGAAAGCGTGTGAGATGCTGCAATTCCTTGCCGACGGCAAGAGAACGATGGCACAGGCGGCGATTCAGTGGACGTTAATTCGGAAAGATGTTTCTGTTGTTATCCCAGGTGTGAAGACCGCAGACCAGGCTATAGAAGATTTCAGCGCGCCGGATCGGCCCGCGCTCACTAAGTCGGAGCTTCGCGAAATCGAAGTCTTGAAGCGACACAAATTCGGGCTGAAATAGCACTGAAGGCGATTGGATCGATTGCAACTTTTTATCAGTGGTGATTTGTTTGTAAAAATTTCCGGCGGTTGCGGAGTCTAACGATTCACGACAGTCCTAAGTTTCATACCTTCCTGGGTGTGTACCGGCATATGGTAATTACCGTTCGATGTGGTCATCGGGTAGGCTTGTTGCGCAGGATACTGATTGAAGTTTGCTTGCGGTGCCGTCATATCCAGCGGTTGAGCCGAATTCGGATATGGAGGCGCATACGCTCGTGGCTGTGAATACGATTGTTGAGGGGCGTAAGTTTGTCGCGGCGACATGTTATTGGGCGATTGCTCTAACTCGCCGGGAAGCGGCTCCGGATGGTGAACAACGATTCTTTCGCGACCGACATGAATGACTCGTGAATGATTGTTGCCCTGTGTCGCGATCGGCTTGTATCCAAACGCGGCGGAACCGAAACTGCCTTGAGTCATGGGTTCCGTCGTGCTGCCGGATCTGGCCATCTCTGATTGAGCGGAAAAATTGCTTGGGTCTCCCAGGTTGGGAAATGGCTCTTGAAGCGAATTGAGCTTGGAGGCAGCATAGTGCTTTTTGTCTGGGGTGTAAAAACCATTGTTGCCAACCGCCTGGATGGGAAGCGCATTCTTAGTGGCTCCAACGATGATGCGGTCATCGTGAGATGTCGGTGACCCGGCCGTGGGCGTTCCGAGTACATGGTTGGCCAAGGGCTCGTTGTGGCGGATGAAGTAGATTACGAACAGCCATGCGGCGTAGCCGATGAAGAAGAGGGCTGTGATGCCGTTGGGAGTTATCTTGAAGCCGGAGAAGATATCCGAGAGCTTGATGCCGGCATTATATGCGGCAGTCGACGAGGCATTGCCCTCCTGTGCCGCTTCATGATGGTGGACGGACTCATGATGACCATGGCTGTCAGAGCCATGTTCATGACCTTCGAATGCGCCTTCCGAGAAGGAGAACTCGCTCACCTGGAATCCTCTCGCGGCAAAGTTGGGGAGCCTATGCGGGCATTATATTACCTGACAGGTCTGTGTATATGGTGAAATTACGGCTTGGATCTATATTACTTGTATATAAATTCTTGTCACGCGCGTGGACAGGCCTCTGTCCTCGAAAGCAAACAGCGGTAATTTTAGATCAATGTAACTTGCGATATTGGATTTGCAACTGGTTAATTTCGCGAGTGAACACTGGCTCGGACCCTGCAAGCGGTTTGAAACATGGCGATCGCAGTCGAACTTCCAGGGCGGCCCAGAGTGCCTCAAAAACACTACATCACAGAGTCAGTAGCAACCGACCACTGGGACCGGCGCACGCACAGTCGGTGTTGTTTCAGAGCCAATATTCTTCGAGTTGTCTAACTCGACCAACTGCCGCTATATCCCGGACAGAATTGTCTAACCGCGCACTTCCGAGCAGGGTATTTTCAGACCGCCAGGCGAGGTTTGTCGCGTCTCAGCGCAAAGAAAAACCTCTTCCTTGAGGTGGAAGCTGACTTCTAATTCTATGGCGAATGGAAGTCCTTGAACTTGATCTCAACCCGACAACTTGCGAACTTTAGGTGGTCTCGATGCCTTCTAGTTGCGCGACGCGATGGCGAAGACTTTCGACTATGCGTGGAAGCTCGAATACTCCGGGCAGTCTCTCTTCAATTGAGGTGACGTGACGGGTGAGCTCGATCGAGCGCTCCATGAGCTTGATCAGAATCTGCTGAGTTGCGATCAGCTGGCGCTGATTGTCGATGAGCTGATTGGCGACTTTGCTGGTCTCCATTCTCTGGTCAACGCTCAACGTGATCAATTCAGAGAGGCGGTCTAGTAATTTTTCCATTTGCTGGTTGATGAATGTATCACCATGGGTGGTGGCACCTTCGGTGGTGGCTGCTTCACCCTCGAAGAAATTTTCGAAACCTTCCATCTCCAGATTCTTATCTTGATTTTCTTCTGGTACTCGCTTCGCTTCAGCCATGGACTCAGCTCCTAAGATTATCAGAATAACAGATGCTTGCACCGGACTTAGTGCTTGCTCTCGCCATATGTTTCTACCAACCGCCCCCATAGTTGGTGGCGTTCATAGAATTATAACTAAAGCCGATAATAAAACAAGTGCGAAGCGCAAGAAATAATTATTAGTTGGTATCGCTCTGATCCGCTACACCAATGCGCCTTTCTTCAGCACTTTCGATACCGGATTCCAGCCCATATTGTAGGGAATTTCGGCGAGGGTAGAGACGTTCCACAAGACCATATCTGCCTGATAACCACTGCGTAGTTGACCGATAGATTCACCACGCCCGATGGCATGAGCTGCATTGATTGTCATCGCAGTGAGTGCCTCATCGGCAGTCAACTTCAATTTGAGACACGCCAGACCCATGATGAATGGCAAAGAGAATATATGACAGCTACCTGGATTGAAATCAGAGCCCAGTGCGACTGCAACGCCTTTCTCGATCATCGTGCGCGCAGGTGCGTGCTGACTCAAGTTGAGAAAGAATGAGGTACCGGGCAATAGCACCGCGACACAGTCGGACTTCGACAATCGGCCGATATCGTCCTCGGTGACAGCGAGCAAATGATCTGCGCTGTGCGCATGCATCGCACAGGCGAGAGATGTCGCACCGAGGCTTGCAAACTCATCCGAGTGAACCTTCAATTTCATTCCGAGCTCACGGGCCTTTTCGAAAATTCTTTTTGTATCTTCCAGTGAGAAGTAACCTTCGTCGCAAAATACATCCACGTACAAACGGCTGGCCGGCACGCCTCTTTTGGTGAGTAAGGCGAGCGCCGCGGGAAGCATATCCTCTACAACTTCATTGACATATGCTTCTCTCGTCACTCCCGGCGGAACCGCATGAGCGGGAAGGAATGTCGGTGTCAACTCGACTGGTTGTATTTCATCAAGCGACAAGATCGCATCGAGCATGGAAAGCTCGCTCTTCCGATCTAGACCATAGCCAGTCTTCACTTCGCAGCTCGTGGTGCCATGTTGAAGCATGCGCTCCAGTCTTTGCCGGCCGAGTTGCGTTAGTTCGTCTTGTGTCGCATCTCGCGTGCCTCTCATGCTGGCGACGATGCCTCCTCCTTGCTCGGCAATTTCCTTATACGTCTTGCCCTGGCAGCGCATCGCGAATTCGTTATGTCTGTTGCCGCCGAAGATGATATGCGTATGAGGATCAACCAGCCCTGGTGTCACAAGTTGATTGGAGGCATCGATCACATCGGCCTGGTCCGCGTCGACTTTCTTGAGCACCTCATCCTTGGGACCGGCAAAGACGATCTTTCCGTCTTTGATGGCCACAGCTGCATTTTTCACTTTTCGAACTTCGCCCATCTGAGCACCGCGGGCACAACCAGACTCTAGGTCTGGAGTCGCAAGTTCTCCTATCGGACTGACAAGCACGTCTACGAGCACTTTGGTGCCACTTGCAGCTTCGGCCATTTTCACTCTTCCATATCGGGGGAAGGGTGAATTATATCCAATCGATACTGGGTTGTCTAATAATCGTATGCCTGAAGTCTCAGAGCGCGGAGTCTGCGGTGGTATCACATACGGTGATCAAGGTCCTTAGAAGCACGGACCTGGATCCGCAGAGCAATCTGAAGTGAGTATAGCTATCAGGCGCTTAGTGACAGTACAGAGGTGGACTCTTGCACGGTGCGCTCTGATAATGTCTTGCAGTATTTGCAGTTATCATCCGGTCCGTGCTTACTGCGCTCTTGTGGGCATTTCATCGACTCCAGATCTTTCACAATCTCCTCGAAATGAACCTTAAATATAGAGTCATCGATCACCATGTTGCTAGAGCTGACTGACTGAGTATTAATCCGCACCGTAGTTAGTGAGATCGAATCAAATGGCCAGCGCACTCGCAAGCGCTCGCAGAGAAAACGCTTTACCAATGCGGATACCGTAGGCCACGCCGAGGAAAAGTATTTTTTGTTGCGCAGGTCGTATTCGACGATTTCTAAATGACGCTTCTGCGGATACCAGAGAATGAGATCGAATGTGTCTTCCAAATATACGCGTACGTGTGCGACACGAGACCTGGCCCTTAGTGCCACTGACACAACCTCCGCTCCAGCTGGTCTATAAGGATGGCGGGCATATGTCATCAGCGCCTTATAGCAATACAGAAAAGCACGAGCGACAGAATCGGAATCTGCGCCGGAAGCCTCTATCTGCTCAAGTGGCCAGTGCTTACCCATAAAGGTCTGGACTTCATTTGGATTGGAGACCTTGCCGCGATTGATCTCGGCAATTCCCTTTCTAATGAATTGTCTGCAAATTGAGGAGACACTCCTCTGCCCACTTGGCGATGAGTAAGCCGTAAGAGCCGTCTCGTAGGCCTTCTGGCAGGCTCTGTATGTGTCAATCATTGAAGGCGAAAACAGCGTGCGGTCCATATTAGAACCCCCTTCCCGTTGCGATACCAAACTTTTGTATGTCATACTAATATATGGCACGGCTGCAAAATCAGTCAAATGAAATTCGCCGTTCGGGATCAATTTGCCCTTTCATCACATGAAAAAACATTGGCTTGAATCGACTCATCCGTATCTGCTGGAATGTCTTCGCGGATCCCTTGTTGCTCTCCTTGTCGACATGCTGGATGTGTCTTGTATATCTGACAGTCGGGGCGGCTTTCGCACATTAATTTGTCGCGATAATCAGTATTTTTTTGTGCGATTCCAACTATCGTTCTACAAAGACTTTTTTGCCGACGCGGTTATATACCTCGTCGGGCGATCTCTATATATGATTGAGGTTCACTATGTATAGTACCAAGCCCAGTCATCCTCTCCGCCCGGTTCTGACTGTCGGAGAGCTTACCGAACAGATCAAAGACCTCTTGGAATCAACGTTTGATTTCGTTTACGTGGCTGGTGAGATAAGCAATGCAAAGGTCTATTCTTCCGGGCACTGGTATTTTTCCTTGAAGGATCAGGACGCCACGCTTTCCTGCGTGGCTTTCAAGAATGCCAATCAACACATCAAATTCAAGCTTGAAGACGGCTTGATGGTTGTTGCACGAGGAAAGTTGAGCGTCTACCCTCCGCGCGGCGGGTATCAAATGATCGTTACCGCGCTTGAGCCGGTCGGCATAGGAGAATGGCAGCTGGCCTTTGAGCAGCTCAAGACTCGTCTTGCGCAAGAGGGACTTCTTGCGCCGGAGCGCAAGCGACCAATTCCGATCCTTCCTAAGAAGGTTGGTATCGTGACAAGCCCGTCTGGTGCAGCACTTCACGACATCCTGAATACGATCAAACGGCGGAACAGTTCAGTCGATCTCTTGATCGCTCCTGCTCGCGTTCAAGGGGAAGGTTCTTCCGAGAGCGTCTGTCAGGCGCTGCAGATGCTGCAAGAGATAGACGATCTGGACGTTATTATCGTGGCCAGAGGGGGAGGTTCTATCGAGGATCTATGGTCCTTCAACTCTGAAATGGTGGCACGGGCAGTACTGGGTTCGAGAGTTCCAGTCATATCCGGTGTAGGTCACGAGACCGATGTGACGATCTGCGATCTTGTTGCTGATCTTCGGGCCCCGACGCCGACGGCCGCGGCGGAGTTGGTCGCGAAAGGTTACACTGAGCTCAACGAAAAATGGAGTTTTTTGCGTCGGCATCTTGTGGTCGCCATTGATGAGCGCGTAGCCAAGGCTCAACGTCGAGTTGCACAGTCTAGCCCGGAGAAATCGTTGCTTCGTTATCAAGATAGACTGAGGCATCTCAGAGAGCGAGTTGTTTTTTCTCGAAATCGAATTACGGACAAAGTCAGTTACAGACTATCTGCCAATCGGCAACTGTGGAGACAGTACGCAGAAAAGCTCAATGTATTGGGTCCAAAGCAAGTTTTGTCCAGAGGTTTTTCCGTGATTCGCAAGGAAGATGGCACTGTCGTTCGCAATTTCGACAGCGTAAAGCCTGGCGAGAGACTGGAAGCACTGCTCGAGAATGGTCGAGTGATCGTAGAAGTAAAATTTGTACATCCGGATTGGTGCTAGGGAGGAATGGTGATGAACAAATCGCTGGATTTTGAAGTAGCAATGAAAGAGTTGGAAGCGGTGGTCGCCCAACTCGATGGTGAGGTCAAACTCGACAAGGCCCTTGCGCTTTTCGAAGAAGGCATGAAATTGTCGAAAGAATGCGAAGATTTTCTCAAAGGTGCTGAGCAAAAAATCGAGATGCTCAAACGCGGAGAGAATGGCGCACTAGAGACGGTGCCATTTGTCGGAGATGGATCGGACGATATTTCAGGACTTATCGCACCGGTAAAGGGCAATTCGGAAGGCGCTCCAGCGAAAAAGAAAAAGGCAGCGGCTCTCGAGCCAATGGTCGAAGAGAATGATAGTGCCAGCAATCAGTTAAGCCTGATCGAAAAGTTGGCCACTACATTTTGATTATCGCTGGACGCACTCCATGTTCCATTTTGTCGACTCGGTGGCTGCCACTGTTTTGACTAGATTGAAGCGTTAGTGCGTTGATGCGCTCATGAGCTCATGAGCTGCTGCATTGATGCGTTGATGCACTCAGCATCTCTGCGTCAAAAAAAAATAGGGGCACCGTGATGCCCCTACAAAATTGAATTCGGAAGTATCGATTAGTCTTCGATTTCGAGAGTCGCATCCTCTTCCGGCTCTTCTTGAGCTTCTTCGGATGCTTCAGCAGGAGCTGCAGGAGCAGCCTCTTTGACTACCGAACCTTCAAGGATAATGTCGATTTTGACTTCTGCTTGAACCTCGGGGGTCAGTTTGACGGTTGCTTTGTATGAGCCAAGAGCGTTGATGTCTGGGCTCTTTACGAGGCGTTTGTCGATCTCGTGACCGAGATGCTTCTCGATGAGTGACGTAATATCTTTGTTGGTGACCTTTCCGTAGAGCTTGCCGGTCTCGCCAGCTTTGACCTGGAGAGTCAGTGTCGGAAGCGCGGATACTCTTGCTCCGAGCTCGACAGCTTCCTGGTGAGCCTTATCTGCTTTGCGCTGATAGGCCGCCATGTCTTCTTCTCTCTTTTTGAGAGTGCCCTTCGTGGCGAGAACTGCCAGACCGCGAGGCTCGAGGTAGTTCCGGTAATAACCGCGTTTGATTTCTACAACCTCACCGGCTTTCCCTAGCTTTTGAACGTTGTCCTGCAAAATAACCTTCATGACATCTCCCGGGCGCTGTTGCGCCAGCTGCCTCCATTGGTCTCTTAGTAGACGTATGAATTTACCACGAGCAACGAAAACTCTCAAACAATCGGCGTCTCGCGCTACAAATAAATTAAGGTTTGCCCGGACCACCCGACAATTGCTCATATCTCAGTGGCCGACGCTATAAAACCCGCCAATTAGGGCGCATTGCGGCGGTAAACTCTGAGAAAAATGGGTCTTGTTAGAAAAAATACATCGAGGCAGAGCGATTGCACATTATTCAGTCACCGACGCTAGAAGTCTGCTCAGTATGGGTTTCGCTGCGGATAAACAGGAAGAAATCAGCGCTCTTGTTAGAAAGAATGCATCTCCTTGGAGCTAATAGCCGTAAGTAGCAAGCGAGCCCGAACGGATTGGCTCGGGCCGTCATTCACGAAGGAAACCTATATGAAGGCGGACAGCGAATCTTTCGGACGCCCGAAATGACTGTGCGAAGTTTGACATGGAAAAGTTGACAGGAGACCGCGTAACTGGGACTTTCTGGAACGTTGGAGCGAACCATATAGCGGTG
Source organism: uncultured Candidatus Obscuribacterales bacterium (assembly GCA_964418155.1). Taxonomy (GTDB): domain Bacteria; phylum Cyanobacteriota; class Vampirovibrionia; order Obscuribacterales; family Obscuribacteraceae; genus JADYXR01. Next base: position 31,690 of record CAYQKX010000033.1, on the reverse strand, counting down.
GTGTATGGCTGTGTTCAGCCGCTATCAGCCGCTCTCTCGGAACATCCCTCGCACCCCGGAAGGGTCGGCAGTAAAACCGAAACGACGATAAAATCCGTCCGTGCCGGGATCGGCGTATAGCGTAACCAATGGGATACCAGATGTATCCAGCTCCTTGAGAAGTTCGTCAAGGACCAACCGACCGATGCCACGTCCCTGATAAGGCGGTCTGATGACCATATCCCAGATTGTGGCATTGAATACTCGGTCACCAGTGGCTCGAGCGAAGCCGACCATGAGCGACCTGTCCCAAGCCGAAACAACAGCGACGCTGTTTTCAAGTGCTTTAGTGATTAGCTCTGGTTCGCGTCTACTCCATCCCACCGAAGCGCAAATGTCTTGCACATCGTCCGGCGGCAGCCGTCGATCGTGCCGTATGACAAGACCCTCTGGGAGTGGATCCTTTTGACTGTCAGATTTCTTCCAAATTCCTGAAAGCACCATCTGCATATCTCTCTAGAGTAGCCACAGACTCAATATGATAGGTTTGCGGAAACAAGTCGATTGGCTTTACACGAAGTGTTTTATACCCAGTATAAACCTGCTTTCCTTCGCCGTCTTCCAAAACTCCATCTTGCAGTATTTTCAAGTCTCTCGCAAGAGTCTGCGGATTGCAGCTTACGTAAATGATTGAGGTTGGTTGCAGCTTTAGCAGCGCTTCAAGTACTTGAGAGCTCGCCCCTTTTCGAGGTGGGTCGATAATGGCAACGTCAAAGACCGCTCCTTCTTTCGCCATTCTTGTCAGGACTTGTTCGGCTCTTCCTTCTTCGAAAGTTATATTGTTTACCTTGTTAAGCGCCACAGCCGAGAGCCCGTCTCGCACTGCTGGGGCCTGGTCTTCGACCGCAACGACGTTCTCCGCTAAATCAGCAACCCACATTGCGATGGTGCCGACACCGGCGTAGACGTCTAAGACTTTGAGGGGGCGCTCGAATCTCTTAGCCAGAGTGTCTACCTGGTCATAAACCTCATCAAAGAGATTGGCTGCTTGCTTGGTGTTGACCTGGAAGAAACTCTGCGATGAAAGACGAAATCTGATCCCCTCCCTCAGTCGCGTTGGTCGATCAGAACGGAGTGAGCGCAAGACTTCTTCGATTTCTAAAGCGCCTTTTATGCAAATGGTTTCGTCTCCAAAAATCTTGTTGCCTTTCTCTGAGTTGAAATTCAGGCAAACCCCTTTGATGCTGGGGATGCTCTCCATCAAGGTCGTGGCAATTGTTCGGAATTCTGCGAGCTGTTCGTCTGCAAATTCTTCGTCTGTCGAATTCAGGACTAAGGTCAGCAAGACGTCCTTGTTAAAGTCGCTCTCTCTGGCACAGATATGGCGAATCAAACCGTTATGAGTATCTTCCCTGTAGGCACTGACCCGATATTCAATTAGCAGTCGCTTTACTTCTCGAAGTACGAGATCGAGAGGCTCTGGTTGAACTGGGCATGAATTGAGATCGACGATACGATGCGAGCCTTCTTCATAGTAGCCGGCAACTAGCCTGCCTTTTCCGGTGCGTTGAACCGGGAACTGTGCTTTGTTGCGATAGTTCAGCGCTTGTGGCGCGGGCAGGGTTGATTGCAGATCGATGTCATCGATATGACGCAGGGCTTGCCGGACAATCGTCTGCTTTGCCTCGAGCTGCGCTTCGTAAGAGACGTGCTGCCACTGGCAGCCTCCACATCTGTCAAAAACCGGACAGGCAGGCTCGATTCGATCGGCCGAACGCTGATGAAACGTAACGACTTTGCCCCGAGCAAAAGATTTCCGCACATCGAAAAGGTCGACGTCCACTACGTCTCCCGGGGCCACCCTCCCGACGAATATGGCAACTCCTTCGAAGTGTCCTACTCCGTCGCCGCCTGGTGTCAGTGTTTCGATTGTGAGGCGAATGCGACTACCTTTGCCGAGACCGTGGATTCGCTGTAGTTTAGCCAATTAAGAACTCTCTGATGTAAACGATCGAATTGATTGAAAGTACTCACAGTTGAGTGCGAGTCTATTCTATTGTGTTGCGCGCGTCGATGTCGGGCGTCTTGCGTTTTGCAACAGCTCTTCTGCATAGGCTAACGCGGCCCTTGCGCCAAGATCGTCATTATGTCGCGCTGCGTCCTCTATCATCAAGCAAACAGACTTTAGCTGGCTGACTCTGCTGTCGGCCTGGTTGAGCTTCTCGATGTCTGCAATAAGTTGTGCTCTCTCTTCCTTCAATAGACCTTCCGATGCCTTCAGATGAGCGGAAATCTCCTCATAAGTCTGATTGGCCAGAGCCTGATACGGGTGAACTGCAAGCCGGCCTGATTTGATGCGAAGCTCTGCCAAAAGGTCATCTCTGGTGGTCTTGCCATGATTGAACCGATCGACTAAATGCGTGCTTACCGACACCAGGAGGTATTCGTTCTGGTTTTCTGGCTCGAAGAAATAGACATCTATTGTCGGTTGTGTCACCAGCCTTGTTGCCATCAGCTCCTTACCGACCAATATTGCATCGATTCGCAGATCGAGCATAGTTCCAAGTGGGTGTTTATATGTAGAAACAGCAATCTTTTGGTGATCGCAAATCACCTTGACCTTCACGCCTGGAGGAAAGATATGCGAATTCTCGAGTCTTTGCGTCAAGACAGTCACATCAGCCGCGGACACTGCAGCTGCAAAGAGGAGCGCCATCAGTGACGCTCCTGCCAGACTCCTCGATAAAAAGGAATTGCCGGCTGACATGATTTGACTGACCGCCCTCAGATCGTGACAATTATTGTAACCCGAGCTGATGCTTGGCAGGTCCATAGGTGAGAATGCGGCATGGCGATTCGACTGATCCATGTTTCGGATATTCACTTCGGATCGGGTGAGTCGCATGGGCGCATCAATCCCGATACGGGTTTGAACACGCGGTTCGAAGATTTTACTAACGCCCTGAAAAGGACGGTCGATTACGCGATCGACAACGGGGCGGACATTTTTTTGTTTTCCGGCGATGCGTATAGGAATGCTTCGCCAGAGCCCATTTATCAAAAGATGTTTGCGCTTGAACTGAAGAGGCTTTCAGCATCGAATATCAAGACTGTGTTGGTGGTCGGCAACCATGACCAGATTTTGCGATCGAGCCAGAGTCACGCCATGTCCGTATTTCAGAGTCTCGAAGTGGCTGGAGTGCTGACGATAGACAAGCCGGGTTTGCATGTTATTGATACCAAAAATGGTGCCCTGCAGTTGATCGGAGTGCCTCATGTCACTCGGCACAATCTGATGACCATGGAGAAGTATGCGAATCTGTCGGCACAACAGATTGATGATGTGCTGATACACCATGTCGCGGATTTGCTTCGATCATACTATGAGGATCTCGATCCTGAGATACCGTCTGTGGTGACTGCTCATATGTCGCTGGATAGAGCGGTGGCCGGCATTGAAGAGGAGCTACTGCTTGGTTACACGCTGACCTTTCCAGCCGATATGTTTGTCGATGAGCGAGTAGACTATGTCGCACTCGGGCATATCCACAAGCATCAGATAATCCGAGAAGAGCATCCAGCCATCGTCTATGCCGGTAGTCTCGAGCGAGTCGACTTCGGTGAAGCTAAAGAGGACAAGGGTTTTGTCGATGTGGCTTTAGAACGGAAAACGACAAGTTATTCATTCAAATCAATATCACCGCGACCGTTCATCACCGTGGACGTGGACACCGTCGGCAAGGACGATCCTACGGCTGCAATCGTTAACCGCGTAACCAGAGAAGCCGTGAGCGGTTGTGTTTTGCGGGTGCGGTACCGCGTTGAGCAGGAGCGCCTCCTGATGGTGGACGAAGGCGCAATTTATGCGGCTGCAGGAGCTTGCATGTCGGTCAAGGTGCAACCACAGCTGGTGCACGAGCATGTTCGGGGGCGATTGCCTGCGTTGACCGAGACATCCGTTGCTTCCCCTCTCACTGCGCTCTCCACTTACCTGGACGAAGTCGCGCCCGATCGCAAAGATCGGCTATTGGACCGAGCAAAAGCGGTTATGGACGAGATCCAAGCGGAGCTGCACAAGGAAAAAGGTGACTAGGCATTCGCGAGGCGTCTTCGGCGCCTGTGGGGTAGGACTCTAATCGGATACTAGTTTAAAGAAACCCTCTGAACGAAAGGATCGCGTCTGAAGTACAACTCCATGGTCTGAAGTATTTTGTTTTGACTTTACATACAAAGGATCTGGTTAATCGGAAAATGCACTAGATAGTAGTGCTCGGAGAGCGATAGCGTTTCACTCACTGACCAGCAGATTTACTTCTTATCGAACGCGAAAGCGACTTGCCGCTTGCCCTGGGCTCGCTTGGGCGGAGCGTCGGATTTCTCACTTTTATTATCGTCCTCGGACGCAAATCCGGTGCCCAGGCGCCGACCAACTAGATAGGTCGGGCGTTGTCTGACTTCATCGAGCATTTTGGATTGATAGACGGCGAGCAGTCCGACCGCGCCTATCTGAAGTCCGGTGAACATTAGACCAAAAAAGAGCAATTGGGCGTTGGAGATTTCGAAGCTTCCTGTAAATAACATGACAGCAAGGGCGACGATGGAAAGCAGCATTATTATGCCGCCGAGCATCGGCAAAAAGTAGAGTGGCGCGACGCTGAAGGCAAGGAGTCCGTCCATAGCCAGCATCAACAGCTTCTTCACGGTGTAAGTGCTTTCGCCAATCTCGCGAGCATCGCGATCAAGCGGTACCCCGCATTGCTTGAAGCCGAGCCATGGAATCATGCCGCGTAAGAAACGAGTCTTTTCAGGCAGCGAAGCAAGCGCATCGACAACCTTTCGGTCCATCAGTCGGAAGTCGCCAGTGTCCCATGGAATATTGACCGACGAGACGGCGCCGAGCACGCGATAGAACATATACGCCGTACTGCGCTTAAGAAAGCGATCGCGGCGTCTCGATCTAGTTGCGTAGATGACGTCATAGCCTTCTTTCCATTTCTCATACATGACCGGGATGAGCTCTGGAGGATCCTGAAGGTCCGAATCCATATTTAGGACCATGCGTCCGTCGGAATGATCCAGTCCGGCCGTGATCGCCGCCTGTTGACCGAAATTCCGGGAAAGTTCGATGAGTTTGATATTGTTGCACTCGGCGGCAATCTGTCGAAGAGCGCCAGTGGCAAGGTCTCGCGAGCCGTCGTTGACGAATACGACCTCGTAGCTTATCTCGAGCGGACGAATATTGGCGTCCAAGCGCTCGAGCAGTCTTATCAGGTTGCGGGGATCTTCGTTATAGACAGCTACGATGACCGACAGGTCAATTTGCTTTGCGGAGGTCACTGCTTCTTTGTGTCCTTAGTTTCCAACAATTCAAAGATTCTCTCGCACGGGCGCATTCCGGTCAACTTGGCAATTCCTAATGTGCACTATCTAAGAATTTTCCAAGAGAAACAAGACGATGACTGGCTGCCCTATCTAAAGGTTTGATACCCGTAAAAACCTTTAGATCTTGATGTAAACAGGTTAAACCAGACTCAGCGATTTAATCCAATTCCAGGCGTGCTTGACGCCGGTTTCGAGATCGACTTTCGGTTCCCACTTCAATAGCTTGCGTGCCAATTCGATGTCGAGAACGTTGGACGGTACGTCGACTGCTCTACCGGGAATGTGATTGACCTTAACTTCGACGTCTACGACCTTCTTCAGAGTGTCGACTATCTGATTGAGGCTGTAGCCTTGTCCGGAGCCTACGTTGAAGACTCTAGGGGCGTCAGGACCAGGCACATAGTCGGCGCAAGCGATAAGACCTTCTGCGGCGTCACGTATATATATGAAGTCGCGAACGACTTGTCCGTCACCATATATGGTGATTGGCTGTCCGCGCGCGATGCAACCCAGGAAGACACCGATTGCGCCCTGTCTAGCATTGGGATTTTGGCGCTCGCCGTATGGATTGGCTATTCTCGCCACCGAATACTCGAGCCTTTTGGTATGGTGAAACAAAGCAAGATATTTTTCGATCGTCAGCTTAGTGATTCCATACGAGCAGATCGGATCGGTAGGATGTTCTTCCTTGATCGGTACTGACTGTGGTACACCATATACGGTGCCTCCGGAGCTGACGAACACAAATTTGTCGACGTCGTTTTCACAACATTCCTGCAAAAGCTGGATTGTATCGATGACGTTAGAGCGTACGTCGTAAACCGGATCCTCGTTGGACGTCTCAGGCAGGGTCGTGTATGCCAGATGAAAAACCCAATTGGAGCCTGCTACAGCCTGATGTACTTCTCCCTGATTGGCGAAATCTCCGGTAATGTATTCGACGCCATCGACTGGGTCTTTGAAGCGACTCGGATAGCGATCGAATACGCGCACTTTGATGCCGCGCTCGATCAGCTGGTCGACAAGCGCCGTACCGATAAATCCGTTGCCACCGATAACTAATGCCTTCATATTCTCACTGCCATCGCCGTAATTGAGGGGATTCTACCACGCAGAGAGCCGACTCGTGGCATATGTGTCAGGCGTCAGCACGTTAGTCAGCCAGTACTCTGAGGGTAATCGGCAGAGAATGAGTACCTACGGTTCGCTTAGCATTGTCTAAGCATATGGCTCGAAGCTGGACGTAGCCGGGCTTTTCGAAAACCCAATCAGGAATGGTCACTTCACAAATTTTGCCGTTGCCTGTCAAGACGCAGTCGATTCCTGATAGCAGCGCGCCCGGCGAGTGCAGATTGTCGAAGAAAAAGTCTCTCTTGAGAATCTGCACGCTCACGTTGTCTGCGTTGGCGATGGCATTGCAGTCGAGTCTGATGCGGACCGGCTCTTTCGCTGGACCTCTTCTATTGATCGTGAAAGCTCCGTCGGAAGCGCTCTGCTTTCCGATGACCTGGATGCGCGGAGAGACGAGTTCATCCGGCAGCAGTTCGATCGACTTTATGGAAATTCTCTTGACTCCGGGCAGATGGACGATTATGCCCTTGATTTCGCCAAAGGCATAGTAGCGCCAGAATGAAGAGAGCGGCACTAATACTCGCGATTGATCCGCTACGACTGCGACGACAGTTTCGCACGTTACCGTTGCTGCTGGACCCGCTTTCGGCTGGATTTGCAGAGACAGAGCCTTGCCTGACAGCTCATCTAATTGCTCAGAGGCGATGTTAATCGCCAGATAGTCGTACTGAGCGGGGCTCAACTGCAGGTCGCTGAGTTTGATACCGAGCCCGCCTTCGGCAGCCTCTACCGTGAGGCCCTTTGGGTTCGACTCGACGACCTGGCCTCGCCCTTCACTGTACGGAAGGAATGCGCGACTTCGAGATAGCGTCTTTCCTTCGCTTTCTTGTGTCAAACCGATCAGATCGATCTTCTGCGCTTGTGGTGTCGCTAGCGGTGTACCGGGATGGAAGGGCACGAACTTCTTCAGATTCATGTCCCAGCGAAGATAGGAGCGGATATCGTTGCGTCTCAAGCTGTCCCTGAAGTGTCGAGTATCGATCTTGTCCGGGTCTCCGAATAGCATCGGTTCGAAAGTAAGAATCTTGCCGTTTAATCCCTCGGGCGCAAAGGGAGGTGTGACGAGATGTCTGAAGGTGTTGCCATTGAGAATCATGTGCGCTCCGCCTTCATCCTTCGGTATTCCAACAACACAGTCGAGCTTTCCACTCTTATTGGTCGATGACAGTGCTTGTGCTGCCATCGTTATGGCCCTGGTCTGCTTGCCTGCATGCACCCAGGGCACGTTGTTGGACAGGGTGATTTTGCCATAGGTGACAACCAAAGCCACTAGCGCTAGGGTCGATGCGATGAGCAATTTGATGCTCAGTTGTTTCGTGACGACTGCGGGCATTGTCTCGTTCTTGCGAGTCAACGGTGCAAACAGCACTGCCGGAAAGAACATCGATAGCGCTACCGTCAGAAAAAAGACGAAGCGGCTGCCTTCGAGGTTGTAGCCGATTCCCCAGAGTTGATAAATCGGGGCAAGTGCCGTGAGACCAGAAATAGCGATGAATGCAATCCATCGTCGAGGTGTCGCGCCGACTAACAACCTCGTGAAGGTGAGGACCGCAAGAGCTATGTAAATTGCCGACAAAATCCTCTTATATAATGTTGCGTCCCCGAATACGAACTGGTTGAGCGGAAAAGCGATTCGCATGACTGTGTCGAGATCTGCCCACTTCTGAATGATTCCTGAGAACTGGCTGCTTCCTATACTTCCGGTATAGCCACCACCGATAGTGCCCAAGCTGCTATAGCGAATGGCGAAATATACTACTGTCGAAACAAGCATGATGAGGAAGACAGGGGTGGCGCTAGCCAGACCCTGTCTCCATCCGGAAGGTTCCGGTTGGGGCCGCGCAGCTGTTCTATCCACGATTGGGCTTTCGGCAACGGCTGTCAGACTCGCTGCCAAATGCTGACTCTGGCGCATTTCGGGCAAATCGCTGGGCGGTGTCATGCTGAACTTGCCTGGCTCTTTGTGGCGCGACGAGGTGGTTCCGGATTCGTCCGGTCGGAAATCCAGAGAGTCAGGACCAGCTTCGCTCTTCGATTTTCCCCAGAGAAAGGCTAAAACGGTAGCTGTAACCGGTAAAGCTACCGCCATTTCTTTGGTGAGAATAGACATCCAGAAGGCGCCGCCTAAAAGCCAGAGCCAGTTTTTGTTGCCACGTCTGGTATATAGGACAGTCGCCAGAAGTCCCAACAAGTAGTAGGTCAAGCAAACTATATCGACTCGCCCGACCACCCAGGAGACGCTTTCACAATGAAGAGGATTGACGGCAAAAAGCAGCGCCGAAAATATGGAAGCAAGGGTCGAACGCAATTGACCCCAGTATGCGGTGAGCAACTTTACGATGAAGAAGAGCAAAACCGCGCAAGACAGGTAGTGAAGCAGGTTTGTCAGGTAATAGCCGAAGGCGTCGGTGCGCCAAATTGAATAGTCTATAAGCAGCGTCATCAACAACCATGGCCGGTACACATTCATAGAGGGCACTTGCATGTAGTTGCCCGTGAAGTTGCTCCATAGTCTTCCCAGGTCTCCTTCGAAGATTTTGGACACATAGGCGACTTCCCCGAAATCATCGGCGAGGTGATAGCTGCCCAGCGTTCTTCCAAAGCACAGAAGCACGGCCAACGCGAGGATGGCTACGTAAAGCGCTGGATGTCGGAACAGCCTTTGCAACAATCCTCCTTTGTCAAAAAACCTCATATCCCTGTCCAATCGGGTTGGATGGCAATTCGCGAATGCTCAACTTCGTATCCTCGATTTTTAGCTCCTTTTCTAGATAACCGGGTTGAAGTTTACCAGGTCCGTTGACCGCGAAGTGGTCGCGTCCCGAAGCTACACCGCCATCTCTCAACTGGAATGAAATCGAAGTTATCTTTCCGGGCAGCGCGGATGGCTGGAGTGGAAAAGCGAACCTGATATTGCCTGCCACCATTGGCGATACTATGCTGGACGGCGTCCAGGGGCTCCGATACCGATGAGTTCGTCCCTTCTCGTCCGTGCTGTCGATAGCTGCCAGCGCTACTACAGGTATGTTTCGTGGACCGGGACTCCTGCTGGAAGCTCGAATCTCGAGCTCGACCGACCAGATCGCATCCTTCTTGTATTGCGGAATGGCACTACCTAGAAGCGACACACTCGGTCCTGGTTGTTGTACAGCGGCAATCTCACGAGAGGGTGGTGACGAGCTGGTATCGGACGAGACTCCCGATGACAGGAGTATGCGGATATTCGGATTAGCTCGACTCAAGGGTAACGCACTTGCCGATTGCCCTTGCTCGAGTCTTTTAGCGCTGATCGTTATCTTGTCGTCGTAACGTGAATCCGTAAATCCAGTCTCTTCTTCCACCCCATAGAATGCCTTTTCCCAGGAGTATCGAGCGATGCTGGGCACCCGACACTGAGCCATGCTTTCTTCTTGGTAGGCACCGTATACGCCACTGCCAGTATTCTGTGCTGGTTGAATAAGAACGCTCAGGACACCGTTGTTGTCCGCAATCGCCGATCGCATGACGGACTTGTCGATTGGAATGATAAACCATTGCCTCAGGTCTAGATTGCTGCCGCCGGCAGCAATGTTTAACGAGTTGTAGATGTCTTCGCATTCAAGATAGTGCTGCACTCGTCCTTTCAAGCTCCGAGATTTCATTTCGTTCAGATTCTGCGCGAAAGGCATAAGCGGGAGCTGAGGCGATTTGCATTCGATGCCGTTGATCGACACTTTGCCTCCGTTGCCGGTCAGCTTCCAGTCATGTGCGTCGACAAGCAGGTAACAAGCATGGTTATCGACAACAGAGAGTTTGTCCTGCGGGATGGTAATCTGTTGTTTGATGTCTCGGACGCTGGATTCGCTCCACTCATACCAGCGTCCGTGCGCTCTTATCGGTAGACATGTAAGCGGCACCACTATCAGTGCTACAAAAATGGTCAGCAACTTTGCTGCTCTTGCATGATGCTGCATTCGTTTTGCGGCGCGGTACAGGATCATAAACAAAAGACTGACGAAAACTGCCTTTATCGAAACGAGCAGGATTAACGCCAATCTGCTATCCAAGCCAAGCGGCAAGAACAAGGCGCCAATCCAGTCGATTCTGCAAACCGACATTGCCAAAATGACTGAACCAACAAGAGCTTGCGCGCTCTTTTTGCTAAGCCCCGTCATTGCATCGGTCGAACGCGATTTGCTTGAGATTGAACTAACAACTGCTCCAATTCCAGCCGCTGCGAGCAAGATAAAGAACGGCATTGAAGTAAGGTTGTATCTCGGCACTGTGATGAACATCAGATAGACCAGATGCAGTGCGGCAAGCATGACAATCAAACCACGCAAGCGTAGCTCTTCTCTGTTTGCTTGATTGAAGGTGCACAAAGTCAAACCGATAGCAGCAAAGGCGAGTACTGCCTGATGAAAGATTACCTGCAGGTTATTGGTCAGCGGTCCTATCGGCGTGCGAAAATCATTCCACGGAAACTTGAAGAGTCTGAGCGGCTTGTCCAGCATGAGCCGTGCGAATCGTGTCGGGCTTTCATTAATTTGCTTTCCGACAAGCTCTGCGTAGCTTTTCTTCTCGATGCCTCTTCCATCTGGATATGGAAAGGCGAGCCAGCCCTGGGTAGCTACATTGGTGCCGGTAAACAGATTGTAGTGTCCGACGCGATCGACGATGACCGAGCATTTACCGAAGGCTAACTGCTGAAAGAGCAGCCAGGGAGCGAAGACCAGTGCCATTCCGACTAACAGACCGGCGCACCGTGCTATGCGGCTCTTTCCCGAACTCAACCAGAGAGTCAGCAAGAATTCAATAGCGGTGACCATGATCATTACCGAGCGAGTTAATTGCAGGACGGCAAGAGCAAATCCGGTCGAAACCGAGTGAAACATTCCTCTGCGCTCGATAACTGGTATCGTCAGTGCTACCACAAGGCAAAGCCAAAAACAGCTAAAGGACTCCGAATACATTCGCATCGAATTGACGATGAAGCCCGGATAGAGCGCTGCAATAGTGCCTGCCGTTATGCCGGCTTCTTTTGACCAGGCCTTTACGCCTATCCAGGCGATCAAGACGGTGGTGATTGAAGTCAGAAGGCACTGCATAATTACCGGCGCGTACCAACCAGACTGGTTCACCGCTAGTCCGAGGCAGGTGTGACTCAGCAGAATGAATAGCGGAAACAGCGGCCCTGCTATTGCCAGCTCTTTGACCGGCGCGAAAGAGTTGTGGAGCTTTTCTGCTTCTTGTGATGAAAGAGTTTTACCGAGAGAATCGAATGCGGAGAGAAGCAGCTGCTTGCTGTCGTTCGCGAAAGCGAGTTGAAACAGCCCTCTGGCATCGCGCAGGTATTCAGACGCATCGCAGGCGTAGACGATAGACGTGTGACCGTCTACTAACGCGAACCACATCCGGACGCACATGGACAGAACGAAAACAAGCGCAAGCCACGGAAAAATCGCTCCAGGTGTCGCTTCCTGTCGTGGCCGGTTCTGTCCGCGACTGACTGGATCTGTTTCTACCTGAGACTGCATAAGCACTTTCATCGCAATCAAAGTTCGCTCTTGGGAAGCCAAGATGGTTATTCTCGCCGAATTGAAGAGCAATAACCTTGATTGTCATTAACATATGAACGAAAAGAGAACTTTCTCTTTGCAACCCGGCAAAGGTGCAACCTTTGAGTGTTTGTCTGTGAAGTGGGCGAATGTAGGCAATATTGCTGGAAGTTCTTCTTGGCAGCCGGGAAGTGTAAAGACTCAAACGTCTGGTAACTAAGTTAAATATGAGAAAGAGTAGACAACTACTTCTTTGAACGTTAAAAGATTAATTATGCTGGGCAAAAAGGACACATACCCAGATTTCGAGCGGCGGGCCCGACTACCTAATGAGCTGGCAGGAGTACTGTAACCTAGCATCGCAGGCTGTATCGCAGGGCAATTACAGCGAGGCAGAGCGAATCATCTACCAGGCCTTCAAAGAGGCGCGCCAAGCAAAAGATCTTGAGAGGATTTGCACAGCTCTCGATTCGCTGGGATGGTTGGCCTTTATGCAACATAAGTTTGCAGATGCCGAAAAAATCTATCAGTATGTCGCGAAAGTCAAAGTTCAGCTCTACGGGGCCGATCATGTCGAGATCGCGCGAACGTTGAAAAATCTGATTGCTGCGACTTATCAGACTAAGCAATATGAAAGGGTCGTTCAATATGCCAAAGAGGCTGCGCGCATTTTCGCTGGCAGTCTCGGAGTTCAGCACGCCGAGTGTCAGCAGATCGCCACCAATCTTATCGAGTTGCTGAAATGGTTGGGGCGAACCGGTGAGGCTACCGAAGTCTACAACTACTACATCGCGCAAACTTATCAGAATCCATATCAACAGCAAGGTATGCCGCCGCAGCAACAAGCGGCGCAACAGCAGCAGGAGTTAGCCGCTCAGCAGGCGGCCGAGACCGCCAACCGGCAGGCTCAGGAACAAGCCGCCAGGCAGGCTGCGGAATTGGCCGCACAACAAGCCGCCGCCCAGCAAGCCGCGGATTTAGCCGCCCAACAAGCGGCTCAGCAGGCCGCTGAGTTAGCCGCTCAGCAAGCTGGACAACAAAATCAATATCAGCCCAACCAATCGTATGCTGACTACAGTCAGCAGAGTCAACAACAGCAAGCGCAGGATCAGCAGCAGGCGCACTACCAGCAGTATCAACAATCGAATCCGCAGTACCAACAGCAGCAACCCCAATACCAGCAGCAGCCGAGCGAGCAGTATCAGCACCCTCAACAGCAGCAGCCGAACGAGCAGTATCAGCACCAGCAACAACAGCAGCCGAGCGAGCAGTATCAGCACCAGCAACAGCAGCAGCAGAACCAGCAGTATCAGCAACAGCAGAACCAGCAGTATCAGCAACAGCCTAACCAGCAGTACCAGCAGCAGTATCAGCCAAATCAGGATCACCAGCAGCAGCAATACGGTGATGTTCAGACCGGTCGCGACGCTTCATCGGGGCAGTGGATCCAGCAATCGCAGCAACAGGCCATGCAGGAGCTGCAATCCTTGCAAGCTCAACAAGTCGCTGAGCGGGCCGCGCAGCAGGCACAATTAGTTGCGCAACAGGCAGCCGAGCAGCAGCAGCAACAACAAGCAGCTCAGCAAGCGGCTGGCAATAACAATACCGCGCAGGCCGGTTCTAAGGATTACAGCCGCTTCGCGAAAAGCGTGTGCGAAGTCTGTCAGTATGAGTATGAGGGGCCGGAGTGCCTGAGATGCACGTCAGGGAAGATTGGCATCTTCGATCCGACTTCACGTTTGGATTGGTAGTGGTGCCATCGGTAGTGGCACGTCTCTTTCGAGCCGGCGTGGCTGATTAAGTTAAGAATTAGTTGATTCAGCCGAGCATTTTTGCAGAAGCGAAAGGATGCTTGGTGTATCATAACTTCGATAAAAGTGAGACCAATTCTTGATTGGGGCGCACGAGCGTGACCAGGGTCCTTATCACCGTACACAAATTCTTTCCGGAACATCGCGCCGGAACAGAGGTGCTTACCCTCAAAATTGCCCAAGAGGTTATTCGTCGCGGTCATCAGGTGCTTGTCGTTACCGCTAACCCTCCGGATACCGACGCTCGTTATCGCGAAGGAGAAGAGATTCGCCGATATACTTACGAAGGCGTGGACGTCGTTTCGCTGGAAGAGCCATTGCGCTTGAAAGGCTATAGATTCCCGCACGAGTATCAACATCCCGCGATGCGCCAGCAATTTGCCAGTTTGATCGAGGAGTTCTCTCCCAATCTTGTCCACGTACTCCACGCCCAGAACCTTTCAGCCAGCGTGATCGAAGAGGCGAAAGCACGGCGATTGCCAGTGATTCTTTCGACTACCGATTTCTGGTTCATCTGTCCTATCGTGCAGCTCAAGCGTCCCGACGGCCGTGTTTGCGAAGGACCGGGCGAGGGCGCGAAAAACTGTTTCACCTGTTATACGCCAAAGCTTCTACCTCCGAAGCAAGAGTTCAAAGAAGCAATCAGTAAGAGATTTCCAGGCATAACGAAGCTGGCTGGTAGTCTCGGTCAAAATCTCTTGTATGAATTGTATCTCTACGCCAAGTCTATGCAGGCTGTTAAGGCGACGGCAGCGCGACCGGAGATTCTAGCTGAAATCGCCAACACTGTTGACGCCATAACGGTGCCTACGCTGCTTATGAAGCGCCTATTCATCAAGAATGGTATTCGCGAAGATCTGATCCATCATGTTCCTTTCGGAATCGACACCGATAAGCTCGTCGACTGGTGCGAGAAAACCCCGTCGCCGCAGGTGCGAATCGGATACATCGGTACGTTGTTCGAGCACAAAGGTGTCGATATTCTTATCAAGGCCTTTCAGCGCTTGAATCAACCAAATAGGGCTGTACTGAAGATTTACGGAAGCCCCGATCAGTTTCCCGAGTACGCGGCGACATTGCACGAGCTTGCTTTCTCCGATATCAATACTAAAGATGCTGTTTCTTTCCTCGGGACATTTCCGAACGAGGAGTTTGGAAAAGTATTGTCGGAGCTCGATGTTCTTGTTGTTCCGTCACGCTGGTATGAAAACACGCCGCTCGTCATGCAATCGGCGCTGGCTACGAAGACACCATTGATAGCAACCGATCTGGGCGGCATGGCTGAACTAATCGAACCCGGCGTCAATGGACTTCTCTTTCAACTTAACGATCATGATGACCTTGCGGCTCAGCTGGCGCGTATCGTTGATGAGAAAGAGTTACTGCCAGCGATGAGGTCCAATATCGGTCCGCAGCGCACTATGAAAGAAATGGTCGATGACCTGGAAGGCTTTTACAATAATTCTCTCAATCTAGTAACGTCTACCTAGCATTCCCATGGAGTTGGCTTCTTCGGCGCTTTGTCGTCGACGATCCAGAATCAGATAAGCGGGCATTAAGCACATCTTTCCTTTCAAGTAATAAGATTAGCCAATGACATCACGGAAATTGCGAGTTTGTTTGATATCACGCGAGTACCCTCCGGAGACGGGGTGGGGCGGTATTGCTACATTTACGCGTCATCTTGCTCACGGACTCAAAGATATTGGGCATCATGTCGAAGTAGTATCGCTGTCGAAGGATCATGACAAAACTGTCGACGACGACGGCGTCAAAGTACACCGTGTCAGTCTTGAGTGGATCGAGAGAAATTTCGATTCGATGAATGCTTGCATACCCTACAGTCACTATGTTTTGTCTGCCTCTGTTTCGATGTGGCGGAAATTTCTCGAGCTGCACAAACAGCAGGCTTTCGACGTAGTCGATACTCCGGAGCTTCTAGCGGAAGGATTTTTCCCCGCGCTCACTCGCATTTTGCCTCTCGTGATTCGGCTTTACACGCCGCATTCTAAATTCATCCGAGAAGGACTCCATAATGTCACACCGTCGTTCGATCACGAATTTATAGCTGCGATCGAGCGTGTCGCGATGACAGCGGCGGATGTTCTCACTTCGCCGAGTCTCGATCTCAGAGATTACGTCGCCGATGACCTTCACATAGAGTCGGACAAGATTGAAATCGTCAGAAATCCGATTGACCCGGATCAGTTCAGTCCGGATGGTGTTCGGCTCCTTCCGGACACAAAGAAGATCAGAGTTTTGTTCGTCGGTCGCCTCGAGGAGCGTAAGGGAATTCAGTATCTAGTGGATGCTATTCCGATGATCACGAGGAAGCATAATAATGTGGAGTTCGTCATCATTGGTGACGATACCAAGAATGCGACGGGGCAAACGTCTGAGCTGCAAAAGCTGAAGAACACTATTGCCCGGGACGGTACAGGAGATTTCATCCAGTTCATTAATCGGGTGCCGCTGGCTGATTTGCCTGGCTATTATCGTTCTGCTGATATCTGTGTGGTTCCCTCTGTTTACGACAACTCGCCTTATACCTGCCTGGAAGCGATGTCCTGCGGGCGTCCTGTCGTTGGTACCGCAGGCGGTGGTACCAAGGAGTATCTTACTCACGAGCAATCTGGAATTATTGTAGAGCCGAAGGACCCACAAGCAATCGCTGACGCATTGCTGCGTCTGATCGAAAACGAAGACCTGCGCTTACGCATGGGTCGCGAAGCTAGAGCTCGCGTACTTCATCATTTCCAACGCAAAGAAATAGCACGACAAACCGCCGGCTTATACGAGCTTGCAGCGACGCGATTTTCGCAGAGCAGCGAATCGCAAGTCTATAAGAAGGCACCAGAGGCGGTGATCGAAGATGCGGTTTATATGATGAAAACCTTTGATACGATGGTCTTCGACACGCTATATCGTTTTTCATACAGATTTCGATTCATCTACTGGTACAAGCTCCTCAAGAAACGTCCAGGTCTTTTTACAGCAAAGATGACGTTGAAAGCGGCCAATGTCGCGTCGGCATTGACCGGCTCGCGAATTGCGCCGCTTAATCGACTGAGGCACTGGCTTACGACGGAGATAGCCAGGCGGAGCGTTGATCAGACTATGATCCAGCTACTGCAAAAAACGCCGGCGAAAGAATCGTCGAAAGAGGCGGCGCTGGTAGCATCGGGCATGGTTGACTAATTTCACGCCGAATCTTGCAGACCACGTTTTGATGAACCCAGAATAGTTGTGCCACGTGCGCAGCGATGACCAGCGGAACGCGCTTCTCTTTGCTGTTTTCACGAAAAACAAAATCGTTCTTAGTGAAAGCTGCGTTACCAGTTTGCCGGATTGGAAAGTTCGCTGGTCTTGTCCTCGCGCCATAACCTATGGACGAGAAAACCGTGTTCGATCATCTCTTCGAATGCCATTGTAGCGCGCCAGTTTTCGCCGACCATACGCCAGACGAACACAAAGAATCCTGTTCGATCGGCACCATAGTTGCAGTGCACGAATACCTTGCCCGCCCCGGCTCTGGCTTTTGAAACAACTTCGATGAAAGTACGCAGCTGCGCTAATGAAGGGCAATTACGCACCGATAGGTTGATGTAATTAAAACCCATATCGCGAGCTACTTCGCCCTCGTAGATGACAGGTTGAGAATCCTGCTCTCTTAGGTCCACGATTGTCATTATGCCGTGCTCTTTGAGCCATTGCATGCCATGAGGTGTGGGCCTCGAGCCGCGCAGAAGATACGGTTCAACCGTGTCAAAATTACAAATTTGTCTTCGCTCTGGTATCGCGATTGTAGTGCGGCTTTTGTAATAGTGGCCGAGAGCCAGGTGTTCTGCCGACGTCGCAATTGCTGCTGTGATTGCGGTAGCGACAAGAATCCAGAGTAGTACGACGAATTTGCTTTTGTGGTGGATATGCATTCAACATACAGCAGCGAAGTCAGGATAAGCCAATATACTGCAGGTCGACGCGCCGATCAATCTGCCCGCGAGATGTGGTGCTCCGCATCACTTGTCGAGGTGCAGATCTCCATCGTAATTCAACATGCCACCCAGCGCTTTCTCGCTCAACAGGTCGGACTTCCGGTGGCTGCTGCGTATGTCTAACATCGGTAATACCTTGTGGATGTCCTGCTGCACCGACTCAGGAAGTGAGCGACAAGAAACTGCATATAGTCTCAGTCGCGTCTTGTTCTTTCGTTGTCTCCAGAAATCGAGCACTCCGGCTGCGTTGATTTCAGAGTTGTTGGATACATCGAGCCGTGCCAATTTCGGCATGCATGCAAGCAGCGCCAGCTCAGCATTGGTCAGGTCAGTATCGGCGACATCGAGATCTTGTAGAACTTTTAAACGACTCAAATTTCTCAACGCCTTTCCTGTAAGCCGCTTGTTGAGGTTGAGTGCAAGATCGGTTACCTGTTGCGCTCGCATAATGTTTGGAATGTCCTCATCTCCGAGATCGGCTTTCTCCACGCGCAGAACAGACAAGGCGGACATCTTATCCAGGTTGGCCAAGCTTGGGCGAAAGAGAGGGCCGTTCCATATGAGCGATTTGATGTGTGGGCTTTTGAACAGCGCTAACTGAGCATCTCTTGATACAACTACATTGAAGAAAGTAAGGTTGTTAATCTCGCTGTGACTGAGAAGATAGTTCATCATCTCGTTGTCCATGCGCCCCTCGGAGAGGGACAAGGTATTGATTTTATCTCGTTTGCTAATCGCACCTTTTAGCTCAGCCATGTCGGCGATGCCGTATCCATTGAATGTAGGTAAGTTAGCCTTTTTTAGAACCGTTTGCTTACCTTCGTCAAAACTATGCTCCGGTGTCGAATCAAAAATGACATTGCTGGGGTCGAACGAACTCTTGATAGGCGAGGGGCTAGGCTCGAAAACGTAGAGCAGGAGGGCGGCTCCTGCTATAGGGATGATCGCGGCAATGGCTATCGAGAGAACAACGATTGGGCTGCTCGACTTTGATGTTTGAGACGTGCTGGTGCTACCAGTAGTGTCAAGTTTTGAATCGTCGAGACTATGCTGTGCTCTGATAAGCTCTTCGCTTAGCTCTGTCATGGATGCGAATCGATCCGCAGGATTTTTCTGAAGCAGCCTTCTCGTGATCGCTTCCAGTTGTTCGGAAAACTGTTTTTTTGACCGCTCATTCAACTTCGGTGGGCGGTCGTTGAGATGCATGTAAATGGTTTCCATGGCACTGTCCGCGTCGAATGGTGGCCGACCGGTCAACATCTCGAAAAGCACGCAGCCAAGAGAGTATATGTCTGAGCGCCCATCCACCACGAGGCCGGAGGCCTGCTCCGGGCTCATGTATCTCGGACTCCCCATGATTTCGCCAGTCTTGGTCAGCATGCCTTTGTCATCGGGATTGTTGATCATTTTGGCAATTCCGAAATCCAAAATGAGAGGAATCATTTCTTGATCTCCTCTCCTGCCTATCATGATATTGGATGTTTTCAAGTCTCTATGAACAACGCCTTGCGAATGCGCATGCTGCATTCCAAGGCAGACGTTAACCATGATCTCGAGTGTCTCGGCTATCGAAAAGGGGCCGGATCGCCTCAGTATTTCATCGATTGTCTCTCCGGCAACCAGCTCCATGACCATATACGGCTGCCGTTCTTCTGTTAAACCGAAATCGAGAACGTGCAAAATGTTGCGGTGGTTGAGCTGGCTAGCCGCCTTCGCTTCCTGGTGAAATCGGGCGAAGTACTGTTCTTCCAGGTCGTGGTGGACCAATTTCACTGCTACGGACCGTTGCAAAACGGAATCATGGCATCGGTAGACACGTCCCATCCCGCCTTGTCCGAGCTGGCCTTCGACTTTATACCGGCCGGCGATTAGCTTCGGGGCTTTGGGGGCTGTTCCCCAGAGCGCAATGTCAGGAAGAGGAGTGTTGTGGCGATCGCTCACGACTTTAATCCGTACGTTGCCATACATTGTCATACCCAACAAATCCGATGCCCAAGCAGGCAAGGCTTTGCTTTCGCGGACTCCTTCCCCTTGTTTACGGTAGTTTTAAGAACGATTTATAGCAGGTAGTGATATTTTTATATGGACAAAGATCGTCACAAGACACATCTGTCTCCAGAGAGATTCCAGTGATTAAAGGGAAAAGCATCTTGGCTGTTGTGTCCGCAAGCGGATGCCGATCTTTGGCGCAACGCTATCTTCGAACGCTGAGTGGAAAACCGCTTTTCCGGTGGACTGTGGACGCTGCGAAAAGCTCGCGCCTCGTGGACAACGTCGTACTGTCATCTAATGACAGCGCCCTGATTGCCCAGGCGCAGGCGCTCAATGTTCCCACGTTCGAGATGGAGCAAGGCGAAGGTCGACCTCAAGAGCGATTTAGCGATTCATCGCTTTGCATTCTTACGGTGCTGTCCGATTTCGACTACTTTGTATTGCTTGATGCCGGATGCCCGCTTCGGCTCCAGTCCGATATCGACGGAGCGATCGAAGTATCAGCACGCAACGATGGTACGCCCGTAGTCACCGTGTCCGAGATGAGAGTTCCCCGAGATGCGCTTGTGGTGCTGGATGGCAATCGGAAGATGACAAAACCAGCTGCACTGAATACTTCTTCGTGGAATTCGGCAAGTCGAATGTATTCGATCAACAAATGCATCTCAGTGGCTTCGAGTCAGTATCTTCGCCAACATGGCAGCTTTTTGACAGAGGATACGCATGCGTATATCATGCCGGCTGAGCGCTCAATCATTGTCGAAAGCAAGGGCGATCTCGCGATGGCAGAAGGACTTATGCGATTGACGGGCACTGGAGAAATTGTCATTCCTAACTACGATTTGAATCAGATACGCCCCGTGCGTTGATTTAAACCAGGTTGTCGTGTAGTTTGTGGATAGGAGTTCGTCGAAAGATCCCATCAATCGATCCCATCAACAGGTGGATATCGTCCTTCGACAAGTGCAGTCCTATGTGGCTTATAGAGCCGCTTAACTTGGTTTTTTTACATACCGTATCTGGTACCATTATATTCGTCGATCGGACTTCAGGGAAGTTATTCGACAACCGTAACGTCGGCGGCGTAAGGAAAGACAGGTCTCAAGAGAGATCGTCAATTGACTTGCGCTGCACGAAAAACGTGCATGTTGACGAGATTCCGCTTATTATGAGGAAGAACACATGTCGAACATATGTCAACGGTGCGAAAACAAGCCTTCTTGTATCCAAGGACACTCATGCTCGTCCGGTAGTAGCCGCAGATGAAGGTTATGGCTTCGTTAGCAGTCTTGCTAAAGTGTAGTTGTGATTCCAACAAAATACCGCTTTCCATGATGCGCAGACCTTAATAGTTGTCCTAAAAAGGCTTTGCCATTATGCTAAATTACGGCAGATCACATACACTAGTAGTGCTTCGAATTTTACTAGGGGAAACCGGATAATCCACAATGTTTGGCAGAGGCAAACAACAGCACCAACAACCAGGCAAGATCAGGCTGCCGAAACAGTCAGTCTTTCCTGACTTGGCTATGCTGAAGAGCGTCTATGAGCAGGCTCAAGTCAATCGTCCGCAAGAAGTCGAGTTGATGTGGTCCGTGCCTGGCACATACAAAACATACTGCCTGCTAATAAAGTTTGATAAGGTCACTCCTCATCCCTTGTGGAATCTCTGGGAAGATGATGGTCGTCAATCGAAGCTCGTAAGTAAATTCGAGACTTCGGATCTCAATCTCATCATGGATGTGATGATGATGCTCGAGACGCAAAGCGGTGCGGCGACTGGTGCGAGCGGCACGGGCAACTATCAGCCTGTCAATCTCGGAAGCAGCGCTCCACCTCGCAACACCCCCCCTGCCGGACAAGCAACTTTCCCTCCGGCCAATAAAGAACTTCAATTTGGTGGCCCGGCGTTCAGCTCGAGCGGCGGTTACCCCGCTTACCAACAGCAACCCGATCAGAGCTTGGGCTACGGCAATCATCAGTCCAATGCCGCGCAACAGCCACTTAAGCAGACGGGCGGGTACCAAGCCGTCCCTGGTCCAGGCGGGCAGATGCCGGGCTCCAACACTCGCATGCCGCAGGCCCAGCAACAGCTAGGTACAACAGGCAACAATCGTATTGTTCCGATGCCGCCAATGCAGCAGCCCGACTATTTCCGAGGCACGCCAGTGTTTGGCGGTGGTGGTGGTCCGGAAGAAACGTTGCCCGGCCCGCAAGCGCTCGGTGCGTCCATGATGCCGCAGGGTAGTCTGCCGCCCGATTTTTATTCAGAAACGCCGGCCGTGCCCGGTAGTATGACCAAAACCGCGTCAACGGCGTTGGAAGGCAGTCTTCGAAAGGTCAAAATGTCCGAGGTTCTTACCAACATCGGTATGAACAAGGTGACAGGCATGTTGGAAGTGATTTCCGATGCTGCCATCGCTCAGATCTATATCGTGGACGGCACTCCGAAGCATGCTCAAGCCGGGGCGTCACGAGGCGATGCCGCGATCAAAGAAGTCGTGACCTGGCGAAAAGGCGATTATAAGTTTCACCCCAAAAAACTCACCGATATGACCTCTTGCGAAAAGACTTTGCAAGCGTCGATCATGGAAGGGACCGCTCTTTTGGAACAACTCCGGCACCTGGAAGCCGCAGGGCTGGTCTACGAATCGCAGCTTATTCTCAAGCAAAAAAATCTCAGCGATACGGAACTCAAGCTCATGCTGTCCAAAGGCCATCCGCTTGACTTTGATTGGCAGAAGCAGATTTATGAAATGCTCAAGAAGAAGCGGACCTTCACCGATCTCTTGCGCGACCGCCCGATGGATATGGCGCAGTGGGCGCCTTTGCTCTTCAACTTTCTCTATTGCGGTATTCTCGACATCAAAGAGCCAGCGTCGACACGCGGCGGAGCGCTAGACTTTCTCGGCGAGTCGAAACAGCAGATTCAGGCGCTGCGGTACAACTTTATCAGACCCGACACTGGAATCCACTCCTTCGAGGGTTTGATGTATTTCCTCGAGTACGAGTTCTACCGATTCGAGGCGTACAACTGGCCGATTTCGCTTATCTTGTTCGAGATGAACCGGAGGCGGACGGATATGAGCTTTGGTGCGGAGCCATTGGCGGCAAGCGCTGTTAACACAGCGGCGCTGAGGATTGAATTGGTCAAGCGACCGCTTGATTTGCTCGGGCACTTCGAAACGCAGGATTTCGCCCTGGTTTTGCCGAACACTAGACCATCTCAGGCGGCTTTTGTCGCCAATCGAGTCCTGGATGCTCTTACAACTACTCCACTTGCTCCTGATATCGATCGTCGTAATTTGCTACTATCTTTTGGGGTGGCAGGGTTGCCTTCCGACGGCGAAGATTTGTCTAGTCTCATTGAGGCCGCTCGGACAGCGAAGAACGAAGCGAGAGAGGGAACGTTCCCGATAGTTTTGTCGAGAACGCGCAAGAGAGACTAATGACGCAGGAAGCGCCGACAGATATCCAACTGGGCGAATTGTTGATCAAGGGCGGACTTGTCGAGCCTGAGCAGTTCGAGGCTGCATACCGTCTTTCTTTCAAGATGCGTTTGCCGATTGGTCGCGTGCTGACTATGCATAACCACATCAGTGAGGAAAACTTGCGGGCGGCGATCGAGATTCAATCACGCATGCGTGATGGATTGATTCCACTCGATCATGCCATTCAGGCACTGCTGTTGGTATCACAGGAGGGACTTCCACTCGAAACGGCGTTGAACCGATCCGGACCTGTAGCAGTACCCAAGATGGTGGCTGCGGTACCTACCCATAACAGGCTTGGAGAGCTGCTTGTCGCGACGGGAATTGTTTCTGCGCCGCTGATCGAGCAGGGCATGATCACGAGCGCGGAGACCGGGCTGCCTCTCGGGATGGTGCTTCTCAACAAGGGCATAATCACGCGGGCCGCTTTGAACTCAGCTCTTGCTGCGCAGCGATTGATTCGTGAAGGACGCGTCGATCGCGATCATGTGCTGTACGCGCTCAAACTTGCTCGGCTGCGTTCTATTTCACTCGAGCAATCACTGCGTGAGACTGGGCAACATGCGGCGCTATCTCAAGCTTTCGGTTTGGGAGAACTGTTCCTTATGGCGGGAGCTATGTCGGAGAGCCAGCTTTTGACTGCGCACGAAATCGAGGTGACCGAGGACCGAGCGCTGGACGAAATTATAATCACTCTCGGATACGCGTCAAAACCCTGTGTGAAAGCGGCTAAGCACGTCCTGAAAATGATCGAAACCGGAATATTGTTCGAATACCAGGCCGCCCAGATCATATCCAAAATCCAGTACGCCTCCTCCGAGGAGCTGCAACGAGTCCTTGCTTTGATCGATGAAGATCCCGATGCTATCTTCGAAGAGCGTGAGCCAGTCGGCGTTACCGATATCCTGAAAAAATCGGGGCTGATATCAGACAAAGATTTGCAGATTGCAACTGCTCTGGCATTAGCCAACAAAGTGCCTCTGATGAAGACGCTGTTCGATGCCAAGCTTATAGACGAGCAAACGCTAGAACACGCTACGCATCTGAAAAACTATCTAGACCATGATCTCTTGAAGCTCGAGCAAGCCACGATTGTGATGGCATATTGCCTCGAGAATAATATGACCGTAGAGGAAACTATGGACACGTTTGGCTGGACTGCTCCGACGCAATGAGGGGTCTGACGGGGCGCATTCGGGGGGCAGGACTGAGTTGTCTCGAGACATAGAGAGCTGGACCCGTCAGCGCAAAGGGCTTTTGCTCGATATTTTGGTCGTGTTGTTCATCGCCCTTTTCGTCGGAGCCGTATTTTTTAAAACGGTTTTGTCAGGTCAACCGATAACCAAGCTTTATCTCCTGGCTGAGTGGGACTCGGTTTTTCGCAGCTTGAGTACGGGGCAATCGTTGCAGCTCGATCCCTCGTCGATACTGCTCATGGTGCCTTACTACATGTTGGTAAGTCGTCTCTGGCACAACTTCGAGATTCCGTTGTGGAACCAGAACAGCGGTTTTGGAATGCCGCTTCTGGCCGACCCCCAGGCGCTTGCGCTAACACCATTGCACTTCGCGATGGCGATTGATCCGTCGCTGCGCACCTACAATCTTACTCTCGTTTTCGAACTTGCTATTTTGTCACTGGGCGGATATGCAATGGGTCGAGCGCTCGGACTCTCGAGACCGCCTTCGCTTTTTTTGGCGCTTACGTTGCTTGCTTGTCCCTATGAGCAGTGGTACCTCGAGCTTCTGGGCAACGGCTATTGCTTGATTCCATTCCTGTTCACTGCCTTCTTGCTTGCGGCACGCAGACGAACGATGGCGAGCGCCGTGGTGGCAGGTTTGCTTGCCGGCGTAGTCGTGCTGTCATCGCACCCGGAACTCTCGTTTGCCAGCATTATGTTCGCCAGTCTGCTTTTAGTCTGCCTCGTGCCCTTTGGCTACGGAACGAGGTTGCAGAAGTCGCTAGCCTCGTTGCGCAAAAGCATCTCGCTGTTGACTGTTGCCGGGGCAGTCGCGTTTTGCCTTTGCGCGCCGATGTTGCTGTCGTTTGCCGAGTTCCTCGCTAATTCAGATTCTTACAAATTCGGTAATCGGGCTCCGGCGTATGTTCCGTTGCAGACCTTGATTTACGACTTGGTGCTGCCTGGATTTGGCGGTGCCAGCCCTTATCTGGGCGTGCTCGCCTGTCTCTGTTTGCCGCTTGCAATAGTCACCATATTCAATACCATGTTTAAACCTGGTGCCGGTCGATCGTGGGAGCGACGTTCGCTAATTGTGGTAGGTGGCTTATCACTAATCGCGTGGGCTGTCTCTTCCAAGCTGTGGCCTCTCGGATTACTACTTACAAAACGACCGTTCTCTTATGTTGTAGTCACCTATTTTTTTCCGATTGTCCTCGTTCTGGTTGCTGCAATCGCGGCTTTCGGGTTGGAGCGAGCCCTGTCGCTCGCTATGGGCGATGTGCCCAAGGACAAGCAGCACGATCTGATTGTCGATGCCAATCACTGTTACAGACACGCTCCAGTGGTTGAATGGTTGATTCTTAGTGTGTGGACTGCGTTGGTTCTGCTGTTTCCACTCTTCGTTACCATGTCCCACATCAACCTGGGTGCCGCGAACTTTGATATGACGCTGCCTGGTATGGCGTTCAGCAATCACGATTGGATAAAAGGGTGCATAACGACTGGCCTTTGCTTTGCTCTCCTTGCAGCAATTCGAATGGTGCGTCGTCGCGCCAAACCGTCGTTCATTCCTGTTATCTGTGTATGTTTACTGATAGGCCTCGGACTGTTTACCCAGCTATCGGTTGCCAGAAAGTCGTTGCCATGTCGACCAACCTTCAATTACCCCGAACCAGAAACCATAGCTTTGCTCAAACAATTGGGCGGCCGATTCGTCGCCGTCGGCAGCCACACTCTCAAACCCAACACGAATCTAGTTTATGAACTCAATGATTTGCGCTCATTCAACGCCATGTTTCCTGCCCGATATCTCTCATTCTTAAAGGCGGCTGGGGCGAATCTGACCGAATTCAACCAGGAGTTTTCCGAACAGATATCGACCCTCCTAAATTTGGCGAGCGTCAATTACGTCGTCACGCCTGATGCCGTCTTCGATCGACCGGTGTTCGCGCAGTCGTCGACGTACGATATCAAACCGTCGGACCCGTTGTTGTGGAATTCAGATTTGTCGATAACGAGCTTGAAGCATGCGGTCGATACGGTCAACGCAGCGATTTACATTCAGATGACCTGGAAATGTCGAGCTGTTCCGGGCAAATATTCTTACAATTGCGTTCTGTTGAATAAGCGTGGAGAACCTATCTGGATTTCCGACCTCAAGCCTATTGGAGTCACGGTCGGGCAATCGACACCGGGTACCCAGCCACTTGACGTGGCGTCACCTGCGGCTTTCAGGTCCGAAGATATTCCTGGCTCGAATCCAACCAGTCAATCGCAGCCAAACGGTCAGAAACGCGCCACCAAGCGTCAGCCTTCCGCCCCTCAGTGGCAGGTTGTGACCGTAGCGGTTCCGATAAGAGCCACGATTGCTGTTGGAGAGCCTTTGTCTGTTAAGGTTGGCGTTTTTGAATCTGACGGTTTGAAGCGTATAAAGGCGATTGGGTCAACAGTGCGCTCCACGGATGACGGTGTCGAAGTCGTACGCATCTCGGCACCGCCTGTACCAGGGCTGGGTGAGAAGCCTCTGAGACGTTTCAAGCTGCTCGCTGAAACGCATGAGGGGATGAGGATCTATGAAAACACCGAGGCTGTTCCGAACGCGTACATTGTGACGCGAATCAACTTCGCTAAGAGCAAAGATGAGGCTTTGGAAAAACTTTTAGCACCAGATGTTAACTGGTTCAATGCTGCGGTTATCGAATCGCAATCCGCAGAAACTGGGCGTTCGATGGAAAGAACTGAAGCCAATCAACTCGCTCTCAGTTTTCCGTATGCCCGTGTTGGCAGCGCCGAGCTCTATAGACGAGGTAGCAATCACCAACTCGTATTCACCGACTCTGCCGATCCTGGTTATCTGATCGTAACCGAGCAGTGGTTTCCCGGTTGGAATGCCACGTTAGATGGCAACTCAGTACCGATTCTGAAAGCTAATCATGCCTTTCGAGCTGTGGAGATTCCCGCCGGCAAGCATACCGTCGAGTTCCGCTATCTGCCTGTTCCGTTCCTTCTCGGGTGTTTGCTGACGGTTATGATGGTTTTGACTTTGATCGCTAAGTGTTTGCAGAAACTCCTTGTCGATAAGAATGCGAACCGAGTTGAGCAGCCGTCATCTTAAGGTATCGCGCGATAGGCGCCACGGTTGTCTCGAATCGGTGTCACTTCGCATTTTGCTGATGCCGCCGCGGTAAGTGCAGTAGAGTCGACGACTATTCTCACGCGGTAAGCCGCTAAACACCTGCTTTCCGGCGCCACAAGACGGTATCTACCAGATAGTGATGAACTGACATTGTGGACAGGCATACCGCGCTGAATTGTGCCCACCATTGATTTGGAAAGCTGAAGATATAGTCGTGAGTGCCTTGGCCGATCAAGAAGAGCGCGATGCAGAATGCGACGAACGCGAAGCCCGCAGGTACGATGTCCAAAAAGCGTTTTGTTGGAAACTTGACTGAGCTTTCTTGTTGCCTTTCCAATAAATATACGATGCTCAGATATTGAAATGCATGGAATGCAGTAATGGTAAGGAATCCACGCGAGTAGAACTCGATGCTCAAGAAGCCAAACCAATGAATCGCATAGTAAATGATCAAATTCAGCAGTGCGGTGCAGTTGTATTCAGATTTTGAGTTCTTGAACTTCAGGACCTCGGATTGAAGCCCAAGAGCCAGTCCGCAACCAGCCATAATCCAACAAATGATCATGATTGGGTCGGGGATGTGCATTGGAATGATGTACTCGGAAGACTTGCCTCCCCAGACCGTGAACAGAAGGTTCCAGCGACCCAGCAAGAACAGCGGAATTGCAAGATGGTATGCGAAGAAAGAATATTTGTTGGAGAGTGCTGTGTCGGCTTCAGATCGCGCGTAAAATCTTCCTACTCCGTAGACTTGTCTGAGGTAGTGGTAAGACTGCCAGAGATTGACAGCGGTAAATGCTTGTAGGAAAAAACCTTTAACTGTGGCAAGGATCAGGAAAGCGAGAATAACGGTATAAGCCGGCCAACCGAATAGCCAGTGGACCTTCTTCTCGGAGATTTTTCTAGTCAGTCGTGCGTATGTAGCCCAAGTGTGAGGCATGCTAATGAGCTGGTTGGTCCATAACAACCAGAATGGGCTCGAACAAGCTGTCTCTCCGCCAATCATGAATAGCGGAAGGTACAGAGGAAGTCCGCCAAGCATTACCCAGAAGAGCTGAAAATAGGTGGTGCTTCCGAAGGACAGTTTTGGTAGGCTATTCCATCGCAAAGACCGAGCGGCGCTGTCCATCAAGTTGTCCTCCAGGGAGTGCCACCGAGTCGGCTGCGTTGTATCACCCTAAAAAATCTAATTCGTTTTTTCTTTGCCCATAGTAATTGTTCTACGTGAAAACAATGTGTGGTTGATCAATTTGAATGCTGAGTCATTGATTGCGTGTGTGTCGCCAGACCTGAAACAATCAGGCGTTGGATACTCGACCACGGAATCTAATCAGGCTCAGTCCGTTGAACAAAACAACCAGAGTGCTACCTTCGTGAAGAATGACGGCCTCGCTGATCTGCACCCAGCCGAAAACAGTCGCGAGCACGAGCAGCGCGCTGACTCCGAGGGCTATAGATAGATTTTGCCGGATTTTTCTGGTCGCTTCTCTGGAAAGCTCAACCGCGAATGGGAGCTGCTCTAGACCATTGCTCATCAGTACAAGATCGGCTGTCTCCAGCGCCACGTCGGAGCCTGTGCCGCCCATTGCGATGCCGACGGACGCCGCTGCCAATGCCGGAGCGTCATTGACTCCATCGCCGACCATGGCTACGCCACCCTCATTTGCCAGAGCGCGCAAGATCTTGGCTTTTGCGTCTGGCATGAGTGGTGCTCGGGCCTCATCGATGCCAATCTGCGCGGCGATCGCTCGCGCCACTGTCTGATTGTCGCCAGACAACATGACACTGCGTGCGATACCAAGTTTTTTTAGTGCGCTTAAAACCGCCTGTGTTTCCGTTCTTACCGTATCAGCTATGCCTATGACGCCCAGGTAGCTATCTTCACGTTTTACGACGACTACAGTCTTTCCATTTTCCTCGAGTTGTGCGACGGCGCTGGAAATGCCAGGAGGGGCATCGGAAAAGAGGCTCAGGTTACCTGCCCATACCGACTGTCCGTTGACGCTGGCTTTGATGCCTTGTCCGTGAACCGCCTCGCTCTTGTCGGAGGTCGTGAATTCGATTCCTCGTTGCTTCGTTCCTTCGATTATGGCGATTGCCAGTGGGTGCGAAGAGTGAGATTCAGCGCTTGCGGCAGCCTCGAGTAGCTGCACTTCGGAGAAGTCGGGTTCTGGTCTGATCTCTACCATACTGGGCTTTCCGATGGTGAGAGTTCCTGTTTTATCGAAAGCTATTGCATCGACTCTACCGAGCGTCTCCAGGTGAACGCCGCCTTTAATCAATACTCCACCCTTGGCGGCACGTGCCACCGCCGATAGTACTGCTGCGGGTGTAGCTATCGCCAGAGCACAAGGAGAAGCTGCCACTAAGAGGGAGATTCCGCGAAGAATTGCGTGCGTCGCTGTTAGTCCTCCGAAGAAGTAGAGCCCGAGAGCGAGCGCCGGCGCTGCGACAATAACGATGGGTACGAATGTGTTCTCTAATTTTTGAGCAAGCTTTTGCGATGCGCCTTTTTGTGCTTCAGCTTCTGAGACCAAATCGACGATTTTCGCGAGCACAGATTCAGAGGAAAGCTTTCTGACTTCTACTTCCAGCGCTCCATCAGTGTTAATAGTCCCCGCAAAAACATCATCTCCCGGACCTTTGGCTACCGGGACAGATTCGCCTGTTATCGTCGCTTGATCCAGCGACGACGAGCCGGATATGATTCTTCCGTCGAGCGGAACGCGATCGCCAGGTCGAATGGCAATGATGTCGCCTCGTTTTACGTATTGAACATCGACCTCGACGAGCTCTTTTCCTTGTTTTACAAATGCTTTGCTAGGTCTGAGTTTGCCAAGCTCCTCGACGGCGTGTCGTGCTTGATCCATCGCTCGGTGCTCCAGGGCGTGACCGAGACTGAAAAGAAAAAGTAAAAATGCCCCTTCGAAAAATGCGCCTAGACAGCCGGCTCCCAATGCAGCAACGACCATCAGTGTTTCGATATCCGGCAACTTCGTTGATTTGAGTGAATTGAAGGCAGCTCGAGCCGGAAACAATCCCGCGCAAAGCATCGCGAGACAGAAGACCACTTGCCCGACTATCACATCAGATTGATTGATGACATGTTGGTAGACGAAGCCGGACGCCAGAAGAACGCCAGAGACAATCGAGAGGGTCATTTGCAATTTGGGAGCTAGTCCGCCTCCGTGTGAGTGGAAAGAGCATGCATGTCCCTTTTCCGGCTCTTCGAGTTCGTAGCCGAGCGCCTTTACTCGCTTGTCTATCTCTCGTGGGTTGGTCAGCTCTCGATCGTATTCTATGACCAGTCGCTCTGCAGCGTATGCGACGTTTGCCGTCAACACTCCTGGTAGGCGAGAGAGTGAATATTCAATCAAATAGCTGCATTGTGCGGATTCCATACCCCGGACGAACCAGGTGGTTTGGAGGTATCGCTTAGTAATAGCGCTGCCCACTTTGGTGAGGTTTTCGCGCAGGATATCCAGCGAAATCTTTTTTGCGTCGTAGTGAATGCAGATCTCGGTTTGTTCCGAATCCTTTCGTACGTGTACTTCTCCGACTCCTACAAGTCCTTCGAGAACGCGTTCCAGTTGTTCGAAGCGTCCGAATTCGTCTGTCTCTCCTGGTATGACTATGTCCAGCTCCATCTGGAATGCAGTCCCGCCATCCTCTGCTGGTCGCTGGAAGAACGTGGCTTCTCTGCGCCGCTTCTCTGTGTCCACAGGCTCGTGATGATGATGACCGCAGCCATGTCCATGGTCGTGGTCATGGTCATGACCACAGCTGTCTCCATGCTCGTGGTCATGTGCATGATCATGTGCGTGATCGTGATTGCAGTCAGGGCCGTGAACGTGCTGCTTTGGTGCATGATCGTGCTTGCAGTCAGGACCGTGAACGTGTTCCATTGGTGCGTGATGATCGTGCCTGCAGTCAGGACCGTGAACGTGCTGCTTTGGTGCGTGATCGTGCTTGCAGTCAGGGCCGTGAACGTGCTGCTTTGGTGCGTGATCGTGCTTGCAGTCAGGGCCGTGAACGTGTTCCTTTGGTGCGTGATCGTG
>CAYQKX010000032.1:0-90434 GCA_964418155.1 uncultured Candidatus Obscuribacterales bacterium | reverse complement strand
GGAAGACTTCACACGCAATTGGTTGACCTATCACGCTAACTTTGTCGCCAACGTCGTGAAGAACGGCGTCGAAAGCAGTCCTCATCAACAGACCCCGATGCCGACTTGTAACAGAGTGTCGATGCGCAGGCTATCGTCCGGCAAGCGTTTCGTTTTGAAGGACGGGAAAAATGTGCGCTTATAGAATTCCTGCTGATACCGATAATGGTGCCTAAATCGTAACCCTTGGGTTCGAGAGTATCCTCTTTAGCTGTTCATAAACCATCATGGCGGTAATCCGACTCATACAAACTCCTGCCGTATCTTCATTCGTCAGAGTGCAATGTTTTTTGTACTGACATTTGCACTCGTCGCGTTTATCAACAGCAAAATCCAGATAGCCGTAGGGTCCGCTGCGAGTCAATGCAGTCGGTCCGTAAAGTCCCACCACTGGAGTGCCAACGGCGACTGCGATGTGGGCTGGACCTGTGTCTGCAGATACGACTGCCGAACATCCTTTTAGAAAACTGGCGGTTTGAGCGAGGGTAAGTGTGCCGCAGAGATTGATCAGCGGAATTTCAGAGCAACGATTTTGAAGCTCCGTAGCAATTACTACTTCTTCGCTGCCACCGATCATAGCGACGGCGTATGCATCACGACTATTAATCAGTTCTATCAGTTCGCAAAATCCATCAGGCGTCCAGGCGCGATTTGGTCTCAGCCGCCCAACACCAGGCGCGACTGCGATTATTGGTCGACCATTCTCGGCAGGTAGAACACTGTCTATTATCTTTCTCACACTGTCTCCGGTTGGACAGATGGTCGGAAAAAGTTGGGTCGGAACAACTTCGACAATTGGCCTAATTGTGTCGACAAAGTTGTCAGCTGCGTGTCGAATCGGCTCAATGCCGTCCTTCCTTTTCTTGTAGCGCAGGCAAAATTTGCCGCTTAGGAAAGCCATCAACTTGCCTTTCGGGGCGTTGGACAGGTCGATGAAGAGATCAGGCTTCAGGCTCTTGAGCTGGCTAGTCAGGGCAAATATATTTTGACCTCGCCGGTATTCGACGAAATCATCTACTGCCGGGCACATATCCTTTATGACTGGACTCAAGCTTTCGTGAGACCAATAGGTTATGCGCGCATTTTGGAAATTCCTTTTAAGAATGGTCGCGACCGGAGTGGCAAGCATGGCATCGCCGATGGCGGCGGGATGAAATATGACGATATGTTCGAATGCTTTCACTTTCATTGGCTATGGTTCACTGGACTTTCCAGCAACATGAATTATCATTATTAGTTATGTATGATGAATCCGCTTACGTTTTAGGTTGGCCCCAACCCTCCGGCAAAATTGCCATCTTATGTCGCTCTCGTGGCTCCAGCCCTGGTCCGGCATATTGCTGGACTAAGCGGGAAGCCATTCAACTTCGGACCAGGCTCGCTAATGACAAGCGTGGCGAGCAAAATCCATCCGCAAGACGGATTGTACGGCAGCTGCTCGTATATAGATACAGAGCTACCAGATATCCTTTACCCTGGAGACCAGGTGACTTGTGGGTCTATGCTGATCCGTTGCAGTTAGAGGCGATGGAAGCGCACCACGAGTAATCGGCTAGATCCGATCTCGGTCCAGACCGGTGGCAACGCAAAGTTCGACGTAGCAGTTGGCTTTGATTTTTTCTGCTTCGAAATTTTTTGTATAAACATCGTGCATCGATCTGTATATATCAGTCAATCGCACTGCCTTGGAGCCTCTGACCATCGAGCGCTCCAGGATCTGCTGAAGGGACTTCATCCCTTTGCTCTCGAGACAATCGCCGACATTGATACTAAATAAGCTACCACTGTTCTCTTGACAAAGCACCCTCGGTGGTGCCACCTTAAGACCGAGTTCTTTTCTCACATTCAGTTCCGCAACGAGCGCCCCGACCTCTGACCAGAGCTGCACATCGACGAATTCGTCCAGTTCTAACCTGTTACCTTCGTAGAGTCTTACTAGAGATTTGTTGGTGGCATGGAATGATTGGTGTGCGAACGTCAGAATGAGTTTTTCATCGTTAAACAGCCGATCGAGAATTATGGTGTCATCTTCAAAAGAGTATTCGCTTGGTTGGGTTGCGTCGGAGCGGCGTACTTTTACTTTGTCGCTCCAGGGAATGGCCATGAGCAAAGCAATCTGTTTGTCCAAAGATGGAGACGACTCGCACTCATTTTCGGAATGAACTGCCGACCTATAGTCAGCGGTCTGGTATCGAAGGAGGTATCGACACTTCGTGGAAGATAAAAATCCTAACGCGCTTTCTACCGATTCCGTTGTCGATCTCGCTTTATCGGTTGCGAGTGCTAGTTGCGTGCTGCCTTCCGATGCATCCGTAATCTCGAACTTATCAACGCTCGGCATGCCCTCTGAGAAGGAGGTAAATTTGTTCGGGTTGCTGTCGACCGCGTCCTTGAACTCCTTACCCTGGTGAGCATGCTGGAGGCGCTCGTCGTTGAGCGTGTCGTCGAATTGACCGTCAGAATTTTGAGATTTCTTAGACAAAGTTTATTGCCGCATTTGTGGCCATCGTCATTAATTGTACCCTTGTAGCAGCCTAGATTATTGCTGCTATTTTGAATACTGGTTAGAATGGAAAACCTCAGTAGTATGAAGCGCTCGATGCTGATGCGGTGGCATCGTGCCGTGATATCTCCGCGATCGTGTAACGAAATGCGCCTGTAGAGCACCAGTTAACTCACCCTTAACCGGCGTATTGATATCTATTTGAGTGACAAGGTGTCTCAGACATAACGGAGCCTTCAGAACAATAATGAGTTTCGACACGATCGTTGCAGTTCTTGCCGTGGCTCTCGCTTTGGGATTCGACTTCGTTAATGGATTCCACGATACCGCCAACGCAGTCGCTACCGTCATTTATACAAAAGCGTTGAAACCCGGAATTGCAATCGTAATGAGCGGCTTACTCAACTGTCTCGGCGCGCTTTTGGTAGGAACCGCTGTAGCTCAGGTGATAACCAAGATCATTCCGTCCGATACTGTCACCTTGCCAATAGTGGTTGCCGTTCTTATCGCGGCCGTTATCTGGAACCTGGTCACCTGGTGGTACGGCATACCGGTGAGTTCGTCGCACTGCCTGATTGGCAGCTTATTCGGCGCTGGTGTGACAGCGGCCGGATGGGATGGTGTTGAGTGGCATGAGCTCAACAAAGTATTTCTCGCGTTGGTTATATCACCTGCGGTTGGCTTTGGCGCCGGCGCTCTGATGACATGGTTAGCGTTGTTGTATTCGAAGGAAAAGGAAAACCCCGGCAGCAAACGGCAGGCTCATTATCAGGTGATGCGATGGTTG
The DNA here is from genome assembly GCA_964418155.1 of uncultured Candidatus Obscuribacterales bacterium. GTDB lineage: Bacteria > Cyanobacteriota > Vampirovibrionia > Obscuribacterales > Obscuribacteraceae > JADYXR01. The sequence continues at coordinate 87,105 of CAYQKX010000032.1, read as the reverse complement.
CACATTTTCGCCAGCGCCTCTGTCAGTTTTAGCCATGGCAGCAACGATGGGCAGAAAACCATGGGTATCATCACGCTGATACTCGCAACTCACTTCACAGGTTATTCGATAGAGCATGTTCCATTCTGGGTCGTGATCTCGGCGGCCAGCGCAATCGGTCTGGGTACCGTTATTGGTGGCTGGCGGGTAATCAGAACCGTGGGTACGAAGATTAGCCGCGAAAGGCTAAGCCACTCTCAGGGCTTTGGCGCTTCCTTCAGCACTGCGTTAATTATTTTGACCGCGTCTACTATCGGAGCGCCGATCAGCACGACCCATACGCTCAGCTCTGCTGTGGCTGGCGGGACTCTTCCAATGTATGGGCGCGAGAAGATCAATCCCAAGACTTTGAAGTTGATTTTGCTTGCGTGGGTGCTGACTTTTCCAGTAGCATTTGCATTGTCCTCGATATGCTATTTGGGTCTAAAGCTTATATGGCACAACTGAGCAGGAGCATCTGAATGAAATTTGTAGTGGCATTCAGCAGTCCGAAGCGGAGCGCCAAAACAGTGGATCTGGCCGCTCGTCATGCGCGCGCACTGGGCGCAGAGGTTGTTTTGATTCGTGTCGTACCTGACCCGGAAAAAGTCGGAGTCGTCGCGCAGCTGATCTCCACTGATCGACCGATGGATAAGGCGAAAGCTCAGGTCGATGAAGTCGTGGCTCGACTGAAGAATTCCGGGCTAGAGGCTTCTGGTATCGTCAGGGTCGGCGAAGTCGCCAAAGGGATTTGCGATATCGCTCAAGAAATTTCTGCGGATTTGTTGTTCCTCGGAACAACCGAGGTCCACAAAGGACGTGGTTCGTTGTTCTTCAAAAAAGACCCAATCGTTCATTATCTGGTCGATAACTGCCCGGTCGCGCTTTATTTAGTACGAACACCTGAGATTAACTCAGCCATGGATGATGCTGATGACATTGCGGCTTCCGAGACTCCAACTTCACCAGAAGCCGCTTCTTGAGAGAGCAATTGTAGGGGCGAGGTTCATGTCTCGTCTGGGGGCGGCGTTTAAATACAGAGTTGGTCTAAGGTACGGCGCTCCGGGTTGCGGATGCCGAAATACCAATGTGAAGGTGTCCATGCATGCTAGATGCCGGCGAGGCGCCAGCGTTCGATCCGGGTTGCGACTAAATGGGTCGTCCCAGGGCGCGGTGTTGCTTGGTTCTAAACTGACTTATCTACCGGCGTCGAAAAAGCGCTGGGCGTCGTTGAGGTTGTGGATTACCTTCATTGGTGGCAGGCACTCTATAACGCGGCGGCCGTAGTACTTCTTGGTCAGGCGTGGATCTAGAATTGCCACCATGCCGCGATCTTCTTGGGTGCGGATCAATCGACCAACCCCTTGTTTTAATCGCATGATAGCGTGTGGAAGTGCAAGGTCGTTGAACCAGCTTCTCTCGGTGTCCTGTTTGACCTGCTCGCAGCGAGCCTCATAGACAGGGTCGTCGGGTACCTGGAATGGGATTCGGTCGATGATTACACAGCTAAGCTGATCGCCGTCGACAGATACACCCTCCCAAAAACTAGATGTGCCGAAAAGCACTGCATTTGGTGTTGATTTGAACCATTCGATAAGCTTCTGTCGAGACATATCCCCTTGCTTTTGGGCTGGGTATGGCAATCTTGGCGCTAGTGCATCATATGTGGTGCTCAATGCGTACTTGCTGGTGAAGAGAATGAAGGCTCGTCCTTCTGAAATTTCGATGATTCGCTCGATTTCATTCGCGGCAAGGTTGAGGAAGTCCGGAGCATTCGGCTCAGGAAGCATTTTGGGCAAATACAAAATCGCTTTGTTCTTGTAGTCGAAGGGACTTAGAAATTTCTCCTGGACTACACCGCCTGTGATTCCGGAGCTTTGTTTGAAGAAACGAAACGGATCCTCTCCGGAGGTGGCGAGGGTAGCGGACATAAAGATCGCAGAGGTCAATCCGGCTCTCTCGAGCAATAGGTCGTGGAGGAATTCGGATACATCGAGAGGCGCCGATGTTATCGACATTCGGGAGGCCGAGGCATCATGGCGTTCTACCCAGGTTACCCAGTCTAGTTGTGGTTCTAAGACAAGATGAAGGCACTTCAAATAAGTATCGATGTTGGAGATGATCGACTTCGCTTTGAGCTTGAGCTTTTCTCTCTCCATCTCGACGTCCAAGAGGTTGTCGAAAGTTTGCTCGCTGATCCACGCTCTGAGAGCGTTAAGTGAGTTGATCAGATCTTGCACTTCTTCGACCGGGTGATGAAGGCGCATCTTGAAAGATCTAAGTTGGAGGTTGAGAAAGTGAAAAAGCTGATGAGCATCCTGTTCGATATCTTCTATCAGTCTTTGAGGAGCATGAACCCGTTTTAGCGCTCTCGTCGCCAGTCGTCTGATACCGCGGCTGGTGATACCGACGCTGAATGCATCTGTCGCTATTGCATTGAGATGGTGGGCTTCGTCGATAATGAGTACATCATATTTGGGAAGTACAGCACCTAATGAGGCTGCATCAGCGAGCAGCAAGGCATGATTGACGACGATGATATCTGCCTTTTCCGCCGCCTTTCTTGATTCAAAGTAGAAGCAGTCGTTAAAACGTGGGCACTTGTTGCGCAAGCAATCATCGCTGTCAGAATTGATTTCGGACCAGACCTCCCAGGGCGGGACGAATTCAAGGTCCGATATGTCTCCTGTATCTGTGTTGCCAGCCCAATGAGATAACTCGTCGTCGACGAGCTGTTCTCTTTGAAAATCTTCCCAGCGTCTAAGACCTAAATAGTTACCGCGACCTTTGAGCAGAGCTACGTTGAGTGCCTTTGGGGAGATCTCTTGTAGCAGCGGGATGTCCTTGGATATATACTGATCCTGTAGCGAAATCGTAGCAGTAGACACTACGACCCTTTTTCCGGAAAGCGCAGCGGGCACAAGCGCCGCCAGGCTTTTCCCGATGCCGGTGCCGGCTTCGAAAACTCCTGTCTTTCCTGTGGAAATTGAGCGCTCGATTAACTTCGCAAGGTCGATTTGCTCCTGTCTATGTTCGTAGCCGCTAAGCTTTCGCTTAACGGCGTCAAATGCTTGCGCGACTGTAAACTGTTCGCTAGCTCCTGGATTTGTCTGTTGGGAGGCCTGAGCCTTCAACGAACCTGACCCGAGCTAGAAGCGGCTATTGCGCTGGAAGGTGTGTATTGCGGTAACGTGATCTTTTGACCGAGGCTAAGAACGTTGGCGCTCTTCATGCCATTGGCTTTCACGATTTCGTCGAGCAGTCTCGGCGTTACCTTCTTATAGTTCTTCATTGCGATCATGACGAGGGTGTCGCCTGTCTTGACCTCATAGGTGCTGCTGATTGGGACGAGCGTGGCATTGGGATCAACGCTTTTAACTTCGATCGTCGGATCGGCGGGCTGCTGAGGTCTGGTGGTAGCAGTAGCGCCTGCCACGACGATACTCTTCGATGAGTGGTCGTTGCTAGCCACTACGCGCGAAGCTACGGCTGAGTAGGACCACACTCCGAGGAGTGATACAACTGCACCTGCCATGAAGCCCAACATTAAGTAGAAGCTCGGCTGACGCTTGGTAGGTTGGATTAACTCGTGATGAACACCTGGCCATAGTGCTTCGAGCTCGTCCGCGGGCGGCGAGGTCTCATGCACATCACCACTGATGGTGCGATCGGATCTGACGGATACCAATGGAATGGTACTCACCTCATTATTTCTGTTAAGAACTTCGATTGACGCCTGGGGCAGCATGGGCTTTGCATCTAGCTGCGGTCTGCGGCGATCCTCGTCGATCTCTTCGCGAATGAATTCGGGAATTTGATCGAACATGGTGGCATCGAGCATTGAATTTTCCTCTAGGACTAAATCAACTCTCTCGTTAAATGAATTAGTTAGCTTGTCTTCTTCTACCACTGTGACCATCTCTTCAGGCTTCCTGTGGATACTGCTTTCAAACTTGCTGCGTCTGGTGGTGGCACTCGTTGGGATCGAAATTTGGCCACGACATCAGTTGTAACACACATGCAAATTCACCGCAGCATCTTAGCGGACTTGTCACTAGAAAGTCAAACCAGCGCAGATTCGCGTAAATCGTGCTCCAGTCTTGTTTTTCGGGTGTTTGTCTTGGCGAGAATCGACGCTATTGCAATAAGGGTGGGCGATTCAACGATGTGACATTAAATAATTGACAACCGTTTCTACCTTTACAATCTTCTGTTTAACCCTGTCTCCATTGCGGCAACGTTTCAATTTGTCGAGCTTTCGGAGTGCGAAGATGCCGCCCAGTCGACTGTTTCGAGGGCGTGCCCGACTAAGTCTCGGCTGTCCGATCGATATGAAGGTGTGACTGACGCCATATTGGTCGGCTATACAGATTTATGAATTACCGTTAATTACCAAGTGGTGCCGCTTGCTCAAAATGAGCGCAAGTTCATGATCGATGTCTACTAGTAGGCTATGCAGCGCTATGAAGATGAGACTAATCTTTGTTTCGTCTTAGCGATGGCAATTGTTTGATCGCTTCCTTGCTTCCGGCAATAACTACGCAAGATTTGTCGGGTTGGAACTCATCTTTAATGAATGCGTTGACGTCGTTCAGATTTGTTTTGTCGATGTTGGAAGGAAGAGAGAACCAATAGTCCGGTTCTCTCTCGGTGGCTACGGCATCGATGATGCTATCAGCGCTGGTTACGACGTCAGCTAGCCGGTTTACGGAGACCTGTCCTCCGATAAAACGCTTCATCTCGTTGAGCTCTTGATTAGAAAGACCAGTCGTGCCGAGCTCCTTGAACTGCTGCTTGATGGCACCTGTAATACCGCGCAGTTTTTGCTCCGATGAGCGAACATTGAGAATCCAGGCGCACTGCGATGACAGCGGCATGATAGTGCTATGCATTGAGATGGAATCATCCAGTACATCTTTCAGTTTGTTTTGATTGGTCAGACGAGCATAAAGGGGATGTTTTAAAAGCGCACAGTCGGAAAGGAGCAGGCGGGTATACTCCGGTTTTGATGCGGGAGTCGAGAGCAGACGCCCAATCGCCAACTCGACTTTGACGGCGTCGTCTGTGGGGAGATTCACCTTCGTCACCTGACGCTTGTTGGCCGCGGCGCTCAGTGTTTGTGTTCTGGCCTTGCTTTGCCAGTCTTTGAATGCTGTACTGACTAATCGTTGCGCGTTCTGCGCATCTATATTTCCTGCCATTACGATAGTTGTCGTCGCAGGTCCTACGTAGTTTGTTCTGAACTGATTGACATCATCTGCGGTGATTTTTAAGACGGACGCCAGCAATTCGTGCGGGCCGGGAGGATTGAACTGCGATTTGTCTGAGAGGAGATTCTGCAGCAGGAGCCGGTTGGCTCTATCCTGAGTCGTGTTTTGTCTTCTTTTGATCGCACCTGCCACTGAGTTGCGTGCCGCACTGAGGCTGGTGTCATCCATTAACGGGTCGGTGAGGTGGTGGCTTATGAGCTTGAGCTGAACCGGCAAATCCTGGACGAGGCAGTTTGTGGTGAAGCTGATGTATTCTCGCCCTTCCGAGAATCGTATCTGATCGCCGCGGTCGAGTCCGATCTGAGTCTGCATATTAGTTGAATTCTCTTTCGAGATTTTGGCTGAGCCTGCATTCATTAGCGCGACCGTAACATCGGATATTCCTGGCTTGGCGACCGGATCGTACACATGTCCGGCTCGCACTGCTCCTGCGATTCTGATGACAGGACTGGACGCGACTCTGAAAATCAACAATCTGATTCCATTGCCGAGGACATGCTGTGTCATGTTGTTGCGTAGACCAACTGCCGGAGGAGATGAACCTGCGGCTTGGGCTGGCGACGGCGGCGAGCTCTGAGTTGTAGCCGCTGGCGTGGTGAAAGGCGAAGTGGTGGCTTGTGACGGGGCTGTTGTTTTTGTAGTAGATGACGAGCCGCCTGATGTTGGCGGCGGGGCAGTCTGCGTCGACGTGTTCGTTGATGAGGATTGCGAGGTGTTGTGTTGCGACGATGTGTCTTGCTTCGCTGATGCGTCCGTTTGCGAACTGGCGTCTTGTTTGGTCGAAGCATCCGGCTTCGGTGAGGAGTCAGTCTTCGAGGAAGTGTTCTGCTTTGACGTTGCATCGGTTTTCGATGAGGAGTCCTGTTTCGAAGAGTCTGATTTCGAAGAATTGTCCCGCTTCGAGGATGCATCCGTTTTTGATGGAGTGTCCTGCTTCGACGACGTGTCCTTCTTATCCGTTGTAGAGGTTGGCTTGGAATCATCCTTGCTGGTTGAGGCAGGTGATGAAGTATCGCTATTCGTCTTCTTCTCGTTAGTGGGAGAGGCTGTGCTACTGGTATCTCCTGGCTTGGATCCTGACGGCTTTAAATCGCCAGATTCCTCTATTGAATCTGGTGCTTCGTCGCTAGGTTCGTCGGTACCGTCTGTCCGCGATCCTTGCAGATATGGATCGTATGCAGCTGCCTGTAGTCGTGCGAGATCTGTCAGGGCACGGTAATGGCGTAAGCTGCTTTCCGCGATTGCCTTGTCTAGCTTTGTAGCAAACTTTGAAATGCCAATCTGTTTGTTCACAAAAGAGCGTTCGGCCGCGACTGCGCTGTCGTCCTGCGAGTCTACAAAAGCCGTCTTCTGTGGTGACGGTGTTGCTTGTGCGAGCATGAAGCCTACACATCGTTTTGCCGGCACCAGATATGTTGCTGCGAGTCGCATGACGTCTTGTTTTGTAACAGCTTCAATCTGTTTTTGCCACAGATCTGCTTGGTCGAGTTTATTGATTGCATCGAACAGTCCAAGCTGAAAAGCCCTTCTGTAGGGGCCCATCTTATTCTTCTGCCAAGAAAATAGGGCATGCTTCTTGGCTTCGGCGAGGCTTGCTTCATCGAATCCTCCGTCTTTGATTTTGTCGCAAATCTCTTCGACGGTCGATAGCATCTTAGAAGGATTCGAAGTCCCCGACCCCTCAAGTGTTATGGCGAACATCCCAGGCTGCTTGCGGAGCTCGAAAGCTGTGGAACAAGAATCGCAAATTTTGTTGGCGATCAAGTTATCCGTTAGGAGTCCGCTGGCAGAATTTCCGAGTAGGCACTCAGCCACGGCGGCTGAGGCGGCATTGGCTTCAGTAGCAGCGGGTGCGTGAAAAGCGACCAGGACCTTGTTTTTCTTTCCACCATATTTAAGATAGACGCGACGCTCACCAGGTTGAACCGGCTCGGAGGGCACTGCCAATGGTGCGCTGGCTGACTTCTCCCTTAGGCTGCCTAGCTGTTTTTCCACCAGACTCATGACCTGGCTCTGCTTAATATCTCCTGCTATCACGAGGATTGCGTTGCTTGGCACGAAGTAATTGTTGAAGTAGTTGGTGACTGTTTGTGGTGTCAGCGCTTTTATCTCTTCTTCAATTCCTGCAGGCAAATTCTTATAAGGATGGCGGGTATAGACCAGCGACCGAACTTCGCGCATCAAGGTTCTGTCAGGATTGCGGTTGGCGCCTTCGAGCTCCTGTGTCACTTGACGAACTGCTTCGGTCAACTGCGGTTGCGAAAAGCTCTTTTCCTTCAAGCGCTCGGCTTGAAGATTTAGCGCCAGTTCTAGCTGAGAGACCGGCAAGTTTTCGAGAAATACAGTGAAGTCGTCGCTGGTGAATGCATCGAAGCGTCCTCCGCTGCCGACTAGTTGTCGAGCCAAAGAGCCGCCGTTGGCTTTCATAGTCTCGGCGAGCAAGTGCTCAATTACGTGGCAAGTTCCGCTGCCGCCCGAGGGATCGTTGAGTGAACCGGTCCTGAGCCAGAGCTGGCAAGACAAAATCGGAAACGCCGGTTCCTCGATCAACAGGACTCGAAGACCATTCTTCAATTTGACAGTCTTGGCGTCGCCCGGTTGTGTCGTCGATGTCTGGCAGTTGGCCGGAGTCGCTTGAGCAACAGACAAGAGCAGCGACAAGAACACGAGGAGGACCTTGCGTGCGACCTTCGCGCAGGACTGTTCGTTGTGTCTTTTGGTTTGGTTGAAAATACTCATTCAGGTTGCGGTTCGGCCGCTTCGCTTTGCATTCAATAATAACGTGGTTACATTAGCACGGATGATCGAGCCGCTACTCACTTCAATGAACTCATTGACAAATATTGTTGCCCATAAATTTCCGGGGCTTTTCGCCCGTTAGATTTTCCACTATCGATGAGTGTTTGCTGATAAAATCAGTCAAGACGGTTGTTGAGGGACGAATGAAAAGCAGTGTTCGCGTCAATAAGCGGCACGACAAGGACCATACTTCCGCTCGTGGCGATGGTGACAAGAGCGGCTCGGCCGGTCTGAGTATTGTCCTAGCAGGCAATCCCAACGTTGGCAAGTCCGTGATTTTCAACGCGCTGACTGGCTTGAGCGCTGACGTTTCGAATTATCCGGGTACCACGATCGACATTGCCCAGGGTCGTCTCGGCGAGGACGCTATCGCGGATACGCCTGGAGTGTATGGAATTTCCAGTCTCAACGATGAAGAGCGCGCTGCCCGTCGGATGATTCTGGAGGCGGATCGAGTCATAAATGTTGTGTCCGCCTTGAGTCTGGACCGCGATCTCTTCCTGTCTCTTCAGTTGATTGATATGGGAAAACCTCTTATTGTCGTCATCAACCAATGGGATGAGGCGCTGCAGCGCGGGATTGCGATTGATGTCGGACTTCTATCCGAGCGCCTGGGTGTGCCTGTCATGCATTGCGTTGCGGTGGAGAACAGAGGCATCTCTGAGATTGGCGAACTCGTCAAACAAGCTAGAGTTGGCAATATTCGCGCCGAGCTCATCGAGAAGCTGCAGCCCGTCCTGGATCGTGATATCGATCAGTCGCGAGCATTGTTGATTCTCGAGAATGACGAAAAGACTATAGAGGAATGCAATCATCGCAGTGATAACTTGCGGACGAGCATCTATTCCGAGCGCCGGCGGCTTGTCGACGAAGTGGTTGATGATTGTGTCAGCGAGAGTTCGAAGACCACGAAATTCTCCGTGAAGTTAGGACGATTTTTGTTGCACCCCGTATATGGTGGCATTATCGCGCTGCTTACTTGTTACTTCATATTTTACCAGGTGCTTGGAGTCTGGATTGCAGGCAATCTGGTCGACCTGACCGAGAAGAAGACGATGCGGGTGTATTACGAACCCGTTGTTAGAGAACTGGTTGCGAAATTTGCGCCGTGCGAGATTACTATCAACGACAAAATGTTTGGCTTCCCCGCTGGAACCTTGTCTTCGGCAGATACTCCGGCGCTTGAATCGGCAATTGCATCTGTGAGTCCGGATGAAGTCAAATATGACTTTTGGAAGTTTAGGTCAAACCTATTGAGCATAATTGGCAATGTCCTGGTTGGCGAATACGGAATCTTGACGCTTACCGTGACATACCTTCTAGGATTGTTGATGCCGTTGGTAATCGGTTTTTACCTGGGCCTTTCGCTGTTAGAAGACTCGGGCTATCTGCCAAGATTGGCTGTCCTTGTCGATCGACTTATGAACAAGATCGGTTTGAACGGGCGCGCAATAATTCCACTGATTCTTGGCCTCGGCTGCGTGACGATGGCAACGATCACTACCCGACTTCTTACGACCAATCGAGAGAAGCTGATTGCGACGGCTTTGCTTGGCATTGCGATTCCGTGTTCTGCGCAGTTGGGTGTGGTATCTGGCACTCTGGCGCGCTCCGGCGGCGGTGCGGCGTGGGCTGTCTATGGTGGTCTGGTGTTCGGTATCCTGGCGGTGTCCGGTCTTCTTTTGAACAAGATACTGCCTGGCAAATCGCAGGCGTTACTCATTGACTTGCCTCCTATGCGGCTTCCGCGTTGGGATAATGTCGCGAAGAAAACATGGAAGAAATCATTTGCTTTCCTGAAAGAGTCGGCACCGATGTTCTGCCTTGCGGGCTTCGTTGTCACTGTCGCGCAGATGGTTGGATTGCTAGATTGGTTCGTGACCGCGTTGCAACCGCTGGTGGTGCACTGGTTGAAACTTCCAAACGACCCGCGAATACCAACTACATTTATATTGGGTATAGTGAGGCGTGACTTCGCTGCCTTCGGTCTCACTGAAGTCGCACTCACCGCTGCCCAGGCGGTTACTGCGATGATCGTTATCACACTTTTTGTTCCATGCATCGCCACTGTCGGAGTCATGATCAAAGAGCGCGGTCCAAAGGTTGCGTTTACCATCTGGATAGGATCCTGGCTCTGCGCCTTTCTTGTCGGTGGGATTCTCGCTTTCGTTTTGCCGCCTTTCTTCGGAGTGTTAGGAGTTAAGTAGCTTCGCCGATTCGGCTAAGTACTTAGCGCGCACGGCAGAGATGATACCGTCGGCGAAGCACACTGTTTCACAGGGATAACCCCATTTTGATTGTTGCGAGTTTCGATGATAATCGAACAACTTACTAACAACTAGAGCGTCCCGTGTACAGCACCGCTGTGCGAATCGGAGGTGTGTTGCCATGAAACGGAAACACGTACTTCTCTTTGTCTGCGCCATTATACTGGTGCCGCTAGTCGCGTTCGTCACGTTGATTTTTGCCGGCAATTTAGTTCCGATCGGAACATTCAACACCGTGGAAAAACAAAAGCTTGAGCAGAGGCGATTGACCGAAACGCACTATTCAAGCGACAGTCCATCGAATCTGGGCGACACGGAACTAGTGACCGAAGTCAATCTGGCCGGATCAGTTAAGGTTAACAACTTTGCCTGACTGGAGTCATTGTTGCACGTTGTTGGAAACGGCGTAGGAATTTTGATTGTATCTTCAGGTTTTTTGGCTTCATTGGTTGGCCGGAGGTGCAACACATCTCGGCGATTCGCGTTACCGGTGCTCATCATCCTAGTTGGATCCGCAACGCCATTGGCGCTTCCTCTAATACTCAAAGCCTCGGTCGCGGCCGGCATATTGGGTTGAGGTCCTCGGTGACTGCGGCTTAGTCCTTGGCGCTGGTTGATATCTGGCTGTAAGTGGCTTTCTGAGCATGTTTAGTTGAACTGGCTCGCTCTTCGAATCGCTAAATGGCGCATCACAGGCTATAGAATTCGATTCACAACCCTTTGTAAATCGAAGTATGCATTGGTAAACCTTGTACTGGATGCGCTTCCGGGCTTTTCGTGAGGTCTTCCAATAACTCAGCGCTTCGAGATAGTTGCGGCAATTAGGTATAATGCAACCTGGCTCTATGAAACGCGTCCATGGCAGGCGTCGCCAAGTGGTTAAGGCACTGGATTGTGGTTCCAGCACTCGGGGGTTCAAGTCCCCTCGTCTGCCCTCTATTGATACAATTTGTCTTCGAAAAGGCTCATGGATGCTTGCTTAAGTGAGTCTCTTTGTTTCTGTTCGTCTCATGAGACTTCCTGACGGTGAGCGCTCTGACCGCCGAATCGGGACCTACTTTTTGTCTTGCTTTTGCCACTTTTAAAACTGCTACGATTTTTTGTCTTGGCGACGAGCTTATTTCTCGCCCTTCTCGGCTAGGATTCAGGATGACTGCTGTCAACTTTCGCTCGTTGGAAGATGCGGGCGTCAATGGCTGAGAGCAAGCTGGCTGTGCTCCATTCTCCACCATAGATTAGCTTCGCCAGTCCAGTTGCTTTCAAAGATTTCTTCGGTTATTTGTTGCTTGACTCCAGGTAGCCAACCCTATTACTACACTCACGTTGCGTAATTCCACAGTGTGCAGAGCCCTGCGAGGGATCGAATTCACTTATGCGAGTTCCACTCACAGTACCATTCTTCGGATCGTAGTAAACGACATATTCGGAGTTTGGATTCGAGCTATAGACCCAATACCCATCAAACCTGAAGTTGGAGAAGTCTCCGCCGCCAACCGCACCGATTCGGTCCGGTGGACCTAGCAGTTCTTGGACTTTGCTCATCTTGAGCATGCCTATCATGCCATCGATTGTGTGCCTGTATCGCTCCAACCGCTGGTCTCTAGATTCGTTATGAATGGCTGATGCAATGCTTTGACTTCCGCCAAACCCATTGCTCGTCCACAATGGATACACCATTCCGACCAATGTGCATACGGCTATAATTGTGCAGGCTAAACGGGTCATAACGCCTTCCATCTGTCATTCCGCTCATGCTAACCTCGATACAACCTCGAAACAATCGGGAATACCCTAGGCAGCATTGAGGTCAATTCTGGTGGGACCATTAATTGGCTTATCTGTTGTTACCGTCAAACTTTTGGAAGAACGATTTACGCGAAGCTCTCCGCAGCCGAACACTCGCTGCGACGGACAACTTTGCGATGCAATAATAGGCAATAACTGTAAACAAAGTAGCCAATCCCGCGAAAAAAATCAACGGTGGGCGGCTGGAGTGGTTAACTGAAACACCAATTCCTAGAGAGTAGAAGATAAAGCAGAAGGCGATAAATGTGCTCGCTAGCAATATCGCTCGAATTAGCTTATTCTTTCGCAAGTTTTCGCTCCGGTCACCCATCAAAATCCAGCACGGCGCCATTGGCGTCCTAAGTTCGAGCTCTCGTGAAGTGAGATATTCTATCCTGTAACCTTGATTGACTGGATAATCTGCCACTGAAAGTGGTGGCAAGGTATTCTCCAGCTAAGGAGTTTTCGGAACGACTCCTCTACTTGTCGTTTGGGCACTCTTCTTCGCTGTTCATCAATGTCGGCTTGTCTTATCCTGCCGCTGCGAACTCGAAACGGCTTTTTTTGCAACATCTTTGCAAGTTGTCTCTATTCTGCAAAGTCATCAACGGCGCATAAATTCAACAATGGTTACTGCTGGGAGGGTCTCATGAGTATCGAATTCGGTATGTCTGAATTTTTCGAATCGTTTTCACCTGGAATGTATTCGACCGCAGGGGTTTCCGCTGCCGAATTGTTTAAGTCATGCATCGAGAAGGATGCATCTCGGCTTCGATCTGATGATCGAAAAGCGCAAACGTTCCTTCCTTCAATACTAGTCAATGATTCTGTACACTCCGAGGAATTCTTTTTCGTCACTGCAAAACCCGATCCTAATTTTTCTGACGACGGTACGTTTTATCCAAAGAGATCTGACCAACAGGTCGATACTATACCACTAGCGGGGCTAAAAGTTTTGCCTAAGGATGCTGTTGCTATCAACGAAAACACTGCTCTATCATCGTTCTCCGACGGTAGAAGTTTGACTTGGATAAGAATCAACAATACCTGGAAGCCAAGCGAACTGTTCCTCACGAAAGCTAGAGTCACGTGTAGCTACACTTACAATGATGCTGGAGACTTGCATGAGATCGTAACCAAAGATTCCAGTGGAAATGAGATTCGACGCATTTCGCGAGTAGGCAATGATTGGAACCTGTACGTACCAAAGCAATTCAATCTCAAACCATTCTTTACCACTCCGATCGACTCGCTCGAAATTAGAACTGATGGTTCGTGGTTGCTCCTTAACAAGGGCAAATCGAATCCTCAAGAGATAAGCGTGGAGCTAAACGGCGCAGGTGAGATTGTTTGTGAGAGGCAGATTAAGGACTTAAGTGGCCAAATCCTGAAACTTAAACGAATAGACGGAACAACCGATCATGTAAGAACTTATTGCCTGTTAGGTGACGGTACTCATAGAATCTACAGACAATTATTGCCGGACCGTACGGAGCTTGAGTATTCATACACTGATATCGCTGGTGGTGCATCCGAAAAGTCGCGATTCTCGCCGACGAAAGTTGTATATAGCCTCGATAATACTACAAAAATTAGTTTTGATTGGCTCAAAGATCAGCAGTGCTGGGCTGCTTCCGGGGTATACCTGGGAGATAAGATTACCGTGCAAAAGGGCAGGCTGCGATTCGATGCCAACCACCTGCCGGTATTCGAGTCCTTTGACAAAGAAGCAATCGATCTGTCTCTTGAGAAATTGTGCAGGAGGACTCCAAAGAAGACCACCGTTAATCAGCTACAGGACACTTTGCTCGACATTATTCCTGCACTTCATGAACATGAGTTGATGCAGTGCAGCATGAAGATTGAACAGTCATACAAAGAAAGAATCGCTCAAAAACCAGAACTTAAAGACAAATTGGAAAAAGAGAAGCTGTCAGCCCTGAAGACTCTCGAAGCGGAAGTTATTCAGAAAAAGAACGAATTGATGAAAAAAGTGCGCGACGAGATCCAGGCGGTCCGGAAAATGCAGGATGGTGCAAGTTTTGAAAAAATCCGGTCCCAAATTCCAGCTACCCTTAAAGCGGCGCGCGATTTGACCGCTTGGTTAGAGAAAGTTGCTGTTCCCAATGCACTCGAGGCTTACAAAAAGCCACTAGACATCAAGCTCGATGCTTTTTCGAATTCAAGGGAGCAGGCTGCTGGACAGGGATTCCAACTAACTACACTGCAGATTGAGAAGTGTATTTCGGATTATAAATCAAAAGGCAGCACTCTCGGAATTGACTTTAGCCGGCCGCTCACAAATGAGTCCCTGGAGTTGCTTCTAAAGACATATCACTGGACAGATCGGGTAATCGCGTCTAGTCGGGAGTTTGATGTTCGCCGAGTCTACCGCGAGACTATGCCGGGATTGCTAAGTGATTTGAGGTTCTCTTTCGATTTTAGGCAAGAAATTCTGAAAAACCCTGCCGACAATTCCATGATGTATGCCGTTTATCACCTCACGAATCTATACTCGACAGCTGATGCCCTCTCGTGCGTATTTGATATCAAGGACACAAAACTGCGAAGTACTTTTCAAGGACCAAACGCCATCAAAACTCCACCTGGGTGGGACAAAACAACTGGACGGATTAAGTTTCCCGAGAACATGTGCTTAAGCGATCCTGAGCTTCAGCAGTTCATCAAAGATCTATGCAACTGGATTTCCCTCGAAGGTCCTCGAATTCGTAACTTCTCAAACCAATTGAAGACTGCCTTGGACGGAAGAATAGATAAACAAATGCACTACGGAGACCTTCAGGCAGCACTTTACGCTAAGTTCGAGGGGAAGACTTTGGTTTTGATAAGTCAAGATCCAATCCCCGATGCAGTACCTGTCAATCTGGTGTCGGGAGATTATTTCGTCATTGAATCAGGCGGACAGTATTACTTCGAGACCGATTGGAGCGCCAGGGATTCGAAGCTATACAACGTCATGGACATTGGTGCTTCTACAATCAATAATCCCAAACGTGCATTCATAAGTGGACCAGATGGAAAACCGATGGCGTTCGACCCTAAAGATCCAGTGGTCTATAGAGATTCGGAGTTTCAAATTCAAGTTTCGACTGCGGACCGAATGTCTATGCTTCGTCGAAAGGCACAGCTCAATCACTACTTCTCCAAGGCGTCCATTGCATTTCTCGATGGTTCGATGTTAATGGCTGGAATGTTCTCCTGTGGAAGTCTTGCAATTGCGGGCGCCGGTCTCAAATCGCTACTCATTCCTGGAGCTAGAGCGCTCGTAGGGCTAAGTGGCTTTGGGCTAAATGGTGCCTACTTAGGAAGTACCGAGACCGGGCAAGACTTGCAAAAGGTCCGTCACTTCGCCATAGGTCTCGATGTTACTAAGAATCTTCTGTTCGGTCACTCTGCTGGAGTGTCTCTTCTCGAGAAATTGGGCTGGAGCGTCATGCGCAGCCGCAACACCTGGTATGGCGCAGCCGCGAGGAACTGGAAAGGTCTTACAGACTCGAGAGGCTATCGGGTCTTCGATGGGATCGTAAGTGCTGAATTTATTGGGAGCTTCTTGCTTCACGAGTTTCAGCGCCGCCCGGGCATTGATACAAAACGGCTTGATGAGATTACCAAGCGAATCGAAACGGCGGAAATCTCGGTCGATGCTATCGACGACGTTGGTAGGAAGAATCAACTGAGCAAGGTTGCTCTCCTTGCACTGTTCGATTCTCACACCGATCGCTTGTCGAATTTGGGGAGGCTATCGGATAGCGAGAGGCGTGAGATTGAGAGTCTTCGCCTCAAGATGGAGACGTTTCTCACCGTTCCAATCGAAATTGCTGCGTCTGCCCCTGAGGCACAGAAGAAATGGAAGGCTGATATGTCGGTCAAGCGACAGGAGTTCGTGGACAGCCTTATGCGGCGGCTCGAAATAACGAGGTCCACAATGCCTTTCGGTGGCGGTATCGCGGGTGGTTCTTCAAATTTAAATCCGGAGCTACAACTCGCGCAGGCAACCGCTATCTATATTCTTTCGTTGGACCATGATGGCAAACCACCTGCCGACGGAATTATCGCTAAATCTTCGGACGGTCGCTATTCAATAGAAGCAGATTCTTATTTTAGGATGCTCGAGGTTTATTCAGCATCCAGCCTGAACAGTGTCTCGTTAGGCGCCGCGGATATGCTTGTACAGCTCGGAAAGCGTCCGGATTTTTTCATCGCTTCTGTTTTGAAAAAAGCATTGGCTCGAGATGGTATCGACGGTCTCAATAAGTTGCAGAGAGCAGATGTGGTTTGTGAGCTAATCCTCGTGATGAAAAGGCTTGAACATTTTCAGCGAGAAGTCTTGCCCACTCTGGATTCGTCGGCGAGTGTAGCTTATCTCAGCCAGGGCGTTGGTGTTCGAGCTCATGAGATTCTCGATTTGCTGAATGGTATTGTAAAAGACAGAAGTCTCGATGAGAATTTACGCGTCTTCATCGCTTTGGTTCTGCACTCAAGTGCCTCGGCAAACTCGGAAGACGAACTGATTTCAGGCTTGGAGAATCAGTTGAAATCGTTTCGAGAACAAAACCATTCGTTCGCAAAATACGGACTCGAAAAGCTTTTGACAACTGTCGACTCCCTTGAACTTCCACTGAGCGACCGGCTGAGCGCTGTCGATGCATTGAGCAAACTTGAAGACCTTGGACCTTATTACGGCTCTGATGGTACTCTTCGCCGAAACGAGACCCTGATGAGACTCATAGAACTAGGCACCAAATTAGATGTTCGAGGATTAGATACGAAGACCTTAGTCTCCGCGATTGACCTTTTGATAATTAACAAGGAGACTTCCAAAGAAGGGAAACGGCTTCTGACTCGTTTGTTGACTCAGCGAACGATTCCTGAGGAAGTTAGAGCGGCCATCGCGAGACGTGCATTCGAATTGATCGTTGATGATCAAAGCAAGCGAACGATTGTCAACACGTTAACAAGTTTGATCGCTTATGATGGTGAAGACTCAAGCCGCAGTAGAGCAAAGAGCCCCGAGCTACGCATTGCCGCAATCAATTCGCTTTCGCGAATTGGAAATGCGTATCCCAACAATGCGATTGACCAGGCGTTGATAAGAGTATCAGAGACGCGCATAGATAAGGACGATCTCAGTTTGTATGAAGAGTCCGCTGGTGTCCGGAAAGCGGCTATAGAAGCTCTTGCCCGCATGCAACAAACCGAGGATGTTACACGTGCCTTGAAATATAGAGCGGCGCACGATCCTGATATTGCTGTAAGAAATCTGAGCGCGAGTATTGTCTGGTCAAATTTTGTTCCGTTCGAAGACGAGCAGCGCAGGTTGCAGACCGAAGTGCTTGCGAAAAAATACCTGCAGTCGGAACAATTTTCATATGAGACAGCAGGCGCAGATTTGCTTGCAACGGTTGAGCTGCCTCCACCTATCATTGAGGTGGAGAAAAAATATTTAAAAACTGAGTGTGGCTCGTTCAAGCCGTTAAAAGAGAATCAGGCTTACCACCGGTACGTCATCGATCGCGGTCACCCTATGGAGTTCGAACTTGTGACTAGAAAAGAACTTCAGTTGAACAAACGACGATCCGAGATCATAGATAAAATGCTTTTTGCTCCCACGCGGCAGATAGCCGACGACGCCTCGAGAGATAAGGCCCTAGCTGCGCTCGCCTGCTTTATACGGCGCGCCGACAAGCCGATAGAACAGAAGCCTGCAACACCGGTCACAAGCGGTATTTTTCATAATGCGCTGTCGAGCTATGCGCTGCCCCTGATTGTGGAACGGGAACGCAAATCGATCGAAGATAGGGCGATTGATGTAATGGCTTCGATTGCCGAAAGCAAAGACGCTTTAGACAAAGATCTCATCAAAGTCATGTCAATCGTTCTCGATAATAAGGTGGATCCTTTGGTCAGGCTACGTCTTCTGAAATCGTTGGAAGATGGCGCTAGAAAATCAGATGACCGAGGCAGAGCTTTTGATCGAAGTCTGTCATTCGGAGTATTCCTTGTTGATGCGCTGGAAAAGGAATTTGAATCTTTGAATCAGGATAACCAGAAGTGGAGCGAAAGCAGGAAAGAACTTCGGCTGCACATTTTGGAGAGTATCCGTGAGTTTAAGCCAATCTGTTATTATGACATTCTGAGCACGCTGCAGGTAAAACTGGCGCTCATGCCGAATGACCCGGTCTGCATTAGAGCTATGGAAATTCTTGCGGATCTTCGCCATAGTATAGAAAAAAGATATGAAGCCTATAGGGAAGACCGTCTGCTGCTTCCATTCGAGCAGTTTAGTGATGACCTGATATCTCTGGTAAAACTACCAGTAGTGGCACATCACACGATCGTCGGGCTGAAGAGAGTGACGATTAATCTCGGTCAAACAGACGCTCATGCGACGCTTGCCGCAAGAATACTTACAGCAAAGAACTCAAGAAATCCGAAAGATACTATCGTCGCGGTTGATGCTGTAATTGCTGCAACCAAATTTGGTCCAATAGTTGATCCCCAGGATCCTCGTTTGAGCGTTATTCGTTCACTTCTTGAAGAGGGGCGTTCGAAGCCATTAGTTTCATACACTAGAGCAGAACCCGTCAAGGTTGCTGAACATGACAAAGACTTGTTGTCATTGGCCGGATGCAAGGCGGCTCTAACCAGACTCAATTCCGCCTTCAGCGATAGTGATAGGCGAGCGGCAGCAGCAATCACATTCGGTATCATGTGCTACGGTCGCGAGTACGGTCATCGACGAGATGCAAAAGTAATTTTAGAGAAAGCTCTTCATCATCGTGCTGCTGTCGAAGGGATGATCGATTACGCTCTCAGCGAGTCTCCTCAGCGCAGAGAGACTTGGCAGGAAGTGGAAAAGCTTCTCAATAGAGCCAATTTTTCAGAACATACACTCTGGCGAAGAGCTGATGGAACTTCAGTCGTTCTGCACAAGCGAGATGACCGTTGGGTTGCTAGCGAGTTGTTCAATGGAGCGCTTAGGTCCTATCGAGCGCCTGAGTCAATGAGTATGCGCGATGTCTGGACGACAGCGCCCTACGGTATTGCCGATCCTCAGTTCCGCTTCGAGTGTGCCAAAGAAATAGTTGAACACGGCACTAATGCGAGAGAAGTCGAAGCTGCTTTGTATGTAATCTCCGGGCTGACCAGTTCGAAAAACATGCCGGTGCGTATTAAAGCGTGTCGCATTTTAGCCTCTTACTGCGAGGGCTCGGGCGAAAACAGGGTCGGTCTCGACGGGTTGGATGGTCTCTCACGAGACGAGATTCAAAAAAGATTTAAACCTCATTTAAGAGTAGCGTTGGAGAAGTTGTTCGAGGTTGATGAGCCTGCAACAAAGCGCATCTTGACAGAATGTATTCCAACGAAAGCACAAGCGATGCTCGGTCAGATGCAAAAGCAGAAATTTGAATCACAAGCCAATCTGAAAGAATCAACTAATCGTGCTGTCGTTCGTGGTGAGCTGCTGACTCAACTGAGTCTATCGGATTTGCGGTCACAACTAGATACCGAACTAAATAGAACAATTCCTGATATTAGGAGCCGTGATTCTTATCGGCAGAGCGTCGAGCGAGAGTTGAGCAGATGTAAGAGTGAGTCGGATAGATGTGCATTCCTGGTGAATGTCATACAAACTCTTCGACTCGGAATGCAAGCCTCTAGCCCACAAGGTCGCTGACTAAAAAAAAAAACACACACACATCTTCGAAACACGCGTGCATAGGAGTATTTCCAATGACAGAATCTCAAATCGGAAAATTTTCGTCGTATGACTTTGGCAGAAATGATAGCAACAGCTTGTGGTGCTCCGTGGCTGCGGACTGCTGGGCGCCACTTCCAACAAGACATTGCAAGGCCGATGTAGGTAAAAGCAATGACGACGATATACCGGATCTGGTAACGACGGTGGCATCAGCGGCGATAGCCGCGCGTTGCCTTGGCTGGATCGGCCCGAGGAACTCCGTCAACACTACTGAGTCAAACTTGCGACCTATGGTGATCGACGATTGGAAAAATCGGCTGCTGGAAAAGGACTTCCTCAAACGACCGCCAGACGGTGTGGAAAAACCGATCATTCTGGACTTGGCGCCTGCTCGTCCCGAAACTGGGAACAGACCGACCCAAAAGGAATTGGCACCAGGATCAAGCCCAAACGGAAGCACAAATGAGAAAGGTGTAGAACCATCTCCCGAACTAAGTAAACCGAAGGTCCCACACAATAGTGGTGAATCGCCAAAAGATACATCAAAAGTTTCGACGCCGGAGAAAGTATTAAATGTTGTCGGCTCAGTGGATCTAAGAAAGGAAGACGCAAAGGCTCTTTCCGCTGAAGAGAGAGAGCATATCGTCAGAGAGCTCCATAGGGCTTGCAAGGAGAGGGATACGAATTTCTTCTCGAATCCAAAAAGCGAAGCCTTCAAGAAATTTGTGAGCGATGTGATAGAAGCTCAGCTGATTGCAGGCGCACATGAAGAGAATGCTGAATTCCTGAAAAACCTGGTGAAAGGCGAAGACACTTTGACTATGCTCCGAGAGGAATTCGGCAAACTTGAAGGAGCCCCAACCATCAAGAGTAGAGAATCAGAAGATCACTCCGGGTCAGGTAAGGATAGCTCCGAAGGGCGCACCAAAGGCGGTGCAGAAGTGACGCCCCAGGTGTTGCATGAACACAATCGTTCGTCGAAAGCCGGGGTGGTAAAAGCTTCCCTTTCAGACGATAAGAAGGCAATTGAGAAAACAGCCAAGGACGGGACGACCCAGAAAAGCGCGGACGCTAAAGAACAAAGCAAATTCGAGAAGGGGCGTCAGTTGGGTTCTAAGCTGACTGGTTTAGTTATTGCGTACGGGTTTGCGAGGAGTTTGTTTGAAGATCATCGCTGATGCAATTGGATTCCAGAAGAGGTTTGAGGCAGGACAACCAGGAGAAAACGTAATGACGGAAGCTCAAATCGGAAAGATGTTCAACTGTGTACATCCGATCGAAAGTGACAATATCTGGGCACCCGTTCTCGATGATTGTTGGGGACCGGGTGCAAAGATAAAATGTAGCGCCGAAACTGCTCCAGTGAGTGAAGATAATACTCCGGAGATAGTGACGAGTCCGAGGCCCGATAGTGGCACCAACGGTGCAGACAAAACCAAAGAAAAAGATTCCGCTCCAGATCCGAAAAATTCGCACAAGCACAACAGTTCCGAAACTACCGACTCAGTTAAGCAAGTCAAATCGGGGGAACTGCCGTCCACCAGTTTGGAACTCTTTGACCTTGCAATTAGAACCAATAGCAACGACCTGGCCAAGGAGATCGTCAATCGTTTATACAATCTAAAGCCAGAAGGTTACGAAGACGCCATCAGGAATCTCGCAAAGGGAGATTCGCGGGCGGCGGCTCCGGCAACGGAGACCGCGAAGTCGACCGCTGGTGATACGAAAGAAGACGAAAAGGACGACAGGAATCAAAAGGACGGGCCAAAACCTGTCGCACAGAACGGTAACGGTAAGTCTCCTGATGCCACCACTGGTGAAGCAAGCGCTAACAAGAGCCAGGAGCGAGTCAAGAATTCAATCGAAGTGTTGCAGAAATCACTCGGTCTACTCACTGACGGTGCTCAAAAGGCGAAGTTTGGTCTAGGCGCATGTAATAGACAACTTCTGCAAGATCTGGAAAAGGTCTGGAACACTGAAGTTGATATTCAACAGAACGCCGATAACAAGGACAAGGAAATACTGAAGGATCTTCGATTACGTCTTGGGCTGCTCAAACAAGACGTCGAGAAAGTCGAAAAGGACGTTCTTCTGGAACAGGCGACAGTTGAAAAACCACTTACCTTGAAGGTGCAGATTGCCTGCCTTCGTATAGCCAGTGGTGATGACAGATCCGTGGCGCAAGGCGAGAAGGAGCTTCTGGAAATTGTTCGGCAAAATCCGTCAGTTCAGGTCGATCCCGATTTCACTGATGCCGCGATCAAAGCGTACATACAGATGACAGCGATGCGAAGAGAGTTAAAGCTGCCTCCATGGAAATGCAGTCTCTCACCGGAGCAATTGCAAAGGGATTTTCCAAGTGTTGGTTCAATTCCATCCAACCCTCTGGAGATAATGAGTCAAGCAAATACCGTCCTTTGGAAAGACGGTTTCGACAAAGCTCTTCCTCTGTTTTCTAATGCGCTGGACATGGCTAGGAAGGCACAGCCTGGACTAGAACTTCGTCGGCTGCAACTTTTTATTGATGGTTTAAACCTAACACAAAAGCTTTCTGAGGCTGCCGCGAACAATGGTGATGTCGAAATTCTCAAAGAGAAGCGTAAGAATCTTTTTGATGATGAACTAGAGGCGTATGATAAAACTCAAGTGCTGAAGAGCATCGAGGTCAATATCGCACTCGCAAGAATAGCCAGCGGGCGAGCGGATTTATTGAAGGACGGCAAAGCTACCATTGTGCAGTGGCTGGAAAGTGATCCTTCGTTGTTGTCGAATAAGGAATTTCGAGACTCGCTTCGTGGTGCCTTTGTTGCCTATCGGACCGCTGCGGCTACGAACGATGCTGCAGCTGCAGACGGAAAACCTCCTGCGAACACCCAGCCAGAAACTAAGTTCAAAGCGAAGTTTGATGTCGCCACTTTATATGGTGCTCCGCAGGAGGACGCGGAGATTAGAAAGTATTCGACTGACTTAGCGACAGATATCGGTTTGGCTGCGTTGCTCCTTGGATCTGCGTTCTTGTTGCTGCGTCACCAGAGAAACAGCTATCTTGCAAATCGTGCTATTCAAGCCGAATTTGGACCTAAACCAGTTGAAGGTGCACCCAAAAAAGTGGTCTTCAGATCCGTAGATGGTTCCAACATTAAAGAACGCTCGTGCGACGTTAAAGGCAGAATGCCTGGCACCGATCTAGTTGTAATTCGAGATCCTTCAGCTCGCAATGATTGGAAGGGTCGGGACGGCATACCCGTTTCCGAAGGGTTTGAGCCGAAATCCGGTAAGTATGGCGACTTCAAGAGGTTGCATGTTGGCGGCACTGATTATTTTGTAAGCAAAGACAATAAAGTCTTTGTGCATCAAAAAGACAGGCTCATTTCGACTAGAGAAATTACTATCAGCAATCCCGCGGAATTCCAAAAGCAAACCGCCACCACGAATAGTCTCCTTGATGTGCACACGGCAAGCTCTGTTCGGCTGATGATTCACGCACACCCTCCAGGCGCGCCTATTTATGCGAATGTATCTAAATTTCTAAACTTACCGGAGCCCAAAATCGAGTTTGCAGTCATGGACAATGCAGTCGCTGGATATCGATTCGGCAAAGGTATCGTGGTGATGAAACCTGACACAAAATACTACACAAGTAAAGAGGCGCTCGATGATCGTGCGCGCAGCGTTATTCATGAAATGACTCATCTGGAACAAGATACTCTGATAACCCGGAAGCTCGCAGACGATCTGAAAGTTGGAGCGTCTTTCTCCGACAAAGATATCGAGGCGTTGCAGGAGGCATATAAGAAAGCCTTTCCCGGTCCCGAGCTTGATGCTGATTTTGCCAAGAGAATTCTTGCCTTGCGAAATGGCGTACCGTTGACCCAAGGCGAAGTAGCTCGTGTAGAGAAGCTTTCGAAGGTTCGCACTCGTGATTTGATTAGGAAGCTTACAGTTGCTAACTGCGATCGGGATATAGATATCTTGAACGAGATGGATAAGCTACTCAAGCCAACTAGCGAAAAGTCAGCTCCGGAAGCCAAAGTAAACACTGCCAGGTTTTATAAGCAATTCGCCGACTCGCCGGAAAAGTTCCGTGATCTGTTTGGTACGGAACCGTCGCCTGAAGTTGCGAAGATCATCGAACAATTCAAAACGTTGATGGATGGGGAGGTGCCACGCCCCTTTAATGTGGAGAACGCTCGCGAGGCGTTGAAGACCTGTCTTGAAAAACAGTACAACACGCTTAGATCTGGAAATGATGCAGCAAAAGCCGCATCGAGAGGGCAAAGAGCAAAGCTCAGCCACTACCTCGCGGACATCGGTCATCCGGTTGGTGAGTCCATCAAAGTTCGGTCTTTCCTCAAGGAGCTTAACGGCCGGGATGCTCTCAATTTCGTCATCGGAGACAGTCCCCCTAAAGATTTCGTAGAGATTTTTCATAAAGCAATGGCGGACAACACCGATAGCTGGTCCGAAGAAAACGCTCGCGAAATTGTGAGACGACACCTCGCGAATCGAATTCGTGAGTTGGATAAGCTCCGATCAAACAACTACTTTGCTATTGGTGTAGAGCAGGAATGTTGGGAAGTCACCCGGCGAAACGATCTGGCTGCGGTGGAACTCTCGATCCTCCGAATCGATGGGAACTGGCTTGAATCATACGAGTTGGCTATGAAGTTGTCTGGGAATCAGACTGGCCGTGAAATTTCAACCAAGATCTTCGAAGTAATTTCCAAGCGTGGGTTTTCAGACCTGAGCGCTGAGCAAAAGAGCAAAGGGTTGAATGATGCGGTGACAAAACTATTGAAGGAGCAGTTGCCGCCGGGTATGGAGATTCCAGGCTCTGTCAAAGATGTAAGAGTAAAAGTTGGCGATTTTAATCAGGCTGAAGTCTACAAACACGATGATGGAAAACCTGTGTTCGAGATTCGTATCCCCGAAAAGATGTTTAGCAGCAAGGACGGTTGCATTGATGTGGCAGCAATAGTGTATGCGGATGTATACGCAGTTGCCGAGCTGGACGTAAAGGCGGGTGGATTTAAGGCTGTCTCGCAGGTTGGACTGGGACCCCTGGTCCGAAGAATTAACGCCGAATCAGTGAGAGCGCTTTGCGCACACGCACTGGCGAACCCGGACATTCCGGCATTTGGTGAGAGAGGTAAAGTTCCACTCATGGTAGACAACCTGGTTTTGTTGAGAGAGTTCCATAGCGCTTGCAAGGAGAAGTGCCAGGATGAGTTATTGCGTCTGTCAGACAAAGACTTCAAGGAGCTAGTGGAAAAGGAGATAAAGGCTCAGTTAATTGCAGGAGTACCGTCCGAGAATGCTGAATTTCTGAGAATGTTGGTGGGAAGCGAAGAATCCTTGGGGATGCTCCGGGAAGAATTTGGAAAACTTGAAGAATCGGCAACCAGCAAGAGCGGTGAGTTAGAAGATCGCTCAAGAACAGGAACGTCAGCCTCCGAGGATCGCACCAAAAATGGTGCGGGAGTGACACCCCAGGTGCTGCATCTACACAAGGGTTCGTCGAAGACCGGCGTTGTACAGGCGTCCCGAGCCGATAAAAAGACAACCGATACGACAGCAAAGGACGGGATCACCGAGAAGAGCGCGGACAAAGAGCAAAGCAAATTCGAAAAGGGCCGTCAGTTGGGAGGCAAGCTCGCTGGTCTGGTTATTGCGTACGGCTTTGCGAGGAGCTTGTTTGACGATCGTTGAAGCAATTGATTGTGTTTTTTCATTACTGAGTTCCTCATGCTCAAAAAAGTTGATTCAGGAGCTAATTGCTGACACACTTGTTGGTGGGCGAAAGCAACTAAAGCTTCGATGAACTTAACTGAGAGGTAGCATTCATGCACGTAACTGAATTGACTCAATTGAAAAATGAGTCGAAGCAAGCTGGTGGTCCAGCTGAGGAAGTCGAACTGCAACTTAGTATTAACTTCGATCACGTCACCTGCTGGCGTTCGGCGCCCGGTTCCGGCACGTATATTTGGTTTGCAGGAGCCGAACAGCCAATTAAAGTGAAGCAGTCTTATCAAGAGGTAACCGCAGCCGTTGAGAAAGGAACCTTATCCCGTAAGTAGGTAGATGCGTTCTGATGTGATCCCCACCTGCATCACCTGCTACCGTCATGTTGTGTTTCTGCAGCACGTTGTGACTGCGAATTTCTTTGCTAGCAGAAGCTGTTGATGGTCCAGGGCGCTTGGGGGCAGGCTCGCGTAAATCGTTCGAGCGACTTTGCGGTAGGAAATCCAGAGAACACCAGTTAGCACAATCGCCGAATGACCTAAGTTTCGATCACTGGAAAATATTCCGATGCGTCTACTCCGAATGTCCAGGCTACGCCTTCCTTTGCTGTTTCTATGGTCGGCGGCACCCGAAGGAAATAATACTTGTATGTGCCATCCTTCTCTTGTGAGCTGTTTCGCACGCGCACCATTGTTAGTGCCTCATCGCCTGGAAAACTAACTTTGTACAACTCGCCACACTCGTCTTTCTGAACCATTGTTGCGCCTGACTCGCGCAGATAGCGCTCTTCGCCAAAGATTTCGAGCATTACTCGTCGTATTTCTGCGTTCTTCTCATTCGTAATCTGGTCTGGAGATATGTCTTGCTTTCTCTCGATTAAGGACGGCTCTACGAAGACGCCTCGCCAGGAATAAACAGTGAATCCATCAGACCAGGTAGCTGCAGGACCAGTTGCGTTGTGAGGTTGACCGATTGCATTTGAGACCAACGTCAAAGGTTTTTCGGACACGAAACATACCTTCTTTCCAGTAACGTAGCCATCTGCCGCATGTGCCAGGTAGGCCAAACAGTCGATTGTTTCTTCCAATTCTTCGAGGAGTTGAGGCTCTAGTATTCGACATGCCAGAGCGAACGGAAGCCAATTGGATGAAACTCCCCAGAATGCCATTTGGTTGCCTCGTGGTTGCTTGAGCGCCTCGGCGACAATTTTCCTTGTGTCGTGATATGTTCTCCAGACCATTTGATGGAATTCAAGCCCTTGTAGATTGAAATTAGCCGGATCAATCATTGGGCCGGCAGAGCCGGTGAGAACTCTTGTTTTCCATGCAGACATTGCGTTCGCAAGGTTGTCTAGGTCCTGGCACTGAATGCGGAGCTCTTCAATCGCTTGATTATCTTTGGTAGTTTCAGCATTGAGGAAACCTTGAGGCAGATGTTCGGTCAAAATCCGGTGATCAAATACTCCATGAAACATTCCAATTGCCGAAGCAGGAGTCATCGTAAATTTGGACGTCGTTCGCTTAGAAATTTCAGCTGCTACTCTAGCTTGCTGCGTCTGCGTGTCGCCATACATGGCAAACTGGCGCAGTACTCCGTCTTTTGGAGGCTGTGACTGATCACCCAATTGCTTTCCGCTCTTTACGCGCTCATCGCGAAAAACAAGTAACATGTGCTCCTGAAGGCGCCTTATCGTTTTCTCTCGAACGCTGTTGTCTTGTTCGCTATATTGAAAGTTCCAGATCTTGTCGACTAAAGGGCGCACAAAATCGTTTTCGAACTTCGACCAATGCGATTGCCACTGTGAGCGCCAATTTGATGAGTCAGAAGATTCCTTCGATAGGGTATCAACAATTTTATGCCACCCGGGTGCATGCGAAATATTCGCAATTAGACATGGTATTACCGACAGTTGCGCTGGGCTTTCACACCATAGTATAAGTGGGCGATCTGTTTTGTTGATTTTGCACAATTGTTCGATCGCTTCAACAGCTAATTCTTTGTTGGTCGGACCTGCCTCAACTATCAATCGTCGCCATCTCGCGAGAAGATTGGCAATTTGCACAGACTTGTCGCTCTTCTCTGACGAAACCATAAAAGTACTCCTAGTGCAGCTTGTCTTATTATCGAGGAATTGTAAGCATGGGAGTGATGTAGAGAAAGCGGGAAAATCCTGGGATTTCGAATTGCATTTTACGACTCCTAATAGATCGTGCCTAACCTCGAGTGATACCATGTTTCGCATTAATCAGTTAGCGGAGGTTTCTGGAGTCAATTAGATTGGTGTTTGTTCAAGGGACTCGCAATAACGCCCAGTTGTCGACCTTCTTCATCCCTCCCCAGACGTTATACTTGTTGTAGTCCTCTGAAGGTCTGTACAGGAAAACTTCGTTATTGCGGCGGCGGTCCAAGCATTGGGCAGAGATTTCCCAAGTATGTCGAAGAAATGCGCAACCAGCTTTCGCGAATAATGCCGCAGGCCATGATGACAGACGAAAAGGAGAGCTAACCGCACATCCGGAAACTAGAGAGCTGGCAGCAACGGCAACGAGATGAGAGTAAAATATTTTTCGATTCACTCCTCGAGGGATACAACGATGACCACAGGTTCTGAAAATCGCTATTCAGTTATCCTGCACAACGATGACACGACGACAATGGAGTTTGTCGTCATGATTCTCCTCGCGGTATTTGACCCGCAAGACTACTTCGGAGCGACTGACTCAACGGTTTTTCACAGCGGCACCAAATGCGGTTACATGACTCATGCAGCATCCACAGGGAGCTAAGAGATCTCTCTCGTTTGATAACACATGTAATAGACCGACGAGGGGCACGACCGAGTGGACTGAGTACAAACTGGTGCTCAATGTCCCTGCGGAGTCGCGCAATATTGCCTTTGGTATTATGCTCATGGGTAAAGGCAAAGTTTGATTCGATGACATAGTCTTAGAAGAAGCTGATTTCGACGAGCCTCTCACCGACTGTCCCTGCTATGGAGACCGTCGCAATCGTCAGCCTAAAAATCTTAACTTTGAGGATTTGTAGACTAAACCTTACAGATGCGGTTGCACTGTAATGGCGGTGAATCGAAAAGACAAGCGCAGTGGGCAATGGTTTGCCAAGATCAATCACCGATCGAGCTTTAAAGTAAACCATCGCTCTAATCGCATCCGCTCTGGATGTGTGCTAATTCTGATCTTTGAACTATAATGACCTACGGCATCCTCGGTATTTAGGAGAAACCTCATAGAGAACGTGGTTCTATGGGCAAATTTCAAATCTTTATCGCCTCTTGCAAGAAATTCCTGATAGATAACAGAAGCAGATTCCGCCCGTCCGGAGCGCTGTCAGATCCCAAGCTTGTTCGAGCGAAGGAATTGAGGAAGGTAGCAGTTACCTTTCTTGATGGTTTTACAGTGGCTTCTGAATTGTCGGTGCAAAAGGTCCAAAGGGAAGTGGGCAGCTTACCTCAGGCCGTCAGGGGTGTTTGCTATGAAGGCGCCGCCGCGGGCAAGACAGTTCGAGATCTGACTGCGAATGAAGACCTTTCAGAGGCATCGGAGCTTCTTCGCAGGGAGGAAGAATATTCTTTCCTGGTTTATCTGGGAATCGGTGAAGCTCTGGCTCAGATGAAGCTTCCTCCACAGCTTTGCAACGCCGTTGCTAAGGAACGCTGGGCAGGCCAGATTATCGAAGGATATGGTTTTTTCGACGGATACTTCAATTGGCATGATGCGCTCGTCAATCAACGCTATCCGCAAGGTCTGGAGCCTGGTTTAAAAGCAGCTTATGATCAGGGTCTGGGTCGTGCGATATATTTTGCTACCAATTGCGATCCGATTCAAATGAGAGATATGATTTCTTGCTTTTCGGAAGATAGACGCGCAGAAATTTGGAGCGGCATCGGTATTCCGACGGCTTACGTTGGCGGACTTACCGAACGAGAGTTCAAAAAGTTTTTGAATTTTGCAGGTCCGTATCGCGCAGAGTTGATGCAGGGGATTCTGCTGGGCGCCTCCGCTCGTGCCAAGCAAAACGCCATTCCGGACCACACGGAGCTGGCTTGCAATATGATCCTTGGCGAAACGACCTTTGATGCAATGCGTTATACAGAACCACTGACAAGTCTCCTGCAGGAGCGCGAACAATTCACCATGTTCGACTGGCAGTCGCTCGTTCGAGCTGAACTCCGAAAAGACGGACGATAGACCGACTGTCAAAACACACAGCAAGAGGATATCCAGCTCCTCTGAATTTTTTTAAGTAGGAACTATTTCGCCAGCCGGACGTACAATTAAGTTCCTCTGCGAAACAACATGTTAGACGACTTCGACGAAGACCTATATCACGTAAAACATTATGGACCGGCCCTCTACGAGGAGGGCGACTGGATCGTAATGCGCTGTTCATTTTGCGATCAGGTCTTTCGCAGTCTCAAAGCCGCCAGCGCGCCAAAGAAATCTTCTCGCACCTGTATCTCCGCTTGCGATTGGGTCACCGAAAACAGCATGGTCAGGTGCCGCTCATGCAGCTACACAGGCCCGTTGACTGGTCCAGCGCCAGAGATTTGCACATTTGATTAGTGGCAAAAACCTGAAAGCTTGTTGCCTGTTGTAGAATACAAAGACGTAGACGATCAGCAACCGCTTCGTGAGATTCACGGATGGTTCTATTATCGCTATGCGGGCGGCGAATCGCCAGCCGACTGCATTGATTAAACAATTCCAGGTGCATCAACAGTGAGTAATCGTACATGGGCATGTGTGGGCTGTGGCAAGTCTTACCGTCGCAACATGTCGGTTAAATCAGTCAATTGCGCTATTTGCCGTCAGCCCTGTGAATATGTGCATTGGAAAATTCACATACCTTCTCCCAAGAATCGCAAAAATTGGGACAAGTTTTGGATTCAATACAAAGCTGAAAAGCAGGCGCTCGAGGATTATTTCGCTGGTGGCCGAAAGGGTGAGCTCAAGCTCGAGATTCTCAGCATGCATTTTATCGGCTCGAAGTAGACTTCGGGGCACTATCGGTGGTGGCTTCATCGATAAGAACTTCTACGTAAATCAAATGACGTAGAGTACTTCGGAAGACCGAAGATTGAAGCCAATATCCCAGGTGATTTCCGGAGATGACTACATTTAGGCCTCAGCAGGTCGAAGCGAATACTTCGAAACTCCAGTCATAGTCGTGTGATCACGATTGTATAATTGTGCATCCGCGCTGATTATAGTCTTGGAGGATACTATGATTCGTGCCGGCTTTATTGTGATTGTCTTTTGTTTTACCATGGGTCTTGTTCTCGGTACCAAGATAGTCCAATCATCACTTTATGTTGCGTGTAATACGCACTACAAGCTGCGTTCGGTCGAAGATCTCCCTCTTGCAAAGCAGCGGATTCGGAGCATGGCGCTGTTGCGAAGTTGTCACTATTGTCACAAAGTCCGCTGTTTCTGAGCATTTTGGTGCGCACGGCAGATAAAGCATCCCGATAGCACGATGTCCGCCTATGCAGTTAGCAAAAGCGGACCTCGTTATCTTTGGTTGGTTATATTAGGCGGCTAGCGTGCCTTCGAATTCTTCTTTGCGAGCGAATTTTTTGAGCTTGCGCATTGCGAGGCAGGAGATTTTGCCGACCTGGTCTCTTGTGAGTCCGAGTCTTTCGGAAATCTCTCTGAGGCTAGCTTCTTCACCGGTGTCCATGCCGAATCTCATCGTGATGACTTTGCGTTCCTTTTCATTCAGGCAGCTGAGCAATCCGGAGATTTGCGATGTCACGAACTGGGAGTTAGCTTCATCAAGCGGCGTAGCGCTGTCTTCGTCTACGATCGTCTCGCCTAGCGTGCAGCCTTCGTCTTCGGATACAGAGATCTTCTGGTCCAATGAGAGGCAAAGTTGCGAGCTGCTCAATGCCTTTTCTACTTTATCAACGCTCTCGTTGAGCTCGATCGCTATTTCCTCCGTCGTGGCTTGTCTGCCGTATCTGACGGCAAGCATGCTGCGGACGCGACGGATCTTGGTCATCAATTCATTGAGATGGACAGGCAGTCTGACTACGCGTGACTTATTGGACAGCGCGCGGGTGATCGCTTCTCTGATCCACCATGCTGCGTAAGTCGAAAATCGGTGACCCATTTTGGGATCAAACTTGTTGACGGCATTCATCAAACCAATGCTGCCTTCCTGAATGAGGTCGCTCGTTGGTATGCCTCGGTCTTCGTATTTCTTTGCGATCGATGCGACTAACTTCAGATTCGCAACGGTCAGAGTGTTGCGTGCCTTCAAGTCACCTTTCTTGGCTTTTGCAATCAAATCTTTCTCTTCAGCAAGCGTCAATGCTTTCGTCGTGCCGATGGTCTCTACCGGGCTTCTGCCGGATGTGCGGGGCTTTCTTCCGAAAGCTACGACGTTAGAGCCATGGTCGGTGTCGTCTTCAAAATGACCGAATAACGCTAACGAATTGTCAGAATCATTGTCGTCGGTTTGATCAATGTAACTGTCAAAATTAGCTCTGGTGTTCGAAGCTGACATGTTAACCTCCTGGGTCGTGTTGATACCGTCAAATGGGATGCCCATTTGCTCGTTAATTCCGTTTGTCCAATTCGTTTTGTTGGCTCGATTGGTGTTCGAACCGTCGATGTATTAAATATACGACAACGGTAGACTTAAGTCAACAGGTTGGTAGATTAAAAACTACAATTTTCTTTGAGTTTATTCACCGGGATCGTGTTGCGAATCGCTGGCTGGTGCTTTGAATGGATTCCCGGTAAGTGATTGGTCGGCGGCGGTGGCTTTTCCAGCAGTCGGGTCTGGGATGTAGTCTAAAGTCTGCTTCTGAGTCTGGTTCGTTGTACCTATATAAGGATGCCTTGTGAAACGCCTTGCTTGGCAACCCGGTGGCGAGTTTTTCCCACAGGCGCCGGTTTTCGGCAGATTTGCTTCGCCATGATCTGCGCGTGCTATGGACAATGTGGGACTGCAAGTCTGAGATCTTGTTGTGATGTTCTCAACAAGGTCTGTACGACCATAGTCAAAAAAGTATTCGAACACCTTGAAGGAGAAATCATGCGAAAACTACTTGCCGCAGCATGCCTATTTGCTGCGCTCGGAGCTAATAATGCGGTCTTGGCTAAAGAAGCGCCCAAAGCCGACAACACCGCTCAGAACAAGGGCGCCACTCGTTCCGACGCGGTGACTGCCGAGAAGCAAAAGAACAAAAAGAGTGATGTCCAAGCACTCGCTGAAGTTCGAAAAACGATCGTCAATGACAAAGACCTATCGATGGATGCCAAAAACGTCAAGATTCTCTATTCGAAAGGTCTCGTCACTTTGCGTGGTGCGGTCGATAGCGAAACTGAGAAGAGTCGAGTCGAAGAATTGGCTATGGGTTGCAGCTGCGTGACTGAAGTCAAAAACTTGCTGACAGTCGCTGCGAAGACCCACTAGGAAACACGACTAAACAAGAACTACTAACTTAGATTTGGAGTATGAAATGCATAAATCAGTAATTGGCCTCGTGCACAACAATGTAGAAGCAGAGAATTTGGTGTCGGCACTTAGATCCTTTGGATTTAGCGACAACAATATCTCGGTCCTGTTCCCTGATAAGGAAGGAACCAAAGATTTCGCTCACAAAAACTCGACGAAAGCCCCAGAAGGTGCGGTCACGGGAGCCACTGCAGGTGGTGTTGTCGGCGGCGCAATTGGCTTACTCGCCGGTGTCGGTGCGTTGGCAATTCCTGGCGTAGGACCGCTAATTGCAGCAGGTCCGATCATGGCGGCACTTAGCGGTGCTGCTGTGGGAGCCACTGTAGCTGGTATCACGGGAGCTTTGATCGGTCTGGGCATCCCTGAGTATGAAGCGAAAATGTACGAAGGCAAGATTCGTGACGGTAATATTTTGGTAGCCGTTCATGGAGAAAACAACGATCAGTTGAAGCAGGCAGAAGATCTGTTCAAAGCTAACAAAGCTACAGATATTCACAGAGTCGGCGAAGTCGCTGTCAAAAAGAACTAACAAGTTCCCCCCTGATCAAAAAAGGGCACGTCAATCGACGTGCCCTTTTCTTTTGCTACTGGGTTGAGGCCAACAACTGCTGAATGGTGGGTTGAGACCACAAAACTGAATGGTGGTTGAGCCCAACAACTGCTGAATGCTAGGTTGAGCCCAACAACTGAGCTGATTTCGAACGCGCAGCACTGGGACCGCGGGCGTCCCGCCGGCACCGAGCAAGATCGGCACCATTCAAGTTGTGTTCCGGTTTTCTTTTAAGTCCGAACACCGCCTGGGACAGGTCCCCGGTATCCAAGACACCGCGGGTGGTGCTAGCGTGCTGGCTGCAACGTATTTAACGCAGGGACAGCATTGCCATCGAGGAATGTCGCGAGCTGATCGAGCGAGAATTGCACTCCGGAATAGAAATCACCGAAGTGTCCATACTTCGCGCTCGCTTCGTCGAAGCGCATTTCGTAGATCAATTTTTTGAAAACCAGCGGATCGTCGGAATAGAGATCGACACCCCATTCGTAATTGTCATAGCCGATTGAACCTGAGATAACCTGCGTCACGAGACCATGGTAGGTGCGTCCGATTTTGCCATGTTCCAGCATGAGCTTTGCGCGCTCTTCGAAAGACAGCATGTACCAGTTAACTTCTTCACCACGTTTTTTGTCCATAGGATAGAAACAAACATAGCGACGTTGCGGAATCTTCGCCCAGAGCCGACCCGCGTGGTGCGGAACTTTTTCTTGCTCTTTGAGCAATTCGTCGAATGCTTGATTCCATTCCTGCGACGCAGGCTTCAGTTCGCGTTCTGTCAGGGCGGCGTGGATTTTGGAAGTGGCGTCGTAAAGTCCCAACTCCAATATCGATACGTAAGAGGTCGATGTGGTCAGGTATTCCGCCAGGCGGAGCTTGTCAATGACTGTCTCGGCGTGAGCCAGACCATCGAACTCTTTGCTGTAATGGGTGATCATCAGATCGGCTTTATGCCCTACCATCTGGGCGAATCCGACGTCGGTGTTGTCGCCTGCCTTGAGCTTTTCTAGAGCCGCCCGGGCTTCGTTGACAATTTCCGTGCGCTCTTGCTGCGGCAACCTGTCCCAGGACAGGCGGTCGAGAGAAAACATCTGGTGCAGAATCCACCAACTGTCCAGGGATTCCGGTACGTTAGGATGACGCATGACAGGCTCCTCGAAAGACTGGAAGGTCATAGACTAATGCAAAATGCCTTCTGCTGCCAGGTTCTAAGCCAGTTTTTGTAATTATTCGGCAATGAACTTCGAAAAACACGGCTGCGGAGAGTGTCGCTTGGCAACTTGTCGGCTTCAGACCTAGTAAATGTTCGCGACTATCATTGACGAACGCCCTCGGTTTTTCCAAAGCGTCTATTTCGATATCGAACTGGACCCCAGCGGCGTGCATTGCGATCTGGACCAGCGCCTTTGTTCGGTCTCTTGTGCTTGACGAACGGGCGCGTTTTTTCCTAAGCGTTTTGTTCCAAATTCGAACTAAACTTAGCGCCTATCTCGGGTTGATGACGGCTGTGTAATACAGGTTGCCCTTGTAACCGAGACCACCTTCGGGATCCATAAGTGCCCGACAATTTGGATGAATTCGGGCGAGCACGGAATCTTGCCTGGTGTAGTGATCTTCGCCTGGCGCAATTGTTGGTTTGTGATAATCAGTGCCCCAGTATGTTCTGCTCACTTTCCAGTAATCAGGTCTGGTGTCCAGCACCTTCATGCCGTTAGCTGCAAACTTCGCAGTGCCGCCACTGAGGCGGAAGTAGCCAACCCAAACCCTATCGTTGTTAGGTGGTTGCAAAACGACATGAATATAGTTGCGTTTGCCAGGGATGACTCTAGTTGTGAAATTCAGGTTATTGCCGTTGCCACCATACCAGGAATGAGAACCAAGATATTGACCCGGTTCGTGGTCGTCGGTGCTGATGTAGACCTGCATTATGCAACCAGTGACGTCTGCCGTCAGGAACGAGGGGTCTTTGGAAGATGGCTTCTTGCTCGGAGTGCTGCTTTCGGCCCACAACTCAGGACTTTCGTCTATCGCGGTGGCGTCTGTCTTGCTGGTGGTAGCTTCGGCACGAGTCTTGATTCGATCCCGTATCTGAGGGGACTTCACTTTGCCGCTCAAAGCTACTGCAAGACCAATTCGCTTTTGAGCTTCGGATTGTTTGCCCATCCTATCGCAGACTTCGACTGCGCCGAGGTAGCACATTGCGATCTTGTCAGCAGAGGGCGTTTTTAGCTTGTTGAACGCTTTGATTGCGCCGTCGTAAAAGGCCAGCGCTGTTTCATCCTTGTCGTGCGACGCATTCTTTGCGGATGCCAGCAAGATGTCTGCGTGCATCTCAGGCATAGTCCAGTCTGATGCAAGTTTACGCGCCTCGCTCAAGTGGCTCTCGGCGCGAACATATGCTTTCTGTTTATTCTCTACGTGAGCCAAACCCACGAGAGAATCAAGGTAGTGTTCTTTGTTAGCGCTCTTGGCCGGCTGCAGAAGCTCCACTGCCTTTTTGAATCTGCTTTGAGCGTTAATATACGATTTGTTTTCGAAATCGATTTCGCCTAAACGTGCATTGATCCTGCCAATTGCCTGAGTGTCCTCGAAGTCGTCGCTGAACTCAAGCGCTTCTTCGAATTGAGATTTTGCTTCTAAATAGTGGTCTTTGCCGAGACTGTATGTCTTCTCCGCTCTTTTAAGAGCACCAAGCATAGAATTTGAACCGGCTTCTTTGTCTTCCTCGATCTTCTCGGAAACGCGCTCATCGGCGTCGGTTTCAGAAGGCTCTGCGTGAGTGCTGTGCGCGCTTTCAGTGCTTTCTTTGCTTTCCTTCGGAGCTGATGGAAAAAGAATAGGAAACAGTGCAATGGTTGGAATGACAACAATTGCCATCACAAGTAGTGCCGCCAGACCCCATCTCAATGGATTTCGTTGAAGCGTTTCTTTAATGTCTGTTTGAAATGATCTGCCTGGAGCTACGGTCGCTTCGCTTTCTATTCCCCGCCCTGATTGGTTGGATTCGGAATGGAGATCTGGCTCGGAGCTCGGACTGGAACCGGAACCGGAACCGGAACCAGAACCAGAACCAGAACCAGAACTGGGAGCGTGGCTGGAGCTCGAACTAGGACTTTCGCTAGCCCCAGATTGCTCTTGCGGCTGAAACGGCTGCTTCACTGGGACCGCCGGCTTCCAGCCGGCTTCTCCGCCAGGCCCGTCCATGTTCTTGGGATTGTGACCAGGACCGGCGCCGTCGCCATCGCTGTCGCTAGAACCAGAACTGGACGCACGACCGGAGGACTCACCGGCCGGAGCTAATCTTTTAGCGGCCGCCTCTTTGACGAATCTATTGTTTTCGAGATTCGCCTTCCGTGTATCCTTTCCAAATAACAAACCTAACTCTTGCTTCGCTGGAAGGTTTTGCGGTGCCGTATCCGACGCGATTTCATTCAAGAGCGCAAGAATCTCGCCGGCGTTTTGATATCTATTCTTCGGAGACTTTTGCAAACACTTTTGTATTACTGCTGCGATCTTGGTTTCTTCTTTATGACCCTTGGTCAGGGTCACCAAATCCGGTGGCGCTTCGTTGATATGCTGATAGATGACATGCATGATGTTCTCGCCTACCATAGGCGGACTTCCAGCGATACACTCGTACATCACGCAGCCCAGTGAGTAGATATCTGACTGCCTCTCAGCTTCTTGCCCTTTACATTGCTCTGGGCTCATATAGGTTGGACTGCCGAAAATCTGCCCTGTTGCTGTCAGTTTCTTCGCATCCCGATTCTCTTCAGTTAGGACCTTCGCAATGCCAAGGTCTAAGAGTTTCACATAGCGATCGCCGTCGATCATCTGAACTACGATGTTGTTCGGCTTTAGATCTCGATGAATAACATTGCTATTGTGCAGATATTGAATAGCCTTGCATGTTTGACTGAATACTTCGAGAAATTCTGCCGCATTCATCTTCCCTCGCTCCGCCAGAATTTTATCGAGCGACTGTCCCTCGACATACTCCATCACCAGAT
Source organism: uncultured Candidatus Obscuribacterales bacterium (assembly GCA_964418155.1). Lineage (GTDB taxonomy): Bacteria > Cyanobacteriota > Vampirovibrionia > Obscuribacterales > Obscuribacteraceae > JADYXR01. The sequence goes on along the minus strand of CAYQKX010000032.1, from coordinate 49,456 downwards.
ACGGTTCTCGATTCGCGGTAAAACCATAGTCGAATACAGAGACCAGGTGAGGATGTGAAAGGTTGCTTCCTGCCCTAGCCTCCTGCTCGAAGCGCTGAATCAAGTGGTCATCCAACGCACTACCTGGATTGAGCACCTTAATGGCGACAGGTTTATTAAGAACCAAATGTCGAGCCTTCAAGACGGTACCCATGCCGCCCTGGGCGATCACTTCGAGGATCTCATAACGCTCTCCGATTACACCGACGAACGCTGGTTGAATCGCTTCTGGCTCGGAGTAGTCCTGGTATTGCAAGTGGTGCGCCGGAATAGAGGGCGGCTGTTTTTGTTCGACCAATGACTGGTGCGGCTCGTTCGCTACGGACATTGCCGGTCCTGTTCTAGCACTTTCCGACTGAAACTCTTCCAAAGCGCTAAGCAGTTGCTGCATGTTTTGGTATCGTTCTTCAGGTTTTTTCTTCAAACACCTGGCAATGATCTGTTGCAACTTCGTCGGCAACTGCGCGGGAAGTGGGGGCGGGTCCTCCGTCACATGAGCCAGGACAACACCGTCCGTACGTCCATAGAGTTGGAATGGCGGCACTCCGGATGTTAACTCGTACAACATGCATCCAACAGAATAAATGTCCGAGCGATGATCCTGAGGTTTGCCAAAGCATTGTTCCGGACTCATGTAGTCTGGTGCCCCTAAAATTTCGCAGGTCTTCGTTAAATCCGGCGCAGATCCATCGTCCGGATTGAGCAGGCTTGCCAGTCCGAAATTTAATAGTTTTACAGTGATCGAGTCATCGGACTCGACAATGATCCGAATATTGTCTGGTTTGATATCGCCATGAATCACTCCCTGTCCATGCGCGTATGCGAGTCCTCGGCACAGCGGAATTATAATCGCCAGCATCTGTGAATTCGCCGGCCGGCCGAGTCTGAGCAGTAAGCCTTTTAGCGTTTGACCTTCCAGGTACTCTGAGATAATGAGACAACGTCCCGCCTCATCCACGCCAGATTCGTCGATCGTGCAAATATTGTCATGCTTCAATCCCGCTGCGGCATGCGCGATCTGCCGAAATCGTTGCGAAGTGCGATCGTCATAGACAATTTCCTCGCTGATCCAGTTGAGCGTAACTTGTTTTTTGAGAGATGTGTGAGACGCTCTGTAGGTGCGGCTTAGACCGCTTGTACCGATGAGCTCCAGTATCTGGTAGTGTTTTCCCACCACCTGTCCAATCATTGTTTGTGGACTAGCGTCATTCATTAACGCGTAACCATGCTTGGTTAGTACTTGAAATTTATATTGATTCCAATATAGTTTTGCCCTCATAAAGGGACGAGAGAAACGTGCAACCCGAAAAAACGCGAGAGCTTCGACTCACTGGTTCGGAACGCTTGCATCTTTTGCCGGTCACATGAAGACGCTGCCTTAGAGCAAGGCAGCGTCCAGGCCAGGTCCTGAATGAAGTGGCAAATAATCGGCGGACTGAGGCGCGTAGGATCAGTCGAGCCGCTCCGTTAAAACCTTAATCTTCGCCCGCATAGTTTTTCGCTCGTTCGCCTTCTCGATTTGATTTTGCCTGTTGAGCTCCTCTTCGAATCTTCCGACCGCAGAGCCTTTGGTGATTCCATTGAAGGTGTTTTAATAGACTACTTTCACCCTGCTACATTTGGTGCCTCAATCTATTGTCGACAGCGTAACGTGAACGTGGCGGATTGCAAATGCTTATGCGCGATACTCGCGACCTTAAGTCGTCGGAGGGCGGTCGATTCTAGACAGACATACTGAGCGTTGGAACCAAACGCAAGAGCTGGAAAAAGAACGAAGCTCGCGACAAAAATCGCGAGCTTCGTTGTTCAATCATTGTGTCGTTAACTGGACTACTTCATCAGTGCCAGTTTACGTGGTTTTGCATGGAACTCGTATGGCGTTGAGTTGAGATGCATGATCACGGCTGTGGTCTTCATCATCGAATTGGCTAAACGCTTCATATCTTTGTGCTGTGATTTGACAAGCGTTTTCACAGGAGACATGGCGTTCATTGCGGATGGCAGCGAGAATTCCGACGTGAATGCGGTGCGATTGCCATCGAGCGTCATGCGAGTCACACCTCTGTGTTGCACGGACTCAATCGGGTTGACGTCGCGGAACTCTTTCACGCGTGCCTGAGTCAGCGTGCAGTGCTGACCAGGTGCTAGGGAGAGACTGCGACCGGCTGCCGTTATCGATACGCTGGATTTGTGGTTGTCGTAGAGGTTGTATACCGACAATTGATTCGCATCGATGCTTACGAACACGGCAGAGCCCGCAGCAACTTTGATCGATCCGTTGTGCGTAACAATAGTCGTATCGCGGTTCGGCACGAAGAGCCCGTTGGCTTCTGTCAGTGTCAAACAATCGCTGTCGATTGCTCTATGAGCAACACCGTTGGAACCGACGGCATCGCTCCTGGTGGCGGTTGCGTCCTCCGCTACGTGTGAGTAGATGGCACCATTTATTGTCAGACTGGAGGGAGCCTGTCCGACGATATAGGAGTCATCGTCAACTGTAGTACCTGCTGCTGAGACTGGTATTACCGAGCGAAATGCCATTGATCCGCTTTGGCTTCCGACAGCAGATGTGAAGTCAGCCGGAAAGAGAGTTACTGAAGTACTCGGTGCGACCGAGGAGGTGACTGTCGTTGCCGTTGGTGCGTCGAGGCTGAAAGCAGGACCTTGTGCGGGACTTGTCCGACCGAAGCTGAACAACGAAGGGGTGCCGGCGGCGACCGGTGGGTCTGCCGTGATTTCGACATCGCCACCGAGTGTCAGATTCTTCGCGTTCAAGCTATTGCTGATCACGACATTCGCGCCCATCGCGGTGATAGTGTTGACCGGTCCAGAAGCTCGCAGCGATTTGCCACGGAATTCGACCGTCCCGCCTGTTTCCACCACAGCAACATTCTTCGGTATCTTGTTTGACACGTTGGGCGACAGCGCTCCGAGTACGATGTTGACGTCGCCCAGACCAGCTGTCTTCGCGTTGGTGAAGATATCGACGCCGGATTCAATGATGATCTTATCGTTCTTCTTACTCGTGCCAGTGTTGAGAAGGTTGATCGAATCAAATCCGAGGATAATTACGCCGCTTGATAGTCGCAGTGTCCCTGAGTTGCTCTGCAAGGTAAGAGCGTCCGTGTTAGCAGTAATGTCGCCGATGATGGTGAGATTTCCTACGGACACGAATTCGAGTGAATCAGTGGTCGAATCAGTCAGAGCAATGCCGTTAGCGCTGTCGCTGCGAACAAAGCTATCTCCGAAGGAGTTGATCCTCGTGATGTTGGCGGTACCAGAGGCGATGACGAATGGAGTTGCCGTGGCAGTTCCTACGCCGCCGTTGGTCGACGCCAGACCAAGAGCATTGGTCTGAATCGTGCCGGTTATTTGGGCGTTGGTCAGCGTGCCTCCGGACGTCAATACGACTACACCACTGGTGAGGTCATTGATGAGATCACCAGTCAGGTTGAAGACTCCGCCAGTTGTGAGGAAGATATTGTCCTGGTTGAAGGTGACGCCGCTCACGAGGTTCGAGAGCGTCGCGGTGATAGCTACTGTCTCTGCTGAGTTCGCCGCTGCAACCGTGACCGCAGTCGCGCTTGTATCGTTGATGAAGATTCCATCTCCCGTCGTGCTGGCGGAGAGCTGTTGTGTATTGACAGTGAACCGAGTCGCCAGGTCGACCCCGATGTTGCCGCTGGAGATGAGGTTGACCGAGGCTGCGTTAACGGTGCCTGTCGACGTGGTCATCCCTCCAGGAGCTGTGATGGTCACTACGCCGGTGTTGCCATTGACCGTGCCGGTTATGTCGACCGTACCGGCCGCTGTGAAGGAGAATATTCCAGTGGAGATACCGGACGCCAATCTGACATTAGGGTTAGTGGCGCTGACGAATACGTCGCCCGTGAGAGCCGCAGCAACGATGCCGGACACTCCTGTGATGAACGGGGCCAAGGCGCTCACGCCGATGTCACCAGTCGTCGATGCCACTGTCAGAAGAGGCGTGTTGATCGTTCCAGACACATTCGCATTGGTTATTGATGCGGAAGACTGCAGCACGACGCCCACCGCACCGTTGATAGTAGATGCTATGTTGACCGAACCGCTTATCGAGGCTAGGTTCACGTTGTTGGCTGTTATGGTGCTGGTGTTGGAAATCACGTCACCCGCGATTGCAATTATCGTATTCTTTGCGAATGAATTGCCTCCTCCGAAATTGAGCGAGTTCGAATCGCTAACTAGTGCGCCTCCATTGACGGTGTTAATCACTATGTTGTCCGCATCGACGAGGAAAGGTAGCGCGAAGCCACCGCCGCCGATATCAGCTGATTGGGTACTCAGGAATACCTGACTCGCCGTCAATCGCGCTGGTGCAGTGCCGATGATATCCGTGTTTGCTTTCAAGTTGGCGCTGGTTCCCGCTGTGATGTTAGCGTTCATCACAATTGCATCGCCAATAGACTGCAGATTCACGATGTCGGCGGAGACGAGTCCGGATGTGCTCAACGTATCTCCAGCGGTGATGTCTATTTTAGAATTTGCCGTCGCGCCTGAAATGTTCAATGTGTTCAGATCTGCGACATAGATTGAGCCGTTAAAGGCGGTGGAGCTCAGCAAATTAGAATCGATTCTGAGCCTGAGCCCAGCGTTGGCGCCGACATTGCCATTGCTCGAGTTAAGAGTCACGGTTCCAGTCGGTGCCGAGATCAGCGTTGTTGTACCGCCGATAATGCTGCCTGTAGAGTTTACGGTGACGTTGGCGCCAGTGGATCCAATCGTTCCTGCACCCGACATGATGAGGGAACCGACATTTGCCGTGTTGTTACCACCTGAGATTACAGTACCTGCCACATTCATAGTGTTCGTTACTGTGGAAGTGATGAATCCAGCGGCCACATTCGTCTGAACCGCTGCTGAGCCATTGATTGTCAGGTTGTTGCCGCTATTCAGACTAACGCTGTTGCCAACAACACTGCCATTCAGCGTCATGTTGCCTCCGGCGCTGAGGATGGCTAATCCTGAAGATGCATTGATGACCCCACCATTGCTATCTCCAAGCTGGTTGCCTGCTCGGAGAATAATCAGTGATGGCGATGAGATGGAATTGACAGCCAAATTGGCTGTTGGCGTCAAGGTCACGGATGAAGTCAGAGAAGCTGCGGACACGAGGCTGCCCGTGCCGTCGTAAGTGATATTGCCACCGGTGCTCACAGGCTGAGCCGTCACTCCCAGTACGGCTCCACCACTGCCGGTGCCTCCGGATGTGTTCACTGATCCTATGACTAGCGCGGTCCCATTTGTCGCACCGGCTATCATTGAGACGTTGCCATTTGTGCCTGTGCCTCTTCCACCAGTCTGGATTGTCGCCGAAGCAGCGGATATGGTGCCTGTCCCAGAAAATGCGCTGTTCGAGAATGCTGCTAGCAGCAGATCGCCACCGTTAGTGTTACCGGCCATCAAGCTTCGAGTTGAAACTGTTGTATTCGTTCCAAAGAGAATCGATCCTCCGGTCGAGGACGCATTACCCGACAAAGTTAGCGATGTTGTCGTTGCCGGAAGTGGAGGCAGCGTTGTCGAATCTATGCCACCAACAGTATTGGTGATATCAGCACCGGCTATCAGCGTGATCGGGAAGCCTTGAGCGTTAACTGCTGCGACCAGGTCTACGCCGTTGCCCACCGTGATATCGCCAGTGGCTACGATCGTGAGCGCTTCACCGACGGTGATGTCGCCATTGAGCGCGATAGATCCAGCTGTGTTGCGGTACGTGGGGTCGCCAGTTAGGCAAATGTTGCCGAGATTGAGCACATTCGTTGCTGCCTCGACATGGGCAGCCGTCCCGGTTTGGTTGAGCTCGCCTGTGAGTTGACCAACACTTATATCCATCGAACCATTGCCGGCGTTGGTGTCGATGGTCTTACTCAGTAAATCGCCACCCGTCACCGTCGTATTATAGGAGCCTTGGTAGCCTTCGTTGCGAATCGAGATGGCGCCACGTTCGGCGACGATCTGTCCGCCGGTGTTGTCGACATTCATTGCGGCGTCGGCAGAACCGTTGAGATTTACATCTCCGGAGGCCGATGAGACAGTGCCGGCATTGCGAATCGAGCCGCTGCCCGCAGTCAGTGTCACGCTTCCGGACGAAGAGATAGTGCCGAGGTTGGTCAAGTCGCCGTCAGCAGCGAGGTTGAGATCAAGCTTATTTGCGTGAGCGCCCAGGTCCTTCGCTAGATCCCGAGGAGCAGAGGTTGAGATTAAACCGCTTTCGTGGTTTGTTATGTCATCGGCATGTATAGTGCCTCCGCGCGTGCCGCGGTCACTAGCCACAGCTACTACCGAGCCGTAGTTGTCCAAGTCTCCCGTCAGGCGGAATTCCGACGAGCGGGAGAAGTCACCGTATGTGGTGACGTTCTGAGGGACAACTAGATTGGATGCGCGCATTCTATCGCCGGCACCTGTAATCGAACTCAGGTCGACTCGTCCACCATTGGCTCGTCCAGCTCCGTCTACGGTGATCAGCTGCCCACCTGCGAGCGCCTGCTTGACCGCTACATACTCTGCCGCGCTGACTTGCGAACCGGCTTCTACTGTTCTTTTCTCTCCGCCCACGTTGATGGCTACAGATCCGACATTGTCAAACAGTTTTTCACCTAATGTGATATTCCGATCTGCGGAGGACAGGTCCAGATTGACACCGCTATTGAGACGAACAACCGAGTCATTTTGAACCTGCACGGAATTATTGGAAAGTTGCACGTTATCGATTGGCATCCTGAGCGGCTTTTCCATCCGTCTGAGCGGACCGCCACAGACCGCGGTGCCGTCTCCATTCACTCTTATGACGTGATCGATGCCAGGAACAGCGGAAATACCGTTGCCGTTAACGCGCACCTGTTGATGAAACATTTTGCGAGCAGCACTTCGTTGAACGTCTGGATTGTTGGCACGAAATTCTTTGAATGACTGTCTTCCCTCGTGAGCAGCGTCTGCAGTCTGCACCGAGAAAGCGACACATGAGCTGGCGATGGCGGCAAACCAGCGACGAGAGAAGTAATTTTGCACTCTAACTATTTTTTTGCTCATTGCAAAAGCTCCTGAAATTGTCCAACTTAATGACGAACAAGTCTTCAGCCGACACCATGTCCGGTGCCGGTCCGAAAGCAAGTTTCGCGACAAAGAAACGCGCGTCAGGAAGGATATCACCACTGCATACAAATATCCATCAATTTATGTGTTGTCATGAATCAAGCGAACAACATCCCGACGGGTAAAAGCCCGATCGGTCGTTGTTATTGTCTTGTGGTTGGGAACTGATTAATTAAGGCTGAGCCGTCCAGACTGCCGAAAGCAAGTTGCCTTTTTTGCGAAAGAGGCAATATCACCAATCACAGGTCGTTCAAGCTGTCCACCTTCTGTCGACGGCGGATGTAACGGACCTCCTCGATAGTTGTGTATCAAACCCGTCGATATCCAAGAAAAACAAGTGCAACTGCAATCATCGATCAAACCGAATAATTGATCTCAGGTCTTGGTCTGGCGAACGTTGTCCTTCCGCTTCCAGCATGAGTCGAGCAGAGCCGCTACAGCAAGACCTTCCCAAGGCATGCGATACCTGCCTTCCATGACCACGGACTGTTGCAAAAGGAAAAATAAAAGGTAGACAAGGCAAAAGGCAATGACAGGTGTAACTCGCCGTGTCTTAATTACTCTGAACAGTACAACTGCTAAAAGTGGTGCCCAAAGCCATCTGGAGAGTGCTGCGAGTTGATTCAGGATACGATCTTGATTGGCATCATCGAGCGGCCAGGTATCACCAAAGAAAAAGAATATGATGCCGTCTCCCATCAAAACCAAACGGTCGGATAGTTTTAGCGATACTTCCGGCGATACTATTGGTAGCTTGCCGAGATAGCCGATGTAGCCGTTGTATGTGCCCGATCGATGTGTGTGCCAGTCAGACAACGGGCGGAGCGGTCGGTCGGCTATAGCCGGACTCTGGATTGCTGTGAGAAATCTTTGTGCGATTGGATCTGGGTAGGCATCGATACAATCTATGTGGACCCAAATCACGGCTGCGCCGCTTTCGAAGTAAACACGGTTGAGTATGTCTTGGGGGTAAAGAACAAAGGTGTGCATCCGCATGTATGTTCTTACTGGGGTGATCGAATATGCTAACACCATCAGTAGTGTCGCCAGAATCATTCCGGCTACAGGCACCGGCCGAATTTGCGATCGAACGAATCTCCAGACTGTCCATCCCCAGACGAGTAAAAGCAGCGGTGCCACGGCAGGTTTCGTTGCCGCAGTTAGCCCCCAAAGCAATCCAGCGGCTACGAGAGTAGGTGTAGACCTGAGCCGTACTGCCCGCCAGTTAGTCCAGAGTGAAAGTCCAATAAGCGGCAGCATCAACGACTCTTGCATGAACAAGCCGGCATACAGAATCCATGTTGGTAGAAGGGCGAGGATCGCATACCCTGCCAATGCTAGCTTTCTGTCCGGCAAGCATTCTCTCATCCAGAGGTAGTAGCAGAGAGGTGTTATCGCTCCGAGAAGTGCGGCATAGATCGCAATTGCAACTTTGGAGTCTCGGCATATCATGAGCACCATTCGCAGCCAGTACTGATATCCGGCTGCATCGACCAGGTTGAAAAACTCGTGACTTTCCGGATGCAATGCAAATCTCAGGTGTCTGGCCGGATCGCTTGCTTCTGGTGTGAAATCGAACGGATTGTCAATAAATGGATGGACGATCCTCACGATGGTGCCTGACACAATCAGTACAATGAGAACACGCGTCCATGTTGCGCCGGAAAAAATTTCGTTGGTCCTCTGTCTAACGAACTGACTATATAGTATGCCGTCTTTGATTTCCTATCTCAATTCCGTTAGCGTACTGGACCAGCCCGACTTTTTCCAATTTCTCGCAAGCCAATCGCGACTTCGCCCGTCTCCAACGGATTCGCTCAAGCAAGATAGAGGCCTAACGTGGTGAATTTCGCCATTAAGGATTGGTTTTATGCGCTTTCCGATAACCCGTTAGGCTTTTTCTCCAGCTAAATCGATTCAAGAACTCGAGCCGTGCTCATCGCGGCAGGAAAACGGTATCTCGACTATGTTCAACTGGCATTTGTCCACGGTTGTTTTTATGCGCGTTAACAACAATAGTTGATGTTCCGCCTGGCGGAGAAGCTCTCCGTTAACCTGACGACTGGTATCGCTTTGGAAGATACGTTTGCAGATTGTTCGACTTTGTCCGCTGATGTTAGTCGGTGCGGTCGCCGCGAAGGGGCAACCAAGCTTTCGGTTTGGAAGCGAACTAATTGACCGTATTGGTCAGCACCGGCGTCTCATCGATTGGCTCACTGGTGTTAGGAATGATGACCATCTGCGGTTGATTCGTGTAGAAGTAAGTCGAATCCCCAACGGTCGTGATTTTTGCCGGCACCTTTCCAATAGAACCAGATATGGTGCCGTTACCGGAGTAGATATTCAAGCTCTGCGCAAAGTAATCGCCACCGTACATAGTGACTGCGTCGGTGCCCGTGTAGAGAGGATTTCTGATGTTGATCGCGCCGTTAAGCGCGCTAACGGTGCCCCAATCTCCATAAACATTCACGTTGGTGTTAGGCAAGTTGGAGGAAATGTTGACATTGCCGTTGGTGGCCGTGATGTTACCCGAGTTGGTTACGGTGCCGGTGCCGGACACTATGTTGATATCATGTGCTGCCGACAGGATTGGCGCCGGTCCTGGTTGCCACAAGACATAGGCGGGGTAGAGCATGCCCGGCTCGTGGGGTGGATTCACCCACGTTCCTGGATTTGTATTGGCAATTTCACCAGTTGCGGTAGCCAACGTGAGGGAGCCCGAACTACTTATGGTCCCCTGATTGGTCAGATTGTTGTATGCAACGAGTGAGAGACTTACATCGGACGCTTCATTGTTGATCAGGTTGGCGATTGACTCCGGCAGTACCGTCGAGATGATGCCGGAGCCCTGATTGATCAAATCGCGCGCGAACAGAATTCCCGAGCGAATCCGGTCATCAGTTGAGACACCATATATGGAACCATAATTGATGAGGTCTCCTCGAACTCCCAGCGCATGATTGCTTGAGAAATAATCGATGCCGGTAACTCCTTCGGGTACTACCAGCTCTGAGACATGCGGGTTAAGAATTCCGTTGAGTTCAAATGTTCCACCAGTGGCGGTGCCCTGAGCGTCGAGGGTCAATGTCTGTTCTTTTCCAGCAAGTACGCTTTTGATTGCGACGTACTCGCCAGGCGTTACTCGGGAGCCTGCTCCGTACTCTCGTTCTTCGCCACCAACTATTATTTTGACTGTCTCGATTTCCTTGAACAGTTTCGTCCCCAAAACAATGTCTGAACTCCCCGAGGTCAAGTCCAGGTCCAAACGGCGTGAACCGCCGCCGCCGGTAGATCTCCAGTCGGACACGTCCTGGGAGGAGAATATCGTGTTCCTGTTGACGCTATTTGAAAGTCTGTTGAGAAATCGTCGTGTGGTGCGTTTCGTGCTAGTTCCGGGAATTGGGTAGGGATAGGGTCCTACAATTGGAGGTAAGACGACTGATGGCTCGTCGCCAGCAATAATATGATGAAAGTTCGCTCCGGAAGCATTGACGGTAGGACGATCCTGTCCAACGATTATGTGATGAAAATTCGCGGCGGAGCCTTTGTTGTCCAGTACTGGCTGGATGCGCTGCTGGCGTTGGATCTGACGGTTGTTGAGCACCTGCTGACGCATCTCCGAATCCCGCGCTGACGAGGGCAGGATGGTGAGCGCCAATAGGATTACTCCGGATACTGTTCCACATAAAACTAGCCGGGGATTGAACATGACTGACTCCTGCTGCAGGTGGCACGGGTCTCTAGACGTTGACCCGGACTGCAAATCTTATCCGCTAAGCATAGATTCTTCCATACCCTACAAAATGTGATCGGATCAAGAAGCAGTGCTGTGTGGTTCTTAGCGCCTCTCACATAACGCTTGGATTTACAATGTCGTCATCTGGCAATCTGACAATTTTAAAAACCACCAACCTGTTGCCCGTCTGGAATTAACTTCATTTATTACGACGATTTCAACGCTGATTAGAAGTTGTGCTATAGACATACTAATCGACCCATGAGGACACTTTCAATGCACAACATATCTGCAGAACAAGATGTATCTCTAATCCTGACAGTCAAGGCTGCTTGTCTAGCCACCAACGGATTGTTGTCTGAACGGCGCATCTGGCGTCTGATTAAAGAGAATCAGCTGAGTTGTGTGGAAACAGAGAACGGAGTAGGAATCCACTACTCAGAACTCCGACGCTATCTATCGCATGAAGAATATCCGCTCGTAAGCGACATTGCCGCTTAGGTCGGGCGCCAAATTGAAATCCCGGTCGTGCTTTTAGGACAGCCGGGATTTCATGTGATTTGCTCTCTCTCTCTCTATTTCTAATTTCTTGCCGCCACTTCGCAGCCCAGAGGACCATCTACCGTCCGGTTGAGTACAGCATCGAATGTGACTGTGCTCCGGTGCGGAAGAGAGGGGAATTCTGGGATCTCATAGTAGCTGACGTCGTTGACAGCGCCTAATGCGGCGGTTCTGAACTGGCTTTCGGCAACCGAATCTCTGTCGACGAACGGCGCCGGGGCGAACTCCGTCAGCTGCGTGTACATCTTGCGATCTCTAACGAGTATGCGGACCTTTGCGATGCCAGGACCGACTTCCGCATTCTGCCAACGCCTGTAGATAGCTTTGGCAATGTCGTTGTACCATTCGTCCCATCTGGAGCCTGCGCCCGAAGTTGGTCCGCGTACTCCACCAGCGGTGGCGCGCAGCGGATGCTCGAGCAGTACGACTGGCTGAGCATACATGGGCTCGGGTCTCAACGAGTTGGGGGTGGCCCTCAATGCCGTTACGATTTCGGTGTCAGGAAGGAAGTACAGCCCGCCCATTGTCTCCTTCCTCAATCCGTGTGCTACTGCCGTGACCTCATATCCAGGCTCCCAGCAGACCACGCCGTTGCGAGGAGCGGAGATTGAGACACGATAAGGCGGTACGGAAGCTCTTTCTACGCTTCGGCTATAGTTGGTCGAAAGCGAATTCGAGAAATTCGATTCTGACCCGGTCACTACTTTTGACTCGTAAGATGAATCATAAGAAGTCACGCCGCCTCTGGAAAATGGTGCTATCCAGCCTCGGTTGCGGTTAAGCAATGCCCGGCGTATACCAACACTGGTATCTGTATATCGATAGGACGATTGCCAGTTGGACTCTGATGTTGTCCAGGTATTTCTGTTCTGACTCGAGTAGCCGCCGTTGGAACTTGTCGAAGTCACTTTGTTGACTTCATAGCCCGGCACGAAGGAGGTCACGCCGCTTACAGACGGGGGACCTTCAATTCTGCGGGGGGCAGTGCGAAGGGCGCTGGATCGGGACGTTTCTTCGAATGTAGATATCGGAGGAATCACGCCACCGAACTTTCGCGACGGACCAGGATTTGCGGCGCCGGGCTGCAACGGGTATTGAACCGGTCCAAGGTCGTCGGGACTGCCGCTGTTGTCCAGTCTCGGAGTCTCTGCTCTTGGCGAACCCGGTTTGGGGTTGTCCTTTTCATGAATGACCTTGATTGAGGACTGCAATGGTGCGTCGTCCTTGATACCACCTTGCAGCACTATGCCGGAAGACTGGCTTTGAGGCTCCTCTTTGCTGAGGGAACCCTGTACCGCAGTCTGACCTTCCTTGCTGATCGAGCCTTCGAGAGGCGCAGCAGTCACAGGAAAAGCCTGAATGAGGATTGTTAGGGAGATTAGAGAAACAGCGAAACCACGCAACACCAGAGACATACGACTCCTGCGAGCACAATTTATTTTTGAGGGAAGGGTACTAAACGCAAATCTTCTTATCACGACTATATCACCAGGAAACAACGCTCTTGAATCCAATGCTAGTTATAAAAAGTGACAAAATCCGGACTGGGCGAACGCCCCCGAAGTCCACCCTACTGCCCCCGCCGCCAAACCCTTATAGCCAACTTAATCTTTATTTGGGTTTTCAAGAGGATTGAGTATAACGCGGCTGAAGTGCCAGGGCAATTGGATAATTCACAGCTCCGTCTTATTGGGATGGGATTTTGCTCGAAATTGCCGATTTCCAATGAAATCGGTAAGATCAGCGCCGCGGGTAGAAGCGAATCATGGTTTCGCCTAGCCCTCGGTTCGGTTTGGATTGGTTTGGTTTGCAAAACTGCCTGAATCTCAAAAGTGGCGGTTTCGAGGAAAACATCAGATGGGAAAGCTCAAAGATTTGGTCGATGACAAGACAGGCAAGTTCATCAAGGCTCCGTTAGTGGTGATACAGGACATTGTTCCTGCCGATGATGTCTCAAAGTCGATTCTCGAGCATCTGAAGTACAGGTATCAAATGGTCAGTATCACAGCTCTGACAGTTGGACCCCATGGCGGCAGAATGCTCCTTATATACAATTACACTGGCACGCCTCCGGCGACCCGCTAGCTGTAATCAGATCCTGTTCGGAACATCAGATCCGCTCAGCCGTCTAACTGCGTGATAGACACACTGGGCTAGAGCTGTGCGATTACTTTCATTCTTGCTATTTGTTTCGGTTCTCTTTGCCAATACACTTCCTGCGTCCGCGCAGTCGGCATACCGGTTGCAACGGCGGCCCGCAGTCGACGAAGGCAACATAGGGTCACGCGGTGTCACAGTTCTATCCGTTCCCCAGCGTCAACCTGAATCGTTGCAACTGGGTAGGGGGCTGGTCGGTTCATTCACTAATCCGTATGTAGCCAGACCTCCGTTGCGCCAGAATGTCTCGGAAGACGACCGGATCAATCCACCAAGTCGCGGTCTAGCTCAGCTTTTTGCCAGTCCGACGTCTGTCGAACTCAGGCGTATGGGGTCGCGCGATGTAGTGATAGTGATCGACAAATCGCGAAGCATGGAGGAGATGGATTGTCCTGGCGGAGCGCCTAATATGCTCAATCGCTTCCTGTTTGGTGGCGGTCCGGCGATTCGAGATTCCGGAGCGATTACACGCTGGGAGTGGTGCCGAAGGCAGACGTTGCACGTAGCTTCGCAGTTGGCGGCTATTCCTGGCAGTCGAATCAAGCTCGTCCTATTTGATGACAGAGTGACAGAGTTTGACAATGTGTCGCTTCAGTCGGTCGGCGATATTTTCAATCGTTTTAGTCCTTCGGGCGGTACCAACGCAACGAAAGCGTTGAAGACGGTCTTCAACGAGTACTTTGAGAATAAGCGCAACTTCGCCGCGGTTAGACCTCTTTCCGTGGTCTGCATCACAGATGGTGCCCCCGCGAGCCCAAGATCTCTCAAAGATCTTTTGATTGAAACCTCACTCAAAATGCAGTCACCTGGCGAGATTGCTCTCAGTTTTTTGCAGATTGGAGACGATCGCCAGGGTAATAGACTTTTACCCGAGCTTGATTTTGGCCTTATGGAGCAAGGTGCGCAGTTCGACATCGTCAGCAGTCGCAGCTTCAATAATCTCTCGCGGACTGGGCTAATGAGAGCGTTGCTTGACACCGCCAGAAGCTCTGGATAAATCTCAGCATTATTCGCCTGGTTAGTAAGGCGCATTTCAACACTCGTTTGATTCTCAATTTCACCCAAAAGGTGAACAAAAGCGCCAGCTATGACGAACGACGCGGCTGCGAAGGCAGGTGCCATGGGCTCTGGCTAATCAAGGGGCGAATAAAATTAATGTCCCTGTCCTTTCGGGATCGTGGCCGTTACGGGCTTTGACGGTTACCATTTATCGTATCTCACTCAATCTCTCGGAGGGCGCACAGTGTCTAAAGAGTCGGTGGCGACTGCCGTCGCTTATAACGCAGAAAAAACCTGGGATATGGTTGATGTCGACAAATACCCAATCGTCGACCCTGGCACTCCTGAATACAAAGATCTGGTCAAATTCTGCCGGAGCGAAATGGAGAAGACCGGTTATTGCTTGCTTCAAGACTTTGTGACTGCTGATGCGCTCAAGGCGCTCGCTGACGAAGGCGAGAAATTGGCACCGCTGGCATTCCATAATACGCTCACCGGCAATGCCTATCTCACGCCTGAAGACGAAGCTCTCGATTCAGCGGACCCTCGTCGCATGGTGTCGACCACTGCGCTTGGTGCTGTTGCATTCGATCAGATTCCCGAGAATGCGTTGATTCACCGGCTCTACATGTGGGATGGTCTGCTTGAGTTTGTCCGTGACGCGCTTGGTTATGAACAGCTTCATCGTTATGCGGATCCGCTTGGTGCCTTGAATATTGCTGTTATGGGCGATGGTGACCATTTGCGCTGGCACTTCGATCAGACCGACTTTGTTGTATCTCTGTTGCTCAGACCGTCGCTTGGTGGCGGCGAGTACGAAGTCTATCCTATGACTAGATCGGAGAAGGAGGAAAACTTCGATCGTGTTAGAGCGATTCTGAAAGGCAGTCGTGAAGGCATTCTCACTCTGGATATCAAGCCTGGTTGTCTCGTTCTATTCAAAGGAAGACATTCACTTCATCGTGTTACTCCGATTACAGGCGAAGTGGATCGCCTGATCGCACTCTTCGGTTACGATGCGAAGCCTGGTATAGTAAGCAGCGATCACCTGCGAATGATCCGATACGGTCGTACTGGTTAGGACCGCCATGCCTGTAAAGACAAAGGCACGAGTAGAGTCCGATAGGTTTGGCACTTTGACAATCGCACCAGATACGCTCTGGGGCATTCAAACTGCTAGATCTGTTGAGAACATGTCGTTCTCCGCGAAGTCTTTGTCGCAGTACCCGGAGTTGATTCACAATTTCCTGCTGGTCAAAAAGGCGGCTGCAAATACGAATCATTCCATCGGAATCCTTCCTGACGATGTCTTCAAAATGATCTGCACCGCCATTGATGAACTATTGTCTGGAGAGCATCTCGGTCAATTCCCCGTCGATGTCATGCACGGTGGCGGTGGTATCGCATTCAATGTCAATGTCAATGAAGTCGTAGCGAACCTTGCGAACATTCGCGCCGGTTTTAACGGCGGTGTTGCCAGTCCGGTTGATCCGAAGAAGCATGTCAACCTCTCGCAGTCGACGGCGGATGTGTGCCACACTGCGTTTCGTCTAACCTTGCTTGACTTGTATGAGCCGCTCAAGGAGCAGCTCAATCGTTGTTGTGATGCGTTAAATTCGTTGAGTCTCGCCCTACTATCGGTGACGACAATTGCTCGCACATGTCTTCAAGATGCTATGCCGGTGCAACTCGGTGAGTTGTTTGGAGGATATGTGTCACTGATGAGCAGGGGAAGTTCGGAACTCGATCGTGCATTTGACCAGCTCCGTCGTGTCAATCTTGGCGGCACGGTGATTGGATCAGGCGATGGCGCGCCGACGGAGTATCGATCTTCGGTGATGCCCGTCCTATCTATGTTGGTCGATAGAGAGTTGACTCATAGGGACAACCTATATGATGCGGCTCAGAATATGGATGATCTTGCTCGCGTTTCATCGGAGCTCGAGCATGTCGCTCAGTCGTTATTGAAGATCGCCCGCGACTTGCGTCTTTTATCTTCCGGTCCTGTAGCTGGTTTTGCTGAAATATTGTTGCCTCATGTCCAAGAAGGCTCTTCGTTTTTTACCAAAAAAAATAACCCTGTGATACCGGAAACGATCATCAACTGCTGTCTGCAAATCTCTGGTCTCAATCGCGCCAGTCAGGGCGCACTTGAACAGGCGGAGTTGTATCTCAATGTATTCGAGTCGCTGGCAGCGATCAATATTATTGACTCGGTCAAAATGCTCACCAGAGCAACTAGACTGTTTACCGATAAATGTTTAATCGGTCTGGAAGCGAATATCGAGCAATGTGCTCAACACGCGCGTCCATATATGCCGAAAGAATAGACCAGCAGAACCTTTAGTGGCAAATGGAAATTATCGAGACGAATAAACTGATGTGTGAACTTGCGATAGAGGAATGGAAATGCAAAGCATGATATCTACAGATGCAAAACGAGAGTGGGCCGCGAGCTGGTTGTCCACCGACAAAAAGCTCTATATCGGAGGTCAATGGGTTGACTCAGAAGGTGGAGACGTCGAGGAATCCATTAATCCCGCTACCGGCAAAATCATCGGTAAGTTGATTAACGCTTCTGAAAAAGATGTCGATCGTGCCGTTGCCGCTGCCCGTGGTGCGCATGAAAAGGCCGAGTTTCGCCGATTGCCGCGGAGAGAGCGCGCGAAGGTTTTGCGTAGAATTGCTGAAGCTATTGATAAACACAGAGCTGAGCTTGCGACCTTAGAGACGCTAGACAATGGAAAACTGTATTCCGAGGCGTATCAGGACGACCTGCCGGAAACCGCGGAAGTGTTCGACTATTACGCCGGATGGACCGACAAATTCTATTCGGACAATGTCCCTGTTGATGATGGTTTTATCAACTACACAGTGCGCGAACCTGTAGGCGTATGTGGATTGATTGTTCCGTGGAATTTTCCGTTGTTGCTTGCTGCTTGGAAAATGGCACCAGCTCTTGCGATGGCTAACACAATCGTCGTGAAGCCATCGCCATTCACCTCGCTGTCGATGATTCGCTTGTTCGAGATTTTGAGTGAAGAAGTCGACCTGCCTTCCGGTGTAATCAATCTCATCACAGGTGGTGCCTCGACCGGTCAGGCACTTTGTGAGCACCGCGGAGTCAATAAAGTTTCATTCACCGGCAGTACCGCAACCGGTAAGCATGTGGTTCGTAGTTCCGCCGATTCCAATTTGAAATCTGTGTCCTTGGAGCTTGGCGGCAAATCGCCCAACATCATCTTCGACGATGTACCCGATCTGGAATTCGCAATCGACCGTTCGTATTACGCAATGTTCTGTCATAAAGGCGAGAAGTGTTCGGAGCCGACCAGATTGTTTGTGCATAAAAATCACTACGATCGTTTTGTATCAGAGATGGCGAAGCGAGCTGATGCAGTGGTTTGCGGCGATCCATTCGACCCCACTTCTACTCAAGGTGCTCAGTGTAATGAAGAGCAGCTCAAGAAAATTCTGCGCTACATCTCAATCGGAAAAGAAGAAGGCGCGAAATTGATTGCCGGTGGTGAGCGTGACACCAAAGGCAGCAATGCGAATGGCTATTTCGTACGCCCTACTGTTTTCGCCGACGTCGATAACAGAATGAAAATTGCTCAGGACGAAATCTTCGGACCTGTGTTGGCGGTGATTCCATTCTCCGACGAAGATCAGGTAGTTGATATGGCGAATGACTCCATGTATGGCCTGGCGGCTGGTCTGTGGACCCGTGACATTTCACGTGCTCATCGCGTCGCTGGTCGATTAGATGCCGGAATGGTCTTTATCAACCGATACGGCTGCTACGACTTCGCTAGTCCTTTCGGTGGCTTCAAAGAAAGCGGCTGGGGCAAAGACATGGCGATTCAGTCGCTTGATGCCTATACGAAATTGAAATCGATTTGGGTGAAGCTTTAACTCAGGTGGTTTGCTTGCTTTCAAGGATGCACTATCTTTCAAGGTAGGCAGCCGTTGTGCTGGTAATGGACCGTTCAAATTTTGAAATCATCGAATAATTTAGCCGAAGGGCTGGGTCAACAACTCTTCGGTAGCTAATCAGGAACAAGAGGGACGCTTTCGCGCCCCTTCTCCTATCCCACGTTGTGTCATGGATTAGCGACCGCGTCCGCTCTTTTGTGGACGCGGCGCGAGCGTTTTCGATTTCTTATTGTCGTCTTTGTTGTCGTTGTCGCCGAGGCTACCTAGATCAGCTGCAGTGTCAGATGCATCAAGAGTTCTTGAAGCGGCTGATTTACCAGTTCTTGCCGACTTGACTTGTGGTGCGATTCCTTTCTGAACTTTCGCTGTGGGCGCTATTCCTTTAGTTGCAGGCGCCACACCTTTCGCCGTAGTGCTCGTGGCCTGGGTAGCATGGGCTGCTTCTACCACATGGGCAGCAGCTTTACCTCCAGTGACCGCGTCTCCCGCGGCACCTGCCGCTGTGAATGCAGCAGCCTTGCCTATACCGGACTTTGCCGCTTGTCCTGTCACCTTAGCCGCAGCCGCAGCGCCAGAACCGGTGCGAGCTGCCGATGTAGCCGCGACTGACGCGGTACTAGTCACACGGGCGGCGGACGATGCGCCTCTGAACAGTCCCGAGAGGTTCGGGAAGGCATGCGCATCAGAACCAGTCGCCAGAAATCCGAATACGACTAGTGTGGATACCAATCCCGCATTTACTTTCTTTCGCATGTTTTTGCCCTCGCATCAACCTTGTTCTTCATTCCACACTAACTGCGAATCGGGACAAAATTATGACTAAATCAAAAGCCCGAACTAAAAATTTTAGCTCGGGCTTTTGGGGAGTTGGGCGAGAAGTACTTTCGAATGAACCCTATGTTCGAAATTTGATCGTCGGTCTACCTAGATGACGCCCGACCCCGCGGCGTGTTCCCGGATTTGAATTAGACGATGTTAATAAAGTGACACCACATCCGGTTGCAAAGAGTCGATGTTATGTCTTCTCTCCAGTCCTTGCTACTTGGCTGAGAAGTTTACGTGCGATTTCCTTTTACTACTGCTACTGCTACTACTACTACTACTACTACTACTACAACAACTACTACTACTACTACTACTGCTACTACTATTACTTCTATTACTTCTTCTTCTTCTTCTTCTTCTTCTTCTTCTTCTTCTTCTTCTTCTTCTTGTCAATGAGTAGCAGTACTACTGAGAATTCGCGAAATCTGGCTAAAAATAGAAGTCAGGATTCTTTATGTTGCCTGTGAGTAGCAGTACTACTCAAATAGACCCGAAAAGGGCGAAAAAGTAGAAGTGCGGCTGATCTGCGATCTCTCTTGAACTACTTGACTGCCCGGCTTGAAAAATCTGCTGGGTTTTTCTGTCGTGTACACGCGCTGCTGCCATCTGCACGGATCGCGAGGCCGAGCAAGAATTGCGAGTTGCCGACTTGTGAGTTCGCATCCGCGCGTGGCAGGATGTGACGAAACAAACCTACTGCGACATGAGCAAGGCATCGAGGCGTCGCATGGGTTTTCCGGTCTGGACCTTACCTAATAACTTCTGTTCCAGTCTCGCGAGGCGCGAGAGGACATCGTCGGATTCGAACGGCTTTCCAAACGTTTTGATTTCAAGTGATTTTAGATTGCGATACATCGTATCCAGCTTTTGCGATACGCCAGTGGCGCCTGGACCACCAGTGGTGCCCGGGTTGCCGGTCGTTCCTGGACCTCCAGTGATGACATCTTCTGCTGATTCGATCGGCTGCTTCTGCGCGCCGGCTGGGTTCCCTGGTGTCGAATGATTTGGGTGTTGTTGTGCATGGCCGTTTTGCGGTTGTTTAATTCCTTGTGGTGGCACGGATGAACCACCAGGTGGTGCGTTAATCACATGTGGTGGCGCACCACCTATAACGAGTTGCAACTTTTGTTGAACGATCGGATCTTGTTTGATCGCGAGTGCTGCTTCGTACTCTACTCGGGCGCCCGACATATCTCCTTGTGAGACGGCTCGATTACCGAGATCGAGTCTATCTTTAAAGACCTTCGGATTCTTGCCCATATATTGAATAATGGTGTCCAGATTCAGCTTGGTCTTATCGTTGCTCGGGTCCAGTGCATACGCTTTATGGAAAATCTTGATCGCATCCTCTGGTTTGTTTTTAAGTTGTAAACCATAGTTGTTGTAAGCGATGGCAAGATTTGTCCTCGCTTGTTGATAAGTCGGATCAATCTTGAGAGCTTCTTCTAGCTCTCTTATTGCCCCTTCGTAATTATTGTCATTGATTGCCACGACTGCGCGGTTATTGAGCAAAATCACTCGCTGGCTTAGATCCTGAGCTCCGGTCATATCAGTCATTCCTCCTGGTGCGCCACCAAAGGAGGTGCCGCTACCGGGCGGGACATTACTGGAAGGAACATTGCCTGGCATTGCTGTTTGAGCTTTCAGACCACCGCCAGGCGAGCCTGGCAGCGATGAAGGCTTGGATTGAGTACTGCCTTTTGGTGGATTGCCCGGCTTTGCCCCAGGCTTTTTGGCTTGCACCACCGGTGTCTTCGACGCGGGTCCGCCCTTTGCGATGGTGCCGCCTTGCGGTTTCGCGTTCAGCTCACCGCCCATGCCTTGCATTTGACCGCCAGAAGGATGAGCTTGCATTCCGGTTGTCTGACTGCCTGGCTGTTGATTCCACATCGCTTGACCGGTTGGCTGCGGCGATTGAGACCAGCCTGTACCCTGCGGAGTTATTTGTTGTCCGCGATCTACAGGTTGAGACCACGATGCACTTTGTGGAGTTGCTTGCTGCCCGGTACCTCCAGGTTGAGACCAACTCTTACCTTGCTGGTTGCCTTGTTGTCCGCTTGTTCCGGGTTGATTCCAGTCCGACTGCCCTGGTTGTGCAGTAGCTGGCTGCGTCCATCCCGATTGACCTGGAGATGAAGGCTGTGTCCAACCCGATTGTCCGGGTTGAGATGATGATGCAGTGCTGCTTCCACTGGATGCGGAAGAGCCAGTACTTGAAGAGGTGGAAGAACCAGGTTGAACCCAATCAGATTGACCAGGAACGGATGACTTTATGTCATCACCTTTGGTATCACTACTCTTACCGGTCGGGCTGCTACCAGATGGTTGAGTCCACTCCGATTGCCCGAGGCCACCAGCCGCAGTAGCCACCAAGCCAGAGCCCGAGGTAGAACTAGAAATAGAACCAGAACCAGAAAAGCTAGCTGAGCCTGAACCCGAGCCACTGTTGCCAGTACCAGCAGAGTGATCGGCTAATCCGAGTTCCAACCACGATGTTTTGCCAGAATGAAAAGTGGCGACTAATGGTAGTTGTAAAATTCCGAGATAGGCGGGAAGCGGTGGAAGTCCGCTCGTTTTTCTTATGGCATCAAGACAGATATTGTCGAAGGCGCTTTGACCTGATGGTTGTTGAAGCTTGGGTTCGCCCTCGATTGAGCCGCTACTTCCAAGAGAGAACTGGACAATTGCCTTTCCGCCTTCTGGCCCAGAGCCGCCTGGGCGCCAATTCTGCCGCAGGGTCATCTCGACCACACCACGAATCTTTTCAGGCGTTATATTGCCGGAGGCGTCGCCCGCCGCCAGCATTCTGCCGCTCCTCGATGGATGTGCATCAGCAACATTGGCTGCCAGCGAAATTGCACCTGATAACGGAATGAGAATGAGAAGTTTCGAAAGCGTGCCGTATTTCATTCGTCTGCCCAAGGTCGACAATCTAGAGTCTATATTAATCGATCAATCGCATTACGACCTGTTCACTACTTCTTCTGCGCCTGAGCCTGAACAAAGGCAAGAAAGGCGGCTCGATCCGCGTCGGTCAGCGCTGCATCCCAATGCATGACTTTATACGGCAAAATCGGCATCTGGTTGTTTTCCACTACATTTTGGATTCTGGCTAACTCAACCCTGCTGAATGGTTTCACCCCAGACAAATTCTCTTGGGAAAAAACAATATTTTGCTGCGCCGCTTCGATATCAGATTTTATGAGACCTTGAGCGAATGGAAGTTGCGCGTAAATTGGATAAATTGTCGCGGAGGGCGTGTGACAGTCGGCACATTTGTTTTGCATGATGGTGGAAACGGGTCGAAATTCAGGAATGCCGCCTTCAACCTTAATCTCCTGGCGTTTCAAAAGAAAGTTCGATAATGGTAAAAACAGCAGGAATGCAATTATCGACAATAAAATCGTAATTGCATTCCTGCCGTTCTTGTCTAGTTTCATCGAGAATTAGAATCGCCTTGCCATCATGCCTGGTGCCGCGTCCGGCAACTTGCTGTTTTCTTCCAGGCGTCTGATTCTATCATCAAGTGGTGGGTGTGTGGAGAATAATAGCTCCGTCAATCCGACAGGTTTGTTCGAGATCATCATCGCGCTTACTGGTCCGCGTTGCGGCTCAATATGTTCGAATTGGCTTTTGAGTTTTTCAAGAGCGCGAATCATCTTCTGCTTGCCGGCGAGCTTGCCGCCGCCTTCATCCGCTCTATACTCTCGATATCTGGAGAACGCTGCCACCAAAATCGATCCCAGGAGCATGAAAACAAAATCTAGAACAAATCTCGTTATCATGTAGGCGAAGCTGCTTCCTGAGTTGTTTTCGTTATTCCTACCCATTGTGAGTGCGAATGCAATAGCGCGCGAGAGGAACATGCAGAATGCGTTGACGACACCTTGAAGGAGCGCCATGGTCACCATGTCGCCGTTGGCAATGTGGCTGATTTCGTGACCGAGAACGCCCTCGATCTCGTCGCGATCCATGTAATGGAGAAGTCCGCTACTTACCGCCACAAGTGAGCTGTTCTTAGTCGCGCCAGTCGCGAAAGCGTTGATGTCATCAGATGGATAGATTCCGACCTCCGGCATCTTCTTGATGCCGGCGCGCTGGCAGAGCCTATGCACAATCGCTACCAGCTCGCGCAGGTTGGAGTCGTTGGTCGATGGATCGATGATTTGTACTCCATAACTCCACTTAGCAATGTGCTTCGAGAGAAGTAGAGAGATGAACGATCCGACAAAACCCCACAATAGACAAAATATGGCGAGGCTGGTGTAGTCCAGCCCGTACGCCCTCAAGTAGGGCTGGACGCCCAACACGCCGAGGACGGTGGACATCGTTATCACTACGAGAAAGTTTAATGCGAGGAAGAGAAATATTCTTTTGACTAAGGTCACGGTTGATCGCCTCCCGGTCGATAAATCCTGCGTCGCAGGTACCAGTGGTGAGCCTATGTTCAAACATATAGCTCAAATTTTTGGCGGTGGCGTCCACCTCAACAATTTCTTCATGAGCACCCGATTTGGTGCCTCAACTCAAGGGCGTTTGTACAATCCCGTCAGTTGTCCCTGCGCTAGAACATGACCTTTTATAGCGTCGTAAAACTCTTTTTTGTCACAGCCAGGCTTCAACTTAAGTTTTCCATCGAGACCAAAAACCTTGTAATGATAGTGATGTTCAGACCCTTTGGGCGGCGCCGGTCCGTTGTATCCCAGCTTCCCGAAATCGTTGGTGCCCTGCGAGCTGCCATCCGGAAGTTTTGCGACCTTGTCGACACCGGCCTTCAGGCTTGTTGTTGCGGCGGGCATGTTGAAGACTATCCAGTGAAACCAGGTTCCACCAGGTGCATCTGGATCCTCGCAGGTCAGTGCATAAGCTTTTACCTGAGCGCTTGCTTTGCTCCAAGATATTGCCGGTGACTCATCCTTGCCGTCGCCGGTGTGCTCCACGGGGACTGCCTTCCCGTCCTGGACTGTCGTGCTGGTGACAGAGAGCTTTTCGTCAGCTGCCATGGCTGTCGACGACACGGTCAGCCCCATGATTCCAGTTGCCAAAAGCAGTCTAGTAAAACGCTTCATTCTTTGCCTCCAGAGGTAAAGCCTTTGCCACTCGCGAACGAAATTCAGTTTAGCTCAGTAATATAGTCGCAACTGATACGATAAACCAAACTTTTACTTAGTCTGACTGATTCTCGAATAACACGTCATGAGAGCGTACTAAAACAATGACCAGAGTTCCATTTCTTGACCTACTTCCGAGGCACACTAGAGATTGCTTAGCGGATAGTCTTATTACGGCTTTTCTATTCGAATACGAGCAGGCTGATTGTGCGCTCCCGATCGGCGCAAGCAAGTTTGGTGGCAGTGCCGCGATTGCTCTCGACCTGATTCCGAAGGACAAGAATGGAACCCGAATGAACCTTCTTGCCCAGATCAACTTGTCAGACATCGATCCTTCTGGTCGACCGCCAGAGAATGAAACCATCAGCGACGACCATTCCGGCTCACCTTTCTCGGATCTTCCAGGCTCAACGAGTCGGACAGGGTCTCCGCTTCGCTGTCTGCCGCCCGGAATTTTGATGTTGTTCGTCAGTCCTCATTACCAGTCCTTCAAGGAGAAGGATTCGTCCTGGTACAAACTGATTTACCGACCCCTGGCAGAACTTACGCCATCACAAATCGAAGGAGGCTGGTCCGAATTCGCCTTAACGTGCTCTCGTGTGCAATTCGTCCCTGCCGAGAGCCAGAAAAGTCTGTTGTCTACGCTGGGAGATACGGAATTGCCTGACCTGGTCGATTGGTTGAAGCGGGCGAGTAGCGGCTGGTCTGACGGACTTTCCGACGGGCAGCAACTACTCTTCTCTGGGGAAAATGTAATGGCTGATTGGCGACGAGCCGCCGTTGTGGCTGCATTTCACGCCAATGGAATTTCACATGACGAACAACGTGAAAATGACCCACATTATAAGCATCTCGTCGATTCCGCCACGGACTGGATTGCAGTCTGGCGCATCTCCGGTCTCGCCGAGCGAATCGCAGAACGGCGCACTCTCTACGTGTGTATCAGGCGTGAAGATTTAATCAAACTTGAGTTCGCGCACGGCTCCATAGTCTTTCTTTGAAAATTTGGGGAATAATAGTAGTATCGATCCTGTCATGGTCACATTTGCTTGTTAAAATCCTTCTAGGCGCGGAGTGAAGCTGGCGAGATATGGCTACAAGACGAGAAGAAGCTGCACAACAAGCATTAGCTGACATTCGTTGGCTGATTCAGGGCACACAGCAGGGCGACGTCAATTTGCCTTCGCTTGATGACGAAGAAGATTCGCAACTTGATGGGCGTACTATCATCGCGATTCTGGAAAAGAATTTCCAGCGTCTCGATCCAAATAATGATGGTATCAGCCGCGAGGAATTGTTATTAGGGTTGATGAATCCCCAGGCCTTTACCGCCGAAGAGTATGAAGTGCTGCGGCTCCTGGTGAAGTATTTTGATACCATCATCAATTTGTCGGAAGACGAGGACGGTGGTGAAACAAAGATCTCCCGTCACGACATGCTGGTATTGGAGCAGTTCTTGGTCCACAGCAACATGACGCTAAAAGACCTTCACGCCTGGTGTTCGTTAGGAAAAGACCAGGGCGGTGAAGAGGGAATAGGACCCCCGCCGTTAGCGGGCAAGTAAGCGCCAGAGGTTTATGGCTTCGCCAATGAATGATGAGGATCTGACCTATCTTGATGGAGAGACGATTATCTCTCTTTCGAGGCAGAATCTTCAGCGTCTTTCTTGTGGAACAAACAAAATTACGCGACAAAATCTGATTGATGTGTCGACAAAGATGTACGATTTCAAGGCTGATGAGCATGAGCTCAATCGACTTCTCTTGCGGTTCTTCAGCATTATTTCCGAGATGGCTGGATGTGATGATGGAGAGCCTTCAATCTCCGAAGCCGACCTCACGGTTCTCGAGCAATTCCTTGTACAAACACGGTTGACTCTCAAAGAGCTCAACGAGCAGTGCATGCTAATTTCCCGCGTCGAAGGCGATGATTAGCCTGAGTCAGATTATCTGATCTCGCGTTCTTATTTGATCTCGGTGAATACTACTCGCCTGTTGCGCGAGCGACCTGCTGATGTTTTATTTGATGCAACTGGTTTTGCGAAACCGTAGCCGATTGGCTTGAGTCGCGACTCTTCGACACCTGTTTGAGAGAGGAATTGCTTGACGCTCTTTGCGCGTCGATTGGACAATCTCAGGTTGTAGTCCTTGCCTCCAATCGTGCAGGTATGCCCTTCGACAGTCAGACGCATGTCCTGATTATCGCGAAGGAAAGCGCCGAGCTCCGTCAAAATTTGTTGCGACAGTGGTCTCAATCTGTCGGAATCGAAATCGAACAAGATGAGGTATGAGGTCGCTTGACCCTTGTCTTTGAGCTGTTTTATAACGTTTTGTGCTTCTCTGTGCGCTTTTGCACTGTCACCAGATGCGCCACCACCACCACCTATTTGTTTGGGTTTAAACAATCCGTCAGCGTAACTTAGTTTTACATCGCTCCATTGAAACGGACCGGTGCCTTGCAACATGAGCGGGAATTGTGGATTGTCAAGAATCCAGTACAACCAACCTGCATCCGTGCGAGCGCGAACAGCCCTGACAGGAACCCGCATTCCGTCTACTTCTATAGTGACTGTCTCGTAACCATCTCTTGCAATTTCGTGTGCCTGCGGCCGAGTTTCTCGTTTCAGCACCATAGGGCTATCCGGACCGTCGAGAGCGAACTGCGCGACTTCACCGGACTTTAGTTGACTGTATAGTTTGTCTGAAATTCGGACGATGCTTGTGAATCCTATAAGAGAGGTCGCTTCGTTGGCTGGATAGAAAAGGCTGACTTTATGCGCGTCTCTGATATCTTCTACTTCTACCGCGCGCAGACCCGTGACGTTGGCGGGACTTGTCATTTGCCAGCCAAAGCGGTACCCGCGCTGATCGTTGTACTCTACATCTGTGATGAAGTTGTAGTCTCCTACCAGTTGCCATCTGGTATCCAGTCCGTTGCGAATGGGAAACGTTATCTTCAATCCTTTCTTTAGAACCAGTCGGTCCGTGAAGTCTGATTGCGCCCCGAGAGGCGAACCGACAGCAGGTCGGGATGGAATGACCCCCGGTGGTAATGTCATGGGAGCAGCGCCCTGCGAGGCACTTGTAGGACTGGAACTCGAGGAGGTCGCCTGAACGTCTGGGCTGTCAGGTACCACTCCCGGAAGATTCTGAGGGGTGACCTCTGGAGGGAGCGAGTTAGGAACGGCTGTAGGAGCGACCTGAGGGGCTCCGTTGGGTGCGCTCGCGTCTGGGGTCTGCGCTCCTGCTGTCGAGATCGTCGCGAAGAGTATGCATATCGATACTGTAAACGCTAGATAAGTTTTTGACATAGAGGTACATCGTGACTGGCAGGGCGTTTCCGATTGTAAGACCGAATTGAAAGGTCCCGCAAAGTGGCGGCCCGCAGTGGGCCAATGGCAAGTATTAGCGAAACCTGAAGAGAGCGCAATAGATGATTAAGGAAAGATATCGTTTTGGCGAGCTGGCTAAGGCTTTTAATACATTTGACTATAGAGGCGACCAGCTTTCACTGGCAGAAGTTCCAGTGAGCTCCGGAAAATGGCTGAAAAATAGCAGGGACGCTTATTTTATCTTGTTGCTGCTTTCGCGTAATGGGCCTTCTTCCGTTACTTGAAACACAAAGGGGGCGAAAAGGAATGGGTAAATCGGTAGGAATCGATCTCGGCACGACTAATTCGGTAGTTGCTGTCATGGAAGGCGGTCAGCCGACCGTCATCGCCAACGCGGAAGGTGGAAGAACAACCCCTTCGGTAGTCGCGTTCACTAAGTCTGGAGAGCGGCTAGTTGGACAATTGGCTCGCAGACAGGCTGTTGTAAATCCGCAGAACACCGTTTACTCAATTAAACGGTTCATCGGCAGACGTTATGACGAAGTCGAGTCTGAGCGTTCGAAAGTATCTTATAGAGTCGTTAAGGGTCCGGATGAAGGATGCAAAGTAAGCATCGGCGGTAAAGATTATGCGCCTGAAGAAATCTCCGCAATGGTGCTTCGCAAGCTCAAAGAAGATGCTGAAAAGTATCTCGGAGAAAAGGTAGAAAGCGCTGTAATCACAGTCCCCGCCTACTTTAATGATTCACAACGGCAAGCTACGAAGAATGCCGGCGCTATCGCCGGATTGGATGTGCTCCGAATCATCAACGAGCCAACCGCAGCGGCTCTTGCGTATGGTCTGGACAAAAAAGCAGACGAGACGATTCTTGTATTCGACCTCGGCGGCGGTACGTTTGACGTTTCCATCCTCGAAGTAGGCGAAGGCGTTTTTGAAGTTAAGTCGACATCGGGCGATACACACCTTGGTGGCGACGACTTCGATCACAATGTCGTCGAATGGATTGCCGAAGAGTTCAAAAAATCAGATGGCATCGACCTGCGTAAAGACCCACAGGCGCTGCAGAGACTGACGGAAGCTGCTGAGAAGGCAAAGATTGAACTCTCATCAGTTGCCGAGACCAGTATCTCTCTGCCATTCGTGACCGCCAACGAAACCGGTCCGAAGCACTTGGATATGCGTCTCTCCAGAGCAAGGTTCAACGAATTGACCCGCGACCTGGTGGAGCGTTGCCGAATGCCTGTCGAACAGGCCATGAAGGATGCTGAGCTCACCTACAACGACATCGACGAAGTCGTTCTTGTTGGCGGATCGACCAGGATCCCTGCGGTCAAAGACCTGGTAAAGAGCTTGACCGGTGGCAAGGAACCCAACCAGAGCGTCAATCCTGACGAAGTAGTTGCTGTCGGTGCTGCAGTTCAAGCCGGCGTGCTCGCTGGTGAAGTCAAAGAAGTAGTACTTCTCGACGTCACTCCGCTGTCGCTCGGTATTGAAACCATGGGTGGTGTATTCACCAAGTTGGTGGAGCGCAATACGACTATCCCATGCCACAAATCGGAAATCTTCTCCACCGCTGAAGACAATCAGCCTGGTGTCGATGTTTACGTATTCCAGGGCGAACGCCAGATGGCGCGCGACAACAAGATGCTCGGCAATTTCCGTCTTGACGGTATCTCGCCGGCGATGCGCGGTATGCCACGCATCGAAGTCTCATTCGACATCGACGCCAACGGCATTGTATCTGTGTCCGCAAAGGATCAGAACACTGGAAAAGAGCAGAAGATCACTATCACCGCAACAACCAACCTTTCCAAAGACGATGTCGACAGAATGGTTAAAGAAGCGGACGTCAATGCTGATGAAGATCAGAAGCGCAAAGAGAAGGTCGAAGTTCGCAACGAAGCCGACTCGATGTGCTACGCGATGGAGCGCGCCATGAAAGAAGCCGGCGACGCAATCAGCGCCGGCACTAAGTCCAAAGCAGAAGGACTAATAGCCGATCTCCGTAAGAAAACCGAAGCAGCCGATCCGGATGCTGAAGAGATCAAGCGCTTGATGAACGAGCTGCGCGGCATGGAAGTGCTCATTCAGCAGGACATTCAACAAAGACAACCGGTCGGAGCATCTGCTCCCAACGGTGCCGCACCAGGCGCGGGCTCGTCGCAGAGCCGCTCCAGTACAGACAACGAAGACATTATTGATGCTGAAGTACAACCGTAAGCAATCAATCAATAGTTGAAACCGAAGGGCATGGTCCGAAACGACCATGCCCTTTGCTTTTGCATTCGTTCTGTTCGTCTATCGTTTGTTTGCAGAAAAAAGGAACCAGCCAAAGAATAGAATTGCGAAGGCAGAGAATGTCCGCGGAATCCAGATCAAGTCGGAAGTTGGCATTTGTGAAGCGAGCAACGACAGCAAGCCCAAAACTACGAAGTTCCATGGACCTTCGGGATGGCGCAATGAACACCTCCTCGTTGCCTGTCTGCAACGATCATAGCATCACCGAATTCTTCCCAACGCTCGTAGTTGCAGTTCTGTCCTTCTGAGCCGGACTCATCTCTGCATCTGGTAAAATCAATTCTCTGTATTGGAGGAAAATGATATGGAAACTGCAACTTTCGCTGCGGGATGCTTCTGGGGCGTCGAGCACGAGTTCCGCAAAATCGCTGGTGTTGCCGAAGCAATTTGCGGTTACATCGGCGGACGGACCGACAATCCGACATACAGAGAAGTTTGTGGTGGCAACACCGGACACGCAGAAGCTGTGGAAGTAACGTACGATCCGAAGCAAGTGTCATTCGAAGCGCTTGTCCACGCCTTCTTCGATATGCACGATCCGACCCAGGTCAACAGGCAGGGACCGGATGTTGGTGACCAATACCGCACGGGGATTTTCTATCACAGCGATCAGCAGAAGGAAATCGCCACCAAGTGCAAAGACGAACTCAACGCGAAGGGCACTTTCCAGCGTCCCGTCGCTACTAAAATAGAGCCAGCCACCAAGTTCTTCAAAGCCGAAGAATATCATCAAAAATACTTTGAGAAGAACGGCGTGCAGTACTGCCACTAACAAGAGTCACCATCTGGATTCCTTCTTTAGTTGTATTCCTTCAGTATTCATCAGAGGACATAGTTTCGCGGCCTCCGTTATTCCTCGGAGGGAATACAAAAGGGTCACTCATCAGTTGTATTCCTCAGCGGAATAAAAGGCAGTGTCAAAATATTCCGTCGGAGGGATGTATTCCTTGTGGAAGGAATCTATTCCTCCAGAGGAATAAAAAGCCGTGTCGGAATATTCCCTGTAAGGAATGGTAGGAGCGGACGTAGGCTTATGATGGACACCGAGCCTGTTCTTATGATGAACACCCAGACCGTTCCCGAGGTTTTGTCATTGGCGACCACTGAGGACGACCCCGTCCCCTACGAAGAACACCGGCTTGTATCGTTGAAGCGGATGCTATGAAACCAGGTCGGTGATCTTGCGCATCAATGGGATGAGTGTGTCCGTGTCCGTACCTTCAGTGATGGTGACGAGCAGCCCACCTCCGAAATCGGCGATGACGACGTAGCCTCGAGGTGTACGTGATACGACCTGATGCACGCGCTCGTGTCCCATCTTCTTGGTGACGTGTTCTGTGTTCATATAGACGCCGAGCGCCCATACGCCGATCGACTCAGCATCAACCTCTTCAGGCATGGTGTTGGCGATCAGCAGACCGTCATGTCCGACTATGACCGAACCGATTACCTTTTCTTGACCGCCGATTTCACTCAGGAGAGTTTGCAGATCTTCTGATGCTTCCAGCGTCAGGATGCGCATCTTGATGTCTTGCTGATCGGCTGCGGTGATCTTCGAAAGTTTTTCCAAATCTTTTTGATCGAGGAGGAACTTGCCGATAGCCGCGATTCGTCCGGAGCCGGTCTCTTGAACATCGGCGCTGGCATCGAGTTTGCCGATGCCCTCGATCTTCGGTGGTGGAGTAGATGGTGGAACATGTGCCATCGCCGGTGGCGCCGGCGGTTGCTGCGGCATATACTGAGGCGCTCCGCCGATCGCCATGTTTTGACCGTTGCCGGGTGGATAACCACCCATCGGCTGTTGCGGTGGCATTCCAGTCTGAGGTGGCATCGCCGGTGGTGGCGCTGGTGCTTGACCACCGAAAGGCATGCCGGGGACTGGATTGATGAGTACTTTATCGAACAGGTTATCCATATCGGCATCGTCAACTGCGAACAAGCCGTTATCGGCCTTGCCGACGCCCGGTTGTGGCGGTTGTGCCTGGGGAGGCATCGGCATCGGTGCCGGTGCAGCTCCTGCGAACCCTGTCGGAGCCGGTACATTGTTGAATCCGCTCGGTGGTATAGTCGGTGGCGCGGGCGGTGCCATACCGGGTGGCATCGCTGGTGGCATTGTCGGTGGCATACCCATTCCCATACCCGGCATCGCTGGAGGTGGCGGCGCAGGTGGTTGCTGCATGGCAGGCGGAGCCGGCATACCTGGTTGCGGTGCTGGTTGGACTTGATTGACCGGTATGGAAGATTCTTCCACGCCTATTTTTGCGAAAATTGCGTCGACGGCATTATCGTCGAGGTTGAACATCCCTTTGTTCCTGGGGACCGGAGTTGGGGCAGGAGCGGGTGCAGGTGTTGGTGCCGGGGGTGGTGGCATCTGCGGCGGCAGTGGCGCAGGCGGAGCTGCTGACTGATCGCCACCCTTGGGTGGGATGGACGTAAATCTTGGTGCATCGGTCGCCTGCGAATGGGGCGGCGCGAACGACATCGTGTCAACTGGGGCTTGAGGAGGGGGTGCTCCCCAGCTCGGTGCCGACGCCGACTGGGGGGCGGTGGCAGATATGGTGGGCGGAATCGGAGGTGCGGCTTGGGGCACCGGCGATCCGCCGGATGTCACTGAAGCTGCAGAGTCCTTGATTCCCAGATTCTCATCAAAAATTTTGTCGATTGCTCTGTCGTCAAGCTGGCGTCCGAAAATCGTATTGGGCTGGCTGGCTGGTGCTGGTGCTGGTGCTGACCAGGGTGGTGCCGCACTAGTTGGGGGAGCGGGTTCTGGCTGGGCTGGAGGTGCTCCGTACTGAGGTGACGGCTGCTGTTGCTGCTGAGCAAAGCTCTGAAACGATGGTGGTGGTGCCGCTGGTGGCTGACTGATTGTTGGTGCCACAGGCGGTGCCGGCGCCTGTCCAAACGGAGGCTGTGAAGGTGCTCCGAATGTCGGGGTGGATGAAACGGGAAACTGTCCCGCTTCTGGCCCCCCAGGGGCGTTGAGAATCGAGCCGGCTTGGCCCGGTTCTACCTTCTGTTGCTTCATCTTTTCTTGAATCGGCAAGTCCCAGTGACTTTCGTCTGATGCTGGTGGCGCAGTCGGGGTGGGAAGCTGCGATGCTGCCGGAGCTTGGCCTGGAGGCATACCCCACGCACCTGCTGCGGGCTGAGTCGGTGGCGCGATATCAGGCTTGCTTTTCAGTTTCTCTTGTATTGGCATGTCCCAGTGACTGTCGCCGGACTGCGCTGCTGCAGTCGCAGGCGCGGCGCCAGGAGGCATGCCGGTGGCAGGCTCCGGACCTCGATCCTGTATCGACGTGTCCCAGCGGTCTTCCGGGGCAGCACCTGGTTGTGCTGGTGGCGTTGACTTCGGTTCAAGCGCACTGGTGTTGTTGGCTCCGGCACCAGGGAAATTGCTCCAGGTTCCGGTCTCCATTTGTTCTGCTTCTATGGACCAGTTGCCGCGGCCCTTGTCCGATCCGGCACCTGACTTTTCGTTCCAAGACTGTTGTTGGGGAGCAGCGGCATCCCAACTACTTGATTGTTGAGCGCCCCATCCAGGTGCTTCTTGAGGCTTGTTGGCGGCTGGTGGCATCCAATTTTTTTCACCGCCCCATCCAGCTGACTGGTCGCCGGTCTTTGCCGTCCAATCTCCCGCTGTAGGTTGTGGTTGCTGGGCTGCCGGCTGCGGCGCCGGTGTGCCCCAGCCTGAGGCAGGGTTGGCTGCTGGTGGGGTGGCCGGAGGTGCGCCCCAGCTGTTTCCAGCCGATTCGCTCTGATTCGCTCCCCAGTTTTGCTGCGCGCCCCAGTTGTTCTGTTCGGGTGCTGGAGGCGGCGTACCCCATGCTCCTGCACCGGCTGATTCATTAGTCTGCTGCTTGTTCCAGGCGTCATTGGTGTTCGCCTGCGGTGGTGCGGCGGCTTGCGCGGGTGGCTGTTGTCCCCAGCCTTCGGCTTTCGGCTGTGCTTGCGCGCCAGCACCCCAGCTGCTGTTGTCACCGCCCCAAGAGTCGCCGGTCCCAGAGTTGGTTTTCGGCTGAGTCCAGGCTCCAGAGTTAGAATCTTCTTGACCCTTCGGCCTGTTCCACGAGGCGCCGGCGCCAGCGTCAGACCATGCATCACCTTTTTGACCAGCCGGTGGAGTCGCAGGCTCCTGAGCCGGTGGTGTCCCCCAGCTTGAACCGCTCGTACCGCTCTGACCCCAGTTGTCCTGTGATTGGCCCCATGAGGCTCCTGCACCTGAAGTATCAGGGACTTGATTTGTTTTTGCGGATGGCACATTCCAACCGCCGCTTGCAAATTGATCGGAATCAGTCTGAGTAGGAGATGCCGAGTTCCCCCAGCTAGGTTGAGCGCCTGCTCCCCATGAGCCGGCCGGTGAGTCGGCCTCTTTCTGACCGGGCGCGGACCAGCCAGGCTCCTGCGTTCCAGCTTGTGGCGCACCTCCCCATGAGCCGCCTTGTTGGCCGGCTGGGGATGATTGCCACGGTATTTCTGCTTTGGCTTGACCGTTCGGGTCTTCCCAGGAACCGCCAGCCGGGGGTGGTCCCCAACCAGATTCGTCATCACCAGGGGCGGTGCCCTTAGGCGGTCTTCGATCTTCCCACGAGGATTCTCCCTCGCCGGGAGCGGAAAGTCCGATACTCGAGCCCGGATGTGGCGCCATCGATGCGGCGGCGGGAGTCCACGTACCGGAGCCGGTCCCAACACCTCCTGAGCTCCAGGCCGGTTCTGTGGTCGGCAATCCAGGCATTTTGATGGGTGAGTTCCAACCGCCGCCGCCTTCTGCGGCTGGGGATGTCAGTCGATCTTGACCGCCTGTTGGATCTTCTTCGTCTCCGGTCGTAATTTTTTGGGATTCAGAAATCTTTCGTCTGATTGACTCGGCCAAGGTCAATGGAGTTCCGGATGCCTCAGTGGTGGACTGAGTGCCTGTAGCTAGTCCGAATTTTTCGCCCAATCCTCTTGTCGTGGACTGCATTTCTCTACTGTCGTCAGGCTCGCGTGACATCGACTTGAGCCGACTGGACATGGCGACTTCGTCTTCCGTTGATGCCATCGACCGCCGGTCTCCGCCGCCTCCGCCTCCGCCACCACCACCACCACCACTTGCACGTGGTGCGCGTTTCGGAAACTCGGTCTTTTCGCTCGGTCGTTTTGAACCTCTAGTCGCAGATGCGGCAGGCGCGTTGCCGCCACCGCCACCGCCACCAAACAGATTGGAGAACATTGCAAAGACGGACGACTTTTGCTGAGGCAACTGGTTTTGGATCATCTTGGCGAGAGCTTCCGGGTTTGGCGGGGTAAGCTCTTCCAGAAGAGGCATCTCTTCAGCACCCTGAATCATTTGATCTAACTGGTGCTCGAACTTGGCACAGGATTCACAAGCATCAATGTGGTCGTCGACTTGAACGACATCGTCGCTATCGAGTTCTTCATCGAATCGATGCTGGATAAGGTTTCGGTACTGTTGGCAACTCATTCTACATT
Organism: uncultured Candidatus Obscuribacterales bacterium; assembly: GCA_964418155.1. Lineage (GTDB taxonomy): Bacteria > Cyanobacteriota > Vampirovibrionia > Obscuribacterales > Obscuribacteraceae > JADYXR01. The sequence goes on along the minus strand of CAYQKX010000032.1, from coordinate 13,863 downwards.
TCCTGCAAATTTTATGGGGGGCAGTCTTATCCTCGACCCAGGCACTTTACGATTTGAACCCTCGCTCTAAAGAGAGACGCTTTCGTCATCTCGGGAGATTGGTTCAGGACAGTGGAAATTTGCTCGTAGTTGAGGTCCAAGTGATGCCGCAAGTAAAAGACCTTTTGCTGGTCTTCCGGCAAGGAGCCGAGACATCTTCTAATACGCTGGACACCTAAAAGAACCGTGGTTTCCCAGTCCATATTGGCGGAACCATCGGCCATCGGATCAATTTCTGCTTCAACCGGAGGATCTGAATGACTTTCATGGTATTCATAACAGGCTTCAACAACAAATTGAGACAACCAATCCCAGATTGTCATGTCGCTTTCTTTCTTGGGCAAGCCCTGTTTCAGGGTGGCGAAAGCGTTCCGAAAAGTTGCGATTGTTATTTCTTGAGCATCTTGCGGGCTACCAGTAGCTAACAGAGCTATAGCGTAAACACGCTCTTGGTTTTCCCAAACGAATTGGTTCCGCTTTTCATTGCCTCCTTTCTTAATGTCGGTCAAGACTGCGGAGGCGGACATGTTGAAACTGGTTCGAGAAGGTATAAGACTCATCTTGCTGTCGCTATTAGTTTCCTTATAATCTGTTGCCCGTTAGCCCAATCAAAAAAACACGCCCTAGTGGGCATACTCGGGAAAAATCGCTTTGTGCTTTCAGTTGGTCTGGAGCCCTGCTATCATCCGTCTAGACAACCTGCTTTCCCCCATCGAAAACAAGAAGTCAGCCGCCTACACGCCTAATCTCAGTTTACATTATTATCAGCTGACCGTGGGTCAGCTTGCGTCGGATAACTGTTTTGCTTCTCCTTTCGTTGAGCTAGTGCCGATCTCAAGTCGTTAACATAGATGTACCACGATTGATTGCATCAATATACTTGTGGCAGGAAATAAAATGAACCGGCAGTCCCTGAGAAAGTTGCATATCAAATGCGTAAGCGAAGAAGCTTTCGGGCTCTACTCCGTAGTTGCAAATCCTCGTTCCGTAACACCCTTTGACGTCAAAGCAGCGTCTCAGAATATTGCCTTCGAATACGAGGGGAAAAGGCCTTCAGTCGATATCGTCTCGCTCGTCAATTTCGTCCTTGCTGGATTTTTCGCCCAGGCTCATAGCAGCGGGCTATACAATCGACAACGAGAGCTCTGGGATGCGATTGCGCGAGTTTCTTCTTGTCAAATGCGGATCGTCAAACAGGGAGTTTTTGTCCCTATAAAACTTCCGGTAGTCGATATCGATTTTCTCAACAGCCACAACGAACCCATAATCCTGGCGCGTCTGGTGAAGCCGCAGAACAGACGCGATTTAGACAAGCGGTCGATTAGATATCTCCAGTCGTTTTTCACCAGAATTAATAAAAAGCAGAATAAAAAAGGAAGCTTGACAGGCGCATTCATCTGCATACCACAGCCGGTGTCTCAGGCTTTGCTCACCAAAGTGCAGAGTAAGGTTGGTGCTGGTGATCCAACCAATCGCTTCGATTCAAGATTGCCATTGCCTGCCAACATTCCCTTCAATGTTTTGGAAATGGATTACAGCTTGGGCGACGATACTGATACCACGGAAGAAACCACCACCGCTTCGCGTCTTATTTATCCCGAGAGTGAGCTTTACTCGTTAAAAATGGTTCACCCCGACCTCACGGTGCGTGGGCGAAGTTGAGTTTGTCGCGCTTAAAGCGGAATATTTCCGTGTTTGCGCTTAGGTCTATCGATTCGTTTATTTCTCTGAATTGAGAGTGCTGCGATCAGGTGCTTGCGAGTCTCGGAAGGATAAATTACATCATCGATATAGCCTTCCTCTGCCGCAATATAAGGATTGGCAAACTGATCCCGGTACTTCGAAACCAGGTCGCCGAACTGCGTGCGATCTTCCTGAAGCTGCTTCCGATAAAGTAAATTGACTGCACCCTCCGCTCCGATAACGGCTATCTCTCCGGTTGGCCACGAGAAGTTGTAATCTCCTCCGACATTTTTCGAACCGAGCACATCGAATGCACCACCATATGCCTTCCTTGTGATGACGGTCAGTTTTGGAACGCTCGCCTCGCAGTAGGCATAGAGAAGTTTTGCACCATGTCGGATTATGCCACCAAACTCTTGTGCTGTTCCTGGAAGATAGCCGGGTACATCGACGAATGTAATTACAGGGATGTTGAACGCATCAAGAAAACGCACAAAACGAGCCGCTTTCACAGAGGCATTGATGTCGAGACAACCGGCCAGGCGGCTCGGTTGATTGCCGATGATACCAACGACGTGACCGCCAAGGCGAGCGAAGCCGGTCAAGATATTGGTGGCATACAATGGTGCGATTTCGAAAAATTCTCCGAAATCGAAGATTCTCGAGATCACTTCATGCATATCGTATGGCTTCGTCGATTCCGACGGTATGAGCGTATCGAGCGCAGCAGCGTCCTCCGGCTCCGCTTCCGGTCCGACTACGACAAAAGGTGGCGGCTCTAGATTGTTGGATGGGAGATACGAGAGCAACGCTCGCGTCAGAATAAATGAGTCCTCTTCGTCTTCAGCGAGTAGTTGTGCTACGCCGGACTTGGTGTTGTGGACTACTGCGCCACCCAATTGCTCGAGCGTCACATCTTCCCCGGTCACTGTTTTTACAATCTCAGGTCCGGTGATAAACATAAAACTCTTGTCTTTCACCATGACGGTGAAATCGGTGACGGCTGGACTATAAACCGCACCGCCGGCGCAAGCACCGTAAATAACCGAGATCTGTGGAATGACGCCGGAACTCTTGACGTTGCGATAGAAGATATCCGCATAACCCGCCAGACTTTTGACGCCTTCTTGAATTCGGGCGCCACCGCTTTCATTCAAACCGATGATCGGACAACCAGCCTGGTATGCCAGATCCATCACCTTCGTCACCTTTCGGGCGAAGACTTCTCCGAGTGCACCACCAACGAAAGTGACATCGTGGCTGAACAGATAAACCGGTCGCCCATCGATTGTCGCCTGTCCGGTTATGACCCCGTCTCCTAGAAGTCGCTTATCGTCCATGCCGAAAGCGGTTGTTTGGTGGAGGGCGTATTTGTCGATTTCGATAAAGGAACCAGGATCGACTAGTTGCTCAATGCGCTGACGTGCCGTTAACGAGCCCTTCCTATTCTGTTTGGCTTGTGATGAGGCTTCGGACTTTTCAATTAAGTCTCGCTTTTCGCGTAGCTTATCGTTGGCACTGAGACCAGTAGTGGTCATGGACAATCTCCCCTTTTCCTGCGTCTGCGATTTTTCCATATTCATCCATTCGCAACTGTTTTTCAGTTGGATAGTTTCTGGTGAATGTCAAAGCGAGAAGGTGTTGTTGCGATGCTATCGGCAGTCACTTATAACGTTTGACCAGTTTTTATTAGTGAGTGCTTATAACGGCTCGAACTAATCGCGATAGCTAACTTTTTCGAGCGATTACTATAACCATCGCTAATAGTAATTCTTACCAGCTCAGCTTTTCCGAACTGACATAACCTATCAAGTGCTGAGAATATTCATAAGGCTAATCTTCTAATGAGATAAGCGGTGCCAAGCTCACCGGTCTTGTGAGACCTGTTGTCTCGGAGATGCAAGGATTCGTGAAACGGAGTTCGCCTCTCGCCGGAGGAGCTTAGTGCAAAAAACGGAGCTGGCTCGTGGAAGCAAGCAGCTTCGGCCCGCGATTCTGGCAGATCAAATTTGTTTTTGACCAAAACCGGTTGCCCTCTGTCGGCAAGAAAAAGGTAAGAAACGCGCTTCGAGTCCAAAGCGCGTTTCAATGACTCTCCCCCAAAGAAAGTCTCTTTAGTCGTCGAGGTAGCCGACCAGTTTGTTGCTCCAGGAAGGCTGTCGTAACTTGCGGAATGCTTTGTGTTCGATTTGCCGAACGCGCTCTCTAGTGATGTTGAACAAACGTCCAACCTCTTCGAGGGTTCGCTGTCTGCCGTCTTCAAGACCGTAACGCAGGTGCATGATGTCACGTTCGCGCGGGGTCAACTGGCTCAACATCCGTCCGATGTCCTGTCTCAACAACTCTTCTTCAGTTGTCGAGTCAGGTCGGGTGGATTCGTTGTCTTCGATCAAATCGCCTAGATACGTCTCTTCATCGCGATTGAGAGGCATCTCCATCGATACAGGCTCGCGGTCGGCGGCAAGAATCTCTTGGATCTTTCCAACAGACAGCTCCATCGCAGACGAGAGTTCATCCTCATTAGGCTTGCGTCCTAACTCTTGAGAGAGTCTCGCGCTTGTCTTCTTGAGTTTGTTGATAGATTCAACCATGTGCACAGGCACGCGGATGGTGCGGGATTTATCAGCCAACCCACGGCTGATTGCTTGTCTTATCCACCAGGTGGCATAAGTGCTGAATTTGAAGCCTTTTGTATGGTCAAACTTCTCCGCCGCGCGGATAAGACCGAGGTTGCCCTCTTGAATAAGGTCTTGAAAAGGCAGTCCGCGATTGACATATTTTTTCGCTATGGAAATTACCAGTCGCAGATTTGCTTGAATAAGTTTTTTCTTGGCATCTTGATCGCCTTTGGCGATCCGGCGTGCGAGTTCAATTTCTTCGTCGGGTTTGATCATCCTCACCCGACCAATTTCTCTGAGATAGAGGCGCACTGAGTCTTCAGTGAAGCCATCTTGTTTCTTCTTACCAGTCGGGCCGGCACTACTTTCTTCGTCGCCGAACTCTTCATCATCGACGGGCTCAAAGTCTACGTCGGACCATTCTTCAGTCATTTCGTCGGTGACTCGAGTGCTCAACTCCGCTATCGCTCCATATACAATGTATTGGTAATCTCTCTAAGTCTGTATTTACCCAATTCCTCATCCGCCCTAGCACTTCGCGCGTGAATTAACTTTTGTAAATTAAGAACTTCGCGAAAGATAGAACAAAGTCGCTTACGAGCGCCCCACTTTAGTAGATATTTCCCACCAATCGAAAAGCACCGCCTATCATATAAGCGCGACAGTACGCCCGGGTTGGCAAGAAGGAACGAGAATGATTGAAGGTAACCTAGAAGACATAAGTCTGCCAGGCCTGTTACAGATGTTAGCGGCAGAGTCTACGAAGAATTACCGTTTGCGTATCAATAGAGGCGGGCAGCACGGAGACATTTTCGTCTGTGAAGGGCACGTGCTTGTTGCTACATACGGAATTCTCGAAGGGTTGGATGCGTTGTCCGAGTTTCTGACCTGGTCTGAGGGCGAGTTTGTCGTAGAGAAGCTTCCCTCCCACTTCAAGAGCACGATCAGGAGCAACATCAACCTCAATTTGGCTGAGCCGGGTTGTTTTGCCGACCAGTGCGCATTCCTCTGGGAAAGCAATGTCGGGCTCAATACAGAGATTGTGCCGAGCCGGACCTTCGGGACGTCTGAGTGGCAGGATGCCCTTCATGTCCAGCCTTTAGAAAAGGAAGACTACGCGATTCTTGGTTGGATTACCGATGGACGCACGATGAGGCAGGCGTTGCGTGAGTTTCAGTTTGATTTGAAGAAAACGATTGGCATCCTCTACCGCCTGTTGATTACAAGATCCGTCGAAGTCGTAAGACCGACGGCAGCCTTCAGCGAGCCTTCTCAACAGCACAATGATTTTGTAAAACTGGCGAGCAAGGAGCTGGCCAAGCACGTTGCTGAGCCGAAGAAGATGCTTTCGGTCGAGTTTCACGCGACCGATATAGGTGGTGCAAGAGCCAGACCGCGAGGAACCGCAGATGATACCGGCTCCGGTCTGCCTCAATTGACGCCGGCTTCTGCCGAAGCGTTGGTGGCGGAGACGAAGGCTGCAGTTGCCAATGACGCTGCTAAGAGTGCTCCAGCCGCCAAGGATGGCGCTAAGGCGCCTCAGGCGGATAGTGGTAAAGCCAAGGAGCCCGCTAAGGCTCAAGCCCCGGCGGCCGGTAAGGAAGCGTCGAAGCCGCCGATGACGGAGCAGGCCAAACCGTCGGAGAAGGCCAAACCGGTCGAGCCGGTAAAAGGTGCCGACCAAGCTAAAAAGTCCGAGACTGAGTCATCGGCAAAGTCGAAAGAACCAGCCGCTGCTGCCAAAAGCGCTCCTGAAGCTGACGTGAAGTCGAAGATAGGGTCTGAGTCTGGGGCTGCTAAAGCAGCAGTCGCTGAAGGCGACGAGAGCAAGAAGCAGACTAAGAAGGTAGAAGCCGGAGCCGGAAAGTCTCCGCGTTCCACCCAGGATCTCCCAGCTATCGAACAGGAGAGTAAAGACGACTCTTCACCGCCACCTGTCGAGGAGTTGCCGCCGCGCGAAGAGAAGCAGGTACTAAATGTGGTGGCATCTCCTGCCGCTCCGCCTGCCAAGGCTTTCGATGAGCGCAGAACCGATCCGTTACCGCTGGTAAGTATCGACATCGAGCGTTTATTACAAAGCACTTTTCAAATAACCAACATCGGTTCGCTGGCACTTACGAACACATCACTTGACGAGTTGCTCAAGCAGGTGTTGCTGGATGTTGAGAGAGGTAAAAGTCTATTACTCGTATTGACGGATTCTAATCGTTCGGAATCTGCGGTTCTGGCAACCTATAGATATTGTCTGGATAGGGGCTATATTGAGCACAATGACACGGTTATGAGCCTAACCGTCGATCTATTGATTGGGCGGCTGGAATTGGAGCAGTATCTGCTGCAGCGTCGAAGGATAACTGGGGACCAGCTTCGAGACATGACGGCGATTGCCAACCGTCAGGGAATTTCTCTTGACAAGCTTCTTGTCGCCGCCGGATACATGCTTCCTATCGACATGGAAAGAGTAAAGACCGAGCGGGAGCGTTTTACGCAGCGCTAAAATTGGTGCTCCGGCATGGTATATTCAGCAGGGGCCTGAAGTCTGGGTTGCCCAAGCGTTGCCATTGCGAAAATTCATCGCAATATGCAGTTTTGTTTAATCAAGGAAAAAACTCAAATGACCAATAAGTACAACGCAAGAGAAAAGAGAGCTCGTCGCAAAGCCAAGCTCAATCGTCAGAAAGATCGCGTTAAAGAAGCCATTCAGAAGAGCCAGGAAAAGAAAGGTCGCGGCGAAGGCTAAGCTCGAGGGCGCGTACAACGCGCTACCGTCAGCTGAGAAAGGCTAAACTTCTTGACCTCAACTATTTCCACAACAAAAACTAAGCGAATAATGTCCGGAATGCGACCAACGGGTCGCCTCCACCTCGGGCATTATTTTGGCGTATTGACCAATTGGGCTCGATTCCAGTCTGAATACGAGTCTTTTTTCGCGATTGTCGACTGGCATGCCCTCACGACGAAGTCGTCCAACACGAGCGAGATCAAGAAGCATGTTTTCGAAGTCGCGCTGGATTGGATGGCAAGCGGGATCGATCCGGAAGTCTCCACGATCTACGTCCAGTCAGGCGTTCCCGAAATCGCGGAATTGCATCTTCTCCTATCCATGATCACTCAGCAAAACTGGGTCGAGCGCGAACCTACGCTCAAGGACATGGTCAGAATGCTGGCTCAGGATGAGGAGGAAGCGCGCGACCGAGCCACCTACGGACTTCTGGGATACCCAGTCTTGATGACCGCGGATATCTTGACCTTCCGTGGAGAGCTCGTTCCTGTCGGCAAAGACCAGGAATCTCACCTGGAGTTCGCACGCAATCTTGCTCGAAAGTTCAACGGTCTCTTCGGCGTTGACTACTTTCCAGAACCCAAGCCCGAGTTCACCACCACACCGCTTCTGCGGGGCGTAGATGGATTGAAAATGGGTAAATCCTACAGCAATGATATAAAACTTGCTGATACCGAGGAAGATACCACCAAGCAAGTTTTGAAAATGATCACTGACCGTTCGCGGATCGCGAAGTCGGACCCTGGTCATACCGATCTATGCGAGGTGCCGTGGCCGATGTATGGAATCTTCGCCAAAGACCTTTTGGAGCAGGCAAAAACTGAATGCGAGGAAGCGCAGATTGGTTGCGTCGATTGCAAAAAACGTCTCGCTTCGAAAATAAATGAGTTCCTGCGCCCGTTGAGAGAGAAGCGTGCAAAGCTCGCCGCAGATCCGGACAAGTTGCAATCTATTCTCGAGTTCGGCAATCAAAAGGCAAGGAAGACGGCGAAGCAAACGCTCTCTGAAGTCCGCGAAATCATGGGCATGTTCAATTGGCGAACTGATTGACGCAGTTGGCGACGAGTAAGCTCAAGAAGGGTATTCATTGGTGATCGAAGCGCCTCGACTTTACCGTTTTTTCGAGAAGCTCGAGTACTGGATTACTTTGGCGTACGCAATCTGCGTCTTTTTGCCAATTACAATTTCCTGGATTGCTCTCATCGCAGGCATAGTTGTTTTTGTTGTAAAAACAATAATTGCGCGTTTTCAACCTCAGTTATCATCTCCTCTGCGCCTAGCCGGTCGGGCACCACTTTTGGTACCGATAGCCATCTTCGCTGTGGTTTTGTTCATAAGTGGATTTGCCAATGGCGGATTCAAGGAAGCTTTGTCATCGGTCATTAGTCTCAAGTCGATGCTCGTATACCTGGTCGCGTACAGTGCCTTTCGCAGACCAGAGATTCGGACGGCGGCGCTGAGTACACTTTTCGTCGCCGGTGCGGTTGCCGGGATCTGGGGTGCCATTCAGCAACAGCTTGACTTTCATCCATTCGAGAAATTCAAATATCTACAAGCTTCAGGATTCATGGGCAACCCCATGGCGTATGCCGGTCAGATGGAGATTACCTCTTGCCTATCTCTTGCATTTCTTCTCACCGGTGCACATAAGCAACTGCGCGTCGGCAATGGTCCATTATTCTCTGTTCTCGTGGCCTGTAATCTGGCTGGTCTATTCTTCGCCAGCGAGCGCAGCGCCTGGCTTGGGCTCTTCTTTGCCGCTCTTGTGATGTCGGCGATGCATTCACTTGCTATGTTCGGACGGATCAGTCTTCTTGCTTTTCTGGTCGGAGTCGTATCCTGGTTTTTCGTTCCGGTTGTTCAAAAGCGGCTTGTTCCGATGCTAACCAACATCAAAGGAGATGTCGGGGTACAAGCGCGTTTTGTTGTGTGGGACAAGTCACTCGAGGTCTTCCGCCACCATCCGATCCTCGGTGTCGGCATCAACAATTTCCCGAAGCTCGATATACCTGAAGCGATTGTCCCTGGCGAGTCTTCGTATCTGGTACATGCTCACAACAACGTGCTCCATATCATGGCGACGCTTGGAGTCGTCGGTCTTTTGTCTTATCTGTACCTGCAATGCGCTATCTTGATGCTCACAGTGACTGCGTGGAGGAGCAAATCGGTTGAATCGCCGGATTCGTCGACCGCGAAGAGTTACTCTATCGATAACGCTATTGGTTTGGGTCTGCTTGGTGCTCTGGTTTCTCTGACCATTGCCGGTTGTTTTGAATACAACTTCGGAACGGGTCATGTTCGATTAATGCACTGGTTCGTCCTTGCGTTGCTCGCGAAAGGCGTTGAGCGGGCCGAGTCGAAGAATTAGAAATAAAAAATTAACTGCAACTAACTTTTTTTGTCGGGTACGGTCTGCTGTATCGGCATAACGCCGCATTCGATCAGGGAGTTGTGGCCAATGAGGTCATCTTGGTAACAGGTATATACTGTTTTGAGTCGCTGTTTCGGAGTGCACTGCCATGACTGACTCAAGAACGAAACATCTGGAAATTCTGAAACGAGCACGGCGCAAGCGCAACGGCATTTTACTTTCGGTAGCGCTGGGGTGCATCGCATTTGGTGCGCTGTTTTCCTGCTTGTACGGCATGGGCGGTCACACACTAAAAGCATTCATGATTTTGGTGCCATTTGCCCTGATCTTTCCATTGGGGTTGTTCTGTCTCTTGCGTAATTCCATCGGTAAGGATTTCACGGAGTCAGTCGACACAGTATCTTCAGGTCAGCCGGTTACTGCGTATGTCGATAGCCTTGATGCGATCAGCGGGTCGGTTCGTTTGCGAACAAAAGCAGATGAAGGTTTATTCGAAGTCGCTGATCCCGCGTTTGGCTTGATTAATGCGCTCAAGTGCGAAATGAAAGTCTTTGATGCGGCTCAAAGGGAGCGGCGCAGGGAAATTGTTCGAGAGTACGAAGGTAAGGAAGGGGTTCTATACTCCAATCAGTCTGATGAGCGAGCGGTGCTGTTCATCAATAAAACCGCGCTAAAATTGAGAAGGATCTCGCGTCAGCGAGCCGAGGAGATCGAACAGTTTCAACAAAAATTGCGTAACCGCTAATGTCACTCAGACGTGATACTTGGTCCAGGCCAGGCTCTTGAATCGCCAGGCCGTAAGAATGCCCATCACGGTCACGGAGGCTGTCATCGACCACCAGGCGCCCGGTGTCCCCATATTTAGTACCAGTGCAAGTACGTACGCGACCGGCAGTCGGATGATCCAGTTGCATATAAAGGTTATCCACATTGGTGTTCGCGTATCGCCAGCACCCTGCAAGGCCCCCGATAAGATCATCGCCATGGCTAGAAATGGCTGCGCGAGTGCGTTGATCTTAAGATAGCTCACCACGTATTCGATTGTGATCGGATCGTGGCTCATGTGCTGAGCGATTGGCTCGGCAAAGAAGTATAGAATCGATCCAAGCAATGTCAGAAGCGCGACGCCGACTGCAGTCACTCTCCAGCCTGCGCCTATTGCCCTGTCTAACTCTCGAGCTCCAAGATTTTGACCGACTATCGAACCGACCGCCATGGAGAGCGCCATGATGGGCATGTAGGTCATCCCTTCGACGCGCATGCCGACAGCCCAGGCGGCTTGCCCTTCAGTCGGATTCTTGCATGAGGCAAGGATGAAAAACAAGCCGAACACAGACACCGACCATGCCATTCTTTGCATCGCAGACGGAATTCCGATGTTGATTACCCGCTTAAGCATCGCCCACGAGACCGGAAAAATCTGAAAAAGGCATTCGCGCAAGGGAGAATTGTAAAGGCGCCAGATGGCAACGATACTGGCTACGGTGCCCCCACAAATGGCGGAGTAGGCAATCCCTTTTATACCGAGACCCGCTACCGGCCAGTTGTAGTCGACGGTGAGATAGTCTCCGGTTATGTGAATTGATGTCATCACAAGTACTATCAGAAGCGTCGTTTTTGCGTCTCCGATTGCATTGAATGCGGCATTTGCGACATAGATGATGCTCCACGGAATCATGCCGAATCCGAACAGACTCAGATAGATGCTCCCTAGCTGATTGACGTCGGCCGAGTTAGAGAATATATCGAGTACGAATCGTGCAGTTAGGAGCGCGAGGATCGTTAGAAAAACACCGAGAGTCAGCGACAGGAAGAGTGACTGACCGGCGAATCTGGTTGCTCGCTTTCTATTTCCTGAGCCCCAGTGGCGCGAGACTATAGCCGTAGTGCCGGTCCCGGTAGCCATTATGAAGAGTACGAAAAGAAATATGATTTGCTCTGATAGCCCAACTGCCGCCTGGGATGCAGAGCCCAGGTGCCCGGCGACATACAAGTCCGTCATCCCAACCAAGCTGCTGGCTATTGTCGTGATTAAGAGCGGCCATGACATGACCCAAATCGCTCGCCAGATATTGCCCTTAATGAGCTCTGTGCGATTGTCTTTCTTTACAGTGTCGTTCACCGTTGCGGTCGCCATTCTTTAGCTCTGATGCGCAGTTACTAAGTTTATCGCCAATTTATCCTCAGTCAGGAAGTTAATCATAAAGTTAGACTAGATAAGAAAATGCCGGAAATGGCGCCTTTTTTGATATAACTATTGCCTTGCGCCCCAGCTGCATAGGAGTGTGGAACTGTGACAACGAAGATGCACAGCAGAATGTATGGTTGGAAATATGTCTGGCTCGAGTTCGCCGACGAATTCGAGGCTACGGTTGACGACCCCAATCCCGATTCGAGCCACACGGAGATGAGCATGGTTGTTCCGTTGACGGACAATTCGACATCGCTTATTTATACGATGCACCCGGCAAAACAGGGCGGTCATCACTGTACAACGGTTGAGACCTCCTACACCGGGATTGGCGATTTCAAGTTTGCTATTCATCCAGAGAAGTGGACCGACGGATTCGGTAAGCTATTGGGAATGCAAGACATAGTTGTCGGACATCCCGAATTTGACAAGGCTTTCATCATTAAAGGAAGTGATGAGCAGCGCATCAAACAGTTGTTTCAGGATTCTGCCGTCAGGCAGTTCTTGATGGACGAGCCCACCATGCAGTTCTGGGCTCATTGTGAAAATGCTGATTCTGCGCCGACATCGAGAGCCTTGCGTGGAGAGCAGAACCGACTGTCCATGCGTGTTCAGGGTGCAGTCGACGATTTCGAGCGCTTGAAGGCTTTCTATAATTTGAAACGCCGCGTTCTTCAGGCGCTTGTCAAAATAGGCGCAGCTTCCAACTAAGGGTGCTCAGTTAGAAACCGAATCCGTTGCCTATCGAGTAGGTTGTATCGTTGAGCCTGATGGAGACTGCGAAACGCGAGATCTTTGGTGCTTTCGGATCGTCCTTTTCGACTGCTCTAGGCGCATCGTCCACTGAGTAATAGACGCTGTTAGGGTTTTCTTTGCGCAGCTGTTCGAGTCTGGCGAGAAGATCTGTGCCGGATATGGTCAGGCAGTGGTTCTTCGGAGCTCTGCCTATCGCCCAGTCGTTGTCTTGCAAGAATCGTCGTTTGATTTCGGACCCTTTGCCATCGACGTCGATGCTCACGAGAACTAGCTTTCCTTTAGTTCCGTCGACCTGCATGTTGTGATCAGCCACCCCTTCGACCGGCAATGTTTTGTTGGCTCCTATAATATTGTTGTGCTGAGAACGAGCCGGGTAGAGGCTTAATGTCTCATCTGATTCGTCTATGTAAAAGAGGTATGCGAAGCAGTTCTTCTTGGAGCGCAGCGTGATTGAAAAGTGATCACCCATCTCGTATTGGTCTGGCGGCTTGTTCCAGAGCCCTTCGAGGACAGGAGCCGGTTGTCCGATTCCGGCATTGAACGAGGCCAGAGTGATGACCAACCATACCGCCAAGCATAACGGCTGAAGAACTTTGCTCACAGGAATCGGTCTGCGAGTAGTAAGTGCCGATGGTCCGAGCGGTCTTTCGCCCCGTTGAATTCGGGCGAGCTCGGCTTTGAGCTCTGAAGCGCTGAGATACCTCAGCTTCTCGTCTTCTACCAGGCAGTAACTCGCTACTTCCTTGAGGGAAACGAGGCGCTGCTCCTGGGAAGTTAGAGGCATTCGATTGCTGGTCTTGAACTTAAGCGTGTCGATGACCGTCATGTCCTCTTTCACCGGGACACCGGTCAATGCGGTCTGCATCATCGTTCCGACTGAATAGATATCAGACCTGAGCGTTGGCGGAGAGCCCTTCAAGCCCTCTGGACTGACATAATGAGTCTTGCCGAAAGAAAGATTGATCTCTTCGGTATGGGCATTAAGCGTGGTTTTCCCGGGCTTCTTTATATGTGCCGATTTTACTCTGTCGCCTTCCATGAGCAGCACTACGCCCTCGGGGTGCAGGTTGCCGACGGCATAGCCGTGATTGTGGAAGTCGCCGAGCTTCTCCAATAGTTTGATAAATAGCTGCAGAGTCAAGTCGCTGTCCAGCGTCACGTGGTCCCAGAGCAGGAAGCCCAGCGTAACCAACTGCGGACCGGCGAACTCCCGACTTTGTCGGGTAGTGACGGACCTGGGGTCTCGATTCAGATGATTCATGTATTGTTTGGCCTAAACAATTAAAGAGGTGGATCTTGAAATCGTTAACAGGCGGTCCTAAGGGAATTAGGAGGAAAATTCAAAAAAATTCCGCACCTTTTTTTGATTCAAGCCAGTACTCTGTTTCGGGATTCAAATCCCTCTTAGCATGACCCAGCCGTA
>CAYQKX010000031.1:0-91803 GCA_964418155.1 uncultured Candidatus Obscuribacterales bacterium | reverse complement strand
CTTTGAAGCAGACTGGACCCAAGGGTGGTGCCAAATCTTACTTCTTCGGTAAGAATCGTGGCACCACAACCGCCGTGTGCGTAACTCCGATGGCCCACAGACTGCTCGACGAACAAGTCGCAGCATCTAGAATGAGCCGCGGCGATTACATCGAATACCTACTTCGCGAGAAGTCTGGAGTAATCGAGGAATCATTCAAGAACTTCAACTTGGCTACATGGCAAGCTAATCAAGTGCCCCCAGCACAGGTTGCCCAGCCCGAAGTTCAAACGTCCTTTGCCCCCCCACAGCCACAGCCCCAGCCACAACCAGTTACCGAATCGCATGGTTATACTCAACCAGCACCGGTCCCTGTACGTGATTGGAATTCCGGTTATTAGACCGGTTGCGGGAGTAGCGGGAACCCTGAATTGATCCTCCTTTTAGAGGCCTTCGAATCAAATCGGAGGCCTCTTTTGCATGGATAAGCTATCATCGTAAAAGTCGATCTTTCTTTCCAATGCCGTTTTTTTCCGTGACGATGACGAGCTCGACAAAATGACTGCGCCCAATAACTATGCAGGATTTCCCTGGCGAGTCGTGGCTTGCCTGGTCGACTTTCTGATCGTCATGACGACGACCGCGATTATCAGTCTGATCGCAGGATTCGAGCTCTATCTGGTGAGCTCATTTTTGAAATTCGATCAAGACACGATGCGGTTAGCCATTCAAATTGTGAGTTGGTCAGTGGGCGCTCTCGTGCCTACTCTCTATTTTGCCGGTCTGGAGAGCTCACCATGGCAAGCGACGCTCGGTAAGCGCTTCTTCGGAATGAAAGTAACGACCGTCGAAGGTCGGCCGATTAGCTTTGCTCGCGCATTCATCCGTTTTCTCCTCAAATTCTTCTCCGGATTCCTTTTCGGATTGGCCTATTTAGTTTGTCTTTTTACAGAACGGAAACAAGCATTGCACGACATCTTGATCAACACCGTGGTGTTGAAAGAGGTCGATGATTCAGACGATCAAGCCGACTCTATTTGATCTTAGCAAGCGCGGTCTGAGCGGCCCTCATGATGGTTGGACTCTTACTGTTTTTGATGAGCCAGGTCAACTCAGCGCGTGCCTGGACCTTCATATTTTCTCCGAGATAACACTGACCTCTGAGCAATCGTACGTCATCAGCCTGCTTGAGTTTTCCAAGCAAGGCCAATGCCTCTCTGTACTTTTTCAAACGGTAGAGTTGATGCGCTTGCGCGAGCGACGGATTTGATTCCTCCACTTTCGAGCTGGATTCTTCGTAAGGCAACTCGTTCAACACACCTTCAGACACGACCGGTCTGTTGCCGGACATTTGCTCAACTTCAAATCCGTTTTTCTTCAGCTCTTGGAGCAGTCCATGCTCGCCAAGCAAACAACAAATATCCATAGCCAGAAAAACTGGAGATTCCTTTTTTAGATACGACTCGAGTTTGGCTGCCATCTTAGGGTTTTTTACATAATAAAAATCAAAATGCGCATCCTCGAGTTCCGGCTTTGCATGCGGCAGTCTATCGATCACCTCCAACGCGGCTTTACTGTCTCCATTAATCCAGGCGTCTTCGAGATCTTTTTGATAGCTTTGGAAATCAAATATTTGCAATACGCACGATCGAAATATCTTGTCCTGTACATCGGCAGATAGTTCGTTGAATTGCTTATGACGCTCACCATAAGTCTCCAATCCGACTACCGGCTTGCCGAGGCGCTTAGCCTCCTTCTTGAGTTGCTTTTCGATATCGATTGAGTTGAAACCAACAGTTCGCAATGCCGAATAGTTGAACGCATACATCGCGTTCCTGATTGTCTGAATCTCGTAAATTGAAAGCGGTTCGTCCGCCCATTCCAGGTATTGATTGAGAACCACCTTTGTTTCATCGCTCAAGTGATTGCTCAACTTGTCGCCGTCCGGATAATAATCTGATTCTTTGTCGTCGTTTTGCCCCTCAGTCTCGACCACTAGAATCTTCGATTCTTTGAATCGCCGGCCCATCTCACCGGTGATCGGATAATATCTGTTTTTCCCCCACTCCAATATTCCGGAGACGTAGGCGGTCGCACCATCCCTGGTGACTTTCCAAAGTGGCAGGAGACTGGCGCCCGGAGTGATCGGTTTTGCTGCTTCGCTTGCCGATGAGCTAGTTGCCACGGTTGGAAGCTTTGTCGATTCGTCCGTAGGTCTGGAGGCCTCGGTCGATGACTTGCCTGAAGCGTCACCTTTGCTTTGCGGAGCTATGTCGGAGGCAAAACCGTTGACGACAGATTGAAAACGATCCACGAATTCATGCTGAGCATCCGACGGATAAGAGAGTTTGGCAAAGACGTGCAGATCATGTTCCTTAGAATATGGCGCAATGATGACCACCGAATACGATGCGTATTCGGAGTACATTTGCGGTACTTTCAACTTTCCGGTATACGGTTCGGATTTGATATCCAGGTCACCAATCACGCCACCAAATGCGGGGATGATCTCCTGCCTTCCCGAGGTGGTATTCAAATTCGGGCGCGACTTGTATTCGAAGTGGATCTTTCCACCAGTCTTAGTAATCTTTGCCTTGGTGTAATACTCTTTGACCAGCTCAGTCAGTTTTTCTAAGAGCCGGTTTTCGATTTCAACATTTTTCGACTCTTCGGCACTGGCAGCCAGGGTCAAACTCAGAAGCATTATGAGTGAGACTAAGCACGAAAAAAAAAGCCGGATCCTTGAAACTTGTTTTTGTTGTTTTGAAAGCGGCATTGACCCGGCACTCATTGTGTAATCTGGAAAGAATCAAAAAATTTGTCGCCGACTGATGACGCCACATACTGTTTCGTGCCCATCAATCCCAGGATATAAATTCGCCGTCCACTGCAGTAGGCCCGAATCTTCATCGAAGCATTTTTTTGCTCAGAGAGCAGATATTCCAACCCCTGACAGCCCTGCAACTTGATCGTTTTTTCCTTCTGCTCGACCTTATTACTCGGCGATAGCGAGCTAATCATTTTTTCCATAAGCGGTTTGAGAAGAAGCGGGCTGACATTGACGTGAGGAGGCATGGATAGGCACATGAACATGTACTGCCCATGCGGATTGTCATAGCCGTACATCGTGTAGGACGGATTGCCGCCCTGGCGCTGATACTGATTCGTGAACAAGATCTTGCACTGATACGCCGGCAGATCGATTGTGCGGAGCTTACTCACCCTGCCTTTCGGAAGATAACGGGATTCTTCTGAATTGCTTGTTGTAGACGAATCTGGAAGATCGGAGGCGCTGCCTTTCGATGGTGTCGAGCATGCGAGTAAAGCCGCCACACCAAACACTAATCCGGCAATACGCACGTACAAGCGCTCCTTATCTTTCCTGACGGTGGTCATCGTGGTCCGCCACCGCTTGTGGTGCACTACCATTGCCGACCTTCGCCTTGTGCGAGGCATACGATAGGATGGCCTCGACCTGACTCAAGTAATCGACAATATAGCGAGCTCGAAAACCTCTTTGAATGAATGCCTCTAAGCGCAGCCACTCCTTGACCGTGCTGTGCAGGGAGCTCACATCCTTCAAGGCGTTGTCGATATCGGCACCGCTCGATCCTTTGTCCAATGAATGCATCGCCTTTTGTAGCGATTCTATCTGATTCAGCACATCATTGGTGCTGGCGGTGTCTGAAAGAATATGCGTCTTCGGATCCTGCAGATAACGATTCACAAGAGCAGCGAAATCGTCGACTAGAAATCGACTGGCTCTGAGCGGCTCAGACTGCGGGGTAAGCAACGTCTGTCTGCGATACGGACCAAGCTTCAACACATTCAATTTTTTGTCATCCAGATGCGCGCACGCGAACATCGTCGTACCTAACGTTCCTGCAGCGCGAGCGGTATCGAGTTGTTCAATCAATCCGGCCATATCGACCCTCATGATCGCGAGTCCTGGATAAACGAGCGTTTTGTCGGAGGTAGACTCGCGGCAGTAGCTCGCCATGACGGACAAGTCCTGCGGAGTATGCGCATATGTCATTGGGTTGAGGGTATCTATCCAACCATTGGTCACCCATGTTTCCCAATCCTGTTGAATAGCATTGATGCGCATGCGTCTGGGAAAGGCATAGACGGCGGCGGAAATTCTCGCCTTCGGTCTCTGACTCCTGACCAGATCCGACACTTCCTTAACGAGCTGATTGACCTGGTGAGTCTTCCACGCAATAAATAGTTCGCGTGTATTGTCATCGAGTCGATCGAGAGACAGACCGGTCTCTTGTTCGAACCGAGTACGGCTACCCCAGTTGAAGCCGCACTCGCTGCCTCTGTTGTTGAATGGGTAACGGATATAGTCGAGCTGCACACCATCGACCTGGTATCGCGAGACCACTTCGGCGATCAGGTCTTTGATGTATTTTCGACACTCAGGGTTTGATGCGTCTAACCAAAACTCATGCTGTTTTGCTGGCACGAGAGCACCGTTTGCCGCGGTCAACGCCCAGGTGAAATCATGTCGGCTGAGAACAGGACCCGGGTAATCCGGCTCTTTTCCAATAATCGGATTATGGCGAGTATTACCGACAGCGAAAGCCCACATCCAGGCATGAACTTCCATCCCGCGCTTCTTGCCTTCGATGACTGCTGTACCTAATGGATCCCATCCTTTAGTCTCCGGGTTCTGCTCGGTCAGGTTGCTGGGGTACATAGCAAAACCAGCGTTATTGGTTTCGAAATAAACTACATTGATTCCAGCCGACTTCAGTTTGTCGAAAAGATCGCTGAGCCCACGAGGACCTTTAGATGCTACTATCGTGCCTCGATCGAGCCATACCGAGCGTGCTTCAACCGGTCTAACCGGCATGGCCTGCCCAAAGGCGAGACCGAAAAGTTGACGTGCCTTGGCGAGATTTTCATCGGCTTCGAGGAATTTTCTATCTTTATAAGCGGCATGAAATGCTTCCACATGTTTTAACGCCGAATCGTAATCTGCTTGAATGGAGCGATATGGAACTACGAACTCAGCTTGTTTTGCCGTTTTAATCGTCTCGAGGGTACGGTTGGAAAGATATTCGAGCTCGGTTTTGATTGTCTGGTAGTCGGCGAAGCTGATTTGAATTGCAGCTTCCTGGGTGATCCCGGGTGAGAGTTCGTCCAGAATCATCGCCATATATCGCGAGTTGACGCCGATGTCGCCCTGCATGCCTGGTACCCAACCCATGTATGCGACGTTGCTCTTGCGGACGACAGCCGATCCAGGTGAATTTTCACCTTCCCATTTAGCCAAAGTCTTTGCGTCCGGCGTCACCACCACGCGCGCCACCATTGTTCCGACAGCGACAGCATCGCTCATCGGCAGAGGCGAGTTGGTCCACGTCAGTTTCGACGGCTCCTTGAAGGTCACCTGTGACTCGACGGTGACGCCTGCGAGTCGATTGAGCGTTTGCGCCCCCGGTCCGGGCGTGCCACCGCCATCGGTGATGATCAGTTTGCCGCCACCTTTGACATAGTCGACAAGACCATTCACCACATCTGGTGACAGGTTGACCAATAGTGGAACGATAATCAGTTTGAACTTCGAAAGTCGATCGCGTCCGAGCGCGACGTCGCCATCGATAAGCTCATCGTACCTGACGTTGGCGCTGCCTACGGTACGTTTGAACTCGGCATAGTCGTCGTCGAAGGTGCCGAGATGCTG
Organism: uncultured Candidatus Obscuribacterales bacterium; assembly: GCA_964418155.1. GTDB lineage: Bacteria > Cyanobacteriota > Vampirovibrionia > Obscuribacterales > Obscuribacteraceae > JADYXR01. The sequence goes on along the minus strand of CAYQKX010000031.1, from coordinate 86,132 downwards.
CTCCTGGTATGCCGATGCATTGTAGACGCTGCTGACCAGACCAACTGGAGACTGAGCAAGCGCCGCACCAGCAAAGAAAATCGCCAGACAGAATGCGACCGAAACGACAAGAGTGCTTTTAAATGCCCGTTTTGCAAATCCGTGCTCTGTCAACACCACGTTCCTCCAACCCTTGAATACCGTCGAGCTTCGTGTTTACCAAAGTGAGCATACCAATCTGATAAACATCAAGCCTGCATCTAGCATTATTGACCGATTCGCCAGCCAGTTTCATTAACGGTTTAATCGCCCTTTCCCAGTATTCGTCGAACTGCAACAGGATATTCGTTAACGGGCGATCGGAAATTTCACTCATATCTTCGACTTTTTATTGTTCTTTCAAGCTGACGCTGCGAATCACGCTTAGATATTGAATCGCGCTTGTCATAGATTTTCTTGCCGCGGCAAAGTGCAAGTGCGACTTTGGCTCTGTTGTGATTGAAGTACAGTTTCAATGGAATTAGAGACAGTCCCTTCTCCTGCACCTTGGCCTTGAGTTTGCGAATTTCGGCTTTATGAAGAAGCAATCGTCTCTTCCTGTCCGGATCGTGATTAAATCGGTTGCCATGGTCATAGGGCGAGACATGGCAGTTGTACAGCCATACTTCTCCATTTTCAATCCGCGCGTGCGAGTCTTGCAGGTTGGCCAGTCCCTGTCGCATCGACTTAACTTCCGTCCCTACAAGAGCGATACCACACTCCAAAACATCGAGAATCTCGTATTCATGCCGAGCTCGCCTATTGTCCGTGATGACCTTCTGGGTCTCCTTCTTGGTACTCCCCTGTGTCTCGGCTTTCGGTGATGGATTCTTTTTAGACATGTCTTCAATTCTATAGAACGAAAAAATCGCGTGCAGCGAAGGTGCGAATCGCGTCGGAAGCGTCGGACGCGAGTGTATGTGCGACGGTAAGAGGTAATTCCTCCAACCGACCGTTAACTATGTCAGTATAGATGGTATAGAGCAATCTGGGGCCCCACCTGCATTCGGACTGACAACGCTTCACTTGGCAAGGCGTGATATGATGAATGCGAAAGCTTGAGCCCGAGAAGCTATCGTAGAGCACGAGCAGATGATCAAGATCCAACCATTCCTTCCAGGCGATTCCACACAAGTAAAAGCACTGCTCCGTCACCAGAATGAGCCTGTGCCTTATGAAAGCTTTTGTCAGGAAGAGCGGGTTCTGGGCTCCGGCTTGACTTTCTGGCAGCACTGGATTCCTTGCGGGCTGCATGTCGGTCCATCAGCTTATGTAGCCAAAGAGGACAATGTCGTCCTTGGCCTTATCTCGATCGATACCGTCGGCAAATCACACAATTGTTGGCGGGTCGATCATCTAGTCGTTCATCCCCAGCACAGAGGTCGAGGCATAGCGCAGGAGCTCTTGCGATTCGCCCTTGCCTACTTCGGGAGTCAGGGCATCGGTCACTTTATTATGGAAGTAGCCGACCAAAATGCAGCAGCGCTTGCCCTCCTTAACTCATGTGGCTTCAGGAGGTGCAGCCGCGTCACCTATTACCAGGTACCGGTCGACTTCGAAGAGCGCGAATACAAGCCTGAGGGCGACATATTTAGATTGGCATTGCCCCAGGACAAAACAAAGATATTCGAACTCACCCATGATGTTATCCCATCGGATATGCGACGCATATTTGATTATGTCGCGGACGATTTTCAGGTTGCCGAGATGAAACTGGAAGGTTTTGATAAGCTCACCAAGCGCCTGCTTCGGACGAAACGCTGGTATTGGGTAAAGGATCAAGCCGAACGAGGAGTGATTCCGTGCGCCGTTCAGGTTACCGCCCATCGCGAAGGCGATTACCATCTCGAGTTCTTCGTCCACCCTGGCTGGTCTCACATGGCCTCCGAGGTTGTCGAATTCGTACTTAGTTTTATGAAACGCGCCGGTATGCGGGGCGTTGTCGTCACGAAGGTTTATGACTTTCAAAAGGATGTTCGAGAAGCTTTGGAGCAAGCCGGCTTGGAGCGAACCGGATCCTTTATGGTCATGGCTCGTGAGCACTGGAAGCGGGCCAAGAAGCCCAAAGCGGCAATGCTCGAGAATGTTACGCTGCCAAATCTGGCTAGACCGGCTGTCAACATCCCATTTGTGACCGGGTCTGACCTCAGCAGGATGCTTGATATCGAATACCGCAGGCTGGAAGGCTTCGATCCGAAAGATGAGAGTTAAATAGCTCTCACTCTGGAAGCGTCGACATTGCAGGTTTGTAAAGGAATTCGGAAAGTAAGAGGCACACTCTATATTTATCTGATACCCTTGCTATTTGCCGAGTGAAGCCGGATCACATACGTTCATTCAAACAGGTTTTGATTGGGCGCGGGCGGCAGACTTGGTATTAATCTAATTGCTCGATAAAACCTAATAAGTCGAGCGCCGTAATCTATGTCGGTTAGCCTAGCGGTTTTTTAAGATAGTCAGGAGATATCTGGTGCCAACCATCAACCAACTCATCCGTCGTGAGCGCAAAAAGGTCACATTCAAGACCAAGTCGCCTGCCCTAAAGTCCTGCCCACAGCGCAGAGGCGTCTGCACTCAGGTGAAGACGACCACACCGAAGAAGCCGAATTCGGCTCTCAGAAAGATTGCCAGGGTGCGGCTCACCAACGGCATTGAAATCACCGCTTACATCCCCGGCGTTGGCCACAACTTACAGGAGCACTCTGTTGTTCTCGTAAGAGGCGGACGGGTTAAGGATTTACCTGGTGTTCGTTATCACATCGTCAGAGGCGCTCTCGATACCGCTGGTGTCAAAGATCGCATGCAAGGTCGCAGCAAATATGGCACCAAGCGTCCGAAGCCCGGTGCCGCGAAGACCGGCGCTAAGAAGTAATTGATCAAACTATTATTTTAGGAAAACGATTATGTCCAGAAGAAATCAAGCAACCAAGCGCCTTCCGCCTCCAGATCCGGTTTACGATAGCCAACTGATTCAGCGTTTCATCAACCGCATGATGCAACGCGGAAAGCGCAGCACAGCGCAGAGACTGTTTTACACAGCGCTCACGATCATCGAAGACAAGCTGAAGCAGGAGCCGCTCGAAGTATTCAATAAAGCGGTCAAGAATGTCACCCCACTAGTCGAAGTCAAAGCACGACGCGTCGGCGGTTCGACCTACCAGGTCCCCGTTGAAGTCAAGACATCGCGCGGCGTCGCTCTCGCCACCCAGTGGATCATCACCAACAGCCGCAAGCGCGGCGGTCGCTCTTTTGCAGAGAGACTGTCGGCTGAACTGATCGATGCTTCAAATGGTAACGGAGCCTCGGTTAAGAAGCGTGACGATACCCACAAGATGGCCGAAGCCAACAAGGCGTTCGCTCACTATCGCTATTAAGGCTAAAAGCCACCAATCAATTCTTTGAAGTTTAAAAACGAGCCCTCGCGCTCGTTTTTGCTCGACTACCGAAAATTGTTTTCGCCTATCTATATAGAGTGGGTTTAAACCTTTGACCTTCTTGAAAGCAATTTCGGATTTGAACATGGCGTCTGAGGGATCACCCGGTTCGCAACAAAACGATGCATCCGTTTACATCCTCAGCGCTCAAAAAAATCTGGTCAAGAAGGAATTTGCAATCATGAGCCTATCCTCCGAAAAGCTTACAAACTGCGATTCTTACCTGCCCCGGACGATCGCAAAAGAGCCTCCATTTGATTACGAGGGAAGGCTTTTGAGAAAGACAATTGTAAAGACTCGATCTGAAGACTCTGATCGTTTTTCTCGTGAATATTGAAAACCCATGTTATTTTCCAAGAGGTTGATCGCACCTCTCGTGAAAACAATCGTTATTGAATTGATTTGATTCAACCGGAAACTCACTAAACTAAAGGCAGCAATCATGGCAGTGGATATGAATGAAAGGAAACTCAAGGTGACTAGCAGATTGGAGAATCTTCGCAATATGGGAATTGCGGCACACATTGATGCCGGCAAGACCACTTGCACTGAGAGAATTCTCTTCTACAGTGGTCTCATTCACCGAATGGGTGAAGTCCACGAAGGTACGAGTGTTACCGATTGGATGGAGCAGGAACGCGAGCGCGGCATCACAATTACTGCCGCCGCCATCACATCGGAGTGGAAAGGCCATCGAATCAATTTGATCGACACGCCCGGACACGTCGACTTCACGGTCGAAGTTGAGCGCAGTATGCGCGTCCTTGACGGTGTCGTCATCGTACTGTGTGCCGTAGCCGGCGTTCAGCCGCAAACGTTGACGGTTTGGAAACAAGCGAACCGTTATTCCGTGCCACGTATGATTCTGGTCAACAAAATGGACCGCCAGGGCGCTGACTTCTTCAAGGTGCTCAAACAGGTCAAAGAAAATCTTCCTGGTCAGCATTCCGCATGGGCAAACGCTCATCCGATTCAGATGCCGATTGGAGCAGAAAGCCAATTCCTCGGAATTGTCGACCTGCTCGATCGCAAAGCTGTCTTCTATGAAGAGGATGATCCGCTGGGCCGCAATGTGTCGGAAGGACCTATTCCAGGCGACCTCAGAGATGAAGCCGAAGTATATAGAAAGCAACTCGAAGAAGCGATCGTCGAAACCAACGACGAACTGATGACAAAGTACCTCGAAGGCGTAGAGATAAGCACTGAAGAACTCAAAGCCGGATTGAGAGAAGCAGTAATCAACAATCAGATCATTCCAGTTCTTTGCGGGTCTGCCTTCAAGAACAAAGGCGTGCAGCCGTTGCTCGACGCAATCGTCGGACTTCTTCCATCGCCCACGGAAGCAAAACCTATCAAGGGCGTTTTGCCGAACGGCGAAGAAGCGGAAAGACCGAGCGACGAATCAGCTCCTTTTGCCGGACTGGCGTTCAAAGTCATGAACGATCCGTTCGTCGGCAGGCTGACATTCGTGAGAGTCTATAGCGGCAAGATTGCAGCCGGATCTTATGTGCTCAACAGCACGAAGGGCAAACGCGAACGCGTTAGCCGCTTGATCCAGTTGCAAGCCGATCAGCGTACCGATATTCAGGAAGCATATGCCGGAGACATCGTCGCCATCGTCGGATTGAAAGACACCACCACTGGTGACACACTCTGTGATGACGCAAAACCGATTATCTTGGAATCGATGAACTTCCCGGAACCGGTTATTTCGGTTGCCATCGAACCCAAGACGAAAGTCGACAACGAAAAGCTCGGCGGAGCACTTTCTCGCCTCGTAGAAGAAGATCCGACCTTCAAGGTCAAAGTCGATCACGAAACCGGACAAACAATCATTGCCGGCATGGGCGAACTCCACCTCGAAATCATCGTCGATCGTCTGCTTCGCGAATTCAAAGTCGAAGCCAACGTCGGCAAGCCTCAAGTTGCTTATCGCGAAACCTGCCGCGGCACAGTCCTCAAGCAAGAGGGCAAATTCGTTCGCCAATCAGGTGGTCGCGGTCAATTCGGTCATTGCTACATCTCGGTCGAGCCGAACGAAGCCGGCAAAGGTTTCGAATTCGTCAACAAGATCGTCGGTGGCTCTATTCCGAAGGAATACATTCCAGCTGTCGAAGCGGGCGTGAAAGAAGCGATGGTAGGCGGCGTCTACGCCGGATATCAGATTATCGACATCAAGGTCACGTTGCTCGACGGTACGTTCCACCCGGTCGACTCTTCCGAAATGGCGTTCAGAATCGCAGGCTCCATGGCATTCAAGGAAGGCTTCATGAAGGCCAAACCTGTATTGCTCGAGCCTCTCATGAAGGTCGAAGTGGAAGTTCCGGAAGACTATATGGGCGACGTAATAGGCGATCTCTCCAGCCGTCGTGGACGTATCGAAGGCATGGAAACAGTCGAGCGCCTCTCCAAGGTGCGCGGTCAGGTTCCGTTGTCCGAAATGTTCGGATATGCAACCGACATCCGCAACAAGACCAGAGGTCAGGGAACCTTCGTTATGGAATTCCTCAAGTACGATGAAGTGCCACAAGCAATGGCTCAGCAAATCATCACCAATACGAAAGTTCAATAACTCTCAAAGATTGACCATTGGAGCCGAGTATTCGTTTGAATACTCGGCTCATTTTTTTGTAATCGCGCTCCGGTTACACCTTGCAAATGGGGTAACATTCTTATTGATGGAATTCCATTTCCGAATCACCATTTGAGGGATGTCATGAAGTATCTTCACAGCGGTTACATTCTATTCTGCGAAAAAGCCGAGCATGATGACTGCGGAATGCTCAATGTCTACGGCTTATTCGACGTCCTCGAAGTAAGCGAAATCCCGACCACAATGAATTGCTCCTGGATAGTAGGCTTCGGTACACCTTACGAAAGGCGTCAGTACAAGGGCTCCATCACGGTTGAGAACCCCAAAGGTGAAGAGGTTCTGGTCAAAGAGTTCCACGCCAACGATCCCAATGACATCTACAAAGGTCATTATGTTTTCAGACCAGAGATCAAAGTTGACCACGAAGGGGCCTGGTCCGTCAAAGTCGTTTTGAAGAACTGGAAAGACGAAAACATGTGGGACATTCAACGACAATTCTGGTGCATGATCGAATCGGATAGCCCGCCAGATCCATGAGCTTGCACCATCTTCGGCAATCGTTTACTAGCACCGTATGCGATATCACTTTCGGATCGACAAGCTTCGTCTTCTCATCGTGCCAAGACAACTAACCGCCTTCTGTTCTCTTCAAATCCTCATGTTCAGCGACTTTCTTGACGAAGGCCAGCCTCTTATGGATGTCTTCGTGAGCCGATAGATGCTGCAGAAAATCTTTGGCAGGAACTTGCACATTGCTGTCTACATATGAAGTAAGGCGAACCAGCGTACTTTTAGAGTCACCCTCCGATACAGGAGTGAGAATCCAGTTACCCTCGAAGATCTTGAGCTTATCGGATGAAACCAACTGATACTCAACGCGACTATACGGGATCTCAGTCTCTTCATAAGTGCATTCGACATCGCCTAGAATCGGAAGTCCGGCAAACTTCTCTTTAATGGTGGCACGTCCGTTACTCTCTTCGATGACGCTTCGCTTTTTGCTATCGCAATGTCTGTACTGCCGAATAGCGTCAAAAACCTCTTGCGGAGTAGCTTTAATGAGCATCTTGCTGACCACGCCGGTCATCTCTTTGTGCGATTCTGCATTGCCACCAGAAAACAACATGGTCGAAAGAAAAAAGGATAGACTCGCAAAAAATACTGTTCTGGTGAAATTAGCCATGGTCTGATTACTCCTCTGATTGACCGGATTTTAGAATATGTCTCGGGCAATTTAAAGTGCGCTCTCAATTAGACAGGACGCTGATAAAATACTCCCCGTTTCGCTCCGTAGCCCTAAGACGCCCGAACAATGTCAAGCAGCGACTGCCAGTGGTGTTTGCCAACACTAAAGCCGATCGTGCAAATCTGCTCGCTCGTTCGAAAAAAAACAGGCAGGTAAATCTCGCAAACGTTCTTCTGACACATGAGGCAGCTTTCGGTGAGGACAGGCGCGGCGGCACATGATCTGCAAAACGGCTCCATAGGAGGGTCGCCCCGTCAGACAGTGACTCTTTAGTTTCCTAATCTATCAATGCAGCAGGACTCTTTTAAGCCGTTGTTGTTAGCCGCGTCTTTCGGTATTTAGCCGGTTACACCTTTTTTTTGACTTTTTGAACTTTTTGAACTTTTTGAACTTTTTGAACTTGTTGAACAACATGGAGACGAACAAGGCCCGTAACCCCACTTGCAATGCTTATGCGCCAGGCATCAAGATCTTCGTTTTGATGATCGGGTAGGCGTACATTTGCCTGAACACCATGTCGTTGTTGTCATTGAAAGTGACACCAAAGAAGAAAATCGGCACAGGCAATTTCACCGTCACCTCTGTTCGAACCTGAACGTAGGGTGTTTCGTTGACAGGTGGAGCGCCACCAAACGTCTCATAGTTGAGCATAGTAATCGTGGGCTGAGTGATGAAGTATCCGTCTGTTCTGTGAGCCTTGATAGCCGCTTGAGCAAGGCTGGTCGCTTTGGAGACATCGCCTCCCTGAGCGGCTGCGCGAGCCGCATTTCGGCAAGCGCTATCATTGATGCTTGAGCCAAAAATCAGAAGCGCCGTGTCCACGCCAAGTGCAGCGAAAACGATCACAAAGAATGATGTGCCGGCGACTTCAGCGAACGTGAATCCAACCCCTCTCCTCCGCCTGCGCGCAAGGAGTGAGGTTGTGAAACTGCTCTGCCTCTTAGTCATCGAGCCCTTGCGTGTTTTCAAACGGCTGTTGAGATGTAACCGACACGCGGAATGGTGCTGTCAATCCGGGGATAGGGATACCTAGAGCTCCAACGCCAGGATGCCGAATCAACGGCTCGACATTGCCATCCAGCTCTACCTGAATGCTGTAAAAATAATTTTCTGGATCTGGCGGCGCATAGCCAGAGCCTTGCAAACGTTGATTGGGAACAGCCAATTTTTCAGGATTTCCAGTAGTGAGATCGGTTCTGATTATAAACACATTGACTGGTGGGATGATAGTAATTCCATCAAAGCTGGCAGCAGCGGCGTTGGCTACGCTCGTCGCGATTGCTACTGCGGATTGACCGGAAGGCGGCGGATTTTCGAAGGTCTGGGCAGAGCAAGCTTGTTTGCAAGCGTCACGAGCGGCATTCCAAAAAAATGCATACTTCAACGATGTCATGACGAGGATAAGAAGTGGGAATGCCATAGCCATGATGACAATCCAGAGTGCTAGCGGTGCCTCCGCAATAGTGCTGCCAATTCGATGGTTTCTACGTCTGCTGCCTGCAATCATTTCACCAAGTTTACCAGTTGTCTTGCAATATTTCCAAACACTGCATTCAGGTCGTTTTGGCACTGGGCCCTGCTGACCCAATTGACTCGATAATACTTGGCACCATTACCTGACTCATACGCAATGCCACCAGGATTAGTGTCGTTGTAGTTATCGTCGAGTAGCGGAGCCATTTGATCGTTTTGAGAAATCGCAACGACATATATCGGTATGCCTGCGGCCTTGGCTGCGGCCGCTTCGCCCTGAGTCTGAGAGATCGGGAAAGCGTTGGCGGGCGGTCCGGAGTATTTGACTCCAGCCATATCCACGGACGGCGTGCTGTCTGTCACGAGTACGATGGCTCGGGCTGCGCCGGTACGCGTGGTGGCAGTACCTCGAGCGGGGTCCAGCCTATCGAGCGTGTTGCGCAGTGCAGTCGCTGTACAAGCCGATCCGTCTACTGCAATAAGAGAGGTCGAAGATCCCATCACTGCCGGGACAGTTATGGTGCTATCGATCAGGCCGTGATTGTTGAGGACCGGGTCGACATGGATGCCGGGCAGAGGATAGGTAGCGGTGCCGCCTTGTGGATATGCCCAAGACACTCTGAAGTCGGTGAATGTACTGTTTGGCATCGAACCACATGTATCAGAAAAGGCGATGAAGCCAAAGTGTGGATCTGTTGAGTATCGAACTTTGTTGAGGAAGGTCGAGATAGCACTCTCAACTGAGAACAGCGGTTCGATGACTCCTGCGGCCGCAATCCTGTATGCGTCTCTGTAGCCTGCAGTCGGAGTGACACCACCGAGCAGGGCCATGTCCAACTTCGCATTGGCTACCGCAGCCGGGGACTCGAGATTGTTCAATGAAGCTTCTACGAGAGTTCTATAGTTCGGGAAGTCAAAGGTGAACTGGGTCTTGTTGACGAAATTGGTACCACCATCGATGTTGACCACCATGTGAGTGATTGTGCAGTCGTCATAGGTTTGACCAGCTGCACTCGCGGGTGCATCCCATATCTGGTTGTCACGCTTGGTCTGCGCCGGGATGGCCTTATGTTCCGCCACCTTCTTGTTTGGGAACAAGGGGTCGAACCTGTCAGGGCTATGCGGGTCGAACAGGAAGGTGCTCTCTGACGCACCGGCACTGACCACTGGAGGAGTCAACGGAGGGGCCAGACCACCATTGACCGGCGTAGAGTCTCCAGGAGTCGCCAGTCCAGGTCCACCTAGCGGCTCCGTGAGACCACGGAGGTCATCCGTTCCTGCGGTGGGATTGTTGACGCTCACGACTTCGCTGAAGCAAGCTTCGCAGTTGAACTCAGGACTCGTCTGTGTCTGATCAAGAGCCTGCGGTTCTATGGCATTGGTACCGGACCCGGTCGGTGCTGTGCAAGAGACATCGGCGATAGCGCCAGGCTGTCGGTAGGGTGGTGGCGGTATGCTGTAGGTAGGGCCACCTAGACCTCCATTGCCTGTTGGATCCCATTTCTTCAGAACCCAGGTCACTGGAGTCTGGTCGTCCATCGAACCGGAGATGTCGAGCACAACATACATATCTAGTGCCGGCAGCGATGCTTTGGTCGCTACTGCCACCGTGTATACCGAGTTGCCGAAACCGTACAACTCTCCACCGAAGAGTTGATACGAGTAAGCACCAGTGACTTGAAGCACATTGGAGTTCGGTCCACCGACCACACCTGAGACAGGATCGACAAACTTGAAATAGAGCTGAGCTTTACCAGCGTCCGGCGACAGGTCGGTCGGACTCGGGACCTCGCTCACGCTCGTCATCGGATTACCGAGGATCGCGTTACGTCGGAACATGTTGAGCCCAGTCTCTTTCGCAGTCGCCTGGGCCATAGTGTAAGTTTGAGTGGAAGATAACAGTGACGCTTCGCCCGAGAGGGCCGCGATGTCAACGCACGATTTGAGTTGCTCACGAGCCAAGAGTATACGAGCCATCTCATATGCCATCACTGACAAGCAGCCGACGATCAATAAGCCTATAAACAGGTTAAGCGCAGTCGCGACTTGACCCTCGCGACCACGGATCTTTGATACGGATGAGTATCGTCGTTTTCCTGCCACAGTCAGTTCTCTCCAGCCCTATACCATCCTATCACAACCATCAAGACCGGCATAGCGTTCACAGCCCGAGCTTGGACGTGGGCTCGTGTTCGTAGCTTTCTACTTCCAGCATCCGACCCAACTCGATTAAAGCTATCTGAGCATGATTTCTAATCATCCTCTTCATTGCTTCATCCAACTTGGTTTGTTCGGCGAATTTGTTTAGCCGATTTACCGTAGTATTGAGCATTTGCTCTCCCCGGGCTCTCTCCTCGCGAGTCGTTGCATGTCGTGCAGCCTGGATGTCTACTTCGAGCAAGTCATTTAAAACAGATATGCGCGCGTCAAGATCATCTTGTTCTGCCTGAGTCAACGATTGCTCAAGATACACCTCTGCATCCTTATACCTCATAATTTTGCCATGTAAACGTCCCAGTCGCTGCAAGATTTGCTGCTTCGATTTACGGCCGGCTGAAGTAGTGGCATCTATCGATGCCAAGTCTTGATCGAGAATCTGAAAGGGGTCTCGATACCAGCCATGTTTGGATAACAGATCGACTATTTCCAATCGGCGTTGAAGCGGTGCATTCTTAGCCTCTTTGGCTAATTCGGCCACCTGTTTTTGATCAAGGGTGGTGCTTAAGGCCAACTGTCCTTTTTGTAGTATGTCCCTCTCGGCTCTCTCGAAATTGAAAACAATGATCGCGAATACAAGCAGATATGCAGCTGCCCAGCCGATCTTGTTCCAGCTGACCTTGAACTTCACTTCTTATCCTCGACGAGTTTGAACAGATACAAACCGCGACTGCCCCAAATAGGCCCGACCCAAAACTTTTCCATGCGATAGTCCTTGAGAAATTGTTCGTTGCGCATCAAGCCCCCTTCGGCAAAACAATCAAAAAATATAATCCACTCCGGCTTCAAGGCCACAACGCTGTCCGGAGGAATCGCACCCCAGACTTTGATTCTGGGTCTCTCGCCCACAGGCACAGGGTAGTACTTCAGAGCTTCATCCGAAATCAGACCACCGAGGTCTAGAATGCGATCCTTCGGAAGCACGTAACCTATAACCCCCGGTTCCCAAGTCGCTATTCGTTCATTTTTTTGATTGCGGCCCGAGATATACATTGCCGCTCTCTTGTACATATTCAGCCGATCTTGACCGGAGTTCCAGGCGAATAGATGCGCTCGAAGCTCTTTGTACAATGGCCACAAAGCTGGTGCGGCTCCTTCGTTGAATGTCGCTATCAGCCGAGAAGGTGGCAATGCCGCAATCGTGCTGTTGAACATGCAGAGGACACCCAATGTCGCCATGAAGGCTACTGATGGATAGCTTTTGAGTGAAGCTATAGGCTTAATCAGCACGCGCACCATCAGAGGTATCATTAGCGGTGCCATCAGGCCGAACCACCCGTAGTACCAGGAAAACATCCAGGGATCGAGATAGCAGAAGAAGGTCAAGATCGCTAGTACATTGTACGCGTAAAGACGCAACCACTCGTTTTTCCTGGCTAGTTCGAACAACAAGAGAAAAGCCACACATCCTTGCAAAATCCATGAGACCGGATCCAAATCCGGTGAAAAAAGCGATGCACATGCTTGACCGAAGATATCGGTCCCGGCTACTTTGAATATGTGATACGCCGCCTTATCCGACGAATCGGCAATGAAACAGAACATTGCGGCGCGCCCCCTTGCGCCGTGAAAAATGTTATCGACACCATAGTAAGAAATCAGAACGACATAGTTGACGACCAGGCTGAGACCAGGAAAAATCCAGCAACGAATCGCATTTCGTCCACGCTTTTGTAAGTCCAGGATGAATGTGCCAACGAACCAGATAAGCCCCTCCGGTCTGGTCAGCGCTAGTGCCGCGCTGGACCAAGCCAGCATGGTCGGTCGCTCTCTCGTCCAGGCGAACAAGGCGAGAGTCAGCAAGAAAGTGATCAAAGGGGCTTCCTTGCCTACGATCGCGTGAGACAGATTGGTCGGATTGAATGAGAACACGACCACCGCGAGACTCGCCATTAGATCGTTATTGAAGATCTTCCTCGTCGTAATGAACAGGAGCAATACTGTGGCTACCTGCAACATGCAATTCAACATCTGTGACACGGCGCCGATGTCGACTCCATTGAATACGAAGGCCATTGCTGTTAAGACAAGGAGGTGAAAAACCGATGAAAAGCCCATCAGTTTTTCACCGCTGTTATAGTCGAGACCTAGCCCGTGGACCCACTTGTAGACGTACCGGAAATCTATATACGCATCGTCGCAACATATGGGGAACTGCAATGTTCTCGAGGCGATTATGCAGTAGACAGAAGCACTAACGATTAAAGCAACAGCGAGATCTGTTTTGCTCAGACTCTTTTTTTCTTTGGATTCAAGAAAGAAACAGATGCCGAGAAGCACACCACCAAGCAAAATGCCGGCAGTAAAGCGAACCAAAATAGAGGGAATAAGAATTAACAGTTCGGTCGTAAATTTAGGATCAATAAATATGCTATTTAAAGACCCCCAATTGGCACAGATGTAGAAAAACGGAGCCATTAGGCAAAGCTGGATCACGATTCCAATGAACGTCGTGCTTCTGACGAGCTTGCCGAGTTGGTCCCTACTAACCATTCGTACCTGAGTTTATACAGTAGAATTCTTCCAAGATATTACCCTGTTTTCGCTTAACATTCTCAGCGCTGTGAGATTAGCAAGATTGTTCAATACGTTGTTCGTTACCACTCTTGCAATCACGTGGCTGGCAGTACCCACGATTATGCTCTCAGGCACTGAGATTCCATACCTCAACAATTGGCCGAAGATCCCTATCACAATCGTTCTTTTGTCTCTGGCTACAGGACTCTGTTTCCCTTCTAGAGCCCGTCTCGATAGTTGGATAGCGGCCAGTTCAGCAGTGCTCATATTATCAGTCTCGAGCTCTTCGAATTTCGGGGTCATGCCGTTATTGAAAGGCGGCGCAATGACAGTGCTTCTATCTCTGTGCCTGGCTCTGGTATTTTGCGTTGTCTGCGCATACGCCTTTTTCAAACTAGGTCAAATAGCTGGAATTGAAGTGCGCTCGCAGTCACCAAGAGCGATTGTCTTGTCCGTGACATCCGGCGCGATATCCGCTGTCGGGACTCTCTTCGCTCTTTCCCTGTTGAATATCAACGGTCCCTGGCAACTGGTCGCGATACCACTTTTACTGCCACTCAGACCTCGATGGTACTTTTGTCTGGCTGCTATAGCTGTCGTCTTCGCTGCCAGTTGCTCGCACTACACTTACTCGCCTTATAGAAAGATCGAGCTTAGACCGGTGAATGGAGCGATCTTAGTGGTAGGAAATGGCGTGCTGTACCAATCGTGCATGACGATACCAGATGAGAAGGAACTCGACAGACTGGCATCAAAGAAGTACGTCACCAACGACATGAATCAACTCAAGCACTACTTAGGTCGATTGAGCCTTCCCATGGTGGCGGCACCAAACAAGGACGAGGTACTCATCCTGGGTGCCGGTTGCGGCAATGATGTCGCCTTTGCGCTTGAGTATGGCGCCGGAAAGATAGACGCTGTCGAATTGGACCCGACTCTTATCGACATCGGTAAAACCAATCACCCAAATAGGCCTTATGCCAGTCCAAAGGTCGCTGTCTACAACACAGATCCAAGGCGCTTCTTGACGCAAACCGACAAGAAGTACGATCTGATCCAATTCGCCTTCATCAATGATGGACGCTGTTCGAATACTTACTATGACTTGAGTGGAGACAGTTTTGTCTACACCATCGAATGCCTGGAGATGGCAGTATCAAAATTGAAAAGACGAGGCGTCGTGGTGATAAGCTTTGCTTGTCCCCAAAACGCAGTGGCTACACAGAAGCTTTTGGCGACGGTTACAAATGCGTCTGGGTCCACCTTTTCTATGAAACAGCACGACTATGACGTGTATGATCTGGCGCCTCAATATTCTTTCTTCACGCTTGGCCCGGCAGTTAAGCGCTACAACAAAACAACTTTTACACCAAAAGTAACTCGCTTCATATATCTCTCGCGCATGGAAAGTGATCGTGCAGATCTCGCATGCTCAGACAGTTGTCCCTTTCCGAATTACGACAGAGAATCGGCAGATGCATTGCCGTTGAAGTTGGCTTTTTTGATTTTGTCGATCGTGGCAATTCTGGTTTACAACTGTGATAAGCAGATAGGAGCAGCATCCAAGGCATGCTACGTCGCAGTCGGCGCATTCTGGGCAGCCTCCAACTATTCCATCTATGTTGGCTCAATGCTGCAAATAGGCGCGGTCTGGTACCTGCCGCTGTTAATTGTTTTAACCAATGGAATTCTTCTCTTTGTGTCGAGTGTGCTTCCGAATCGTCTGTACCAATCTAAGTTTTTCAGTCCCATGATCTTCTTGCTGACAATTTGCGGGATCATCGGAATAATTCAGATAGACGACAACAGCTTGCGGCTAGTCAATGCACTCATCCTCACAATGTTGGCGACAATGTTTTTCTATCGCCGCCTTTTCAGCGCAGATGAAAACCGTGAGGTCGTCCTCGGCTTGACACTTCTAGGATATTCTCTTGGAGTTGTTTGCAGTCTATTTGCCGTGTATCTCGGAGCAAGACAGATCCTCGTCATAGCGCTTTCAGCGGGTGTCATTCTTTTCACAACCAAGAAACAGGCTCCCAAAAGTCCAACAACAGTAGTCCAATAGGCATGGCTAACCATGAAATTTCGGTATCAGGAAGCCATTGCTTATATAAACAGGTACAACTATCCAGAAATTCAGGGAAACTAGTCACAGCCACGATTTGCCGAGCTTTCCCGAGCGCAAGATCTGATTCTGAGACCAGCCTACCAACGACACTTTGATTACAAATTGCTTGAACTCTGTAACTACGAGGAAAAAGTAACTTAGGACTGGGTACTTGATAATTAGGGGCCTGGTTAAGTTATCGAGCGAGGATTTGGCAGACGGTGGTTTCGGAGCCCTTACAAGGAGCAAATCAAGAGTCTGAGGACCAGACGTCGGATGCGCTCGGGGACGCATCCACAGAGGACAAACCGTCCGATAATGGATCCTCTGTTCCTGATAATGAAGACGCCGTATCAAAAAAAGTGCAATTGTTTCCCAAGCACACGCAGGAGAATTCAGCCATAACACGGAGCCGGTTCGATTATCAGACCAAGCCTGAAGATTCAGGCGAGATCGATGGTGAGTCCAATGAGTCCGAAGTTGAGAACGATCCAGCTCTGGAGCTCGACGAGGAAGAGACGACCACCTCTGGTTTGTTTCAACGACTGCTCCAGCTTCAGGCTGAGGCGAGTAAGGAAATCGAGAAAGAGGGAAGTCAAAGCGTCGGGCTAGGCGCCGGTCTCGGCTCATTGCTCGGCAAGATTGAAGAAAAAGAGCTTTCGGATTCAGACGAGTTCAGCACCCTTTCATCCGAGCAAAGCCACGACCAGAATGATGCCGAGCCAGTTAATAACTCAGCATCAAGCACGTTGACTGGCGAAACGGAGCCTATAGACATTGACTTGAATTCAAAGTCAATTGGAATGGCTGTCGATGAAGTTGCTGATGTCAATGAAGTTGCTGATGTCAATGAAGTTGCTGAAATCAATGAAGTCAATGAAGTCAATGAAGTTGCTGGTGTCGATAATGACTCAAATGTCAATTCAGATAGCGTCGAGACTCAAGATGAGGACCCGGTTTCAGAGACCGCTGAATCTGTAGGGCAAGAAAATATAGCAGATCAATCTCCTGCGCAAGTCGATGTAGAACAGGTCGAATCTCCCGAACAAACACTGAACGCTGTTGAACCAATCACGTCGTTACAGAATGAAGTAGAACTTCCGGCGGAAGGAGAAAATCGGTCTGCCGAGCAACCGAATCTAGCAGACGATGATACTCTCCAACAAGAATCAATCGAGCAGAATGCAAACGATGAACAGCTTGTTCAACCGGATCAAGAAGTCGAAGGCGAAGTCGATATAATCGAATCTCAGGAAGAGCAGGCAGGAGAGCCGGAGTTCGAAGGTCTAGAATTCGAAGACGTCGTGCCTCCATCGCCGAAGACCGTGGATGATCGGATAGGCGACACAATTGCTGAGCCTCCGATGAGCAGAGAAGAACAGGAGATGATCGATGAGCTCGACTCTCTTTCATTTGATGAGCCGTTAGGTAGTCTCTCTGCCAGTCAGGCCGAGCCTGAGTCCAAGCCCGACACCGACGATTCGGATCAGATATTTCTGAGCCGCGAAGAGCGGGAAAAAATTGCAAAACTCGGAGAGTCTGTTACTGAAATTCTCCCACCAGCACCTAAGGCAGATGCCCGTGGTCGAGGGACACCACCACCGAGTTTGATCAAAAGACCGCCACCAAGCCAACCCGCAGGTCGTCCTCCCGCTAAAGCGCTGGACGCGTACGCCGACCTCGAGAGTGAATTCGGCGACGAGCCGAAATCCAGCACTCCTGAAAAGCGCAATCTACTGGCCTCCAAGATAGCGAAGCCGCTACCCCCGGGCTCGCCCTCTCCTGCTTCTGGGTCACAGGGCTCAGGGGCTCAGGCAGCTGCTCCGCCTCCGCAAGGAAAACCATCTACACAAGAGATTCAGTTGTCCTCATTCGTAGGACACAAATCGAAGTTGACGACCGCACTATCCGGTGCAGGGAAAGGACGTCTCAGTGCGGAACCAGGAGAGGAACATCCGACGATAGAGTCGGGCGCCGACCTGGCACGACTAGCACCAAACGCCGAAGTAGAAACAGACCCATTCTTCCAGTCCAGCACGGGTCCTTTACCGGCGCAGTTCATGGCCAATCCCGAATTAGCCAATTCTCACCACCCACAGACCCAAGCGAGACAAGAAGGCTTTATCCCGCAGAAAAATCGAGATAAGGTTCCTTCGCCAACGCCGGTCGATGACATCGCTTTCGAGGACGTGCCTGCCCCTCCGACACTGGGCGGAAAGTTGATTGACGCACCCTGGAAAACGGTCAACAAATTGCCGGCAATAACACCGGATATGTTGCTGAAGCTCAATGACAAGACCGGTGCGGACGAGGCTCCGAAACAGCCCAATCGATTGGGCTCGCTAGGCAGAACGACCGGACAGTGGGCAACCGAACCAGGCAACCTGGACGACCTCGCTGCAGACGAGTTCATGACGAGCGAAATGGAAATCGACGAAGTCGAGCTCGACGAGATTCCGCTCGATGGCGAATCCACGCCAATCATCCAGAATTTCCAGATGTTCTATCAGGAATTCAACAGTGCCTATGCGCACTCCGGACAACATACAAATCTCGAAATAACTCCTGAATCCGCCGAGGAAGCCTATCTTCGAGGTAACATTCAAGAAGCTTGTCTGGCGTACCATACGCTGATCGAGAGACTTGAAGACAGTGCAAATCCAGATCTCGATCAGCTCGTCACCTGGCTCGAAACTCTCGCCGACATATACATCCTGCTCGATGATCCGGAATCGGCTGCGTCACTGTATTTCAAGGCGCGTCAGCTTAAACCTGATAAATCGCGCCGCGTACAAAAATATCTAGCTTGCCTGTTGAAACTAGCGAACAAATACGAAGACGAGAGGAAATCCAAGGAGGCGGAAGCGGTTTTTGTCGAGATGATCAAAATTGCTGCCGACGAACTCGACGAGAACGACATTCTCCATCAACGCATCAACGATAGTTACGTAGCGAGCTCTCGAAGAAAAGCCCAGAGTCTAACATCCTATGACGATCAATGTTCAACGGTGAGACTGAGAGCGATTGAGAAAGGTGATAAGTTTGACGCGACCAGAAAACCCAGAGACATAATCCACGCAAAAGACGCATCGTCAATAGAGACGAGCGCATACAAGCGTCCTGAGTTTAGAAAAAAACTTACCGTCGCAGACATCGAGTTTGCCGCCGCTAAAGGGGCTGAGCAGCTCGGCGAAAGTACTTTCATTCGAATGCTCAATTCACTGCCGATGCAGATAATTATGAGCATCGCATTGTTGGCTTGTGGTGCATCTATCTTTGTCACCCTGGGAATCGGCGAGAAGCATTCTCCGATTCACAGTGGAATGAAGCTTGGCACTTACAAAACCGCCGACCAGCGCAGAGCCATGACTTTCCAGAAGAAAAAATCAACCGTCTGGTTGCAAGATGGGACGAGCAATGGCAAAGGCAAATTTAAAACCGTCGCAAGCGGAGACTTTGCTGATCTTTGGAACCTTCTTCCCGGACATCTGAAGAAGGAGACTGTCTTTTATACAATCAGCAACGGCATTATCACTGACGACGCCGGTCGAAAACTTTACGACCCTGAAGCGCCGGAATTCAAGGTGATAGCACAAATGCGCCACTACGCCAACTTTGCGCAATGGCACTACGGCAAATACCACGTCTATCCCGACACTACGGATAACTGGTTAAAGGCCCCCGGCGCGAACTTTAGATATCTCAATCCAGTATCTGGCAAAAGTACCTATGCCAGCATCGTACCCACCCAAGGCGCTTCTAGTAAGGATCTCGATGCTGTTGTCGGTTCCGGTCAGGTCTATCTCGGCGAGCCCCAACCAGAACCAGGAAGAATCGCTTGCGTGGTTTTTGATCATGTCCGGTTTTTCATTCGCGGCTTCGACCGCGATGGCAAGATGATATGTGGCGATACTCCTGGACAGGCTTACTTCATCGAATGTTCGGACGGTAAGAATGTGACGGAGGCCAAAGAGAAAGAAGCTGCTATGGTCAAGGCAAAACGCGATAAGAAGCGTTATCGCATAGTCCTTTGTACAAGAGATCCATCGATCGCAGGCAACTATCAAGCAGTTACGACAATCGGCCCCGCGTGTCTTTGGCTGTTTCTCATAGTCAACCTCTTTATCTTCGGCGGGATGATCGCTCAGCGCAGGAAAGTGAGCACCTACATAGTGCTCTCACTGCTCACTGCTATATCGCTGGTTGGCGGTTGGTATTACATTGGCTTGAGCGGCTAGCAATGACATCATCCACCATTCCCTCAGCTCATGGCTTTCTGCGACGGGCTCCATTTTGGCGTGTATTGTTTTGAGGAACATTCGAACACGCAAGTGAAACATCGCGATATGTTGAAAAAGAGCACCATTGCCTGCCTCATACTGCTGGTCATTTTAGGCACCGCCGTTCGAACATACGGACTGGGACGTATAACACTTCAGTATCGCGAATCCCTTACACTGCTCCACATCTCAGGGCACCTCCTGTCCAGCTCTATTATCTCTGTCACCAGAGCAAGCGAGCAGGGCGCGTTGAACTGGGAAGATCTGATCGATAAGTATCAAACTAGCGGCGAATACTTAAGCCAAGTCGCACGAGTGATCAATGTAGATCAACCCGACCGCCCACCCGGTTTCTATCAAGCTCTATATGTATGGGCCCAGAATTACGGTGACGAGCCCTACGTGCTAAGACTCTTACCAGTGCTCTTTGGCGTAATCGGCTTGCCGGCATTTTTTTGGTTTGCGTTCGAACTTTTTCAGAATCGTTATTCCGCATGTTTAGCGACAACGATGCAATGCCTCTCGCCGCTTAATATTTTCTTTTCTCGAGAACTCGCGGAATACTCGCTGTTTATATTTTTCTTCTCAGTGTCTTGCGCGTCACTGTTGAGAGCCTTGCGCCAGGGAGGATTGTCGAACTGGTGCGTTTATTCCGGCAGTATTGTCGCTGGTGTATATTGCTCCTACCTCATGATTCTGGTGCTTTGCGCTCAAGTACTCTGGTCGCTGTTATGTCTTGTCAGTTTATTTCGCAGGAAAGAGCGCCTGCCTCGACTCTTTATCAATCAGAGAATCGTGCACGCCGCAACCGCGGTTGCATCCCTGGTGATACTGTCGCCCGTCCTTTCCATGGCGGTGACTAATTTAGAACGTGTTCTTAAGTCATATTCCTGGATTAGTCAAACAATCCGTCAGTCTGATCTGAACAATGCCTGGCTTGTCTCTCCGCTCTTGTCGTGGACATACAGACCGTCCATGACCTTTGAATACTGGTCGACCGGTTTGTTCGATAGTCTTTTCTGGTATCACATTGCTATTCATGTAATCCTCTTCTCCTCGATATGCTACATGACTGCCAATGCCCGCAGAGAACTCGGTTTTCTAGCCACGATACTGTTTGTCTTCCTCCTTGCAACATGGATACCAGACGCACTTTGGGGTGGTCAAAGATCGATTGCGATACAGTTTTTCCTGCCTGTACCTACGATAGCTATCCTCCCGGTATCGTACATGCTGTCGCAGATCTGGAGCTGCGGCAACACAGGACGGCGTGTCATGCCAGCGATCTGTATCATTTTTCTTTTGACTTGCCAGGTAATCGAAGACCGATACGTGTTACGTAATCCAATGCGAGAACCGCCGGCAAGGTCGATCAACGCAGTCGCAGATATGATAAATCGTCATCCTGATTATCCAGTTATTGTCGATCTTGAACGACGTCCTTCTCAATTTGCTTATGCTCTTGCATTGGGCAGATTGGTCGATGTTTCGCGACAAATCGTAATCGTGCGACAGCCTCCGCCAGCTTGGATCAAGCACTACTTCAATGCATACATTCTGAATTTCGACGAAGACCTGGCAGGAAAGTACAAGAGATTCAAGATCAAATGGGTCTCTCGTCGCTTTGGAGTTGCACGAATCTACCGAAGCGGCGCAAAACCTGACTCCGCCTCAGTTTTGAAAACAGCTAAAGAAGTTCAAGAAAAAGATCCGGTGGAAATCGAACCAGACTCAATAGAGATCGAACGGCAGCGAAGCTTTTGGAATTCGTGGCTTCAACTGGATGATAACTAACCCCGAATCAAAGTGCCCTGGGTTGCGCGAGCGTGATCAGGGCATCGACCGACTCGCAGCTGTCAGGAATGGTGGCTGTTCCTAACGTAGCCAGAATACCGAAAGTGCCGGTGCTGGTGGTTATCGGAGCAGAATTCAAGATTTCGGTCAAATGCGACGCGAACTGTTTGGCCATTGCAGAGTCGGTACAAGGCAAAATGCACGCCAGATTGTCGCCAAAGTGAAACAGCAGGTCGGTCTCCCGCAAGACCTGCTTGATGTGGTGACCGAGAATTCGGAACGCCTCGCCGTGGAGCGGATAAATATGATTGTCTGCTGACCGGATGCCGGCATTGATTATCACCGTTGAGAATGGCAACTTAAAACGCCGAAATCTGTAGTATTCGAGCGCCAAAAAGTAGAGGTATGCCTGATGTGTGTAGATAGCAGTCTCCCCATTGCTGAGCAATGCAGAGATTTGATGCACCTCGTTCCAGCTCACCGACACAGGTTTGGTCTGCTCGAAATCAGCTGCGTTCTTGTACGAGCATAAATTGCAAGTAACCATGTTGAACACAATCGGCACCCAGGTAGCCTTGTTCATCGGCAATTGAGCGAGAATACCTACAATCGGAGTGCGATCGTCTATCATCGAATAGAAGGTCTTTTGCAGTTTTTCATCGCATCCGGTTTGTTCGGCGAGAAGCTTGTTGTATTCAGCCTCAGGCAAGTTTGAATGTTTTTTGATCAAGTATGTGTCGAGACCAAGCCCCTTGTCTCTGAGTAGATTGATCTGGTCCTGCAGAGCGGCCCCAGCCATAAGCAAGTGGTGTAGAGGCTTATCGATAGTGCGGTGCTGCCTGGCATCCTCTTTGAAAAACCGGAATTTACCATGTGTCCATGCAATCACTTCGAGCAATGCATGTTCGCCCTCTGTTTGATCGACGATGCAATGGATGGGCTTTCCTTCCTGGAAGTAGATCACGGCTCGCTGCGCTTTGTTGTCCAGGTCCAGGCGCCCTGTGAGGGCGTTCATGTCTACTGATTGAATCAGGTTAGGGATAGCCATGTTCTGCAAATCGCCTTCGAAATTTGATTGAGACTCCGCCGGCGCCTCGACTTTCGTCAATCGGGCTGTTTGCATCTGATCTTGGGGAACCATCTCCTCTGTGAGCGTTTTCCTGCGTCCCATCTGAGGGAACGCGGCTTCTATAAGGTTGAATATCCAGTTCGGATCTGTAGTCTTCTGCTCCCACTCGAGGAATGAGCTGACCCCTTCGCCTCGATAGAGCATCCAGTGAACTATACCCCTCATAGGATCGCGGGTAACCATGAGAGTGAAGCACTCCGGTGGCGAGCCAAACGGCATCTGGATGCTCATGCCTGTATTGTGAAGCGTATCGTCCAGCATCTTCTGCAACTGCTTCACAGACGGCGGCATGTCCTGATGCGCCAGAACAATCGACTTGGGACCTTGTTGTGTTCGTTGCTTCCCAAACATCTAACTAACGTTCCTCTTGTCCACCTACAAATAATTTGTACCCAAAAAATGAGCTACCCCGCTTGTTGTCTTGCCTCAGTGGGAAACCAGGCATTGCCGTTGTACGGTCACTTCTCTGAAAACCCGGTGACTCTTTTGAGAGCCCCCGGAGAGATGAGCGCTCTACTAATGAGTTTACTCGCTAACTGCACCTCCCGCGCTCCGCTGACGCTGGATATGTAGACTCGCCATCTGGAGCCGTTTTCTAAACATCTGTACCGCAGGTTCTGCCGCTGGTCCTCCGCGAAGGCAGCCTCAAAAGGTCCGAAGTTAACGTTTACCGCCTCCCGGTGCTTCATATTCTCAGCAGTCCGACACGTATCGGCGTTAAACCTCCGCGTTTAATCCCGGAGTCGTGCTGTTCACGACCGAAATAACTGTTGCGCGCGCAACTCAGGCAATAAGGCTGCAACATCGCGAGACTGTTTGACCGTGCCACTATATGCAGTATCAGCGAAATTTCGGTTTGCCAGTAATGGCATTAGTTGACGCGCAGATTGGGCTATGGAAGAATAAAGTGTCACTCACCGCAAAACTTGCCTGGCTCGTGCTTTTTAATTCACCAGAATTCCTGATTTTTTTCGCGGTACTGCTCGTCTGCTATTACCTGCCGTTCATGAGACGATTGCAGGTTGTCAGCTTGCTTTTAGCGAGCTTCTATTTTTATTGGTATGGAGCATTGTCTCTAACGGCCCTTCTAGTCGTCTCCGTGCTCGTCAATACTTTGATCAGCCAGTATCTTCTTCAGCCGGGCCGCAGTAAGTGGGAAAAGACTACAGGTCTTGCATGCGGAGTGTGCTTCAATGTTCTCATCCTCTGTTTTTTCAAATACGGACCGCTAGTTTTTGAAACCATTATGTCTGCGAATCCACGCATGCTGCATTCGCTGCCGAAGGGCACAATCGCCCTGGTTGCCTCGATCGCGCTGCCAATCGGTGTCTCCTTCTATTGCTTTGAAGGTATCAGTCTCACTGTCGATAGTTCTCGCGGTCGTTGTACGAAGAGTAATTTGCTGACCCATCTTCGAAATACTGGTCTGTTTATCTCGTTCTTTCCGCATCTGATTTCCGGTCCTATACTTCGAGCCTCGGAGTTCTTTCCCCAAATCGGACCGAAATCGATTCAATCGATCGATTGGACAGCCTGTTTCAAATGGCTTACTCTGGGCTACTTCCTGAAGATTTTCGTAGCCGACAGTCTAGCCGAATTCACCTGCGATCTGGGCTATCCAGTTTTGGCTGGCAAGGGAGCAATCAACAATTTCGTGATGCTGATTGGATATTCGGCTCAAATATTCGCTGACTTCGCCGGTTATTCTTATATCGCGCTTGGACTGGCCCAGCTCTTAGGGTACTCGATTCCTGACAACTTTAATGCTCCATACATAGCGCGATCACTTGGAGAGTTTTGGAAACGGTGGCACATTTCACTCTCGACCTGGATTCGAGACTATTTGTTCATTCCTATGGGAGGCAGTCACTGCCCCTGGTATCGTGCCGGTTTTAACCTTTTGTTCGTTATGGTAATCGGCGGCTTGTGGCATGGAGCGAGTTGGAACTTCGCGCTCTGGGGACTGTGCCATGGGATGGGGCTTTTGGTCGAGCACTTGATTCTTGCAAAAATCAAGATCAAAGACAACATGCTTTTCTCACTAGGTAGAATGTTCGCAACATATTGCTTCGTAACTTTCTGCTGGATGCTGTTCCTCGCAAAAGGAACCAATCTCTTCGTCCCCTATTTCACAGCTTTTTTCTGCCTGCTCGACAAGCCTCTTAATGTGTTTATGACGGCTCAGATTGCCTATCACGCTTTGCCGGTATTCTTGCTCCACCTTTATTCATGGAGTAAAGAGCACCATTGGCGGTGCGGATTGCTAACAGAACAGCCACTGTTCAAAGCTTGCGCGTTAGGAATTATGCTCTTTCTTTCGGTTTTCGATCCGGGTTCGTACCACGCGTTTATCTACTTCCAATTCTGATTGAGGCGACTAAGCAGTCAATCGTTGAACAACTAGATCGGCGAACTCTCCTACGTTAGCCGTTGCTTCTGTTTCACCCAAGGTGAACCGGATGCCGAATGCGCGTTCTACGGCAACGATGAAAGACACATGGACGAGTGAATCCCATTCCTCCACATCGTCGGCGCACAATGTTTCGCTCACGACCACCGGTTCTACGAACACAGCATCGAAGACGGTTTGTAATTTAGCCATCACTTCTTCTTTTGTCATTATTCCCTCATCCAATCGCTATTCACTATTTCGGCGACACAATCATAACGCACGACAAAGTTATCTTCCTTTGTTGGGCTTGCTCTTCTGTGTATCCAGTGGCTGGAAAAACAACAAAGTCCTTAACGGTAAATCCGGCATCTTCTACGAGCTTTTGAGTCTCCTCCTTTGATTTCAGCAGATAAATATGGTCGATGGCAGGAGAATTGATCGGCACATTTATAAAAAGCCTGGAGCCCGGCTTCATTCCTCTGGCGAGAGATTGTAAAACAGCTTGTGGCTTCTCAAGATGCTCGAGCACCTCCGAAAGGACGATGGCGTCGAATGGAAGCTCCTCATCCACTTCCGTGATGTCGAGTTTCCTAAATTTGACATTGTCTCCCTTCCAGAGCTTTCTGAGGTGTTCATCGGTCATTTTCAGAGATGTGTCACTGATGTCCCAGGCCTCCACACTCGCGATGTTCGGCGATTTTGCGGCGAGCGCGAGAAGGAGTCCATGACCAGGTCCGATCTCTAACAAGGTCGAGTCGGTCGCGCATGAGGACAGAAATTGATTGATGTAATAATCGATTACCTGGGCGTGGTTGAGCCAGAAAACATGGGACAGCAAAATGCCTTGCAAGTAACTGTTCATGTAATTAGGGTTCTGATAGACAGAGTTATTTACCTCTTCGAAGGTACTGTGACGATATTGACCGGTCCTTGCGAAGTGGAGAGCCTCTTCATTCATTTGCTCACAGTGCCACTTATAATTGCTGGCATACTCCAACGGATCTGACTCTATCAGCGCCTGGATCATCGAAGAGATTTTCTCCGTGGTGGCTGTCAAAGTGCCGGACCGCGCATTAAAACTTTTGTTCAGGAATTTCTCATGCTTCGGCCATAATTGCAGCTGCGTGGCAATGAGCCGGCCGGTGGCCGAGTGATCGGAGAAGAACATGCCCGCCTCTCCTCCACGCTTTGCGGTTGATATCTTTGTTGGCACCTCTTTGTAGTCAGCGGTGATACTCTCGAACTCTGATTTTTCGTCATTCGTGCTCACAAGACGGTACCCCATTGATGAGTAGAAATCACGCACCATTTGATTCTTGCTCGTTGCTACATAAAGACCTGTTACTCGTTGGCAACACCGGCGCTTCGCTTCAGCCATTAGCCTATTCATCAGAACATGCTCAACCTGGCGCTTGAGCACGCGGCAGCTCATAACCCATGTGTCAATTAAGAGTGTCGAATCGGGCTGAGGAATCGCAATCGCTAATGAGACTAGCCCCAGATCGCCGAAACGATCTTTGAGACGAACCGCAAAGTGCAGTGCGTCGGAATTCAAGATCTTTAGAACTTCAGCGTCGCTGCGACGCTTTGCTGTCAGATTGAAATTGTTGCTTTTGTTGATCAGTTGTGCGATGCGCGGTACGTCCGATTCCTTGAAAGGCCCTATTTCCGCGACCATCTCCAAAGATTCCAGGTAGGTGTCAATATCAGCGATGCCTTTTCTTAGCTCCTGGCGCTCTCGTTCTACACGATACAAATCAACCCTTTTGACGTCCTCATCAGTTATTTTTCGACTTTCGAAAAATCGACAATCAAGTAAAACCTGCAGGTAGTTAGCCGGATCAGATCCCAACCAAACACTCTCTACCTGAGGGAGAAACTGCCTGACAATCTCTATCTCGGCTCTATTGTCATCTATAAACACGAAGCTATCAATTCCAAGATTGAGCTCCTCAGCAATTTTCATAATGTTGTCCGGCTTATCATCCCAACTAGCCTGAAATGAGGCAATGTCGGTCAATCTGATTACCATTTCAGGATGACTTTTGAACGGCTCCATGGCGCTGTCCATATCGTTTTTGCTACATACTGCCAATAACACTCCGCGACGAGAAAGTTCGAGAATTGCCTTTTGAAAGTGCTTGTAGCATTGTCCTCGTGCGCTGGTATCACCGAGTTCGATTCCGTTCAATCCATCTTCTGTAATCACCCCACCCCACAGAGTTTCATCCAGATCCATGATTAAGACTTTTTTGCTCTGTGTTCTCAGTCTAGATGCGATTTGGCTGATCTCTTGCGCGACCAGACAGGCAAAATCCGGTGCAAAAGGTTGTTTGCTTTCGAACCAGGCTCTATCGTCCCTGGCGTTGATACCACCCACTCTGGCGGACAAGAACTCGAGATCGCAAATGTGAACGTAGTCAGGAGCAGTCAATCCAAGCTCCAGATTGAGCATCTTCAATGAATTCCACTCAGAGCCCGGCGCTCGACCGCGGAGCGGTCCTGGATCAAAGTAGCATGGCAGAACGAAGTTGCACAGCACGACCTCGGCAGAACTGAGCGAATGAATTCTACTGCAGAGTTCGAGGAGTTCAGTCAAATTAGTCTGAATCTCTTGATCGACAAGCTCATTGGAATCCGATATATTGCCGGAATAGCGATAGCGAATCGCTGGTGGTATCAGGATTACAAAGTCCGGTCGAGCGGAGTAGAGCGCGCTTGAATCATCCAAGATTTCGGCAACGTAGTTGTCGTAGTCTCCTATCCAGATTTGCGATTTGAGGCGCCGAGCGAAAAGAGTTTGCTCAATCAAAAGATTGAGCGGATAAAAGGTATAACCGCCGATAATAGCGATTCGTATCTCTTCTGCAGCAGAAGGAGATTCTGCGAATCCCTGAGCCAGGGCTCTGCGTCGCAAGGTGCAGAGAGAGTACAGGTCCTCAAAAGTATTAGACTTCAACGTGGCTTGCCGTAACTCATCCCAGAAGGCATCGGATTTTTCTGAGAGAAGTTGTTTTAAATTCGCGGCGTCACTTTCAGCTTGCGATGAAGTCATGGAGGAAGACTACCTCGAGATTTCGGTTGGCGACGCGGCTAAATTTAAACGGAGCAGCATCTGAAGCTCGTGAAGCCAACAAGAATACCTATCTTATAGCAAACAGATGAAATGTGTGCTTAGATCTCTGAGTAAGTTAATACGAATAACCAGCACATCTGACCTGAGACCAGACTTGAGACCGTTCGAGCATAGCGCAGGTTTATGAAAAAAATCAAAGCACATCCTCTGACAAAACTGACGAACATTTTGGTGTTGGTCAGCGCTGCAATTGCAATCGTGTTTAGCTGTCTTGCATTAAATACTAATGCCAGCTTGGTTTATGCTGGATTCTGATGAGCGGGACTTATCAGTAAATTGAAAGCAGATCTGACACCAATCGAGCCAAGTATCCGCAATAATTTGCAGGCGTTCGCCTTTGCCGGACTGGTTTTGCTACTTGCGATACTGCCGTTCTTGCTTGGACAATCCGGTTACGTCACCATGCGAGATCGCTTTTTGTCGCTGCATTATACAGCTGGTGCCTTTCAGCACACCTATTGGGAAATCTACAAGAACAAGGCGGATATCGACATCTTGTTTATGGGAGGTTGCCTGATGGCAGCCGGAATGAACTCATCACTTCTGCATCAATACTTCGGACAAACCAACCCCGAAATGAAGATGGTGTTTTTTGTCGTGACCATGGGAAATCAGGATGCTGACTATTTTCTGCTTCGCGAATTGCTGAAGAGAAGGCGAGTGCGATTTGTTGTTCTTCAAACTCCGATCGTTAACGGCGAATACACGACTCCTCATCCTGCCTGCATGATCTGGAACGCAACTCGGGACAAAGACATGCTATCCGAATGCACTGGTTTTCTCAAATTTCGGATGTATTCGCAGTCCATCTTTGAAGCCTTGCGGGATCTAATCAGCATTGTTAGGCATAATCCGACTTTGAAAACGTGCTCTCGGTACCGGGGCGCACTGTCGACAGGAGAGTGGCCCCGGATGATTGACGGCGGACCTTTCAGAGAGTTTCATCCTTCTGTCCCGACAGTACCGCCAGGAGAACTTTTATACTCCAGCAATCCAGGCGCATTCTCCTTTCGAAAGAACGCTAATATGGCAAGCTATAACAAGCGGTTCTACATGAAGACGATTAAGTTGCTGGAGGACCAGAAGGTTCCATTTATGTTGCTTCACGTGCCGGTTCTGACCGAACAAGGGAATCTGGTGTTCGAACAATCATTCCTCAAGAAAATATGTGAGGATCAAGGAGTACCGCTAATGGGAATTTCAAGGGACAGATTGTTCGGAGGAATTTCTTCCAAAGATCAAAGGCTGCTGTACTCAGACGTGAGCCACATGAACAAAAATGGTAGCGTACTATTTACCAAAACCATTTTTGACGGACTATCGCGAGTCTATCAAGAAGAATCCACCTCAAATCACTGATGCAACCTGCCCCGCCATGACGCCCTTTGATCATTGGTTAAAACAGCTCTCTATCAACACCAACACGAGTCACGCTCTGTTGTTTGTCGTTGAATTCCTTATCTACCTGTGCCTCGCGGGCTCGGCAAGAGCGCTTCCTGAGCGCGTCCGGAAATTTGCTTTCGTTTGTGCCAATCTATCTGTGATTGCACTCGTCTATTGCACAATTTTGGCCGTCGACATTCAATACTTTGCCCGCTATGTACTGGTAGTAATTTGCTTTTACTTTCTCACTTTGAAATTGGCAAATCGAGGAATGTGGATGGCCGCAGTCTTGGCACCAATATTAGTCCTTGCCGGTACCCGCTACTTTGGCCCACCTGCGATGACTTACGAATTCATTGGTCTGTCATACATGTCATTCAGACTCAGTCAACTCGTCGTCATCGTGCGCAACCGAATGGTGCCGATGCCATCGCTTTTGGATTATCTTGGCTTCGCCTTTTTTGTTCCCACCCTATTTGTCGGTCCAATCAGCTCGTATACTACATTTGCCGCATCGTATACGTCGGTAGACCGAACGCGTTTTCCGATTGATGTATGCATCCAGCGCATCGCAGTTGGTGCAGTCAAAGTACTTTATCTCGGACCGATCTTTGACAGAGTGAGCTACACCGCTTTTCTGGCAGACGGCAATGCTCACCCGCCTGTCGATCTAGTGATTGCGGCCGTCGCTTATTATCTGTTCTTTTACTGCAATTTTTCCGGCTTCTGCGACGCCATGATTGGTGCAGCAGGACTGTTAGGTATCAAGGTCAGTGAAAATTTCAACAACCCTTTTGCAGCGAGGAATGTACAAGATTTCTGGGGTCGTTGGCACATAACTCTGACTAATTTTATGCGAGACATGTTCTTTACACCTGTAGCTAAAACACTGGTAAGCCGATTGCCACCAGCGTTATCAAAGCATGCAATTGCACTGACAATTCTGGTGGTTTTCCTTCTAATTGGATTGTGGCATGGCAGAGAAATTCGGTATCTAATTTGGGGTGCAATAAATGGGGTCGCCGTGGTGATCAACTATTATTACGATATCATCTTGCGATCGCGGCTTTCCCGCGATCAACTCATCAGGTACAGGGAAAATCGCATCATCCACACGCTGGCAGTAGTAATCACCTTTTCCGTTATATGCACATCGCTTTTCTTCATAGGTGTCAGCAGCGACGATATGCGGCTTATTTTCGAAAAGATTTCCAACCGGTAGCTATGAAGGCTCGATTTGTTTATTCTTCTCCAACTGTCCCCTACCTTTATCCATGGAGTGGAGCACCATTGACGGTGCAGATGCCAGCGGACCAAACTCAGTGCAAAGCCTGGATAACAGGCGGTATGCTTTTTCTTTCGGTAATCGGACCAGGGTCGTGCAATGCGTTTATCTACTTTCAATACTAATCGAGCACTGCCACTGGTGGCGCTCGGGGCATGTGCAGCAATAGCGGCAAGCTACAATCTGTGGCTCGCCACGACTAAATCTTGCGGAGCTCCGTTCAACTCCGCACGATTGAATGCGATAAGATTTCAGCAATACGCGATTCAAAGGAAGAAACCCGAGATGGTAGCTTTAGGTAGCTCACTTCTCGAGCGCGTTATGGGAGCAGTCAATGATCCGAAGGTGGAAAATCTATGTATTCTCGCCTATTCCGCTTTGGATGGCGCTAACTTTATCAAGTACACAGGCCGATATCCTAAAGTGGCATTGATAGAGCTCAGCATTCGACTGGCATACACCGAAAGGATTGATTGCGAGAAAGAACTTCCGCGATACAGAATCTGGATGGCACGACAGACAAAACTCGCAAGAACCGAGTTTCAACCCTCATGCCAGCTATACCGCGGACTTGCACGGCAGGACGAGGTTTACCATTTCAAAGATGCGATAAAGTTAACTGTTCCTCCTCAATTCGTGCATACATTCAAGCGTCCGGCGATACAACAGGCGATAATGCCCAATTCGACATCGGACATGATGGGCAATATCAAGAAGCTGAAAAAAGCTGTTCGAAATCTTGAAAGGCATGGAACAAAAGTCTGCTACGTGATCGTTCCCAAAACACCATATTTAGAGGAGCTTGCGAGGCAGGAGTGGGAGATGGAGATTTTCTCGCGCGAGTTTCCAAAGTCATCAAACCGCTGGATTGAGTGGTCAGGCGATCCTCGGATATGGGACAGTCCCGATGGATGGCATTTGACAGCAGCTGAGACTAAGCTCTTCGCTGCCGACATGCTAGAACAGCTTCGTAAAATGAATTTTGAATCTTGACGGCAACAAAATCGTTCAACGTCCCATCCATCGATCGCAGACCTTGACCCACCATGGACGTGCTTTGAGTTTTCGTCTATTCTTGACCAACATTCTTTCGATTTGACTTTTGTCTTCGGTATAGAACGGCGTGTCGACCGTTTTGGAAGTGAGAAGAACAATACTTCGCGAATAACGTTCTGCGGTAAATCCAGCAGCCTCATATCGCTTTTCTGCTCCTGGAGGTGCATAAATCAAGCATGCCTTGTCGACTTTTTTGAGCCAATAAGGCAATTCGTCGAAGAACCAGGCAAATGGACGAGAAGGATTATCCAGCAAATATGCGGTAGAGAGAATAAGGCAGAGGTTAATCTCGTCAGAATCTGCTATCACCAGCAAATTCTCATTTCGATTCAGGAATTTTCCAACCGGCTCCATGCGATCGTAGAAAATATTGTGCTCTCGACATTCTTGCAACCTGTAGTCGGACCAGAGCTGACATGCTGAAAGAAACACGATGGTGGCAATCGCAATGATTCTACGAGAGAGGATTTTGGATCTCCAATATTGGATGACCATAAGGCAGACCGGAATAACCGCAATTACGATGCTCGGCAAAAAATAGCGCACGACAAGGGAGCGCCGACCACCATGAATGAAATCCGGCAGGTCCAATATCAATACGTAGGCAAGCAGAATCAATGTAAGAAATGCAAGTTGCGGTCTTGCTATTCTAGCCATATACAGGATTGCCCATAGCTCGATCGATAAAATAGCGAAGAGCACTGACTCGAACTGTACGAGGAAGAACGAGTGGGGAATGGCATACATCCAGTCGAACAATCTAGTAAAGAGCCAGCCATTATATTGGACATGCTTATCCGGCATGGGGAGACTTAACCAAGAAACCATTCGCATCCCATGTGAGTGCCTGATTACGAGTTGAACAATCTGGTCTGCCACCACTATCACTGCTAACGAGGTGATAGAAACTTGAGCAATCCACTTGTTCAGATGAGGTCTGAATGGTCGATACCGATTTCGACTTCTGAGGATGGTTGCTAATGTTGAGTAAGTCAATTGAACAGCTGTAATGACGAACATCCAATATGTACAGTAGTAACCGACGACCAGGATACATCCGTAGAGAATCCAGCTTACTGCAGTGTTTTTTCTCCGTGCGTAGAAAAATGCTGCACAAGAAAGCGCGAACACCAGTTCATAAAGTGAGTATTCACGAAGCTCTTGCGCCTGAACGATCTCGAGCGGCGAAAGCGCGAGGGCGAGTGTGCATAGTAGCGATGTTCCGTTCGATCGGAGCAGTTCATAGGAAAACCAGTAAAATGCGGGCAGAAATAGAACGCCGAATAATACAGGCACCAGCCGCAGTAGCGTCAAATCGTTTTTAACGATCTGTTTCCACTGATGTATTGCGACGTAAAATCCGGCCGCATGCTCCGGTTGTATGCGAAGCACCGATCGCACGACGTCTTTGGCAGGGACTTTTCGATACTGAAACGTGTTCAGCATGGATTTAAAGCTTATCGGTTCCCAGGTGCCCCACGTTACAGTTTCATAATGGCTAAAGTCGTGGCCCGCTACATGGACGAGGGTGAGAGCCTCGTCATACCAGGTAATTACGCGAGACAAATTGTAGGTACGCAAACCTGCACCAATAACGATGATTATCCCTAATAGGACCCAAGCAGGTATTCGCCCCGACTGGCGGCTGCGGTCTGCTGATATCACCTTAATGCCTGGACCTCCTCGGTTTGCCCGTCAGCCGACAGCTTGTAAGAACTTACTGCCATGGGGTAACTAATCCTAAGCGCAGTTCGAATGCCATATTCTTCCCCTCGAAATCGGTTGCCAATTCTCAGCGTATCCTTACCCTCAAAAAAACTCTTACTAAAGTGGTGTCGTATATGATGCGCGAGGAATTCTGGGATAAGCGGAAGTCACCCGCTCATCAATCAACGCCCCAACCACCGATCGCCGAGCTTTATCCACCACGGACGCGCTCTAAGTTTGCGCTTTTTCTTGAGCTTCAACCTCTCGAGTTCATCTTTATCTTCTGTGTAGAATGGCTTGTGGACCTTCTTAGACGTGAGGAGCACAACACCATTCGAATAGCGTACCGCGTTAAATCCGGCAGCCTCATATCGTTCTTCTACTCCTGGTCGTGCGTAGATCACGCAGGCTTTGTCGACAGTATAGAACCAATCAGGCAATTTCTCGAAGAACCAGGCAAATTTCCGAGAGGGGTTGTCCAGCAAACATGAGGTCGCAAGAACAAGAAAGAAGTTAACGTGCTTCGAGTCTGTTATTACCAATAGGTTTTCATTGCGGTTGAGGAAGTTCGCCACAGGCTTTATCTTCTGAATAAAAATTTGATGCTCATGCCAGCTCTGCAAGGCATAGTCGGACCAGAGCTGGCAGACAGACAGTAATCCGATTGCGGCAACTGCCAATAACCTACGAGAGAGGATTTTTGACCTCCAGCAGTGCCAGACCATGTAGCAGACTGGTATTACTGCAATCATGATACTTGGCAGGAAATAGCGAACAACGATGGAGCGATGCCCACCTCGTACGGCATCTTGCAAATCCAAGATAGACACATACGAAAGCAAAATCACCAACAGAAATGCGAATTGCGGCCGTGCTCGCCTCGCCAAGTAGAAAATTGCGCACAGCTCGATCAGAAGAATGACAAACAACACATACTCAAATTTTTGTGTAAAGAACGGGTCAGGACTGTACATCCAGTCAAACAGCCTGCTAAAGAGCCATGCGTGAAGAAGTACATTATTGTCTACCGGCGGTAAATGTACCCACTTAACCATCTCCAACGCATGTTCATGCCTGAGTAAACGTTGTGCAATCTGCTCTGCGACTGCAATCACTGCTAATGAGGCAGTCGCGACATGCGCAGCCCACTTGATCAAATGCGGTCGGAATGATGGATGTTTCTTCCGACTTCTGAGGACGGTTGCGATGGTTGAATAAATCAGTTGGGTGCTCGTTATGATGAACAGCCAATATGTACAGTTGTAGCCGACGACCGAGATGCATCCATAGAGTATCCAGCTGAACGCGGTGTTCTTTCTCCATGCGTACAAAAAAGATGCGCAAGACAAGGCGAAACAGAGCTCGTAGAGTGAGTACTCACGAAGTTCCTGCGATTGCACTATTTGGAGCGGCGACAAAGCAAGAACAAGGGCGCATAGTAATGATGTTCCTTTAGAGCGCAGCAGCTCGTAGGAGAACCAATAGAATGCCGGCAGAACTAGTACGCCGAACAACACTGGAAGAAGCCGCAAGAGTGTTACATCGTTCTTGACGATTTTTTTCCACTGATGGACTGCGACGTAGAATCCTGCCGCGTGCTCAGGATGCGTGCGGAGTACCGAACGCACGACATTCTTTCTAGAGCAGTCCCGAAAAAGGAACTCGTCCTGCATCGATTTGAAGGTCACCGGACCCCAGCCACAATCAAAGCAGAATGGCGGATTGCCCAAGTCCTGGCCCGAGACATGGAATAGAGTTAGCGCCTCGTCGTACCAGGTAATAACTTGGGACAGGTTATAGGTACGAAAGCCTGTTCCAACAACGATAATAATCGCAAGAATGACCCATGCAGGTATCCTTCGAGACTGGCGCTGAATGGAACGAATCTTCAATTTGACTACTTTGACAGTGCACCGTATATGGTTCTTTTCAGAATTTTTATCACCGCCTCGTTGACGGGATAGCTAGGGTGGGTCTGGGACGATCAAATCCGCAGACTATAAAGCAAGCACTCACGTACCGTTTGTTTATAGATCTAGAGTAATTTGATTAACTACCAGCAGTTGTCAATCACTGGGGTGACAATGATTTGAAAAATTCGGTTGGCTCTGGACCATCAATGCGATTTTGGGGAGCTTTCGCAAACAAGGCATAACAGGTCTTGGCTTTCTCGTTGAAGAACTGTTGCATTTTAAACGAATACTTCCCGTCTGCTGTCGTCCCAGTCAGTTCGAATCCCTCGAAGCCACCTGGTACGGACTTCTTCACACGAGACATCTCTTTCAAATTATCTCTTTTGACTGCAGCGGTGCAGCTCTCTGCGATAACTGCTTCGTCGGTAGGTTTCAGTCTTGGCCAGGCCCCGATGTTGAGGACCATCGTAGGATCTCCCCAGGTGAAGGACTCGATATGTTTATCGTATACCGTTCGTTTTGGCATGCGCGGAAAACTGATCTTATATTTCCCATAGTTGCTTGACAATACTTTTGTGCCCTGGTCATAGTTCCAGTAGTAGCGTGGATCTTGTCGCGCTTCCTTCGGAGCCTGTTCGGTATCGTCATCATCATCATCCGTATCGCCACCCGTGCAGCCTGTCATCAGGAGGCAACCTATTAGCGTCAATCTCATCATCCAAGGCTTCATAATTATTCTCCCGCGCGATTGAATGTGAATATCCTTCTCATTAGATGATAGATTACCAAACATTCAAGGATATGACCCAATTAAGTTGCGTTTGACATTCATAATGTACCACGCAACCGTCAATTGCATCTGTTAACGTAGGGTCGCCGATGGTGTCACGATCGGAAGTTGGCTCATGATGAGAGTTGAGCTATTCTCATATCGATCGTCTATAGCGTTCAGCAGGTCTCAACGCTGTTCTTCGCTCTGATAAAATCTATCGACAAGGCGCTACACGATTCTCATATAAGCAGTTCTTGAGAAGCTTGAGGTGACGGTAGGAATTCTCAATGCTGGGTCGGCTCCCAATCTAATGGAAACTCATTGGTCGGAAGCTCTTGACCCATCAGGTGGTTAAGCCCATCGTCGTGGTGACTTTTGTCAGGCAAGAAATTATAGTCCGCACCGAAATATCGGTTGAGAATGAGCCTGAATGAGTTGACCGGCGATATGGTGCTCCACGGGGCGATATCGCGTCCTCCGGGAGGGAGGTAGTAGGCATTGAATATAGGTAAAGTATATTCGTGATGCTCAGGAGTGCCTGCCTTGAACCAGGGTCCATGGTCCCCTTGAATGACTATGATTGGGCGTCTCTTTGATTTCAGAAGCTTTTTGATCGCCGAGAGCATTAACTTCCGAGTGAATATCATCTGTCGGACATAGTCCCGCGTCGTGAAATAATCCGGCTTTTGCTGGTACGGCACTTTGGTTGGTTTCCCTTTTGCCGTGAAGAGCAGCGGCCAATGCGGCAACATGCAGTGAATCAAAACGAACTTTGGACCGCCAATTTTCTTGATTTCATCGAGTTGCTGCACAAAAGTTACGCGCTTGAGACGAGCCAGAAAATTTCTTGGATCGAGCGCGACCGGCAAAGTGGCACAAACAGAGTTAGTCAAAATCATCAGTGTGGTGGCATCGCCCATCCCCGATGGAATGTTGATTTCAGCACAGGGATTCCAGTTGGTCGGTTCGCATCCGGATGAATAGTTGACGAATTTGTATCCTGCCCTCCGGAGGTAGTGAACCAAGCGGTTGTCTCTTATCAACTTTCCACAAACTCTTAGCTGCGGATTTTCTCGTTCGTCAATGGCGCATCTGCGATAAGCGGCGGAGACATCATCCAGTAGCATCATATTGAGCGAAGATGCCAGCGAGGGACGAGTGTGTTCGTAGTTGGTATGAGAATTGACAGCGACATAAAATCCCAGGTCCCTCAGGGTATCTTGAAAGCTGTGGTCTTCTACTCCGGTGAGCAATGTCATCACATCGTCCCCACACATCATGTCGAAAATGATGTAGTAGATATCCGGAGGATCGTCAGGTACGACCACAGGAACTCGGCCATCGTCGACCTTACTGAGGGTAAGGATTCTTTGGGCCGATTTATTGATTTGTGCCTGGATTCTTACGAAATGGAAGGCATTGTAAGCAAAAAGCCCGAAGGAAACGAGTGTCAGAGCTAAAGCCAGATCCCGATGGAACTGCTTTACACGCGACAGGTACCACAGGAGAGCTCCCAAGATACACCAATAAAGCGCCGGAACAAGCCAGCCCGGTGAATAATAATCGGCGCCTCCGAGCGTGGCAAGCACAGGCAGCTTCTCCACAATCAGGTCTCTGAAACCACCATAGCCGAAGAACCACACAACTACTGCCGAAGTGCAGATACCAGCCTTCACGCTATCTCTCGTGAAACGATAGAACAGTCCTTGCAAAAGGGCAGTCGACAAGATCGCGCCTGGAACCAGACACCACAACACGTCGCCAAAAACATCCCACGCACACTCATGTACTGCAAGAAAAATCGGCCAAAGCGCAAAGAAAAATGGATGCAATACAGCTATCGAAAAATTCAGCCTGGACAAAGTATTCGCTGACAATTGGAGCCGTTTCATCGTACGTAGCATCTCGCGATCTCTCGGCTAACTGGTTCGCTCGCTTTCATCACCCGTAAGTGCGAAAAGAAAGGACTGATGAATGAACCACTCAAAGATACCAGGACAGCAATTATGACTCATCTCCAACTTCGGCTGAACCTCCGTAGAGGAGAGCAGTCTACTCATCACCATCATATCGAAGTGATGAGAAGAATTGCGTGGATTCTGGCCCATCTAGACGATCCTTTGAACCTTTAGCCAGCAGAAAATAACAAGTTTTGGTCTTGGTATTGAAGAACTGCTGCATCTTGAAATTATGCTTCCCATCAGAGGTCGTGCCCAGCACTTCATACCCTCTGAAACCACCTGGCACAATCTTCAGCTCCCTGGACAACTCATTCAGGTTGTCTCGTTTGACCGAATTAGTGCAACTTTCTTCCATCACCGAATCTGGTGTGTCAAGTGCTCTCGGCCAGGTGGACAAAACCAGCGCCATCGTCGAATCTGCCCAGGAGAAGACCTCCGTTCCATCTGCGCTCATGTCTCTTTTCGGTTGTGCTGGGAAGGCGATCTTGTATCGCCCTTTCGAATTCGAAAGTGTCTTCGTCTGCCAATTGTAGTCCCAGT
Source organism: uncultured Candidatus Obscuribacterales bacterium (assembly GCA_964418155.1). Classification (GTDB taxonomy): domain Bacteria; phylum Cyanobacteriota; class Vampirovibrionia; order Obscuribacterales; family Obscuribacteraceae; genus JADYXR01. The sequence goes on along the minus strand of CAYQKX010000031.1, from coordinate 47,179 downwards.
TGACGCTCGTCACTCTACCCACACCCGACGAGGATGACGACCGATCTTCGTCCTCTAACGGATCGCGCTCGACGCAACCTGTAGTCGTGAACAGACAGATAATCAGCGTGACTCCCAGTAGCCGACTCATCATTACTTATCTCCTGATACAACGATTCAAACTAGAGTTTCGGAACAAAAGAGTATCTCAGAAACCGATTATAGGGCTCTCTCCAAGAGGCGTTCCGAACAACAATCGTGAGGGATGCGGTTCGATAGCTCTGGTGACAGTTGTTATCTTAGCTGTTCGGTATCGTCGTCCACCCGATCGCTTACGATACAACCTGCCACCGGGGAGGCTGTTAACAACGTCAATCCGACATACGCTGCTTCAATATGTTTTCTCCCCGCGCTTGGCTGTGAATATTCTTCCCAATAAGATGATACGTTATCAAAGATTGGAATATTCGACCCAATGAAGATATTTCTGACATTCACTAAGCGAAATCCAACTTCATTCCAAGCTCACACCAAAAGGAAAATTATCCGACTCGCGCGCACACTGACAACGCTCCGCCGGCACCGACCTCGCTTGGTAATAATCTGCGCCTGTTGTAGCATTTAAAGATGGAGCACTGATTTAAGAATGAGCACGTCGCGACAACTTTGCGCCCACTATCCGATAACCATCGTAGTTCTTATTGGCGCAGTTCTTTTGATTGAAATACTGGTGCAGCTTCTCCACTACCCGAACTTTATCAACCCTGACTGTTCCTATCAGCTCATCACGGCAAAACAAATTTTGGATGGTGGTAATCCAATCAAAGATTTTGTCTTTACCAGTCAGCCCATCTGGTTTTATCTCAACACAGTGATCTGGTGCATCTCGACTGTCTTCAATGTTTCGATTCAAACAACATGGATCTACTCGAATTGGCTGATCATTACCTTCACAGCGGTAATGACCGGCATTGTTATAAGACGAGCACGGACCGACCGTGAGAATGATTGGCTGGCATTAGGGTGCATGTTTTCCAGCTTTCTTCTGCTTCACTTGAGCATGGTCTTTCATGTCGGTCAAAAAGAGCTTCTGTTCATGTCCGGCTACTTTCCATTGTTCCTCATGCGTTGGCAACGATGGCAAGGGCATTCTCAATCTCCGCTCCCGGCGATAGCCGGCGCGATTTTCTGCACGATCATTGCGTTCGTCGAGCCGATTCTCTTAGCCATCCCAGTATCCGTCGAAATCGGCTTCTTCTGCGCCTGGTCGCGAATGCAAGGCGACGGGGAGTCTTCCAGAACAGGAGCGCTCAAGCGAGTATTCCAGACACCCGAAATGTCCACCATCGGCATAACCACTGCAATACTGTTGTTCTGCTCGCTCATAATTCCTAGCCAACAGGATTACTATTTTCGATGGGTTCCACTTTTAATCGAAGGACATCAAGTCTACTTTCACGACTGGAATCGTTTGCTCTGGCTCGCTTCCAGCGACGGCGAAATAGTGGGAAGTCGATTACTCGTTGTTCTGATCTGCCTGACCGCTTTCGTTATCAGAGGCAAATGCTCGTTTTTCATTCCTCTTTTGTTCTGGACCAGCAGTGCCTGGCTGATATACATACTGGATGGATCCGGCGACGCCCATCGCACAATCCCTTTCGTATTCGGCTTTTTCCTCATTGCCGGTATCGAATGCATGCTTCTATCCAAGTGGCTTCTCTCGAAGATCGTTTCGAACAAATGGATTTCGACGCTGTCAAAGTCCGGAACAAACGGTTTTTGGCTGTACGATCTGCAAAGTCGATCGCTGCTCATTTTGACGCTCTTCGGTGTGATCCTACTGCCGGTTCTTCCTATCCTTGTTCGCGATAGTATGGTCACCACCAAAGTCACCAACCCGCTCGATAAAGTGGTGACTGGCTCGACAGCACCCGGAGACCCCGTTCTAATATTAGGGACCAAATCAACGAGCTCGTGTCCGACGCTACTCAACTTGAATCGAAAACCTGGCTCGCGCTTTGCCTGGTCGTTCGCACTCGATATGGCATCGTATGCGAAACTAAACTCGAAGTCAAAATACAACTGGGCGTTGGAGCAATCCAAGATAGTCAACGAGCTCGTGGAAGACATCGGGCGATTTCGTCCAAAGCTTATCGCCATCGAAGCTTCACCGTCCACGACGAGCCGCCTGAAAGGCTCTCTATATCAACGCCTTGCCGAGCAAAGTGTGTTTGTAAAAGCATTGAGTAACTACAGCCCAGCAGGCATACGCAATGGCTACGCGGTCTGGCTTCTTCGAAGCAAAGACATTTCGCGAGCCGCCCCGACGTCTTTTCTTCCAGGACTCAGCCCAATTCAGTGAACGCATCAGACACAGCGAAGCCGGCTCGATTGCCAATATTAGGATTGGTGGCATTTGCTGCAGTGCTTTTATTGGACGGTCTTATCATGATGAACAATTCTCTACCTGAAGGATGGCAAGAAAAGTTGCTTCAAGACCAGGAGCGCTGCCTGGTCGCCATCGGTTTTCTTGACCATCTCATCAATGAGGAACCTGAGTCCGATCAATTTCTTGTTGAACGAAGCAAAGCGTACTTAGGAGTCAGTGACTGGGAAGCTTCCCTAACTGACTGCCAGCAAGCGATGCGAATGGACAAAAAAAATCTCGACGCCTATCGCGTATCGGCGAGGACTCTCTACAAATTGAGTAACTTGAAATCCGCCATTAATGCGATCAGTCAAACCATTGATGGACAGCCCAACCAGCTGGCATCAGATCTTGCCTTTCGCTCCATTCTTTATTCAGAAACCGAGCAAAATGAGAACGCGGTAAAGGATGCTAAAGCGGCAATAAAGATCGACCCGAGTTGTGGTGAGGCTTATATTGCGCTCGCTCTCATTCACCTGAAGCAGAGCGAGTATAGAAAAACGATTTCAGACTTGAGAATTGCTCAGGACATAATGCCAAACGACCCACGAGTGCCCATGATAATGGCAAAGTTGCATCTGGCGAAAAGAGATTGCCAACAAGCATTTGAGTATGCGAACAAAACGCTCGCCCTGGACCCGACCCTCTGGCGAGTGTATGAGATTCGAGCCGAAGGGCACAGGCTCTCACATGAGTACGACGCAGCCGTCGCCGATACAACTTTAGCTTTGGGATTAGCCAACGTCACAGACTTTCCTAAATTGCATCTGATAAGAGCCAGCGCGAACGCCAGTCAGGGTAAGTTTTCAGCTGCAATCGACGACTGTCGAAGAGTTCTCGCACTTCAACCAGATATGGTGGCAGCAAAGGAGCTCCTTTCGACCTTCGAACAAGAGCGAAAGCAGCAAATGGAGGACGCGAGAAAGAAAAACAGCCTGAAGGCACAAACTCAGAGCAACGCGCAACAACAACAACAACAACAACAACAACAACAACAACAGATCAGTCCACTTCAACCGAACGCTGCACCGCTTCAGCAACAGATCAAACTAGCTCCAGTCACTGTCCCTGAAAACAGCGGGAATTCTCAGACGCTTAAGGTGCCAGAGAATGACAGAAACAAGCCCTAGTGTCAGAGGTGTCAGAGGAAAGTGACCATTTATCTGAACCTTGAAGAACCGCGAGTATTTATCAAGGTTCAGAAGTCGTGCATGTGGGAATTGTATATACTTGCAGCAAAAAGGTTCTGGAGTTAGTGGCGGAGAAGGCAGAGTACAAATCTCAACTGGACGGCTTGCGCGCATTCGCAGCCCTGGCTGTGTTTTGCTTTAGCTGCGCTAGCATCACAGGAAAGCTTGGCGAGCAACCTGGACTGGCGCTGTTAGGCTATTTTGGAGCGCAACTCTTTTACACCCTGAGCGGTTTTCTCATCGCTCGGAATCTGATTTTGAGCGATTCAGGACATTTTTTGCATGACCTCAAGTCGTTTTACGCAAGACGATTTCTTAGAATCGCACCGCTCTACTACCTCATACTCGCCGGGATTCAGATAGGAACTACACTCCCACAACCGCTCCTCTTTTACGTTTTTCTCGCAAACACTCCAGCGTTGCCACTCGCCGAAGAGTCACAAGTGCTCTATAACAGCCTCTCTACAATAAGCACGGAGATGCAGTTTTATTGCCTTATCCCGTTTGTTCTGATCGCAACTCCGCTAAAATTTCGAGTACCGCTACTATTTTTGACCTTGTTTTTGCTAAACGTCGGTCAATTCATATCGCAAATTTTTCTTCAAAACAGTAGTCCAATGACCGTCGTAGAGTCCGCACAATACCTGCTATGGGGATGTACAGCAGGTTACTTGTCATTGAATTGGGATAAACTGAAAGAGTCAAACGGTACATTTTTGTTTTTGATCGGAGTGGCGCTCAATCTCGGTTGGGTGTCGATGGTTCTGTCGGAGCAGTTCGCTCCAATCCATTGGAACTCGATTATGACTTTTGTTCGAGGAGTAGGCACGAGCTTACTTGTACTGGGAGTTTGGCAGACAAAGGAAGACATACTCTTATCCGTCTTCTCGAACTCGATATCTGTTGCGTTGGGACGAGTCAGTTACGGCTTCTTCCTGTCTCATATATTCGTACTTTTGTACAGCGTCAGTCTGCCCGTCGAATACCGAATGGCTCTGAGTCTGCTGCTCGGACTGGCGCTGGCAATCTTGTCGTGGCGGTATCTCGAATTACCATTTCGCAGACTTAAGCGCCGAGTCTTTCCGGTACCAACAGACGAGGCTCAGGTGCCTTCTCTGGCTTCTCTCACCGTGTCCTACGAAAGGAAGGATGAAGCACCGAAGAAAGAAACATCCATTGGTTCCATACTCGAATCATCGATGTACGAATGGATTAAGGTCGCTAAGAGTTCTTACGATGCTGGAGAATATGAAGAGGCAAGAACGCGCTATTTACGGGCGGTTGAATTATTCAAAGACGATGATCCCGCTCCAGATATTCAGATAGATTGCCTCGAGCACTTGGTGGACGTCTGCCGGCGCTTGAATCGAGCCGAAGAAGGGCTGGTATATGCCAGACAACGCGTCAAGGTTTCGATGAGTGGTGGCGGCGAGCCATACGTAGCGGCACTTCTGGATCTGTCCAGAAGTCTTCATTCCGCTGGATATAAGGATCAAGCCAAGATCATTATGCTGGAGGCGTTGAGGGTCTCTAACATAGCTCATGGACGCCCAATATCGGCCAAGACCTCGACAGTGTTCAACGAACTCTTTCCGCCAGCTTCCGATGGAGAGATTCTGATTGAGACGGAAAAGGCACTGAAGCTGGTCCCCGACGCCCGACAAGAGCGCCTTGCTCAAACCATGGCTATTTTGGCGGCAATCACATTGTCCTTTGTTTCGTTTGGTGTCCAAACTCAGCAAAGTCCGGTCTTCACAACGTCGAGTTTTGCTCCAGCTCGGGAATATTTATCAGTAGATGGACTTAAACAGGTGCGATTCGACAACGGCACAGCCGCCAGCATCTGGGACCGGGGGCAGACCTATTACGCTAATTACGAAACCTTTGGAATGATACCGTTCAACCTCATACAAGTACTACCTGGACTCGTCCGGAAAGACGCGCTCTTCTTTACCGTAGGAGATGACAGTATCGTAGGATCAGATGGCACTGTACTGTACAAGAGCGATGCGCCTGAACTTAGGCTGTACCAGGCGATGCTCAAGATTTCCTATTTCGTAAATTGGTACTACTCGAAGTACCAACACTACCCGACGAATTCGGACTGGTTGAAAGAGCGGGACATCTGGTACGAGAATCCGTTCACCCAATCGAAGCAATACGCAGCCTATTCAGATTTCGATCCGACAGGAGAACCTTCTCAATCCCAGGCAGGAATGATTCGTTGCCGTTCTATTGGTACGGACGGCTTTCTCATAACTGGTTATGGCAGAACCGGTCAGCGACTCAAGAGCGGAGAGGGCAGCCAGTTCTTCTCCTTTGAATTGAAGCGCGGGAAAAACCTTACCGAAGATTACATCCACAGATTCGACGGCGACATTACAAATCCGAGACATGCTCAACAGCCTGTCTCCATCTATCTCGTGGACTCCTTTCAGATGAGGCATCTGCTCGCTGCTCTCAAGGCACTTCCACAATTGGTCTTGCCGCTCTGGTTTGCTTCTCTGGCAACTACTCTTCTGCTATTGCGGATGTTCCGACGGGAAGACGGAAGATTCCTTGCTTTGTCCGCGATGGTAATTCCGACGCTTCTACTGATACTCGTTGCGATTATGTCGCTAGGAGACAGGTAAGTGATTCTCCTCGTTATACTTGCGCTCATCGCCTATGTAATCGTTGCAGTCGCCTTGCCGTTAGATCTCCACGTTGAGATTGCCGTATCGCTGGGACTGGTCTTATGGTCGCTCTTGACCATGAGAAGCAAGTCAGCAATCAGAATTACTTGGTTATTGGCATTCTTTGCCTACGCGCGATACTTCGTATTCAGAATCACGCATACGATTTACTACAACAATGCAGGCGATTTATTTGCAGTCATTTTGATGCTTATTGCGGACACGTCTTGCCTTCTAATGGTGGCTTCCAACATATTTGTCCACTGGTATCGAGAACCAGACGATGAGTTGGGATTTGAACCAAAAGAAGTTCCACCACTAACAGATCAACCGACGGTAGATGTTTTCATAACAACAGTGAATGAACCGATTGAGGTCTTGAGGCGAACCATATACGGTGCCCTGTCAATCGCTTACGAAAACAAGAAAGTGTACGTACTCGATGATGGACGACGCGATCAAGTCAAAGAGCTCGCGGAAGCCTGTGGAGTGGGTTATATCACGCGCCAGGACAGAGCCAATTTCAAGGCCGGCAATTTGAATAATGCGATGACGCACACCACGGGCGAGTTTATCTTGCAATTGGATGCGGACAATCTACCGGCCGATACGATCCTCGATCTGGCGTTACCTCGTCTGCGGGCTGATGAGTCCATATGGTGCCTGCAATTCGCGATCCATTTCTTCACGCCCGGTCTACTCGAAAGAACTATCCACTACAGCGGATTGACTACCGAGATGTCGTTTTTCTACGTTGTTTTCCTGCCTTCGCTAGCGCGCTGGGACACGGCAGTGTGGAATGGCTCGGGCGCCGTACTGAGAAGAAGTGCGCTCGAAAAAATAGGCGGTGTCGCCATGGGCACCATTCTGGAAGATCACCACACTTCGGTTAAAATGCTCGCGCAAAAAATGAGAGTGGCGTACATTCCAAAGATTCAAGTGCTGGCATTGAGTCCCGAATCGCTCAGATCTTATCTAAATCAGCAGACGCGCTGGTTCCTCGGGACGATTCAAGTTTGGGGACACCAGAAAGTATTGTCGCTGCCGGGCCTCACATTTACACAGAGATTTTGCTCTTTCATTCATTACTTTTATTATTGGTTCTGGGTTGCTCGGCTGATCTATCTGTTCATCCCAGTGCTGTGCGTCGTGTTTCATGCCTTCCCAAGCCGCATGTTCCCCTATGAATTCGTGACATTCTGGTTGCCCATTTTTTACATAGTCCAAATTCGCATGCCATTCCTCATGTATCGAGGACGGTCATCGATCATCTTCGACGTCTACGAAATCATCAAAGCACCCGTATTTTGTTTCGCAGCAATCAAAGGACTTTTCAGTGGATTCAAGGTTCAGTTCGTGGCAACACACGAGGCGACAAAGAAGACAACGAAATCGGACGCCTGGTTCGCTCTGATCTACCTTGCCCTGTTGATTCCACTCGTCTTTGTGGGAGTCGTTACGAGCGCGTGGTTCGTCGCTCATCCGGACTGGAGTTTGTTCTGGATCATGTACACCTGGTACAACATCTTCCTGCTTCTGGCAGCCATTTGCGTTAGCTGTGATGCGCACTGTCCACCTTCGATTTACGCAGTCGATAGCGATATTCCTGTCACCATTTCGTTAGGCGATAACTCCATTGAAGGTAGACTGGTGCGCGTTAGCGATTCGGGCGGCGCTATCCTCATGAAAGAATCAATCGCCGCCTCGTTGCCTCACGACCGGATTCTAGAATTCGACATGTTAGGTGCAGGTCTGTCGGTCAGACAGAAAGCCCGATATCTTGCAGAGAAGGAGCGCGACGGCAACTATATTATCGAGGTTGCCACCATCTCGAACCCCGATAAGAGTTCAGTCGAATTCAGTAATTTTATCAAGGTAGCCTACTCGACCAACAGAGCCTGGCAAATCTCTCCGGACATACACTGCGGGACTGCCATTCCACACCTCGCCAGAGCTCCGATTTATCATGCAAAGAGAGGAGTCCGAAATTTCGCTCGTCAGCTCGCCATCCAATGGTCACAGGGCACAAATGCTCGCGACACAGAAGGAACGCCGGAGCAGCGAGAGACGCCTCAAGCAAAAGCCACAGACGATCAAGCAGTCGTTCTAGAACTGAGAGCGGAAACAACCTGATTAACCGATCTCAACAAAATCAACTGCCAGAGCACTCCAATCCATGACTACCCTCGAGGATTGCGTTTGCTCACTGTTTTGCGTTCGCATCTCGATTCTGAGATTTCCGCTCGAACAGGAGCACAGCCCTTGCATCAAAGGTCGATGGAGTCACGATCCAGTGTCGATTGAGAGAATACTCGCGCATGAAGTTGTCGTTCTTCGTCAAGCCATTGTCGATCAACGAATCAAGGACAACGAAGCAGTCAGGTTTCAACTCCAGGATACTATTGACGGGGACTGCACACCACAATGTTCGTCTTGCGTAGTCTGATTCCGGGATGGGGAAAAACTGCAATGCCTCAGGTGATTGCAGTCCACCCAGGTCGATTATTTTGAACCAATTCGGCAGGTAATAACCGATCACACCTGGCTCTAATACGGCAATAGTCTTCCAGACTTGACCTCGCCCTTTTATGTAATTCGCCACTTGCTGATAGGCAATCAGGCGATCCTTGTCTGCCTCCCAGATGAACAGTTGTTTTCCCCACATGAGCGGATGGAAAAGCAGGTGAAACACCAGCAATGCAGAAAACGCTCTAAGGAGCCAGGTTGCACGTTTCAACCTGCATTTGAATAGTGCTCCTGCCATAAGCGCCACTACAAATGGTGAAATAAGGTTGAACCATGAGTAGTACCACGGAAAACTCCAGGGTTTCGAACAGAAGAAAAACATGAGCACGAGAGAGGCGCCATAAAAATAGAATCTAATCGGCTTATAGCCCTTGCCAAGCCAGCCCATAAGCCAGATAGCAAGAAGTCCCTGGCATGTGGAAGAGATGCAGCGCATCGCGATAATGTGTGGTTTTGGTTCGACCACCTGACTCAAGGCGTCGAACATTCCTAACAATGCCATGAACAAACCATCGAAAGTCTCCCACCCCAATTGAATCAGAATGAAGTACACAGTCTTGTCGGATGGAACCAGGACTGCTTGAAACATAGTGGCGCGCCCTATGGCGCCGTGGGGAATGACCGAACCGTAGTACAGGAATAAGAACAGATAAACCACTGACACCGTCAATAGTGGCAAATCCCATCCTCTCAAAGCTTTGGAGCCCATCACAGAAACAGACTTGGTAGCGCTGGCGAGCAGCCAAAGAAGTCCTTCCGGTCTTGTAAGAAAGAGCAAAGTCCCCGTCCAGGCAAAACTATTCCAACGACAAAGCTGAATGGAGAACATAGCAAGCAGAATGAAGCAATTCACCATCAATGATTCCTTGCCACCGCCGACCTCTACCATGCTGTACTTCGATACTGCGTAAACGCAACAGGCAATTAAGGGCTGCCAACTGTTTCCGAACATTTTGCGACAAATAGCATGCAATCCGATGAACACGATGCTGGTCAATGCAGCGTTGAATGTGGTCGCCAGGATTGGGATGTCGGTATAGCGCGTAAAGAGTGCAAGCAGGAAAAGTACGGCGCAATGCAAGATGGACGTGTAACCCATAACATGCTCGCCAGGATTGAAATCGAAAGACGTGAACTCGACCCAATTGCGGACGAATCTGTAATCCATGAAGGTATCATCAGTCCCGAGCGGGAACTGCAAGAATCGCGTTGCGATGACGAAATAGTACATTATGCACAGCAGCAACATTTCCAGAATGTTCTGCCACTGCCCAAGCTTCTTCAGGCTTGGATACGTGGTATAGAAATAAACTACCAATGGCAGTGGCAGTAACAGGGCCGCCGCAAAAAGCCGGAGACAGCATTGCTGAATCATGCCCATCACTTCAGGGCGCGGATTGCCGTACGAATGCGTGAAGTCCTGGACGAAGGCAGCCGACTGCTGAGATAGAAATACAAGCGCGAGGATAAAAGGGACCTGGATAAGACTTATCCAGAATATTCGTTTGAATGCGTCCGCCTTGGGCATGTATGGGGAGAAGTGCGTGTTACTACTGACAGGAGAGCTATCGCTGTTTGTTTCACTCCCCGAAAGCGCGATCGAGCGATACTGAACGTTAGTATAATAAACTAGTTGGCAAGAAAAAACCGGCGACATGGACCGTTTTCTGAATAATTTTCAGAACAAGATCAGTGGAGGATACGTTCTCCTCTTCTTTTGTTTTCTCACTTCGCTGACGCTCATTCCGCTATACAAAGATCTGCATAATTACCCACTATTGGTGACTGTTCCACATATAAAGAAAGAAGAGTTTCAACGTCTCGAGAATGAACTTCTGGAAGCACGAAAATCGTACGACGAGAAGCTGATCACCACCGCTGGCATCAATCTGGCCCGACTCTACTGCGTCAATGGAGAACATCAGAAGGCTATTCACTTACTATCCGAACTGCTGGATGGTGAGGTAGACGATCCCGTCCAGCGGATAAATCTGCTCGTTGCAATGGGTGATGCGAAGCTCGGCACCGCAGGATTCTTCGAAAAGCGAACCGAATGCGAGGACGCGTACGTCACATACTCGACTGCGATGGAGAGCGCCAAGACGCTCAAGAATCACCAGCAAATTGGTCGACTTTTTTTGAAACTCATCAGCTATAAATATCTGAAAGCCTCCGATCGTCTTCGCTCATTGCTAGAACGAGAACTGGCTATCAAAGAAGGTCTCGTCCTTGTCGGTCATGGCTTCTACTTTGCAAAAGATAATGGAGACTCAGACCTGGCGAGGGCTCTGTCAAACTATCGAAAGCTCCTCACTATTGAGGGCGAAACGCTTCCCCGCGGTATCGTTGTCGATCACATAAGGCAGTAGGTTTCACCGAAGTCTTCAGAAGTAACTCGTCAGTTTTTCCGCCCCATCGCCCATATGAATCCAAGCACAGCCAGAATGTAACAGGCTAGTCCGGAATAGAATGTCGCAGAGATTCCGTAGTACAGCATGATAAACGTCGCCAAGACAGACGAAAAGACCGATGCAGCTCCGTTGATTCCCCAGAACCAGGGCAGAACATCCTGGAGCTGTTTCTTATCGGCGAGTTGAATACCAAGAGGGAATGCCATTCCAAGAACCAATCCCATCGGTGATACCAGTGCGATTGCCACTAGAATTCGCCCTGTCAGCTGAAACGCGCTACAGGCGCCGAGCAGGAATGGTGTCACTATGCCTGTCACGGCTATTACGCACAAGAGCACGATTAACCTTCCCTCGGCGCGTTTTAACGGCTCACCTAAGCCGCATATGTAGCTCCCGATTCCGCCAGACAAGAGCAGAGAGAAGAGAACGACCGATAGTCCAAGAACAGGCGCTCCTAGGAAAATGCTGAGCCGTTGGATTTGAGCAATCTCGAGCAGCATAAATCCGATGCCTATGCATAAGAAGTGGAGAAACAGAGGCCCACTGCTTTTCAACGATGGAATCTTTCTGACAAAAGCGAGCGGCAGGAATATAAAAAACGCATTCAAAACAGCAGCAATTACCATCAGAAGGACCAGTCCTTTGACATGGAAAGACATACAGCCCTCCATCCATTTACTGGGTGTAAAGACGATGTTGACTGCGTCCTTGAGTCGTGTCGTTTGAAAGAAGAAAGGTCGATCATCCGTTGGCGCGCTGATATCGGTGTCCATTCTCGCTACTACTTTCCGCGCAGATTTACCGGAAACCAATTCCGCCAATGTCGGATCAGCGCAAATTGACGGCGACAAGATAACTTCAAATCCGAGTTCGGCGCATGCCGATTTGATTTTCTCTTCATCCTCGGAGGAGAACGGCGAATTGCTGACCAATAAGGTCGAAACGCCTCTGTTCGGATATTCTGTCTCCAGCAGCGCCGCCAAGATAATATGTTTGCGTGGCTCAGCGACACCCTCTTTGAGGAGCGCCTCATTTGCCAGCGTCGTGATCCTGTATGTTTCAACAGGATGCCAACGAGAAAAGCTAATTATTCCATTTGGCTTGAGATGCTGAAGGAACAAACGCCAGCTCTCTACTGTATACAGTGAATTTTCAGTCAGCGCGAGAGCACCGGCTTGAGTTGCAGCAAATGTGTCGATCAGCGAGACCTGTATGATGTCGTACTTTGTTTTCGAACTTGCAAGTGTACTTCTTGCCTCAGCATTAACGATTTTCACTTTCTCAATCTGGTCAAGATGCCCGACAAATTTGCCGAATACACGAGTAACCGCAGAAATGATGTTGTTGTTGATCTCCATGCCGGTGACGCGATGTTGATCGAAATAAAGAGCGGAGAGAATATCTCGTCCTCCACCGATACCGATGACTAGTACGTCTGCATCATGGCGAATGCGGTGAACAAGGTTGGTGATGTCGTAGGTCAAGTAGGCCACTTTCTCCAAATTCCCGTCGAACTTGGTGAGAACCGTGCCCGCACCGCCATCGATGATTAGCCACCGTTGTGTCGCTTGAGTGTCCGGAGGCATTTTTGGACTCATGCCCCAACCTTGAGGTTTGCCGGTCTTGCTGTCAAAAACGATTACTCGAGAGAAAGAATTCCATCGCTCGAAAATCGGCTTGCCTTCGCGTTCGCCTTTGACGAGTGAAATAGAAACCAACGGCGTGTTATCAGCCGCCAAGTATGTGTGAACAATCGCGAGGCTGGCAAAAACAAGAAAAGCCCCAAGCGAACAATGTGAGATTACTCGCTGTCCGGCATTCCTGGCAAAAAATAGCGCGGACAAAGCAGCGAGGGAGGCAAGCGCGATGACCGTAGACATCCCATCGGTTATCGAGAGAATCCCGATAATAGCCAGACAGCCGAAGGCGGCACCGGTCAAGTCAGCCGCATACAATCTGCCGATTGATCCATTCACTCGTGTCAAAGCGAGCGAAACCACAATTCCTCCGGGGACGAACGGAATCGCAAGCAAGGGATAGCTTATGGCGAGAAATACAGTCCATGCCTTCTCGTCCGGCAGTCCAGACAGCAACTTGGGCACCAAAGCAAACGCGACAGCCGCAAGAAAGATGGTCGCGGACATCGCAAGCGAATGAGGCGCCAGTAGCTTCCTCGCTCGCTCTTTCGAGTAGTATTTAGGGAAAATGTAGACGAGCATAGTACCAATCGTCATACCAAACATGGCAATTGATATAGCTAAAAACGCGAAGTGATACCACATCATGACGCTAAAGATCCTGGTCAACAGAATCTCGTACATCAAGATCACACAAGCCGTCGAGCCGAGTCCTATTAGAAGTAGACTATTTCTCGATGTTGTCAATTCCAACTCTGAATTGCTTTCTGAAACCATATTGTTCAAAGTCGGAGGATACTGAGTCTACGTAGATAACAACGAGATCAATTATACCCACTCGTAGCGGCGCGAACGCTTTCAACCGCAAATCAATGACAGCCCCGACAGATTATTTGCCGGTGGATGATATATTCGTCGTACGTGATGGACGGTACTGGATTCGAAAAGCTCTCGCCGAGCGGCTTTCCGGGTTTTTCCTGTACCCAATTAAGGACAAATACTGTTTACGGGCTAGTGTTCATGCTCTTTCTGAAAAACTTAGTTTCGGCTAATGATCACAGAAGGAGTCCCTTTGTCACTTCTTGCATTCCAAAGGAGGCACTCCTGATGATTACGCTAAGAGAACTGTTTGAGACCTACATGCGTCTTCATGCTCGTCCGCATTGCCGCAGTTGGCGCAATCTAGAGAGATGTTTTGAATCTTATTTGTCACATTGGGGCGATTTGCCGGCTTCATCCATCAAGCGTATTGATGTTCAAGAACTCCATGCACGATTAGGGCAAACAGCAGGACACACTACGGCAAATCGCGTTGTCCAACTGTTGCGTCCGATATACAACATGGGTATTCAATGGGAAATCTATGACGGCAAAAACCCCGCCCAAGGGGTTCGCATGTTCCGCCTTCAACCCAGAGACAGATTCCTGGAAAAGGAGGAAGTGGCATTATTCCTGAACGCACTTGCCACGTTAAGATACCAAACAACTAAGGACTGTCTGCTGCTTTGCTTATTAACTGGGGCTCGACGTGATAACGTGAGGAGTATGCGATGGGATCAGATTAGCTTCGATAGAGCTGTTTGGCATATTCCACACACCAAGAACGGATTGGCGCAAAATGTGCCGCTTGTCCCTCTTGCTCTTGATGTACTCAAGACCCGCTTTAGAGAGAGTAAGTCTCAATGGGTGTTCCCGTCTGAACGCTCTAGTACTGGACATATAACAAGAGTTGATAACGCTTGGGGCAAAATCGTGGAACGAACAGGACTTTCTAACATTCGCCCACACGATTTGCGGCGCACTTTAGCGAGCTGGCAAGCAATTACCGGCGCAGACATTGCGGTTATCGCAAGAACCCTCAACCACAAAGATCTTAAAAGCACTTCGATTTATGCTCGATTGAGCCTTGATCCAGTACGAGCATCTATGGAGAAAGCTACTAAGGAAATTCTCCCTTAGCATCCTCAGCCCTAAAGACATCACTCCAGCCTTCTGCATGATCGTTGAGGAAATCTTTCAAGAGCTGCAGTTCATCAGCGCTAAGTTCTATCCGCATTGCGTCCACGATCGATGCGTACTCAAACGTGAGCTTTCCGTCAATGAAATAGAAAGTGAAGTTTCCCCAGCGCTTTGGTCGGTCTAGTGGCAGCAGATCATTGATGGAGATTGAATCTTCGCTATTGCGAATCCAGCGAGTCATGCAACATTTGTTTTTCGTGTGATGGCCGGATCGGAATGGTCAGCATCACATGGCTTTTCGCGAGTCCTGAAATCGGTTTGCATTGAATGCATTGATCCGTATTTGGACACATAGTTGTGAACCGAAGAGCTTAGCGGTTCTTCGAACCAAAACTCACCAACCAAGTCTTTTGCAATCTTTAGGATTTGTCGGAAAACACCAAATCTTCGCACGTATGAATGAATCCATGCCCATTGCATTGCCCATCCTGCGGGCTGAGCTGCCTTACATTCACAGGACTTCATTCCTTCGTGTCGATCTCTTAGCAGTGCTCCGCCTAAGGCTAACTTATTACTGACGTAAAGCAATCCAATTAGACCAAAATTCTCATCCTCGTCCCACGAGACATACATCTGATTTTGATGCAAGTCAAACGCATAGTATGACGCAACTATTGTTAAAGCTTCCTTGAGTTCATCGCTTGAATCATGCGTCACCTTGTAGATCCCATCAGGCAAATCGATCAGGCTTGGAATTATGGAGAAAGCAATTGCTTGTGTGCCAATGCCTCTCGCTATCAGGGGAGCATTAATCGTACTCGCAATCACTCCAGGAGCAGGCATTTTTCGCTCAGCACGTTTTTCAAGCATAAACTTGCGAAATTCTGCGCAGTTTGCCTCAACCTGATTTGCTAGCACCTGTTGCGCAGCGACCCCAACGTTTCGGCGGATCTTTTTTCTTTTAGACATTTGCTCTCCCTCCTTTCTAGAAGACAAAATCCTAACAAGACTCCCTTTGAAGAGGATAGCGATCCAAAAGATACGCACCAGATATAGTGGCGCGCTCTTCCTGTTGCCAACAGGTACATCATGTACCGCCTAAAACCCTTGTGGGACATAGGATTTTTTAGGTACATTTTGTACCTTTTGTACTTTTTGGTACATGCCTATATAGATAAGGGCTCGATGCCAAAAAAGTGACGGCGAGTGACGAGAGAGTGACGCTCTTGAGAACTGGAATCGCACTAGGGCGCCTGGATATGACGGTCGTGACGTTCGTGACGATCATTGTTTTAGATTAATAAGAGAGAGAAAATATACCCGTGCGCGTACGCAAGTGGGTGTCACTTTCGTCACTATCGTCACAACGCCCTCTGGCTTTAGGTTTCCGGGGTCAGTAGCCGTCACTTTACCGTCACTGACCGTCACTTTTATCTCTTTGAATCTGCTGGAACTGTTGCGTCACGCAGGGATTCATGCTCAGCATGCTAACGCGAGAAACTGAGGTTCGTCAAGCACTATATACGCACGCCACCATCCGTGGTACTAGATTTACGGGGCATATAATGGGCGTATTTTTGGGGTACCCTTACCTCTACTTGACACCCGGGGTACACCCCCAGCCTGTGACCGACTCCGCCCCCCCCCCACTTCTTCGTCTCTGGACAAGTCATTTTAAACGGCACGGACTGATAAACCGCCACAGGGGTGCTCTCTTGACGACGCCTCACTAGCCGATATCTCCTGCGTCATTAAGCGTGGCACATTTTCTGTTCTGGCGCTTTTGGCGCTTTACTTTTGCGGCTGGGTGCGCGATACTCTCCCTAGTACTATGGGTGGTGCCAGGCGGGCATGCCCGTAGAGGGAAAATAGTCCGAGCTTCGCAACTTGGGTAGAGAGAAATCAGCCCCTGACCGGGGAGGTCTCCTGTGCATTGCGAAGTTGAAGTTTACGTTAGGATTGTAAAACCAGCCTCATCGCATATGTCTTCAGAGGACCGCGAGGAGTGGTACTGCAATGGGCAAAGAATACGTAACCCTTTCGGAAGCTGCGAAGATACTCAAAGTGAGCCTCGGGGCGCTGAGATATCCGCGAGACCCACTCATCCTAAGCTTACGCAAATTATCGGTTTACACAGATCCAGGCGATCGGAGGTCGGCAGTACTTCCGAGGAATCAGGTGTTGAACACGGCATTTGCGCTCAAGGAATTTGCAAAGAAGGCTCCCAAGCCCCCGGCGAAGCCGCTGGAGCGAAAGACAGGGCTCAAGAACGGGCTCAACGCCAAGGAGAAGAAGGTGTACGACGAGATCGTCAGTCTCTGGGGACCATTCCCGGTGGAGCCAAAGAAGGCGGCGGGCTGCTCGAGGTCGTGACGTCGTTGTGTGACAGGATGGAGTCCTGTGAGGACAACATAGCGCTTGCAAATAAGAACCTCCGATCTCTGATGCTTTGCATACAGAACTGGGAGGTTTACCCGTGACACTGACACAACAAACTGAGAGCGGGGGCTTGGCGTCACTGGTGGCGCTGTACTTCTCGTTTCTGGTTGAGCTCATGTTTGATGGTGCATCAGTCTGGGATGAACCGCTCGGCGATCTTGATCTTCGGGAAGGCAACTACCTGGTATACGCCACAGTGAAAAACGAGAAGCTCCGCATCACATTGTGCCGCCGGTTCCCGTCTTCGGACGACCCGGCGGTCTGTGTTGGCATGCTTGAGGAGGCGCTTTCTGAGGAGCCACCCGCCGGAGGAACCGGAGGAACCGGAGGAACCAATGTTGCAAATTGAGCAATTTTGTATTGGTATCATCTGCGGAGGCATCCTTCTGGGGCTGACGGTCGTGTTTTTGCAGATATTTTGTGCCGTCTGGCATTTTATTACGGAGGAGCCGCGTTGAAGATCCCGCACCTGTTCCAGACGGACAAGACCACTGGAAAATACGAAAAAATCCCGACCGATCCGACTTTTGGCGTTGTCTCAATGTGGAGCTTGAGCGAAAAATTGCCTGGGCTTCAGCTTGTCGTATCGTGGTCAGGCAAGGGTGGAAACGCGAAATACGAGTTTTCTGACGGGAAGGGTCTGAAAGCCGAAGACGCCGCGCTCGTAGAGCTCCTTAACAGCAAATTTGATCGTGCCATTATGCGAAAAATCTTTGAGCAACAGGCGATTGACCTTCATTGTGTCGTTTTGGGTGGTGAATTTGGGTCTGAGGAGTACTCGAAGGAGCCCAAAATTGTGCTTTTGGATGCTCACGACCCCGGCACACCTAATTCTTGGCTGGAAGTGGAGGATTGCTGCCTCTTACAGACCGCACTAAAGCTAGATCCGCTGCCGCACCTGCTTGAGGTGACACCATCAGGTGTGTTGCAGCATGGCGTAGCGATGAATAAAGCGATCGCCAAGTGTCGAGAAGGTTTTGACTCACTTTTCGGATTAGAGAGAGGCGCAAAAGTGCCGGCACTAGGGATAGTGGCACGAAGTAGCCCCAACCTCTACACAAACGAGGGTAAGCGCATGATGTGGCAGCTTGACTGCAACCGTTTCTCCTCTGTGGTAGAAGCTGCGCCTAAGATAATTCTTCCGGGGAGGTTCTAGAATGCGTCTCGTTTTGTGTGCACTTTTCCTTTTGTCCATGGGCGGAAACCCCGTGCGGGCGGAGGACACTGCAGCAAGTCCCGTGAATACGAGCAGTTCTGCAGCTCCTCTGCCCCTCAGGGGCCTTCAAGGCCCTCAGCGCTTTAGTGACAAGCATCCACGACTATACGCTTGCACCTTCCCGTTGAGACATCCTCGGCTAGCGCTACGGAAAGCGGTATTTCCTGTGGCACATCCATTGCAGTTCGGGAAGTGCTGCGAGACGAGCGGAGCTAATGGGCTGCTTGGCTTTGTGGGCGGCTGCGCCCAAGTTGGAACGACGACATTGTTAGGCGCGAGGAAATTTTAGAGTGCAGTACTTATTGGAAATCACCACAAAGGGACCACAGGTCAAAGAGCTTGGACCGCACGTGGTTGAGCTCAACCGGACGATTGATGAGCAGCAGGAAGAGATTCGCGAGCTCAAAAACAAGCTCATGAAGATCCAAGGAATTGCAGTAGCAGAAGAGGAAAAAGAAGATGGAAACGAAGATGGCTTTGCGGAATTGTTTGATATGCGTATTCTCTATGGTCCTGCTTTTTCTATGCCAGGTGAGCTTGCCCGTCAACAGCAAGGAGGCTGGCGGGAAGGAGAAAGACCCAGCGCTGGAGTACAAACTGATAACTCCGCAAGAACTGGACGCGCTAAAGAGCGCCGCACAGAGCGGGCTGGACTCCCGATCGAAGGAAGCGCTAAGGCACATGTATACTGCGGCTGCGCTGACTGGGCTATTGGCGAATGACTCTACAAGAGACATCTCAAAGACTGTAGATCTTGCAAAAGCGCATGGATATGCAATGATGAAGGCTCAGCAAGGTGATGATACGAAGCGAGAAGCAAGGAAGAATTAGGGCGTGCGCTTGGAAGAAGAAGGACAGTCCATTATTGACGCGTCGAGCATGAACCCAGACGAGGTGTACATGCTCTTTACCAAGCTCTCTTCTTCGCCTGGTATCTACATGCTCGTTCGAGGACCAAAACTGACGCTTCTGTTTTGCAAGGGAGATGCGTCGTTGTCGGAAAAATCAGAGGCATCATTTGCGCAGATGTTACAACGCTGGTTCGCAGAAGCGATGACAAAATGGCAAGGTATGGGTTCTGCTCGATCGCAAATTGAGCGGTTGTTTAATAGCGAAGATAGCACTACAAACCAAGAAGCCGACCCAGATTCGGGGACGGCTTATTAGCGGGTTCTTCAGGTTTCGAAATCGGGTATTAGGTAACGCAGCCATAGGACTGACACCACATATAGTACCAGTCTTGGCGTATCTGTCAAGCCCGACATCGAAAGAAGCCCGCATCCTTGCAGAGAGAGACCATCTCGGACCACTATCTGAAAAACCTTGCTGTCGAAATCCTGTATCAGGCTTTGACGGATGCTCAGATGCTCGGAAGTGCTGTAAAGGCGCAAGACCCTGAATTGAAGCGCAGGCTCAAGGAGCGCTATTGGTGGGCGAAGTATCAAAACCCGCAGTTCCCGGAGGACGAGAGAAAGAGACTTTGTGAGTGGTACTGGGGCGAGCAATTTGAGTTTTTAACAGACTACCTGAAGCTTGACGAAGATGCGGTACGCGCCAAACTAGAGCAACACCTGTGTGTCTACGAGGGAGGCGAGGAGTGAGGGAGTGAAAAAGAAAGATGCAAAGCAAGACGAGCTATCTGGACCTGAAGGAATACGCAAGGCTCCAAAAAAACTGCCGGCAGGCGCTGCACAAGACTGCCAAGTTATCAGCGGATCTGGTGCTCGCTGCACGGGCTACACGTATCACGGTCGTAACTGGTGCAACGTCCATGACCCTGACAGAACTCTCAAGAAAGACAAGTTTCAAATTGGCGATTATTCGCCAGGTCCGATCACTACTCCGGAGCAAATCGCAAAAGTTATCGAGTTTGTAGTACAGGCTCTTTTCGCAGATAAGATCCGCATCGACAAGTCCCGAGCAATCATGGAAGCGCTCAAGCAGCAGCTTGTAGTGCTGAACGAAATCTATAAGCGTAGTCCGGAAGGTAGGGAGAAGTCTTTCGATGAAGTCTCGAGAATGATGGTCATTGTTCAGGGCTTGTCGCACGAGAAGGCAGCCGAGCTACTGAACTCGAAAGATTTTGTTCGTGGGGTAGAGATAGAAGCTGAAGTTAGAGAGTTGCAAGAGAAGAAGACCCAGGAGGAGAGCGACATTGAAGACGCACTACAAACGCTACACGCAGGAGATATTCTCCAGCTGCCAGACCGAGCAGGAAATACTGGAGACGATCTCCAGACTTGAGAATGAGGCGCCTGTTGAGTATGTAAACAAATGGCTGGCGGAAGAGAGCCAGGACGACTGCGCGTCACTTACGGTCGACGGATTACTAAGGGCTCCTTTGGACCCAGCAATTTGCTTTTGCTATGAAGAAGAGACGCTCTGTGGCGTACTGCTGCTAATCTCCCCCAGTTCTAGAGAGCGTGTATTGCAGTTACGTGGACCATGGGCGAGACAGTCTTTTCTGGCGTGTGCGCGTGACATTCTCGACAAGTGCGAAGAAGACAAGATAAAAACCTTTGTGGACTTGCCACCAGGGGCGCCACTAGAATGCCCTCAAACAAAGTTTCTCAAGGCTCTTGGTTTTGAGTTCGTGGGGCGGTCGAGGTTCGATTCTTTGCGTCAAGGGATCTATCACGATAGGATTTTGTTAGAGCGGCACCATCCTCGGTTACAAAATCTCGGAAGGGCTCAGGAAGTAGCAAAGCCGCTCATAAAACCAAAACTTGCCGAAGAGGTAACCGTCAATGCCAATGCCGTCGCAGTATCAGCTCCCGATGAACCCAGCACAAGTTCAGATGCTAATGGGGGCGATGAGCAATCCTACCCAGTATCAGCAGTTGCTTCAGCAGTTCAGCCTGATGAACACGACAAGCCCAGCGGGCTACTTCCAGGCGATGGAATCTCAGCTGCCAAGCTATCTTCAGTTAGGGTCGGGAGTGGGGGACCAGGCAGCGGCGACTGCACGACAACAATTTATGTCTGAGACAGGTAAGCCTGCGATAGGAGCTGCAAGAACGAACGAAATGCGCAGGGGCGGTCCCGGCAACTCGTTCGCCACGGCTCAGACGGCTCAGACTAGAGCCGCAATGAATTTGCAGGCAACGAGAGCGGCAGAAGAAGCAAAGAACAACGAGTTGCAGAGAATTATGGCTATGCGGCAGAGCTTCTTCGGTATGCCACAGAGCATGCCACTTCCAAGTTTTAGCGAACCCATGGGCAATGACAAGACGTTCGGGTCTCCAGGCTCTCCTAGCACGCCTGCGCCCGCCTCCGGAGGCATGTTCGGGGGTAGCGGAGGGTTCTTCCCGATGGCACAGCAAATTGACGGCTTCCTTGGCGGAGCGCTGTCAAACGCAGCTACTACAGCAGGATCGAATCTCGGAGCAGGAGTAAACAATTTGCTAACAAGCAAGGCTAATCCGTTCGCAGCTCTGTTTCAAAGGTAATTCTCATGTTGGGCGCGTTCGGTAATCCCAATGATGCGTGGCTCGCGAGCTCTAATCCGCTGATGATGCCAGCGGCTGGTACGCCACGACTTGCCGAGCAAGATGCATTTTATGGTGGCTCCAACCCCTACTACACGACCGACCCGACTGCTTATCGGGACATGCTGGGTATTAGCCAGCGGTACCAAGGTACTCCGATGTACCAGCTCGATCCGACCTTTACGCCTTCGATGTCTCCGGAAGTCCGTCAGCTTATGCAGCAGAAGCAAGCTTATGACAATATGTCCGAGGAGCAAAAGCAGATAGCGCGGACAACAGGCAACGGCTATTTTAATAACGCGATGATGGGCGACCTGATGGACAGGACCATCGGTAGCAAGAACCCTTTGTTTGCTCTGTCCAGCAAGCTCTGGGATTGGACCGGCAAGCATGATGACGCAATAGCTCAAGCAGCCCTGGCACAAGATAACGGTAACCGTCCCAGCCAAATGAAGAGCTGGGCGGCGGATCAGTTAGCAAATAAGACTTGGGCAGCGAGCACGCTGGGGCAAGGGTATCATGCTCTTCCAACGGGCGATCAGCTTGGACGAATAATGAAGTCTATGGAGCACAGAACTGGTCCAGTAGACCCAGAGCTGATGCAGGCAGCCAATACGTATGACTATTTTAACAACTTGCTGATTAAGAACCCTCAGCCTATAAGCATTGGGTCTGGCAGCAAAGAGGGCATGGCAGGCGGCGGATCGGGCAGCTTCGCTAATCAATCACCAGACTTTTACGAAGGTGATAATGGTGGGCGCGGCGCCTGGGGCACGCCCGGATCTGGCATAGAGACTCAACTTCCGGGCTACAAATGGGGAGATTATACCCCGCCAAGCGCTAACAAGGCTCCAGTAATTGGCATGGGGACTGGCTTGGGATCTCCGTTTACAAATCCGTTGTTCGGACCGAATAAAGGCATTACTGCAACCGGAGTTGTTGGTGAGGCTAAGCCGCCCAATATCAACGGGGGCTTTGGTCAAAACTCCGGGTCTTATCCTATTCCGAGCCAGATTGTAGGGTATGGAACCATGGGCGGTACTGAAGACGCTGGTGGCGGTGGTGGCGGTCCACTAATTCCAGCGGGACCGAAAGAGGGTTCGCTTGTGCCTCCTGGAGTGGCTCAGCCAGAGCCATGGAAGCCGAAGAATGCTTACGAACAACAAGTGCAAAACAATCAGGCGAGCAAGAAGGGCTGGCAGTCAGATACAACCTGGAATCAAAACCAAGTTCCCGCGGGCTCTAACCCGTTGTATGGCGGAGGGATGACACAGGAGCAGGCGGCACTTCCGCTACAAGATGCCAACCCAATATCAAAGCTGTGGAGCGACTTCATGCGAGCAACGGAGCCAGTCGCTCAAGACTTCCAGAGCAAGCTGAACTACTACCTGGCAAATCCGCAAGGGCAACAGGAAGCGATCAACTCTGCTATTTCCCTTGACCAGTTTATGGACCAATTTCAGCCACTAAATGTAAAGGGCATGGTGAAAGACAAGCTGATTAACACGTATCAACAGCAAAGCCAATCTCCGCTCTGGCATTACCTGCAATACCAATTCCCACTCTGGCAACAACAATTCCTACAAGGATCTAAATAGGCAGTATGGACAACATCTTCCACGACGTGGCACCACTTTTAAATCCGCTGGCTTTTTTTAGAGCCCTTGGACGAGGCGCTCATGATGCGTTTACTCAACCGCCTATCCCAATGAGGGAAGCTTTTGGTCGATCGGCTCGACAGCCCCGCCAACAACAGGGGATGCCGTTTGACGACGGGTTTATGCCGCCACAGGCTATGCAAGGCATGCCAGTTATTCAAGGGATGCAGGGTATGCCTGCTATGCCTCCTATGCCTCCTATAAGTGCTTCTGTTCCCCTTATTCCAGCGGCTGCGCCAGCGCAAGCACCACTAGCTGCGCCAGTAGCTCAAGAACCGTCAGCGCCGCTGCGGTATGGATTCAATAACGGTCGCTATCCAGTACTAGATCCAGCAGCACCCCCTTTGAAGATTTCCGCTGAAGATTGGGGCCGTGCTCATCAATCAGCGCCAGCGCCTTCCTCGATGGCACTAAATCAGATGATGGGGAAAGGAGAGTTTCCGGGAGATGAGCCTGAGCCGCCTGGTCAGCTAGTGGACGAGCCAGAGGCGCCGGCAGCTTGGGTAACTACAAAGCCCCGCGAAGAGCGGATGCTAGTTGAGAAGCGCCCGAGTGAGTTGCTTCCAAAACAGCCAGGATGGGAGGGATTTACTAACCAGGCTGTCTACGTGCCAACTTTCACAAACAATGGCGCGGTCACAGACATAGATTTGCCTATCTTGATGCAACGCATGGGGCTGAGCTCGAAAGGCGAGAATCCCATGAAGACATTGCCTCCTGGCGGGAATGAGGGAGAGTTTGCTGCATCTATGGGCAAATCTGGGATGCAATTAGACCCATTTACTGATGAGCCCCTTCAGGGCAAGAGCGTGCCATATAGAGCCGGACCAGGCGGCGCGTTTTCGGAAAACCCTATTTATGCCAGTGTCCCGGCAGGTTCCCAGCCTGGGTTTGCTGGGTTTACGTATCATAATTTTGCCGCAGAAGGAAACAATACGCCAGCTGATTCTGCCCCTGCTCTAACAAGCGGGCAGATGGCAGCACCAGTGCAACAAGCTTCGCCACCAGCAGCCGCAGCGGCAGCATCACCAGGGGGCATGTCTCGCCGTGAGCAGATAATCCAAGGGCTTCAGGATGGCTCGTTGGATATCGACGATGAAGGAAATATCCATTCCGTGGCTCAATCCGCACCCGCAGCGGCACCAGGACTTGACCCAGGGGCGGTATCAGCGCCACCGGAACCAGAGGCACCATTCTCTCAAGTTCCGACAGGGTCGCAGCCGGTATCTGCACAAGGCGGGATGCCTGCTGGCTATGTGCCCGCACCTGACGCCGCGCTAGACCCTTACGCAGAATTTCGCAAGCGGATGCTTCAAAATTCGCTGAATGCGGATATCTTTTTGCAAGATCAAGCCGAAGGACTTGCAACTCGCGAGCGTCGTTTGAATAACCAAGCACGCTACAACAACTTCTGGAATAACCTCTCTGGCGCTTTTGGCAAGGGTCCGAGTGCGGATGTACTTAAGCGAGAGCAGGACCAATACCAGAAGAGCTACGATACTTTGCAGAATGAGCGCCAGGCGCTCATGACCTCGCTCGTCAATCGCCAGAACGCGGTTCAGAACTACATGGCAAATACCGACCCGCAGGCGATTGCTAACCAGGTCAAGATGATGAAAGCCCTGGCAGATGCTCAGCGTGTGGATTATTACGGCAAGGACGTTGACAAGCGTGGGCAGCTTGGTGATAGAAAAGCCGACCGGGAAGACAAAAAGATTGACCTACAAGCCGAGCGCCAGAAGTGGCAAGCGGAAGAATCACAAGCAAGAAAGCAGCAAATTGAGAATGATATACGGGTTAAGAACGAGACTCTAAAAGATCTTGTTATGACCGGTCAGATGAAGCGCGCGGACTACGAAGCGCGGATCAAAAAGATGGAAGCTGATGCGGAAAACGATGCAAAAAGGCTTGGCTTCAATTATGACAAACTCAGATCCGATGAGCGTCTTCAAGCTCAAAAGATTGAGAGCAACGAAAAAATCGCAGGGATGAATAATTCTTCGCGTGAGAAGGTTGCTGCTGACAACAACACAGCTAAGATGGCGCGGACAACGACAACGCAGGAGTATATCAGCGATCGCCAGGCAAATAGGCTAGTCAAAGGTAAGCCTGCTGCCACAGCGGAGTTCATCAACAGGATGCGAGTGACGCCAGAAAAGCGGCAAGCATACACGAAGGTTATGCAGCATTTTGCAAACTTGACTCCAGAGGAGCAGAAGGCAGAAGCACAGAAACTCAAGGCATACCTCAAAAGTAATGGTATGCCTATTCCAGCGGGGCTTTAGACTGTGGGCGTAGATTGGGACGCAATAGGCGGTATTACGGAGCCAGCGGAGCAATCCTCTTCTGGCGGCGCAGGCGGTGGTGCCAGCAGTGGTGGCATCGACTGGAACGCAATAGGTGGGTTGCAGTCGGAGGCTCCTTCTGCGCAACCCGCGAAATCTATGCAGTTGCCAAAGGTTGAGCAGCAAGCATATGCAAATGCGTTTGAGCCAGGTCCTTATGACTATGACCCTGCGTTATTTCAGCAAACAAGCCCAAGCTCATTCGATCTCGGCGCCACAATAGGCGAGTTCCAGAAAGACCCGCAGCTTGCCAGTGCTAATGCGGTCATTGGTGCCCCATATGGATTAATGCAGCTTGGAGACGCGCTCGGGACCATCGGCGGGTTTGTGCCTCGTCAGATAGAGCATTTGGCTCGAGGGGATTGGTCGAACCAGTCTGGCATGGGTGGCGCATTAACCGAAAGCTCAACGCCGCTTACGGATTGGATCTTTCCGAATCGTCACGCGCAAGAGTATCGCGAACAGATGCAGAAACTTGGCGGTGAGGCATTCATGCCTGGCGCATTCCGCGCAGGTGGCATGGTCGCACAGGCGGCGTTACCCGCAGGTTCCGCAGCACAAGCAGGCACGTTAGGTAAAGCAGCTCTAACAGGCGCTCTGGAGAATGCGGGCATGTCGGCAGTATCAAATATTGGCGAGCAGATGTCAGAGCGGGGCAGAGTGGAACCAGGAGAGCTGTTGGCGGCGACCGCTATAGGTACGGGTCTGGGAGCTGGCTTAAGCTCTGCTGGCTATGGGATTAACAAGCTTCTTGGAAGAATCCCAGGCATCCCGAGCGCTTCCGAAAAGATTTTGAGAGGGCAGGTTTCCCAGGATGTTGAGGCATTGCCTTCACCTGCAATGTCCCCATCCGTAATACCATCAAGCCTAGCGGAGCTCCAGGCTCCTCTGCGTCCACAAGTGGCACAAGGGCTACAAGATACCCCAATGGAAGCAGCGCTAAAAGCTTCAAGATCTCAGCGGGAAGGCACGCCGATATTCCGGAAGAACAAGCAGGGGCAAACAATTCCGATCTTTGTTAAGAGTAAGCCGGTCGAGCAGTTTGCTCCACAGGTAGCAGGCGGTCTTGCTACGGCAGATTTGATGCGCGATCACGAAGGTGAACCAGATTGGCAGACAGATTTGCGTATGCTAGGCGAGGGGGCAGTAGCCGCAGGCACTCTGGTTGGCGGGTCTAAGCTCTTAAAGAATAATGCCAGGCTTGGCAAGTACTTTCGTGACAGCGTTGCACGCGTGGGCGCATTAGACGACGCGCTTCAAACCGACACGGCGAAGACGATTTTTGATTTCATGGGGGCAATTCATGCCCGTAACTTCGGGCTCAAGATTGATCCGGATCTGAGAGCGCACGCAGTAGAGCTTCTGCGTAGGGGCGACGAGCAGGGGCTGGCAGCGCTAAATCTTGACGCTGCTCAAGAGACCGCAATTCGCAAGTCTTTTGAACTTGAGCAAGAGCTTAAGTATCGTCTTGATGAGCAGGTGTTTACCGCAAGCGATGCTATCCAACAGATGCAACAGCAGGGCATAAACACCAGACTTGAAGAAGATGGGCTGAAGGCGCTTAAGGGCATGGCTGCAGCGCTTGGTCCTAGAAACCCTGGTGATACCGGGCTCGAGGAGGACTACGCAGCAATCCTGCGAAGAATGTTTGACTATCACTTCTACGCTCAATTGCCGTTCGAGCTTTTGAACTTAAGCGACCTTGCCATTTTGAGCACTGGCAAGACGGGCATCAGAAATATGTTCACCGCAGTACGTGATCTCGGACCGGGCGGGAACAGACAACTCAAGCAGCACTTTGAGCACTCGAACCTAGCGGGCGGTTTCACCGCAGAAAAGACGCAGGCAGGTGGAGCATCCGGAGTATTGCAAAAGAGCCCGAGATTTAACCCGTTCAAAGCAGATAAGGTCAACGCTGATCGCACAGCCCTTGCCGCCATGTATCAATTTAAGCGCGACAGTGCTATCCCTGGCTCTGAGCAGCAATTTGCTGCCGACTTGATAGAAGGGAACCTCGATGCGCAAACAACCATTGAAGCCTGGAGCCATGTAGCGGAAACGTTGAGTCGAACACTGGGCGCTGACCCTGTGAAGATAAACATGGACGTCATCTCTTCCAGCGGTAGTCTTGCCAAAGCGGTAGGCACCTTTATTCGACAGCCCGCACGCACAACCAGCCTCTTGGTTGGCTATGCGCAAGATAACAAGTATGCTGCTCTGCTCACCACAGTAGGCATGATGGCATTGATAGGGGGCGACTCAGCTATCCCGAAGGATGTTCAGGAGGTCTGGAAGAAGGTGGACCCGTCCGCTTACTTCAGAGCCGCAAGTCTTCTGAATGAGGTCAACGTTCCATCGAAGCTGACGGGCAGAACTCTCAGCGGGAAAACGAAGTACTCTGTTGCCTACCCACTCAGCGCGGTTTCCGACCCTTCAAGGGAGCAGTTGATGAACTCATTACAGAAGGCTTGCGAAGCGATTGCGCAAATCCAGACGGATGGCGTTGACGGAAGGAAAGCGCTATCCACGCTAGCAGCTGTCACTTCTGTGCTATCGCCCATAGTGGCACGTATGCCGGCTAAGCAATTTATAAACACAGGCAAGGCAGTGATGGAAAACACTGGCATTCCTGGCGGCGTGATACCGGGGATGGCAGAGACAGAGCCTGGCAAGAAGATCTATTACTTCTCCGATGATCTCACTGCAGCCGCTAGACCATACTCAGAATCCGAAGTGGTACCACTTCAAGAGCTTGGAATTGACCCGATGCAAAACGTGGCAGGCTCCTTCTTGCCAGGCGAGTGGAGCAGTATATACGAGAGGCAACGGGCAAAAGAGGAAGAAGCACTCACAGGGCAACAGCGATATTTCCAGGAACGGCAGCAACAAGATCCGCTCAGCCAATTACTTAGATCTTTCGTTGGACGGTAGCCTGTGCTATTCTTGACGAACCAAGAGGAATGAAACTTGAGCAATAAAGACGTGAAGCAAGACTCTAAGGCTCCCTCGTTTGCGGTATCGCCCGTAGCGCCAACGTCACAGCGCACGGAAGCGAACCCTATCCCGCAGATAGGCATGATGGGGGGCTTTAGACTTGCTCGATTCATCGCCCCCGCACTCATAATTTCGGTAAAGCAGAAAGAATTTATTAGTACCACCCCTGATGGCTTGCCCAAGAAGTGTTCTAAGCCTATCTTGACCGTGGTATATTGGTCGGAAGAGGTTTCAGGCTACTTTGGACACAAGCATGATGTTGAAGTAGGCAAGGAAAAGGGTCAATGGTGGCACAGCGTCGACGAACTGGAGACGCAGGTTGCTATCGATCGAGAGCTTAGAGCGGAAAAAGTCCCAAGCTAGGCTCGAATACGAAAGAGCCCTAGATCAGGAAGCCGCAAAGCGCAAAGACTGGCTATTACGCCGGGCTCGGTTTCGCCTACTCGTAGACACAAGCCTGGAGCGCCAGGCTGCGGTCTGGAAGCTCTGCGCATCCACTAAGCCTTTTACCTTTTACCACAAAGATATTGTTGAGAAGCCGATCGTTTATCCAAACGGGCTCATCTTCTTCTTCGACTGGTACCTGAACACATATGACCCACGTACGCGCGAGCGGTGGGTGCCGTTTCTTCTGTACATGTTCCAGATCGAGATACTTCTATGGCTTCTGTCGAATGTCGAAGCCTGTATAGGAAACATTGAACGCCGCAACCTGCTAATCGAGAAAGCCCGCGACATGGGGATCTCGTGGCTCGTTTGCGGCTTTATTCTTTGGTACGTGCTCTTTAGAAATGGAGATTTTTTAATAGGCTCCCGCAAACTCGAAGAGGTCGACAAGAAAGGCGACTTAGACTGTCCCTTCCAGCGTATCCGAGAGATGATGAGCTTCTTGCCGTCTTATCTCCACCCGCCTGGCTTCGACCCGAGAATCCACGACAAGGAATGTCTTTTCATCAACCCGAAAGGCGGGCAGATTGCGGGTGAAGCTTCCACGCCAAACTTTGGTCGTGGCGGTAGATATCTCATGGTCTGGTTGGACGAGCAGCAAGCCTGGGAGTATGCAGCGGCTGCCTATAACTCCTGTGCGCAGACAACAAACGTGCGGCTTTCCGTTGGTACCGCGGATGGTATGGACAACCTCTTCTACGAGCTGCGCTCACAGAAAGATGTGGTCGTGGACGTCAAGACGTTGGTCTGGCGATTGCATCCCATCAAAGGTGCAGGCGCCTACCTTGACAGCAACAACAAATGGACCAGCCCCTGGTACGAAGAGCAAGTCAAAACAATGCGACCGGAAGACGTCGCTGCGGAAATCGACATTGTCTATGACCGATCTGCTCGCGGTATCGTATTTAATACCTATGTGCCAGAGATGCATGGGCAAGACCATGTCGCAGCGATGCCAAAGGGCGAGATTATTCGGGCTTACGACCCTGGGCAGAAGCACTTCTTTGTTCTCTGGGTGCAGTTCGATGAGTTTGGTCGCGTGCTTGTTCTTCGCGAGCTGCATTTACAGGATGCAAGGCTGCGCGACGTTGGTCAGGCAGTACTAGATATTTCTCGTGACCTTGAGCGCAAATACCCCTATTACGAGTTCAGATACGACGACATAGGTGACCCACAAGGCGGCACCAGGACGGGCGCAGGCGTGGACCATCCGGATTACGTCACGCTCCAGGAGGAGTTCGATCTCTTCATTTCCTACGACTTCTTGCTCGAGATTCCATATCGTGAGAAGGCAAGAATCACAGCTATCAAGAATTGCTTGAACGACTTTGTCTCTGGCGCACCAGGTTCAGCAGGAGCTCCCCGAGCTGGCACCATGAAGCTGCTGGTAGACAAGACGCATTGTCCGATTACACATAGAGCCTTGATGTCGGGGTTCCGCTTCAAGACGGACAAACTAGGGCGGGCACTTCCAGGCGAACTAATCGCAGAGAACCGCCCAGACAACGACGCTATTGACTGCCTTGGCTACGCGATTTTGCGCAAGTGGGGAGTTATCGATACGAAAGAAAGAGATATCGAGCTACATGACGGCTTCACTTGGGAAGGGCATCTAAACCGGAGGATTGCGTAACCATGGTCTATTACACGAGTCTTGAGTATGAGCATTCTCCACTGCCAAGCCTGAAGAGCGAGAAGGCAGAGAAGCTTGCAGAGCAGTTCTACGAGGAGTGGCGCTGGCGAGATCATGCCAGGCAAGAACTTGTAGACGAGATCTGGCCTGCATGTGACGACGCGTTTTCTTGCCGTCGCGACTTGCCCAAAAACAAGGGTATGAAGTGGGCGGATAAGTCAGACTTTGGGGACACTGATATCAGGGATGGTGTCTTGTTCCTTGCCAACGCCATCACCCTGGCACTGATGCCACCCGATGATTCCTGGCTGGAACTCTACAGTCTTCAGAGCAACGACCAGTGGCGCAAGAACCGTATGCGTGACTACCAAGAGTGGTTGCACAGAAAAGCGGACACGAGAGGGAACTACGAGACCCACGTTACTCAAGCCCTGGTAAGAGGCTGCTCTGCAATCACCTGGGAATGGAAGACGGTCAAGCGCCTGAAGAGGCTGGGATATACAGAAGCGCAGATTAGAGCGCTTGCGAAGTATGAAGCAGAGGGCATCTATACTGACCCTAACGAACTCAGAAGAAGTGAGCGGGAAGAGTATATCGCTTACAACGGTCCTGTTATCAAGACCCTGGATATGTATGATGTCTTCCCTGACCCATGCGCTCGGATTGGAGCCGGCGCAGATGTCCCCGTGGCAGTTCTGACTTACAAAACAATCGAGGAGCTGAAGTCAGCAAGAGACTACAACGGCGAGCCGCTCTACGGGAACCTTGACGGTATCACCCCAACAAGCGTAACCAACATCTATAAGAATCAGAACAAGCGCTATCGCAGTCTGCAAACGCTTGGCGTGAATCCTATTGGCTTCACTGGCGGCGAGCGTGAATACATTCCTGTGCTTGTCTTCCACCGGCAATTGCAGACCCTGGATAACTCAAGCGATCAGTGGGTAGACACATACTTTGAAGTTGCCTTAACTGACGACTTCGCTGGTGCGCGTCTGATTCGCGCCTACGAGAATCCTTCCGACATGGGCTTGCCATGCGTGTTCTTCGACACATACAGCGACTTCATTGCAAACACACCATACCAGACCGGCGTGGTTGAGAAGGCGCTTTCTTCGTGGCAGAGCAAGAATGTTATCTCGGCTCTCGCGCTTCAGGCTCAGCTGACAACCGTGTTCCCAGCTGTCGCTATCATGACCGACGTTCTGGTCAACCCGAAGAAGGTTGACATGTCTTGTGGTGGCATTAACCTGGTCAAGCGGACAAATGCGGGTTTGAATTTTGCCGCGCCGCTGCTTTTGTCTGGCAACGGACCTAATGAAGGCATGACCTACCAGCAGTTTTACGGTCAGAAGATCTTGGGAAGCATGGGCGCTTATGGTGCCATTATGCAGAGTCCGGATCGCACGATAACACGCAGTAAGACCGCGACCCAAATCAATACGGAGACGACCAGCGGCTCAATCGGTAGAGACAATCTACTACAGAAGTTCGTGATACGCTCCCTGGAGCCCCTAGCCAAGGCTGTTCTCTACGCATCCATTCAATACAACCCGCAAGGCATAGAGAGCTTTGAGCGCACGGTTGACGGGCGAATCATCGGCGATGCTCTTGCGCCCGAAGACATGCAGCTGGAATGGAACCTGACGGTTACAGGGCAGAAGGCGAAGGTCAACAAGGCTCAGGAGATGATGGAACTTCAGCAGATGTTCCAGTATGCCACCACTCCGAACCCAATCATGGCTCAGTCAAACCCAATGCTTGTCCCGCTTGCAAACAAGCTGCTCATGACCATCCTTGGCAGACTTGGCATGAAGGACCTTGAGCAATATGAGCAAGACCCGATGCAGTTGCTGATGAACCACCCTGCCATTAAACAACAATTCCAGGAAGCCTTACAGCAAGCCTTCCAACAAGGAGCACAACAAGGAGGCATGCCAGGAGCAATGCTTCAAGGACTACCAGGCGGAGCACAAGGAGCGCCACCGCCAGCGGCACCAGGTCAACCACCATCAGGTCAGCCACCGTTGCCGTTTTCGCAACAGGAGGTAAACGTTGCTTAGCTATCGAAATGAATACGAGCCCGCTTTCCAGAGGACTCGGAGGCGCATGTTTTCCGAAGACCCAGAGGAGAGGATCTCTCGTGACGTAGAGGCGATTAAGGATCGCAACCGGAATCGACTTCTCTTAGACCTGACCCAATCGAGCGAGGGTCATTACAACGCTGTCAAGGAAGTAGCAGAAATCATTCTTAAGCAGTTTGAGGTAACCGTGCCTCTAAAAACTGAGGAGCAGCGAGCGGGCTACTGTGATTGGCAGTTGCTCAAGCAGGGCGTAGAGATGATCTTTTCCAAGATTGACGAGATGGCGCAGACAGCGCTCAAGGAACTTAATAGCGATTTAGACGAGGAGCAAGACGAATGGACGAACTTAGCAGAGTAAGCGCAGAAGCAGCGCACGAAGAGGACGTAGCCGGCTGGAACGACATAGGCAGTGCCACGCCTGCCGTCAAACAAGATTCAAAGCTGGGGCAAGTGGTGCCAGGTGGCATACCTGAAGACTCCCCTAGCCGGATGCGTCCCGTAGAGAAGGCGCCAGCCGAGGAAGAAACGGAGCGTGCTACAAAGACGCCAAATCTTGACTACACGCGACTAGCAGACGAGATTGCCGCAAAGCAGTATCAAGCGCAGCTCGCCGCAAACCAGCAGTTCATGCAGATGCAACAGCAGATGCAATCGAGCCAGGCTCCGGATGATGACTACGAGCAGTTCAAGCAATCGCTCATCAAACAAGGTGCTCTGCCGGAAGCTTTGGAAGATCTGGAGAAGTTGATCGCAAAGCGTGAGCAGGTCCAGCAGCGCAAGCAGTTCGAGCAGCAATCCCAGCAAAGCCAGAAGCAACATATTGACGAATGCTGGGGCATGTTCCAGGACTCTCTGGAAGACTTGGGTGTCCCCAATGCAATACGCGCGAGCGTGGAACAGAGGGCGGCGCATCTGTTTTATACCGACCCGGAGTTTGCCGAAGCGAGCCAAAAAATGTGGCGCGGCGTGAAGCCGAACCAAAAGCTTGTAAGCAAGGTGCTCAAGAAAGCAAATGACTCTATTGCAGCAGAGCTCGGCTTAGCGCAGCCGCAGAAGCCAGTATCGCTTCAAAGCTCTCGCCCCACACCCGGAGCATCCGGGAAGGCTGGACCACTCAAGTTCACGTCTGATTCACAGCGAGCATACTACGAAGCATTCAAGGAGTTAGGCGAGGACCGCATGAAACAGAGCCTTCGCCATGTGACCTAAGCCTAGAAAGCTGCCACCACCCATAGTTGTAGTACCGCCCATGGCATTAATACCATGGGCGGTATCGCTTTCTTGGACACCGCACAGAACCCATATTACGATGCATCCGTAAAGCCGAAAGCAATAAGGATGAATCACAGATGGCTTATTTTGAATATTTTCCTGACGGCGCGGTGGACACACTAGTCCCGCTCGTCTACCAGCTTGCAGCTTCGCAGACTGTCTACCCTGGTTATGCGGTGAAGTTTTCCAACGGGAAAGTCACACCGATTTCTGCGCAGACTGACGTATCGATCGGCATCATTCTAGGGACTGCGAATACTCCAGACGAAGTGTCCCCAAGTGTGCCGTCAGTGCCGAGTACACCGGATCTGACGAGCACGTCACCCGTTGCGATCACTACCACGTCAACAAGCGTTGTCTTTGTAAGAGTTATTCCGTCGAATCTCGGACTCACGAAGTTCAGGATTGGATTCACGCCCCTGGTCGATGATGTTGCCGCGGAATCCAACTCCACAATTACGCAATCGAAGGTGGCACTCACGGATGGCTCCTCGAGCGATCTCGTCGGCGGCTACGTGTATTGCAAGGAGCTCGGCGAAGCGAAGCTCATTACTGCCAACACCTACTCTTCGAACGTAGTCACTTTAACGCACGCGGCGTTCAGCCGGATTGTCACCACGGGCGATACCTTGCGGGTAATCCCGTTCGGTCCTGGTGATACCGCAGTCAAGTTCTTAGCGAGCACGTACCACGGGATCAGTAACGCGATTGCCGATTTGTCCTCGGGCAAGCTCACTGTTCATCGCGTGAACCTGCCGAAGAAGTACGCAATCGTTTCGTTCAATGCCTCGTAGTCGTAGGAAGGGAGATTTAAAACAATGACTGTACAAGTAACTAGTACCTTCCTCGATACCATTAGACGCGACTTAGACGACGTCTTTAGTCTCGAGTGGGACTCTGAAAAGTTCGAGTTCGAAAATGTCTATAACACCGAAACAACGACTGACCCTTGGGTTGATGACTATCAGATCCAGCTTCCTTCTCAGATCGACGTAGTCGAAGAAGGTGGCGCATATCCGAGAGTCAATATCGACCGCGTAGGCTCTAAGCGTCACACAGTGTTCACGCTGCGCTCCGAGATGGCTTTTACAGAAGAGTCCATCGAAGACTTGAAGTTCAAGCAGCTCAAAGATGGCGCCAAGGCTCTCTCTGTAGCCATGCACAGAACGATCGAGCGTCTTGCTGCTCAGAACCTCTACCAAGGTTTCTCAAGCAAGATGGGCATCGACGCGGTGTCGATCTTCAATACCGCTCACCCGCTCAGCTTGGCTCTCGGCGACAACCCGACAACCTACTCAAACAAGTCAACCACTCAGCTCACCGTAGACAATCTGAAGGCTCGTATCATTCAGATGGTCAAGCAGAGAGACGAGCATGGCGACCCGCTCTCCATCAAGCCGAAGAAGCTTGTTGTGGGTCCGAACTTGATGTTTGACGCTCAGCAGATTCTCAAGAATCCATGGGAAACCGGCACAGCAGATCGCAACATCAACGTAGTTGGTGATGGTCTCTCGCCCGTTGTAATGACCTACCTGCTTGAGTCTCCGTACGTCAACAACTGGTTCTTGATTGACCCTAAGATGTCGCGCTTGCGCTTCTACTGGAGAATCAAGCCACAGTCGAGAATGGCTCGTGAAGAAAAAACTGACAACTTCCTCTATCGCGTCAGATGCCGAATCGCGCTTGGCTGGACCGATTGGAGAGGTGTCGACGGCAATACAGGCGAATCGTAAGGCTTGCAAAGGAGCTAGAAAAATGCAAAGAAGTTTTCCTCAACAGCGCAAGCTAAAGCTCCTGGCTTCGTTGTCTCTGCTCACGTTGGCAATTACTCTTGGTGGGGTTATGCCGGCGTGGGCGGGGACCACGAACCTGAAAAGCAACGTCCGTATAGCAGGCAATCTCACCGTAACTGGTAACACCACTGTAACTGGAACACAGACACAGACTGGTGCGGTTACGTTTACCGCTAAACCAACGTTTTCGACCGGCACTGTCGGAGCTAATGGTGACACATACACCATCCCAGATGTAGGTGACGCTAGCTTTGTGATGACCGCTGGTACGCAGACTATTGCTGGTGCAAAGACTTTCTCTACTGCACCTACAATTACTGGCGGTCTGACTGCTGCGAATATTCAAACTGGTTCCGCTAAGCGGGTATTCCAGATTGTGAGACTTGCACCAGAGACGGGCGCTTGTGCCGACTCAACAACTTACTCGGGAATCGTCGCATTCAACCGCGCGGGCACCGTGAAGAAGATTGGTTACACGGCAGCCGTGGCGCCTACTGTAGGCACGGACACGATCGAGGTGTTGAAGAACAACACAACGACATTGTTTGATGCTGCAACGAAAGACGCCAATGGTATCACTGCATATACCGTCAGCGATGGTACTTTGACCGCTACCACAAGCGATCTTAGCCTCGTCGCCACCGATACGATCAACTGCAAATACAATGCGGGATCGCAAACGGTCGATGCGCAGGGCGTGGCAGTAATCATTGAGTTTGAGCCGACGGACTACTGAGGAGGCGTAATGGCTTCCACCTATTACGCGATGGTTAATCGGCTGCTTCGACTTGTCGGAGAGCGGGAGTACGCAAGTACTTCCGTTTTCGATTCGTCGACTGCAGACGACCACCAGAAGGTTCAGATGCAAGCAAAGGAGTGGTTCAGCCTGTTCCATCAGTGGGTCATGGTGACGCCACGTTGCAGATTCTTCCTGCGAGATTACACGCTTACCACGGCGTCCGCAGACAATGACTACGACATAAATGCGGCGACTAACGCTGAGCGCATTTTAGAAGACTCCATGTATATCTATGGCCCTGCCGGTAGTGGCTATGGTCCTATCCAGTTCATGGATCTATATGAGTATCGCATGCAGCATCCGGAAAACGATGCTGCCGAGGGCGCTCCTCGGCGGTACTTTCATCACCTAAGATCTGCGCCTTCTTCTGTGGACAGGATTGGCTTTAGCCCTCCTCCGGATGGCGTTTACAACATCAGATATTCTGCGTTCATCAAGCCCTACAAGCTCACCACTAACTCCACTGAGATTTGCGTCCCAGAAGAATGGGAGCACGTACTTTTCTTTGGCGATGCGATGTTTGTTGAGATCGTCAAAGCGGAGGGCAAGGCTCCAGACTACGCCGCGTTCCTAGATGCTGTGCGAACAGAGATGGAGCAACACACAATTCCGCTGGCAGGCGAGCACATGAGGCTTGACCCTACCTGTGATGGCGCGATCTCGATCTTTGGAAGAAGAGGAAGTGCGGAAGTATGGGACTGGTAGATAGACTCTTAGCGCTGCTCTTGATGGTGTCGCTTTTGCTGTCACCATCGCTTGCGCATAGAGTTGAGGCTCAATCTGGTGACTTGCCGCCAGCTCTCAAGACGGAGTTGTCCGAAAGAGGAGTATCGCTCAAGACGGTTGCTCTTAGCCCCACGAAGGGACTTGAGACGAACATAACAGACCTCGGCAGGGATAAAGATAAGGCTTTTACTTTAGACAATCTCCAGATGCTCAAGCGTGGCATTTGGACCTCTAGAGGAATCGGCACAAAACGGGTAGCGGGTGGCACGCTGCTGGCATTCCTGAGTCCATCTCCTGGCGGTTTTATTACGCCCACTCAGACCGTTGAAGGCTATCAGTTCACAGGTCCGGACTCCAACGGAGACCCGCAACAATTCGTACTTTGGCAGGTAAACGACTCGGGTGGAGGTCTTGGTGGAATCTGGAAATGGCAGATCACTCCAGCGGGCGTCTTGTCTAGCTCTACTGCCTTGCTGGGGACAGTTCTCGATTCGTCTCGGGCGGGATGCTTTCGTGCATTTGATACCACTAATGTTATCTTCTGCCACCCAGACAAACAGCCTCACTTCTGGGACCCAACGCAAAACACGGATGGGTTTTTAGAGTCCTCAAATTGGCCTGTAACGATCAATACCATTGATTATGAGAAGCCTGAGTTCGTGGAGGTTTTTGCTGGGCGGGCTTGTTTTGCTGGCTTTGAAGAGAACCCTCAATCTGTGGTTCTCTCGGTTTATCAAAATCCGGATGCATTTACCGTGTCAGGAACGCCTGCAGCAACGGACGCGGGCGTGATCACATTCTCCGCGAATTTGGGAAAGATAACCGGTCTTAAGACCATGCGTCTCGATAACACCAGCAATACCGCTACAGTTCTGCTGGTTGGATTTGAGCATGGGTTCGGGATGATTACCGGTACAGACGCGATTGATTTTTCGTCAGTCGTTGTCACAGAAGAGTTTGGACTAATGTCCAACCGCAGCTGGAGCCAAATTGGCAATGAGACATTTTTTCTTGCAAGCGATGGTATCCGTAAATTCTCTACAGGCGCGGGACTGTCGACGCTATCTAATGCCACAGTCTCGTTCCCGATCAAGGAGCTGACCCAGCGAATAAACAGGCAGTATGCAAGCCAGGCGTTTTGTGTACCTCATGCGACTACGCAAGAGCTCTTGTTTTGGGTGCCGATTGATTCATCAACGCAGAATGACAAAGCAATCGTTCTCAACTACAACACGGGGCAAAATATTGGCGGGACTATAGGCGCTCCCATCTTCTCTACAAGAAGCGGTGCCGCCTATTCTTGCGGGGTTACTGTTGCCAACAAACTCGACTCCGTCACTGATACGAACGAATTGACGTTTCTTGGTCGGTATGATAGCGGGAATATCAATCGCGCATACGTTGGCGATGCCTACAATCTAAACAACGATGGAACTGGCGGCACCGCGTATTCATGGTCATATGTCTCGCCGTTAATTGGTGGAGAATCGCCC
The DNA here is from genome assembly GCA_964418155.1 of uncultured Candidatus Obscuribacterales bacterium. GTDB lineage: Bacteria > Cyanobacteriota > Vampirovibrionia > Obscuribacterales > Obscuribacteraceae > JADYXR01. The sequence continues at coordinate 7,987 of CAYQKX010000031.1, read as the reverse complement.
CTCCAAAACTGCAGCATGCGCCGCATCGATGTCTTGACCGATGGACCAGCGCATACGTTCAACATTGCCGCCTACACGCTTACACAAAACGCTGGAGCGAATACTAACTGGCTTCAGCAGGACACCAAAACCTACTCGGTCACCACGGCTAGTATCACTGATCTTTCTACTTGGACAAATGGCACCACCTCAAGCTATCCTAAGATCATTGAGTTTCAGCCTCGTGGTTCGGGCAGATACTGGGCGGTAAAGGTAAGCGGCAGCGGCGGTCAAATGATCTCCTTTGCTGGACTTACGTGCGTTCTTACTCTCGGAGGCTTGAAACAATAATGTCTTTCAGACAAGGTGTAGGGCTTGCGCAAGCCGTAAAAACTGCGATCGAATTGCCAGTAACGACAGCCACCTTGGCGACGGACACGCCGAGCAGCGTGAGCTTACCTGCAGCTAAGACAATTGCTCATGGAAGGATCGGCGACACGGGGACAGTGACCGTAGATTGTGCAGCCGACGCGATCTTGACGATCTACATTTACGTACCAGTATCTTCAGCTTGGCGTTTACCTGGGACCGATAGCGGATCGTATCAAAAGACTTTTACAAGTAACGGACACCTCGATTTCTTCCAGGGACCAGCGGGGGCACTCTTCTTCCTGAAGGCATCCACCGGGACACCAACGATTTATCACAATGGAGATCCTGTGTGATGAGAAAGCTTCTTCTCGCTGTTGCCTCCGTGCTCGTCTTGGCTGCACCAGCTGGAGCCCAGAAGAGCACAGCCCCATCTGGTTTGGGTTGGAGAAATACGGGGTTCGCTCCGGGCAACGCAACATTCCTCGTTCAAACGTCAAGCCCTGAGCTGTCAGAAGAAAGAGTGCTTGTCTCAAGCAACCCGTTCTTCCTGTTTACCGACGGCGGAGCTAATGGCAACTTCACCCTTTCTGTCGGAAGCGATCTTGCAATAGCAGATGGAGGTACAGGAGCGAGTACTGCAGCTGCAGCCCTCATCAATCTGATCGGCGCACCTACCAAAGGCAAGATGGTGGTGGGTGATGGCGCAGCGTGGAACGTGCTCTCTGTAGGTTCCAACGGGTCCGTACTCACAGCAGACTCTGGTCAAACGTTAGGCATGGCGTGGTCAGCAGCATCACTAGGTCCGTCAGACCTGCAATACGTCGTGCTGGCACTGGACTCTGCGCTATCCAATGAACGCAGAATAGTAGGCACAGCTAACAAAATCACACTAACAGATGGTGGCGCCAATGGTGACCTAACGCTCAACGTCGGAACAGACATTGTGCAGCTAACCTCCACGCAGACTCTCACAAACAAGACTCTTACCAACCCAGTTATCAATGACCAGTTCTCTGTCGAGAAAGGCTCGAACGATGTCACGGTAACATTTGCTGCGCCTGCATCCTCGACCAGGACTATCAACTTTCCAGACCCTGGAGCAAACGCAGACGTTGTCTATACTGTCTCCGCTCAAACTGTGGGCGGGGTCAAAACCTTTTCCAGTGCTCCAGTGCTTGGTACAGGGACAGTCACGGTCTCAGGGCAGACAATCACATTTCCTGCCGCTACGGACACTGTTGCGTTACTTGCAGCCACGCAGTCACTATCGAATAAGACATTGGTATCGGCTATTGCAGAAACGTCGCTTGTGCTCAAGCAGACGACCGCAAACTATACCGTCACCTGGGCGAACCCAGCAGGAGCAAGGGCTTATCGCGTAACAGATGTAGGCGGCTCCGCTGATTTCCTCATGAAGGATCAGGGCGACTCCTATACCGCAGGTGGCGTCCCGTATGCAGATGGCAGCTTGATGCAAATCACGGGTGGTGGCTCCGAAGGGCAAGTCTTCACGATGGGTGCATCGAATATTCCAGCGTGGGCGACTCCAGATCGTCCCTTCGGTGGCACTGGCGATGATGGCACTCTTGTAAGTGGCAACATGGGGTCAGGGCGGACTTTCAATGCAACCAACGTCAACATTACAAGTGGTGGCGGCGGTGTGTTCATTTATGAATACCTCACTGTTCTCAATGCAACCGGCTCGGTGATTATTGATGGCGGCATCACTGTCAACTCTGTGACGGACACTGGTGGCGACTGCGTATCGCATGACTCTGGTGACGCTCGTGGCGGTCCTGGTGGCGGCTACGGCGGCGGTAATGGCGCAATGTCCTGGGCTCGCGGTGGCGGTGCTGGCGGCGCTTCTTGCGTGGGCGATGGTGGGCGTTCGGGTCACAACGGCAACAATGAAGAGTTCGTAGTAGGACCGAAGGCTACAGCGAGTCTGTTGCAAGGACGTTCGGGTGGTGGCGGCGGCGGTTCGTCAGCATCTAGCTCCGATACTAGCGGTAAGGGCACTGGCGGCTTGCCAAGTGTTGTTGTTTGTGCGGTCGGTCCTATCGATATCCAGGACGATGCATTTATCCAGGCTCATGGCGGTGATGGCGAGGACGGCACGAATACTTGTGGCGGCGGCGGTGGATCTGCCGGTCCCACATGCGCGATGCTCTCGCAGGATTCCATTGTGGTGGATGCCGGTGCTGTAGTTGAGATTGAGGGCGGTGCTGGCGGCAATGGTGGGACATCTGGCAACACCGCAGGAGCAGGAGGAGGAGCAGGGGGCTTGTTTTTGCTATACGCTCCGGATGTCACGGACAACTCGACTCCTACGTACGACGGCGGTGCAGGTGGTACGGGTAATGGCTCTGGGACTGCCGGAGCGGATGGCGATGATGGCACGACTTTGGTGCTAGAAGGTACTCCCTCGAACCCGATTATCTCTTATATGTCCAAGCCCGAAAACATGCAGAAGGTGTTGGCAGGAGAGCTGAGAGGTCACAGAGATATTTGCCGTGCCACTGCGGGCGGCAATATGGTGGCGTACTTTGAGCTTTTAGGGCAGACAGAAACTTGCTTTGTAGGCGACTTTGGCGACTTCGTAGGCGACGTTTTGGAGATGGACAATGCTGCGTAGTTTCGTCTTAGCTCTAACTCTGGCAATAATAGCCCTGGCAATGACCCAGGCTGCACATGCTCAAGCGCAGCAACGAGTGCAGCAACGAGTGCAGCAACGATGGCTCGTTTACAAGGTCCGGAGCGGACAACTAGAAACGCGTAGTCATGCTATGTGGCTTGGCAATTGTCCGAAGGCGGGGGAGAACATTCCTGCCAATGCTGTTGCGGTCGAGATGCCAGACACTCCCAGGAACGCACGACCTTATGATTTCGTTCGTTCCAGCAATGGTGCCATCACATTCCAGCTACAGAACAAAGAGCGCCCACCGTCTCAGGCACAGATAGATAGTGCGCTTGCTGCTAGCGAGGCACGGAAAAAACTTGAAGCTGCAGCGGAAGACCCGACGATAACTGATCAAGAGTTCCAAGAAATGAAGAACAAGTTAGAACGCGCGAAAGTGGTATCAGACCCAGTTAAGCGCAAAGAGATGTTTGACACGGTAATAGAGGCGGCAACGAAGAAATGAGATTACTATTTCCACTACTGCAACTACTGCCGTTGTTCTTGGCTTTACTCCTTGCTCTTCCGGCACATGCCTGGGGGGATGGCGGCTTGGGCTTTAGCCAAAAGCCTGCTCCCATTTCTGGACCATATGTAATATCCGCCCCGGACTCAAGATTGCCTAACGCGACAGTCTTTGACCCTTCGGGAACGGGCGACCTGACCTCGTTTGACATGTCTGTGCCATCGTTCTTCACGGTGACAGGTGTGCCTGATCTCACTGGTGCTGTGTCTGTGTCTGTGTCTTACGCGACAGGCTTGACTGCAAATAGAGCGCTAATTACAGATAGCTCTGGCAATGCGGGGCTTGGGCAGATCGACCTGTCTACCAGCATTGTTACTGGCTCACTGCCGCAAGCTAACGTTGCCAGTCTTGTTACTGACCTTGGGAACAAGCAAGGTCTTGACGCAACGCTTACAGCTCTGGCAGGGCTCGATAGCACTGCGGGATTTGTAACTGTTACAGGCGCGGATACTTTTGTTCGCAGGAGCTTCGCAAGTTCTGGAAGCTCAATCACAATCACTAACCCCGCTGGCACTGCGGGTGATGTCAACCTAGAAGTTGGCAACCATTCAGCGGCTCTGCTCACAAGTGGGACGGTAGACAATGCGCGGCTTGATACCCAGCTGAGCGAGATTGCGAATCTGAGTGTGTCTGCTGGAGATATCTTTGTAGTCAACGACTCAGGCGCGATTGTAAGACTGGCGGGCGGTAGTGATACCAATGTTCTGACCTACGACTCTTCGCAAAATCCGAATGTTAAATGGGCTGCGGCTGCGGGTGGTGGTGTGACGTCAATCGGCGTTAATGCTCCCTCTACAATTTTTACCTCGTCCGCAGATATCACCACTTCTGGCGATGTGACCTTGTCCTACGCGACAGGTCAGACCGCTGACAGAATTTTTGGCACTGATGCTAGTGGCAATGTCGGGCTGATGGCGATGACCGCTAATCAGCTCGTGGCGCACTCAGCCGCAAAGATTACGTCAGGGACTTTGGATGTCGCGAGAGGCGGAACTGGCGTAGACGGCTCTGCTGCTACTGACGGTCAAATCTTGATCGGTCACGATGCGAACAATAATTTCTCTCTTGCATCCTTGACCGCTGGCGCAAACGTCACAATCACCCCAGGCGCAGGGTCTATCACAATTGCGGCAAGTGGCGGTAGCGGTACCGCATTACCTGCTACGACAATGGCTACTGCTCGAATTTTAAAAAGCGCCACTATTGCCCAAACCACATCAACCGCCTATACCGCTCTTGGAATGACGGCGCCATCCTTGGCGGGTACTGTATCGGCAGCCTTAGATTCTAACGGTCAGTACCTCAGTTGTGCATCTGCCGCTAGCGATAACTCTCAAGCTGGCTATGAAACCGGTTTAAGCGCATGCCAGTTTCGTCAAAAGCCAATTTGGTGGACTCATGTAAAGACAGGATCGTCGATTACAAACATTGAGATTTACTGTGGTTTTACAGACAACCTGGGAGAACTTAGCAGCTCGCCTGCCACTCCTGCGGCCAACTGCGCTATGTTTCGCTATGTTCCAGCCTCAGATGGCACGGCCTTTTGGCGAACAATTATGAATGATGGTGGCGTAGACGGTGGCACCATTACAGCGACCTCACAATCAATTGCGACCAGCACAGATTATCTGCTTTGCATTGATGCTACAGACGTAAACGCAATCAAGTTCTATATCAACGGTAGTTTGGTTGATACTAGAGATAGTACCAATGCGCCTAGCACCACAGCAGCATTAGCGCTGTACTGCAAAGGGCAAAATACGAGCGGCAGCGCTCGGACATTCCAAGTAGGCGGTGTACAACTGGAGCTAATGCAATGACACTCGAATTTCGAAAAACCATACAAACAACAAAAGGCTCAGCCAAAGAAGTTGGGCAACGAATCGAGCTACACAAAGCCGCTGCCGATACCCGCATCTCTGACGAGCAGTACCTCAAGATTCTTCGCGCTTCGCACGTGATCCAATCAGAATTACAAGATGCAGTCTGGCAGCCGATTATTGAGCAGCTTGCAGCTCTCGAAGACGCAGAACCAGAGATCGCGATTGATGCAGAAGTAGAAGCAGAAGAGGAAATCAAACCATGAAACTAGTATCTTTACTCCTAAAGCCTTTTGCGAATAAGCTCAAGAAAGATGCTTCAGACCTCGTTCTAGCGTTCCTGGAGAGCCGTAAAAAGGCTGATGAGGATGGTGACGGGCAAGCAGATTTTGAGCAGCTCAAGAAGGACGCAGGAGACATTACAGAAGGCATTAAGTTAATCGTGGGTGGTGGCACTCGGATAGCTGCTCTTTTCATGTGCTACTACCTGAAGTACAGTCCTCAACAGAAGCTTGAGACACTGCAAGAAGTGACAAATGCTGCAAGTAAGGTAAAAATTGCATTGCTAGCAGATAACGGGGAGGTAGAACTAGCATGAAGAGTATGAAGAATATTCCAAGTTGGTTGGACGAATTCTTTTATGGTGTGCTTGTCGTCGCGTTAGGCGTGATGGTGACACTGTGTCTAAAAGCGCATTAATCCTGCTCATTACTCGTGTTTGCCTTGGCATCGCAGTAGTGGAATGCGTTGCTAATATTGCGTTTGAAGCTATTGGCAAGCATCACGCCACACCAGTGTGGATTGCCACTATGATTGGTGGCGGTCTTACTGTGGCACTTAGAGCATTCTGGAACGAGAAGAAAAAGAGCGAGGGTGAATAAATGCCGTTACGCCTGAAGCCACTTACTTTGAATAGACTGCGTGAGTTCCAGGGACACTTTGAGAAAGTGGAGCGGGCAACAGGCGTCCCATGGGAGGCGATTGCTGCTATTTGGTTTCGGGAAGGGATGCATGTCGTACCACCTGCCACGCCTGGCGGTCCCTTTCAGTTTGACCCTATCCCGGATGATGCTTTCTTTCGATTCTTGCTCAACAAGTACTCAACACTGACAAACGAAGAAAAGGAATCGCTCATCAAATGTGGCGCCAATGACTTTTATGCCGCAACGTATCTTGCAGCGTGCTTTGCTCGCAACAAGTGCAAACCAAAGATAACCCCGGCCGTCTCAGATACAGACATTCTGTATTTCTTCTGGGGGTACAACGGGCGGGCTAAGTACCACAAAGGAGATCCGCGAAACAGCTTCTATGTTTACAATGGGTTCGACAAAGATCACGATGGCATGCTAATCGTGGGCTCTATCCCGGACGGCAAGGGTGGGCGGAAACGCATCCGCACAACGGACAAGAGACCTGGTGCGTTTGTTGTTTACAAGCAGCTCAAGGGTGAGCTTTAAAGTGGAGCCTGGGGGTTTAGTCCGGTTTTCCTTCCGGCACCAGGCAAAAGCTATTTTGACGCATCGCCGTCTTCTTTGGAAGTAGTTGGTTCTGGGTATAAACAAGGTCCACAGATCGGGCGCACCTCGGTAATCAAGCGCGACTCTTTAACAACCTTGATAAACGTCATCATTGGTGAGGGGTATTGTTTCTTGCAAACGTGACAAGTGACCATGCAAGAGCTCCTCGCAAATAGACAAAGCTGAAGATAAACTTCAGTCGTCAAATGCTTGAACTCTGTTATCTGCTTCGCGAGCTTTTCTTTGTCATAGTCTCTGCCAAGCTGGTTGTCCAAGATTCGGCTTTGTAGACTGAGAGATAGTGCGTGCACGTCTTCCAGCGCTTGGACAAGCTCGTTCTTTTGTTCATCGGTCATTGCTAGTCTTCTCCGGGAGTAGTTGTCTTCACTATGCGGTACTCTTGCAACTCGGCATAATGCATGTCATGTGGGTTATCTATCGCCCATTCTCCAGGGCAATGGTGGTCTTCTCCACAACACTCATAACCGTCCTCAGTGCATGAGCAACAGAAGTGTGCTTTGAATGTGCGGAAGTATTTCATTAGTCCAGTGCCCAGCATTCAGGCAATGGCGGCGTGAATACCACCAACATATTCCCCTGCTTCGGCGCTTGCCGTGCGGCGGGGTGAGGATCTTCAAATCGAATCCGACCACGGTAAGAGTAAGTCCGGCAATAGCCGGCACGTTTGGCTGGTACGATTATGTCGTGGTACCACTTTGTGTCTCTGGAGTTTGGGAGAAGCATGACGATAGTTGTGCCTCGCGTGCATTCGGTGTCCGCTTTCTTAACCCATGGCGTGATGTCCTTGTATGGCGGATTACACCATACTACAGTGCCGTCAAAATCAGACCAGCACTGCTTCAAAGCGTCATCCTCTGCGCGTATATATTCGCACGTCTTGGCGTTGTCCCCGTCTGCCGCAACGTCAAGATTGAAGTGAAAAGCAGCGTTTAGTGGTTTGAAGATGGCGTCCGGTGTACGCCAGTCGTCATGCCGTTCTATTTTGAGTTCCGCAATCATCGCTAGTCTTCCTTGACAGCGTCATTGCTCACCTTCGTTTCTGGGAGTTAACCGAGCCACTTGCTCTTTGAGCTCG
>CAYQKX010000030.1:0-95460 GCA_964418155.1 uncultured Candidatus Obscuribacterales bacterium | reverse complement strand
GCTCTCCGAGATATCATCCAGAAGAAGATGCCTCAAGTGAAAGAAGGCGAAAAGCCGGATGAAGCAACCCAGGCCAAGATAGATGGTGTGCAAAAAGAATTGGCCATGCTGAAGCGTATTGAGGGCACCGAGGCGTATCTCACCCTCTCCCGCGGCGCGGTCCGTTTACAAGCCGACGCGACAAAACCACAGCCTGGCATCGATGATGTCAAAGCAGGTTTGAAACTCAACAAAGACCTGGCAACAGACAAAGGTGTCATCGACAAGCTGACCGGCACTGGAATCCCTCCAAAGCAATTGAAGGAGTGGTTCCCCGAAGTACCGTTCCAGGTTCCACCAGACGCGAAACCGGAGGTCAAGCCTGAAGTCAAACCCGAAGTGAAGCCTGAGGTCAAACCCGAGGTCAAACCCGAGGTCAAACCTGAGGTCAAACCTGAGGTCAAACCTGAGGTCAAACCCGAGGTCAAACCTGAGGTCAAACCTGAGGTCAAACCTGAGGTGAAGCCCGAAGTCAGACCTGAGGTGAAGCCCGAAGGTAAAGTTGAGGAACTGGACCAGAAGGAAAAAGAAGCATTCCAACGACTCTCCGTCCATCAAAAACGGGTTCTCGAGCCGTTGACAAAACTCGGTGAGAATCCTTCACCGAAAGACTCGTTAGCCGCTTTCGACGAAGCGGTCACACGAGCGAAAGAGTTAAAACCAGATGATATCAAGACTGCAAAAGCAGCGCTCGCAAAAAGAATGCCGACTGTCAAGGAGGGAGAGACGCCAGACGCTGCAACGCAAGAAAAAATTCGCAAGCTTCAAGCCGATATGGGCATGGTTGACCGCATCGACCAGAGCGAAGCCTATCTGACAATCACACGAGGAGCACTAAAACTTCAATCCGATCCGAAGAATCCAGAACCCGGTAAAGAAGACATTAGGGCCGGTCTGAAACAACGTCCTGATCTTGCAAATAACAAGGGTCTTCTGACCAAGCTGACCAGTACCGGATACGATGGCGCGAAACTGAAAGAGTGGTTCCCTGAACTGCCCTTCCAGGCGGAAGTGAAGCCCGAGGTCAAGCCGGAGGTCAAGCCGGAAGCGAAGCCAGCCAAGGATCCAGAAAAGGTTTTTGATCGTCTGCGCGACCAGCATCTCAACAATTTGCAGCCGTTCGCCGACCTGGGCGAAAAGGCCACAGATGATCAGATAGATACTGCGTACGACAAGTCTATCGCGAGTGCATCCAAAGTCGATAAAGAGGACGTCAGGCTAGGTATTGCTAAGCTGAAAGAGATAAGAGAGGGTGTTGAGAAAGAGATCGGCAAAAATAAACCCACTGAAGATCAGCAAGCGATGCTAGATCAGATCGGCAGAGACTCAACCCAGATCGAGCGACTTGGACAAGCTGAAAGTCTACTCCACCTCTCTCGTGGAACAAGACGACTAACCAGCGCCAACGAGAAGAAGACCAGCCCTGATGCAGGCGTAGCCGACATCAAGCGTGGTCTCGAGCTCAACCCTGAGCTAGCCAAAGATCCAGGAATTATGAAAAAGCTGGAGGGCACCGGATACAGTGCCGCCCAACTGACGACATGGTTCCCACAACTCAAGACTAAGTAAGTCGAGCGTAAAGTACATCTGCTATGCCTACCGGCATAACGCCGAATCAGTCAAGCGAAGCGCTGGCTCCTCGCCAGCATTTCGCATCAGATGTGTTTTCTGCCTGGGCGTGTATCGATGTCGATTTGCCAATTGACAGAAGAAGGCAATTTCCGCATCAAGCAATGCACCAAGCGAGGTAAGTTCGCCAAGTTGGCAATCGCTCACCTTTCTCTGCCAGGGTTTATTCGATATCGAATAAAACTTTGACAGGACTCAGCTTTCGACCTACTCATTCGCACTCGATGCGCGATTGCCAACTTGCCAAACGCAGTACTTGCTTCCCATAGTTTATTCGATGTCGATTAAAAATTTGACAAAGGGATGCCTTTCTCCGATTGAAGCATTTCACGATCGACAAGCATTTGCCAACTTGGCAAACGCACCCGCTTTTTATCCAAGGGCGATTCGATGTCGAATAAAACTTTGACAAAGGGATGCCTTTCTCCGATTGAAGCATTTCACGATCGACAAGCATTTGCCAACTTGGCAAACGCACCCGCTTTTTATCCAAGGGCGATTCGATGTCGAATAAAACTTTGACGATGGAAGGCATTTCTCACATCAAGCTATTCACAAGCTACGCTCAATCGCCAACTTGCCTTAATCCATGTTTTTATCCCAGGCGCAGGCAGTACTACGGTCCTGCATCAACCTGAACACCACCACCGAATATGAAGTCGCCCTTACCTCTTATGAAAGTGATTGGACTGCCACTATCAGCGGTGAGGATATTAGTCGGAGCGAGAACCTCCGGCTTCTTCCCGAAGAAACGTACGTCACCGACAATGGTCAAATTGTCGTTGGCGTAATCGATCTGTTTCGTAATGGCCACGCCATTCGTGAGAGACAAATTGATCGGTTCTGTGCCACTTGGGTTGCTAGTGGAGATTGAGGCATTTTGACCGATTACAAACGACGGTCCCAGTTTCTTGCCAGTCGCATTTTCGATATCGACTAGAGAGCGCGATGCGATCACTGCGCCTGGATTGATATTCAGACCACCACCCGTATTCTTGATTTTTACCTGACCGGTAGCGGACGACACGTCGTCTATGTTCAAACCGCTAGGAGTTGTGACATTAAAGTTCCCAACTGCCGATCCACTGAGTGTTATCGTCGTAGTGGCAGTTCGAACTATGTCGACACTGCCAGTAGTGGCAACTGCTGAAAGTGTGCCGTTTCCTGGGTCTAGAGTTTTCAACACCTTCTTAGTGAAGGGAATCTCAATCCCACCCAGTTGAAACGGGGTGCCGGAGCCATTCCCAATCGAACTAGCCTTCACATCTATATGAGCGTTGAAGCTGTTGGTCCGAAAACTTGCATTGTTTTGCGTTATGGTACCGCCTGCATTTACAGTGAGATTACCGGCGAGGTTTTGTGCGCTGAAAGTAACTATGTTAGCGCCTGTGCTCAATCCCGCACTGGCGCCCAGTGTTCCTCCACTTCGGCTGCCGTTGGCAGCGTATGTAATCGGGCCGCCGATTGCCGTCGGTTGAGCAGTTATCAAAGTGAGGTCACCACCGGAAGTCCCTTGACCTAGTTCCGTCCGGATCTCAGTAATCGTGATTGCAGTACTGTTCTGCGCTCCAGCAATGATGGTTATGTTACCATTCGTCCCTTCTGTCGAGCCGTAAGTCGAAAGTGTAGTCCCACCCATATTGACCTGACCAGAATTGGCAGCGCTACCGCGGAACGCGTAGATATTTATGTCGCCCCCAGGCTGTGTACCAACCGACGTGTTGGGCACCGTAGTGATCGTCGCGCCGGTAAATGCAACCCGACCTCCAGTAGCTGACGCCGTTCCATCGATTGTCGCTTGCCCAGCAGAACCGCCAGGGAGCGTCGGACTATTTGCACCACCTGAAGTACCGGTTATGTTAGCTCCAGCGATCAGCGTGATGTCAAATCCCTGATCGCTGTTCCGAGCCGTTACGTTCGCAGTCGACGTCTGGGTTATATTGCCAGAGGCAATAATCGTGAGGTCCTCATTGGAGATGATGTTGCCTGTGATGTTGATGTCGCCACCAGTATTATAGAAAGTCGGATCGCCCGTCAGGCAAGTCTCGCCGATGGTGAGCGCACCGGTTGACGCCGCTATATGTCCGGCTGCTCCTGTTTGGCTCGTGATGCCTGTGAGGTTAAAAACATTGACGTCGTTGGTGCCCAGTCCAGCATGTAGATTCAACTGTTGGCTCAGAAGGTCGCCACCAAAAACATTGTTGCAAAAACTGCCGGCGTAATCTGCTGTTCTAACATTGATGGCGCTATGGGCTGCGATAGTGCCACCATTGTTATTCAAATTGAGTGGTGCCGTATCAGGCGCATCAAAGTTGACGTCACCTGACAAAGACTCAATTCTGTTAGCATTGTTGATGGTGGCAGCGTTAAGAGATACAGTGTCGTTCGCCGAAACGACCCCGCTGTTATCAATCTGCGATCCGGCAGAAAGTACAAGATTGCCGCTGGATGCTATTTTCCCAAGATTCGTCAAATTACCTCGGGCATTAAGTTCAAGATCCACCTTAGCGGAGTTGCCGCCAAACTCGGCATTGTCTGACACCATAGACGATATCAAAGCACCCGCACCATTGGTGATATCGTTGGCTCTAATCGCACCGCCCCTTACCTTGTTATCGGAGGAGAGAGCAATAACTGAGCCAAAATTTTTCAAATCACCAGTGAGCGTAAAGTCTGATCGCTTACCGAAGTCACCAACCGTCGTAACTCCTGAAGCTACCGTCAGGTTGGATGCACGCAGAGGATCGTTGTTGCTTGTGATAGCCGTCAAATCAAGCGAACCACCACTGGCTGTGCCCGTGCCACTGAGTAGCAGTTTTTGACCGCCACCGGACAGAGCCTGTTTGACCGCGACGTATTCAGCAGCGGTGACTTGCGACCCCGTGGAAAAACTCTTTGTCGCATCGCCGACTTTTATCTCGACGGATTGGACGCCTTGAAAAAGATTGCCACCCAGAAAAATGCTTTTCTCGGATGAGGTCAAATCAAGATTGACGCCACTATTCAGCCTGACTAACCCACCGATAGATATGGACTGCAGGGTTTTCGTCTGCAAACGGTTTTGGATGCGATTGAGATGTCCGCCGGACAGCTCTGTCGGATACGATGCGGAGATAGCCGATAGCCCGGCAGCATCGACCGAGGGAAGACCCGAGCCCGATATGCCTCTGCTGCCCTGATGCCTGTACTGAGTTCGATATTGTCGGCGAGCCTCGAGACGAGAGAGATTGGTGTTCTGATTTCTAAAATCGCGAAGGCTAGGTTGACCGTTGGCAAATGCAGGCAACAATGAGCCAATCGCAAGACTGCTGCAAATTGACATAGAGCAGGCGATTAAGGAGGTGGACAACGCTGCCAGTTGTGATTTCTTCTGCATGGGCTTCCTCTCAAGTATGAACTTCCGGCCAGAGTGCTGAAGACAGATGCCAGAAGGCATCCGACTCGCTCTTTTACAAGGGCGAGACAGCAGCTAGACGCCGCCAGATTATACAATAGGTTGACTCACGGCTGATTTGACAACACTCATGTCCACACTTAGATTCCTTAGACCAGGCTAGAAGCAGGAATAGAGCGGAATTTACTCCGGTGGAAGAAGAGCTACCACGACCGACAGAACGCGAAAGACCGCGACAACTCACAGCTATCGCGGTCTCAATAATCAATTCAGTCTGACTTAAACGGAGCCTTTGAATCCAAGCTCAACCCAGGCGTCGGCAGATGGTCCATCGAAGAACTCTACGATGTGCGAATCAGCGGTCACGATGGGCTGCGGAACTTTGCAGGCCTGAAAGAGTGCAACGACTTGCTGTGCATCGAGTTTGGCTTTGGAGAGCCCGTCCTTCGAATTGTAGATTGCTACTGCGCAATCCCACATGTCGCCATCTTTCGTGATTTGAACGATGCCTCGAACTTTTACATCAACAATGGCTTCTTCGATCAATGTTTCGGTTTCGGTCGCTAATGTGCGTGGCATGATTTGTCTCCCTGAATAAAAAGCCACCTTATTTAGTGACTCCTCAAATTGGTTGCTTGCGGATACAAAATGGTAAGGCATAGCCTGTGATTATGTACCTACGGGCGTTTACAGTTGTTGACAATCAACTATAAGTGATAAGCATTGTACCGGGGCCGAAAAGCCGCAAAACGCAGTCGCTCCTATGATATTGGGATTTTGCATCTGCATCGGTTTTTCTCGAAATCTGAATATTTCATGCAGGCTTTGTCACGGTTTGTTTCAAGACCAGGCTTGGCTGACTCACACAGAGCTCATGTTCGGGAACGCCGGATCTCCGACTCGCCAATGCTTCCGATAATCTCCAACGATCAAATACGACAAATCGGGGAATCAGATATGTAGGCGCTCCAGGCCCCTTTTCCAATGACGTATCGAGAGAACAACAAATACAAGAGACTGAGTATTCTCCACAAAGGTCTCATCATAATCGCGATACCGCTCCTGTTCGAGCTGTTCTTCGTCTTCGTCCTCCTGCATCTGCTCGATGAGTCCAACTCAATCATCAGCAAAGAGATCGAATCGCAGGACAAGATAGTCTGCGTAGAAACACTGATCAAGGAGATCGCCGACTCTACAACATCCTCGGTTTTGTACAACGTGACACGCAACGAGGGTCTCAGGAAGCGGAATGAGAATTCCCGAGCGAAACTTCGAAAGAATGCCACGAAACTGATTCGACTTTGTGAAAAGGATCCGACTGAAAGAGATGCGGCTCTTCGATTGAACCGTTCCGCCATTAGTTGGATGGAACAACAAGACCGGGCGCTGATAAGCATGCCGCAGGCAAGGCTGAGCGCATTTTTCGCTATTCCGGGTTTTGTCGAGGTCCAGCACCTGTTGGTAATGCGTCCGGAAGGCTCGACCCGCGTGATCCTGGAGAGAGAGCAGAAGCTTCAAAGCGCCCAACCCAGACTGCGACGACAAGCAATATGGCGTATTCAACTGTTGATGCTTTTCGGTCTGACCGTTCATGTGACAATCACAATCTTCCTGGCCTACTCATTTGCCAGATACGTGTCACAGCGCCTGGACAATGTATTGAAAAACACACTAAAGCTCGGAGCGAGAATGCCACTGGAGCCGCCTCTTCGAGGCACGGACGAAATTGCGGATTTGGACCACGCACTGCATAAAACGGCAAGCGAAATTCTCAATTTCGAAAAGTTCAAAGAACAGTTGGTAGCAGTGGTTAGTCATGAACTGCGCACACCACTGACCTCTGTGCAAGGTACATTGACACTTGCAGAAGCAGGGGCGCTGGGCCAGTTCTCAGACAAGTCAATATTGGAGATTAACAAAGCCCAAGAAAACATCGAGATGCTAATCGAATTGATCAACAACCTGCTCTTACTGGAGAGAATGGAAGCCGGAAGCCAGGTGGTCAAACAGAACACCTTGAACTTCTCGAGACTGTTGCACAAAGTTATCGAAGAGAAGCGAGAAAAATTCGAGTCAAAAAAACTCCAACTCAAGCTCGACGGAGCAGTCACAGACTGCGGACAAGAAGATTTCCATCTCGTAGGAGACGACGAAAAACTCACTCTAGCAGTCGGCATCATATTTGATACCGCGATTTTGCGTGCACCGGAAGGTAGCATAGTGGAAGTCACCTTGAAGATAGATCAAGAACGGCTTGAATTGAAGATTACCGACAAGGGATCGATATTGACGGCTCAACAGGCTCACAATTTCTTCGAACGAACAAGAGATGTCGACGACGAAGAACAGGGAAAGGCTCGAACACTGTTGCTGGCGCTGACAAAATCTATTGTCGCCGCCCACCATGGTTTTATCTCGGTCAGCAGTGACAGAAAGACTACGACTCAGCAGCTCAGACTTCCACAAAAGAGGTCTCACAGTGTTTAAGGTCAAATCGAGACTAATGAGAAAGGGCCTGGTCGTAATAATACTGCCGCTGGTGCTGGAGGTGGTCTTCATGTGCCTACTGGCATACTTCTTGATTATGGCGCAGTTTGAGATCGAAGAAAAAATTCAATCGAAAAAGATAGTGGCGACTGCAACCTCGATAGTGGCCAGAGTAATCGACTCTCAGTTAATTTCGATGATGTACAACGCACAAAAGATACCGCTTCTGGATGTTCGATTCAACAAAGATAAAGAACTGTCTATGCAAGCAACCGCAGAACTCCAGTCGCTATGCGCCGACTCACAACCGCGAGTCGAACTCGCCGAAAAGATTGGCCAGAGCGTTGAAGCAACATACAGAAGGCTTGGTCGAGTATTCAAGGAAGAAGTCGAGGACAACGCGTCTTTGAGTTCGTTCACCTCAACCGCGGCACAAACACGGAAAACATATGCCGAGATGACACAAGTATTCAGCACCACCGACAGACTGCTAGCAAGAGAGCAACAGCTACAATCGGAGTTACAGGGAAGAGAGCGATACTTTAGGAACAACGTCAGAGAGGCTATTATCTGGGGCGTGATCTTGAACGTCCTGGTCACAATTCTATTGGCAATATATTTCGCGAAAAACATTACGCGGCGTCTGGCAGTGGTGTTAAAGAATACGGAGCGCTTGCAATCGCGACAACCGCTGGAGAAAGCGATTGGCGGTGACGACGAACTCTCTCATTTAGATAGCGTCTTTCATGCCACCGCAGATGACCTCACAGAGGTCGACCGGCAGCGAAAACATCTGGTATCACTAGTAAAAGAGGAGCTGAGCGAACCTTTGAGGCAAGTGCAATACGCTTTGCACAATCTATCGCATGGGGTGCACGGCAAACTTTCCGAGAAGGCAGAGACCAGACTGACTCTGGCAGCTAGAGATACAGACAGAATAGTCAGATTGATAGACGACCTCTTGAGTATCGAAACCATGGAAGGTGGCGCATTCGATCTCAATGTTCAACAAACATCCAGCTCGGAGTTGATTGAAAGTGCCATAGGCAGCGTCAAAGACATGGCTGATAGGTATGAGGTCAGAATAGAAGTTTTGGATCCAGTAGTGACTTTTTCAGCAGACGAAGACAGAGTGATACAGGTAATAATCAATTTTCTGTCTAACGCCATTAAGTTTTCACCCAGGCAGGCCGAAATCAGAGTCGAAGTAGTTCAAAGCGAACAGGTCGTCGAATTCAGAATCATCGACCAGGGACGCGGTATTCCGAAGAACAAACTCGAACAAATCTTCGAACCGTTCCAACAGGTAGAAACGAAGGATCAAACAGATCGAGGCGGGACAGGACTTGGTCTGCCAATCTCAAAAACTATCGTCGAGCAACATGGTGGCACAATTGGTGTCGAATCCAGGCTCGGCGAAGGCAGCACGTTCTGGTTCTCCATACCACTGCAGTAAAGTTCTTTCGAAATTCGAGGACAAGAGCGCAAGAATGCCTACTTGCCGCCTGGCAGCTTCAATCCGGCGACACCGAGGAGATGGAGAATGCGACGAGTTGCTCTGTATTGGCCCTGGAACAAAGCGTCGGTCTCGCTTCGCATGTTCTGAGCGTGGTTGTTGAGATAGTCGTCTAGATCATTCTGCGAATCGACTACGTATTGAACGGTCCACAAAGTGTGAGTGGGCTCGCGCTCTTCGTCTTCAGGGCGCCTGAAGTACCAATACGCAGATTTAAAGCCTTTGAAATCAAGCATTTTCTGCAGGTGCTCTTGTAAGAATGCTGCCATCTTGTGGTTGATGTCTTCGTCGACTTCGAGGTTGACTTCGTAAATGAGCATGTTCGACTCGGGGCTCAGGATGCGCGTACAAGCAAAGATTGCGTCTCTTTGACGAAGTAATCGAACATCAAGAGACTATAGCGTTCGAAACGGTCGTCGGTAAGCGGCTTGCCTTCGACTTCCCACTCAACCTTCCCAGACTGGAGGCGAGCTTGATAAACCATGAGCGCGCCATAATCATCTTCCACCTGGCTCAGTCGCATCACAAGCTCCGCTGGTATGAGAAAAAATTCGACCCGATCTTCCGATCCTCGAATAATCAGGCTGAGGTTATGTGTAGAGAATCTAGCCCGATAGAAACTGACTTCTCGGGTAGGTTTGAATGGCCACTCGCCTTCTACGCTCTCTAGAATCTCATCGGGAGCAGTGGTCGCCATACACAGCTGACTGGCGTCTAGAGCCACGTTGAGATGCACCACGTACGGTTTAAGAAGATTGAACGAGCGCTCAACCATCCGGCGGGTGGCATCACGGACGATATCACCTTCACCAAAGATACTGAACATACCGGACTCATAGGAGCGCAAAAAATCTTTGGACTTGCTGGTCAGCTGCTCGACATAATCTCTGCGTACCGGAGGTTGCCCCTCTCCTCCGTAGGTGAGGTTACGTAGGATTTTACGCGCCAGCTCTGTTCCAGACACTTGTGCCTCACCTTGCTATCCCGCATGAACAATCGCTCCTTCAAAAGGATAGCGCTCGGAAAGGATGACGGGTACTTAAGTTTTCTTAGACTTATATATTTACGTGATATCCATCGATGGCATGAAAAACTCTCTCCTTGCCAGGTTCTGTCATTGCTCTATAATTCTCAGTCGTATTTGAAGGTATCCGCCCCCCATGCAGACTGAACTTGCTCAACAGATTGCACGCCAGCTGATGAACAGTTATGGTCTGGGAAGCTGGACTTTCCGGTTCAACAACAGCAAGCGCATGCTCGGCATCTGCAAGTCTGGAGATCAGAGCATCGAGCTGTCGCGTGCATATGTTTTTAAGAACGACGAAAGTCACGTACGTGATACCATCCTGCACGAAATTGCCCACGCACTTGTTGGTGCAGAACATGGGCACGATGACGTTTGGAAAGAGATGTGCGTCAGGTTGGGCTGTAATCCTAAAGCATGCGACAGCACAGCGTTGCTTCCTCCCGGCGCCTGGCAGGCTCGTTGCGCCACATGCCTGACACTGTTCAGCCGACATAGAAAACCGGCTTATGTCTCGGGAATGTACTGCAAACGCTGCGGTCCAATCAGAGGCAAGCTGTTGTTTCAAAAGGTCCGCAAGTCCACATTCAAACCGGTAGCGGAGGCCAAGGGGGGCCGCCTGAAGGCTCCAAGGCAGCTCACACTGCCATTGCCGGACGTTTATTAGTGGAAACCGACCGGTTTGAGTTCTTCAGGATTCTCGAGGATTTCCAATGAAACGAACTGTTATTGGCGTCATGGGCCCAGGTAGCACGGATGATGCGACGACAAAAACGGCATACGAGCTCGGACGCCTGATCGCGAATAATAACTGGGTCCTACTCACCGGCGGTCGCAATGCCGGTGTCATGGAAGCCGCCAGCAGAGGCGCATCCGAAGCGGGAGGATTGGTAGTCGGAATCCTACCCGACAACGATGATAGATCGGTTTCGCCCTTTGTCGATATTGTCGTCAAAACTGCCATGGGCAGTGCTCGCAATAATATCAACGTTCTGACCTCAGATGTGGTTGTCTCCTGCGGACTCGGCTCAGGTACCGCATCGGAAGTCTGCCTCGCCTTGAAAGCGGATAAATCCGTGGTCATGGTAGCAGTAGACGAACACGACTTCGAATTCTTCGCAAGACTGTCACCAGCGTTGATGCACAGAGCCACCGACCCGGACGCTGCTCTTGAAATCGTCACAGGGCTGTTGGATCGAGCATCAAGAGCGCATCAAAATTAAACGAGATAAGATTAGCTTTAGCGGTAGTCCGGTATAACCTGATAGGACGGGGTCCTGAGTATTGGTATTTAATTCCAGATAGTAGGTGTGAGACATGATTCGAATTATTATCTGTGCTTGTAGCGCTCTGCTCCTCTCGCTGCTCCCCATCGCTTCGCAAGCCGCCGATGCACCAGTGGATAAAGACAAAGTTCTCGTGGTCATGGTCTACGACGGTGGATGCCACCTCTGGTGCGACGAAGTGCGCCCGATAATAGCCGATGTCACCAAGAAGTATGGCGATAAGGTCACCCTTCGAGAGATCGACGTACAGGAATCCGCGTTAAAGGCATCCCTCGGGACCGCTGATCAACTCGGGGTCAAGTCCTTCGTCCAGGGAGCTCTCGCCTGGGTCCCGACAGTTGGCGTTTTTACTCCCAAGCGCAAGTTAATCAAGGCACTTCCAGGCGTCAACAAAGGCGACACCTACAAGAAGTGCATCGAGAAGGCGCTGAAAGCCGGATAACTAGATGGTACGCTTAAGCCCGAAACTTCTGACTGGATACAATTGGTTCTCCAAGATCGCCTGTGGAGTGGTGATTGCTGGTGCAACTCTAGTCTTGTGCGGATGGGCGACCAATAATGATCAGCTGATGAACCTCTGGCCCAACATGACCGACAAGTCTTCGATTGTCTATGTCGGACGAGTTTGGGCATCGGCAGCAATAACTCTGACAATACTCAGTCTCGCTCTCTTGTTGTTCCACATCAAAAAGGGCTGGGCGACAGTGGTCGCGGAGTTGCTCGGCGGAATGTCGCTTACAGCGTGTCTCGCCGCTATCTACGCAGCCCGCACGGGCGAGCTCGTCGAGACTATCGAAATTTTCAAACCAGACCCGGCGGCGATAGGCATATCTTATCCCCTGCCCTGCTCTCAGGAGAGCGCCATCACATTGGCACTGATCAGCCTCGCCGTCATGGCGATTCCTCTGGCGAGACCCAAGCGCGTGACGATCTCCGAACTTCTGTCTTTGACCGCGGCCTTGATTCCTATTCTGATAATTTTGGGCGCAGCCACCAGAGCCACCCAGCTTTGCGCGCTTGGAGGCTGTTTCAAAATGTCGACAGGCTTCGCCATACTGTGTATGGTACTTCTCTCCGGCATATTCCTCAGCCGCCCGGATTTGGGACTGGCATCGTCCTATTCGAGCGGATCGACCGGGGGCGCACTCCTCCGCAGGGCGACACTGTTCGTCTGCCTGGTGCCACCACTCTTGATGGCGCGCACGATGGCCGTTCAATCAGCTCTTCAAGTGGAAGACAGTTTTGGCTGGGTGCTATTCGTCTTTGTTTTCCTCGTAATGCTGGGCATCTTCATAGCATCCGGTGTCAGTATCTTCAATCGTGTCGAATCCGAACTCTCTGTCAAACTTGCAGACATGCGCGACGAGCTGGAGCGCAACTCGCTCTCCAGCACGTCCGGACGTGGCACCCCAGTCGGTCAGGTGGAGATGTCCGGCGTGCTCCAGATACCGCTCAAATACAAACGCGTGTGCCTGACATGCACGAGCGAATATGATGACACCGTAGAACGCTGTCTCATTGACTTCAGTCCACTTAGCCGGGTGATCGATGAATCTCTAATAGGGACGACATTCGCCGACAAATATGAAGTGATCGCGAGATTAGGATCCGGCGGAATGAGCACCGTCTATCGAGCGAAGCATCGCTACATGGAAAAAGAAGTCGCAATCAAGGTTCTAAAAGGCAACACAGCGGAGTCGAGCGACGGGTTGAAGCGCTTCCAGCGCGAAGCGCGCGCGACTAGCGCAGTGAGCCACCCAGGCATCGTCGGTGTCAGCGACTTCGGGCTGACACCGGACGGTAGAGCATTCCTCGTCATGGATTACCTAGAGGGCGAGTCGTTGTCTCACATGCTGGACGCGGTCGGTAAGATGCAGGTCCCTCAAGTGATAGACATCGCAGTACAACTCTGCGATGCTCTGGCCGCTGCCCATGCTCACGGAATCGTCCATCGCGATCTCAAGCCCAGCAACATCATGCTTGTCCGGGGTGATAATGGACAACTGCAAGCAAAAATCGTAGACTTCGGCCTCGCAAAGATCAGCAGCGAAGATCACTCAGCAGCGTTGAAGATCACACAAACAGGAGACTGCTTCGGAAGCCCACTGTACATGAGCCCCGAACAGTGTATGGGCAAGAAGGTCGATCACCGCTGCGACATTTACGCGCTCGGTTGTATCCTGTTCGAATGCCTGACAGGGCACCCTCCGATAGTCGGTGCCAACGCGGCCGACACCATAACCAAGCATGTGAAAGAGCGCCCAGCACCATTTGCAGAAGCGCTAAACGTTCCTAAAGAAATCAAGCTCATCATCTACAAGTCATTGCACAAAGAGCCCATGTGGCGGCCACAGAACGTGCTGGAAATCAAAGATTCGCTTGCCGGCTGCCTGAAGCAGTTGTAGTCTAGCTACCGAGGCGCTTTTCCTTCTTACACAACGGATGCGATTTAATCGCTAAAGTTTCGCAGTGCGGAAGTCGCATGCTAACTGTCAAGTACCGCGCAAAACAAAAATCGCCACCAATATGGCAATCGCATTCATGCAGGCAGATACGCACGCAGTCGCTCTAACGTAAAACCATCGACTGTATGCAGCCATTATTGACCGCTGCATCAAGAGTCTTGGTGTCTTTCTGACCGACAAAAATGTTCTTTTCCAGCTCCTGGAGCGAGCACTCAATCTTGTAGTCCAGAAGCGCCGAATCTTCGATGTAGCCTATCACACCACAGCCGAGAGAAATCGCGACCAGTATGGAGACGACCGACCAGGCCATACCAAAATCTTTTTCCGTTTGATAAGTGTCATTCATGAGGTGGATATTTGACGGGAAACCGCGAATCCAAACAATAGGATTACTCACTCAGACTAACAACTGGTCCGAGATCCCGGAAGTACCTTACTCAAGCGTCTAATACTTACTTTAGAGAAAGTATTGAGGAGTAGCGTGTTCTGGTCTTTATTAAATTTGCTGACACACCGAAATTTAGACCCTTAGTTGTTTATAAGATCTGGTCATCTAAGGAACTGTCGGCGACGAGAATGAGATTCCCACGCTCGGACGGCCCACCCTAGGAATCCGGACCATCGTTCGGTTCGGGACCACAGCGCCCGGCACCGCCTTTAGTATCAACTGCATGGTTCGGTAAAAACCAACTCTGCCACCGCTTATAGTACCACGTCCTGGCGAGCGCATCGAACGTCCCGAATTAGAGACCAATTGGTTAAACTCGACGACGAATTAACATCAAAATCAATATTATTGGTTTGATCGGCGTATAAAGAATATAATCCTACGTTTGGAGTCCATTTCCGCAAGAGGTACTTTCATGGGTCAAGTCGAAAGCAATGTGCAGGTGACCATCGAGGACGACAGAACAGGTCTGAGCATACCGACCTTGCGTCGAGCCCTTGCTGATAACCTCTATTATGGGGTAGGCAAGTTTCCTGCCATTGCAAGCCGCAACGATTACTACATGGCGCTATCTCTGACGGTGAGAGACAGACTCCTGCACCGCTGGATCAATACTCTTGAGAGCTACCTCGAACATAAATCCAAAGTGGTTTGCTATCTATCCGCCGAATTCCTGCTTGGACCGCACCTGGCTAACAACATGCTCAATCTTGGCATGCTCGAAACCATGCGCAAAGCGGTGGAGGAGTCCGGTCTTGATTTCGACGACTTGATAGAACACGAAGAGGAGCCCGGGCTCGGTAATGGCGGCCTTGGTCGCCTGGCCGCGTGTTACCTCGATTCGATGGCGACGGAGAGCATTCCATCCATCGGCTTCGGTATCCGATACGAATTCGGGATTTTCGATCAAGTCATTCGCAACGGATGGCAAGTGGAAGTCGCCGATCGTTGGCTTCACAACGGCAATCCATGGGAGCTACCCAAACCGGACGAGTCTATGATCGTCAAATTTGGCGGTAGAACAACGAGCTACACGGACGAAAAGGGTCGCTATCGCGTCCGCTGGGACTGTGAGCGCGAAGTGATGGGCATTCCATACGATACGCCTATCCCAGGCTACGGAACTGAGACGACCAACACGCTCCGGTTGTGGAAAGCCGAGGCGCCGAAATCATTCGACTTCCAGATCTTTAATATGGGAGACTACCTCGGCGCTGTCGGCGACAAGATGATTTCGGAGAACATCTCTAAAGTGCTCTACCCCAACGACAACGTTTCACAAGGGCGCCAACTGAGACTGGAACAGCAATATTTCTTCGTCTCGTGCAGTCTGCAGACGATTATCCATTTTCACAAAAATGCAGGACTTTCTCCTGAGACGTTGCACGAGAAATTCGTCATTCAGCTCAACGATACGCACCCATCGATCGCAATAGCAGAGCTCATGCGACTTCTCATCGATGAAGAAGACCTCGAATGGGATAAGGCTTGGGAGGTCACGACCCAAACATTCGCCTACACCAACCATACCTTGCTGCCGGAAGCGCTGGAACGGTGGCCGGTGTCTCTGTTCGAGCGCCTGTTGCCCAGGCATCTCGATATCATCTATGAAATCAATCGCCGATTTCTGGAGAGTGTCAGACAGCTTAGACCAAACGATGATGAGCTATTGAAGCGCATCTCTCTGATTGATGATTTCGGCGAGCGCTATATTCGGATGGCTAATCTCGCTTGCGTCGGAAGCTACAAAATCAACGGCGTGGCCGGCTTGCATACAGAATTACTGAAAGATCGAGTGCTCCACGATTTTTACTCGCTCACTCCAGAAAAGTTCACGAATGTAACCAACGGCGTCACACCACGACGCTGGCTGGCACTAAGCAATCCGCAACTCTCGAAGTTCATCTCAGACCGCGTCGGCAGTGATAAGTGGCTAACAGATCTAACCTTGCTTAAACAACTGGAAAGCACCGCTGACGATACCAATGCTCATGACGAATGGAACCGGATCAAACGTTCGATGAAAGATCGACTGGCCAAGTCCATCAAAGGTTCGACCGGTGTAATCGTAGATCCGGACAGCATTTTCGATATCCAGGTGAAGCGCATTCACGAATACAAGCGCCAGCACCTCAACGTTCTTCACATAATTACTTTGTACAACTATTTGAAGAACAACCGTCCTACGAATTTCCAACCGAGGACATTCCTCTTTGGCGGCAAGGCCGCTCCAGGCTATTTCATAGCGAAATTGATCATCAAAATGATCAACTCTGTCGCGAACGTAATCAATAACGATAAAGACGTAAGCGACCTTCTGAAAGTCGTCTTCCTCCCTGACTTCAATGTTTCCCTCGCCCAGAAGATCTATCCCGCCGCAGACGTGTCCGAACAAATTTCCACAGCCGGAAAAGAAGCATCGGGAACCGGCAACATGAAATTCTCCATGAATGGAGCGCTCACGATAGGCACTATGGACGGTGCAAATATCGAGATAAGAGAGGAAGTCGGTGCGGAGAATTTCTTCCTGTTCGGCTTGAATGAAGAGCAAGTCAACGGGCTGAAAATGACGGGCTACAACCCTCGCGCATATTACGACAACAATGCCCAGCTCAAAATGGTTCTCGACCAGCTTACCTCTGGTATGTTCTCCGAGGGTGAGCGCGATCTGTTTAAACCAATAGTCGACTCCTTGCTGACCAGAGACGACTTTTTGCTGCTCGCCGACTACCAATCGTACATCGATTGCCAGAAGGAGCTCGGAGAGGTTTACCTCGACAGAGCAAAATGGACCAAGATGTCAATTCTCAACGTCAGCAGAATGGGCAAGTTCTCTTCTGACCGCTCTATTCAGGAATATTGCGATAAGATCTGGAAAGCTGAGCCGGTCAACATCAAGACGTCCGACTACATGCAAGGCAACGCGGAGCTAACCGTGAGTTGCCGGATTTCGGCCGATTGACTTCTGGGCACAACTACAATGCAGATACAATTATCAACTTGTTGGGGATGGAGGGGTACGGATGTTTTCTAGACGCAATGGAGTATGGAATGGTGGTTTGACAGGTGGACTGGCTCTCGCCGCGACATTATTGGCATTGAGCATTCCTCTCTCCGCCAGAGCCGACGACACAGCCGGGTCGTACTATGACCAGGGCGTTCGCCAGATGAAGGAAAAGAACTATAAGGATGCGATCCAATCCTTCGACATGTCGGTCGGCATGGCCGCGACCGATGCGCGAGCCTTTCTTCATCGTGGGCAATGCTTCTTCGAATTAGGTCACTACAAGCTGGCAAAAGCCGATTTTGATGCCGCAATCCAATATGACGATAATAATCCGGCCGAATATCTGGCTCGGGGAATTGCCCTCTCTAAGCTCAACCAACATGAAGCCGCCGTTCTTGATTTTGAAAAAGCTATCAAAATGAATAACAAGCTTTCAGACGCCTATAGAGGGCTGGCGGATTCATACAAAGCACAGGGGAACAACGACCTGGCACTCGCCAATTACAACACCGCAATCAAACAAGATCCGAAAAACGTCAACGCCCTTATCGGCCGTGGCGACATCATGAAAGTTCTCGGCAAGAACGAGGACGCACTAAAGGACTACAGCTATGCAATTGAGCTGGAGCCGGAAAATGGAGTAGCCTATATCCATCGTGGCACCGCATTCAGTGGTCTATCCAGACCGGAAGATGCAGTTAAGGACTACGACAAAGCTCTTCAGTACGACCCGAATAACCAACTCATCAAGCAAAATCGCGGTCATGAGTACTACAAAATGAAGAATGCAAAACAAGCGCTTGAAGATTTCGGTGCCGCGATTAATCAAGACCCTACCAACGCCGACCTCTTCTATCACAAAGCCAAGGCGCTCATGCAATTGGGCAGCGACGGACTGGCGATGCAAGCGCTAGAAGATGCAATCAGGCTAGATCCGAACCAGGCCAATTTTTATCTTGCTCGCGCTTTCCTGTGGCACAAAGAGGGTAAGTCCATCTTGGCACGTGAAGACATCAAACGCGCTCAATTTTTCAACCCGCAACTTCCAAAAGATATCGAGTTTGAAAGGGATCCCAAAAATCCAGATCGTTGGAAGGAAGAGACTTTCCTCACCGATGTCAACGGACAGGGCGGGCCAGGAGACCGCGATACTTCGGAGGACCTCAAAGATACCAGTTCACTGGGCGGCTCCGAATAAGCGACAGCTTCGGTCGGAACCCGGCAAAGGAATGGGGATCGACCTATCATGTCGAAAGCATCAATTGTTATCTTAGGCGGCGGTTTTGCAGGTGTAAAATGTGCGAAGACGCTTCGAAAACTGCTGCCTAAAGATCAATATAGAGTTACGGTTTTCAATCGTGAAAACCATATGGTGTTTCATCCCTTGCTCGCCGAAGTAGCATCTGCAGCGGTACAGACGAAGCACGTAGCAGCACCGTTGCGGCAGTTATTGCGTGGAGTCAAATGCAGAACAGAAGAAGTTCTGAATATCGATCTCGAAAACAACTTCATCGAGTACGAAGCGTGCGATAGCACCAGACAAAAGATGCATTACGACCACCTGGTGATCGCTTGCGGCAATCGAGCCAACTTCGGCATCGTGCCGGGTATGGACGAGCATGCCTTCCCTCTGAAGAATGTCGGAGATGCTCTGCGGCTTCAGGCCCACGTCATCGACATGATGGAGAAAGCAGAAGTTTGCGATGATCCGAAACGACGCGAATGGTATTTATCGTTCACAGTCATTGGCGGTGGGTTCAGCGGCGTAGAGGTGGCAGGTGAAATCAACGATCTAGTCAGAAAATCGAGCAAGTTTTTTGAAACAATCACAGGCGATATGATCACTGTCAACCTGGTCCATTCGCTCGATCAGATCTTGCCGGAGGTGCAGACCTCTCTTAGAGATTTTGCTCGACGCGAGATGGAAAAAAAAGGCGTCAAGTTCTTCCTTGGCGTGCGAGCAACCCAGGCGACAAAGGAAGGAGTATCGCTGGACAACGGAAGCTTTGTTCATAGCGGCACAATTGTCTGTACAATCGGAACCACATCTCATCCCCTTGTCACCCGCTTACCTGTCGAACACCTGAAGGGCAGAGTTGCCACTACCAAGGACATGAACGTGCCGGGCTATCGCAACGCCTGGGCAATCGGAGACTGCGCCGCTGTGCCTAACGAAGCGACAGGAGAGCTCAGTCCACCAGTCGCACAATTTGCTGAGCGTCAGGGTGTTCAACTGGCACACAACATTTTTTCAGCAATTCAAGGGCAGCCGACAAAGCCTTTTTCGCACGTGTCTCAGGGCAGTCTGTGCGCCATCGGTGGTCACAATGCCGTCGCTGAGGTCATGGGCATGCAGATCTCCGGCTTCTTCGCCTGGTTTATGTGGAGAGCAATTTACCTTATGAAACTGCCTTCCACTGCGCAGAAGTTGAAGGTCGGGATTGAATGGGGTTGCGATCTTGTCTTCCCAAGAGATCTGGCTTATGTGAAAACAGATACATCACGGGCGGTATCACGCTCGTTTTACGCGGCAGGAGATTTTATATTCCGGCAGGGCGATCCGGCAACAGATTTCTTCGTAATAGAACAAGGTGATGTAGAGGTATTGGCGTATAACCAGGACTCCGGAGCAGAAGAGCTGGTGGCAGTACTCGGACCGGGCGACTTCTTCGGCGAAGCGGCACTCGTGACGAGCCGATCGAGAAATGCTTCTGTAAGAGCGCGCAGCAATGTCCTCGTTGTCACCATGGGGCGAAGTTTGTTTACAGAGATGTCGGCTAACCTGGCACCATTGCGCGATGCAATCGCCAAGGCAGTTCGACGCAGGCGCAACGTCTGGAAAGATCTTCCAGACGTCAGAAAAGTTCTCGATTCATTGCCGCTCGAGCGAGTGATGGAACAGGTGCCCGGTGGAGTACTGCACACAGACAATTTTCTGGACGGAATTCTCGATCTGTTTTGCCAACACCGTCTCGACTTCTGTTGCGTCGTGGATCAAAGTGAAAAAGTCGTCGGTGTCGTAACTAGAAGCGACCTTTTAAGAACGATCGAAGCGGCCTCCACTGTTCAACTCGCGAAAGACGACATCATTCGAGTCCACCACATTATGGGACACGAACCAATTGTAATTCGCTTCGATGAGGCTACGGCAGTCGCGGTCAACACGATGCGAGAACATGGTTTAAAAAATCTGCCTGTCGTCGATCACGACATGCATCTTGTCGGATGCGTCAGAATCGAGACTATCCTGGCTCACGTGGTAACAGAGCTGACGCGACATCGCGCCATACGAATCACGCAAGAACATATTCGTCCCAAGGTGTAGCGAAGGTGTTATTGCTGTGGTGGCGTATCCGGTGCAGCCGGCTTCGGCTCTTCCAGACTAAAAGCTTCCTTCCCAAAAGGCTCCTCTGCGCTGCCTTTCCAACTGTTGATCACGGAATAGCCGGAGCCTTCGAGGAATCCGCCCGCCAGCGCAAACGGTATCGATAGCCCAGTGCTGATCAATAGTTTGACCGGGTTTTTCGATTCACCGATTAAGTCCTTGTTGCCGGCGAGTGTCTGTTTATAACCACTTTTCGCCATCGCTATCGGCATACCGAGAACAGAACAGCAGGCAAATGACGTTAGTCTAGTCGGCCAGGGAACATTCGATTTCCTCGAAGCTTTCTTTACCTTCGGCTCCTTTTTATCTTTGTCACCTGAATCTGTGGCGTTGGAGTCGGAAGAACCTTCGGCCTTCTTATTGTCCTTATTCTCAGAACCCGAAGCATCGGCATTCTTGTCCTTGTCTTTTGATTTCTTCGACGCCTTCTTTACTTTCGGCTCCTTATCCGCCTTTTTATCTTTGTCGCCTGCATCTGGCGCTTTTGAATCTGAAGATTCAACCGCTTTCTTGTCCGTGGCGTCAGACTTCGAATCCTTAGACTTCGCCTTGTTTTCGGGCTTCGCTTTTTTCTTCTTGGAGTCGGCAGGAGCTTCAGCCTTCGCATCGCTGTCGGCATCCGGCTTAGCAGCTACTCTTTTAATGTCTCGCTGCTGCTTTCGGTCATGCTTTCTGCCGCTCTTACTTTGAGACTCGGCTATTGGAGAATCTGTTTTCATGCTTTCGCCGGATGCGCCCTGCTGCGACAGCACGCTATCGCCATTAGCGGGGTCCGATTTCGCGTCAGCTTGTGGGCTATTAGCATCAGAGGCCCAGCCCTTCTCGCTGGGCAAGGTGGTCGGCTCAGAATCCGACTGCGCCGAGGTGAACAGTGCGCTCATCCCCATGTCCTGTGCTATAGCACTGGTTGGAGTTGCGAGTAACGCTGCCATAATCAGGACTAGAAAGCGTTGATGTCGATTCATATACCTTTATATATAACCTGGAATGCTAACACTGACTCAGTTGCGGGCAGTTGCCATTATTACATGCTGACATCCCTAATATTTCGCTCTAATTTGATGTCAAGCAACGTAGAATCACCTGCAGAACGCGCTGCTTACATTATTACCTAAGAAGTTGGGCGAACATTACAATGAACGAAGACAAATCCAAATACGAGTTATCCGGAAAAACAGATGTTGGCGGCGTCGATTACAACACCGCCGGCTTGCTCTGCTACCTCCCGGTCCCACCTATAAATCTAGCGGCATCCGTTTGCTGGCTTGTGACTGAGCCCAAAAGCAATACATTCGTGCGGTTTCATGCAATGCAATCGATAATCTTGTTTATCGGATTCATGGTGGTCGCAATTGCAACGTCCGCTGTCGGAGCGCTGGGAATGATTCCGGTAATCGGATGGCTCTTTTCGGTGGTTAGCGGATTACTCTACTTCGCGGCTGCCCTTGCCTGGTTCGGCGGAAGCATCATGCTTCTTTTGAAAGCCAAAGAACGCGAAATGTATAAACTTCCGGTTATTGGAGATCTGGCAGAGAAGTATGCCAGCTAGGCAAATCAGGTAATTCGACATTCTTGAAAATCGACTACCAAAAAACAAAGCGAAGTGGTCAGCGCCCTCTCGACAATTGTTGGCAGGAATGCGATTGCTGGTATCGGTATCGATGATGGTGTGCACCACATCCGGCACCAGCCTCGCACAGAAAATAGAGCCGGTTGCTGCTCCCCGTAATCCCCTGGAATTCGAACTCAAAACCGCGGCTTCGAAGGAAACTTACTCCTTCGTTTATCTCAACGATGCCATCGTGAGGTTCGTACTGGTCCGACCAAAGAAGAACGACCCAAGAGTCTTGATGTCGATTCCCGCCGCATTCACCACGCTGGACGGTAGAGTGGATGGCGTCTACGTCAAGGATGGCGCCGTACATGGGTCGGTCAACACGAGGCTTGGTGGTGCACTGAAAATCGTAGATGGACAGTTTGAAGTCTTAGATACCAAATCCGGTGCAGCGCTGACTGACGAATTCTTGCAGACCGTGGCTTCAAACAAAGCAAGCCTGTTTCAAGAATTCCAGGTCATCAAAGGCAATCTCGCCTCTACATTCAAGGACAAGAGCAAGTTCCAAAGGCGAGGCATTGGTAAGCTCAGCGATGGAAGACCAGTGATTGTGGAAAGCAAGACTGCAATTACACTCAGTATGTTCGCGAAAGATGCATCGGAATTGGGAGTCAAAGAGTTGCTTTACACGGATATGGGGGCCTGGTCGGAAGGCTGGGTCAGAGATCCGAAATCGGGACAATTGGTGACAATCGGAGCCGATCGACAGGCGACCAGTAAGCAGAGCAACTGGTTGATTCTCATAGCTCCCCAAAAATGATCGCGAGCCGGTGCAATATCCTTAATCACTCCAATCAATCTGGGAATGTGGAAATGCACACACAATCACACACGAGGTTGTAAAGGTACAGTTTAGCCACACTTAATATATAAACTTTGCCACGGTGCGGCTGACAGACCTTTTCATCGCTTTTTCGTTCCTCCTTTACCAATTACCAATCGCTAATTCCCGTCACCTCCGTCTTGCTGTCCAGCCGAAAGCACCAATCCCAGAGATGGGAATTGGCATGGCTTGTGCATTCGCCTATGAACAGCCCGGTCAGATCAATATATCAACCTGATTCCGATCATGCACTTGCTGGTCGCTATGAACTGGTTAAATGCCTTGCGAAGCACGGCTCATGCTCTGTTTTTCAAGCATACGATCAAGTATTGAAGCGACCCATTGCAGTAAAGGTCCTCACCGAACAGATAATGTCGGAGGAAGAACTTCGCCGATTTCATCGTGGTGCTCTCGCTGCCTGTGCGGTAAAACACCCCAATTGCGTGCAGGTATATGACTTCGGCATGACGGCTGAAGAGCGACCCTACATGGTCATGGAGTTCGTCCAGGGCGAAACACTCAGACGCGTAGTTCAAGAACGTGGACCTATGAGACCTGCTACCGCTGTCGACGTCACCATCCAGATTCTGGATGGTCTATCAGCCGTACACACCAACGGCATCATCCATCGCGATCTAAAGACTGCCAACGTGATGGTGGAAGATTTGACGACTAAGACACCGAAGGTGAAAATTCTGGATTTCGGTCTTGCAAAACGAGCATGCCCGACAGAGGACACACCGATCACAAAGGCTGGACAGATAGTTGGAAGCCCTGTATACATGAGTCCAGAGCAAGTTCGCGGACACATAGTCGACGCTCGTTCGGATATTTATGCAGTCGGCTGTATACTCTTCGAGCTACTCACGGCCGATCCTCTTTTTCTCGGAAAGACCTCGTTGGAAACGATGAGCATGCACTGCTTACAACAACCACCGTCGCTCAAGAAAGACTATTCTCATCGAGACTTTCCGCAAGAATTGGATAGAGTGGTAGCATTCGCGGTATCAAAAAATCCCGACGAGCGCTTTCAATCGGCACAGGAGATGAAAGAAGTTCTGGAGCAGGTGGCGGAGCTTATGAAGTCCCGCCGAAGTCTCGACGACACGCTTGTCTCCCCGACCATGCATTCAATTCCACGCCGAAAACCGAATTGGCTATTGCTGACTCTCTTCGTTCTCGCAACAGTCTGCCTGGCAGTTGGAATGACAATTTTTCATTTTTGCCTGACCCAGACCCAGGCAGCTCATAGCAAGGAGCCTGCAAGCAGAGCTCCTGCGATAGGATACGAGAGCTCCTTTTCCAAGCGGGAGACTGACATGCTCCTGAAAGAATTTCGCTAACCAGGACCATGCAGCAGGCTTTTGAAACTGTTCCGGCTAAGCCATGCGTCGGTTTCTCGAAGCGCTAACGGTGGCGCTGAACAGATTACCCAAGCCTTCCATAGAACTGTTACCGCTACTATGGAAACAACCTCTTCTGCTTATCAGCCCTGCGCTGGTAAAATACAAAAGTAGATCAGGGGTTGCCTGCCGTGGAAGAGCCGAGTCCAAAAGTAGATCTTCAGGTCAAAAGCCGAGATTTTCCTTTTTGCTCTCCTTGGTATAGTCTCACACAGATGGCATCGGCTTTGATTACCCTGAATCTAGTGTTACCGACAGTTCTAGAAGTGTCATGGTCCGGCACCACGATGGAGCAAGCCGTTTTCATGATGGTCTACGCGGCTGCATTTACAGTGGTTACATTTTTGTTTGTCGCGCTGTCCGGGTATCTCGCAGTGTTGGTCATGGTGGCAAGGAATTTGAAAAAACTGACTCTGTCCGACGTCGACAATGATGAGGTTGCTAAAGCGTTTGCGATAAATCTATTGGCAAGCAATCAACCGCGCTGGCTCATTTCACTGACACCATGTGTGGTGCCAGCCGTGAGCTTCGCTATCGCGGCACAATTGTATAAGCAAAGGCTAAACTTTGACGAGCCGGTTCTACTCTTCGAAGCCTGCTTACTGCTCGGGCTAATCTCATTCACAATGTGCTTGCCTTTCATTCTGCAAACGCAGCGTGCATTTATCGCAGAAGTGCTCAAAAATGACGTCGGACACAAGGGTCCGTAGAGCCGAGCATACTTTCCAGTTTCAACAAGAACGATGCGAGCGATCAACAACTAGGGTCACCGGCGATTCAACTCGGTGCTGTACGGCAAATTCTCGTCCTTGTCAGCAAGCTCGAAAACAGCCATACTGCGCGCTTGCAGGAGAAACTTCGAAGACAATTCCCAGCAGCTTGGAGACAGTGCTCCGGAGGTTTCAACCAGAAGCTTCCAGCAAAGATTCGGCGCACTGAATATCGTCGATCGAGCATATGCCTCAGTTTTCAGGGGCGGAAGCTGAAACTCGAGATCGCGCCAGTACGCGTTGAATAGTATAAACATGCTGTTGCCGACCAGAAGATTACCCTCTTCATTGAAATCATCAATTTCCTTGCCGTCGAAAATTACGCCAAGATACCTGCGATCGGAATGAATCCAATCTCTTTGCGACATCTCGCTGCCGTCCTGATTTAACCAGATGACATCGCTGACATCGGCAGAACCTGAGAGTCGCCCCCTGAAAAAGCGCCGCCTTTGGAACACCGGTTGATTCTTCCTGATGTCTGCGACTACCTTCACGAATTCAAGAAACTCTTGATCGGGTTCCGAAAGATCCCAGTGTGTCCAATTGAGCTCGCTATCGTGGCAATACGCATTGTTATTTCCCAGCTGCGTTCGACCAACCTCGTCGCCACCGCTTATCATCGGAACACCGATGGACAACATCAAGGTGGCAAAGAGATTCTTGCGTTGTCTCAGTCGAACTGCCAGGATCTCTTCGTCGGTCGTTGGACCTTCGATCCCGCAATTCCAACTCGAATTGTGATCGTCGCCATCCCGGTTGTTCTCCAGATTAGCGAGATTGTGTTTTTGATTGTAGCTGACCAGATCCAGCATGGTGAAGCCATCATGGCTGGTGACAAAGTTGATGCTGGCATGAGGACTTCTGCCACTGTGAGCATATAGATCACTGCTGCCCGTGAGCCTGGTCGCCATCTCTCCCAGTTCGCCGGCATCGCCACGCCAAAATCTGCGGGCAGTATCGCGATACTTTCCATTCCATTCTGTCCAGAGTACAGGGAAATTACCGACTTGATAGCCGCCCTGCCCCAGATCCCAGGGCTCGGCGATGAGCTTGACCCGAGAAATAACCGGATCTTGCTGAATAACATCGAAGAACGCCGAAAGCTTGTCGACGTCAAAGAGCTCACGAGCAAGGGCGCTCGCTAAATCGAATCGAAAACCATCGACATGCATCTCTTCTACCCAATAACGCAAACTGTCCATGATCAACTGCAACACATGAGGGTGGATCATATTGAGCGTATTGCCGCAACCGGTGTAATCCATGTAGAAGCGCCGATCGTCAGGCAGCGTTCTGTAATAGCAAAGATTGTCGATTCCACGAAAGCTCAGTGTCGGGCCGAGTTCACTGCCTTCTGCGGTATGGTTATAAACCACATCTAGTATCACTTCTATGCCGGCGCGATGCAGCGCCCGGACCATCATTTTGAATTCCTGAACCGCATTGAGGGCATTTCCTTGACGAGCATATCGAATATCGGGCGCGAAAAAAGAGAGTGTATTGTATCCCCAATAATTAGACATTCCCGCCAACACCAACCGGTGGTCATCGACGCGATGGTGGATAGGAAGTAGTTCGATTGCAGTAACGCCAAGCGATTTTAGGTGTTTGATAACAGGCTCGGAGGCCAGTCCCAAGTATGTGCCGGCCAGCTCGGCAGGCACACCAGGATGAAGCTTGGTCATACCTTTGACATGGGCTTCATAGATGACCGTCTTGTGCCAGGGAGTATTCGGCCTGACGTCGTCGCCCCAGGTAAAAGAATCGTCCACGACTGAGCATAGTGGCGCATATGGTGCAGAGTCGTGCTTATCGAAACTCAAATCCTTGTCTTTGTGTCCCATAACATACCCGTACAAACTGTCGTGCCACACCAATGGTCGAGCGATCAGCTTGGCATATGGATCGACGAGAATTTTGTTGGGATTGAATCGCAATCCATCTTTGGGTTTAAACGGTCCATACACCCTGTAGCCATAAACCTGACCCGGATGCACATCTTTCAAATAGACATGCCATACCTGATTGGTGTATTCCGGCATGATCACGCGATGGGATTCGATCTTGCTCTCCGGCGAATCAAAGAAGCAGAGCTCGACACGACTGGCGTTTTCCGAAAAAATCGCGAAATTTACGCCTAATCCGTCCCAGGTTGCGCCAAGTGGGTACGGTTTACCTGGTAGTACTCGCATTTACACCTTTGGGAGAAACTTCTTTTGTTGCCTTAGACAGATACAACTTCAAGCCTGGAAATTGTAAACAATCACAGGTCAAGATACAAACGAATCAGGGCGATCTGAAGCCAACATAATGCACGTTTTCGAACAAGATCAATTTAGCTTCGATTTCGACGTTGAATTAACCAGGTAATCATGCATACCATATGTTTACCAAGGAGATCGGCGCGATGCGCATTGCACTTTTCGTCAACGACATTTTGACTCAAGAAGTCGGATACACAAATACTCGCCTGGCAATGGCAGCTATCAATCGCGGTCACGAAGCCTGGGTGATTACCGCCGATGCATTCAAATACGACTCGGACGATAAAATCAAAGCACTTGCCAAGCATGCACCGAAGAATCAATATAAATCAGCCAGCTCCTATCTAAGCGATCTGCAAAGCAAGAAGGCGAAGACCGAAGAGATCTGCGTCGACGATCTGGACATTCTCCTGCTCAGAAGTGACCCGGCTGAAGATGCCGGCGCGCGGGCATGGGCGCGAAATGTCGGCATCAATTTCGGCAGGGTGGCAATGCGTCATGGCGTCATCGTTTTGAACGATCCAAACGGCCTGGCGAAAGCGATCAACAAAATGTATTTCCAGCTTTTTCCAGAACAGGTCCGACCGCGCACCATCATCACGAGAAGCAAGTCGGCGATCAAACAGTTCGCGAAAAGCGAGGGCGGCAATATCGTATTGAAGTCGCTGCAGTCGACTGGGCAGAGCGTCTTCTTGGTCAGAAAAGATGAGTTGAGCAACCTCAATCAGATAGTGGATGCGCTCTCTGAAGACGGCTACATCATCGCTCAAGAGTATCTGCCGGAAGCAAAGAAAGGTGACAGTCGCCTTTTTCTGATGAACGGGCAACCGCTCAGATACAAAGGTAAGTACGCCGCCTTCCGCCGCGAGAATACGGAAGATGAGGCGACAAAAAGCCTACATCACGTCGGAGGCACAATGACACAAACCGAAGTCACCGACGACATGCTGGAGTTGGCAGAGATGGTCCGACCGAAATTGGTGCAGGACGGAATGTTTTTCGTTCGTCTGGACATTGTCGGCAAAAAAATCATGGAGATCAACGTCTTCAGCCCAGGCGGATTGGGCAGCGCTCAGAAATTTGAAGGCGTCAACTTTAGCCAAGCAGTGATTGATGCCTTGGAGCGAAAAGTCGATTATATGCAGTATTACAAACGTAGTTTCGACAACGTAGAGATGGCGACCTTGTGACGATGTTTGAGGTAGGGGCGATTGGAATTCATTTCTAACTTTACCGATATGCTGTCTCAGCCGGTTGTGAAGCTCGGTACCAGTGCGCTGACTTGGTGGTCGCTGATTTACATGTCAGTATTGATGGGAGCGCTGATGGTGCTTACCGGGCGGACGCAAAGGTTCATCCTTCGCCAAGCACAGGATAGAACGAAAGTCGATGTCGGCATCATCCATGGTATCAGTACAATCGTTCGCTATGTTTTCGTGGGGATCGGTTTTCTGGTTATTCTGCAAAGCGCCGGAGTAGACCTGAGCTCGCTTACAATCCTGGCAGGCGCCATCGGCTTGGGATTGACGGTGGGACTGCAGAACCTCACGTCCAACGTAATGAGCGGCTTGACGCTTTTCCTCGAGAGACCAGTAAAGGTCGGAGACCGTGTGCAGGTCGACAATGTAACCGGTGACATCACCAAAATCACATTTCGTGCCACCACTATATTAACGGACGACAACATCGAAATCATCGTGCCCAATACGCAGTTTATTACAGGAAAAGTAATCAACTGGAGCCTGAGCTCCCCCAACGTTCGACTGAGTTTGCCTTTGTCCCTGGCAATCGATTCTGAGCCGAAGAGAATAAAATTGCTGGTAGAACGACTGGCAGTCGATCATCCCGGTGTACTCAAGCAACCGGAGCCGGAACTCATATTTTTGGGCTTTGCCGAAAGCTCGCTCAAATTCGAGCTCTGGGTATGGACTTGCGAGTACACGCGCCGCCCATTTGTACTGAAGAGCCAGCTCTACTTTCAAATCTTTGAGAAGTTCAAAGAGGAAAACATCGCCATTCCTTTCCCTCAAACGGACATTCATATTCGCACTGGGGCTTTTGCTCAGATAGATGCAGAAGATATCTAAGTCGCGGCTAAAGCGCGAGCCCCACCGGTAGTACTACAAGGTCCGCGCACAGACGCCCAACGTTTTTCACAAACAGAAGCTGTAGCGGCTTAATTGAAAGACTGCGCCAATGCCGATCGCGAAAAGCCTTGTCCGAATCGAATTGACACCCCCGATAGCGCCTACGAATATGCGCATTTAAACCCGTTTTACTCCCTTGGTCGAGTTAACGAAAAAAACACCCGGGAAGAAGCCGAAAGTTGAATCCACTTGGCACACCTGAACTGCGAGAAGGCTCAACTCAATTAACAAGTTCTTATTCTTTCCGGAAAATTGCAGTGATTTACCATAGAATAGTGTGTTTAGCTGGTCGAACGCCTGATTACTTCGAGAAGTAACCGGAGATATCACCGACCAATCCGACCGGATTGCCATGATCCAGGAGCTTAACCATGAAAAACCGAGGACTTTCCTTAGCGCTGTTAGCGGTCGTAATTGCTGCATTTGCCGCGGCACTCCCGGCGATCAGCCAGACTGCCGGACTGATTCAGACTGGCTCTAGCAGTCTACCGCAGGGTCAGTACATGCTCACCAATCTCAGAACCGGTCAGGCGGTCTATGTCGAAATCGACGCTGGCGGACGCCTTCTTGCCCAAGATCCTCGGGCGCTGGTATGGTCGGTGACCCCAGCGACCAACAACGGCTACGGCACACCGCCTTCGGTGCTTCCCTCGTTCGGCAGCTCGCCCGATACTACAGGCGATACCAGCCAACAAAAGCCCGGTTCAATGTGGGGCGGTCTGCTTCGTCAAGGAGTACAGTCCATCATGAATAATAAGATGCAACCTGGTGCCACACCTATTCCGCAACAGTGAGGTCTGCTTTGCCGCCAAGCGGCGAGCCGGCACTTGCGACCGATAACCCTCGCAGGTATAGGAATCCGGGTATCCCGAAATAAGTAATATTATTTGTCGAGGTTTGCGTACTGAAAAATGGAAAGAATGGGAAATGAACATAATGTGGAGCCCCGCCTCGATGCTAGTCAGGCGGGTTCCGTCACCGAGCAGGAACAAGACCACATCGACATGGTAGGACAAGAATCGAAAGTTACTGAAAGCAGTTTTGAGCCAGGGGCAAAGAATGACCACGACCGCCGTTTGCACGGTCTCAACTCAATTGCACCGGTTATTGAGCCTGTGACACTGTCTAATGTCACCTCGCTCTCCGACC
The DNA here is from genome assembly GCA_964418155.1 of uncultured Candidatus Obscuribacterales bacterium. Classification (GTDB taxonomy): domain Bacteria; phylum Cyanobacteriota; class Vampirovibrionia; order Obscuribacterales; family Obscuribacteraceae; genus JADYXR01. Next base: position 64,609 of record CAYQKX010000030.1, on the reverse strand, counting down.
CGAGACTGTATATCAATCGCGAGTTAAGCCTTCTGTCATTTCAGTGGCGAGTGCTGGAAGAGGCACAAGACCCGCGCAACCCTCTTTTAGAGCGTTTCAAGTTTCTTTCGATCTGCGGCTCCAATATGGACGAGTTCTTCATGGTGCGTGTGGCAGGTCTGAAGCGCCAGGTCGAAGCCGGGAGTCTCACCACCGGACCTGATGGGCTGACGCCTCACGAGCAGCTAGAGGCAGTCGAGACGGAAGTCAATCGATTTATCGACGAGAGTCAGAAGTGCCTGCGAGAGTCCTTGATGCCGGCGCTCGACGAAGCCGGGGTATTCATCCTCGACTACAACGACCTCAGCCCAGAGCAGCGCGAAGACATGCGCCACTATTTTCTACAGAAGATCTTTCCTGTTCTCACGCCTATGGCGTTCGATCCCGGGCACCCATTCCCCCATATTTCCAACTTAAGCCTCAACTTCGCTGTTTCCGTTCGGAAAACAAGCAAGGATGTCCGGTTCGCCAGATTGAAAATACCGGCGAGCTTACCGCAACTGATCCCGATTGCCCGCCCCGGCAACCACGCCAGACCTGGAAAACAGTACATCTGGATCGACGATGTCATCCAGGCCAATCTGGATGCACTCTTTCCTGGAATGACAATCATAGAGGCTCATCCCTTCCACATAACGCGTGACGCAGAAGTGGAAATTCAAGAATGGGAAGCCAGTGACCTTCTCGAGACCACAGAAGAAGGCGTACGTCAACGGAAGTTCGGAGATGTAGTGCGACTTCAAGTAGATCGAGCCATGCCGGCTCATGTACTCGAGATCCTGATGACCAACCTGCAAATCGAGCCCTGCGATGTTTACCTGGTTGAAGGGCACTTCCCTCTATCTAGCTTGAAGAACATCGGTTCGCTCGATCGCCCCGATCTGAAGTATCCGCAATTCATCCCCCATGTGGCCAAAATACTCAATCCAGACTCGCGCGACGAGGATGAGTTCACAGCAATCGCGCGTCGCGACATTCTCCTCAATCATCCGTACGATTCGTTTCAACCAATCGTCAATCTGCTAAATAGAGCGGCCGACGATCCGTCCGTTCTCGCCATCAAGATGACGCTCTACCGCGTCGGTCGCAACTCTCCTGTGGTCGAGGCATTGCTTCGAGCGATGGAAAAAGGCAAACAGGTGGCGGTTGTTGTAGAACTGAAGGCGCGTTTTGACGAAGAAAGTAACATTGAATGGGCGAGAGCGCTGGAACGTGAGGGCGTTCATGTGGTCTATGGTCTCATAGGCCTGAAGATTCACGCGAAGACTCTTTTGATCGTTCGCAAATCAGGTGATTCGATCAAGCGCTATATCCACCTCAGCACCGGCAACTACAATCCTCTGACGGCACACCTATATACCGATCTTGGCTTATTGACCTCGGATGAAAGTATCGGATCTGATGTCAGCGATCTGTTCAACTATCTCACTGGGTACTCTGCCAAGACCGACTATAGAAAACTATTGGTGGCACCGATCAACTTGCGAGAGCGCCTCGAAAGTCTAATTCGCAGAGAGATTGAACACCAAAATAATGGCCGTCTAGGACACATTATTCTGAAGGCCAATGCACTGGTCGACGAGAGAATAATTCAGCTTCTTTATGAGGCTTCGCAAGCCGGAGTACAGGTAGATCTCATTGTCAGAGGTATCTGCTGTCTCCGACCAGGTATCCAGGGTATCAGTGAAAACATACGGGTTATAAGCATCGTAGGAAGATTTTTGGAACACAGTCGCATCTTTTACGTGCGTAATGGTGGCAACGAAGAGATTTTCATCGGAAGCGCCGACACAATGCCCAGAAATCTAGACAGACGGGTCGAGGTCCTGTTTCCAATCGAGGATCCAGGTTTGAATCGCTACATCCGCGATCAATTGCTCGAACTTTATCTGTCCGATTCAGCGCGATGTCGCTATATGCAACCAGATGGCAGCTATGTTCGATTGATTCCACATCCAGACGCTACGCCTGTGGACTGCCAACAAACGCTGCTCGAGAATATCGCCGGAAGTTGGTCGGAACGTTGACTTTCTCTCCGCCCTGAAGGACGTGAAAATCTTGCCCGACCTGAGGTCGAGGCTTACTGTGCATTTGGAAAGACCGATAAAATCAGCCAAGCGCGAATACTCGTTCAATATCAATCACGCACTGATAGAATATATAGACGAGCCATTTTTTGGCGTCTTGATATATCCAACACGCACCCAGGCGTCATCACCATAGACAATGTCGGCACGCAAGCGGGTTGGCTGCAAATCTTTCAGCAAAGGAATTACAGTTGGTACCACCACAAGCGGCTCAACTTTCAAGCATTTCCCTGCCAGGCTCGCGTGGTATCAGACCTCCATTAAAGTGGGCTGGCGGAAAGAGATGGCTGGTATCACATGTAGAGGCGCTCTACGATCAACACCGCAATAAGCGACTAATTGAGCCATTTTGCGGTGCGCTGGCCGTGACGCTTGGAGTTCTACCAGACAAAGCCATTCTCAATGACGTCAATAGCCACCCCATCAATTTCTACAATCGTTTAAAACGTGGATTGAAAGTTTCAATCGACATGGTCAATGACGAGGAGTTTTACTACCGTCATCGACAAGCATTCAATGACTTGATTCTGGCAAATCGCGACGATTCGAAAGAGGCGGCAGAACTGTTTTATTATTTGAACAGAACCGGATACAATGGACTATGCCGGTTCAACAAGCGCGGTCTATTCAATGTACCCTTCGGGAAGTACAAGAACATAAGCTATAGATACGACTTTTCCGAGTACGCGTCAGTGTTTAGAGACTGGTACTTTGTCAACGGAGACTTTGAACTTTTGGATGTCACAGCGAAGGATTTCTTGTACGCAGATCCTCCCTATGATGTGGAATTTCGGCAATATGCGCAGCAAGGATTTAACTGGCAAGATCAGGTACGCCTGGCAGACTGGCTGGCAAAACATCGAGGACCTGTTGTTGTCTCGAATCAAGCGACAGAGCGCATCGTAGAGTTGTATGAAAAGCGTCGATTCGCTATTGAAATTCTCGACGCACCAAGAATGATAAGCTGCACGGGAGATCGGGCAAAAGCCAAAGAAATCCTTGCCTACCGCAATATCTAGTGCGTCTTGTTGAGGTAGCCAACCGTCCATCTCACTCTGAGCAAGACGACGTACTGGATTTCATTACGTATTTGCAGCAGGATTGCCTGCGAAACGCTGCTCGTTCCATCAGAATTTCTGGCTCTCTACACTTTGTTGACGGAACCATTTAATTCCGGAACGAATCCAACTTTACTTCAACGAACTCACAAAGCACGTTTCAAAAATGCAAGCCAAAATAGTTGCCTCCTAAAACTGTTTTACCAATCGAGGCAATGTTTCTGAAAAACTCAATCTCGTTCAATGCCTGCGGGCTGTCGATGTATGTACTCAACTCATCAATCTGAGTAGCTCTCTAACGATGCTATACCCCGCACAAAGCGCGAGGAACACTAAATAGAGAGACGTGATCAGAACTATCGACGTCATACCGTCATCCCTTCTATTGCAGTGAGTGGAACAGCAGAACTTATGACAACAGGATGCCACTAAATATGATGTGCGTCAAGAAAATTCTTTTCAACTCTTTCCGAAAGGGAAGATTCGGAATCTCTGATGGCAACTAGTTTTAGGTCGATACCCGCGATTTTCACTTTCTGAACCGCTAATAAAACCTACTACTTCAATAGTTTCATTGCCGCTCCATTGCAAGAATCGCAACTCTTCGTCAAGCACCGGGCGATGAGTTACGCCCAAAGGCGTGCTTGACGCAACGACTGTTGAATACAACAGTTACTTCGCCAGAGGCCGGGCTTACGATTTTTGAGGATAGACATTGAGAGGGTTGCAACAATGGACAACTTCCAGACCAGAGTCAGTATTACAAGCGGTGCCGCGGCGCAATCATGCCTGCCCAGTGTTACCGCCTTTTCGATTAAACAGTGCTCTACAGAGATTAGGAAACAAGCGCTCGAGAGACTCTTAAGTGCGGTCTACCAGAGAGAAGTGTCATTGGCGTTACTCTTAGTAGAAGGAGGAGTATCACATTCGGTGCTCGAGAATCTGCGCTTTCGCGGTCTCGGGCCGATCGCAGAAATGATCATCGCCGAAATTCAAAGAATGATCTGTTCAGCGGAGGGTGGACAAAGGAGATTCCAGATTATCGAAAGATATTATGGTTTGGATGGTAATCTACCAGCCAGATTATCTGCAATGTCAGCCAAGCACAACGTATCGAGAGAGCGTATTCGACAAATCAAGGAACGAGCGCTAGTTTCTCTTCGTTACAAGAAATCAGTGATAGAAAACATCCTGATGACACTGTCTATGCGACTGATGACGAGGCCGTTGTACGAACAAGCTCCGCCTCCAAATCTATTCGTTCAAGAAGCTGAAGGCGCAAAATTGCTCACTCATCGACAACTGCTCCTGATGTCCGACTCGAGCATTCAATCGCCACCAGAGCAAGAGCAGGCCTACAGTGTCCTGCGTTCCTGTATGCGGGGGCGGGTTAACGGCTGCACCGGAAGTGGAAAGACCTGGTTGGCGATACGGTTGGCTAGAGAGTTAGCGATGACCGGACACAATACATTGTTGACCTGCTTCAACCGTGCACTCGCCAATTATCTAGAAGGAGTTTTTAAGGGTCAGAGTAACATCGTCGTGGTCTCCTTCCATGCTTTGTGCCTCAGATTAGGTAAACAAGCCGGTATCACCATCCCCGGTGGATGGAACAATCGCTCGTGGTTAGAACGATTTCCTGATGTTCTAAAAAAAGCGATGCTGGCAGATCCTGCACTAAGGTTCGATGCGATCGTCGTCGATGACGCTCACGATTTCCGCGACAACTGGTGGCAGGCACTGGAAGAAAGCTTCGTCAACCGCGAGCAAGGCAAGCTCTACTATTTTTTCGACGACAGGTTCATCGGCGGTTTGCCTCATTGTCCAATGCCGAGCGTCGAGAAGCAGGCCACACTAACAACTAATCTGAGGAGTCCAGCGTCGGTTTCTACCATGTTGGCTGGAAGTAACAGCAATTCGACCCAGATACGATTCCGCCGAAAGGCATCGGCACCAGTAGAATTCTACCAGTGCGAAACCGATGACGAAGTGCACAAGGCCTTGTCTCATGTCATGGAAGAGCTGATCGAGAGAGGCAGTTACGTAGGCTCCGATGTTGCTCTAATCACACCCAGATTGGCCAGGTTTTCGACTGTGTTGAAAGCACGTCTCAAAGGCTCCTCCAGAATAGTACGCAGACCATCCGATGTGGCCAATCATGCCGTTCTGACGCGGGCACAGATGTTTCAAGGATTGGAGCGAAAGGTGGTAATCATAGTCGATCTAGACGATAAGTTTGCCGATTTCTCTGAAGACGAGATCAAGATTTTCGTCTATTCTACGTTCTCGCGATACCTGGACAAACTGATCCTGCTCGGCAACGCCAGATCATGTCACGCGCTCCAAGCAATCGCGACTGCCACCACTGGCACCACCACGATTCATAGCAAGTCTGTACAGAATCAGCCTTGAATCTATGCATAATCGCGAAGTGAGGGATTCAAGTCTGACAAATGCAATCGGAGGTCACACAAGGCGACCTCCGATTGACTGCTTAGTCTTATTTCGTAGTTGGAGCTTGGCTTTCAGCAGCCTTGCTCTCTTGCTTTCCTGGCACCACCACCGGTGTTGACGCAGCGCCCGGACCCTTTATCTTCTCGAGCTCCGCAAGCACAGCATCAGCGTCCCTGGTTCTATTCAATCCCTTCAATGCAGTCGCATAGTCGAACATGGCGCCGGCAAGTTGCTCCTGGCTCAGATTCTTGCTCTCCGCCGGACTGGTTATTTTTTCGTAGAACTCGAGGGCTTCTCGATACTTCTCGAGATCAAGAGCCATCTTTGCTGTTTTCAACCTTAGCTCGGCGATGTTGTAGCCTTCGATTTTTCCTCTTTCGACAAGTTGAGAGGCCTGTCGGAATTTATCGTAGGCTTCGCTCTTCGCGTCCAGCTTCGTGTAGAGATCGCTAAGTAAGAATAGTGGTTTGATCCGGTGGTCGCTGCCCGGTCCGTAGAATTTACTGTAATACGAAAGTGCCTTTTGCAGATCGTCGATCGCAATTTGATCCTCGCCTCTTGCAATGTTGACCTCGCCTAGCTTCATCAGAATTTCGGGAAGCTGCTTATCTTTGTCGGCCCAGTACGTGGATCGAAGGTTGAGTGTCTTGCGAAGTTGAGTTTCGGCTTCGTCCCATTTACCTTTATCCTTGGCTTCAACACCTAACTTGTACGAGTCCTGAGTGGCTTTCACCAGATTCAACATCTGCTGACGCTGAGCCGCTTCTCGCTGTCCAGGCAAGTCGCCGGATTGAACTGGAGCCCCGGTCGCCGCAGGCTTCGCCGGAGTTTTCGCCGAAGTTTTCGCTTTGCTTCCTTTGGTACCCTTGGTGGTTTTCGGAGTCTGCGATACAGCGGCTGCTCCCGTCTTATTCTGAGCCGTGACCGGAGCGGCTTGAGCGGCTGGAGACTGTTGCATGCCTCGATACGGGCTTGAATATAGATTGTTGAGAGCGCCACCCAGAGGGTTACCTCCCCCTCCTGGCACACCTTTCGGCATCGCCATGACGCCTCCGTACTCGCTTATGCCCTGCGCAGATGCACCGATACAGCAACTAAAACTTACTAGTAATGCGACACCGAAATGTTGTAGAACAATGGGACTATGTTTTTTCATGACCTATCCGCCGAAATTCGCCCGAGAATTGAAAGCCACCACGAACATTATAGCCGTCCAGCCAATACTTGCGTTCGCGGGCGCTTGACTGCAGTTTTTAACTCGACCAGGTTCAATTTAATTTGCTAATCTGATTGGCTAAACATCAGCCTGGGTAGGCTTTCAGTAAGGAAAAGTTTTCCACGGGGTCAATCTCAACGTGCCTGGATCTGCGAACAAAGTCAAGCTTGGTGAATTGCTGGTGGACGCCGGAATCATCACATCTGGAGACTTGACCGAAGCCATACAAGTGTCAAGAAGGCTCGGCGTGCCTATCGGACAAGTGCTACTCGTATCACGCTGTGTGACCGATAATGTACTTGAGGCGGCGCTAGAAGCACAGCCGCTCGTGAAGGACGGGACACTATCACGTTCGTCCGCCATCGAAGCGCTCAAGAAGTCACACGAGAGAGATGTCCCTCTCCGCAACGTACTCGACCTCAACATAATTCAGGAAGATAATCAGCAGACCTCGAAGCGTCTTGCCGAACTGCTGCTCGACTCAGACATCGTCAATCAAGAGCAATTGGATCACGCCCTCAACACGAGTTTCTCATCAGGCATGCCATTGGGTAGCGCCCTCGTATTGGAGGGTGTTCTCTCACCGTCGCTTTTCCCAAGTATTCTAAGAATTCAACGCAACATCAGAGAAGGAAAGGTTGGAAGAGAGGAGGGTATCAACGAGATCAAGTCCACATTCTTGCACTGGATGAAGGCGGAGGAGTCACTCGCCAGAGTTGCCGAGATGGAGGATGCGGACGAACTTCTCAGCGATGATGAAGGCGGCAACGGCGACAAGCATTCGACGCTCCAGAAGATAAGAGAAGAACTCGAAAAAGAAGACTACCAGAAGAGCATTACAACCACCGGCGAATTTGCAAAATACACCGGGCCGCGTCTTATCGATTTGCTCAAAGATGCCGGTCGCGTAAGCCAGCTGGATATTCAACGCGCGTTTGACCGAGTCCTTGAAGATCCTGCCGCCTCGGCCAAGCTGTTGACGCTCCTCGGTGTCGTCGATGAAAAAACGGTCAACACGGCGCTTCGCAGCCACGCGCTAAGAGCAAAACAGATGGTTACCGATGAAGAAGCAGTTACAGCGATAAGGGCCGCCAAAGACAAGAGTACCGAACGCCGCGCGATAGAACGCGAACAAGCGGTGAGGCACGAGCTGGACCGCAGCTGGCGCAAATCGACCGCAACCAAGGTCTTAGGGGGCATAGCCGTCGGAGCCGCGGTCGCGGGGATATCGTCGTTGTTCAAACGTAAGCGCTGAAGATTTTCTCGACAGCTTTCGAAGAATTGATAGTGGCTGGCGCAGAAGAGGCGAAAGCAAGATCATTCCGTAGGGAAAAAAATTCGAGAGACGTTTTGCCCCTTCCCTGCCAAACGTATTCGCCTTATCGCGCCTCCAGCACGCCAGGTCTGGCGACGATTTTGCCACCTACTATGACATTTTTAATTGCTAGAGACTCCTTATCCCAGACAACTAAATCAGCAAGTGCACCCTCATGAAGCGACCCAATCTGTCCTGACAGTCCGAGCACCTGCGCAGGGTTGTAGGTTGACATCGTAATCGCGTCGCTGAACTTCATTACACCCCAATTGACAACGTTGCGTACAGCCATGTCGAGTGTAATGGAAGAGCCCACCAGCCCACCACCCGTAGTACCAACATAAGCAATATCGGTGACCAGTATCATTCGCTGGGCTTTCTTGAGTCGATAGACAAGTTCTACAGCCTGAGGCGACAGATGAAGTCCATCCGCAATAACGCAGCATGTGACATTCCGGTCCAGAAGTGCTGCGCCTACCGCTCCAGGCTCTCGGTGATGCAGCGGGGGTAAGGCATTGAATGTATGCGTCATGAGTGACACCCCGGCAAGAAAGGCTCGCTGAGCCTCATCCAGAGTGGCATTGGAATGTCCGAGCGATACGACAACGTCTCGCTCCTGCAACCATCTAATGCACTCGTTGTGCCGATCTCGCTCAACGGCAAGGGTAACTAAACGCACACTATCATTGACTATCTTCTCGAATAACTGCACTGAAGGAGCCTGAATCGATTGTGGCGGGTGGACTCCCGGTCTCTTCTCGGATAAACAGGGGCCTTCCAAATGGATACCGACCATCCGCGCACTATCGGTCGAAGGAGCCAGGCATCGCTCTTTCACACCAACTCCTACTGAAGTCAACAGGTCGACATTTTTCCTTAGGTGGTCAGCCTGATCGGTAATGAGGGTGGGAAGAAAGGCGGTAACCCCCGCAGCCAACATGTCTTCGGCGAGATATTGAATTTCCGCCGCCGTCGGATCGCCCCATAAATTGCACCGAGGGCTCCCATTTACCTGCAGATCGATGAGCCCGGGTGTCACGTAGCATCCGCTGGCATCAAGCTCATGACAGTCCGAATCTTGCTTTTGATTATCAGCAACCCCCGGATGGCAAATTCTCTCAATTCGACCGTCACGAATCTCGATAGCCGCAAACCGCTCAGCTATCGGCGTTACAACGTGTCCGCCACGTACGATAAGATTGCTCATTTCCCTCGCCCCGGATGTACAATAAGCAGTCAATCTAGCATGTGTAAACACTTGCGACCAGAACATTGAGCCTTTATCGATTGACTATTTACTATGCGTGGCATATTTGGATAAGGCCAATAATACCCACTCCCAATCGATTGAATCCTTATGACTGCACAGGGTGCACAAGGGCAAACAGCAAAACCAGAGGGCGGCGAACGCATGAACGTTCAAGCGCTGGTGAGCAAGATTGTCGAACTACAAGACAAACTGGTCGAGGCCCAGGAAAAGAACCTGGTCTTATCTACTCAGCTGCGCGAAATGGAAATGTCGGCACGTGACGGTCAAGACCTCAAGGCCGAGCTCTCTAACCAGAGCGCCCTTCTCGCCGACAAAAGCCGGGAAAACAAACAGCTTCATCAGGACTTATCGCGCGTTACAACGTTGCTCGAAGAAAAACTCAAAGAGAACGAAGAGTTGCACATAGCATTCACGGACCTGCAGCATCAGCTTAGACAGCGCGAATCAGAACGAGATCTATTGGCCGTAATGCTCACCGAAAAGGAGAAAGAGCATCAGCAGCAAACACAAAACCCGCGCAGCTCGGGAACCTATACGGAAGTAAACAAGAACGACGCCGGCGGCGGATGGTTCAACAAATTCAAGAAGTAATAAGCCGACGGGTTTCGCATTTGGCGGTAAATCCTCCTGCATGTTTACTCTTCCAAGATAAACAGTAGGACTGCAATAGAATCGCAGTCCTAGCAAAATTGCTGGATCCACTTGCAAAACAGCGACTCAATTCATATCCAGAGGCTGTGCCAGCGGCTGAGCATCAAGTCCTACTGGCAGCGGTGGCGCACCACCGATCGTGCTGTCTACACTAACTGGAGACCCAGGAATTGAGCTCTGCGAGCCAAAACTGGACACATCCGGGACCAAGCCGACACCACTCGCCTTCTTCTTGGCACCTTGAATTGCCGAGCCGATAAGATTGGATACACCACTTGCGTCTATAGTGGTGGAGCGACGCCCAAACCAGCCCTTTTTGGTCTTTATACTGTCGCCCAGAATTGACGTAACTTCGGTCTCTTTTGTACCGAACAGACCCTTCTTCTTCGAGTACGAGTTACCTAATAGACTGACTCCCGTCTCGGTATTGCCAAGTATCCCTTTCTTGGATTCATACTTGTTGCCAAGCCGATCTTTGACCACTTTCGTCTTGTTACCGAAGATGCCATTCTTTATAGTAATCTCATCTCCAAAGCCGGTCTTGATATTCCAGTTGCTAACCTGCGCCTGAGCCGCTGTGACGTTCGAAAAACCAAACGCTAATACAATGGATAAGATACTTACGGCCTTAATCACAATCGCCACCTCATCGGTCACATAGAACTCAAGACTCCAGCTTCGACGACATGTTCCCAAGCTCTGGAGAAAGCCGGGTGGCTCACCGCCGTGCTCTACATGATACATATTGCCGGCAGCCAACGCCTGACCGAACTGGATATTCCGGCTCCAAGCAAAATCAGTCGAACTGTGAAAAAAGGCTGCATAAGCGGCTCCCAGTCGTCGCAGTTTGCTAAAATTGAACCCTAATCCGTACCTATTAGAAGAGAATTGTCTTGAAAGACGTGGGGAAAAAACTGCTCGAAGGCGACAAACGCGCATTGGCACGCGCCATCACGATTGTCGAAGCAGGCGGTCAGGAAGCCGCATCACTAGTAAAAGAGCTTTATTACCATACCGGAAAGGCGCATATTATCGGTGTGACCGGCTCGCCCGGCGTCGGTAAATCGACCCTCGTCGATGCGCTCGTCACGGAGATGAGAAAAGAAGGCAAGAGAGTCGCAATCCTCGCAATTGACCCATCCAGCCCGTTCACAGGTGGGGCCATTTTGGGTGATCGGATAAGGATGCAAGATCACACGCTGGACAAAGACGTCTACATCCGCTCGATGGCGAATCGAGGGCATGCAGGCGGCGTCTCTCTCGGAACCTACGATGCTATCCGCATGCTGGAAGCGTATGGTTTCGAAGTCATAATTATAGAAACCGTTGGAGTTGGGCAGTCGGAGCTCGCCATAGCGCAAACAGCAGACACGACAATCCTGGTTCTAATGCCGGGATCCGGCGACGATATACAAGCCATCAAATCCGGTATCATGGAAATTGGTGATATTTTCGTGGTAAACAAAGGCGATCTGCCGGGAGCGAATAAATCTGCTACGGAGATCATCGCCAGCCTCGAGCTGTCGCACCACCCAACCAGCTGGTGTCCACCAGTGTTAGTCGCCATTTCGGAAACAGGCGAAGGAGTAGATAAGATTTGGAACTCCGTCAAGGAGCACCATGAGTTTCTTTCCGACTCGGATAAACTGACAGAGCGCCGATTAGGTAAAGTCAAGGCCGAATTATCGGAGATGGTTGCTGAGATCGCTCGGACGAATCTGGAAAACTCACTCGATAAATCCAATGACATAAGCAATGCGCTATCAGATGTGGTGGCAAGAAAAATGGATCCACATACAGCAGCAAATGCAATCATCAAAGCTCTCTTCGGCGAAGATAGAGCTGGAATCGGGCTTGAGCGAAAAGGAACCAAGCCGGTTACGAGCTGACGCGTGGTGCCGTAACTTCGGGAGGGCCGCCACCCAGGCGAGTACGCCCCTGTTTCGACGAACTACAACCAAGAGCGCCTGCCGGCGCATAACGATTCGGCCCCTAACTTTCACTTACGGAGGAATAGTTATAGCAGCATCTAACCATAACTGACCAATCCGATCATCAATTGACAAGACCGATTCTCTGAGATGCCTGCGTCGAATCAAAGCACACTTTCGCCGCTGAGATGACGATCTACAAGAAGAAAGGAGCTAGAGCTTTTTGTAGAGGACTGCACAATGGGTCGGGGCCCAGACGAAATCGAATTCGGCGAGGAAGGTGTATTGGTTGAAAAGGTAAAAATTCAAGGTCCGCAAGAAATTTCGATTATTGTCGCTTGGTCCTACAGTCTTGACCATTATGTACTTCGCGCCGGAGGAACGGGCCAGCGTTTCTGCTTCTTCGAGCAACTGGGAGCCAATCCCCTTTGAATGCACTTCCGGTGCAACCGCCATTACCCAGATTTGTGCTGTCGTATCATTGTTCATAGTCACCATGACAAAACCTTTCTTGTGATCGGAATCGTCGATTGCGGCAATGGTCAAATACTTAGATTTGCGGGCGGCTTCACAGTAATCTACGATTGCTGATTCAAAGGGAAAGTATTCCGGCAACGCACGAAGAATCCGACCAACAACTCGATCTGGCTGCGCGACTTTTGCAAACCTGAGTTTCAATTTTTCCTGTGACTTCGTGTCTATCATAGGTTTTGGTTCATAAAAGCAGCACTCAAAAAGTCATCAAGCGACGACTAAAACGGAGCGACAGGTCATCGAATACAATCTAAATGGGATACGTTCTCCTAGCCTATATGAGCATTTCGTTTTCCGCAAGCCAGACGAAAGAATGATCGACTTGTGATCAAAATTTCGTGACCTGCTAAACTCAGGACAGGAACTAGCTCTTCGGGAATCCAGATTATTGCTAAAGTGGTTCAGCAATCTAACATTGACAATTTTTTCAAGAAATTCAGAAACAAATTAATCCAAAGCGGGCAAACGAACTGATGTTTAACTACTCGAGCAAGACAGAAACTCCGATCGAAGAGCTCGGACCTTTGTCTTTGGATGAACTACGCAGAGTCAGACATTTCTGGAGAGCCGCTAATTTCCTGACTCTCGGGCAGTTGTTCCTCACAAACAATCCACTTCTTCACCAAAAACTCACGATTGACGATCTAAAGACGGAGATCTTTCATGGTTGGGGAACCGCACCTGGAATCAATCTTGTCTATACACACTTGAACAGAGTTCTCCGCCGATACGATTCGGACGTAATGTTGCTCGCAGGACCCGGGCACGGTTGTGCGGCATTGATCGCAAACACCTACTTGGAGGGCACTTACAGCGAACTCTATCCTGAGGTAACCCAAAACGCCTCGGGACTCAAGCAGCTTTTCAAAAAGTTCAGTCACTACACTTACACAAGCGAAGCACCTTCTATTCCAGGCACGATTCAAGCCGGTTTCGAACTGGGGCATTCGTTAGCGCATGCTTTTGGAGCAGTTCTCGACAATCCGAACTTGGTTGTTTGCTGCATCGTTGGCGACGGTGAAGCAGAGACCGGCTCTATTAGCGCCGCTTGGGGCTCTCACACTTTCCTGAATTCGAAGTCCGACGGTATCGTGCTGCCGATTATTCACCTCAACAATTACAAAATCGATGCTCCGTCAATGCTGTCAAGAATGAGTGCCGATCAGCAACTCGCTCTGTTTAACGGTCTGGGCTACGAAACGCACATAGTCGCCGGTGACAATCCAGAGGAAGTCCACCAACTTATGGCAAAGGCGATGGATGCATGCTTCGAGCAGATCGCTCGAATCAAGTACAACACTAACGGCGAACTCAGAGAGCGATTTAGGTGGCCGTTAATCGTGATGAAGACACCAAAAGGCTGGACTGGACCAAAGATTCTCGAAGAGTCGCCATTTGAAAATACAGCTGTCGATCTTCGGTTCAAACAGTTTCAACCACATCGGTCGCAATCCGATTTAGTAATGCTAGAGAAGTGGCTTCACAGTTACAACATCCGAGAACTTTTCGACGACGAAGGGAAGCTGCAATCGGAATTGGCATCCGAACTTCCGCCAATCGACAGGCGTATGGGTGCAAGCGCTTTTTGCAACGGCGGTCGACTTCGGACTAGACTCGACTTACCGCTTATCGGCGAACACACCAATTCCTCAGTCAATCCGCAGAACGTCACAATCGCGCATTCGATGGCAGCCTACGTGCGAGATGTCGTGAGGTTGAACAGGGACAACTTCCGATTGTTTGGTTCGGATGGCACCAATAGCGGTGAACACTTTAGCGAAATTCTCACGGTCACGACACGCTCGCCGGATGGTGCACAAGCGGCAGATATGGAGAGTAGCTCGCCAGCACGTCTCATGGAGATCCTTTCACAGGACACCGGTTGCGGATGGTTAGAAGGGTACATACTCACGGGAAGGCATGGGCTGTTCTTCGTATTTCTGCAATTTTCCATTCTGGTTTCTTCAATGATCAACCAGTTTTGCCGATGGCTGGCATACTCTCAAAAGGTTCACTGGCGGCTGCCAATCTCTGCACTGAATATAGTGGCAGTATCTAATCACAAAATTGACCCGACTGGAATTTATCATCCCGGTTTCGTAGCTGGACTTATCAACCAGGAAGATAATTTGACCAATGTTCTCCTGCCACCGGATCGCAGCACCGCAATCGTAACTCTCGAGACCTGCCTGAAAGCAGTCAACTCAGTCAATGTGATTCTGATTGATGTTTCTTGTACCAATCATTGGTCAAGCCTCGATGACGCTATCGCACATCGCAAAGCAGGCTTCTCAATATGGTCCTGGGCAGGTTCAGGCTTGCAAGAACAACCAGATATTGTCCTCGTCTGTGCCGGTCAAAGCGCCGCAAACGAAACAATTCGAGCCAAAACAAAACTACTGGAACTCTGTCCGGACCTGAATATTCGGGTGGTCAACATCGTCAACTTAGCGGTGCTGAAGAAAACCCATATCGATGGCATGACCGATCAAGAATTTTCAAACTTGTTCCCCTCAGACTCGACGGTAGTGTTCGCGTACGACTATGTCGAGACAGATATCTACGCGCTATTAGCGAATCGCCACCGCGATCTAAGACGATGGATCATTCGCGGATTTTGCCGCGACTCTTTAAACAGGTTCAAAGCGAACACTGCCCATTCCGATTGCCTTACACTTGCTAAGGATGCGCTTATGGGCTTGGAGAAGGCGGACAAATCAATCGGCAACGCCTTAGCGCAACTGGACGAAAGCATTTCACAGTCTACGCACCGATAAGGGCAAGGAAAATGCTCCCTTCATTGGCCTGGTGCGATCTGCTTCACCATCAGACCCATGATGCAGTCCTTCCAGATGTACTCGTATTCTTCGAGTAGACAATATTCATGTTTTATCAGGAAGTCGTAGGTCGTCAAAGCAAGCTCATCCTTCTGACTGGGACCGACGATCTTGAGGATGACAGTCTTCTTGCCTGAGCTGGAGGCATACTCCTCAACGCGAGACAGCAGAGCCGAGCCGAATTGGCGTCGTTGCCAATCAGGTCTGACGGCCATCACGACGATTTCACTGGTCCACTCGTTTATATTTTCGACCAGAGCAAAACCGACATTAGTGCCATCTTCTGCGACAGCAACAAAGGTTTTGTTGGTCGGCTTTAGCGAATCCACACAATACTGATCAATAGTCGGCTCATATGTGAAATATTCCGGCAGCGAGCGCAGTATCGCACCTACAACTTTGTCACTATTTTTGTTCAATTCGTTTACTTGAATTTTCGGCATTGCGTTTTCCCGGATCGCTGTCAGTGTTGTCAGAATTATCTGAGAGAATCACTTTTGGAGCTCAAGTCTGTGAGCTCGGCATTACCTTCTCTGAACTGTCCTGTCAAATGCAGTGTATCTGACAAAGTAGCGGTGAAGGCCTTTGATACCGCTTCTAGTGGCGCGAGAAGTTTTCGAAGATCGACATAATCGGCCGTCAACTGCTGAACTTCCGGATGATCAACTCCGAGCGCGGCTGACTTGATCTTTACAGCTCGAAGATACTGCACGTCTGCTTCTTCGAGCTTGCCTGAGTGATGGTACAACAAAGCCAGATTGTGCATGATCGAAGCAGTATCTATATGCTCCGGACCCAAACAGCGTTTGTACATTTCGAGCAGTCGGACCAAAAACGGCTGGCAAGTCTGGTATTGCTTTTTTATATAGAGAACACTGGTGACGAGCTCGAGTGCAATGCCTTGGCGCCTGTCGTCAGGCGCAAATGTCTCAGCCAGTGAAAGCGCCTCGAATGCAGTCGTGCGCGCCAGCTCCAGGTCAGATTGCCCGATCGCCTCTTGGGTTTTTTCCAATAAATCTTGCCAGTTACCGGACTTTGCCATTTAACTCTCCGAGGGTGCCCTTCGCCGCCATAAGAAATAAACCGGCAGCCCAAGCAGAATAATCACGAGGCTAGCGAGCGGATAATTCGGCTGGGCAAAGATCTGAGCCACCATCACAACCGACGCGCATATTATATACAAACCAGGAAGTATTGGATATAGAGGCACTTTGAACGGGCGTTCTCTTCCACTCTCTTTCTTCCTTAATATAATGATTGCCGCGACCGTAAGAACATAGAAGAGAAGAGCGGCAAATACGACGAAATCAAGTAACTGTCCGTACTTTCCTGACGTTGCCAGGACCGCTGACCAGATGCCCTGGATAACTAGACCAAACACCGGAACATTGGTTTTTGCGTGAAGCACACCGGCTTTCTTGAAGAACAAGCCGTCCTTCGCCATCGCGTAATAGAGCCTGGGACCAGAGAGAATCAAGCCGTTAAGCGCGCCGAACACAGAGATCATGATTGCACCAGCCATGATGAGCTGGCCGCCCTCTCCAAAAATCACCTGCAATGCCGCGCTGCCGACTCGATCTTGCGCGGCGAATTTGATACCACGCTCGACGACGGTGGCCGCATTCTCGACACCCTGCATGGGCAGCAATAGTAGGTAGACAATGTTGGTCAGACAGTAGAGCAAACAGACGAGACCTGTCCCGATGATCAAGCTGCGCGGCAGCGTCTTTGTGGGCTCCTTAACCTCTTCGCCGGCGAATGTGATGTTGTTCCACGCGTCCATTGCGAAAAGTGGACCGACCAACGCGACGGAGAATGCTAGTAACAAGTTCACGCCTTCCAGCGCTTCTCCTTTTACGTTTTTTGCGAGCCACAGGTCGGAGAAATTAGTGGCTACGCCATTGTAGTTCTGGACTGCTAATGCACCGAGAACGATCAATGAAAGGAGTGCCACCACTTTGGTAACAGTGAAGGACGTCTGAATAAGTTTCGCCAGGTGAATGCCACCACAATTGATAGCGGTCAATAGGGCAATTATGATGAGCGCCACCAACTGCTGGGTGGAGAAGTGCCACCAATCTAACTGAATCAAGACATTTTCGTCCGATACGGCCGGAACGAAGACACCGAGAAATTTTGCGAACGCCACCGCGACGGCCGCATTGGTACCACTTTGGATCACCATAAAAAGTGTCCAACCATATAGAAAACCGACGAGCTTTCCGTAAGCTTCTCGAAGAAATATATATTGTCCACCCGCCGATGGATACATAGAAGCCAACTCGCTGTAGCATGCCGCTGCCGACACTGTCAAAAGACTTGCGAATATCCATGCAGCTAAGAACCAGCCGGTCGATCCGACTGAGCGAGCAGTGTCGGCCGCTACTATAAAGATCCCGGATCCAATCATCGAGCCCACTACGATGGCGGTTGAGTCAACCATTCCCATCGCTCTGTGAAACTGTCCACCTGTCATGTGGGCCTCCCTTCCTCTAACTATAGTTTCATGTTCCTGTGATACCGGACGCCGCCCGAAAATAACCAATTCTTACGCTTATGTCATGCAGTTATGCCTTCGATCGTATATCCACCCTGTATGTCGACTGGCTTGACGAGCGGTTCTCCAAACAATACGATCCTGTACAGCGCGAATCGTTACATAAGTTCGCCGTGCATACAAGTCTCTTCAGTCGCCGGAATTTTTGCATGTCTAAAATCGCCATTATCAGCCAACCGGACCAAGGGGTGCTTATCGATGTAAGTGGATGTTCCACTTTGAAAGAGGCACTCGAGCATCTCAGTTCGACACTACAAGTTTCCGACCAATTCTGGCACGGAATGCACGTCTCCATCAACCTCGGAGCGCTGGCAGTTGCGCCAGACGAGTTGGCGAAAATCGTGGCGCTCGCGAAGGGCGTCGGCATCAAGCCGGTCGGCATCTACTCGACCAATGACAGCACACGAGAATCCCTCAGGACGAGTAATATTCCCCTCGGGTCCGGCAAGCCGATGACACTACCCACGGTTGCCCTCGATTCGCACAGCATAGCCAGCGCTGAAGTTGAAGACAAAACCGTGCAGAAGAGCTCTCCATTTGCCACGATAACGATGCGGGTGGTGGACGCGATGTCCAGAAGAGCCCACAAAGAGCACGCAACACCAGATCCAGACCAACTCGAGGATATGGAAAGCGGGCACCTCAGCGACAACGAGGCTCCGCAGTCGCAATCTGCCTTCCCTCACATCAGACCAAAGCGAAAAGTGTCGCTGGATGGTAGACCGTTAGGATCCAGCTCGGCCGAGCCATCGGAACGTTCACAACCGGTGAGCAAAGAAAAGCTCGAACCTAAACAGTCGCTTGAAGACACCGTTCCGCCATCCACTAATGCAACCAAGGAAGCGGATGAAATAGTGACAGCTATTATAGAGGGCGACTGCTCCAGGAGTCCGGACAAAGCGGCTGCAGACTGTATAGATGTAGAAGCGACCGTCGAAGCAGTTGCCAACGAGAAGCCCGCAGATTGCTCTATGATTGACGTAGTGGCGAAAGAACCGGTTCAAGCAAAGAGGACGGAAGAGTGTAATTCCGAGAATGCTCCCGGCAGCGACGTCAAGGTCATGACTATTCAAGTCGTCGACTCGATGATCGAGGCACAACCTGCACAAAAATCCATTGCTCAGGCAAGCACGATCGCCGATGAAGTCATCACTCAGGTCGACGCGGACGCACAGATTTCCGCCAGCTCGAAATCTCCATCTTCAACCCATGATATCGAGGACGCCGAAGATATCGAATTCGACGAGGAAGAGGTGGAAGCCGATTCCGTCGACCTCGAGACTCCGGCGCGCGGCGGACCGACCACGCTCTATCTCAGACAGACATTGCGTTCCGGTCAAACAGTAAGTCACAAAGGACACCTTGTAATCATCGGTGATATCAACCCTGGTGCCGAAGTGATGGCAGACGGAGACATCACGGTCTGGGGCTGTCTGCGCGGCGTTGCCCACGCCGGCATCGGCGGCAATACCAATGCCGAAATCCGAGCACTCAAACTCCAACCAATTCAAATCAGAATCGCACACGCAATTGCGCGTGCTCCCGACAGACCACGAGTGAGCTACTCCCAGACGACAGGACCAGAGACCGCAAGAATGGTCGACGGAAAGATCAAAGTCGTTCGGTCCAGGCTTGACTAGTAACACATTTACGTTCCCTCCAAATCAAAATCCCACAAATCACTTCCCCACAGGTATACGGAATGAGCGGTCGAGTAATCGTAATAACATCTGGTAAGGGCGGGGTCGGTAAGACGACCGCATCCGCCAATTTAGGCGTCGCATTGGCAGGCACCGGAGCCAGCGTCGCACTCGTCGATATGGACATAGGGTTGAGAAACCTGGACATCTTGATGGGTTTAGAAAATCGAGTGGTGTACAACCTGGTAGATGTCATTGAAGAGCGGTGCAAACTCAGGCAAGCGCTCGTGAAGGACAAACGCCTTCCCAATTTGAGCCTTCTGCCCGCAGCACAGACTCGCGACAAATCAGCGGTCAGCGCCGATCAGATGAAAGAGCTTTGCAAGGAGCTCAGCACGATCTTCGAATTTGTCCTTGTCGATAGCCCAGCCGGCATCGAGCAAGGTTTCCAAAACGCAGTCGCCGGCGCCCATGAGGCAATCGTGATCTGTACACCGGAGATGTCATCGGTCCGTGATGCCGATCGAATTATCGGATTGCTTGAAGCTCGCAAGGACGAAATCGAGCAATACAGACTCGTGGTCAACCGCTATCGACCGAACATGGTCCAGGCAAACGACATGATGTCGGTCGAAGACGTGCTCGAAATTCTCTCAGTAGAGCTGCTCGGCGTGGTCCCGGAAGATGAGGACATTATCGTCTCGACCAACAAAGGCGAACCAGTCAGCGGCACAGACAATTGTAAGTCTGGCCTGGCTTTCCGCAATATTGCCCGACGCCTTCGTGGTGAAGACGTGCCGATCATGGATTTCTCCTCCCAGAATCAGAGCTGGATTAATCGGATCGTCAACTTCTTCAACCCGGTTCGGGTCTAACAGGAGGAAGTCAAGTTGCAAGTGTTGACTAACCTATTTGCTCGTTTAAGACCAAATTCGGTCAGAACGACGGCAAAGGACCGCATGAGGTCCATGCTCACATACGACCGCCTGGAACTGCCTGCCGGGCGTCTCGAGTGCCTTGAAGAAGAACTAATGGCAGTAGTTTCGAGATATTTCGAACTTGACAAGAGCACTACACAGTTTGATCTGCAACAATATGATCGCAAGGCAGCACTGATTGCCAATTTCCCGTTACTGCGCTCGAAGTGCTGATCATCCAAGTTGAATACGGCGATACGTAGGACCACTTTCGACGATTTTGTCAGGCTGCTTTCGCAACTCACTGCGAGTGTAGACCTATGGCTTCTAGGCGCCACCGGTTTTCTCCTGTGGACCGGATTATCGGTTCTCCATTCCGAACAGACGTTCGGCTACTACGAGCGGCAATTCGACTTTCTAATAGCTGGGGGCGCATGTCTGTTCGTCTTCAGCCGTATACCTTACCGCTTTTGGGTGAAACCGTGGGTGATACCGGTAATTTATATTGGAAATCTGCTGCTCCTCGTCGCCGTCATGATCAAAGGTCACGAAGCTCAGGGTGCGCAGCGTTGGCTCTCACTCGGACCGATCACGTTGCAGCCATCGGAAATCTCCAAAATCGTGGTAATTTTCACGCTGGCGGCATGGTTCAAGCGATTTCCAGTAAAGGGCTTCTTCGATATATTCAAGGCGGCGGCAATTATGCTACCGCCTGCAATTCTTGTGTTTAAACAGCCTGACTTGGGCACTTCACTGACATTCCTAGCGGTATTCATGGGAATGTCCTTCTGGATGGGTGCAACTGTCGCCGATGTCTTTCTGCTTGCTAGCCCAGGTTTGAGCCTGATTCTCAATGCAGTCAATCTCGATTGGTGGTACTACTTCCTTGGTGGTCTCGCGATTTTCTTGCTCTGCTTCTGGCGCGTGCGGTCCTGGCACTTTCTGGTTCGAATCCTTCTAATAATAGCTGTGGTGGGCGCAAACTTCGGCATAGGAGTGGCTCGACCACATCTCTGGGGACACCTCAAGCCTTATCAGCAGAAGCGATTGACCAGCTTCGTCAATCCGTGGAGCGACCCGCGAGGCTCCGGCTATCACATTCTGCAAAGCTTGATTGCAATTGGCTCAGGAGGGGTGAAAGGAACAGGGCTCGGAAAAGGCAACCAGAGCCAGGGAGCCTTTATTCCAGAACGACACACCGACTTCATTTTTGCAGTGGTGGGCGAAGAGCTCGGGTTTAAGATCACCGTTCTTGTTGTCGTCGCATACGCAATAATTTGCGTTCGTGCGCTTGTTATCGCATTCAACTGTCGGGGCGACCCGGCGGGCAGCGCAATGGCCGTAGGACTAATGTGCCTGTTTATCTTCCACTCATTCATCAACATGGGAATGACGATGGGGATAATGCCAGTTACAGGCGTACCTTTGCCTTTCCTCAGTTATGGTGGCACCGCGCTGATTGTTGACTTGACCTGTATTGGATTGCTGCAATCCATACATGCCTACAATCCGCCTCCCAAACGTGACGTTTGGAGCACTGGTTGACATCTAATGCGGGACAAAGGCTCGGCTGACGTCGTCTTCATCGTTGATGAATTGGACTTTTCTATTCTGCTTCTTGAATCGCGCGATTCCAGCGGGCGTCAAATTCTGGCATCGAAAACCGTAAACAACGCGCAGATAGGCAAGTCTATTTAGAGACAAGAGCGTCGAGTCTGTGACCGGAGTTCCGTTAATTCCTAAAGTCACTAAATAGGGCAATTCGGTAAATCGCATTACGTCACTATCAGTAATACCGGTATCACCTAGAAATAAACAAAGCAATCGCTTCAGTTTGACAATCTCGTCAACATGCTTCGCCGTAAGAGGCGTAACTTTGAGACTGAGGTAGGTGATCTTGCTGTTCACAAGATATGACAAGCCCTTGGCACTCACGGAACAAGCATCTAACTCCAGTCGCCTTAAGTACGGCAGACTGCCAATTCGCTTGAGAAAGGCATCAGTTACTTCGCCGTCGGTAAAGCGTATCTGCGTAAGATTGACGCAATCACCGATTATCAACCAGCTTGATTCATTATCAACCGTGAGGTCGCATATATGAAGTTCGCGAAGAGAATCGAGGCGCGACAACGCCTTGAGTCCCTTGTCCGTTACAGACATACCATAGAGTTCGAAGTGCTCGATTCGCTTTCCTGAAGTCACCGCTGTTTCGAGTATCTTGTCGGCTGAGCCTACACCGTCAACGGTCAGCGTATTGCTCTTTGGAATATATTTGATAATCGTATTGCGCTCCGCGAGAGACTCGAATGGATCATCGGCGTTCTTTTTCGCGCGCGGTGGCGCCGGGGTGATATCATCGTAAAGCTCGACGGAGCCTGTGCTTCCATTGGTTGGGCTTTGCCAGTTAATCATCGATTTGATGAGAACGAAACCGACCCCGACAAGCGCGACCAATAGGAATGTAAGCGCTGCCTTGGACAAGGCCGGATTCTTGTCCGCTCCCTTCGATTCGAAGACGTTGTCTTCGCCCATTTTCTTTGATGGGCTAAGCCGACGCTGAAGGTCGAGTTCTGCACGAAGATCCATCACCAGCTCATCTACCGATTGATATCGACTGGAGCGGTCTTTTTCTAAACACCTTCGCACGATTCGTTCGAAAGAATCGGAAATCTCATCAGGTGCAAGCGCCACATCACGCATACAAGGAATTTCTGCAGTGGCGTGAAGACTCAGCGTCGCCATTGCATTGTTGGAGGAAAATGGTAAGACACCGCATATGGTTTCAAACATCAAACAACCAATTGAATAAATGTCGGAGCGTTCGTCGAACTGAAGCCCCTGAATCTGATCCGCGCTCATGTAAGCCGGACTGCCTTCAATCGTGCCGGCCTGACGCTCTTCGAAAATTGTATGAGCTTGCGCCGGCGCGGCTATTCCAAAATCGATCACCTTGACGGTAAGATCATCATTACGATCGCGGTGCGCAATCATTATGTTGGACGGCTTCAAATCGCGATGAAACAAGCCTGCCTTATGCGCGTAAGCCACACCCTCGCACATCTTGATGAACATGGGTAGAGCCTCGTCCAGCTCTAGTCGAGATTCAGCCGAAATTATCTGGGCAAGGTTTTTTCCATTGACGAACTCCATCACCATATATGGTTGCCCGTTGTCGGACGCACCAAAGTCGTAGGTCTGGAGAATATTTGCGTGTCCAAGCCGACTGGCAATCCGAGCTTCGCTCTGGAACCGCATCAATTCTTCCGAAGACCAGTTTTGAGAACCCATGGTCTTGATTGCTACTCGTTTCTTCAACAAGCAATCCCAAACGTCATAGACGACACCTGAGCCGCCTCTGCCGACAACCGCGACAATTCGATATCGAGAGAACGGAAAACTGTCCGACGCCAGCCCGTGATAGTCGATCGCGCCTTGCTCCAGACGCTTGATGAATTCTGGTTCGAAATCGGGAATGAACGGACTCGAGATTTCGTTGTTGCTCTGGAAAGGGTGGATCTCGATTGACGTGTCGAGCATACATCGACATCGATCGGATGAAAACACCCAGTGGGTCAAGCTTCCCAGTCGCGCGTCGCCTTTCTCTTTGCCACATAGCTCGCAAATCTGCGCACCGGGTTGACGATTGTCTCCGATAGGGACTTCCTGAAACTGTTTCTTCTGACAGTCACAACTGTCGTCGGTAAAAATCCACTGTGTTAGTGAACCGGCCTTGCCGATCCGAATTGTTTTGCCGCAATTGGAGCAAAGCTCCCCCGCTGTCATGAGCGTAACCTCTTGGTCCGCAAACAGTGATATACCACCAGGGATGGAGTTTTCGGCAAAGTCTGACTCGATGGCGTACGACTCTGCGATTTTGGGGCGATTTCGTCAACCGAGAGGGAAAGATGGTTTCAGCAAGATGGCGACTGGGTCTACTGTTCGGGGAAAGTGTTATTCGATATCGAAGTAACTCCTTACGAAAGAGACGAGCCTTCGTCAAGCCGGGGAAAGACTCACCGAGGCAATGCATCGGGTGCTGCATTCAGGAAATTGTTTTTCGATGAACACCTTGGAAAATTGGGGGGCTTTTGTCAACCACCCTGCGATTCTAAGTTAACATGCAGATTGGAGCTGTGCCAGCTTTTCGGGAAAGTGTTATTCGATGTCGAAGTAACACCTTATAAAAACGGGCCGCCTTCGTCAAGCGCTAAGAATTCTCCACCCTGGTCAAACCGCTGCGGTTTTGGAAACTTGGAAGAACAGCGGAAAGCAAACAAGGGCTATCACTCGACGAACTGTTTCGACCTCGGAACATTTCTACCCCAAACAACTACATTAGTAGTGTGGGCAATGCACCAGGAGGGCGAGAAGTTCGTCTCCAGGGGCGTGCCTTGTCCTGTCTAGTTGAACGAGGTGACTACACATGGCGATTACAAAATGGATCACATACCAAAAGGAACGATTTCCTGTCATCAAATACGCCATCCTCGTAAGCGCATTCACAGTTTCGGGTCTGGCACTCTCATACCTTTTGACCGGTAGCAACTTTGCCCTGAGACCTCAGATGTTCGTGGTCGCCTTCGCGGTTACCTTCCTTACGTTCTTCCAGCTTAGAGTCGCAGACGAACACAAAGACTTCGAATTCGACGCGAAGCACCACCCGGAACGGCCAGTTCCAAGAGGATTAGTCACTCTGAAGGGGCTGCGTCGACTGGCTATTGCTGCAGGTTTCATTCAGTTTTTCGCGGTTATGTCTTTGAGAGTCTCGCTACTTGTTCCTCTGGGCCTTGCCTGGTTCTACATGTGGTTGATGACCAATGAATTCTTCGCAGGCGATTGGCTGCGCAAGCGCCCGATACTGTACATGATCACGCACATGTCGATTCTGTTTTTCACAGACTTATTCATCACTTCGTGCCACTTTATGGTGTGGGGTCTGAAGCCGCCAATTGCTTTAGTCTTCTTCCTCGGCACCAGCTTCTTTCTGGGCACAGTGATAGAGGTAGGCAGAAAAATTCGCAGCCCGCAGGAAGAAACGACCGCACGCGACACCTACAGCATGCTCTGGGGTAGAGAAACTGCAGTCAAAGTCTGGATTTCAGCAATTGGAATGTCGGCAATTTTTGCAATAATCACCGCCTCTCAAATCCACTTCGGAGCGGTAGCACTGACGGTGCTCTCTCTGATGCTCGCACTGTGTGCATTCTGCGGCAAGAACTTCCTCCTGAAGTCAACTCCGTCGACTTCGAAATCGTTGGATACCCTTTCCGGCATCTGGACGCTCACAACGTACCTGATCATCGGTCTAGTACCGCTCCTCATCTCGACCATCTAACGAACCGTTCACTCCAGCAAGGATTTAGTCATGAAAGTCAAAGAGACTCAGCTCGCTCTAACCAAGACATTCGATGCAAATGGTAATGGTCAGAGTTTGGTGAAAACAGAAAAATTCAACATGGAGAGCATAATCGTCGGAACCATTACTCCATCCAGATCTCTGCTCGGTGCAAAAGGAGGCAACCTCGTCGAATTGAAGAAAAACAATTTGCCGGTACCGGATTTCTTTGTGGTAGCGCCAGATGCATTTTTCGAAAGTTTGCCTGACACAACGCGTCGCGTTTGGGATGCGCTGTCAGCAAACGAGCGGATGCAAGAGATTCAAGAATTGTGCGTCGCCGACAGCATAATGGAGTCGATCTACGATCGATTTGACCAGCTCGGATTCAATGGTCTGACAGTGGCCGTTAGATCTTCATCACCCGATGAAGATGGCAATTCGTTATCATATGCAGGTCAATTTCTTTCAGTGTTGAACGTTGAGAAGCAAGACATTGCGGCAGCAATCGCGAACGTCTGGCGTTCTGCGTTCACTCCGCAAGTCATGGCATATCGAGAGCTCAGTGGTATAGATTCTCCAATTCGGCCACCGTCCGTAATTATTCAACGAATGGTAAATGCAAAAATTGCTGGTGTTGCCTTTGGTGCCGATCCGATCTCCAACGACACTAACATCGTCACTATAGCTGCGGTCGAAGGGCTTGGCGACAAGCTCGTCTCCGGAGAGACCGACTCGGCCACCTATCAGGTTCGCAGCGGCGTTATCGTGAAGCGCGACAACGAGCACCTCGCTTCTATGTCGGATGAACAACTTCTTGCCGTAAGCCGACTTGCAGAAGGTGCCGGTTCACTCTTCGGCCTCCCTCAAGACATTGAGTGGGCCATAGATCATGATGCGACGCTCTACATCCTTCAGGCTCGTCCAATCACCACATTGCTAGACAAAACCGCCGCGTCATTGCCAGAAGACAAGCACATATGCATCTTCGACAACAGCAACATCGCCGAGAGTTATCCAGGGATTACAACTCCGCTTACGTTCTCTTTTGCTCGAAAAGCTTATCAGCATGTGTATGAAGAGTTCTGCCGACTGATGGGAGTCAGCGAACAGGCTATTGAAAAGCACGCGTATATTTTTCCGCAGATGCTCGGTTTTATCAGAGGTCGGATCTACTACAACCTGCTCAACTGGTACATACTCCTTTCGCTCTTCCCTGGGTTTAAAACAAATCGCAAATTCATGGAACAGATGATGGGTCTCAAATCCGGATTGCCGGACGAGATTACTGCGGAGTTCGACAAGCCGGCGACAATGAAAGAGAAGGTGACCGACGCGGTGAACATCGCACTGCTTCTGCCAAAACTTCTGTACAAATGGCACCAACTGCCGACCGACATCAAAGCGTTTCACTCCAGGGTCGACTTCTCATTGCAAAAAGCCCCAGAGCGCCTGGACAATCTCGGCGTCGGACAACTCGCGAAGCTCTATCGTTCACTTGAGCAAGACCTGCTTCTACACTGGGATGCACCAATCGTCAACGACTTCTTTGCAATGATTTGCTTCGGAGTTCTAAAAGCCGTTTGCGACAAATGGTTACCGGGACATGATGGCATCCACAATAAATTGTTATGCGGAGAGACCGGAATTATCAGCACCGAACCGGTCAGACGAATGAACGAGCTGGCTCGATTGGCGGCCAATGATTCTGCTTTGATGTCAGTTCTCAAAACAGACAACGCCACGGAGATCCTGAAGAAGATAGCCAGAAATCCAGATTTCAACACACTCTACATTGAATATATGACCAAATTCGGTGACCGATGCACCGGCGAGCTTAAACTCGAGAGTCCGACAGTCACAGACAAGCCAATCGGTTTTCTTCTCGCGATTAGCAACCTGGCAAGCGATCCTAGTCGTTTTTCCAAATCGAACTCGCTGCCTGTTGCTCATGTCAATCGAGTCGAAGCTGAGACAGCTGCCTTTGGCAAATTGCGAAATAATCCTCTTAAGGCAATCGTATTCAAGCTCCTCCTCGATCAAACGCGCACTCGAATTAGAGAAAGAGAAAATCTGCGCTTCATGAGAACCCGCGTGTTCGGCATCGTTAGACGCATTTTTGCAGCCATTGGCAAAGATCTTGCCATCAGAGGCAAACTTAATCAGGCGGACGACATTTTCTTTTTGGAAACCGAAGAAGTTCTCAGATACATCGAAGCGACCTCTACAACCAGCAATCTAAAGGTGCTTGTGGAAACCCGAAGAATAGAACAGGCCCTCTATGAAAACATGGCCGCACCAAAAGATCGGCTGGTAATCAAAGGAGGGCTTCATTTCAAGGGGCTCCAGACAGAGGATGAAGTTGCCTGCTCGGCAGAACCGAACTCCACCGTGCCAGTCAAACAACTGCAGGGACTGGGCTGCTGCCCAGGCATCCTCACGGGAAAAGTCCGAGTCATTGAGGATCCAAACAGTCAACATCTCGAGGAAGGAGAAATTTTGGTTGCCAAAAGGACCGACCCTGGATGGATTACGGTTATCGCTCAGGCGAAAGGCATAATCGTGGAATATGGCAGCCTCCTCTCTCACACAGCCATCGTCGCGCGGGAACTAGGGATACCGACAATCGTCTCAGTGAGTGGTGTCACTTCAGTGTTAAACAACGGCGATCGAATTGAGATGAACGGCGCCACCGGTTTGATAAAGGTATCTGGGCAATTGGCAGAAGGATGCCAATTCCGCGATTCAGGCTCCACCACGGACATAGCCTCCACTCGCCCCATGACTATCATCAGAAGCGAAATTGAACATAAAGCCGGCTTCGACTTCGTGCGCTATGCCCAGTGCTGGGAAGACACGGATATCTTAGTGAAAGCAATGTCGATCAAACCTGGTGACACCTGCCTGTCCATCGCCTCCGCTGGTGACAATTCCCTCGCTCTGCTCGCGAGCAATCCAGGAAGAGTTGTCGCACTCGATATGAATCCTGCCCAGCTCGCCCTGATGGAATTGAAAGTAGTGGCGTTCAAACATTTGAGCTATGATGAAATGCTTGTGCTCCTGGGCTATCGTGACGGCGATCGCGTCAGGCTCTACGACAAGGTAAAACCGGCGCTCGCAACGTCCGCTCTGCGGTTCTGGGAAAGTCATCTAAAGGATGTCGAATCCGGGGTTGCTTCAACCGGGAAATTCGAAAATTATTTTCGCGTCTTCCGCACATATGTTTTACCGCTTGTGCACTCACGTTCCACAGTAGAAGAACTTTTGAAGCCCAAGACACGGAAAGACAGAGAATCGTTTTACATGAATCGTTGGAACACCCGAAAGTGGCATTTGCTTTTCAACCTCTTCTTCTCTGAGCCAGTCATGGGGCTACTCGGACGCGATCCAAGCTTCTTCACTTATGCAGAAAATGGTCTAGCCTCCACACTTCTTAAGTGGGTCAAGTTGGCTCTAGTCGATCAAGATCCATCTCAAAATCCGTATTTGCACTGGATTCTCAAAGGACGGTTCGGAACAGCGTTACCTTACTTCCTGCGCCCAGAAAATTTTGAATCAATCAAAAAGAACATCGATAATCTGGAATGGCACCAGATGTCTGTTGAAGAATACCTATCCAAGAATCCGCAGGTTCAGTTCAACTCCTTCAATTTGAGCGACATCTTCGAATACATGTCTGAAGCCAACTACGCAACGCTTATGCAAGTGATTGCCAAGGCATCCCAACCGGAGGCCCGTCTGGTTTACTGGAACATGATGGCACCAAGATCGGGAGACAATTTGAAGATGACCAACTTGATCTCTCATGCTGATCTATCAAACAGTCTTTTTGCAACCAACCAGACCTTCTTCTACTCTCGATTCGTAGTCGAAGAGATCAGCACTACCGAAGTGCTCAATGGCTCTGCGACGCTTAATCGCGCGTTGGAGACCGGCAGCTCGCTCGGATTGGCTGCTCCTTCTGCAATCCCGGAGAGAGCCGCATGAATCCCTGGTTTGGAATCGCCTTTGTCATGGTCACGTTGATTGCGATGATTCATGGATTGAGCCGGCTTGAAAAGTCGGCTCGATTTAATTCTGAGACGATTCGCAAATTCCTACACGTGGTCATGGGGCTACTCACGCTGTCATTTCCCTGGATTTTTTCCGATGTCTGGCCTGTTTTAACGTTGAGTATCATCTCCAGCCTGTTCATCACAGTCTTGAAAGTCTCAGACATGAGCCATTGGCGCCCCGTCATCTGTGCGAAAGGACGCGACAGCATTGGAGAAATTGTCTTTCCTCTGGCAATCGGTCTGACTTTCCTCCTTGCGGGCGGCAACAAAATGTTTTTCGTCATCCCAGTCACTATTTTGACTCTAGCCGATGCCGCCTCTGCACTGATTGGGCAGCGATTCGGCAGCCAGAAGTATGGTACCGGAGATGGTTCCAAATCAATCGAGGGGAGCTTTGCTTTTGCTACGGTAGCATTTGCCGCTTCATTTTTTCCGCTGACGTTAATGGGAGGCATAGGAACTGCGGAAGCATTCAATCTCTCTGTCATATTGGCCATAGTCGCGATGATGTTCGAAGCGATCGCATGGAAAGGATTGGACAACCTCTTCATTCCGCTCGGCTCATTGATTGTGCTGAAAACACACATGTTTATCGGTATGGAAGAATTGATGCTCAGGCTTGGGTTCTTGCTCATCCCTTCGCTTATCGTTCTTATTGCCAGGCGCAACAGCACACTCAATGGAAGTGGTGTGGTGGGATCAGCACTGTTCTGCTATTTCTCGTACATTCTTGGCGGTTGGCAGTGGATGGTGATGCCGGTGATTCTCTACCTGAGCTATCGATTCTTGTTGCCCAAAAGATTTCGACAGCTCCAAAGCGTGCATAGTGTTTACGGCGTGATCTGTGTGGCATCCGTTGGCATAGTATGGCTGCTGATTGCTACAGTCAGTCAGAGCGAGCAATACATCTTCCCTTACGCGCTGACATTCGCAGCGCATGCAGCAATAATTTCCACTGCACACATGCGCTTCACTAGCTTTTCTAAACCCAAAGTTTTCGCCCTGCTTTACGCAGTATTAAAGGGGTGGTGCCTCATGTGCATTCCACTGATCTGCATACAGCCTTCCGGACAATTGGTCGCAGTAGTTTTTTTCCTCGCACCATTTTGCATCGGTATACCAACAGCCCTTTTTTACGCAGCCAATGCAAAATCGGTAAAACCCGCGAACCGCCCCAGTCGGTGGTGGAAGCAAGCAGCATTCGCTGCGATCGCGTCGCTATTGGGTATGCTTGCGCTGGTCCTGATGCAGTGATTGAGTTCTAAAAACTAGCCAATGCCGATTATCATGCCAAGGATGATACAGACAATCGCAATTAATCCACCCCTTTTGGCGAGTGAATCGGATTTTCCAAATAATCGAAAACCCTGAGCAGCAGCAAATGCGTAGATTGCAGCGCTCACCAGAGACTGCGGTTGCAGGATCATCAATGCATGAAACATCGCCAGACTGCCGAAGATTACTATCAAGCCAACCCCGACTCCGACTTCCGATATCGTCGGCTTGCTCTTCGCGTCTGAGTCAACTGCTGCGAGCTCGGCTGCTGGGGTGCCCCAGTCAACGGGAAATATTTGCTTGCGCTTGTTCATCTGTTTTTCGGTGGTGGAACTCGTTCTTATGATAGCAAAACTGATAACACGGCGATTCGGCACAAGTCATGGAAGTCGGCGAATCACGCATTTGTTCTTTAACTGCTAGACGGAGTATACGTTATATGCCCGATGAAGGAATTCGGTTGCAGAAGTGTTGATTTGGGGGCACACTCACTATTCGCGGACGTCACAATGATAGTGTTCAAGTCAACTTACACGGCAGACAAAAACATGGCAATTCAGACGACAGCACAAAAAATAGACACAGAGCTTGTCCGCGTAGCCGGTCCCAGCGCTGACGCGAGTTTAAACGAAATGCATGCAACATTTTTCGCGAAACATTTTGCATATACATCTCCTCAACTGGACAAACCAGAAGAGTCCTGGATACTGCGTGACAGCAAGTCGGAAGTTCTCGGTCATTTTTCTCTGTGGTATAACGCCACACCGATACTCGATGGTGACAAGTCAGGATTCATCGGTCACTTCTTTGCGAGCGACGGTGACTGCGCTCGCGAGTTGCTTGGATTCGCCACCGCGCTGCTGAAGCAGAAGGGCTGCAAGAGAGCGATTGGACCAATTGACGGCAACACATTTAGACGATATCGCTTTGTGGTCGAATCTTCTAATACATCACCTTTTTTCATGGAACCTGAGAACCCGACAGCGTACCCTGATTACTTTACCGACCAAGGCTTCGAACAACTCGCCACCTACAGCTCGTCTATTACACCCGCTCGATCACAGTTGCTGGACCCGACACGACGCTGCACTCACGTTGACGGAGTCACGATTCGCACCCTCGATTTATCCTCGATAGATCATGAGCTCGAGGTGCTCTATCGGATCTCCTGCAGCGCCTTCGAGAACAACTTTCTCTACACTCCGATTGATAAAACTTTGTTTTTCAATCTCTATCGGCGACTTACTTCGATTGTCGATCCAAACCTGGTCCTGGTGGCAGAGTCGCGAAAGACACCGGTAGGATTCGTTATGACAATTCCAGACTTTTCCAACGGCAAAAGTGATACCGCCATTCTTAAGACGGTCGCTCGAATTCCGGACGATTCGCTAAAAGGTCTGGGACTAATGCTAATCGCTGAAAGTCATGCCAGAGCCACCACCATGGGTTTTAAACAGATGATCCATGCTCTCTATAAAGACGACAATATCTCTGTTTCGTATAGTACCTTAGCTGGTGCCGAAGTCATTCGTAGATATGC
Source organism: uncultured Candidatus Obscuribacterales bacterium (assembly GCA_964418155.1). Taxonomy (GTDB): domain Bacteria; phylum Cyanobacteriota; class Vampirovibrionia; order Obscuribacterales; family Obscuribacteraceae; genus JADYXR01. Next base: position 31,898 of record CAYQKX010000030.1, on the reverse strand, counting down.
TGTTTTTCAAAAGCTCATATAGTCAAGGAAAAAACATGAACGCACAAATTCTCCAATTCGATACTCAAAAGCAGAAGCACAACTTCAATATGGCTGGGCGACTGGACGAGATTGCCCGTGAGCACCCGGAGCTCGATGCACTTGTCGAAGGTTCTGGAATTCACAAAAGGATTGTTACGTACAAAATGCTTGCCGAGAAAGTTCGACACAAGGCTGCTGTTATGCATAGTGCAGGACTATCATTCGGAGAAATTGTCGTTATCCTGGAGCCGCTCGGCATAGACCTTTTCACAACAATACTGGCGGTTTGGCGACTGGGAGCAACCGTGCTGATGTTCGACCCGGCACAAAAATTGGAGGTTCTCGAAGAAGCGATCGGAGGTCTTCGACCGAAGGCGGTTATCGCTTCGGGAAAAGGGCTGATAGTCGCCATGGCATTAAAGTCCGTTCGTACGATCGAACTAAAACTTACAGACACAATGCTGATTCCCGGTTGGCGAAGTATACAACTGAGACGTCCTTACATCGTTCCATCGCTGCGCGCAGTGGCGCCTGACCATATCGCCTTGATGACGCTGACGAGTGGAACGAGCGGTGGACTGAAAACCATCGAGCGCAGCCATCAATTCCTTTCGATCCAACTTGCCGCGGTATCCTCAAGCGGTGCAGTTAGATCCGGCTCACAAGAGCTGACCTCACTGCCGGTTTTTATTCTGGCAAATCTCGCATCGCAAACAACAACTATTATTCCCGACGCCAATCTGAGTCGTCTGCGCGAACTCAGTGTATCCGGCATAGTCCAGCAACTGGAAGAGTTCCGGCCATCTCGGATCTTAGGGTCACCTGCGTTCATACAAAAGATTGTGCGTCACTGCAGAACACACAATGTCAAACTTCCATTCATCAGAACAATAGTTACAGGCGGAGGGCCAGTCTTTCCGAAGCTACTCTGGGAGATAAAGGCGGTTTGTCCGTTCGCCGAAATTGTAACCGTATATGGTAGCAGCGAAGCAGAACCAATTTCGAAAATCGAATTTTCCGCTCTGTCAGATGATGATTTCGATGCCATCGCATCCGGTGCTGGACTCCCAGTCGGGCGGCCGGTCGCCGAAGTGCAATTGCGTATCGATCCGCTCATCGCGAGGGAAGAGGCCCTCACCCATCCAGAGCAACTGGCAATGCTGAGATACATCTGCGAGATTGCAGGAGTTCCTATCGATGCGGTCGGAGAAATTCTAGTGACCGGAGACCACGTTGTGAAGGGTTACCATAATGGAATAGGGGACCTCCAGTCGAAAGTATCGATTGACGGATGTATCTGGCATAGGACCGGTGATGTAGGCTACTTAGACCAGAGAGGCAGACTCTGGTTGACCGGCAGACAAAGCCGGATCACTGCGGGAAATAGCGTCATCGACAGCACCTTCGCTCAATGCGTCGAGGCGGCAGTACTCTGCGATCCTTCTATTGAGAAGGCCGCATGCCTGACAGTCGATGATGCCACAACCCTGTTCCTCGAACCAGGCTCAGGCAAGATCGACTCTGTAAGTCTGAGAAATCGGCTGGGCTGGAGCCGATTGAACGCAGTAAGAGTCGTAAAAAAGATTCCGGTCGACTCAAGACATGCCAGCAAAGTTCTCTATCACAAGCTCATGTCGCTTTGCAGACACTCCGTATAAGAAGAGAAATCCCTTGAAAGTATCAATCGACAGAATCGGCCGTCACATTATCCTGAAGGACCACAGCGGATCTAGTGAACAAGCAATCGGTCAAGCAAAATGGTAAAGAAGACCAAAATACTGACTATTCCGTTGACAGTAAAGAAAGCCGCATTGACCCGCGAGAGATCGTCCTCTTTGACTATACTGTGCTCGAATATCAGCATCGCCGCGACAAGTGCCAACCCGACCCAGTAAGGCCAACCAAAATGGATGAACCGGCTAAGCAAGAACAACGCCGACACAGTCACCACATGTAGTGCCCTACTTATTGTAAGGGCGGGTCCAATGCCGAAGCGCGAAGGCATACTGTGGAGCTGTTCGTTTCTGTCGAACTCCACATCCTGGCAGGCATAGATTATATCGAAGCCCGCCACCCAAGTCGTCACTGCTATAGAAAGTATCCATGGAGCAGCGAGCGCCAGACTACCACCCGCCGCTACCCAGCCGCCGAGCGCCGCACCACCAAGTGCAATACCAAGCACGATATGACAGAGCCAGGTGAAACGCTTCGTGAACGAATAAAAGCTGAGCCATACAATGGCTATAGGGGACAGCTGCAAACAGATGGTCGGAAGCTGCGAAGCAGCCAGAAGCATAATGGAGAATGAAAGCAGCGCTCCTACGATTGCGCTTCTTTTCGAGATCCGCCCCTGTGGAATAGCTCGCTCTTTAGTCCGTGGATTTCGTGCGTCGATCTTGCTGTCGATCAGTCGATTAAGTGTCATAGCCGCCGCACGTGCACCGGCAAAGGCAAGGACAGTGAAAGCGATGGTAAGCAATCCAGGAATTTCGGGAGACGCGAGGAACAGTCCCGTGAGCGCAAATGGTAGAGCAAATACCGTGTGCTCGATTTTGATCATCTCCGCCCACTCTCTCACGGAGCGGTTCAGCGGCTGATTCTTGGTAGGCTCCAAAGTTGTGGACATGAAATATTTGCAAAGCGAGCGACTGTAGACGTGCATTCCAGGTCGACTATACACAATTAAGGTGGCATCATCGACATAAAATCGTTATGTAGAATACACAGGAATATTGATGAAATGGCGTTACTTGAATAATTGTCATGTAACTGCCATGATAAACTTTATTGAGAAATACCTTGGTGATAGGGAGTTTCGAAGGACGAATGATGTCAAGAGGTCTCGCAACAATGAATTCCATGGGTCCGGGAGCCGTTAATCCGAATCAGCCTTCTTCCGGCAAAACCATCAATTTGCAGGGAGTGGCATCCTTTGCAAGCCTCGTAGAGCTCCTTTCACAAGAGCTCGGCACCACCCCAGGCAAGATGCAAGGCCAGCTGCCCAACGGACCTGAGACATTCGACAAGCTTATGGGCGAGCTCGACATGAACAGTCAGGGCTTTGTCAGAAAGTTGATTCTGATTTCACAGCCGGGTTCTCCGCTTATGCTCCGCTTCCAATGCGCGTGGAACAAGAGCCACAGCGAAAGCAAAACAGATATCGTCTCCGGTGTCACAGCCGACTACTATCTCGGCGTCAGCGTCGAAGACGTAGTACCTCAAGGACGCGCGCTGGCAAGATACGTCGAAGATATCTTTTCGGTCCTCGATCGAATGGTCACGCTCGGACATTCCCATAAGCTGGCCAGCATGAGTGTGCCTGTATCTCAGCTTGAGGCTTTCGAAGCGAACGAGAGCGATCTCGTCACTCAGTACGAAGGCAGGCAAGCCCAAGACACTACAATCCCTTAACGCCCGAATCTGGTTGTGCAATAACTAGGTCGTGCGATGCGGTTTTCGCGTGACTAATTGCGCAACAACGCGTCAGGCTGACTTCTTCAGGCGTTCGATTCCGAATTTGAAGAAAGATACGCTGCCTTCAACTGAGGCAATGACAAGACCATCCTTGAGTATTAGAGGCTGCGCCTCTAGATTGCCACCAAAATTTTTCTGCCATTTCAGGGCTCCGGTCTCAGAGTCGAAGCCTTGCATCCAACCTTCCTTCGACACGGCGATCACCGACTGGGCCGCGGTACACAGCGCAGCCTGAACATTGCCTTTCACTGCCGCTTTCCAGCGCAGTCTTCCGTCATACTTTTCGCAACTGTAGAGCCACTTGTCCTGGCTGGAAAAGACGACGGACGTGAATACAATTACTGCACCAGATATAATACCGCGACCGGCCTGGTATTCCCAGATCGATTGACCCGATTCGATGTCGAGCGCGTACAAACTGTTGGCCTGCGTGCCAACATATAGGCTATCCGCAGAAGTAGCCGGCGTCGATACGACTGGTCCATCCAATTCGGCACTCCACCGAACTTTTCCATTGTTGGTCTGGAGGGAGTAGACTTTGCCGCCTCTGGTGCTCAAAAAGACTACATCGCCGTAGACTGATGGGTTGCAAACGATCGGCGACCTCAGATTACCGCCCCAGATTTTGCCACCATCTGTAATGTCTAGACAATGGACGCCGCCGTCCATTGTGCCTACTACTAGCCCCGTACCATTTGTGGCTGGTGTCGAGACAATTCGCTCGCCAAGCTTGACACGCCAAACCGATTGTCCGGAAGCCTGATCGACCTTAATTACTTCACCGCCACAGGTGGTGAGAATTAGATCTTTTCCCCTCAGCAAAGGGCTGGCCAGGATCATTGCGTTGGATTCGAAGCACCAGATCAGATCCCCGGTCTCTCGATCGAGCTTGTACAGACTGCCGTCGGCCGCAGCTACATAAATACTGTTTTCATCATCGTGGGCGAAGACTGGGTGCGAATTCCAACCTATCGGTCCCTTCGCCTTGAACGTCCAGATTTCCGTTAACAACGGATTCAAACCATCTACTACCGGAATCGAATACGCAGAGATGCGTGGCGCTTCCAGCTTCGAAACAGGCTGGCTCGGTTGACGAGCCGGTCCCACAGGCTCTAGCGGTTTTATTCCAGCAGCTTCTATCCTCGTATGCGAGATGAACGGTCGATCGTCAAAGGGATTTTGCGGTGCCTTCGGAGTTTTGGCTTTGCTTGCCGCCGGCGGAGCTGGTTTCGGCGGGGACGTTGGCTTTTCCGCTGCTGGATCTGACTCGAAAACCCGAGTTTTCTGTTTCGGTGGTGGAGGCGGCTTCGATACTGCCGGGGGTGGCACCACAGGAGGCGGCGGCTCTTGCGTTTGCGGAACAGGAGGCTTCGGCCAAACCGGAGCAGCCCGATCCGGTAGAGACGGTCTTTCTGCTTGAGAATCAGTCTCAATCGTTTCGATTTTTTGCGATGTTCGCTTCGAAGATAGACCCAGACCCATTCTTGCCACGCGCAAATCGAATATCAAATCATCGAGTATCTTCAATACGTCAGGCAGTGATTGATATCGATCGGTGGGAGATTTCTCCATCATGCGACGAATGAGACGATCTAACACGTCGGGAACTTCGGGATTCAGTCTCCGAACCGATGGTATTGGTGCTGTCGTGTGTTTCATGGCCATCTCGATCATACCGTTAGCACGATAAGGCAGCTGACCTGTCACCATTTCAAAAAACAAAATTCCGAGGGAGTAAATGTCTGAGCGCTGATCCTGCTGTTCGCCTCTACAAAGCTCCGGCGACATATAGGCAGGGGTCCCCATCCCTTTAGTCGATGGGTTGATATAGACTTTGTTCGCCATCAGGCGAGCCAGACCGAAGTCGCCAATCTTCAAATCACCCTCGGTCGTGATGAAGATGTTATCGGCTTTGACGTCCTGGTGAACGACTCCTTTTCTATGGGCGAAAGACAGGCCGTTCGCGAGCTGCTTCATCCAATTCAGCGCATGCTCGACGGCTAGCGCCGCACCCTGAGTCCTGTTAGCCAGGTTGCCGCCCGGGAGATACTCCATCGCCACGAAGTGGTGCGCCATGTCCTGTCTGACTTCGACACCGATATCATATACGGTGACCAGGTTGGGATGCTCCATTCTCGCAGCCAGTCGGGCCTCTTCCGTGAAAACCTCCACGTTCTTCGAATCGGTCATCAGCTCCGGAAGAAGCATTTTGATCGCGACATCACGCTGAAGGAACTCGTCGCGACAGTGATAGACAACGCCCATTCCGCCCACGCCGAGCTCTTTGAGCACTGTATAGTGCCCATCCTCGAGTTTGTCATTGGTCGCGAAAATCGCTGTCATATGCCGGCTACTGGTAAAAACATCCGAATCAATATAGCAAAAACGGTGTTATGCAAAATGCATGCCCATTATGATGCCGAAACTTTCCTAATGAAGCAAAGTTAGCTAACAGTTTGTCAAGAAATAACTATTGTCAAGAGAATATAATCTCCACCAGTACGCCGATTCGGTCGCCACGTCAACAGACCTATAAATTCTACTCAGGCGAAAATCAGGCTGGTGCGATAGGTTTAGCCAGGTTAATCGTCCGTGTATCCCCTACAGACAAGGAACAGCCGTGACTTTCAAAGCAGACGGGCATTCAATACCAGCTAACCTGGACTTCAGCGTACCCATCGACGCCGGCACCCCCTTCGTACATGAAGAATCGAGCTTACTTCACCAGGCCTTCGAGGTCCTCACACTGGAAGCGGAGAGTATCCTGGCAATGCGAGATCGGCTCGGCGTTGAGTTCGAACTAGCCGTCGAATGGTTGATCGAATGCACCGGCAAAGTCGTCGTAACCGGTATGGGTAAGTCGGGACATATCGCCACAAAAATTGCGGCGACACTGGCATCGACAGGGACGCCGGCATTCTTCGTGCATCCGGCCGAATTGAGACACGGAGACTTCGGCATGCTAGAGGAGCGCGATATCATCATCGCACTCTCAAGCTCCGGAGAAACCCAGGAGATAAAGGTCGTACTGGACCCGATCAAAAGACTCGGACTGAAATTGATAGCCTTAACCGGCAACACAGATTCTTCCTTAGCAAAGGCAGCTGACGTCGTTCTTGATGTCGGTGTCGATAGAGAAGCTTGCCCGCTCAACCTGGCGCCCACATCGTCGACAACAGCCGCACTGGCGATGGGCGATGCTCTAGCTCTCGTACTCATGTCGCAGAAGGGATTCGAAAAGGAAGATTTCGCTCGCAGCCATCCAGGCGGCAATCTTGGTAAACAACTCTTATCCGTGGCAGACGTGATGAGATCCGGTATCCAGGTGCCGACAGTGGGTCTTGGCGCGGATCATAGCGTGATCCTCGATGAGATAGACAAGAAGAAACTCGGATTCACGGCTGTCGTAGACGACGAAGGTCAGCTGCACGGCGTGATAACAGACGGCGACCTGAGACGGTCGACGATAAAATTCGGTCAGGAAATCTTTGCAAAAACCGCATCCGAACTAATGACCAAGAATCCAAAGACAATCTCGTCGAATTGCCTGGCGGTTGCTGCTCTTAAGGCGATGGAACAGCACTCTATCGCCGATCTGCTCATCCTCGATGAACAGGGAAGACCAATCGGCTTAATTGACTTGAAGGACCTGCTCAAGGCGGGCATTATCTAGGCTGACGCCAAGCTTGTTTGTCATTTCTAGAAAATAATCTGCACTTGCGCCAGTGCGTCCGTTTCCGTCAACCGCCAGGTAAACCCTGAGTTAACGCTGACGGTGACTGGGCTTGCGTTTCAGGGAAAGTGTATCTCGATATCGAAATACCGTTCTACGAAAAAGGGGCGCCTTCGGCAATTAACAGGACCGTATTTTTCTGTTTCTTCGATAACCTGCGCTAGATAAGCACGTACTGATCTGGCTTGGAGCGAGCACCCTCGTATGCGCTTCAAATAGCATCTGATATGCCTAACCGGCATAACGCCAAATCAGTGAAGCGAAGCGCTGGCTCATCGCCGGCATTTCGAATCAGATGAGTTTTTTTTCTGGGCGCATATCGATGTCGATTTGCCATTTGACAGAAGAAGGCATTCTCCGCAACAAGCAATGCACCGAGCGAGGAAAGTTCGCCAACTTGGCGATCGCTCACCTTTCTCTGCCAGGGTTTATTCGATATCGAATAAAACTTTGACAGGACTCAGCTTTCGGCCTACTCATTGGCACTCGGTGCGCAATTACCAACTTGGCAAACGCACTACCTGCTTCCCATGGTTTAATCGATGTCGACTAAAAATTTGACAAAGGAATGCCTTTCTCCGATTGATTCATTTCACGATAGGCGAACATTTGCCAACTTGGCAAACGCACTACTTTCATCCCATGGTTTAATCGATGTCGACTAAAAATTTGACAAAGGGATGCCTTTCTCCGATTGAATTTGCACTTTCGAAAACGACCGCTACAGGAGACCTTCTCCCCTAGTTCGACCAACCTGGTTGCGTATCTACCGGCTGGGCCGCTGGCGTCGGTGCCTCGTCTTGTGGTTCCTGCGCCGCACCTGGCTGAAGATCTAGCGGAGACCCACCTGGAGCAGGAGCCGCTTGGGTCGACTTGTCTGCCACGGATTTCGCGGCAGGCGCGGCAGCAGCTGCTGGTTTATCATGGTCGAACAGATCTCCGATTTTTTCCAATCCCTTGCGAGCGCCGTGGAGCGCGCCCCTACCAAGATTTTCCGCGCCACGGCCAACGGCCTCGACACCATCTTTGGAGGCCCTTCCTACAACCTTGGCGCCTTTTACGGCTCCGGTACCTACGTTCTCAGCCACGTCAGCGCTCTTATGACCGATGGCGCTTACGCCTTTAACAGTTTCACGACCTAGGTTCTCTGCGCCTCTACCGACGGCTTCAGCGCCGACCTTGGCACCGTGACCGACGCTTTCGACGCCAACCTTGGCTCCATGACCAACGCTCTCAACACCGACTTTGGCGCCGTGACCGACACTTTCCACCCCGCGTCCAACCGCCGCAGCTCCGGCTTTTGCACCGGCGCCTACGCTTTCAACGCCTTTCACTGCCCCGTGACCAACGGCTTCCGCGCCATGACCGATAGCACCCGCTCCAGCGCCAACAGCTCCTGCAGCGCTGTTTCCTCCGGCGGGAACTGCATCGCTTTTGGCTGATTCAGATTCGGCTTTTGCATGTTTCGCCGGTTTTACTGCCGCCGGTTGGCTGAAAGTAGTCGGTGCCGACGGGTCGAGAACTTTGTCTGTAACCTTGTCGATAACTTGCTGCTCGTCCTGGACCTCTTCTTCTGACACCGGCAGTTCAGGACGAAGCTCTTGAGCTGCAAGCGGGCTAAACATGCCCACCGCGAGCAACAAACTCAAACTCAAAACATGCTGAATCTTCATGTGGATGCCTCACGCACTAACAATAGATCATCAGGCGATTTTGCCTGGAGGATGTTCCCCGTCAAATAATCAAGCGGTAAGTATACCAGTCTCCAGGCTGCTATCCGCGAGTCCATCCGTGCCATTACCTGAAAAGTGTTTGATGCGACGAAAGAAAGGCATATGGTGTGCTTAGCACTACATAAGTTTATTCAAATTAGTAGCAACAAGAGTGCCAAAAGCCGATTGTTGCTTGACTTCATGGAAGCAAAAGACAAGAAATCTCTGAGCAGCATCGAGCGTTGCCACAAGCGGACCTCGAACTTGGCTGTCGCTCTCCCTAATCTTCAAGGACAAGAAATCGATCTTTCGTTCAGCTCACATCACCACATCTGGTGCACAAAGCCGATAATTGAGTTGGACACGCCTAATCGTAGTCTATGTCTTGGTCGTAAGTATAATCTGGCTCTTCATCAGACTCTTCAGACTCTTCTTCCGGCGGCGCACCATGTCCGACCAGCTTTACCAGTCTATCGAGTTCGTCGGCACCGAGCCCGAGCTCTGATGCAACTTCTTCTCTGGTAGGCTCACGACCCATTTCCAGCATCAAGCGTTGAGAAATCGGTTTAATCGATGTAACTTTCTCCAGAAGGTAATCAGGCACCCGATTGAGGCGGGTCTCATTGGCTACTTCCTCAGAAATTGCTTTTCTGATCCAGATTGCTGCATGCTCTTGGAATGGCTTGCCAGCCTCAGGATCGTATGTATCCAGCGAACGCAAAAGACCAAGGGTGCCCTCGTTAATCAGATCATTAAGTTGAGCGTCGCCCGCCGTGTACTCTTTGGCAATCCAGGTGACAAGACGCAGGTTGGCTTCATTCAGCTTTCGTCGAGCTACACGCCCGGTCTTTTCATCCCGAGCCTGCTCTATCAGCTGAGCTTCATCATTTGCCGATAGGACCGGGAATTTTGAAATCTCCTCTAGATAGGCGCGGAACTGCTTCCCGGTAGGGACTATGTCGATGACCTGTTTTACAAACCGATCGGGCAAAGGGAGGCTGTCGACGATGCGGCGCAGTTCGTCGTCGATTTCGGGTATGTTCGACCCTTTTCTGTCGCGGTCCTTCATTGAGCCTCCGGCTCGGGTTTTGTATACGAAATCGACAGATTACCACGGAAATGAGAAAACCTTGCAGTTCTTGGCTCATCATGTGGTAATTAAAGAAAGAGAGCCTGCGGAAACCATCAGTGTCTGAATCCAGACATTTTTATGACTAACGAACCGGTAGACATTTGGCAACGACTTAAACGACTCTCACGAGACCGCACGAAAATCTGCGGTCGAATTCGACGCGTCAATCACTCTATTGGACTTCGTGTCGACAAGCTGCAGGCGATCGGAAAAAAATACAATCTTTTGATGGAAGCCCTCGAGAATCGACGGGATGAATTCAGCGACGAACAGATCGAGCTGATAATCAAGCTTATGGACCTTTTCGGCGAAAAGATAGACAAACTCACCACCGACATAACAGATCTCGCTGAGCCTAACATCGAACTTTATCGCGAGCTGGAAGAGAACGAACGCCAGATCCGCGCTTTAGAGGCAATTGTAGAAGCCGAAGTCGGTTCCTCAGACGAATAGCTTCGATCGTCAATCGCCAAGCATGGTCGCCTTGTAGAGCGCTTGCTCGACCTCTCGTCGTTTTATAATTTCCAGTCGATCGCTGTTGAAGGTAGGATCGCGATATGGAATTCCCGAGCTCGTTCCCAGCCTGTCGAACTCTTCCGGCTCCATGGTGTAGATCAGATCTTCGACCAATTCTGAGGCGATTATATCGACTACATCCACAGAAGCAGCCTCAGGATTGATGAGCGAACTGCGCTGATTCGAGATGCAAACTGCGAGCGTCCCGCCTTTTTTGGCACCCACATCGCGGGTTCGCAATACTGCAAACCCAGACTCGAGCAACCCGCCTCTGACGGCGGACGCGGCACAGTAGGTGAGAAGCCGACCGACGTCAGGTCTCAGAAGCTTCCTGTAACATGAAAAGAGGTCAGCAGTCCACAGTTGCGGCAGCTTAGAAGGAGAGAATGGATCGTGAAAAACCAGATCGAAAGCGGAGGGAATCTGCCTGCTCATCTCCGGAACGACCTGCCTCAAATCGCCGAACTTTAACGTCAGCTTGAACCAGGGGCCATCGAGCGTCTTATATGACAAGCTCAAGACCGGCGTCGGCACGCCAATATTGACGAAGGTCTTGAGATTATCGACGATAGAAAATCCAAGGTTGTCACGCAGTTCGCCCCGAATCTGATTGAAACATTCTTGCTGCAATATGGTGGGGAGCAGCTGCAAGAGCGACTGATCCTTCTCGACTCCAATTACCTCTACACCATCGATGGGCAGATGAGTCGCAGCAAGTATATGGTGCCAGAGAGCGAATGTGTTGTACCCAAGCCCGAAGCAGCCGTCAAGCATGCGCAATACACCACTGCCCTGCCTGCTCTTGACCTCGAGAATTTTTTCCAGCCTGGCAGGCAGAACATAGCTGTTTACAGCCTCGAAAAATGCTCCTTGGCTGTTGTGGTAAAGCTCGCCCGTGACGGAGTCGCGCATGGTCATAGTGCCGTCCGCAGTGGGCACCATATTCAATACCTTTTCCGATTGGTCAGCCATACGACCACTTACTCCAGATTGAGGACGACTTTACCAAAACTGTCGTTGTTTTCCATGTATTGATGAGCAGCCACCACATCGTCGATGGAAAAAATCTTGTCTATTATCGGTCTAACAGCACCATTCGCCAACAGTGGCGAGATGTTGTCGGCAAGTAGCTTTGCCGCCGCGATCTTTTCCTCCAGCGGTCGGGATCGCATTGTCGTCCCAATGATCAGCGCTCTCTTCGTCAGAATCATGCCGAGGTTGACATCGACCTTTGCTCCTGCCAGAAGACCGATCAGTACAATCCGGCCCTTGCTGCTCAGGCATCTGAGATCTTCATCGAGGTAGGTCCCACCGACAAGCTCAAGAACTGTGTTAATCCCAGCAGGCACCATTGTAAGCACTTCGTCGGAAAAAAGTCCTTCTTTCACAACGATGCCGCGGTGCAATCCGAGGGCAGCCGCTCTATCGATCTTCTCCTCAGTGCGCGAGGTGCCAATCGAGCGACCACCTAGCGCCTTACATAGTTGAATGGCAGCAGTCCCGACCCCGCTGCCGGCAGCATGAATCAGCACCCAATCTCCCGACTTCATTCCAGCCTGCTCGACCATGGCATCATATGCGGTGACGAACGCTTCAGGACAAGCAGCGGCCTGCTCGAAGGAAAGATTGTCAGGAATAATCGCCAAAGTACGATGATGAGCAACCACAAATTGCGCGTAAGAGCCACCCGGCACAAGCCCATATACGCGATCGCCTGGTTTGATCCCGACGACATCACGACCAATATCATCAGTTACTACACCTGCGAACTCGAGCCCGAGAATCTGATCAGGAGCGCCTTGAGGAGCAGGATAATGACCTTTACGCTGTAACAGATCGGCACGATTTAAAGCCGTCGCCATCACTCGGATTTTCACCTCTCCGTGCTCCGCGCGAGGCGGCTCAGGCACGTCGTCTATCTGCAAGACGTCCGGTCCTCCATATCGTGAGACGATTACTGCCTTCATGAAAATTCTCCTTAGTAGTTGCTAAGAGACAGTCGTTTACAGACTCTAGGAAAAATATTTTGGCGATGTTAGCTTACACGCAGGCCTCTGGACATACATCCAATTTGTTCGTACCTCCGCTTGCTCAACAGATTGGGATCGATTCAGGGCAACCATGTCCAGGGGCTCATTTTCAACAAGGGAGTTAAATTTCCGTGGAAATCCCGTCCGTAGTCTCATATGATGCTCTTCTAGACAGTATTCATGCCAAGCTCGCGGCTTGCGATATCGGAAGCGACACTGAGTATCTCGCTGATCTGATTATCACGCTGGAGTCTCGCTCCCAACAGACCCAGGCTCTGGCAGCTCGGCAGAAAGGATTGCCCCAAGAAGTTTGCACCGTCGAAACGTAATCAGTCCTCAATAATGTAAGACTCCCAGTATTCGGTTCGTTCTTTCCAAGCGCAACCATCATTGCCGCAGATCAACGTGACTTTGCTTCCTTCGAGTTCGGTCCCAGAATCACCGGCACCATCCCAAACGCTCGAAACCATCTCGACAAAGTTGTCGTATTTTTGAACCGGTTGTTTACATTTTGGACACTGCATCTTTTTCTCATTGATCGCACCCTTCAGCATTTCGAGCGTCATCGGCTTCCTCCCGTGTAATGATGGTCAAAGTTGTATTATTTTATGCCGAGAAAGATTGAAAAGTGCGGCAAAAAGCGAGAAGTCGGTTACATCATAACCGACCTCACGCCTCTCTCTTTTGAACTTATTGAACTTTAGAACCAGCGTCTCGAGTTCCGCCCAGCAACCCTGCGGACATTATCACGGCGACTGATGTTACAGAATTGATTGCCGCGAAATGCTCTAGATCGATTAGACCGCCATCCGCAGTTGTCATTCTTGTATGCACGATACATTTGACGATCTCGTCTATCGAACGATTGATTCGACATGCGTCGAGCACGCTTGAACGGTACGTCATTGCGGGCCATCCACATGGTCTGGGGGCTAAGATAAGCCTGATTGCGAAATCTAGAGCCGTTGCCGTTGTCGCAACGATTCCCGTGTCGAGCCTCTGCTGCAGGAGTGTCGCAAACGATGGTCACAAGAAGCAACGCTATCGATAATAATGCTTTGCTGAACATAAAGATTCCTCTCCACTAAACCGCTGATTGATCGAGACTGTAATAATCCAAATTAAAATATTGTTGTTTTCATTTGGTCTCGCCTCAAGTGCGATTGGCAGCTCATGAGCTTCTTCCTTACTCGCACAGACAAGTAAATAGCATTAACAGGAGGCAACGATGCCGTCACCGACCCGAACTCGATGCTTTGAAGTAATAAAGAGCATTTACGTGTCGACGTATGACATCGACTTCGCCGGTCATGTCTCCAACATTGCCTATTTGCGCTGGATGGAAGACATGCGTTTGATGGTGTTCGATGAGAACTTTCCCTTGCAAGGGTTCATGGACCAGGGGCTACTCCCTGTGCTGGCAAGCACCTCGATAGATTATCGCAAAGCAATTCGATTGTTCGACAAACCCACAGGGCATATGTGGATCGAGGAAATAAAGGCAGCCAGCGTCATTTTCAGAGGAGAGGTGGTCGTTGATGATACGGTCGCGACCGTCTCCACACACACCGGTGTCTTCATCGGAGCTAAAACACTGAAGCCGGTGCGCGTGCCCAAAGAGATCATGGATAAATTCAAGTCCTTGACGACGTGAGCTTCACCAACGTGCGCAGGCCAGATTTAAGGTATCCCGAAATTGAATTCCTGGCGCTTCAGCCAGGTTTGCCAAATCTGGTCTTATCAGGAGTTTGGAATTAAACCCAAAATAGCTGTTCTCAGCGATAATATACGGTTGGCAACCTAAGTGAAGAATTCAATGCCTCGAAAGCGATCAAAGCAGGCCTTACTACTTTTAATTGCGTGCAGCTTTCTCGCTTGCATCATTTGCATTGTCTCCACAGAGACTCGTCCTCCTTTCGCAGCTGCGGCTTCTGCGCCTGAAGGACAGATAGTTGAAACTATCGATGAAAATTCCAGTCTGGATAATCTAATCAGGATTTGGCTCCGCATTCCGGCCCTCGAGCACTCGAACGTCGGATTCGAGATCATGGAGCTTCCCAGCGGCCGCGTTTTGTACTCTTTTAACGGAAATCGGCGATTCACACCGGCCTCGACCGTAAAGGCAATCACGACCGCCTGCGCGTTTGATACTCTCGGCGGTGCCTATACTTATAAAACATCTGTGATTGCGGAAGGACAAATCAACGGTTCCACTCTCACTGGTAATCTCGTGATTGTGCCATCGCAAGATCCGACATTTTCAAGAATCCATCTCTCTAACCTGATCAAAGAATCAGTCCAGGCTACAACTAGAATTCCGGGAGCAAGCACCCTTTCAGATATCACAGGTCAAGTGAAACTGGCTCCTGCTCAGTGGTCCGATCTGGGTTTTCACCAATCATGGTTAGTCGAAGATTGGGGAAGACACTGGATGCCGGTGTCTTCAAATCTGGTGCTCGACAGAAATCTTGCCAGCCCAGCAGAATTACCGGATTCATACCGAGTTATCGACGCGAGCAACACTTATGGGTCGCTATTCAACAGCCTTCTCAATTCTCCGGACGGTCCAACTTGGCTGTACATGGACAGAGCCAACAGAGTCGCGCTGACATATAGACCAAAGCATCCGCAGGCACCGCAGACGCCATCATATTCTATGGCTAATCCGGACGAGTACAACCTCGCTATGGCGGAAAATATGGTGAAGCATCATAGCATCAAAATTCAAGGACAAGATGTGCCATTAAGCGGCAACGATCAGGTCTATCAGCTGGCACAGCACGTATCGAATCCCCTCTCCGCAATAATAAAAATATGTCTTGCGGAAAGCGATAATCTATTTGCTCAACAAATTCTTCGCACGATCGGACTTTCGTCACTGCCTCCTGCAAAACCAGCTGCGCCACCAGACAAGGCCGGCACGCACAATCTCATATCTCTTGAAGCACGAGGACTGAACAGCCTTTCCAGATGGCTGTCGAAAATTGGAGTCAATGGACAGGAAGTTATCCTATTCGACGGATGCGGACTCTGCCGAAAGAATTCAGTATCCCCACACGCACTGAATATGGTGCTCAAGCATATGGCAGGAGAAACAGTATCAGGACCATTCGTATCACTCATGCGTGCAGACGACGAATCAAAATACGGCAAGGGTCGATACATGTTCAAGACCGGCACCATGGATAGTGTCCGCTGCATCACGGGAGTGTTGACGACGGCAGGAGGTCAGCATCTTGCAGTCACAATCATGGTCGATGGGCATACGCCGTCCATCCGAAATCTTCGGATTGCGGAAAGCGCGCTGATCAACCAGCTCCGCGTCATCAAGCATATTGGACAATCGGTACCAAAGGTAATGCCAGGCGCACCGAAAGATCCCAATGTCACCGTAAGTTCTCACGAAAAAGTCATTATCGACTATGCCGCCCAGAAACGTGTACCAAAGCCAGCTCCCAGACATCGAGGGAAATCTCGCTCGCGCAGACATTAGCCCAGTCGACCATTGGCAGAGTGTGCGTTAAAGGCATCGATCCAAAGTGCTGACTATGTCTTTTAGGTAATCGCAAAGATACTCTCTACAAACCTCGGGTTTAATCGAGTGCACCGTGCACTTCATATCGGCCGATAAAAGCTGGCAAGGGAAACCGCGCTGTTCATCAGGAACTACGCGCATACACGGATAGTTATTCTTTTCTTGCCAGGTGTCCTTATCGGGGAACATCTTCGAACCTTCCTCGTATTCGATGAATACATCGCGAAAGTCCACTTCGTAGCCTAGCTTCTTCGAGAGGTCTTCCAAAAATCTTTCCGTATCGGTAATCGGTCCAATAATGTAATCTCGCTTGCCAATTGTGCAACAGATACCTGCCTGAGTTCTGACGCCATAACACACCTTGCTGCACACGTAATAGCAGGTGGAATCAATCACTTCTTCTTTTGTCGGCGGCTCTCCCGCACTCAAGGAGTCGTCTTTGTCTTCCGGAACGCGGATAAATCCTCGCTCGTCTTCCGGTACATCTTTCTTACCAAACAGTTTCATGATTGACCCGATTTGTTGACCCTACTCTATATTCGTACCCGTCACTGGAGGCGAATAACATTGATGTGGCGATAAGAGTCGAAGTATGTATGAATGCTTGCATGTTTCCAAATTCCATCATTCCAGTCATTCGTGAAGACTGTCGCGTTAGGACCAATAATGCCACAGTGTGCCTTCGGACCTACGCTTCCGCGCGGCAAAGGGTCCATGAACGCAACAAGAACGTCGCCGGGGCGAGCCACCTTTGAGACCGTCGCATCATCGATCGGACCGTCGCCACCCGCCTTGATTACATGTTCGGATGCCTTAATCGGTCCATTGATTAGCTTTTGCCTGACTACTTTAGTTAGTGGAGCTCGTGCATACTTGACACCAGCCAGAGCTAACACGTTACTAAGAGATGCGGCGCAACCGAGACTTCCGTCTGCTAATCCAAAGCCTTTCCACATCTTCTTTCCAACGGATTCTTCGGCAGCGTGAAGGATGCTGGTCGACTTGTTGGCTTTGCTTTGCACTGAGGCGCTTATAGTGTCGCGGCGATCGTCATCACCGCTTTTCTCTGGAGCTCCATTAGCCGACAGCATCCAGGAGAGACTAGAAGCCACACTAATCAAAACGCCGAACGCAGTCAGTACAAAATTTCGATTCAAGAATCTCGATACCATTCCAATAACCCCAGCGGCGTACGATTACACTTATACAACGGATCTCGCTTCGTTGCTTGAATAGTCACTTTCAGCCAACTCATATCTTGGCTACTATCTTGTGCACGAGGTCGGCACTCTTTGTCCATGTCACGCCCGCGAGACAACCTGTCGACCGGCTTAATTTATTCCGCTGGGCTTGACGAACGCCCTTGTTATTTAGAACTCAATAGCTTATCTGGTGCTTGTGAAGCGCAGTGGCAGCGAGAATTGTTTTCTTTTCCATCGCAGCGCTATTCGCAACATCTTCCACACGTTTTCTCAGAGCGAGGAGAGTACGCGGGAGCTCGGCTTTGACCCCATACCTCACGATCCACTGTGGGACATAGAACCCGGGGTCCAGATACATGCTGTAAATCAGCTCCGTTTTCTTCCCATGGTGAGCAGGATTCATGATCCAGTGCCCACGAAAATCCTTCAATGTACCGCCAATTCGGTGAAAGTCGATCCGAGCACCATCTGCGGTGCGCAAATAATCAGACTCGACTTCATAGGTTACATCTGGAATTGGAAACGTATCCATCGTGACCTTGAGAATAGACTTGTGAAGCTTGTCTACAAGAACATCTACCGTCTTCATCCTCGGAGAAATCTTCTGTTGAAACTCAAATGGGTTGACCATGATCGGCCAGACCTTGTCCGGCGGATGATCGATCAAAACACGCCCGGTGACAAACTTGGTCTTCCCTATGTTCTCGAGACCAACCACGACTTCACCGTTGTCGAGCCGTTTCTGAACCTCTGTTGAAGACTCCGCATCCTCTGCTAAGCCAGGTGACACGGAGAAAGTGAACGACAAAAACAGAAAAAAAATGCCACACAGGGGCACCCGTAACACTGACAACGACATTTATACCTACTCTCCAGAGCTGCCTGAGCTGGGATTAACGGCAGCATGATGTAATGCGGTAACCAAACAGATTACTTGTCAATCGCGAGAAAATCGGGGTATTCAAGATTCGAAACAGTTTATCAGAACTCGACAATCGATCAAAATTTCGACACATAAACTTTTCGGGCGCCACCAGTAGTATCATGCAGGCGGTTGTCAATAAATTCGCGTCGTCAAAATTCGGCTAATGCCAACCAAACCCGAGGGCAATTCTGAACAAAAAATTCTTCTTGGCAACACGTGATGGATTTTCTATGGCGCTTTCTCTCAACCCGTCACAAATAAGATGCCACCACATATGATGTCACTACCGACTCGTTCATCGGGTAGAGCAAACTTTATATACAATAAACGTCCGAAATAGGTGCATAACGTGCCTATAAAGATTTGGTAGTATAATCTCTAAATATGTGTTATACAAAGCTTATGTAAGGGTCAGGGGAGAACTTATCGTGCGAGATCAGCAGGAACCTTTGATGGGGCGTGAGGGGCTTTTTCGACAAAAGCTGAATCAGCTCAGAAAGACCGGTCGTGTCGTCCAGCAGAACCAGAACGATAGCCAGAGTAGGCTGAAAGAGCTTGAGCAGGGCGGCTACTTGAGTAATGTGCAAAGCACTTTGTCGCAGACCGACCCTAAAGAGATGGAGAGAATTACTCTCTTGGACACTGTCACACAGTTCTACAATCACAACACTATCGTACGCATCATCACAGACGAACTCAAGCGTTCCAAGCGCTACAAGCATGATTGTACTCTCCTGATGTACCTCGTAGATGGGCTCTACGGTGTTCAGCAGAGTCACGGGACGGAAGTGAGCGACTCTATCCTCCGTGGCGTCTCAGACTTCGTGATGCGTACCATCCGTGACGTAGATATCCCGGCCCGATTCAGTGCCGAACAGATGATTGTCGTCTGTCCCGAGACCGACGCACAAGGAACATCCATCCTGGCGGAGCGCATGCGCAGCAAGATATGCCTCGAACGAGTTTCCGACCTCACGCAGAATTGGCACGTGACCATGAGCCTGGGTATCGCTTCCTTCCCCGGTCAAGCGGTCAACTACGACGACCTCATGGCAAAACTCGAAGGAGCGCTGAATAGCTCCATCGACAAGGGCGGTAACTGCGTAGTAATCGCCGACTAGCCCATAACACTTGCACGGCGCTTTCAGAACTTACCAGGGTGCATACAAATGCACCTTGATTCTATTCGCGGGGAGCGCTTCCAGGCATACATCAGCGTACGCCTGCTCGCGTAAACGCTCTATTTCTCGACTCTGGCATGGAGAAATAGAGGGACACTCAAAATGCAACGCAATGTTGGATAGGCTTCCAGCGCATCCGGCGTCGGACATGGCTCTAGCAGGCGCTTGACAGCAAAACCTTTGTCTATCAACAAATTGATCCAGCTGCTCATCGTCTTGTGAAAATGAGCCACTCTAAACGGCTTGAACTGACTGCGTATCGCCTCCGGCGCCGCAGAGAATGTCCATTCGTCATCGATTCGTCCTTCCTCAAAATAACGGCTGGCCACAACACCAATTCTGTTACCCTGGTCATCCTCAATCCAACACATTCCTGGAGTTTGAAAACAGGGATGCACAATGGAAAATTGGAAAAACCCACCTGGCTTCAGTACGCGATAGATCTCTTCGAGTACTGCTTCTAAATCTTCCATGTCCATGAGCGCCATCGTCGAAATGACGAAATCGAACTGTTCATCAGGAAAAGCCAACTGCGATCCGCAACTCACTTCATACTGTATTCCGAGCGGACTAACGTCCTCATGCTGCCGAGCGTAGCGGACAAAGGTCTTCGAAATATCGACCGCGAACATTTTCGCGCCGAGTCGAGCAACTCGCCTCGTGTTGTCACCCTCCCCGCAGCCCACGTCGAGCCCGACAAGACCTCGTACAGACGGGAGCTGAGCTATAAAAGCCGGTGAATTGACACCGTCGCGATAAATGTCGTATCCCATTCTCGCGAGTTCGCTCCAGGCCTCTGCATTTTCTTCCCACAAAACACCAGCGTCTTTTTTCTCTTTGCTAGATACCATTATTCACCTTCGCTTTCGTGCGCATGAATGAGCTTGATACGAGCGTCAAGGTGACGCGCCTCTGTGTCTCTACTGTTGCGTCGCAAGAACTCGGCATAGTCCTTAAGGCTTGCCTCGAGTTCTCTACTGTAGTGCCCGTAGCGATGCTCTCTGATGGCGATAGCATGCTTCAGCAATACCTCGGACTTATCCGGCTTACCATGCTCGTTGTAGAGCCAGGCGATGTCCGCCATATAATCCGAGAAAAGCGCACTGTCCCTGCCACCCGATACTCCTTCGAGGTATCGCATGGCGAATTCGTACAAACGTTCAGACTCGGCCGCATTACCTTTCTTGTGGTTTAAAAACGCCAGTCCACAAAAGGAATTTATCACTCCCGGTTCATATTGAGCTTTGGACTCTGCCTTCTGAATCGCTTGTCTGAACAGTGTTTCGGCCTGCGGAAGATTGTCCTCGAGCAAGGCACGTCGAGCACTTTGATCGAGCAAGCACCATTCGGATCGAGGGGTGCTCGGGCTCACTCCACCAAAGCGTCCTTGGGTGCCATCACCACGAGGAAGAAAGGTTATAAAACTGACCTCATCCTGCGAATCGCTTGCTCCGTAGCCTTCTTCGGATTGAGCGAATGTGGTCTGACCAGCGGCAACAATTGCCGAGACAACGATGCACATGGGCAGTACAAAGCGGGATGCCTCGCGACGAAAAATTTGGCAATCGAAGCCCACGTACCGTGCCCTCAAGCTAATCTATCCTAGTCTATCCTATATCCGACTCGCCTACCGAGACCGGATGCATGTTTTGATTTGTAGATTGCTCATCCAAATAAAACATCTCGATCGCTAATGCTGCCCTCAGCGAAGTTGATTGTGTGAAAACAGCGCGCACCTGATTTGGTGCCAATTTTCATGACAAAGGCTGCTGAACACGTTTAGCCTTGGGGTTGACAAAAAATGAGCAAGGAGACTGATGCCTTCTTGCTCACTAATGATTTAGTTTGAAAAACTTACTAATCGCTCGCCTCTGCAAGGGTCGGCTCGGTACGCTCCATCTCCGCCTTTTTCGATGACAGCCAGATACTCAATCGGCCGAGCCAATTAGACTTGATTGTTTCGAGTTCGGCCCGAGCTGTCGCCAATTCACTCGATAAAAACTCAAGCTTCAATTTCAGATCGTCCAGTTCAAACTCGTATTTGGTGGCGTCAATGCTTCTCTTGAGGAGCTCCGGCAAGAACTTGAGTTGGTCTTCGCGATTGGCTAACTCACTTTCCAACCACTTCATTCTTCTGAGCGACTCTTTGAGCTCGCCATTTCGATAATCCAATTGAGATTCCAGTAAGCGCACTTTGAGATCGAGACCTCCACCCAACTCGTTGTCGGGTCCAAATATGCTAGGGCGCTGCTCGACAGAAGGAGCACTGCCCGGGCTGCGAGAAAACATGCGAGGTCTGACGTCAGAGAACAAATCTCTGACATTGTCTCTAGTGCCACCATTCTCAATGTCGTTGATAATGTCTTGCTCAATTTGAGCGAGCTCAATCCGTCCAACATCTTCGAGGGCGACCTCACCCTCGACATGAAAGAGCTCATCGATAAGGCCGCAGAGGAAGTCATCAAGCCCATCCAGAGTCAGTGAATCCGGCACATGGGTGTACTGAGATGAAATCTGGACATTACTCATTTAAATTTGCTCGCTTTCTAGTTAGCACCGCTAATGGTAGCTAAAAAAAATCAAACTGTATAGTCATCTAATCTTCGACCGAGCCCGATTGAAGATTAGAGTTGGCATCATCAGTGACACTAGTACCGTATTTAATGGCGTGTCAGGAGAGCGTTCCCGCGATCATGGCGACAGCTTTGGACGGATGGAAGTACTTGCGCATCGCTTCATCGGCCTGAGACTTAGTGACAGATAAATATTTGCCGCTTACCTCATCCAGCTCCGTGACACCAAGCCCGAGAAATTCAAGCTCCGCAAGCACTCTAGCGATTCCCATCGAAGAAGCCAGACCGACTTTGAATGATCCGACTGCACGCCCGACCTCCCGAGAAAGCTCTTCAGAAGATATGCCACGAGTCATATACTCATCGAGGACTTTGTCTACAAGATACAATCCTTTGTCTATGTTCTTGGGATTCACAGTGAGCATTACTGACCAAGGTGCGCCACCAAATGCAGTGTCCGAGAAGACCGAATAAATTCCATAAGTCAAGCCGGCTCTGTCTCGCACCACCTGACCCAGCCGTGACGTAATCGTATCCTGGCCAAGGGCTGCGTTAGCCATTCTGGCAGCATAAAAATCGGGATTGCTCCGCCTTAGTTCAATTGGATGCGAGAGAATCACGTCGACGCTGCTCTTATCCGCCAGCTCGATTTGATAATAATTGCGCGCATCGGCAATCGGCACCGAGGGAATTGAAATCGTCCCTGGCTTCGGTCCTTCCCAGCTCCCAAAACGCTCCTTGATCAGTGCCAGCGCCTCATCGATGCGAATATCACCGACGATACTGACAACACCCATCTGAGGTGATACCAGACGACCGTGAGCTTCGAGCAGTTGAGCACTGTTGACGTGTGCGAGTTCCTCAATCTGTTCTGCAAAAGTTTTCTCGAAGAACGGATGCTCAGAAGGATACATTATTCGCTTCAGCCCATTCCAGGCCACGCTGCGAGTATTATTGGCGCCTTCCACCAGTCGTGCTGTCCATTCAACTCTGACTTTTCGAAGCTCTTCTTCGTCCATGAGAGGATTTCGAATAACATCGTCGAGCAACTCCAAATACGATTTGAAATCGCTGGTAACAAGATTCGTTGCCAGACTCAATCTGTAGTTGTCTACGCCGAACTCCAGACCTCCCGGAATACCCATTCCTTCAAGGAGCTCGGCGATCTTTGTTTTGCTGAATCTCTTCGACCCACGGGGGAGCATTTCACCGACCAGCTCCGACAGACTGGGCTCTTCCTTGTAGGTGAAGTAGCGTCCGGCTCGCAGATTGAGTGCGAACCCAATCGACTCCGTGCCCGGGTTTTCCATCAGCAAGACAGTTAACCCATTAGGGAGCACTTCTCGATGAACACGCTCGACGAAGGTCTTCCCTGTCGCCGATGTTTTGGACATCTTTACTTTGACTGACTTCGGCGCCTCTACAAGGAGAGCATCTAACTCGTCCTTGGTGAACGTCGATGACATATCACTTATAGTGCGCGTCTTCACTTCAGGTTCTTTAAACCCGGGTGGCAACTGCCCGGGAACTTCTTCATCGAAGTCATCCTCACTGGCTTCATATGCCGGGGCTGGCGCAGCAATGGAATCTTGAACGTATTGCAGCGGTTTGAATTGACCAATCGTGCGATTGGATCGGACGAAATATTTAGCACATACTCTCATGATATCGTCGGCGGTGACCGCTTCGAAGTGATCGTCGTATTCCATAAGCCAATACCAATCAGCTTTCGATTCGGCTTCTCCAAGCATGAAAGCCATACTGCTCGGATCGGACTTTGCCAAAATGGTACCCTTAGAATTGGAACTCTTCGCACGTGAGAGTTCGTCATCTGACACCGGATCTGAACCTAACTTTCTCAACTCTTCCAAAAGAGCCTCTTCTGCTTTCTCCACGCCCACACCAGGATTGAGTGTGGCACCCACAATAAATAGACCTGGGTCGCGAAGCTCATCATGCCGACAGAATGCTTCAGCCGCGATGCCTGTGTCGATGAGAGCTTTGTACAGACGGCTAGAACGCTCGAAGCTGCTGCCCAGGATATGTCTGGCTGCTGCCAGCGGGTAGGTATCCTCATGGTCAGCTTCGCTGACATGGAATCCCAGCCAAACTTTCGGCAAATCTCCTGCCCGGACGATCTCGAATCGCCGTTCTCCTTCCTGCGGCGGTTCTGTCGTGTAGACCTGCGGTATCGGCTCCGGCGAAGCTTTTATAGCACCGTAGTGCTTATGGATCATCCTTAGTGCCGCATCCGGTTCGTAGTCACCGAGCAAAACAACGGTAGCGTTGTTTGGCCAGTAGAACGTATCGTAAAACTTGCGAAGCCGTTCGAGAGCGACGCCCTCGACATCGGAACGCCAACCAATGGTAGGATGATGGTAAGGATGTTCCCGGAATGCCACCGCATATAGTTCCTTCTCGAGAGCCTCTTCCGGATAGTTTTCTCCACGCTCCAGCTCATTTCGCACAACAGACATTTCAGAATCACGGTCACTTTGTCGGAGCATGAGGTTGCGCATGCGGTCAGCCTCGAGCTTCACGCACATATCTAGAAATTCACTTGGCACCACCTCGAAGTAGCTTGTTCGATCGAACCATGTGGTGGCATTCCAATAAGCACCGATCTGAGTAAGGTGATCATCGATCCCATTACCTTTGTCCGGATTGTGTTTTTTGGTGCCCTTGAAGAGCATGTGCTCGAGAAAGTGCGTTGCGCCTGTGAAACCTACCCCTTCATTCCGACTGCCGACCTTGTAAAGCACAAGAAAGGTGATGACTGGTGCCGTGTGGTTTTCCATCAGAAGGATCTTGAGTCCGTTATTCAGGCGATACTCCGCCACACCCTTGACTTCTGCGATTTTTTGTATGCCCAGGTCTTGCAAACCTGCCGGAGACTGATTGACTGCGTTTACCATGCTTTATCTCTGTTTTGGGGTGACCTGATAAATCTTTTTTTCGAGGCAAACACATAAGATACCGCACAAACAGCCAGAATTCTCGCGGTAATTGCCGTTATCCTGTTGTCGAGTGAAAGAATCACGAGACATCACTTTCGGAGAGTCGCTCACTGGAGTAAACTCTAGAAAGGCACCTCTCTACTTTTACTAGTTCTTGAAATCTAGTCACCTAACTCGATGAGAATCGCAATCACTGGAGGCACAGGCTTCCTTGGCGGACACCTGGCACGAGAGTTGACCGCAAGGGGTCACTTCCCCACGGTTATAGCCCGCGGCGTGAGTCCTCGTGGCGAAGCACTTCGCAAACTTCCCAATATAAATTTCATGCCGATGCTGCTTGATGACGAGCGCAAACTCTTCCACGCCCTCAACAATTGCGATGCAATCGCCCACCTGGTCGGCATTAATCGAGAACAAGCGAATAACGAATTTCACAAAGTGCACGTCGAAGCTACGGTTCGTGTAATCCACGCCGCCCGCAAGGCAGGCGTAAAACGCATAATATACGTGAGCTACTTGAAGGCCCGTCCTCGGTCATTTTCAAAATACCTGCAGACCAAGTGGGAGGCGGAGGAGCTGATCCGCAACTCGGGTCTTGACTTCACCGTCTTGAAGCCCGGCATGATTTTCGGTCCTGGCGACCACATGATCTCCCATATATCCCGCGCGCTGGACACGGTGCCGATATTCTCACCACCGGTCGGCCTGATGCCCGCAAAAATTCGTCCAGTAGCGGTTTCAGACATGTTGGAGATAATGATCGCGGCGCTCGTAGAACGACGCATGGTGGGCCAGACGATTGCTGTGATAGGACCGGAAGAAATGTCGCTCGGCGAAGCGGTCCGTAGAGTCGCAAAAGCCAAGAAAAAACTTGCACTGGTGCTGCCTCTTCCCGCCCTCGTCCATTACACAATGGCCGCCCTGATGGAAAAAATCAGCTCCGATCCTCTCGTCAGTGTCGCGCAGATCAGAATGCTCGTGGACGACATGAGCAAACCGCTGAAAAATTCAGATCTGCCCGCAGACGATTTAATTCCGAAAACATATTTAACCGAAGAACTAATTCGCGCTGCTCTTGACACCTGACGCGAATCTCGGGTCCGTAACATCTTTTCTTCTTAATCGCGTTGAACCCTAATATCGTCGGTCTGGGTTAGAATCTACCTTTCCCAAAGCTAAAATGCGTTATGCCACCAAGACCGCGCCAACATCTACTGGCACTAGCACTACTTCTGACCACCGGTCTCGCGCCGCAGAAAGCGTGGGCCGGAGCACAAGAGTGGGACAAACACACGCGCAGCGGCGCAGACGCATTTAGAGAGCTGCGTTATGGCGAAGCCGAGAAGCAGTTCCAGGCTGCCATTAACGAGGCAAAGTTGTTTGGCGAGCACGATCTGCGCCTGGCTACAAGCTTGACCAACCTCGGAGTTCTGTACAACAGCAGAGGTCAGTTCGACAAAGCGGAGCCTCTTTTCGAGCGCGCCGTAGCAATCAAGCAAAAGTCACTCGGCGCCTTCGATGTTGATGTAGTCGATAGCGCAGCTAGGCTTTGCCAGTTTTATTTAAAACGAAAGAAGTGTGAAAAGGCAGACCCCATCTGTCAGAAGATTATTCAGTTCGGCGATATGCAGATTCGTGACTTGAACAACATGGACGGTTCGTTCAAGCATCTCGAGTCTTATTTCTCGCATCACAAGGACATGGACAAGGCGAAAGCGTTGCTCGCGCAGATGAAGCAGCTCACCCACGGCAAGTCTACCAACAACTCTTTGGAGCTTGCCGTTCTACTCGACCAGGTCGCTGACTCATACATGGAGCGCAGACAGGGCACCAACAAGACAGAATCCGAGCGCCTCTACAAGCAGTCACTTGGTTTGCGAGAGCATGTCCTTTCCGGCAATCATCTTGCCCTCGCGCAGAGTTACGCCAACCTTGGAAAACTGTACGCCCAAGAAGGGCGCCATGCGCTAGCAGAGCCTTTGCTGCAGAAAGCATACGCAATTTCGAAGGAAACAGTCGGTACCGCCAAGCCGCAAACCTATGGATATCTTGATGCCTTGGCGCAATCAACACTGGCACTCGGAAAACCCGCAAAAGCGGAAGAATATTATCGACAAGCGCAAGCCGCCTGTGAAGCCGCTTACGGTAAAGGCAGCTGTCAACTGGCCGATATCAACCTCACCCTCGCAACTTTATTGGAGAACCGCGGGCAGTACCGCGAAGCCGCAACTTTAGTCGGTGAAGCACTCAAGATCAAAGAGAAAATCAACGGTCCCCACCACGCATCACTCGCGTCTGTCCTGGAAAAATATGCCTACCTCCTCAACAAAACAGATCGAGGTAAAGAAGCGATGAAATTGCAATCGCGAGCAAAAGATATCAAAGGCTAAAGATCCGAGAAGTTCTCTCAATGATCCAGTGGGTTTGGATGAATCTAAGTTGTTGTTTTTCTAAAACTACGAAGATGCATACAACGTGATAGCACCACAGGTGGTTCCGTGAACCGAGAAGATCAATAGCTGATCGGCTGCTGGTTCTGACTTTGACCCGGCTGGCTCGACGACTCTCCGCTCTGCGGCGGAGGATCTTGCCGCACGGGAGCCGCCGGGAGTTCATAATAGTACTGCTGCTGATCTTTTGACTTCGAGTCTTGCAACTGCGCAGGAGCGACTCCGCCAGATTTTCCTACTTCTGTCCGGGACTCAGCTTCGAGCCTGGCTTTTCGATCATCGCTGTCTTCAACGATATTTGCGGTTGGAGTCGGAGTCGCCGTCGACTCCACTGCTTCGGGCGCCGGAGCTGTCTTCGGAGGCGGAGGCATGAGGCTGAATAGCGTAATCGAACTAATAACAACAAGCGCCAGCACTACCATGATCATTACTTTCTTTCGCGACTTCTCCTTGACCTGCGGACAATCACGGGTCATGAACAGTCCATCATGTCGCATAAAAAGTGGAAAGTCCTCGCGATTTTCGCGCGTGAAGATCAAGCGACGACCTTCAGCAGCATCCAATCCGTCGAGGTTGTACATCTCGATACCGCAGGTACCACAGTAGTCAATTCGCTGCTTACCAACGCACACGGCCTTCGATGGGCAGGCAGTCGCTGGCTTGAAACCTTGTACTGTCTGAAGTCCGGGATCCTTCTCCGGTTTTTCCGGAATTATTCCGGCCGTTTTTTCAATTGCACCGCCTAATGCCTGTTGAATCAAGTCATAATCAAGCATGGTCTTGGCGACGAAGACTTCATTCTTGGGTTTGCCCCCGAACTTCTCTTCATGTGAGATGCGCGCCTGACCATCTGGAGAATCAGACACACCTTCTAGCAATGTCCTTGCGATCTTTGCGCTAGGCTTGGTCAAATGGTCTCGAGTCTTGTTGAGAGTTGCAAGAATGTGTTCTGTCAGCCTGGTTTTTCGCTTAATATCAG
The DNA here is from genome assembly GCA_964418155.1 of uncultured Candidatus Obscuribacterales bacterium. Taxonomy (GTDB): domain Bacteria; phylum Cyanobacteriota; class Vampirovibrionia; order Obscuribacterales; family Obscuribacteraceae; genus JADYXR01. Next base: position 3,478 of record CAYQKX010000030.1, on the reverse strand, counting down.
TCTCTATTAACGTCGGGGCGACTCTTCTCTGCGCGCCACTTTCAGCTCCCGAGTCAGACTCGTAGAGGTTATTGTTGTCGGTAGCATCGTTATTGGCGTCAGTCATTTTGAAATATCTAAATTGAAACTTATAGGAGACTAGTTACCACTATCATACGCGCTCCCTGCTTGACTCGGAAAAACCGCCCCAGAATTATGAATTATAAGCTACAGCGGAGGCAATGGACGATTTACTATTGTCAAACCGCTAGCCTATGAAGAATATTCATGAAAGAATGAGAACAAAATATGGGGTAGCTCAGACAGAAGCCTTCAGCGAACTTTTATTCACCTTCGCTGAACCGAGAAAACGGACAGCCCTCCTAAGTTGTGACAGCCGTCCGTAGAAGCTCTCACAAAGCAACCCTCTCTGGAAGCGGAGATAGCGATGAAATCGACTAGAAAACCCCTAAAGGTATCCACAAGAAAGAATTTCGGCACATCTCTAATCGAGATGCCTGTCGTTATCTGGATTATCATCGCCTGCTTCGTCTTTCCTTTTCTAATTCTGGCAACACTCTCGCTGCGTGCAGTTTTTGTCACTCTCGCAGCTAAAGAGGCTGCTCACACGGCTGCCAAGGCAAAAACTTTTCAAGCCACGAGTACAGAAGAAGGATTCGACACCGTGCCTGCAGTGACGACTGCTCAGAATACTGTTGATAAAGTCAAATCAACGCTGACGGGTACACGTATCACCAGAGTGACCACACAGATTCTCACCACATCGATCGCAACAAAAGCTGTAACCGTTAGCAGTGCCCCACTGTCATCGGTTGATACCAGCAAATCGATTTATGCGATCAAGGTGACGGTGGCGGCGGAGCTCGATCCGATCATTACTTTCAACCTCGGTATTTTTGGCAATGTACCTGGTTTGACTGGACCATTTCCGCTCAACGCCGAATCCGCTGAAATGTCGGAGAACCCTCAGGGTCTCACACGATAGCAATCCGGGAAACACTTGTTTGACTTAAGCTACTCACAAGGAGTATCGATCTTGAGCGTAAGAACAAAGAGAAGAAATCGAAGAACCAATGCTGGTGCCATCTCCGTAGTAGGACTTTTCCTCGCGATGTTCGTGGTAGGCTCACTTGGCTATCTGGCATTTGAAATTGGTCGACTGATCGTTGCACGTGACCAGTTGAGATCGGCGACTGATGCGGGTTCGTTAGCGGCAGCAGCTACTATGGCCAGTTCGAACGCAAGCGATCTGGCGGCGAAGCAAACGGAAGGAATAAATGCTGCACGACAGGTTTTCGTTGCCAACGATATTTTCGGCATCCGTTTGAATAACATCGCGGCACCAGGAGGCGGACCATTAGGCGCCGATCAAGTGCGGCTCCGATTTCGTTTTCTAGATCCTGTAGACAACTCTCCAGTGCCTTTAGGTGACGAGAGAGGTAAAGTCTTCGAGGTTACTGCAACGTACGGCTATGTGCCTGTATTCTTCCAGTTTGTCAATCTACAGAACCAACCGGCCCCTATTACCGCCATCTCTTCCGGCGGCATAGGCAACCTCGACGTGGTCATGTGTTTTGACGTGTCGGGTTCAATCGACGACCAAACTAAGACTACCGCCGTCAGGCGACAAGTATCTGGAGACAGAGTTGTCTATCAGGTCTCAAACCAAGGCACATTATCGACAATGACAAGAAGCCCGCTCGGCACAGGGCTAAACGCGCTGCCACCACAAAATCTCTCGGCCCTCAGCAGATTTAGAGCAGACATTCGAGCAACGTCCAATGATATCGGGACCAAGCCAGGCGGTGCCACTGGCGGCGGCACTGACTTCACAGACCTGGTTGTCAACCTGGATGAAGGAACCACCTTCAGCAGCTTCAACAGCGGCGACTTCTCCTTCCCCAATCTCGGGGCACTGGTGGAAGCAGCTCGAGGAAATCTAGAGAATGCCAGCGTATTCAGCTCCAGCGGAGCACAAGAGGCTCTCGGTAACGCTGTCGCCCCCCGGGCGGGATATCAGGCAGCCTACTTGAAAGAGGCTCGCAAACATATTCATCCTCTGAAAGAGGCCCAAGATGCGGCAGTAGAGTTCTTCAACCTGATGGGAGAAAATACAAAAGGGCACTTCGGGCTCGTGGCATTCTCAAGTGACGTAGGAACCTCCCCCGATAACTCCTTCACAGCCACTGCTGTCGATCCCGGATACAGACTGGGCGGCAACACGACCTGCCCTCTTCCCGGAGTCGACCCGATTCGAGTAGATCCCACAGGCGAGCAGAACAAGGCTAATCTCGACCGTATCAAGGCGCTAATTCCTACTCTGAAAGCCGAAGGCGGCACCAATATCGGTGGCTCGCTCAGTCGTGCTATCGACATACTCGAAAGTCAGGGACGTAAGAGTGCCGCTAGAGTTATCATTATGTTCACCGACGGATTCCCTACGGCTGGTCCGGACGCCCGCGCCCAAGCAAGGCGAGCCGCCTCCAAAGGTATTCCAGTTTACACAATCGGTCTAGCCCAGAGCCCTGAGGTTGTACCTGAGCAAACCGCCTTTCTCACGGACCGCCGAGGGTCAGACGGTATAGCCGCACTGGCGGGCAATGGTGGAAAGTTCTTCCTGGTTACCGACACGTCTCAGTTGACCCGAGTGTTCAGAACACTTGCACGACACCTGACACAGATCGTTCAGTAACGTAGACTAGAAACGAACAACGAGGATTTGTTGGAATGGGCGGCGGTGGACAGAGAAGATTATCTCGACGACAACAGGGAACGGCATTTGCCGAGGTAGCAGTCGTCGGTTTTATCATGACACTCGTACTGGCATTCATACTGGACATTGCAATCGCGCTCATGGCTTTCTCGGTCGTTGACCGAGCCTGTCGCGATGCAGCCCGTGCCGCAGCGCAAGGACAATCGCGAGATGAGGCGCGCCAGATGGCGGCAGCGATTGCTAACGATCACCTGTCTGCCAGCCCTCTAGTGACCGCGCCTATCGTGACCAATGTGGTCTACGAAGACTTTGGTGGCGATCCCTCTCCAGCTCAATGTCCTTTTGTCGAGGTCACCACATCTGCTACCGCCAGCGTGCCGGCACCACTATTCCTGTTCGGAACGTCCGGCACTAATCGACCGTTGACGCTGGCGAAACGATACAGATTTCCAATCGTCAAACTCAAAATGCCCAACAGTAATTTGAATCCTGGTCCTTAACGAACGTCCTCCATTTTTCAACAGAGCCTACTTCGATATCGAACTGCACTCTGCGGCGTCCTTGACGAACGACCTTCGTTTTTCAACAGCGTCTACTTCGATATCGAACTGCACTTCTGCGCTCGTACTTGACGAACGTCCACCGTTTTCCAACAGAGTCTACTTCGATATCGAACTGCACTTCTGCCTCGTCCTTGACGAACGTCCACCGTTTTCCAACAGAGTCTACTTCGATATCGAACTTCACTCTGCCTCGCCCTTGACG
>CAYQKX010000029.1:0-100708 GCA_964418155.1 uncultured Candidatus Obscuribacterales bacterium | reverse complement strand
GGCTTTTGTTCTTTTTGAAAATTAGATTAGTGTCACTCCCGTGAATAATTGCGGAGTATAGAAAATGCTCTATGGGATAGTAGGAGCGGTAGCCTGGCAAAATGCCCGCGGGCGCGGCGGGCATTTTGCTTTGGCGAGCCTCCAACGAGTTCGGCTGGGCTGCCGAACTCGTGTGGAACCATCGCAGTCGTGGTCAAATCTCGTCGGGTTGGGGCGTTCTGCGCGCCAGTCCCTTCTCCACTGCCACTTTGACCACGGCACGTGCGATCGCTAGTGCCACGTTCTTTTTCAAGACGCTCGGGATGATGAGATCTTCGTGCATCTCATCGTCTCCGAGCACACCCGCGAGGGCGTGAGCCGCGGCCATCTTCATGTCTTCCGTGATCTGCGGGACACGCGCGGCCAGAGCACCGCGGAAGATGCCGGGGAAGACCAGGGCATTGTTGACCTGGTTGGGCCAATTGGAGCTGCCCGTCGCGATCACGCGGGCGTACTTGCGAGCCTCATCCGGATCGACCTCGGGTACTGGGTTGGCGAGAGCGAAGACGATGGCGTCCTTGTTCATTGCCTTGAGGTCTTTGCCCTTGAGCAGGTTCGACGCCGCCAGACCGAGGAACATGTCCCGACCGGCAAGAGCCTGTTTCAATGTGCCTTTGAACATGCCCTGGTTGGAGTTCTCCGCCAGCCATTCTTCCTTCTTGCTGTCGAGGCCAGTGCGACCCGGGTAGAGCGGACCGTCCTTGTTGAACGCGATCACGTCCTTGACCCCGGCGTCCATCAGCAGCTTGATGCAAGCGAAGCCGGCTGCGCCTGTACCGGCCGCGACCAGCTTCAGGCTCTCGAGCGGCTTGCCGACGACCTTGGCGGCGTTGATGGCGCCTGCCAGCACGGCGACTGCCGTGGCGTGTTGGTCATCGTGGAAAACGGGAATATCGAGCGACTTGCGGAGGCGGTCTTCGACATCGTAGCAGTCGGGAGACCGGATGTCTTCGAGATTGATCGCGCCGAACATCGGCGAGATGATCTCGATGGTCCGAACGAGTTCGTCGACGTCCTCCGTATCGAGTGGCAGGGTGATGGCGTAGAAGTTGCCCAGTTCGCACATGAGCACCGACTTGCCTTCGCCGACCGGGATGAATCCGAGCGGTCCGGTATTACCGAGACCGAGCGTGCGCGTGCCGTTGCTGATGATTCCGACCAGTTTGCCCTTCATGGTCAGCGACCAGGCTGCGTCCGGGTTGGCGACAATCGCCTTGCAGACGTCAGCCACCCCGGGCGTGTAGATCTGCCCCAGTTGCTCGCGCGTTTCGACCTTGTTCTTGGCCTTGATCTCGAGCTTGCCACCCAAGTGCGCGAGGAAGACGGGCGTGGAGTAGTTGCGTACTTCGACGCCGGGCAGCTTTTTGAGGGCCTCGGCGATCTCCCTGCCGTGTGCGTCGTCGCGCACGCGGAGGGTGATGTCCCGCTCTGTGAAATGAGCGGAGGTGCGCCCGACGTCGATGGCGCCAGTGGTGGCACGAGCTTTTCGAATCGCGGTCAGGACGGCGTCGACCTTCCCGGTGGCTTTTTGAATGCGCACTCGGATGGTCACCGTGTAGTCGAGTCCGCTAGCAGTGTTGCGCTGCGAGCGCCGAGGCGTTCCATTTGGTTTACTCTTGTGCACAAGAGGCTCCTTGCGAGGTGGTGCCGCATGCGGTACCACGGTGAAGACAGCGTTCGGAAGCCGGACGCTGGGGAAAATCCCGGTTCTGCTCGATGCCGACCCGGGTGTAAATGCCAGTTACTCTTCCAGCCCCAGCGCTTTGCCAACTAATGCCCGACAAAATTCACTTGCAACTGACACCACTATCGGTGGCGTTTGCGGCAGTGATGGTCGGCATTAACAGTTTGGTTTAGCTGGTTTAAATAATTTGAGCTGAAGATAAGAGCGAGTTGCAATAACCAAGCAGATCTCTTGACCTGAACTCAACAGCTCCGACTGTTTATGTACAAGCATTTATGTCCTTTAGGCGGTAAACCTGCTGTTGACAACGGTTGGTGAGATAGCCTGGCTGCGCTAGTATCAGTAAGCGCGCTCTAGAACCGCTGGAGCTGTTGGGTTTGGGATTTTTGCTTGGTCGTCAAGTCGTAGCGCGGTAGCGCTAACCGTGTTGCTTGGCGCCTCTTGGCAAGATTCTCTGTGCCAGGACCGCTGAATGGCCCTCAGATCTCGGACTGGTTCAGAACTCATTAGATAGGCTCTATGAAGCAGGAATTAGCTTCTGACGGCTTATCTGGTTCTTCTTTAATTGTCAGGAAGAAAAGCTTTTGGTTAGTCTCCATAACACCCACCTTGTTTGTTTCAGTAACCGTATCGAATAGCCTCCTTATTTGAATTAGACAGACAGATTGTGTTCGCGCCGGAGCGTGGACCTCGAGACTGTCTTGCAGCGTTCGACCTTTGACCCTGCTTTGCGCCGGGTCGGGACTGATTATTATGATTGGAAACATCTTGGGGCGTGCTTGGAACGCCATTTTTCATCCTGTGGCGCGACTGAAGCCGAACTTCCCTTGGGACTTGGCTAAGTCCGCGAAGACGTACGGCGTTGCGCTGCTGGTCTACATCGTGGCGACGATTCTGTCGTCAGTCGCGATTATCGGCCTCGTCATGCTCACAGCTTTCTACGATCTGGACTTGCCGCTTCGAATCATGGAGGGTCACAAGACCAGCTTCCTGGTGGCGGCGTCGATTGTGAGCTTCCTGTGCGGATTCGGGGCCGAGGTCTGGTACTTGAAACGGCAGCTTGGTAAGGACAGTTTGAGCCTGAGAAAGATGCTTGGCTGGAACCTGGATTCATTGGGCGGCAACGTTTGGTCGGCGGTCTGGCGGGGGCTGGTTGCATGGCTGGTCATCATTGGGTTGGACCGGGTCGTCAGCTTCATTCCCATGCCCGACGTATACGACCCGGCGGCCGACTTCCTCAAGACGCTCAGCGGCTGGCAGTTATATGCCATGGCAGCTCTCGTCGTGATCGGACCGATTTTCGAAGAGCTCATATTCCGTGGGTTCTTGTACAACATGACTCGCAGTGCGCTTTCTAAGAATGGCACCACCCGCAGGGTCATGGCCGATGTCGTAGCGCTGGTAGTCAGCTCTGCCGCGTTCGCGCTGATGCACCTCAACTTGAGCGGCTTCATCGCTTACTTCGTGGCTGGAGCGGTGCTGGCTGAGTCGTATCGCCGATCGGGCAGCCTCTGGGTGCCCATCATCGCGCACTGTCTCAACAACGCGACTGCGGTGATACTACTCCTGATTTCTCTGAGCTGAACTCGGGTCAGGTTCGTTGATAGTCGTCGGAATAGCGGACGATGTCTTCCTCGGGGAAGGCCTCGCCCACTTGCACTTCGATAATCTCGACTGGCTCATCGCCCTGGCAGGCGATGCGATGCTTCACTCCGCGTTGTACGTACACGTGATCGCCATAACGGTAGTCTCTGGTCTGATCGTCCAGAGTTACTGTGGCGATACCGCGCACAACAACCCAGTGTTCGTCGCGCTGCCGGTGACTCTGGTAGCTCAGTCTTTGACCGGGATTGACGATCAGGCGCTTCACCTTGGTGTGAGGGAGATCGTCAAGAACGATGAAAGTTCCCCACGGTCTGTCTTCACGGTAGTTGTTATTCGACATTGACTCCATCCAGCGTCTGTGTTGAATCACAAAATAGTACCACCGACAGGTCGTCGCACGGCGGAATTGGTTACGCCTTCTTACAGAACGTCCCCGAGCAAAACCTCACCCAAGCGAGTGCTTCGGTGGGCTTGCTCCAGCGTACACGTGCCAGCGCTGATCAATACTGCACGAAAGAACGGGTAAACATGAACAACCAACGAATCAATTCGCTTGCCACCCTCGCCTTCTCGGTCCTGTTCTGGTACATGCTGACCCAGTCTCTGCCGATGGCGATCGGGATCATCATCCTCGTGTTCATCCACGAGATGGGGCACTTCTTCGCTGCGCGCATGAAGGGTCTCTGGGTCGAGATGCCTGTCTTCACGCCCCTGGGCGCGTCGGTTCAGCTCGGCTCGGCTGCCAATGCCAAAGACGAGGCCTTCGTCTCGCTCGCCGGTCCTCTGGTCGGTGGAGTCGCGAGCCTCATCGTCATGGCGCTCGGACCGATCATCGGCAGCAACTTGCTGTTCCAGCTCGGCACCTGGGGTGTGATCATCAACCTGATGAACCTCATCCCGCTCGAGCCGCTGGACGGCGGTAAGATCGGCAATGTCATCGAGCGCCGCCTGTACTACCTCGGCGTGCCGCTGTTCATCTACTTCATGATGCGGATCGGTCTGAGCACCTTCAACCTCATCATGGCGTTCCTGGTCCTGCAGCAAGCCTGGCAGCTCATCCAGATGCGCACACTGCAGTACAACGCGAACCCGGAGTACTTCGAATCCACGGTCGGCGAGAAGCTGATCTACGGAGCGGCGTACGTCGGAGTGGCGGGTCTGCTTGCCTGGGTGGCGTTCATGCCCCACAGCTTCATCTCGGTGCTTGTGTCGCTGGGTCTCTAACCCCGACGGAGGTCGTTCGGCGGGTGTCGGGCGACCTCCGGTTCGGGTTGGCGTCTCGTTTTTTTCGGTCTCAAGTCGGGACCTTCCCAATTTCCACTGCGATTTCTTGACCCAGGGTGGGTCGGACAGCGGTTGGAACATCTGGTACCAGAAAGGACAACTAACATGTACGGTTTAGGCGGAATGTGGTTCTTCGGGCTGTTTTTGGTCGTCCCGATCCTGATCGGTGTCGCCACGACCAGTCGGAGCATCTACCGATTTCTCGTCGCGCGCGGCGTCAGCCGCAACAACGCCCTGACCGCGTCTGTGGTCGGGACGTTGCTCATGCTCGGAGTGATGACGTCCCCGCTCTTCCTTGGTGCTGCGCCCGTCCGCGTCGCTGTGGGTATTGCGTACCTGACGTTCATCTTCCTTGGCGGGCGCGAGATCGTCAACTTCTTCACCGGCGGTGACCGCAAGGCGAAGAAGAATGACGGTGCCACCAAGGATGGTGACGAGGACTGCGGCTGCGATCACGACGGTAAGGAGGACGACGGCAACGGTCACAAGGACGTGAAAAAGCCGTCCGCCCAAGGCGACGAGCAAGGCGACCAGAAGCCTCATCGTCGGACACCCTCGGAGGCGCGCGCCGAGATCGAGCGTCGCCTCAAAGAGGACAAGAAGTAACACAACCAGCTCGGAGCCCGGTCCCAGACCGGGCTCTCGGCCGACTTTGTGATCGCTCGGTCGCTTCATTGCGCCTGTTCGATTGCAAATTCGGCCGGCGCGTACTCTCAGGGAGCAACAAATGAGCACGATCTTGGTCGTCGACGCAGGCAATACGCGCGTCAAATGCGCCCTCGTCGACGAGGGCGTAGTTCTTGAGCAGTGGGGCTTTCTGACGAAAGCGGTAAAGCGAAAAATCGGACCCGCGCTGAGGCGCGTCGATATGCCGATCGCCCTCGCCTCGGTCGTTCCCACTGTAACTGACGCTGTGACTGCATGGTGCCGAAGCCATGGTCGCAGCTTGTTTGTCATCAAAAGTAGCGAGCAGTCGCTCGTTCGTGGCCCGGATGAGCTGGGTGCCGACCTGGTCGCCCAGGCTGCGGCAGCTCTGACCCTCTACGGTCAGGGCAAGCCTGTCGCCATACTCGGGATGGGCACGGCGATCACACTGACTACCATCAGCGGTGATGGCAAGTTTCAGGGTGCCTGGTTCACGCTCGGACTGAAGCCGTCGCGTGACACTCTGGCCGAGCGCTGTGCGCTTCTGCATGTCGTGGGCGACACGCTTCCGACGAGCATCTCGATCGGCAACGATACACCGACTTGTGTCAACAATGGCGTATTGCTCGCGACCGTCGGTTGCGCCCGTGCCTACGCGGAGGAGGCAGTCCGTCTCCTGGGCAAAGGTACACGTGTGATCGCCACCGGTGGTGACTGTGCCACGGTTGTCCCGCTCGCCAATCTGGGCCGTAAGCGAAAGCGCATCCACGCAGTGGACGGCGAGCTCACCTTGAAGGGCATCTACTTGCTCTACAAGCGGAGTCTTCGTCGGTAGCAACCCACACTGCCTGGTGTCGAAGTCCGGGGAATTCTCCGGACTTTTGACATTTGGAGAGCTTTCGCGCTCTGCTCGAATTCACGTTGTAGAAGGGAGGATTGACTGTGAGCGCTTTGAAAAGGCTCAAAGATGCTTTAGATTCGCTTCTCGGAGTGCCACCACTGATTGAAGGCACCCAATTGAAGGCGATCGATCCCTTGCTGAGTCTGGAGTTCACCCTCCAGTTGATTGGTGAGGTCAGGCAAGACCCTGAGGCGCTCGCGATCATCGCGGCGCGTTCGTATACCCATTCGTTGGGTTTCAAGAAAATCACGCTGCTGGAGCCGACCATCGAACTCGCTTCCGGCGGTAAGAGCTGGTATCAGGTGCGGTTGCACCTCTGGACCGGCAATGAGAACAACGCGGTTCCCATGGTCGAGGCCAAGCACGAGCACAGCTTTGATTTCATCTCCCGAGTTCTTGTCGGCGAGATGGAGAATCAGTGCTATACCGTACATCAGCTCGATTGCGTCGGGCAGAGCCTGCTCGAAAAGGTTCAAGCGGCACTGATTGGGATGAGCGATGCGGACCGAACGCTAGTGCACAAGAGCGTGCAGGCTCTCGAGACCATCTCGCTTGCGGGCTTGGGTTCGAAGCAGGCCGCGGCAGAGGGTCTTGCCGTGGACCGCGCCCATCTGGTTGCGTTGTTAGGATTGAGCGACGAAGAGCTAGACCTTGTCGTCAGGCTCAATGGGCGCTACGAGTACGATGCGGTCGCCAGCACCTTCGGTGGCAACTACGTCCACAAACTGACAGGTGCTATCGAGCTCAAGCCTTCGGTCGTCCTCGACTTGAAGGCGGGAGACCTCTACCACCATCCGAATGCGTTCATCCATCGGTTGTTCATCCCCAGGCAGCCGAACGCCACCATCATCGTTACCACGCCCCGTACGCATGGCGTCAACGGAGCGTCTTTCCAGCACCCCACCTGGTTCTCCGGCGACAACGCCAGCTACCCGCGCCGTATGTACTCGGTCGAGGAGCTGCTCCAAGGGCTTTCGTCCTTCGAGGAATTGTTGAAGAAGACTCAGGTTGGAGCAAGCGGTCGCCTGCTCGATGTTGGCGCCGCTCAATCGATTCCTTGAGAGGAAAGGACAGAACGTGAGTGATCCACCAACGAAAAAACAGCTCAAGGTCGGTCTGATCGGCCCTGGCTCAATTGCCAGGGAACGCTTGATTCCGGCTTTGCGTGCGATCGAAGGCGCTTCTTTCTGGAGCGTTCTTGGTCGTGATCTCGGGCGGACTAAGGAGTTTGCCACCACGCTCGGTGCGGCTGCTCCTGAGCCTGCTTATACAGACATCAGCGCATTCCTCGCCGACACAGCGCTCGATGCTGTTATCGTCGCATCTCCGGACAAGCTGCACGCCGAGCAGTGTCTTGCCGCCGCCAAAGCGGCCAAGCACGTCTTCGTCGAGAAGCCGATGGCGACCAACCATGCCGATGCGCTCGCCATTGTCGATGCCTGCGCCAAAGCGAATGTCAGGCTTGCAGTCGGCTATCACCTGCGTTTTCACCAGGGTCATATCCTCGTGAAGGAAATGCTCAACGCGGGACGAATTGGGCAGATTCGGCACGTCAATATTTCCTGGACGATGATTTCCAAACCGGACTGGCGTGCCACGAGCGACCTGGGTCGCTGGTGGAGCCTGGCCGCGCTTGGCACGCACTCGCTCGATCTGGTGCGCTGGTTCGTCGAGTCGGAGATCAAGCAGAGCTATGCCCTCACGTCGAGCCCTGTCTACGGCGGGCCGCATGACGAAACATCGGTCGTGAGCATCGGCTTCCAGTCAGGTGCCACGGCCCAGATCTTGTCCAGTGTGATCATGCGAGCCCCTCGACTGATCGAAATCTTCGGCAGCGAAGGCAGCATTCGCTGCGTGGATACTCTCGGTCCTCGAGGCGCCGGACAAATCCTCCTCAACGGAGAGGAACAAGCTTTCCAGGTGGCCGACCCCTACAAGGCGGAACTCACCGACTTCTGCAACGCCATTACCGGCGGTGCTGCGCCTTCCTCCGAAGGCTCGAATGGAGCTGCAAACGTTGCGCTCCTTGACCAATTGTCTAATCAGTAAGGACCGGGCACATGATCGACGAACAGGACGACAGAGGCGGCACGGGGGAGTCAGACAAGGCGGCGTATCGTGGCAAGAAGTTCACGATTCCCATCTTCTCGAAGCGGGGTGGCGTTCGCTTCCACGGCAACGCCAGGCTCAACACCGCGCCCATCCCAGCCGACTCACCGATTATCACGGCTCTCAACCAGCCGTTCGACCTCAATCACTTCAAGGTGAAGCGCCGACCGGTCAGTCTGGGGGTTCTGCCGGCAGAGGAGGTTCTCATCCTCGCCACGGACACTGGCGCGCCCAGAACCCTTGACATGCCGATCAAGTTCCCTGGCTCGGACTTCCGCATTCCGAGAGGGCTCCTCGCCTATGCTCCGATTATTCGGCGGATCGCCAATTTCGAGCGGGCGATCAATCCGAAGTGCTACGATGAATACTTCGCGTATTTGACCATCGACAAGGGATTCGTCGAGCCCGGGCAATTGCAGCGCGAGGCCCCGTGCCACGTCGATGGCTTCCAGGGCGCGCGTTGGCGGCCGAAGGTGCGCGGCAACCACTCCTACACGGTCGCCAATGCCATCGGCACCGCCTACTACGAGCAGCCCTTCGATTTCGACTTGCTCGATGAGTCGAAGCACGACTTCTTCTGGGAGATGAACCGTCAGGTGGCGATGACGAACAGTCAGTTCGCCTGGTACCCGGCTGACGGAGAGCTCACCTTGATGGATTGCTACAGCGTCCATCGTGGGCGGCAAGCGCAGGCTCGCATCTTCCGGACCTTCCTCCGTCTCTCATTCGAAGTGCGCATCTTCGATCGGCTCGGCAACGCCCACAATCCGCTCTTCAGCTATGATTGGCCGATGGTGCCCCGTGACATCGAGGCACTGAAACTGGTGGCATTCGACCCGACCTGCGATCCGTCGCTCCGTGTCTTCCCCTGGCAGAGCCCTGACGGCAGCGCGCTCGCCGGCGGTCCCAAGACGCAGCCCAACCTGACGCCGACCGTGCCGCAGTAACACGACCGCGTCGAAGGTCACGTTTGTAACGCTCAGACTTCCGGGTTCACTCCTGACTGAACAGAAAGTGTCCGCGGCAGAGAGCGACCGACAAGAAACGGGCGGGTAGATGTTGATTATCTACCCGCCCGTTTCCTCGGATTGACTCCTTAGACTCTTCGAAGTGGAGGTGTAATACGGCTGCTTTTGCTTGCGCGAGTTGGGTTTACGACGAGCCTTCGGCTGATGAACTAACGTTCTCCACTTCCCCCATTTCTCGTGTGTTGTTGTGCTACGAAAGAAAGTAGTAAGCGTGGTGGAGAAAAGTATTGGGTTAGTGCCGGACGTAACGAATTGCACTGGGAGCTGGTTTTGGAAACTTGTTTCGACGCATGTTCCGTCAATCGTCCTCACCGAGATGACCTCAAAACGTCCGCCAGTGAACGTCTACGGAGAGAAAGCGTCTGTGCTTTCCTTTCTCTCGGCGTTGCCGAATTTTTTCAGAATGCTCTCGACACGAGCCGCTTTTGGCTTCTTGGGCGGCTCGCAGCGAGGTCGCGGAGTCTGAGTTTCGGAGCGTAATTTTGCTGACACTATAGTCAGCCTATTGTCTTTGCGGAGTTTTGCCAGCGTGGCTTGGATGCTGCTGGCACCGTCAGTAGTGATGGCAGTTCACTATTGGGCATTGGTTAATCTCTGTCATAGCCTTCGAAAGTGTTGTTTCCGTGTTGCTCCTCTCGCTTTTTCTGTTGTCTATAATCGAAATCTACGACGAGCGAATGTTTTCGAACAAGCGAAAAATGCCGTTGCCAGCAGCTTTTCGAGGCGCATTGCGCTGGCGCTATTGGTTGGCGCTATTGGTTGGCGCTATTGTTTGGCGACAATCGACAAGCAGTCAACTTTTTCTTGATTTGCTGCTTTCGCGCAATTGGTGAGTGCCAAATCGACGATGAACTAACTCAATCATGATGGTTGCGACAAAACGTCCACGGTTATTTGTAGTCTAGTTTGCTTTGCATTGGATATTGGTGAAGCAGGAAGGCGAAACGCCCTATGAGTCTATTCTGAGGCGATTTATCTGTTTAAGATCTAAAGCCAACATTAGACCGCCGTTTTCTCATCAAATCCGCAAAAAGTTTCGATCCTACGCACCACTGTGCATTTGCACAGTGTGGCTTAAAACGTAGAGTGGCTCTGGCTGGTGATAGGTTGAGTGAAGTAGAAAATTGAAGAAACAATGAGAAGTGCTTGTTAAGCGTTCAATCTTTTTGACACGGTTAGACATTACTGATTCGGTGTAATTTCAGGGATACATTTCGGCGATTCAGGCATTTGCGGCCAGGCAGCTTTTACCTCCAACACCCAGGATCCTGGGAAGATCCCGTCCGTGCACCGTACTCCCTCGACACATCGAGCGTTTTTCTAACGAAAGGAATTGCGATGACGATTTTTTTCAGTGTGCATTATGTCGTAGCGGGATTTCTCATCGGATTTGGTGCGGGAACAGGTGAATATTGCGCAGAAGTTGCGGGAATCTTCATTTGGAAGTCTCCTTATTGCCTGCCGCCTTCGCTCGGATTTGTACTGATGCGATGGCTATCTATGAGTTGCTTGATTTGAGATGTGTATTGCTCAGCTCCGACGATGAGCGTGTGGAGCGAGTGCGGGAGCCGTTTGCGATAACCTGTCCCGTGCGCTAGTGCCGGGGCGCCTTGAATTGAATTGGAGTTACCATGTCTCAGCGAATCGCGTCCATCGTGTCGTTCGTTTGTCTGGCCTTGCTCATTGCTGTTGTGACAGTCTGGGGTCCCTTTGCGAAGCCCGCTTCGTCTGACGGTTCGTCGTCGAATGCTCGGTTGGCTGCTGCTAGTCCGGCCGAGGTGGCTCAACCGGCGCTGGAATTGATTCGTGAGTTCTTCCAGTTGAAGGCTTCACTAGTCGCGTGTCAGCGAGTCCAGGATGACTTACTGGCTGTTCATTCGACGAATCTGGATAGATACGAGGCTCAGCGGCAAGTCGTCGGCACTCTTAAAAAGCAGTTCGAATCTCAGGTCGTAGAGGCCAGCGACAGCAATGATGATGTCCTGAAGGCCTTTGCCCCGGCATACGAGACCAGGGCTCGACTGGAGGCGGAGAGCGTGATCTGGGACGAGATCGCGGAGGACGACAATCGTTCAGGCGAGATCTGCCTGAGGGCGATTCAGTCGACGCAAGCCGCTAAATTAGCCGTCGGGGAGTGTTCCGAGCGCGTCCACTCGGAGGTAGTTACGCATCTTCTCATGGAGGGGCGCGACAAACCGATGATGAGTGACGCTGTTGTTCTCGTTGTGAGGGAGATCGAAAAATTATGTGGCAATTCCGACGCGGTCGCCGAGGCCATTAAGAATTTCGAGTTGGCGAACGAGAAGTTCTTGCGCAGCTCCCGCAATCACCAAAGCTTGACTCCTGGCTACAAGCAGGTGCTGGACGTGCCGGCGCGTCTCGAGAAGAACAAAAGCAAGATTGACAAGCTCCTGTCCAAACCGCGCTCGAACAACTTTAGAGGGCGGCTTGAGGAGATTCGCATGATTGTGCGTGAAGATAAAAAACTTGCTGAGCATTACAAGGTCGTGCACGAGAAATACTCTGATTCGCAGCGCGAGTCTTTCCGGGCATGGTTCGCTCGTGCGGATGCTTTTGTGGCGATCATGGAAGCGTTGCGTTAGTTGTTCGGTAACTGTTCGTTCGTTGGTCGGATTCAGTTCCGTCGCCGAAGGCTAGCTCGTCCGACCGGCGGCGACCAATGGTAGCGGGCACCGTGTCCGGTACCACACATCACGTGCGCAGCGTCCGTGCTACGGGCGCTGCAGAGTCCAATGGAGGTTTCATGTCTAGGCAGAGTCGTTTCGCTGTGCTGGGTGTTTTTTTCGTCGTCGCGGCCATCGTTGCTGTCAAGCTGGCCTTGAGGACGCCAGAAGTGCTTTCAGCCAGCCCGTCGTCCAACACTTCGTCGTCTATGCGGAAGGCGACATCGTCGACTCCTCTGGTAGCCGAGGAGATTGCTAAGCCGCTCATCGCAATCGTGTCGAAGCTTGAGAAGCAGCGGGCGGCTGCAAGCAAGGCCCAGGTCGCTGAAAAGGAGGCTTCCGATCGGTACGGGGTTATCTACCATCGACTGGAGGCTCATAGATCCGCTGTCACGGATGCGAGAATCGAGCTGGAGCGCGAGATTAAACAGGCGTCTCAGAGCGCGGAACCGGTGGCGAAAGCTTTTGCGCCGGTGTACGCAGTCAGGCAGCGCCTCAATACTCTCGAGGCAGAGCAACAGCTTCTCAACAAGGAGGTAGATGTTGGTGGCGACGCATGGGAGCGCGCCAGGTCGGCTACCAGTGAAGCCGTAGGCGCAAAATTCCAGTTGGAATCGGAGCTGGAGACATTGGCGCGAATGCTCCTGCTCGAAGACTTCAAGGAGGATCGAACCGAGACATACAGCGCAGCTATGCTCATTGTCGTCAAGGAGTTGGCGAGAACTTCGCCCAATCAAGTGACTGCCGCCGACGCTTTGAAGGGGTACGAGGCCTCCAATGAGAGCTTCCTTGTCCGCGCGAAAGAGGCTCGCAAAGCTGTTGCCGAAGACGCTAAGTTCGATGAGGTCTGGCGTCGCGAGTGGAAGCTTCGGGATAAGATGCAAGAGCTCTTGCAGAAGCCATTGTCCAAGGATGTCGAGGCAGAACTCGAAGCGGCTCGAAAGGAGGAGCGCGAGCTGGCCGTGCTGCGTGTGGAGGCTGACGCGGTCAGCTCTGTGCGTAGTTCGGCTCACCGAGCGGCAAAGGAAGCGCAAGATGAACGCGCAGATTCTTTCCGCAAGGTCATCTCGGCAGTCCGTTAAGGAGCACCGTCTTCTGATGAGGAGGAAGCGGTAAATCGATACCGCTTCCTCCTGAGAACATCTGGCGTGTAGAGCTCCTAGAGGCATGCAAATTGAATTCCTGGTGGTGCTGTCGAAAGCAGCCCGCGAGGAGTCATTTGCATGTTCTCCTCGCGTCCGATGTATTAAAAAAGATAGTAGAGAATGAGTAGTAAAGAGCACTGCCGATGATGGCGGCGGTGTCTCGGGTAGGCACTAAGGGCGGTGCTTACTTGCAGTTGTCTTTCGGCGTGTTCTTTACTTGTGCCGTTGACTGGTCATCGACCATGGCGGGACAGTGCGTTGATATTCACGCACCTGCGCTTTATCGTGGGCTCTCTTCGAAAGCAAGTTGACGGAATTAACGTACTCAAAACCAGTGCTATATTTGCAGTAACTTGACTTGACCAGTCGAACGATTATGGAACACTGCTTGAAGACCGGTGTCCGCCGAAAAATGTGGACGAGATACCCAATAGACGAGGAGAACTGGCTAAGGTCATTCATCGCTCGCATACGTCTCCGCTAGCGACGCTCGGCACCAGATTTGGTATCAAGCTTGTAGCCGACATTGTATATGGTCGCAATATCAGGTCCCTGATTTTCAACTCTCAACTTTTTTCTCAGTCGATTAACAATGACGCGGACGGTATCAGCTGACGCCTCCGTATCGGAGTTCCAAACTCGATTGATAAGTGCATCGGCGCTGAAGACCTGATCCGGATGGCGCAAGAAGAATTCCATCAAGCTGAACTCCCTGGGAGTAAACTTCGTCAGCTGTCCGTTGACGAGAATCGAGTGCTCAACAGGATCCAGCTCCACGCACCCAATTTTGATAACGTCGGTAGGTCGGTCGGGTTTTCGCCTTAATAAGGCTGTGACGCGAAGTAGCAATTCGCGGCTGTCAAACGGCTTTGTCAGATAATCATCTGCTCCGGAGTGAAACCCAACCATCTTGTCCTCGATCTGCTCCCTCGCAGTGAGCATGAGGATTGGAGATCCTCCACCTTTGGCACGATATCGACTGCAGACTTCTACTCCGGTAGCTGCCGGCATCATCCAATCAAGAATCAGAAGATCGTAAGTATAGGTGCACGCCATCAGGAGCGCCTCCTCGCCGTTTTCGACAAGATCGACGGTATGATTTCCAGCACGTAACGCGTCAACCACTGATCCAGAGAGATTTCTGTCGTCTTCAGCTACTAAAATCTTTGCCATGAAAATCGATCTGCAGTGCGTCAGTACTTCTGAACAATGACACTTAATTGTCTTACCGTAGGTACGATTTTACCGCAGGAAACTGAAGGACCTCAAGTTTGTTTTATGCCGGAGAGATGATTACTGGATGACACTAAGCTACTTCGAATGCGACACAACAATTTTGGCGACGCCCCCATCATTCCGGCTATGACCGAGCTGTCAATGCCAAGTTGCAGGGCGTTCCTTGCAAAGGTATTCCTGAGGAGGCGTGCCGAAAGAACTACTCCTATTGACCAGCCCGCATGTTTGACAATGTAATCGATAAGGCCTGGATAAATCTTGCCTCCGTCCCGCGTGATGAACAAAGCGGTCTGGTAGTCATAGCTTTTTCGGACGCCTAACCATTGGTTGATTGCAGTCGTCAAGACTGGGTCCAGCTCTACGCGACGAAGGTGCCTACCTGAGCCCAGGAAAAGCAGTGATCGTGAACCACGAACTGCTAAATCACTAATGTTTAGAGCGGCGCATTCGCCCGGGCGAATTCCAGTTCTTAACATGATTAGAACTATCGCCCGGTCTCGCGCGCTAATCTGAGGCGGTCTCAGATTCTCCAGATCCTGTTGTTGCGAAAATGACAGAAAATGAACCGTCACCTCAGATTCGACCTCTCGGTCTGTGTTTGCGACTAACTCGCACGAGACAGTCGTCTTATAAAACATCCGGACTGCTGACAGCATGGCATTGACGGAGGCCTTGCGAAGTTGCAACTCCAGAAGAAGGTAGCTCTGGTATTGCGATACTATCTCTGCTGCGTTTGCCTCCAAGAGGATTTCGTCCTCCCTGAATCCGACCGACAATGCGTATCGTAGAAAATTTCTGACATGGCAGCGATATGCTCGCACCGAATGAACCGACAGCTGTGATTGTTCGAGCACAGCGCAAAATTCGCGGTAACAAGAAGGAGAGAGCTGTTTGTTCATGAAATGATCCGCCAAAGAATCGGTGTTTGTCGTTGCGTCCGCAGAACAGTCTGACTACCTGAACAGAATCAATTTCGTGAGGGTAGATTGGTAATCGGGCGATCGAGTTTGTGGCAATTTAAATTGCCGGGCTTCAGACCAATTTTTGAATCGGCGCTATTGCTGATGCGCAGAGGTCGTAATGGGAACGATATACGTATTTTAGAAGCCGATTATTAACGACGCATGAATGAGAACACTTGACTCTTGCGAATATTTGCTTTGTCCGTGTAGACCTGGCTAAATCACGTTTAGGTGGCTTCCGAGCTCGGGATTTTCGATCATCACTCTTTGCGGGCTGTCAGGTAATATAATGTTCTGTGTGCCACCTACGATTGAAATTTGAACAATGCAAATGAAGTTATCACACAAGCTTTTTCTGCTTGTAGCGATACCTCTTTGCTTTGAGCTCCTTCTCCTCGGCATCCTCGCGACTATGGACGCGTCTTCTAGAGCTAAGGCTTATCAGGAGAAACATTCGAAAGAGATCATTTTCGAAATAAATCACCTCCACGGTTCTATATATGAGACCACTGTAGCTCTTATGATTGCCCTTCATGCTGAAGATCGGGCAGATAGCTACCGTACGCATAGCATCAACTTAGAGAAGATTATAGGGACTCTGGAGAGGCTTACTTCGAACGATGAGGTCTGTCGTCCGGTGGTAAAACGTTTGCGTATTATCGTAGGTCGCTTACTCAAGCTTTTCAACGAGTCAGCCGGAATCTCCGGTATCGCCGACTTTCCGGAGGTCCGGCGCGAGCTTCTCACAATACTTTCAAGTCTAAGATCTACTTCTGTTGAAATAGTCGAGCACGAAGGACAGCTAAGCGACCTTGCGCATCCGGAAGCACAAAAAGCAAGAGAGGCGCTTACCCAAGCTCTCTATATCGGCATTGGAATGAGTATTGTGGTCACACTGATGGTGGCAATAATCACTCAAAGGCACATTGCCAAAAGATTGGGCACCATCATGAACAACATCGGATTGTTTGAGTCGAGAACAGCTCTATCGCCTCGTCTCAACGGCACCGACGAAATTGTAATCTTGGACCAATTTTTCCATGAAATGGCCGGGCGCGTAAGAGAGTCTGAAGCCAAGCAGCAGGAGCTCCAGAGGCTGAAAGCCGAGTTTATGTCTATGATTTCGCATGATTTAAAAGCACCGATAGCATCGACTCAGCTATTCCTTGACTTGCTGGCGGTCAATACTGTCTACAACGTACCAGAAAAGGTCGCACAGAGAGCGTCTTCACTGGAGGCGGACATGTCCAGACTTCTTAACATGATCAAAGATTTGTTAGAACTCGAGAAAATCGATCAGATCCCGATGGAGTTAACCTTAGCACCACACTCGAGCGCCACTTTGATTTCGCGTTCGATTGCGTCGGTAAGCGGACTTGCAGAAAATGCCGATATCGAGATTCACGCTCCGACCACCGACGTAGTAATGCGTGTGGATGGTGACCAGATCGTCCGTGTTATTGTCAATTTGCTGTCAAACGCTATCAAGTTTTCTCCAGTATGCGGCGAAGTAAATGTCTTGCTAGAACTGGCAGACGACTTCGTGGAGATATCAGTCCGCGACCAGGGGCGCGGTATTGCCGAAGAATTTTCCAGTAAGCTTTTCGAGAGATACCAGCAGGCAGAAATTACTGATGGCACGCTCAAGGGCGGAACAGGTCTAGGCCTTGCCATTTGCAAAGCAATCGTGGAACGCCATGGTGGCGAAATCGGTGTCGAAAGTGCAGCAGGTAAGGGCTGTCGCTTTTGGTTCACCATACCGAGATCTGCTCCATGACCGCCTTGCATGAACCGCGAGATGACTGCCAAAGCAAAAAGAGTTTCGCAGCGCTTCTTTTTTGCAGCGCAATAATCGGTTTGTTTTCGCTAATGATCTTAAGCGCTCAAACCGGTATGGCCAGCCCTTCAAGAGCAGAGCTTCAAATTCAGGCGCTGAAATGGTTGGAGGACGGCCGGTACGATAAAGTTGTAGAGCTGGAGAATCAACTGCTCAAGGATCAACCCAACGCCCCTGAAGCGTTTTATATACGGGGACTTGCGCACGCGGGACGCGCCAACAACAAGCTTGAGCCCAGGACCGCTGCTATACAAGATTTCACGAGTGCAATCGCTCTGAATCAGAATAATGCCGAATACTATTTCCGACGCGGCGAACAATTGTGTCTGACTGAGCGTTACGCGAGTGCGGCAGAGGATCTTCGAAAATGTCTGAAGCTTTCCGGACCTAAGACAGATTGGCGTTATTATCACGCCCTCGCCGTAATCGAGTATAACCTGAACAATCGAATGGTAGCTCTGGACTTGTTGAACAAGGCTATACCATTGGCTCCCAGCCCATTCGAATTTGGATTGCGGAAACTCAGAGGCGACTGGTATTTAGCAAAAAACGATTTTGTAAAAGCGCAAAGCGACCTGGAAAGGGCCTTGATACTCAAGCCTAAAGAGGTCGAGGTTCTTTTTTGCCTGGCAAGCTGTTATCGCTCGCGCGCGCGCTGGGGAAAATCAATCGAACTGCTTGAAAGAGCAATTCAAATCAACAAAGCCTACACACCTGCATACTGTGAGCTCGCCTCCTTTTATCAGCGTAGTCGCCAGTTCTCTAAGGCGATCTTCAATTGCTCAGAAGCAATTCGCATTGATCCAAAATGCGCCATAGCATTTGTGATCAGGGCTGATTGCTTTCGCAACCTCGGTCAAGACGAGCGCGCTTTGCGAGATGTCGAGCGCGCGATCGCCGTAGACAGAAAGGATTACTACGCCTGGCTCGTTCGAGGTCAAATCCAATACCATCTGGCAAAAAATGAACAAGCAATTGCCGACTTTAGTCGCGCCATTCAACTCAACCCAAAGTGCCGAGACGCGTACTACTGGCGTGGTATGGCCTATGAAGAGCTGGGCAAAAAAGAGCTTGCCAGAAATGACAAAGAAGTCGCGAAGAGAATGGATGCTGTTCCATCGAACGCAGGAAATGCAAAGCTGCCATTAACGCCCCGTTAATGAGTCGCTGCTCATAATGAAAACTCGAAGTTGAGAATGAGCCTCTAGCAACTGCATGTGGAAAACGGCTTACCGAGCTCGTTCACCACCTTAGCGCACTGATCAATTCTGATTCTTCGATCTTCAATTCGTCCATCTACATGGAGTAGTAATTATTATGGGTTATCAAACTGGACATCTGGAAAACCGAGAAGGCGACTCGCAAGCGTTATCCATCCCCCTGGCCCAATCTATCAACCTGGTTGCTGTCGCCGATCGAGATTCGTTCGAGCAGTGCCAGACCACCAGACTCAGTGACACGAGGCTGCTTGTGAGCCAGGGTTTGATCCCAGAACTCACATTGGACTGCGACATCGACTCGACACTCACGGATCCGCTTTCGGTACGGGGATTAAGGACTGAACTTCAAGATCGAGAGAAGGCGTCGGTAGACGAACAGTTTGAAAGTATCCTTAAATGCGTTGCTCAATTCTCGTTACCTCGACCGGGCAATTCGGAAGGCGCGCATGTTCCTTTGCGGATCTCTCAGGAGGGAATTTCTCTAGATCGACTCAACCCCAATACGCAGGGATCGAGCTCGGATGCAATTCCAGGTCAACAACGAGGCAAAGAAGAAAGGTCTCCCAGAGAGATCATAGAACTCGGGTCCTCGTTGAATTGGTCCATTAGTCTGGTTCGCGCGGAAAACCGCGGAGCGACTCCGGAATTTGCCAGAATTATCCAGGGGCAAGTCGACAAGCTACCCAGCGAAATAAAAACGCTCCTCAAAGAAAACGGTGTGCACATCGTAATTGCTGATACGGTCCCTGGTTTTAGACCAGCACTCAAAGGAGGGACGCCGCCAGGCTGGCCGAATAATATGACCTGGGAAAACGCAGATGGCTTCTATTCGCCGGATGAGAAAATCGCCCTCGTTACAGAGCGCTTAGTTGACGAGGGAGTGACCATAAAGAGCAACCGCGCAAAAGATGTGTTCTCACACGAGATCGGTCACGCTGTCGATTTCGCCATGGGCGACCTTTCACTGTCAGACGAATTTAAGGAGGCGTATCAACAGGACCTCGCGAAGTTGTCGCTTATGGATCGAGACCGACATTCATACCTTTTACAAGCCGGAGATAGGGGAATAAGAGAGACCTTTGCCGAAGTGTTCGGCGCCCTGAATGGCTCATCGTCAAACCCTTACCAGGCAAATGATCTTTTGAGGTCATTCCCTCACGTGGCGGCATATCTCCGGTGCAAACTCGACGGGATGTGATCTCGTTATCAACCGATATGGCGCTGATTCTCGATCGATAGTCCTGCTGCAAATCACCAAAAGCGGCAGAAGCAACCGATTACATCGAGTTGCTTCTGCCGCCTGCGGTTGCCGTACTCCCTTCGCACTAAGAAGGAGACACTAGTGGTGGTGCCCCTTCCTTTGCACGACCCGGTGCCCGGCGATTACCTGAGCGCTGCGGTCTTCGAGTGAACACTCTCACTCGTCGTCGGTGTCGTTGTCAGTCTTCTTGCGGGTCGTGAGCGAGATCGCGATGCCCATCAGGAAGCATCCGACGAATGGGGCGAGGGCCGCAACGGTGGGTCCACCGGTACACAGGACGAAGGTTCCGACGCCGATCAACAAGAATCCCCCCAAGAACAGGCAGGGAGGTAACTCCTCGTCCGTGGAGTGGACGCGCGTGCCGCAGAGGAAGCCGAGGATGAGGGTGACCACCGTGCCGGCGCTGATGATCAACTGAATGAGATCGCTAGTCATGTCTGACTCCTTGGAATGGGCGTTCCCACAGCACGACAGTGCCGCAGGTTTGGGGTTAGGCGCACTACCAGTAGTGCGGACTGCAATCTTCGAGTGCTCGACCCTTCCTTGAGTTGAGGCTTTGTCTACCGCTGCCGAACGCCGACACCGATAGAAGAGTTAATTTGTTGCCAACCGCGTGTGCTTGTTGTTTGCCTCCCTGAAAAAAGTGCGGATTGATAATTCCGACTGTAAGCTAGAGAGCAAATTGCAGACAAGCACTTGCGAGGGGAATTCGGCACATTCTCGAGAAACTACGCTGACCAAGTTCGCCTTATCGATAAATTGTTTATCCCGTAGTCGAGATACGCCACCTTAGCGAGCGGCTGGGACTACAACCCACAGCACTCCGTTCATGCGCCATTAACAAGTCAAACTCATAATCCATTTTGACAATATCCAAAGTGGCGGTTAAGCATGACCTCGATAAACAGATTTGAGTTTTCGTCCCCTTCAGATCGCAGCAACCAAGTTTCCAACCCATTTGTCGCCCTGGACCTACACGAAGAGTACGCGCAATTTATTCCATCTACGAACGAAACAGCAGCTTCCTTTGATTCAGAAATAGACTTCTCGAATTTCGATAACATCTACGGCAACTCAAGTACCGACACTGGTCAAGCGCTTTCTCTACCGGAGCCGGTGCTTGAATCCGCGCCGCGGCCAGCCGACGCCAACTCCGTTCCGCTGCTTGATCTCTGGCGGTCAGAAGCTCCCTTGAACCAGTCTCCGGATATTTACGTATCCATTTTGCCGTCATTAGTAATAGAGGACGGGCCGCGGCTGTTCGCAGATGAAAGCGGACGGAGGGAGACTTTGACTCCCGAGTTCTTCCAACAGTTACTGCAGGCAGCAAGCACCAATGGCGATGCCAGACACATCCTGCGTGATGTTGTTGGCGAAAAATCTACATACTTGCGGCATCAGGATCCAATAGAACTAGCCATAACCTATGCAATTAATGAACTTCCAGACGCGAAAGTGCAATTGCAATCGGCCGTCCTGTCTGGATATCGCAGTCAGTCGAGCGAAGACATTCTTAGCGTGTTGGCCGGTCTAGCAAGAAATGATCCTGAGTTCGCATTCGGAGTCAGAGAAGCGATCATCAAGCCGGCGCTGTCTTCATCGGATTCAAGCACTCGCCATCAAGGCACGGATTTACTTCTGGCGCTAGCCGACCAGTGGACGGAAGCGGATTTCGACGCTGCACTCGAGACGTTCCAGCCCGACCAGATTCCGCATATGCGAATGGCTGTGATAGCGATGCCTGAGAGGGTTCGGGAGGTCTTCCGCGACTCTTTACGAAAGTCAACGGTGGAAAACCAACCGGAACATCCCTTGCTATCACTCTTAAGCGCTGAGCCCGTCAGTACAACAATAGCTGCCAGACTACAGCTTTTGGCAGTCCAACCGCAATCAAGTGGAGAACCGGTCGGTGATTCCGAGCTATTCCGGCTCTCTCTTGGGGCAGACCGTCTGTCTCGTGCCGATATGGAACTCCTCCCTCCCTCGGGAATTATCTTTCCGGGACTGCGCAATCCGGCAATGGCATCGTTGCTTGAGCAAGCATTTCCACATTCCTCGATCCTCACAATCGATGAAGCCAAGGCGCCAATCGACACGCGCTATCTTGCACAAATACTCGAGCCTGACATAGGTCCCACACTCAAGCGGTCAACTGCGTTCGACGTGTTCGCCCGCTGGGAACTCGATATCGAAGAGCTGCGTGCGCCCATTCAACAAGCGATCGGACGATACGGTGAGGACACGATCCTGGCGCTCGAAAGGCGGCTGGCTCTGTATAACTCTATGGATGGCGAAATCAAAGAGGAACTCACCGGCTCGCGCGAACAAATTGCCCCGCCGTTACTCGCCGGAATCATTCTCAATGGAAAGCTTGGTGAACCAGGCAGCATAGGCGGGTTTCTGATTGATGAGCCTCCTCTGGAATTAAAACTGCGCACCATGAGCGACACCATCGCATCACTCCAAAGAGAGCAACGCTTGGATCTGAACCACCAAGATCGTGAGCAGAAAACCTCCTTGAGAGAACTGAGAAAGCATACGTCTGATGGCGTTGGTGCGCTTGATCTGCTCGATCATGCCGTTGACGTGGCCCTAGAAGACATTATTGTTCCGTCGTCAACCGTGGCTCCGTTACTAGGCGAAGTGAGCATCAGGACCAGCTCGATAGAACAATTCCAAGAGACGCAGGCCGAAATGATTCGCTCATATTGCGAAGACCGAGATCGGTTCAAGGAGCACTATCAAACCCTCGCGACACTTTCTCGGCGCATGGCGGACCTTGAGCTGTCCGAGGATGTTTATGCCTATGAGCAATTGAATCAGACCGGCGCCCCACAACTTCGGCGTGACTACCTGGCTCTGGCAATGCTTGACACATACGGCGTCGACGAAATCAAGGAACGAGCACCACATGTCTTTGCCGACCTCACCAATGGAGGATTGACCAGACTCAAAGACAGCGGTTTGGTGAAATCGGATCAGTTGACGCCATTCTCAACCGATCCAGCTCAGGGGTTCGATGAAGCAATCTTGGTGCTAACCGGCTTGACTGGCAACGAGGGCGGCAATCTCGATCTAGGGATCCGACGGAATCATGCGCTGGCGCAAGTGGATAACCATCCTGCCCTGGTGAAAACCAAAGCGATTGCCAGCCGATTCGGAGAAGAGTTTTCCGTCTTTAGTGCATTGTTTGAAGCTGGCCAAACCGGCACAAAATACGAAGAGTATGTTCAATTTGTGAGGGCGACGGCTCAAAACATCGAGATGATCTTGGCTGAGACTACTCCTGAAGAGATCGCCGAAATTAGGCAATCCATCATAGCCCTGGACATAGCAGCCGGACAAGCCCAGGACAGAGAAACCAGACAACAGCTCGAGTCGAGACATCATGCGTTGAGCGGTATGCTCGACATTCTGGACCCTCAATCTCCTGGACACCACTCGATTAGGGCGGTTTTGGAACAAGCTCAAAACCGCGACTTCAACGCCGATACTTTGACCAACTGGGCCAAGGAGAACGGTCCGGTCATCGCAGCTACCGCCCTCGCCGTCGCGGCAACACTCGCCTCTCTGGGAGCGGCCTCACCACTAGCGCTGATCCTTGTATCTTCGGCAGCAGCGCTTGGTGCGAGCCAGGTATCCAGAGAAATGCTTTATCAAATAAATCACCATATCGGCGACACCGGTTTTGGTGCCTCAAGCGATCGCTCCTATGCCGGTGCCTGGGTTAACAACCATTGGGATGACTTCAAAGGACTGGTACAGTCCGAAGAATGGACAGGTACTGAACAAAACGCAAGGGAATTGCTTACCTCGTTTTTTTCGGAAGTAGCCACGCCTTTAACTCTGGAGTATGCGCAGAACGTTGTGTTGGGACTTGTCAGCGCCGGCGTAGTTCGCTTTGGGCAAGCTGGATTCGAAGGATTATCACCGCAGTGGGTCCGTGCTCTCGTAAAAAATCCACAGGCGTCATCCACACTGGCTGCCCTGGGCTCGCCTGGCGCCAGTCCGACCGCACGAGCCTTCACACGCCAGTGGTTCGCGGTAATTTCCAAAGAGACTGGCGGAGAAATAATCGAGGAATTAGAAGGTGAAGGACTGCAAACGATCGGTGAACGCGCACTCAACGACGTCGGCTTGGGCGGACCAGCCACCTCGATACTTTTCACCATAAGCATGTCTCTGCTTCATGGGAAGGCAAAAACAGCAGATCATCCAGGAAATTACGCGGGTAGCGTCGATGGTGGCATAGTCACTCTTCATGAAAACACGAGCGCTGATGTGCTGAGCGATTTGACCGGTCGAGGTTTCCGCGTGGCAGAGACTGAAAGAGGAACATTCAATGTTTCTTCTTACCAATCACCCAACACAATAGTCGAAATTGATTTTACCAATGATCCTCTCCGGTTGCGTGTAAATCATCAGCGCCGCCCCTACGACTCGATGAACCACCGAACCGATGGCTTTGCCGACAATGAGAACGGTCAGTTCGGGAACTCGCTGCTAAATAGAGAGCGATTAGAACATTCAGTCTATGCATTGCACAACGTAATCGACAACCTTCCAGACGTTTACGATGAAGCAGTGCTCGAGATGGATCTCTCAGATGCTCTCGTCGACTTAGCGAAAGAATTCAATCTACCTTTGCCCATCCTGAGAGTGCGTTCTGACGACCCTGCACTTGCCTGGTACGGAGACGGCGGCATAACAATCAACCGCAGGACCGCAAAGCAGGCACATAACAAGCCGGCCGAATTGATTCGGTCGGTGCTTCATGAGTTGACTCATCTAGAACAAGACACGTTGATTATTCGCAGAGTGGCAGACATATTGGAAGTTGGTGACAGTGTTGATGCGCAGACAATTGAGAAGGTCAAAGCGCGATACTTCGAATTGACTGCATACAAGGTCAATGACGCCCTTGTCGCTGATGTGCTGGACATTAGAAGAGGAAAATCGCTGGAACCCATCCAAGCAAGTCGTGCAGACGAACTGGCACAGTCATTCCAGGACCTGGCAAATGGCGAGGCGGAGGCGCAAGTTCTC
This sequence comes from uncultured Candidatus Obscuribacterales bacterium, assembly GCA_964418155.1. GTDB lineage: Bacteria > Cyanobacteriota > Vampirovibrionia > Obscuribacterales > Obscuribacteraceae > JADYXR01. The sequence goes on along the minus strand of CAYQKX010000029.1, from coordinate 76,022 downwards.
GAAGAAGAAATAAAGAGTCTGAAAAACGACCTCGACCAAATCAAGACTATAAATGGCGCAGGCGCAAGCGTTGATGCAGTGCTCGGCTCCGGAACTCACGAGCGACAATCTCGTATAGCACCACTTTTCCAGGGTGAAACGCCGGACCATGTGCTGCGAGCGCTCGACGCACTAGATGAAGCTGAAAAGACGAGGAAAGATGTAACCGCAAAGGAAATTGATCTGGCATACGAACTCGAGAAAGCGCTTGCCGACAGAATATTTGGTTTGCAATCGCAGGTGTTTCAAACTTATTCCAACCGCCCGCATGAGCTGGAAGCCCATAAAATAGACAGACTAGTCCGTACCTTGGTCGAAGGCGATGAAATTATCGATCTGGAAGACGATGATTTCGTCGACATGGAATCCGATGAGGATCAGGCCGAAGACCGTCGGTCAACTGAAATGCCCGCCTTCGATCTGAAGATCCACTCACGCCGCCCTGTCGAAAGCGCCGGTGAGGAATCCGCTCCGAACCCCTGGTATGCATCTAGTTTGGGCGCTGCCTCTTGGGAGGGAACGAAGTATCAAAATGTCGATGCGCAAGGAAATCAATATTACCGAAACGACGATCGTTACTGGCTGAGCCCAGATCCTCAGCATCAGGTGGTTGCAGTAATGGATGGTCTGGGTAGCCCCAGACACCGAGGCAGCGAGGTCGCCGCCGATCTAGTTAGAGATGCGCTCGATAGACGCTGGCAGGAATATCCAGGTGGAGGCAGCGTTAGCGATGTCAAAGACTGGATGATGGACGTCGTGACCGATGCCCAAAACCAAATCAAGCAAATGCAAGCTATGGCAAAGCATGCTTCGGACAGCGATCTGGACATCATGTACCAAGCCACCGATCGACAAGCTGAAATAGTTGCAGGGCCTAATATGCAAACCACGGTAGTCGTGGCAGCAGTTCATCAAGACAATTTGGTCGTCTCCTGGATTGGCGACTCGAGGGCTTACCGATTTCGCCAAGGGAAGCTCTTACAACTGACAACGGATGACACTCCACCAGGTATGCCCGGCAATGTCTTAGACAATACAATCGGCTCCCGGTCTCCCAGACTTCATCGCCTTGTCATCGACATCAAGGAAGGAGATCGTTTCCTCGTTGCGACGGACGGACTGGAGACGCTCGAGCCGGAAGAGATCGAATCGATCATGCAGACAACATCCAATGCCGAAGCGGCACAGCAAGCATTGTTTGATGCAGTGAAAGATAAAGGCGAAAAGCATCAAGACAATCTTACCGCCATTGTTTTCGACGTAGCGCCTATTCAAACCACTCCGACGAGGTCCTCGCAGCCGGCAGTCGGGCCGCATCAAAGAGACGATACTCGGGGTCCTGCGTCTGCTCAATCGGAGCAATGGCACAAAGCAAACCACTCTTCGGGCGCGCCTTCATCTAGAAGCGAACCACTCCAAAAGCCTGTACCTCCTAAATTGAGCACGCTGTTAGCGGCCTGGACTAATGGAGAACTCGATGCCTTACCAATCATTTTAGATAGCTTAGAACAGGCACCATCAGAGGACTACAAATTGAAATTGATTGAGAAAGCAGCTCAGAAGCTAGAGCAACAGCCTGATTATCGCAGGCGACTATTAGTAACGATCGCCAATCATCAGGGTCTTGAGATGAGCGTTAGATGTCTGGCTCTTAAGTTATTGATGACGCAATGAGTTCTAGGGATGCAGCTCCACTCGGAGAGTTCCTCTACTCAAGACTTTTCGCAGCGACGCTTCAGCGAAAATTGATTGACTCGCTCAGAGACCTGAAATCCGTCGATCCAACAGTTGAAAAAATGCTATGCACGGATTGGGACTAGGGAGCTCTTCGCAGTCGCAATACCAAAAAAAGATAGTAGGTAGAGAATTGAGAATACCGCCGTTTCTGGCGGTGTATCTTGAGGGTGTGCACTAGGGGCGGTGCCTGTTGGCGGTGGTCTGGCAGCGTGTACCTGTGCCGTTGAACACGATCGGCATTGAAAATTTTCCGTTTCCCGTTCTGTAGTGTGTTGGCGGGACGTGGCAACTCGCCATCTGGAGCTATTTCGCGCTAGATGTTATGCCGCATGTCCGTCGCTTATCCTTCGCGAAAGCTGCCTCGAAACGTCCGCAAGTGCACCCTCACCCTGTACTACCGATGTAAATACTATGAGAAATAGTAAAAACAAAATAAGCGAAAAACCGCCGAAGCGGCGGTTTCCCTTGGTGGTTATCGTTTGTGTTTTAGCTCAAGCACTGCAGGGTGAGGGTTCTCTCGGGCCCTCACCCTGCAGTGCCCTGGTGGTGACTCAGACGGCGGCTAACCCTGGCCGTGCCGGGTCGTCGTCATCAGGTCGTCGCGTCGGTCGCCGGCGTCATCTTCGCGATCCCGGCCTTCAGCGCGTCCACGCCCCAGCGCCAGTTGACGCCCCGGACCTTGAGCTTCTTCGCCTTCTCCAGCAGCGCGTCCTTGTCGTCGGTCGCGGTCGCGGTCGGGGCGGCGGCGGCGAGCAGCGTCTCCCCCGTCGGCTCGTCGCTGGCCGGCTGGAACGTGGGCAGCTTCGGGTGCGCGAAGAAGCGCGTGAACTCCGCGCCGTGGGTCAGGGCGGCCACCGCGGGGGCGAGCGCCTCGCTCAGGTTGATGGTCGCGGGCACCACCACCGAGAAGCGCGGCTGCCACTCGTCCGGCACCTGCGGGTTGTCGCCCTCGGGCAGGACGCCGGCGAGCAGGGCGGCGTTGTCGGCGCTGGTCGGCTCGAGGCGGATGCGCAGCTCCGTCGGGTTGTCCTCGTCGGGCAGGAAGCGCACGCCGAGCTGGCCGCGGGAGGTCTTCACCACGCCCTTGTACGTCTTCGTCTTCTCGGTGCCCGCCATCTCGAAGGTGTCGGTGTCGGCGGTGGCGGTCCAGTTGATCGGGTTCGCGTTCATGTTGTTCTCGTGGTTTGGGTCGAAGAAGAACCGCCCGCGGTGTCGCGGGCGGTTCGCGGTGGGCATCGAAGAGGTCACCTCGCGAGGTGACCCCGTCCGCACTTGCCCTGGTGCGGTCGCCGTGAGTTGCACGGTGGTGTGTTTCACCTTAGAACCGCCGGTTGAGACGGCGGTTCTGAGGAGTCCGACGGAGGCTATGCTCGGCGCTCGGTACCGCGAGCGGGGCAGTCGCCTCATGGAAGGGGATGCTTCATCAATCCGCACCTTCCGGATTTTCTTGCGAGAGGTTGTCTAAGCGGGAGGTCCGCTTTCTAGGTACTCTCTCGGGCTTCGTTCTAGCGCGCCGGTCCTCTAATTAACCCGTCGCACCTGATAGCCGGGTTCGTTCCCCCGACTACCATCCTCGAACTTCGACCGTGTTGTGTCCCCACGGATGCGTTTGCCAAACGCAATAGTCCCACCCAGCCACCGGGGCTGAGCTTAGACCCGGGTCAATTTGCTTGACGCCAGAAGCCAACCATATCCGATGCTGCGAATCATTCGCAGGTCAGATGGATGGTAGCTTCCTTTGAGTGGCGCTCAGATGACTGTATATGAGCAACGAGCTCATGAAACAGGTCTGATGACAAATTTTCCAGGGTGTCGACTGAGAACTGCAGGACCAGCGTTCTCAATCACCATCGCAGCTCGAGGGCTCGATGATTCAAAATTTTGTTTCACAAGAAACAAAATCCACAAGTGAGGACCTCTTGCGCCAGCTCTCGGTTTCTGGCGCATTAGCGAGGGGAGACTTTGACAGACTGGATAATCCTCTCCAAGATTTCCAGAGTTCGAGATAGTGCCGGAGCGCTCCTCCAAGAAGCGCTCCAGCATTTGCAGCGTCGAACTCCGCTGCCGACCTCGGAACCGGGGACAACCGGCCTTCAGTCACCACCGCAATCCGAGGCTGGATTCGGTGATTGCGGACATGCAAGCTTCTCCCCACCACTGTCATTTAAGTAGTAGTGCGTAGGAGAAGATTGCCTACCTCGACCCACCCTGCCTCTTCAGGTGGACCTGCGCTGCTGCAGCAACGCGCGAGGGGGAGCCCATTTACGTCGCATCTGCCTGGACTCCAGAGGCAGGAAGCGACGGTTGCTGATCTCTCACAGTATGGTCAACGGAACGACCTTGACCATATGCGAACGGATGCCTAGCCGACCGTCAGCGGATCGACTTAGCGCTTGGGTTACTAGGAGTCCGACTCCGTTTGCCCTTCGGTGCAATGGTTCCTGCACACCCCGGTGTAAGCTACACCGGACCAATTGTTGCCCCCTGTCGAACTAACAGCCGGCTTTCGGGTCTTACGCCAAAACCTCCGGTCACCGTCGGGAGCAGGCCGACGTGTTCCCCGGAGGATCAGCTACTTAATGCCAGTGCATGGGAGAGCTCCTTCCTACTCAAGTTATTGCCTCACAATTCCAGTCCAGTACTCAGTCTTACGACACAACACCGCCGTCCGGTGACGGCAGTGGGAAGCGGGGTGGAGGGGCGATCTCCACCCTGGGCGATCACGCGTCCCCGGCGGCCGGGACGATGAGCTTGTTGAACAGCGTCAGCGTCGGCCAGGTGCTGGCCAAGTTGCAGCCCGCCATGTCGCGGCGGCGCACCTCGGCGACGAAGCCCGCCCGGGCCGTCGCGACGCGGTCCTTGATCGTGGCCAGCTTCCAGCGGCGGTTGATGCCGCGCAGGCCGATGGCGCGGCCCAACGTGGTCATCTGGGCGCGCTCCTCGGCCTCGCACTCCGGCATCGCCTGCGCGTACGCCCAGGCGGGGGCCATCGCGTTGGCCTGCACCCAGTCCGCGCCCGCCTCCGTCTTGATGGCCGCGACCATGCGCGCCATGACCTCCTGGAGGCGGGCCTCGTCGGCGAGCGGCACCGTGATGGAGAAGCGGGGCTGGCTCGAGTCGCCGACCTGCTTGTAGCCGTCCGCCCGCAGGAAGAGCGGGGCGAGCTGGCGGGCGACCTCGTCGCTGGTCACCTCGAGCCGGCAGCGGTAGACGCCCCGAGCGGTGTCCTTGCGGAAGCCCGTGATGCCCAGCGGGCTCTTCGCCACCCCGATGTACTCGTTGGTGCCCTCCGTGCCGGGGATGTTGAAGTCGTTGTCCTTGATGATGGCGGGGAACAACATGTGCAGAAGCTCCTTCGTTGAAGTGACGCTTTCGGCGTCTGGTGAAAGTGGCGACCCGATCTGACCGGGTCGCCACCACTTGCGGTATCAACTGACTTTCCCCAAGCGCTGCCTGAGGAACTCGTGGTTGCTCAGCGCATCAGCGCCAGCCCTCGGGGACGGGGAGTTCCTTCCCCTTGAGGGCGAAGATGCCCAGCGCTTGCTTCTTCGTCTCGACGCAGTGCGCGCAGTGCAGTTCGCGGGCGCGCGCTATCGGGTCGTCGATGGCGGGTTCCAGCAGCGCGATCAGCGAGGCGAGAAGCGTCCCAGTCCTCCCGTGCGACCCCGCACAGAAGGCCAAGACCTTCTTTCCTGCTGCATTGCACTCCCGGAGCGCGGGGATGACGCTGCCCTCGAGCAGGTCTCGCCAGTTGTCTGGGACGCCTCCGAAGTCCTTCATCGGCAGGGGCATCATGCAGTACTCGTCGTCGCCGAGCGCCTTCTTGAGCTTGACGTCCGCGGCGCGCAGCATCGTGCGTTGTCCGGCCGGTCGGTTCAGCTCGACGAGTGGGATTAACAGGTCGAAGCGGGTCAGATCGTCTCGGGTGAGGTACATGGTACCGCCCAAGTAGATCTCGAGTCCGCCGACGATGATCGCTTCGTTCCCGTGGTGGTCTTCGTGTTTTCGACCCGGGGAACCGATTGGTCCGTGAGTCATGATTCCTCCTCAAAGGGGGGTGCGGGGATGAGCCCGCACCCCGGTGAGAGGGAGACCGTGGTCAGGTCCCCCGGGGCTTGATGACGTTGGCCTGCCAGAGATTGGTCCGCTCGCCTTTGCGGAACAGCTCCAGCACTTCCCCAGAGAACATCACTGTCCCTGCCGGCCAGTAGTGGGAAGTAGCGTTGCGATCGCGGACCTCGTTGAGCACCGCGAACAACTGCGCGACGCTCCGAGCGTCCTTCTTGGCGTCCAGCGCCCTCTTGATGCCGAAGCGGTTGGGGTCCACCCCGACATCAATCATGCGGTTTTTGCCGAAGACGCAGCCGTTGTTGTGCTGCAAGTCAAAACTGTGGTCCGCGAAAAGGGAGTGTGGGAGCTTGCCACTGAGGAACCCTGCGAGCGCCTCCGCGATCTTACCCCAACGCCAGCCACCGACGCTCTTCTCCGGCCACCAGTCCGCCAGGACTGCCCCGACGGCGGGTGGCTGGAGGCTGAACGCCCGGGCGACAAGCTCCGCGAACCGGAGATGTGCCGTGCCGTCCAGGGTCTTGAGCTTCGCGATGGACTGACGCTGAGCTTCGTTGCGGTTGGAGCCCCCGAGCTGGATGTCGAAGTCGGTCACCAGAGCGGCGATCTCCGGTGAGCGTTTGACCCTGGTGTAGCCGTTCGCGTAGCGGATCTCTCCGCCGACGGCTACCGCCAGGTACATGGCCAATCGCTCGGCCACTTCGGTGTGTACCCGAACCCGTAGTTTGACGGCCTCGGATTCCAGCTTCGACCCGGCGGCCGCCAGCCACATGGCGTCCGTCAGGTAGAAGTCCCCGATCAATCGGCTGATGGGAGCCGACTGATCGAACATGGCAAAGTCGAGCCTGGGCTTCGGGAAGGACCCGCCCTTGGCTTCCCTGTCCCACTTGAGGAACAGGTTGACCTCCTTTTTGTTGACGACCTCGGTGGTTTCCACTGCTCCGAAGATGATCATGCCGGTCTCCCCATCGACCGAGATGATATCGCCTTCGGAGACATTCAGGGTGTTCTGGTCTTCGTCCTCCGTACCGTCGACTCGGCCGTAGCCGACGACACAGGGCTTGCCCAGGCTGCGCGCGACGACCGCGGCATGGCTGGTGAAGCCGCCCGTCTGGGTGACGAAGGCGACCGCAGCCAGCATGCCGTGGAGGTCATCGGGCGAAGTATCCGGGCGGACCAGGACGACGCTCTCGCCGCGCTTGGCCGCCTCGACGGCGGCTTCGGAGGTGAACACGACCTTGCCGACGGCGGCGCCGGGCGAAGCCGGCAGACCGCACGCCAGGAGCCGCGTCTTGGAGGCGACGTCCAGAGCCTCCAACTTGAACACCGGCCGCGACACCGCCTTCAGCTCGGCGGGAGTGACAGCGGCGAGCGCCTCCGCCTTCGTGTACCACCCGTCCCAGTGGAAGTGGCATGCCACCGTGACGGAAGCGGCCGGCGTCAACTTACCCTTGCGGGACTGCAGGATGAAGAGCTGCCCCGACTGAGCCGTCCATTCAAGTTCGACGACCTGACGGTGCTTTCGCTCCAGCATGTCCACGTACCCGCAGAGCTCATCGAACAACGTCCGGTTCCACGACGGCATGTGCTCCGCGAGGTTGAGCGGCTTCCTGATGCCCGCGACGACGTCCTCACCCTGGGCGTTGATGAGGAACTCTCCCCAGATACCACGGGCTCCGGTCGCGCAATCGCGGCTGAAGACGACGCCCGTTGCCGAGGCGTCGTCGCGATTGCCGAAGACCATTGCCTGGACGTTGATTGCCGTGCCCAGATTGTCCGGGATGCGGTTCACGCGCCGGTACTCTCTGGCGCGCGGCGTGTCCCAGCTCTTGAGCACCGCTTCCATCGCCATCTCGAGTTGGAGTGCCGGGTCATCCACCATTGGAGTACCGGTCTCGCGCTCGATTTGGTTGCGGAAGAGGTTGGTCATCAACTCCAACGATCCCTCGTCCAGTTGGTTGTCGTGCTGGATGCGGCGGTCCCGCTTCACGCGGTCGAGGATGGCCTCGAAGCTGTGACGCGATGCGCCGAGCACGACCTCACCGAACATGGCGAGGAATCTGCGGTAGCAGTCGAAGGCGAAGCGCCGCCCGAAGAGCGCGGCGAAACCCTCGACCACCTCGGGTGTCAGTCCGAGGTTGAGGATCGTGTCCATCATCCCTGGCATGGAGATGGCGGCCCCGGAGCGGACGGACAGCAGCAGCGGGTTGCGGGGGTCGCCGAAGCGATTGCCCAGCTCTTTCTCGATTGCGGTCAGACCCCATTGCCTCTGCCACGCCAGCCGCTTCGGCGTGGTACGGTTCTGAATGTAAGCCCGTGCCACGCTTGTTGTCACGGTGAAGCCGGGTGGCACCGGCACACCGAGGTTCGCCATCTCCGCCAGAGACAGACCTTTGCCGCCGAGAACCTCTCGGGACATGGGGCTGTCACCAGTGAAGCTGTAGGCGACCTGCCGCTTGGGTGCGGTGGTCTTAGCCATACATCCTCCGAAGGTGAGAGTGATGGATTTGAACGAAGACTGGTCGCGTCGGGAGCTTCCGCCGCCTAGGTTTGTCTTCAGCTACGCCCTTGTTTATCTGCCTCGCTCATTCGGACAGGCAGATACACCTGCTTACCAGTGGTCCGACCGGTTCACAGTGTTTTGCGGACTTCCCCATGGTTGTTTGCCCACGGGCGCGATCGCCAATTCGCTTGATACCCAACCGGTCACCGGGACCGGCTCTCTCCAATGCAAGGCTGACTGACTATATTGATTACCTCAATTCGCCGTCCTCAGAGATGAGGATGTAGTAACGAAAAGAGTTTCACAATTAATCAGCAGATGTTCTCGCATCAGAGCGACTAGCTTCCGGGATTCGAAGCTTGCCACCACCTCGGGTCTGAGGAAACCTGGTGGTATGTGTACATTCAATCTTGAGCCGTGCTCAAGATTGAATTAGTCCTCAGCAGCAGCCGCTCCTCAGCAACTGAAGCTATTGAGAACTGGAGATTTGTACTCTCAGGACGAGTCCCCACCCGTACTCTGAGAGCTCCATGCATCCGGCTCGGAGCCGGGTGCGCGCAGGAGTGCGTAGCTAACGAGGAGGAGGCTGTAAACAAACCAGTCTCTCCACACCGTCGTCGACAGGTCACCCCGTCCGACGGCTCTTAGGCGGTCATATTTGTTTTAGAAGAAATTCGAGCCGACTCACAAGATCAGTTTGCACTGAATCTGGTCGTTCGATGTATTAGACGAAGGCTCCAAAAGGTCTAGAGCCATCGGGGAGATCTCCGACCGGTCGAACCCATCCCCCCATGGTTCGACGGCTTTACTGCCGCGTGCAACATCTTCTCTGAGCTCGGACCAACTCTTCGAAGATGTCAGCGCTTGCACCGCCGCCGGCAATATTACCGCGGTGAGCGCTTGGCCACAGCTGTCAGCAGTGTGTCGCCGACAGATGCGTGACTCTGACCGGAGTCTTTGGCGCAACCAGGTCGGAGTCAGCGACCTTGAACTCTCATCCCCCAGGCACCGGCAGAGCTAGTCACCTACCTGTTGAGGTAGATGTCTGTTGTTGGATTTTGACTTTCAAGAATCGTTTTTCGGTCTATCCGGTGCCATTGGGTGAAGGTGAGGTTATGTTCATCTAAACATGGTCCGGATAATGAGTGCAATTTTAATAAAACTCTCTCGGGTATCACCTGTATGTGTCACAGGCCTTTCGATTCGGTGACTTTTCCGTTCGCCACATCGGAATATCATTGCATTAGATATTCAATCACCATCTAGCGGGGCTGTTGATTCGGATATTTCACCGACACGAAAGTAGTAGCGAAGAATTCGTTGAACCAGCTCTCGTATCAAGTTTTGCGGCACCACGACTCGATCTCCCGTTTCACCTATGGCAACTCACTCAATGACACCGCGCAATGGATTCATTCAATCAACCTTGTAATCTCAAATGCGACGCGGACTATCGCATGATGCTTCCGACTCCTTAAGTCGCGAATGGTGTCGGCGACAAGGGCATTGCGCATTTAGGAACGTGTTTATTCTAGGAATGGTGGCAGAACATCTCGAACTCCTTTTGAGCGTGTCGCGGCAGTTTGCATACACTCACCATGGTCGCGTACTTCTCTCAAACAGGGCCCCTGGTAACGTTCACTTGCGGACGTTTGAGGCAGGTTCCGGAGGACGGAACCTGCGGCATGACATGCTCTGCAAAACGGCTCCAGAGGGCGAGCGCCACGTCCAGCAGTGACCATTTAGGGAGTGTCCAGAACGGCGTTGAATTCTGTGAGACCGGGCCCTGGTGAGGATCATTATTTACTTCTCCTGCGGTGTTCAACTAGTGTGATTAGTATTGATTCGTGCTGCATCGCACTTTGCTCGTGACCGATAACCCTTGCGCGCTTTTGACAGACCAAAATAACTGATAAGCTTTCCTCGAGCCGTTTTCGAGTCTCTCGTCTCGCGCTTGGCGTGCTGGAATGACGACTGATAACAGGTTTGCGAAAGGCTCGTTGCATCGTCCATAACCTTTGAGGTAACGGGATCTAGGGGTGACGTGCAGGTATATGTATTTATATCTAATGAATCAGGGTATGTAAGATGCGAATCCTCGACTCAATTTTCTAGCGGCGGTGGGTGAGGGAGGAAAACAACCTGAGTAGCGACAGCACAGACAAAAACGAAGGTGCTTCCTCGAGAGATCGTAAAGACGGGGATGCTTATAGTGTGCCGCCCGATAAGCTGATTTTTGGGAAAGGGAAAAAACCTTCGCAAGGAGATGCACCGCCTGAGGTATCAATCAAACCGATCCCCGAGCGAAGCGATCGCAAGTCAGGGACGGGTTGGAGTTGGGGTAAGAAGAAAACCAGGGACACTGACGTTAAAGAAATCCTGACCGAATCTCAGCCGGATCCGCCGCAACAGGAGCCGGTCATTCAACAGCCGGTCATTCAACAGCCGATAATACAACAGCCGGTCATAGAACAGCCGGTTGCTTTGCCGCCACCAGACCTGTTCAAACCCTCCTCACCGTTTGAAGAACCAGCGGCAGATTTTAGTTCTTCTCAACAACCTGCCTCGCCGACGTTTCCGCCACCATTTCCGACAGCTACTCTGGCATTACCTGGGGTCGGTGCACCGCCACCGCCGCCGCCACCGCCTCGTTTTGACTGGGCCTCGCCTACCACTGCACCGCCACCACCGTCACCGCCACTGCCATCGGATCTGGTATTACCAGATCTCAACGACGGCCAGTCTCCCTCGCAAGCGATCAACCGTCCGCCTTTCTTGAGCACCACTCCATTGGACAAGCGCAGCGAGCTGCCGCTGGAGCGCACAGCGCCGACGTTCAATGCAGACGAAACTGACAGTCTCAAGGCTCCTCCTGGATTGCCGACTGGCAGTGCTGGACTCGAAGAATATCCTCGTCCACCGAGGCAGTCGCGAGCTCCCGCGCGCTCGAAGATAGTGTCAGAGCAGCAGGCTGAGCCCGAACGGCCGCTTTCCTGGCAGGAGAAGCTATTCGGTCGAGCGCAACAACAACTTGCCAAGCCAACTGAACCGAATCCTGAACCGAAGTCGGAGTCGTCGAATCTTGGCAGACGTGCAACCGATAAAAAACAGGACGAGACTCCGCCGCTGTCGCCTGCAAAAGCTTTTGGTGATGTCAGCGATTTGCTTCAGAAGAAGCAACAGAGCGAGAATCCTAACACAATTCACACAGAGGAATCCGCGCCTCCGGTCGCCCAGCCGTCATCGCCTCCTACCAAGTCAATATCGAGGCAAGGTCATGACGAGCCCAGGGACGAGTCCGGGCAGGCACTACCCAAACCGAAATCGTTTGGGCAGTTGTCATCGAAGAAAGGATCAGCGCAAGCACCAGTAGCTCCGGATTCTCGTCAGCCCGGACACAGCAAAGCGCAATTCACCGTGATAGGCGATTCGTCTACACCGACCCGATCAAAACGATTGCCGTTTCCTGACGAGTCTATCGACGCTATGCGACCGGTTCAGGACGATTATTCCAGAGACACGAGGACTGATTCGCATTACACCTATTCATATTCCAAGGAGAATTTCCCGGTTTCCGATCCTCAACCATTCTCCGCCGATGAGCCATTCCCGGAGGAGTCGAGCGCTGCTGCTTTTAGCGGAGGTGTCTCGGAGGTGGTGGCGCCCGCGGTATTGCCACCGGTTGTGAGCCAGTACGATTTGGTGCCGCAGGAGCCCGACTATCAGTCGAATGAAGACAATGGTCCAGTCGATGAATTCGATGCGATCGCGCGGAAGGCGGTGCAGTCATTCGACTACAATTACGACAGGCAGAGCCTTGGTTCGGAGCCTTCAACACCTCAAGATAGTTATGACCAGAGCAACTACGCTCCCACCTACAATCCTCCAGAGTCGCCTACCCTGAGTTTTGATGAAGATGTTCTGGAGGGCGACATAAGCAGGGGGATCCCTGACAGTAAGCAGTTCCGAGAGGCTTGCTTGGCCACGAGCACCGCAGATTCTGCCATGGGCAATGAGAACTATCAAATCGCTCTGCCGCTCTTCAAAAAAGCATATCGCCTCTTCAAACAAGCTGCCGCGAGTGACTCTCAGGAGTTTGGTAGTTGCCTTCATAAGTTGGCTGACTGTCACTACCATGAGGAGCAATTCAAAGACGCCCTCACCTACTACGAAGAATTCAACGATTGGTCCAGTAAAAGAAGCGCTCGCCCAGACGTTCTCCGCATCGTCGTTTTATTGAAACGCGCACGTACATATCAGAAGCTCGATCGAATTGACGACTGCGATAAAGCGTTTGATATGACGGTCAGCATGGCCAATCAGGCATTGCCTCCATCTCACCCATTGTTTTCGGTTGTTTATAGCAGTTATATCGCTATGCTCGAAATGTCCGGCAATGATCCAGAGCGGTTGGAGCGGCTTAAGACCGAGTTCTCTCAGAAGATGGCCAGATCCTCCAGGCAGATCAATATTCCCAACGAATTGGAAGTACAGCTCAGCGCCTGGACTACTGTCGATAAGCTTGATATGGAGAGGCTGGAGCGTCAGAGGCAGCTGAAGCTTTCTCGGAGTATGTTTCAGCAGGAGCGCACTCGTTCTGAATATCTTGTCGAACAAGTGACTGGCTCCAACCTCTTAAAGGTCGTGCTGATTTGCGGGGCTCTGGTGGTGTTTGTCGGTTGTCTTGTTCTGATCGCCCTCGGCGCGATGCAATTCGCCGAACAAAAGGAAAGTCAAAGTGCAGCTAAGGCGCAGGTTGATCCAGGTCTGGCTGATCTCGTCGGTAAGTCTTTCACGTCTGCCGATGGGCTGAAGAAGCTCGTTATTCAGGATGACGGAAAGGCAGCCTTCACATTTGGCGACACGTTGATAACAATTAGTGCTAAAGCTGGTGCTCCAAAGGTAGGGCTGGAAGAGGATTTCAAACAGTGGGCTTACGGAAAGCGCAGTTATGTACTCGAGCAAATCGAAGAAGGATTCCGCGATCCGGATGGCACCGTCCTTTACGATCCGGATAGTCGGAGCCTCGCTATAACGAAAGACATGAAGCGCATTGCTGATCTGGCTAACTATTACTACTCTCGCCACCAGAAAAAGTATCCGAAAAAGCGAAAAGACTTCAACGAAATGGGTCCGGATGTGAAATGGGAAAACCCTTTAGGTCATTCACTCAAGCCGGTTATTAAGGTGCATGAGTTCGAGAAGTATGATGGTGATGTTGCCTTTTCCGAAATGTTGGATAAGTTCAAAAAAGGCAAACCGATTTTCGAGCAAGACGCAAAAGGATCCTCAGTGCCAGGGCTGATTGAGTGTATGGCGCTTCTGCCCTTCGATCAATACCACGACGAGGACGGCGTATCTTTCATGCTCAGGGCTTACGACGCCAAGAGTCACTTTATTAGCTCCAGCTATCCAGGCACTATGTTTGTCATCTGCCAGAAGAATGGAATCGATCATCAAGTGTATAAACCAAGTGAAGTCACTATGCCTATTAGAGATCAGATCAAGACCACTTCGTTCTTCAAGTTGATGCACTAAACACTTTTGTCGTGCTCGCTTCCTTTAATGAGTGTCGGAGCGGTTTGGCAGTATTCGTTTTGTGGTGTCGTCCGCGTCCGGAACTCCGAATGGTGGTGGCCGGAGATACTAAAGTATATAGGAGACTGCGAGTCAAGTAAAAGGGTGCGGGGTGCCCAGAAGGGCACCCCGCGAGCCCCGAGGTTTATGAAAAGATGATGCACTCACGAACCCGGCGAGCCGCTCGCCGGGTTCCGCGACTACCTACCGCACCGCGCCGGCCGACGCAGTCGGTTACAGCGCGTCGCCCAGCACGCCGAGCACCGAGCGCGACTCCGCGCCGATGCCGGTGCCGTCGTCGTTGCGGAAGGACCGGTCGATCCGGCGGCCGCGCAGGTGTTCCTTCATCTGCGCGCCCACGTCCACCGTGTCCATCGACTGCGGGGGCACCGGCTTGTTGGGCTTCACGGGGAACATGGCGCGCATGAACCGCGGCATGCCGGCGAGCAGCTCCTTCTCGGTCGGGCCGCGCAGCGCCTTCTTGACGCGGCGGTCGATGCTCCGGATGCAGGCGGGGTGGCCGCAGTGGCCGATGCGGCAGTCGCGGGCGCGGGCCTTGAGCGTGCGGCCGGCGTCCATGGTGCTGTCGATCAGTCGGGTCGTCGTCGTCATGGTCAGTACTCCTGTAACAGGGTCGAACGGATTGGAACACATCGAACACGCCCCCGAAGGGGATTTGGTGTGGAGGGAATCGAACCCCCGAACGGGCGGTGATACACCGCTGCTCTGCCGTTGAGCTACACACCTGGGGTTTGAAAGGGCAGCCGAGACCGCCCCCGCGGATATGACGCGGCTGGAGCCGCTCGTTGGTACATTCAGTTCTGGCTCCGCCAATTTCGCTCGATGGTCGCGGTCTCGAGGATATCGCCGTTCTTGGCGAGTTTGACCACAACGACCTTCGTCTCCCCGCCGACGTCATGGCTGCAGGCGCAGCAGAGCTGCGTGCGGGGCAGAATGTGGATACGGTCAAGTGGGATTTCGACCCCGCAGCGACTGCAGTCGCGCTTTGGGGCCTCGCCGACGGAGTCGGCTGGATGGGTTTGTTGTTGTTCTACGGACACGGAAACATCTCCTCTGCAAATAATGCAATTGTTGGGAAACAAACACTCTTAAAACGAAACGGGCGAACGGGCGCCATCCATGGCGCGTGCGGCGGTCAATCTTCGCAACCGTCGCTGGTGAAGGGCATGCGGTTGTAGGTGATCACGTCCTCGACGGTGCCGAACTGGCTGATGATCACGGTCATCGGGACATCCGTCCCGTAGTCACGGCTGCATCCGATGCACCGGTGGGTTTGGGGCATCACGCGGACGCGCGCCTCGGGTATCGGATTCTGGCAGCAGGCGCAGAGCTTCTCCGCGGCCGCGGGGGTGGTGGTCAGGCTGCCCATGGCAGTACTCCTTCGACTCATGAGATGGAACAGGCGAAACAACTGGACGAACTAACACGCCAGGGAAACTGGCAGCAGGTGCGGAGGGATTCGAACCCCCAACAAACGGTTTTGGAAAACCGCTGCTCTACCGTTGAGCTACACGCCCGGGGACGACGAAAAACCTGCCTGACAGATGGGCGTAAGAACTGTCGACACGTGAAGTGCTGACTGAGTAGTTCGAAACGCTTACTGGGGCGGGTTGTTGTAGGGACTTCCTTGTGTTGCTTAGGGATTTGAGTTATGTCTTCACCCTAGATTTTTCTAATGTGGGCCGTCAAGGGGTCTTGCGAGGGCTTTAACGTCCGTAACTTCAACGACCGCGATGATTGCAGGGTTCAACTGGATGGGCTTTTGGGCGAAGCCGGAGTTTGATGCAAACCCTCTCTAAATGCCAGTCTTGCATGTTGGATCGTTTAGCGCGGCAACAGCCACTGATATTTCGCCATTGCTCAACGTCAGAATTACATGCCATTTTCAGGCTGAATATCAGAATGTTTTGCTCAGCTAATCTTTAGCGGGTCCATTCCTTCGTAGTTGTTATGCCAAACGAAAGCTTCATTTCGTGCCTCGTGGCTGGTTGATCACAATACCAATGTTGATGGAAAGCCCTGGGGTCGCTGAGATCGCTTTCAACCGTTTTAGATATGACACAAAAATCCAGTGGGATGAGCGGGCGATTGGTATAAGCAATTACACTAGTGAAGCTATCGCTGGGCGTGATTGCAGCCATTGTCAGCTGGTTTGCCACTGCCATCATGTCGAAGCAACAGTTAATAGTTGAAGTTGGACGATCGCAGAAGGTCCTGATAGAAGTGTCTGGGGGCGTTCTGAGTGAGCTTCAATATGAAGTGTGGCTGGAGAATAGAGTACTGAAGGGACCAGGCGTTCCGGGACGCCGGCATCGGGCTCTTTCGAACAGTTGCGCCGCGGTTTGCAATCGCCCTCATCGAGTTGATGCGCGAAACGTCATCCTACGGGTCCTGCCAGACCGTGGACCATTGGCAATATTCAAAACCAAAGGACAGGTGGCGCGACATTGAGAGGTCGCTTCTCGGATAATGTTCGGCCGCTGAGTCAACAGAGAGCTATCCTCAAATTGTCCGTCGAGAATCTTGACAACAATATTGTTGATAACAGGCTGCTGAAATTAATACTAGTCAATATCGTATATGAGCGAAAAAGCCGAAAGGGGCGGAGCGCAAGCCCCTTTCGGTTTCGGTCTTTTGCGACAAGGCGCGGCTCGGGAAGAGCCGTGCCTCGCATATTGCTTCATGGTGTGCCCGGAAGGGCACTAACCTCGGCTCAGTGGCGCGGCACTTGCGAGCTGATTGTCACGCCCGGACCGGTGGTCACCCCCTCCTGACCGGTCACCCCCTGCTGACCGCTCGGCACCCCCGGACCGGCCGTCACCCCCTGCTGCGAACCGCTCGGCACCGCCCCCGCCCCCGTCGGTGCGCTCCTCGCGCACACCAGCCGAGAGACGTCGAGATCTTCGGGCCGCTGGAGCGCGAGCGTGAACAGGCACGAGCGGTCGGTCTCCACCGACACGTCCTCGAGCCCCGGCAGGGTGAAGCCGAACAGCTCGTCGGTACCGGCGACCCGGATGCGCGACGTGAACCGGTGGATGCTCACGGACACGAGGGTGTTCATCCACGTGTGCCCGAGGTTGCGGGACATCCAGAAGAGTCCCGGGTTCGTCGGGAGCTGAGGCACGATGCGGGTCAGCTCGTCGCTCAGCGGCCCGTCCGGCAGCTTGATCGGCCCGAGGAACGACACCGTCTCGCCGCCTTGGGGTTCCGGCTGAAGGAGGAACTTCACGGGGGTGTGCGGCTTGCTCGGGACCCAGTTCGGGGTGACGTCGCGCGCCCAGACCCGCTTGCTGCCGTCGAACTGCGTCTCCACGCTGACGATGAGCAGCGTGTTGTCGCTGCGGAGGAAGAGGCCGGGGACGCAGGGGGTTTGGGCTGTGAATTGGAGGAAGCTCATGGTCGGACTCCTGTGTTAGGTGGAGAAGCGTCGATGTGACGCCCCTCGCTCTCTCGGAATGAGTTACGTCGATGTCGACGCTCCTCGCCTGCAAGCGCATCGAATTTCTCTGCGCTCGACCCGAAGGTCTGTTGCATCCTTCTTGTAGCGAGTGTGACCTCGCCCTGGGACAGCACCATGGAATTCCTGGTGCTTTTCTCCATCTCCAATAGGGGTCATCTCGTAACCTGATACAGTCTGAATGGCGGAAGCCACTGATGTAAGTTTTGCGTTCGTGTCAGACAGACTGGTTTCGGTTTTTTTTCACACGAAAAGGCGTGGACGAGATGTGACTTGACTGTAGACATTTCCAGTCGCACTCGCCAAGCGCTTTCCCTCTTCTTGTGCTCGCGCCGAAATCCAATGTTGCGAGATGTATCGGCGCAACTGGTGATGCAAATCGGCATTCTAGGCTGGTTTGCGAGAGTTGATTAGATCGATTTAACTCGCTCGCACTTTTGATATTTCTGATATTGGCACCATATATGCCACCATGGTAATAACGATGAGACTTTCGAGGCTTCGTCCTATTCAGGGTTTTGGACTGGAATTCGAACTTGTGCACGTTTGATAGATTGAGAGCGCTCGCCTACACAATTGATCGGCCTGTTTGTACTGACCCTCCTGTTTGTAAGCCTCAGCAAGCGCAAATAGTAATGATGCTAGCTCCGCGCTTTGTTTCGAATTGGAGGACTCCATACTCGAAATCTGTCCCGCAGCCAATCGCTTTAGAGCAGCGAACTTGTGATTGAAGGTCAGAGAACTGACAACTTCTATGACAGCTAAGCAGTTTGCTACTGAATCCGAACATTCGATTCGTGCTCGCGAATATGTCTCATCGGCTCGTTCGAATTTCTCTTCTTTGGCTGCGATCGCACCAAGGTTGAACAAGGCGAAAGATTTGCACCTGGCCTCTTTTTGTTTGTCTTCACACCCGAGATCGAGCACTGTCTTTATGAGTTCCTTTGCTTTGTCATCGCGACCAGACGATTGCAGGCACAATATAAGGCGACATTCCGATTCGATGAGTTCATCCCGATTCGTATTTGATTTGCTCTTGGTCTCGACCAGATGCGTGAACGTCGTTGCCGCCGTCTCGAACTGTTTACGACGAATCTGTTCGTCTCCAATCGACGCGAGTAGATGTTCGTAGAGGACTGGTAGATGCCACGTCCGGTCCGCGCAGCTAAGCGCCTCATGGAGTATTCGCAATCGGTCACCAGTCTTCCCGTTTGCGATGCTGCACTGTTGGATGAGATCGATGTCTTCGTCGAGAAGCATTGGTGGGTAGATAGACTTGTCGTTAAAATGATCCCATTGCTTTCGTATTAGAGAGGTGATCTCCCCGCTATGCTTCGCTCCACTCTCGTGAAAGAGGCAGTGAGCTTTGCATCTATAGATCACCATGCTCGAGTTGCTGGTTGGATCGCCTCGTTTGATAATCTCGTCCCAAAGCCTCAGAGAGGCAGGATAGTTGTGTACATCATCGTATGAGTGCGCCAACAGCACAATGTGTAGCGCGGATAGCGATGCTATATTTGGTGCCTTTCCTTCCAGTGTTGCCAGCTTGTGAAAATACTTCTCCGCTTCCGTCGGCCTGTTGATGACACAGGCTTCCTCTCCGAGAGTCGAAAGGATGGCTTCCGGTTCGACCTGTTTATTCTCGTACATCTGCTTGTGTTCTGAAAATAGCCACTCGTGAATGCTCAGGTCCTCGTGTTCGGGGTGTTGGCGCTTCAAGCATTCTTTCAAAGCTGGGATTAAACCGCGTGTGGCAGCCTGAGTAGGATTGAGAGCGATAGCGTCATGATAGGTTTTCTTAGCCAGAACCTTGTCGCCGCGAAGGTAAATTAGCGCGGTCTGGAGTTGTAGGCATTCGGCAAATTCTCTAGAGAACTGCAGTGGCGAGTCCACATCGTTGAGCATATCGCGCAGAAGCTGCTCTGCCTCTCGATCGTTACCGCGTTCCGTCTGAATTATTGCCATGTATGGCACCGCCTGCAGAAGCTGTCTGTCGTTTTCTCCACCTCTGGCTATTTCAATCGCTGTAGAGATCTCTCTTTCCGCCAGGTCGAGTCGGCTCTGCTGTATGGCTGTGACACCGGAGTAGAAGAACTTGGCGAAGTCCGTCTCAAGGCGTCCTTCCAGTTTTGAGGCATGTCCATCGCCCAGCATTTTCAACAGCTGGAGATATTCTTTCTTGTATTCATCGGCGCCTTTGGCTAAGGCTTTTTCAAACAGTTGCTTTGCTTCTTTTAGCTTGCCGTCTTTGATGTAGAGTCGAGCGAGCTCAACCCTTGCCATTTGTTGCTTCTCTGTTATGAGGACGGTCAGGTCTCCGGCCGCGTCATTGATGGTGAGAGGCAGGGAGTCGTAGACGGTTATCGCCCTCAGCAGGCAAGTTTCAGCCTCCGTGCGTTTGTTTCCCTTGGAATATATTCGTGCTAAATCGATCAAAACTCCCGGAAGCTGCAACGGGTTTTGGCTTTGCTCGGCTTCGGAGACTGCCTCCAGAAATTGTTCTCTGGCAGTAGCCGCGTCACCTTTGGATTCAGCCTTTTGAGCGCGCTTGCGTATGTAGTTGCAACGCTTCTCGTGATCCAAGTCGGAGGCGCTTCGGACCATGAACACGAGTCCGCAGAGCACAAAGAGTAGAATGGCGATCACTTTCGTCGTGAGTGTCCGCTTTCTTTTCATACGAATCGATAATTTCCCTATACACCGACTGTTAGATGGAATCGGAACGTATGCATCATACCCCGAGTAGCGATCTCTCACCGGGCGAAACTTGGTTAAGATGGTTCCTTCTGTGCTGATTCTCGGGGTGCCACCATAGGGGGTGTCGAGGCGCGGGTCAATCAATTGTTCGGGTCACCAAAAGTGGTGGCTTTTGCTTCGAAGTCATTAGTAAAGATAGTATGCGCCAACTCTCCGCTCAACACACCAACACACCAACACCACCACGAGACTGTCCAAACGTCGTTGAAACTCCTCATCTTCCGATTGTGATTAATAAATGGCACTCGGAGGCAAGCGACGTTACTTCGTTCGGCTTTTGATAACCGCCTCCAGCAAAGCGTTCTGTTTCTCCAGTCAGATGCGTTTGTGCAAACGTTGTGCATCGAGGTCGACTCTAAAGAGTCTTAAAGACAGTCTCTTCAATGCGCATGATTCGCTCTTTGAAAGTAATATCGATACATGACAGCCGGTATAGGCGTTCTTTGCAGGATTTGTCGTTGTGTCATGGTAATCCTACTGAGTGATATTGATCTCAAAACTGATGAATTGCACATTGCTATGAGTGAAAAGTAGCTCTGGAGCAAGGTTTTGGGTATCAATCCGTAGTTGACTTGATAGTGAGTTTTATCTACGTTGAAATTCAACCATCCCTTTTTCACTTGAGTAGTAATTGGCATTTGATCTAGCAATCCGCAATCTGATTCGGTAAGACGCACCGGTTCCAACAGCCGTAAGACACGTTATACCCGTGTCGGGCTGATGCAATAGCTGTTGCGACCTGGTCCCCTGATTGTAATGCTGGATGGTACCCGTGCCTGTTAATCCGCTCTCGACGTCGAGGCGGCCTGAACACGGCTTCCGCTTCTCTTCCACTGGAGACTCTATGACGCTTCCTCACTTGGCCAATGTGTGGATCTCGCGAACCGTGGTGTTCACGATCCACGCTGGCGCTCTGCTGCTCGTCCTCTACTCCGGCTTCAGCTGGGTGGCGCTCGCGGTCTGCGTGCTGCTCTACCTGATCCGAGGCTTCGGCATCACCGGTGGTTACCACAGGCTGTTTTCTCACCGGAGCTACAAGACGTCGCGCTTCGGGCAGACCATCATCGCCGCCATCGGCACCACCGCCGTCGAAGGCGGACCGATCTCGTGGTCGCTCAACCACCGCCACCACCACGCGGAGTCGGACCAGCCGGGCGATCTGCACTCGCCGCGGACGCCGCGCTCCTTCTGGTGGGCGCACCTGGGCTGGATCCTGTCCAGCGAAGTGCCGCCCGCGCCGACGAAGCACACCCGCGATTTGGAGAAGTTCCCCGAACTTGTCTGGGTCGAGAGACTCCAGCTCGTGTTCATCGGGGCGCTTATCGCCGGGCTCTACTGGCTAGGCTCCGCTCTCGGCGAGGAGTGGCACACGAGCGGTGTGCAGATGGTCGCCTACGGCTTCTTCCTGTCTACGGTGATCGTGTGGCACATCACGTGGCTGGTCAACTCGGCCACGCACACGCACGGCACCCGACGGTACGAGACGGCCGACGACAGTCGCAACAACCCGGCGGTTGGCATCCTCGCACTGGGCGAGGGGCATCACAACAACCACCACAAGCACCAGTCCTACTGCCGACAGGGACTTCTGTGGTACGAGTTCGACCTGACGTACTACATCCTGCGTGCTCTGGCTGTGTTGGGACTGGTGTGGGACCTCAACGAGCCGGAAAAGGAGGTCTTCGACATCGCCCGGGCCATCGATAAGATGCGACTCGAGCTGGCGGCTCAGGGTGTCGGAGAGCAGGACATCGTCGCCCGAATCACAGAGGTCGAAGCGGCGCTCACCAAGGCGGCTACGCGCGTGGCGCAGGATCGCCGAGACCTCGAGCGCAAGTTCCAACGACAGCTCGCAGAGTTGACGAAGGTGGAGCAAGTCGAAGGGACAGCCTGAGTTGACGTCAGTGCCGCCGCTCGCTCTCGGGCGCCTGGCAACCCGCTGTGCAACCCAAGACGCCATTTTTCGCAGCTTACCCTCTTCGGAGGGTCGGCTGCGAAAAATGGCGTCGCTGCTTTCTCGTTGGGAGGATGCAGAAGACCTTGGTTCTGGAGAACGATACGAACATGCGAAACATTGTTGCCTTTCTGCTCCTGCTCGCCCTTGCCCTCGGTTGCAACTCAAAGCCGACGGGAACCGCCAACAGCCTTGACCTGGAGCCCATCGCCGACGGCTGCAAATGCGCCGCTCCGTCCAAGCCGCAAACGACTCCGGTTCAGGCGGTCGAGACCACCAAGAAGACGGTCTCGCCCTTCGACGATGCCAGCAAGCACATCACTCGGTTGCGAGGATCGGTAGCCGACCTCCCGCTCGACCGAACCGCCGTGGACTCGCAGCTTGCCGACCTTACCGCGCTGAAGCAGGCCGAGGACTGCGGCGACCTCGGGCGGGCCAACGAGCTGTGCGCCATTTGCAAACAGAAGAGCGAGAACTTCGCTATCAAGTGCGCTACGTACAAGAACAAGATCGCTGCGATCGAGAAGGCTCGCCTCCGAGTGTCGCAGGCCATCGACGAAGCGATTGTGTCGGAGAAGCAGTCTCGCGACGCACTTGCCCAGATCCCCGCCAACGTCGAGCGGTACAAGACGGATCCAGGCTCGTTGCAGCAGTTCGATCTGGCTGTGTACATTGGGACGCTGCACCGGCTGCGCTCCAACGAGCTGTCCCTGGACGAGTTGCTCGGCGAGTCCCGAAAGGCTCTCGCGCTTGCGGTCGCCAATCTCAACAAGGAGGACTACAAGGGCTTCGTCAACGTGGAGGCCGACCCGCTGTGGCAAAAGCTGGAGTCCACGAACAACCGGCTGAAGGCTATTCTCGAGACCGACGCAGCCTCGCGCCGGGAGACGGAGCCATTCTTTAGCGCGCGCCGCGCTGATGCCGAGAAGTCCGGCATCAAGGGACTCTCGGACAACCAGCTCCTTCCGGACGCGGATCTGAGCGCGCGGATCCAGCAGATCGAGGATTACGTCGCGAAGCGGCTGCTCGAGAAGAAGTAAACCCCAGGCGGGTTCTGCGGAGTGATCGACCGCAGATTTAGTCTCGCCCGGCAAAGAAGCTGATGGCCACTGTCGCCATCGGCTTCTTTGTCTTATTCGGGAAATATTAAATGCGATAGTAATAAAGAGGGCTGTTTTTTGTCTCGTCTCAGATGGTCAGTGGATCGGATACAATCTCTGTTTCCCTGATTAAGTGAGTTCTATGTCGGAGAAGAAACCGCTTCTATTCTGCACCGCCAGCTATGAATACTTGAAGAACGACATGTTGGCATCCAGTCGATTCACCGATGGACAAATCGCTCGTGGAACTTCGAAATCGGGTCCGATTTTCGAGGACAGGCCGTTTCCAGACGGTGAGCGCTACCACAGGATAATGACCGATGTTGCCGATCACGAGGTAGTGCTTGTTGGCGGCACCATTGATGATCGAGAGACCATGGAGTTGCTCGATCTCGGACAGGCTATCGTCGAAAAGGGTGCTCTGAGCCTCCTCCTTGTCGTCCCGTACTTCGGCTATTCCACCATGGAGAGGCAGGTGCAACCTGGCGAAGTAGTGAAAGCGAAGAACAGAGCCCGACTGCTCTCTTCCATTCCTCCTGCCTCGTTTCGCAATCGTATTTACCTCCTCGATCTTCATTCCGAAGGCATTCCTCATTATTTCGAGAACAGTCTTGTTGCCGTGCACATATACGCCAGAGACCTCATCATCACAGCAATCATGGATGTGATGGAGGAGTGGCAGCAAAGTAAGTCGGTGGCACATTCAGTGGCAAAGCGCAGTAATGCGTCGGGTATCAACTGGCTCGATGACGCACACTTCACGCTCGCCTCGACTGATGCTGGTCGAGCGAAATGGGTTGAATCTCTGGCTCAGGATATGGCCGGAAGAGGATGCCCTGTGCACCCAGCGTTCATTATAAAACGCCGGATATCGGGCACGGAAACTGAAGTAGCCGATATCTCAGCGGATGTCCAGGGCAAATTCGTCGCCATATATGACGATATGGTTCGCACCGGCGGTAGTGCCATCAAGGCCGCCCGGGCATACTTAGACAAAGGCGCCGCCGGAATTGCGCTTATCTGTACCCACGGGGTTCTGCCTGCTGATTCGCTCCAGCGCCTCAAGGACTCCGGCTGTTTTTTCAAAATAGTGGTCAGCGATAGTCATCCTCGTGCAGTTGATCTCCGGGACGACTTTCTGAAAGTCGTGCCGATCGCCAATCTTCTGGTTGAAAACTTGTTTAAACGGCATTAGGTGTTCGAAGAACCGAAGGCGGGAACAATGTGCTAAGGTACATTCTTGGCTGAAAGGACTGGTGAATAATGGAGCTTAGCAAGAGCCGAAGGGGTTTTAACAAGAACTTCGGATTTGTGCGCGTCGCCACCGCCACTCCCAAGCTGAAAGTCGGAAATCCAGGCTACAACAGCGACGAAATCCTACGTCTCCTGCGGGAGGCACAGTCGCATAATACTCAGGCAATCTTTTTCCCGGAGCTTTCCGTCACGGGATATACCTGCGGCGATCTGTTCCACAACTTCGAGCTCATAGAAGGTGCCCAAGCGGGACTCGAGAAGATAAGGCGGGCATCGCTCGATTTTTCCGGCATATTATTTATCGGGCTTCCCATGCTGGTCGACAACGTTTTATATAATTGCGTAGCGGCGATTCATAGTGGAAAACTGTTAGGAGTCATCCCGAAGACGTATCTGCCGAATGCCGGTGAATTCTATGAATGGCGCTGGTTTTCCCCTGGCGATACCGCGATTCAAGACCACATTGTTATTGGCGACGAAAGGGTTCCCTTTGGCACCGATCTGTTATTCTCCGCCGACAATGTGACCGGCTTCACGATTGGCATTGACGTATGCGAGGACGGTTGGGCCGTTGATCCGCCCTCGGTTGAGCATGCCATCATGGGCGCTACCATAATCGGTAATCTCTCGGCCAGTCCGGAGTGGGTAAGCAAGCAAGAATATCGGCGCACGCTATTCACAATGCGCTCGGCGACATTGATTGCGGCATACGTTTATACATCCGCGGGCGTTCATGAATCGACGTCTGACCTCGTATTCTCCGGACATCAGCTGATTTGCGAAAATGGATCATTGCTTGCGCAATGCAAGCCCTTTAGTCGCGAATCGAAACTGACAATTGCCGACGTGGACCTGGAAAGGCTTCTTGCCGATCGGATGAGGATCAAGAATTTCTCGGATGCCAGGCGTCGGTTGCGCCATAAGAGGGAGTACAGGCGAATTCAGTTCACGGCAGCCCTTCCGGAGCGCAGTTCGCTTGCTAGCCTCATGCGCGTCGTCGATCCTCGTCCGTTCGTACCGCGCGATTCCCTGCAGCTTAACGAGCGTTGCGACGATATCTTCAATATTCAGGTCGCCGGATTGGCAAAGCGATTGGAGCAGTTGGGCTCCAATCCGCCGATCGTGATAGGCGTGTCTGGGGGTCTTGACTCCACTCTGGCGCTATTGGTGGCATCACGCACGATGGATCTGCTCGGGCTCGATCGCGCTAATATAAGAGGCTTTACCATGCCCGGTTTCGGCACTACCCAGCGCACGAAGAACAATGCCTTGACCCTCATGAAAGAGCTTGGCATAACTGTCGAGCCGGTAGCGGATATTCGCGCCGCTTGCATGGAAGAAATGCGTCAGATGAAGCATAAGCCTTTCGGTGCTATCGACATCAATACAATCTACTCCAACGCGACCGAAGCCGAAAAGGGGCAGCCGTTTTCGCTCGAGAGTCACCAGGCCGCCGCACTGGATCTCTTTAATGAGGAGCTCAGTGGATTGCCGGTCGGTAGCCAGGATCTCATTTTTGAAAATGTGCAGGCGCGAATGCGAACGAAAATTCTGATGGATTCAGGATTCGTGTTGGGCACAGGCGACCTGTCGGAGTTGGCTCTCGGATGGTGCACCTATAATGGCGACCACATGAGCATGTACAACGTCAATGCCGGTGTTCCGAAAACTCTGGTGCGCTTTCTTGTGAAGTGGGCGGCAGAGCACCTATTCTCCGGCGAGGCCAGAAGGGTTCTTCTCGACATTTTTGACACGGAGATCTCACCGGAGCTTCTGCCGGCAAGCAAGGACGGCGAAATCGCCCAGAAAACGGAAAGCCTCATCGGTCCTTACGAACTACACGATTTCTTTCTGTACAACTTGTTGAGATTTGGTTTTCGCCCGGAAAAAATACTCTTTTTAGCTGAGCACGCGAAATTTGATGGACAGTACAGATCTGATGAAATTCGCTCCTGGCTGAAGGTCTTTATTCAACGATTCTTCCGCAATCAGTTTAAACGCAACTGTCTGCCGGATGGTCCGAAGGTGGGCTCCATCTGTCTGTCGCCCAGGGGTGACTGGCGAATGCCCAGCGATGCCGACGAAAAACTCTGGCTCGCCTGGACAGAGAATCCTACGGACAGAAGCTCTTCATCTAGACCCAGAACAAGCGTCGCGCCATCTGATGGAGAGCTGCGGGTTCTATTGCGTGTAGATGAACAGTTGGACTTTATGCCTGGCGGAGCGCTGGCCGTCGAAAAAGGCGACGAAGTGGTGCCTGTCTCAAATGCTTTGTCGCGGAGTGGCTACTATCATGTCATCGTCGACAGCATGGACGATCACCCGCCCGATCATGGCTCTTTCGCCTCGCAGTACAAAGGAAAACAGCCATTCGTCGACAAGGTAGTTTTGAATGGCATCGAGCAGCAGTTGTGGCCAGACCATTGTGTTCGCGACACTCGCGGGTGGCAATTTCACCCTGATCTCGATCGGTCGCAGGTTGCGCGAACCTTCGCTAAAGGCCAAGACAAGCGAGTCGATAGCTATAGCGCGTTTTACGACAACGGAAGAAAGTCTGGAAGCAATGGGGATGGACATCCGTTCCTTGGGCGTTCGACTGGCCTGGCGGATTACTTGCGCGAACGCGCCACCGAAAATGGTGCCGACTATATTCAGGTAGATGTCGTCGGATTGGCTATGCCGTACTGTGTTTCCTATAGCGCCCGCGATGCCAACACTGAGTCGTATAAAGGTCATCCGTTCCGTGTCCGCGTTGTGGTTGACGGGGTTCGCGCCATAGCCGAATCGCAAGAACAGTTCGATGACTACCTGCAAGAGCTGGCCGCAGAAGGAATTGAGCTGACAACGAGCGAGAGAATTTTGGCAGAACTTGGTAGTAAAGTTCGCGATACCAGCAATATCAATTTGTGATATCGCGCCAAAGACAATTTTGCTACCACGAGTTGCGCTAACTTCGTGGTGTTACTGATGGTGCTGTGAAATTCATAATCACCAGTGCGTTTTGCGTCGCGCTGTGCGAATACACAGTCCGGGGGCTCATCTTGCGAGTGCAACGATTAGAAGTCTAAGCTACTAAACATAATTGCTTCAGTCAATTGCACAGGAATTCTCGCAACCAGCCAACGGCTAATCATCTTGCTTGTAACGTTCTTCGCCGTTGACCGGTTGGTTTCGGACCACCGACCCTTAGCAAAGGAGTTAGTCCTGAGAGACGGAGGGATGACCTCTGGTCTCAGTGTCGAGAACGCTCGGAGCGGGGACGGAGAGCTTCTACTCCTGTCCTTAACGGTGCGCGCATCTGCATCCTTCCTGACGGGCGGATTGCCTCGAGCAGCGTGAACTGGATGTCTGCTCGAGGACTATCGATCGGCTCGTGTGAGTTTCGCTCAGAAGTTCCTGACTCAAACACACAGGTCAATCATGAACCGGCAAGTGGAGCTGAACGAGATTCTCGGCGAGGTCAGTCAGGCCCTGGCGGCGGCCGTGCGGTTCTCAATCGGCGACTTCGAGATGAGTGGCGTGGAAGCGGCGTTCGAGGCCCAGCTCCCGAAGGAGCCGGTCGAGGACGACCAGACGCGGCTCCGCAAGCGCGTCGCCCGGCTGTTGAACGACGACTGTGCCGACGAGCGATTCGAACGGCGACGTGCCCGCGGCCGGGCGCAGTTCATGCAGGAGCCGGTGGTCCGGGAGGAAGAGAAGCTGGGCGTGCAGCCGATCCTGGACTTCGGCGAGTTCGCCGAGGCGTTCATCGACAGCCAGGGGCGGGACCGGCAACTCGCCCTGGACGAGGCGCTCAGCCGGTTGGTGGCTGTCCTGCGGATCGACCGGCACTCCCTGTCCATGGACCTGATGGAGGGGATGCGGAAGTTCCGCGTGGGCAGCTTCGCCGCCCGGCGGAACGCGGCGAAGGAGGACATGGAGAAGTTCGAGGCGTTCTTCGCCGAGATGCGGACGGAGGACGGCCGCCAACGCAAGGCTGCCGGCTTCGGCCGGGCGCACTCGGCGGGTGTCGCCCCGTACGGCTTCACGATCGAAGAATTGCGGGAATTGGTCTCCGAAGCGGTGCTGGCCGACCTGGGCTGGCTGAACCAACGGGAGGATCGCGAACGGGACGCGGAAGACGGGCTGGCGGGCGACTTCGGGATGTGACGCCATGACGGCGTTGGCGGTATGCCCCTCCGGAGGGCCGGTCCGCAATCGACGCATCGCTTTAGTCGACGCGCAATGGCAAGACGGCTTGCGCAGCCGCTTCTTGCCATTGCGCGGCTGGCTAGAATCGAGAACACGGGCATGACGCCTTGTGTTTCTCGGTTTTTGTTTCTGTAATACTAAACGCAGTAGTGAATGCTCGGGATACGATAATAGCGGACGAGGCTCCCTGAGCCTGACTGCGACAATTTAGGGAAGAACACCACATTCTTTTTGAGCGAGAAACTCTCTCGAGTAATGAATCTGTCTGGGCTCTACACACGCTTCCCTTGGTAATATCCAATGTCTGAACGTCTATACAATCGCCTCTGTAATAAAGCCTGATACCTTTGCCAGAGATATATGATGGATTTTGATTCGATCAATTTAGAGAATGCGAGAGGAAACCTGGATTCCATGGCGCTCTTCGTCAATCGTGGCGACATGGACTTCTTCGTTCCGAAGAGTTAGTTTGAGTTGTTCAGCTCTCCAAGCATTTTGTCAGGACCACCTGGTTTACATCGACAACGTCAAACTTGCTCTTCTTCGTGCGCCTCCAGTCGGCGTGCGGGGCTGGTCCCACTATTAGTCTTGGAGTTTGATCTGCTGACGTGCTGCCTGTTTTGCGCCATTTCGAAGTGCGCAGAACTGGTAAACCGGCCGCGTGAGCCGGAAGCACAGCGCTTTCTTTTTAGGAGCATCTCCATGCGAAAGTCGACCATCCTCCTCTTTGCGGCAGTCTTCACTTTGTCTCTCTTGGTTGGAATCGCTTTCTGTGCGCGGCGAGCCGACGACGGTTTCGTTACACATGAGCTCTCGGGGCGGATTCAGTACCATCCGTCGATGTCCGCCCAGGCGCAGCTATCGGCACGGAAATTTCTTGTTCAACTGATGCCGGGCAACGGATTCTTGGAGCTCGGCGACATGCGCGGATTGTCCGCTATTGTCTCGAATGGCATGGCTGCCGATCGCCGGGAGTTCCTCGGATTCTTACGCGAGACGTTGAGCCGAGATTGGGTCGGCGTGACCGTCGAAGTCGAGTCATATGCCCTCCCCACGGATCATCCCGACAGCCACATGGGGGTCAGGTATGCAACAGTGCTCGTCATCAGTGGTTTGACCGAGATCCCGGTTTTGATTCCGTTCAATTAAGCGACTCGAATGCGAACTGAGTACGTAGCATTCGACTTACTTTGTCAAGTCGAATGCCACGTACTCATCCCCCGAATGCCGATGGTGAAACCGTTTCAAGAATACCGTCTGCGTGTACGGTCGCTGAGTTCGTGACCGAAAACAAGCATGCGTCGAAACGCCAACATTTTTTTTGTAAACGTTCACTTGCGGACGTTTCGAGGCTGCTTCGCTGAGGACCAGTGGCAAGGCACAACATGTTCTGCAAAACGGCTCCAGAGGTCGAGTCGCCACGTGCATCAGTGATCATTTACTTTTGGGTTTTGGTTGTTGGAAAACGACAAAGAGTAGTAGAAGTTAAGGCTAGCGGAAAGGGAGCAGCGACCACGGGGTCGCCTCGCTCCTTTCCGTGCGTGCCGGAGGTCGTCAGTCTCCGGTCGCGGACGTTAGCTGCTGCCACCGCCGCCGAGCGTGGCGATCGAGAGGATGGCGACGCCGAACTCCGGGTTCATCAACAGGAGAACGAGGAACAGGATGGCGATGAGGAACAGCACGATGTAGCCGATCACCGCTGTGGTGAGGCTCCACAGCGAGATGTGGGCGATGACCTTGCCGTCCTTCACCTCCACCGACTTCAGCGACGACTTGATCACCCAGCCTTTGACGTTGTCGTCCTTGATGGTGTACACCGGCACCCTTTCCAGCACCGTCTCCGCCGACGACTGCACGAGCTTCTGCGTGGTGTCCTCCGCGAACTGCATGATCTCGTCCTTGTTTTCGCGGACTTTCTTGTTGTCCACCCACTTGTCGATCAGACCGCCGACCTTCTCCGCGACGTTCGTGCCGTTGGCTCGGACATCGTTGAACTTGACGGCCTCGGGGTGGAAGTAGAACGCACCGCGTTGCGAGTCGTAACGCATCGTGCCGATGGTGTGGCAGTGCATCTTGTACTCGGTCTTGAACTTCGTGGTCGCCGCGTCGAGGTCGAGGTTGATTTTGTCGTTGGACAGATCGAGCTTGACCCCGCTGATGGTCACGCCCTTCTGCGTTACGGGCATCTTCTGGTCGATGCGGGACTGGAGGTCCGCCTGTGCCATCGACACTTCGTGTACACCGAAGAATGTCCAACCGAAGCCGGCCACTGCGACGAGCAGGGTGAATACGATGGCCAGCCAGGCGAGGGTGCGCTTCTTCATGTGGGTGAATTCCTTCGTTTTGAGGATGTTTAGAAGAGCCCGGCACGCGGGCCGGGCTCTTCACGGGAAGATCTTCTTGTGCGTGCGTCGGTCAGCCGGTGATGTGTTCGCGGTAAGCGCGCCGGGAATGGACGAGTGATTCGTCGTAGCGACCTTGATGGTAGAAGTAGCTCGCGGTCACGTACGCCTCGCGCAAGCGGTTGTGCGCGTTGGGGTTGTAGAGATTGATGAGCGGGGTGCCGACGCACTTGTCGTACGTACGCTGCATGCCCGCCATGCTGCTGTGGAGCATCTCGGTGTACCAGAGGGCCTGTAGCCGCAGTTTGAGGGCGCGGTACCACCGACCCATCATCGGGTTTGTCACCGCTGCGAACAGTTGTTTCATGTTCACTCCTGGGTTTTGGACGTTCGATTTAGACACGTTTCTCACGCATGTTGCTCCGCTACAGCTTTCGCTGCAGTTCAGAATCGGGTATTAGCCGTGGTTGGAGGAGGAGAAGCAGTTCCTGTTTTGGAGCTTAGTGTGAGATGTATCTAAACTAACTTTATGAACCCTCAAACAAAAGACCTTACGTGGAAGTATTCAAGAGTTGTATAAAAACAGAGTTCCTTCGAGTCGCGGTATTGATATCGACAATACTGTCAGTGTCTTCTGGTCTCTAAGATCGGTTAGAAACGGCTGCTGATGGTCTTCTTGGCTAGCATAGCCTCGACATACGAGTTTTAACCTGTGCCGAATCGTCGGAATCGTCTCTGGCGCACGAAAAGCAGCAGTTCAGTTGATTTTTGGACCCTAGACACTATCACTACCGGACATCCTATGCTTTTGATATCACCTCGCTTCCACATCTTCGGTTTCTTCCTTGAACTAGATTCGTGTCGCTAATACCTACTGCTACATCGGTATCGCCCGGCGATTTCGCTGGCGATACCCGTCTCAGGAGGAAAACCAATGTGCGCTCTAGCGCCCGCTTACGTCTACTTCATTTTTCTGAAATAGATTTGTTGGAGTTTTTGTTCAGACGCTTTGATTGCAGGTCGCCCGATGCCTTCTCCCGGAGGAGATCGCGCATGATCTACGTACTGACCGTACTTTGTGGTTGTATTCTTGGAGTGCTTGTCGAGTACTTCTTGCACCTGGCTATCCATGCGTTTAACAACAAGATGCATGCAGACCACCACAAAGAATTCTTCGCTCACGAGCCCAAGCAGGTCGCTACCAACGCCCATCCACTCAAAGAGTACTTGCTCTACGCCGTGATTGTGTTCGCTGTTCTGTCGCCACTGATGTTCTTGATGGGGTGGGCTTTGTATCTGGCGTTCTACGCAGGCATCTTTTTCCATCTGATGGTTGTCTATCAGATTTGTCACTATCTGTTCCACTATGACGACGCACTGCCTGACTGGCTTCGGCGCAGCCGGCTGTTCAAGTGGTGGCGTGCAAGTCACATGGAGCATCACTGGCACAAGCCGAGAAGGAATTACTGCGTGAGCTTTCCCCTCGTCGATATGATCTTCGGTACATATGTCTGGCCGCGTGGTAACTACCGGGCGACGCCAGTCGTGAAGAAGAAGTCCGACGGCGACAAGAAGTAAATCGGCAAGAATGACTGCTTGTCTGTTGAATTCGGTGCAAGTCGAGGCTGTTCGACGCATGACCTTGCAGCTTGCGGCCGAGAGAGACCGATTGACTCGATCAGTCACGGCACTTCCGCACCGATGCCAGTCCGAGGCTTTGGTGTCGACAGTCAGTCTAAATTTACAAGTAAGGGCGTCGCGGATGGCTGCATCGACCCCTTACTTGTTTGTTTTGTTGCTACGACAAGGCGAAGTAGAGGGGTGGAGTCGCAGCAGGGTTGGCTGTGGCAGGGGCTAGCGACGAACATGACTCCTTTCGTGGTGGCCTGGCGACAGCAATACGCGTCCACCACTAACCAAATGCGGTCATCGGTAAACGTTCATTGGCGGACGTTTAGATACACAGCTTTTGCGGGGGACAAGCGAGAACATGCTGCATGAAATATTCTGCGAAACGGATCCAGATGGTGAGTCGGCACAAAGCTCTTCGGTAGTCGTTCTCTGGCGGACGTTTTGAGGTTGTCTCGGTGGGGGAGATTGACGGAACATGCGTCGCAACAACATCCCAAAAGCGGCGCCCGATGCAATTTGTCACGTCCAGAACTAGCCAAATACGGCTGATGAAAGCAAGAACGTAATTGTATAGTACTACGAAAAGTAAAAGAGGCCAATTTGAGTGCAAGGCTCGCAGAATGTCTTGCGACATGCTACGAGCTCTTGCAGTGCCTCAGAATCCAGGGAGCGCTCGAGGATTCTCTGGCGGTTGTTGCACATGACGCCTTACGGCGACATCAATCGGGAAGCACTTCGTTGATGTAGGTGATGATCTTGCCCTTTCGGCTCCCCTGGGGGCGCGGGCGGAGGACCTTGGTGACAACGAACTCGTCCTTCGGGTCGAGCGTGATGCTCGCCTCGACGACCTTGGTGATCGTGAGTTCGGTGGTGACGTTGCCTTCGCGCTTGTTTTCCGGGGTCTCGGAGGTCGTCAGGTAGACGACTTTCACCTTGCCGTCGGCCTGCTCCACGCGGGCGATGTGGTACCACGTGTAGTCTCGCCACATGGGCATGAAGAGACCGTGTCCGACCACGAGGTTGGGCTCGGCGAGAGCCTTTTCGGCGGTCACGTAGCGCGCTTCTCCGCTAGTGGTGGTGAAGCGTGCGTCTTCGCTCTGAAAGATCGATGCGTCGCTCATGTTCCTGTCCTTGTGCTCTGGGATTGCTTGCGGCTCCGACCGAACACGTCATTCGGTCAGTCGCGTCGCAAATGCTTCGGCTGCGCTATGCGCTGCGTCGTAGAGGCAGCGCACAAGATTGGCTGCTTGGGCAGAGCCCAGCTGCGTATCTTGCCAAACACAGACGGACTCAGTCCGGATATTGCCGACGACGCATAGCGCGTGCAGCGTAATGACATATGCGTATGCCATGGCTTCGCCGGTCGGACCTGTGACCGTCTTGATGAGCATGATCTTCGCGACGAGTTGAGCGTCGCATTCGACACCGGCATCGACGAACTTCAACGTTACGGACCTCAAGGGCTCCTGGAAGTTTTCAACCAAGGTGGCCGCGTCGATTTCGGTGTCCGCTGGTAGGTCGATGTTGAGGTGAAGGGTCTTGATCTTTCTCAGCACCGAGATGGGCGGAAACGGAGGCATGGTAGGTTACCTCTTCTTGTGAAAGCCCGGACGGAGGAAGGCGCGTGCCATCCTCCGTGAACGGGTCAGCAGTATGTCGAAAGACTAGTGCGTCTCTCTGGGAAACAGAGTGAGCACAGTCGGAAGTCCCTGGTAGACGGAGTCGATGATCGCGCAGTTCGCGAGCGGGACGATCTCGGTGGTGACCTGGTAGATCAAGAACTTGGAAGCCTCGTCGAACCAGGCATCGATCACGACGCCTTTGCCGACGAACTCGTTCTTGAAGTTCTCCACGACCTGAGGGGGACCGCCTTCCGGAATGGCGAGCGAAAGACCGCAGTTGGCGCAGGTGTTTTCGCTGTCGA
Source organism: uncultured Candidatus Obscuribacterales bacterium (assembly GCA_964418155.1). Classification (GTDB taxonomy): domain Bacteria; phylum Cyanobacteriota; class Vampirovibrionia; order Obscuribacterales; family Obscuribacteraceae; genus JADYXR01. The sequence continues at coordinate 41,466 of CAYQKX010000029.1, read as the reverse complement.
GCCGGTTCATGAAGATCTCCCCGCAGCTTCCGCACCACCCGTCAGATCGCGCTCCGCTCGTGCTTTTGTCGCTCATAGTGATCCTTGCCTGTTGATCTCTCGAAGTCGAGAGAATTCTTTTGCTGCTCGTAGTGCTCGACGCCAGGACCATGTGAGTCCAAAACCAGACGTCGGCAACCGTGAAACAATCCGTTGTCTGCAAGAAGTGAGATAGCAATCTATCTCGGCGGGCGAATTGCGATTCTGAGAACGCCGGCTCAATGCCTGCATTGCACCAGGAAAGTCGCAGGCATTTAGCCGGCGCCCCCAGAACCAGGTAGCTCTGCTGGGCATCGCAGATGGTATCGACTCGGAAGGACCGGATTGGCAGCCCGGCCCTTCCGCTCATAGTGAGCCGCTGAAATAACCGGATGCAATCCCTCTCGGGATACTTCCGACTATTCTGCGGAGTCAGACGGCTCAGGCCATTTTCACCAGCACGTCCGAGCTTTGAATCAACTCGATGCCGAGCCGACGGAGACGTTTCAGCTCTGCCTCGTACTCGCCGTCCTTGAACGTGATTGCTCGGACGCAGTCTTCGACGACGCGGACTTTGAACTTCTTGCCCCGGTACTTCTCCGCTCGACCGTCGGTCGCGGTGTAGGAGACGCAGTATCGCAGAGCCACGCCGACGACGTCGATCTGGATCTCGTCGCAGCCGAGACGTTCCGCCTGCGCCTTCAAATACTCGGCGAGACCGGTGGACTTGCCGAGGAACTTGTGACGCTTGAGGTAGCTCGGAGCGGCGTTACGGCCGTTGTCGTAGAAGCCGGAGTAGCTGTCGACCCGGGCGTCTTGTCCCTTCTGGAAGGTTTGCACCACCATCGATCGGTCGAGGTCCGGGTGGAAGTTGTTGCCGTCCGTTTGCCAGACGCAGTGAGCCGGCCAGAGTTGTTGACGCACCCCGTAGAGGCGCGTGAACTCGAATGGGTTCTTGCCGACGTGCTCTCTGGCGAACGACTTGTGGTGCGGCGGGTGATCGTCTTCGATGTCGATGACGAGGTCGTACTCACCGCTGCGCGATAGCGCGTTGACCGGAGTAATAATCTCGTCGCCGCTCGTCACTGCCAGAGCTCCGCCCGGCATGAAGTCCTTCTTGATGTCGACCCGAAGTAGGGCGCGAAGCACTTTCTTCGCTTTTGCTTTCAACTGAACTCCTTTAGTTGGGGTTGGTGGTACCACCCACGGTATCTCCGCGAGCTGTTGCGCGACGTACGCGTCGAGCTCTTCCAGCCAGGCATCCGGTGCCGCATCGGAAGGCATGTGGCAGTCGTAGCGCGGGTTGACGCTGACCGAGCCGAGCTTGGCTGCGTCGGGCTGGCAGGAGTGTTTGTAGCGCTGGGTGATGAACTTCCAGATGAAACCGCGCAGAGTTGCAAGTTTGACTTGCAGCTCGAAATCTTGTTTGAACTTCGCCTGGGCTGCGAGGTAGAGAATCTTGCTAGGTAGCGATCCCCATCGGACCCAGTGGTAGAGAGCGAAGTCGCGGATGTCCTTCGGTCCGAGCGTGTCGTTGGATTTCTGGTGCTGTTCGCCGTTGCGGCCAACAGGCAGAAGTTCCGGCGATTCGGCTGTGTCGGCGATGGCGTAGAGCACTTCCTGCAGTTCACCGCTCGTACGCGTCTCTGCGTACCAGCGGATCAGGAAGGCGATGAGCGTCTTGGCGACACCTGCGTTGACGGAGTACATCGACATGTGATCGGCGTTGTACGTGCACCAGCCGGCGGCGAGCTCTGTGAGTGTGCCTGTGCCTAGTACGAAGCCGTTGTTCATGAGGATGTGCGTGCGCTGCCGTGCTTGCTCGTTCTCGAAGTCGAGGTCCTGGGCTCCGGCGGGCAGATCCTTGAGCTTCTCGACGAACTCCTCCAGAGAGAGTCCGTCGACATTGATACCGAATGGCGTCTTTCTCTCCTGCTGCCAGGCAAGCAAGCAACGCGCTTTGACGTCGACCACCTTGATGGTGACGCCCGTGAGCTCCATGAGCTTCATGGCATTGCCGAGCGTGCGGCCGGTGGTGCCGAACCCCGGGAGGGTGAAGCAATGCAGCAGGCTGCGGGGGATGCCCAATTCGTCGAACACCATGAGTGCCACCAGCAGGCACTCGGTAGAATCGACACCGCCGGAGATGCCGATGACGCAGAGAGGCTTGCCGCTCTTCTCGAGTTCGGCGATCATCTTCGGGAGCCCGCCTCTTAGCTTCGCCAGGTAGAGGAAGCGGGTACGCAGCGCCCTGGCCTGGATCTGCATGACCTGGCGGCAGCGCTTGTTGCGCATCACCGGGTCTTGCGGAACGAACGGGTATGCGTCGATGGACCGCGCCAGCTTGTCGGGCACATCGCCGGCGTTGATCGAGAACTTGATGCGCTGGAAGTTCTCGGTCATCTTCTGAAACGTTCTGCGGCAGTCTTCGAAGGTGCTGTCGCGCATACGCTCGTGGATGACGTGCTGGACGTCGACATCGGCGTACCGCAACGGTTCGTCTTCCTTCTCGATGAGCGGCTCGGCTTCGGCGAGCAGTCCGCCGAGCTCGGCGAGCAGAAGCTGAGCGCCGTAGACGATGTCGCTCGTGGATTCGCCACTACCGGCGGAGGCATAGCCGTAAATCGCCTGGGCCTGGGCCGAGTGCGACACCGCCATGTTGCGCCGGTACTCGTCCTTGGCGACGAGTTCGTTGGAGGCGGAGAGATTGAACAGCACGGTCGCGCCGCCGAGCGCCTGCAGCCGGTGAGGCGGGATGACCGCCCAACCGTCCTCGCAGACCTCGATGCCGAACACGAGTCCGGGGAAGTCCTCGGCCTCGAACAGGAGGTCGACTCCGATCGGCACCTCTTCCCCGAAGAGTTTGATGGTCCGGCGAACCAGCTGATCGCCGCGGCTGAACCAGAGCTTCTCGTGGAACTCGCCTGCGTTGGGCAAATAGGTCTTCGGAACGATGCCCAGAATTCGCCCCTTCTGGATGACCACTGCACAGTTGTACAGCTCGCCATCCACCTCGATTGGAGCCCCCACCAGCGTTATGCCCGAGAAGGCCGTCTTGGACGCCAGGCGAACGGCGTTGAGGCCCTCGAGGGCGCCGGCGCGCAACACTTCGCTGCGGAAGTGGTTGGCGCAGGTGTAAGCGGTGATTCCGAGCTCGTTGAGCGCGAGGAAATTGGCGTTGATCTTCTGAGCGCGCCGCATCATCTCGATGATGCGTTCTGCGTTGTAGCGACAGTTGGTGACCTCGACCTTGTGGCTGCCGAGGGCAATGCGCAGGAAACCGAACCGGCTTCGAGTAGTCCTTTTCATTTCATTTCCTTCCCCTCCATCTTTCACGGAGGGTGATCCTTTCGTTGGTCGTTGGAGTTAGGGTTGGAAAAACCTATTCCTTGCAGAACAGCTTCTCGACGAGCAGCTTGCCCGTCGGGATAACGCGAAGGAAGGTGTCGGCGAGCTCGATCGCTCGTGGGTGCGTGTCGGTGACGATGACGTGGTCGAAACAACCGCTTGCTCGCAAGCGTTCCTTCGAGTCGTTCGGCAGGACACCGTGCGTCGAGATCAGGATCACCGCCAGGGCACCCTTGGCCAGGTAGGCTCTGGCTGCGGCGATCGCGGAGCCGCCGGTGCGAATCATGTCGTCGTAGATTACAACGAGCTTGCCGGCAACGTCAGCCGAGATGTCGGCGACCGCAGTCACGGAGCCTGAGATCCGGCGCTTGATAATGAAGGCCGGGTGCACCGGCAGCTTCAGCTTGACCATGTCTCGGCAGAGCGATTCGACCCACTTGGCGCGGCCGGCGTCTGTCGAAGCCACTGTGAAGTCGACGAGAGGGAAGTTCTGGGCGTTGGTCAGGGCCTTGCCCGGGCGCGCCGCTTTGTCGAGAGTGCGGACGCGCATGACGGTCTTCGCTTCGCTCTGATCGGTCGAGCCGTCCGAGGCTGCGCGTTGCTTGGTCTGCCAACCCCGAGCCGCATCTTCTACCGCCTTGATGATAAGCGGTTTTGCGTAGATGTGGCGAGTGATGACACCACCTTCGAAGTAGTGTTCGACACCCTCCGAGTGCAGGTCGACCATGTAGACCCAGTTTGAAGAACCGGCACGCGGGATGGCCGAGATCTGCATGGCCCGCATCTTGGCTTTGACGAACTCGCGCCGTTGAATGGCGCGTTCCATCGTCTGGTAGCCGAAGTAGGGGATGCAGATCTTGAGGCGAGAGGCCCCGTGCATGACGACGCCCATGCCGATGTCGAGCAGCTCCATCGTGGCGCGGTCGTTGATTGTGCCGCCCAGGAGGTAGACCTCTCGGTCGGCCACGCTTTCCATCAGGCGGTGGTAGCGCTCTCCGTCGGCGAACGGCACATCTGCGAGGGAGGGCGTGCCTTCCTTGTCGAGCGAGCGCGCCAGTTGTCCGCTTTCGAAGCGACGGGAGGCCAGCATCTGAGTGCGAAGGTACTCGTACTCGGATGTGGCAAGCAGAATTGGCTTTTCACGAGCCATTTGTTTCGTTCCCTTCTGTTATGAGCTGGTGAAAGAAGCACTCTCAAGAGCCGCTGCTGTGAGGCAGCTGCTCTGGATGCTTCTACGGTCGGGTGGACTGGCTCCGTGCCATTCCTCCGCTCGAATTCAGGCCACGCTCGCGAGGCGCGTGCGGGCGGCGGCGCGCTCTTCGGAACGCTTCTTCCGGTAGATGTCGAGGAAGCTCTGAATCGTTGGCGAGTATTCGACCTTGTCGTACTTGCCCCAGGTGGCGTCGGCGCGCTTTGCCTGTACCGATTCCGGCTCGTTGTAGACGATCCGTCCCTTGCTGACCAGCTTCTGGTAGAGCGGCTCGCCGTCCACCGTGTCGGTGACGTGAGCGATGTAGAGCGTCGAGCCGCGTGCGTAGACGCGGATGATGCCCGGCGTGCTCTCTTTGCCCTCCGAGTTGCTGAACTTGATGTTCGGATCCTCGGCGGTCCAGCTTCGCTTGAAAGCGGCGGACAGAGTGTCGCGGTGGACGAGCTTCCACCAGTATCCACCCGCTCCCGGGAAGAGCATGATGGGCTCCGCCCCGGTTTTGGTGCGGAAGTGGGTGTACACCTTCACGATACCTTCCGGCGTGACTTCGTCCTCGAAGACGATGACGCGCTCCGGATGGATCTGCGCTTCGCGCATGGCCTCGTGGTAGTCTACGCACTGTGCGCTGATGTCGCCCGAATCGACCCTGATACCAGCTTTGGTGGCGTCAGGGTGGGCCTTGAGAGCGGCGATCGCGTTGAGCAGTCCGATCGTCTCCGCGTCCACCAGGTCGCAGAGCAGCTTCGAGTCAGGCACGTGAGTGAGCGCCAGATTCATCATCTCGAGCTCGCACTCGGCGAGAGCCCGGGTGAGGCTCTGGTTGGACGACATGCCTTCGTGCCCGATCGTGCCGATGTCGCGGAACAGATGCGGGAACATGAGCACGGCCGTGTCGTTGGAGGTGAGCTGGCCCTTGCCGCCCGAGCCGACATATCGTGCTCTGAGCAGCGAGATGTTGGCCATCTCGTTGACGGCGGCCCTGAGACCGAACTCAGCCTCGCGGTCGGTGACCTGGCTCATCAGTCGCGCCTTTGTGGCGTGAATCACCGGGGCGAAATACCTGCACATGGCCGGCTCGAGGTAAGTGATCAGCCCGCCGACCCCTTCGAAGCTCATCGCCGGAACACCCTTCAGGAAGGTCTGCCCACCGGGGAATCCCCAGACATCGATGTCGAGGTAGAGGTACGGGTAGAAGCGCGAGGTCTTCTTGATCTCGCGCTGCCAGAGCTCCGTCGGGAAGGCTTTTACGTTGGCTTCCAGTTCGGCCCAGTCAGCCGCGATCTCGATGTCGCTCTTGCGCAGCGGGCGGTTGAACCACTGATGCAGCACGTCATCGTGACCCGCCATGATGAGCTGGTCGCCCGCCCCGGGCTCCGGCAGGGCTCTGCGGAAGGTGAGGTGGTAGGCGGCGAACTCGAGCGCGAAGCGCCGGAAGGCCTTCCCCATGGTCCGTTTGTACGTGTCGGTCGAGGTGATCATGCCGCCGAGGATGAACTGCCTCGCCCGGTATTCCGCGATCATCTCCTGTCGCTTCGCATCAAGACGGCGCTTGCGGCGAGCGAGACTGAGGTTGGAAAACAGGTTCATGTTTGTGTCTCCGAAGTTAGAGGGGAGGCGATCCGCTGGGACAGCGTCACGCCCGCAACGACACCAGGTGAGGAGTCTCGGGTTCGCCATTGGTCTCGCCGCCCGCATCATGTGGAGATGCGTGGGGCGGAGCTAATAGGCGAGTTTAGATGTCCTGCTGGTGCACAACCAATTTCCCGATGTGCGGCGAAGCCGCCATGGGACCGGGTCAGCGCCCGGGTTCGGTGTCAGTTGTCAGCGCAGAGTTGCTGCGCTGACGAGGTCAGGCTGCCTGGTGCAGCCAGTTGGCGATACGGCGCAGGACTCTCGCCGCGGAGGTCCGCCACGTGCGCGGGCTCCGCCAGGAGAAGGGCTTGCACTCGAATCGGGTGACCGGATTGTTCGGGTCCTGGTAGTGTCCATGATCCCGGATGAGCTGCCAGGCTTCGGCGGGGACCATGTACCAGACGGAGAGCCCCTTGCGGATACGCTCGCGGATCTCCGAGCTGGAGACCGGCGGACTCGGACAGTGCAGGGCCTGGATGCGAGCCTGCGGAATCCGCTTTTTCCACTCCTCGATCTGCGCAAGTCCTTTGACGTCGCGCGGGAAGCAGAGGATATCGGCGATTCGGAAGAGCTCTTCGGCACCGTGCCATTTGTCGATGCGCCACGGGTGTTCGGGGTCGAGGTATTCGGCGCTTATCATCAGGAATAGTTCGACGTCATCGCCGTACTGCTTCTGGAGCTCCTTGAGCGTGTCCAGCGTGTACGATGGACCCTCGCGGCGAAGCTCGATGTCGCAGGCCTCGAAGAAGCAGTTGGGCGCGATTGCGGCCTTCACCATGGCGTGACGCAGTTTTGCGTCAAGCACTCCTGTTTTCTTGTGAGGTGGTGAGGCGCTGGTCACGAAGAGGACTTTGTCGAGACCGAAGTGCTCACGAGTCCATTCCGCGCAGATCAGGTGTCCGGCGTGAGGCGGGTCGAACTTGCCGCCGTACACGCCGATTCTCATTGTCGGCATTATAGGCTCCTTGATGGAGGTTCGTGTGAAGGAGCGCTCTCACGCGCCCTCCGGAAAAGCAGTCAAAATCCCGCCGCGGAAGCGGATACGTGTTTGGTGTCGTGGGTGTCAGGTACGGTTGTGTGTCCGCGGGCGATCTGTCGAGACTGCGAAAGAAATTACGTCTGACACTAATTTGTTGAAGTCGCGCATTTCAGGCGTTATCTATGATATTTCGCTAACACTGAGATTGGTTTAATATGTCTGTGAGGCTGCCAATACTGTAGGCTGCTACATTTAGGAGCTGATCTAGTTAGAGATTCTGATATTAAGTCATGATTTCAAATAAGAATATAAGTAAGGTATTAGGTAGCGCACTTCACGCGCCAGCCGTCTTCTCATGCCTTTCTACGCCTGTCGATCCTGAATCTTGTCGTCGCTGGGTAGTACTGCTTGTGGTGTCATGAATCGGACTGCTTCGAAATTGATGCCCTATCTTTTTGTGGTCGTGAGCACTGTCGTGATAGTGCGCTCGCTTATTCTGGCCTTCCATTACCCAGGCGATGTACCGGAGTTTTACTGTGCATCCTCTTTGTTGCTTTCAGGCAACTCTGTGCTGATCTACAACATCGAGCAATTGTCCAGACTGGAGGCGACGACGTTTCCCCTTCTCAATGGGCGCACAGTCGGATTTTTTTTGCCGCCACCTGTATTGATTTTTATCTGGCCTCTGGCTTTTGTGCCACTGCAGTTGGTGCAGCCAGTCTGGTTCGGATTGTGTGCCGTCGCACTGTGCGCATGCTTCGTGCAAATGAAGCGATTGTTTAACCTGACGCGAGTGCAGTTATTGTATTCCTGGTCTGTGATAATCACTTTCGGTGCTACATACGAATGTCTGCGGCTGGGGCAGCTTGGGCTGTTTTTGTTGCTGGCGGCAATAACCGCTATGTGTTTTCTCAAAGATAAACGAGAGGGTCTGGCCGCTTTATGTTTGAGTGTTTTTGTTATAAAACCGCAGCTCTTCATTCCGCAGGTAATTTTTCTGTTTGCATGTGGTCGGCGCCGGCTGTGCTTCTTGACCGCGTTGCTGTCGCTAGTCTGGATATTGGGCTCTCTGGCTGTTGTTGGAATTGACTGCTGGAGTGCCTACTGTAACCTCGTCGGCAGGCTTGGCGAGGTCAGCGAATTCGCCTTCGATAATGCCTGTACTATTTGCGGACAGTTGCTCAGAATGCCCGGTTTGGATTCCCGCGTGGCTATCGCCATATCTTCCTGTATCTGGCTTGGCGCGATGGTTTTGCTCTATCGTGTTGGGCGTGCGTATAGGCATCGGGAAGACTGGTTGAATGCGTCGATTCTCGCGGTTATGCCTGCTGCGACAGTCACTAGTCTCTATTTGATGGATTATGACCTTGTGCTGTTGATTCCTGCGTTTGTGCTGTTCGTCACGCAAAAGCTCTATGGCAAGCTCTCTCCATACATTACCCTTCCGGCTGTGGTATCGTGTGTGATGCTTCTTTTGCCGTTCCATTTTTGGTTGCGATATGACTATCTGTTGAAGGGAGCTGTTTTTAACCCATTCGTGCTATCGCTGACTGTTATTGCGGCAGTCATGCTATCGACAGTCTCGCGAGTTGACGCAGGTGGTTTGTGCTCTGAAGGTTACCCCCCGAAATGACTAATGGCAGATGATTTGTCCGTTTTCCTTCAGAAAATTTATGCAGGGAAAAATGCGTGCTGTTTGTCATATCAGAATCAAAAGCTAGGCGAAGATACATCTCGACATTTTTGAAACGCGGCTTTCCATGGTCTCTAAGAGCAAAGTCTGAAGGTTGTTTGGATTGTGGCTATTGACAACCGGGTTTGGTCGTTATTGTTCCACATTATCGTCTTTCGGTATGGTTGTGAAACTGCATTTCATCACTTCAGCGAAGCCGGTATCCGAAACTCGAAGTTTGCCTATATATATCGCCCATAACAGCAAGAGCGGATGGTCCGCCCTTGCTTGCCGGCTCGACGCTGAATCAAGTGCAGTAACAACCCCTAACCCAAGGTGAGCTATGAAGATCCCTGTGATCGCATTTCTGGTTTTGGTTCTTAGCGCCCTCGCGGGTGCCGTCGGCGGCTGGTTCTTCACGATGGACACGGTGGTGCCGTGGCTCCATGTCGCGCCGGAGTGGAGCAACCTGACGGGTCTGCTGCTGTTCCTGTTCTTCTTCCTGGAGGTTGGCGCGGCGGTCGGCTTCATCCTCGGCTGCATCGGCTGCGCGATCGTGGCCTGCATCCTCTACATCGTCGGGTCCGCTCTGTCGAAGCTCTCCGGGCGGCGGACGTAACGCACGAGGATGAGGTCGAAGAAATGCTTTTCCGCTGGGTGCCGTGCGCTCTAAGCGATTGACCTGACCTCGAACAGAAAGCGTACTCACATGTGGCAACCCATCGTGGAAAGTCTGCTGTACGTGCTCGGCTTCATCACATTCGGTGCGGGTATGGGCTATGTCGTCTCTGCCCTGCTGGCGCGGTCCTCGAAGGACCCTCTGCTCAGCGCTCAGCACCGAGATTCTCAGCCGGTAAAGAAGCTCGTTCGTCGCATCGCCGTATGGACTTGTGCCATCGTCAGCGGTGCCATCGGGATTATGGCGATGGTTCATGACGGTCCAATCGCCGTCCTGCTCCACCAATAGTCCCATTCAGACGAGCGTCGAGAACGGTTGGTGCAGAGTCGAGCACCGGGCAAGCAGCAGCTGGACTATGTCCTTTGCTGCTTGCCCTCAATGTTTCTAAATACTAAAAGAAATCGTACTAAAGAAAGGCGTAGCAAGAATCATAAGCCCAAACGGCAGATCCCCTCTCGGGAAATCTGCCGCCGGACCTCGGTCGCTCGCTCATTCCCTTTCGGGAAGTCACCCAAGCTAGCTTCCGAATGCCGTCATCTTCCGCTGGTGGTGCCAGCTTCCGAATCAGGCTGCGCCGCGGCCGATCAGACCGTGGATCATCGACATGCCGTCGTCGCTCATCTTGAGCGCCAGCGAGGCCGGGTCGATGTCCCCGCCGCTGTGCAGCTTCCGCCAGTAGCCCATGGTGGTGCCTGCGCCGACGGTCGTTGCGTACACCGTACCGAGGTCGGTCGGAACTTCCGTGCCCCCGGCCATGAGGATTTCGGCGATCCTCTCGACCTTCTTCTCGCGGGCGGGGTTCCAGTCGAGCATCTGGATGGTCGAACGGCCACCCATCGACGGCAGAGTCTGCCGCATGAGCGTCCGAGCCACGATCGGCGCGGCTGCCTTCATGTCTTCCGTCCAGAACTCGATCACCATGTCGCTCTTGACGGCTTCCTGACCGTCACCGTCCTCGTCCTCCTCGTCGGACCCATCCACAAACCGGAGCTTGTCCGGAATGTTGCCCCCGATCGCGAAGTCGGCGAGCCGACGGCACTCTGCGGCCTCGGCGGTGAAGCCGAGGTCTTCGAGCGCTGCCGCCACGATGTACGCCCGAATGTAATCGGGCGGGTGTGGTTCGAAGACGAGAGCGACCTTGCCCTCGCCCTGCGGGATGAGCTTGTACGACGAGTCGGTCCGGAGCAGCTTCTTCGCCTGCTCGAGCGGTTGCCCCCGGACCATCATGGCCGGGAAGCTGAGGAGCATGTTGTACGCGTACGCCGTACCCGACAGCAGGACACCCCCTGAGATATCGGCGTCGATCTCGCCGATGCTGTCGGTGTAGAACTTCGTGAGCATGTCGATCGTGTTGACGGTCTGTTCGCCGAGCTTCATCGTCTCGGAGTGCAGCTTCAGCTTCTTCGTCCGGTACGCCTCGTGGAGGGCGTCGCGCACCGCGTCACGCATCTCGTCTTCCAGATTGACGATGTCGTTCCACACGTTGTGGCGGAACTCATGCCCGACGAGTGGGAACATCAGGGCCACCAGGTCCAAGAAGTCGAACGGCATCTGTAGGGCATGGATCCCCACAGGACCCTTCGGACCTGGGATGGTCGCCAGACCCATCGCCGTGAACCGCGACAAGTACTTGTCGCCGACCTTGTACTTGATCGAGTCGAGGCCGTCCGCCACCTTCCCCGGGGAGTCCGGGTCGACGTGCTTGAACAGCGCCGCCGCCTGGCGGTAGAACATGTTGATCGCCTTCAGGGGGCGATCGTACTTGCCGTCCCGGTACTGGCTGACCGAGTCGCAGTAGACCCCGCTGATGAAGCGGAATCCGCCGAGCTGTTCGTTGAGCGCCTTGATGGCCTGCGGGAGCAGCACGCCCTGCGGCACCTTCGGATACTTCGTCTGCAGCTCCTTCAGGAGGCCGAGGAGCGCCTCCTTCCAGCGAGGGATCAGGACGTCGTACTGCCGGTTGAGGCTGGACAGCCCGTCCCGGAACTCAGGCATGTTGTTGATGCCCCAGTTGAGCGTCCCGACGTCCGCCCCGAAGTTGGCGTACACCAGGCCGTCCAACTGTCGCTGCTTCATGCGCTCCTGCATGCCGGTCGCGCCGCGGATGAGCGTCTTGCCCAGCCGGTCGCTCGGCTCGTCGGGCAGCTTCGAGATGACGTGCAGCAGTTCGGGAACCTTCGTCGGCAAGATGCGCTTGGCACCAGCGTCTTCGCCGGTACCTCCCTTCCGGCGCTTGGCGCTGCGCCGATCGCGGATCCGGGTGATGGTCTTGCCCACGAGCGTCTGCCGCGGGATCTTGACGCTCTTCAGCGCGGCCGCCACCATCGCGGGGGCTTCTGCGAACTCATAGTCGGTCGTGCCTGCGCCGACTACGTCGATCCTGGCCTCGTGGCCGTGCCAGTTGACCACGCCCTTGACGTCGAGCGTGATTTGGGGTTTCTTTTTCGGTTTCATAGAAGGGTTACCTCGGGTTGGAGGAAGTGAAGCCGGGGGAGGAGAGTCCTCCCCCGGGTGTTTGAAAAACGAGAGCCTGCCGCCGGAGCGCTGGTTAGCTCCGGTCGAACAGCAAGGCCCGTGCCCGCTCCTTCAGGCTGGCGATGCGGTCCGCCGCTCCGGGTTCGCCGGACGTGGACAGACGGCGCGCCTCCTTCAGGAGCTCGCGTCCTTCACCCCAGTTCGCACCCGGGGTGGGCGTGTTGCCGTCGAAGTTGTGGTCGCTGCAGTTGAACAGGTAGTCGAGGAACCACCCGTTCTTCCCGCGGAACTGCAGCATCTTGGTCAGGTAGTTGACGGACACCGAGCAGTCCCGGAACTGGACCCAGGCGATCCCGTGGTGCAGGCAGAACCCGACCAGCGCGCCGACGCCGATGGCGTCGAGGGTGGTCAGCTTCTTCTTGTCGTGGGGCATGGGCACCTCCAGCTTGCCGTCGCGGCCGGCCTTCTGGGCACGGAGTCGGTTGGCGCGGCTGAAGACCTGTTTCGGGTCGAACGCGGACTGTCCGTTGAACGTGAAGGTGTTGCGGTCCTTCTCGAACGAGATTGCGGTTGACATGGTCGTCTCCTGAGTGAGCGCCGGCGGATTGCCGGCGCGGTTCAAAAAAACGGTGGGCGCGTGTCGACGCGCCCACGGTGAGTGGCCGGCTTGTGACCGTCACTCGTCGAACGCCCTTCCGGGCAGCGGAAAGCAGGGAACCGGGGTCCCCGGTTCCCTGCTCGAGATCGCTCCGCCTGGCTGGCTGCTAGCCCGTGATCTCGTCGGGTCCGTCCTGGACGTCGGCGTCGCAGGACGGGAAGTCGAACGGCTCGGTGATGGCACCGTCGAGGCGTCCGCCCATCGAGTGGGTCGGGGTCGCGTCGGTCGGGTTGACGATCTGGTAGCCGGCGTTGATGAGCGGATCGAGGTCGCGCGTCTGGTTGAGGAAGGTGTTCCAGTCGCCCGCCATGACGGTGATGCCGCGCTTGATGCGCTCGGGGAGCGCGAGCTTGCGTTCCGACTCCGGCAGGACGCAGAGCGGCATGTAGTAAGTCGTACCGCCGTGGTCGAGGAAACCGCGACCGTAGACCTGGTTGCGCCAGGTGTTGCGCGTCTGCGGGTTCTTGAGCGCCGGCTTGATGCCCTGGGTGGCCGGACCGTGAGCGTTGACGATCTCAACGCATTGTTGGTACCGGACGGGCGAGGTGAGCTTCGCGCCACCGCGCATGCTCTTCAAGTGCACCACCATCGCCTTGATGATGACGCCGCTCCAGTTGTCCTCGAACACGCAGACGTAGGCCGGACGCAGGTCTTGGATGCCCTGCACCGTAGCCACGGCGTTGTACGCGATCGGACCCTGGACGAGACGCAGGCGCGGGTGGGCCGTGAAGCCCACGGCCTGGTTGCCACGGCTGTTGTCTTTCGACGTCCAGTAGCCGTACCCCATGTGCTTGCCGATCTCCTTGCAGAAGTCGGGAGCGACCTCGCTCCAGAACATGAGGTGGTGGGGGCGGACGATCTTCTCCCAGGCGCTCATGTAGGTCAGCGCCTTCTGACCGGAGCCGAACAGGGCGTTCAGTTCGCCGAACACCAGGGGGCCAGTGATGTCCGCGTTGGGCATGCCCTTGTAGTACGCGGAGATGACCTGGTCGACGACCGTCGCGGACGGCAACGAGTGCGGCCCACTCCCGCCCTTGGGCTGCTTCTTCTTCTTGCCGCCCTTGAGCAGCGACTCGAAGTCGTCGGGCGTCTGGAGTCGGCCGAGGTCGAAGTCCAGGTCTTGTTCGCGGACGAGGCCGGCGAAGCCGTAATCCGCTGCCTGGTGAGGCTTGAGCGAGATGATCTCGCTTTCGGGGAGCCAGATCGGCTTGGTGCGCGCGTGCTCCCGGTTGTACTCTTCGTTGATCCGCAGGATGCGCTCCCGGTTGCGCGGCGACAGATAGCCGGGGTCTTGGGACTTAGGCATTGTGGGAATCTCCTCACAGTTGCGTTCCAGCGGCTCGCCGTGCGGCAAGTCGCTGAGACTGGATGAAAGGTGGTCCGTCTTCGGTTCAGATTGCAGCAGAGCGTGCGGTGCGGAGAACTCCCCATCGCATGCCATGTATGTCCTGCACTCTCGAGCTGATGCCGGGACCGGGTAAAGGTGAGCCTCTGTGAAACGACAACCGACCGCACGCATTCGCGAGCGTTCAGAAATCAGATGACTTTTCGGTTGTATGCTAGAGCAGTTGCCGTTTCCCGGATTTGGTTGTCAAGTTTCAGAGGTTTTTTCACCTTAGCGCAGGGGGCCATTGTCAAACAACCTGGATCGCGCGTCAGTGGGCTTTATTACGCAGCTTTTAGAATCTTGCGAGATTCCTGCGAATTGTGATTAGGTGGCTGATTACCTACTGTCGGTTTTTGAAATTACCCTAAAAATTAGGTATTCGCGGAACTACGACAAGTCTTCGAAGCCCTATCTTGAACTGGATGTATTAGTCAATTCCGAAGCTTTTGGGACTGTTATTGGAACTATCGCGAGTGATATGGCAGTTCGGGCAACCTTTTCCAGGCTCATCGAATTTTTTTGGTTTGAAAACAGTCGAGGAATGACTGTAATCATCAGCGATCGCAGCATTCTCATCGGAAACAGACTATGTGAAATGAGCTCCCGCATGAGGATCCCTGGGCGAAGTCCGTACTTTGGCAGCGAGGGCATGCGCTTGTAACCATGCTCTAGCAGGTGATTCGGTGAGTTGCGCCGCTTACATCCCGCTAATTGCCGGCTTCAATCTTCGCCAACTCCCGAGTTTCGTGGCTCAGGTTCAGCCCATTGTTGTTGTTGTTGTTGTTGTTGTTGTTTATTCCCTGCGAGGCATAAGAGGGGCTGCGAAACTATGCCCTCGGAGGAATGTTGCTGTTGCGAAACTGTTCGTGGACGTAGATACACAGAAACAGCCGAAGGAATTGGCACTTGAAGTGACGCCGAAAACGCCGAATGAATCGGCACCTGGGATAAGGTTTTCGCTTTTTTGATATAACCACCTATTCGGGTTGTCAGGTTGTGCTAGGGTTTCGGTCTCATACTTTGCTACTTACGGCACAGCGGAACGACCCTAGCGGTTTTCTCATATTCGGCCTTGGGCGAACTGTAACGGAAAGAATTTAAGTGATATTGATATCAAAATATATATACGCCGCTGATTGTCAAGAATCGCTGTGATGCCATCGTTGGACACGTCAGCATGTTTCTCAAGTGTTGGCAAGCGAGATTTGCTTAACGGTGATGGTCTTTGATAGAAAATGATTGACGGCTGTCGCCTTCAGGAGAACGCACTGAGCTCGAATGTCCACAATTCAATAGACCATGGGTTTATCCGTCGAAGTAAAGGATGTTTGATAGCTTCTGAACTCAACAGCCGCTCTGACAATTGAATAGGTTGGATTCGAGAAGTTGGTAGCGGTTGCCTTTGTTGACTTTTGACTCTCTGTCCCGAAATACTAAAAAATTTAGTAGAACAGTTTGGAAAAGGACGCGTTGGAGAGGCCTCACGGCCTCCCTACCGCGTCTTGTCGTTCACGCATGCCAGACGATCCGCCCGCCCAACCGGGCAGTCATCTGCATGTTGGTGTGAACTTCGTTAGTTTAGTCTGCTGGTTGTCGGCACCTCGGTCGGTGCGACAGCCGCTAGGAAGTCCAGCCAGAGCTGCTCGAGCGCGTCGATATCGTGGACGTCGACTTGCCCGGCCGCCTGGGATGGATGCCCGCCGCGTTTGTACTTGGTGGCGAGCGGTCGCAGGTCGATCTTCTCATCGGTCGTCCTGAAGGAGATGTATCCATCACCGCGCACGGCGCACATGTGATGTGAGAAGTAGCCTAGTTGACCCATGATGCCGCGATGAGTTTCGGGGTCGCTGTCATCGAGGACGATGAACGCGACATCTCCATTCAACGCGAACTTCATGTCCACGGCATTTCTGATTGCCTCAAGGATGTGGGTGTCCTTGTGCACCATCAGCCGCTTCTGGTAGATGGTGAGAAGCTGGTCGGTCAAGCCGTTCCTGGTTAGAACAGCCATCTGCCGAATCGCCTCTGCCGGGTTGCTGTGACGGAACCAGAAGGTGTCCGTCAAGATGCTGACCGCGAGAATCGGCTCCGTGATGCCGAAGTGCTCGATGAGCAGACACCCGACCGATGGTGCCTTCTTGATGAATGTCGTGTCGCTGTTCACCTCGCCCACACCCTCGCGTATGTGGTGGTCGATGAGGTAGGTCTTGACGCCCCGCATGTCGAAGCCAGGGAGGTGTCCATCCAGCAGTATGACCGCATCAGGCTTCCACGCCGCGAGAACCGCGTCGTAGGAGCCTTGCAAGTCGATGGTCGTCAACCTATCTGACATCAGACCGTGGCACGCCGGGTGGATGTCATCTCGTGTCAGAATCCAGTCGATCTGGTCGTACATGGCCAGTGTCGGCAGTGTGTATGCCTCGATGCCACCCTTGCGAAGGTGGGCGAGCATTGCTGCAGTACTTGCCACGGAGTCGCCATCGACCGGCTGGACCGGACCGATTACGAGGATCCGACGACCTTGCCAGGCTAGTTTGGGGTAGCCTCGCAGTCGTCGGTAAAGGGTCCGGAGAATCGCTGTCAGTGTCGCTAACATGGTCATTGCCTGTCCTCTCCTGAGGACCTTGTCACGGGTCGTTCGAGACCATCCGGGTCTCGGCGTCTCCCTGGCGGCGTGCTTTGCGGCGATTCTGGCGTTCCTCCGCCATGGGCACCGCAGCCGCTCGTAGGATTGAGTCCGCTTTCGATTACATTCGCTCTGCGGGCGGCACGGTCCATGCGGATGAAACCCGCGCTGGTAGTCGTGCCACAGTGGTTGCTCTTCACCTTCACTGCAGAAGGGTCTGAGACGGTATACAGCTTCTGGTTGTTTCGGTTTGCCATCGCAGGCTCCTGTTCTGATGGTTTTATAGCTCAGCGTCAGGAGCTTGAAGACTGGAACCGAAACCGACCGACGCGCTAGTTGACGATCGACTTGTCGACGAGGCAGACCGACCGCGGGGCGAGTGCATCACCCATCGGCGTCCGAATGATCTCGCAGACGATGCAGTACACTCTGCTCGCGTCGTTGCGCAGCAGAAGCGGGTCGTACACCGGTCGCTCGTAGACCACGAAGCGGGAGTTGTTCGGCGGCGTCGCGCCGGCCGGGTCACCTTCCGGCTCCGAGAGCATGCAGTCGAGACCTGGCCCGTCGCCCGCCAATTCTTCATCTAACAGAGTCATCGCATTCTCCCGCTGTTGTCGCAGCAATCTAGCCGTTGTTCCCGCGGACAAGCTCGATTTTCGTCCCTAGTACGTAAAAAAGCGGAGGAGAGCGGCCCGGTTGCCGCCCTCCTCCTAGGTGTAGCGGCTTGCGCCGCGCTAACTCACTTCACCACGACCGTCTTCGGCCCGCCCGTGCCGGTCGGTGTCACCACCGACTTGTTGCCCTTCATGAACTCGCCGAACTGGGCGAACGGCACCGTGCCGCCGACCAGCTTGCGGAACATCTCGGGGCTGCTTCGGAGCAGTTCCAGCGTCGGACCGAACTGGTGCGCGGAGCGACGCACCGGCTGGAAGCACGTCTCGTGACGCCGCAGGTGGGCGACGTCGAAGCTGACACCGTAGTGGCAGCCCAGTCCGATCAGGGAGGCGTTCGCGAGCATGAACTGCGCCCCGATCATGACCTCGAGCAACCGGCCGTCACCGGTGCACTCGAAGACGGAGCTGACGAACCCTTCCGCCAACTCCTTGACGCGCTTGAACACCTCCTTGTTCTCGTCGACCTGCGTCTTGATGGCGACGGCCAAGGCGGCCGAGTACATCGTGGCCTCGAGTTCCTCCTCGTGCCCACCGTCGAGCCGCTTGGCGTTGGCGGCGTCCCGGGCTGCCTTCGCCGCCGCGAGCAGCACGGGGTCGCCGACGAACGCCCCGAGAGCGACGTCGTCGTTGTCGAAGTGGTCCGTCGCGAACAACTCCTTCAGTCCGGCCGTGACCCGCAGCGCGACGCGCTTCGGGTCCACCGCCGAGAGCTGCAGGGTGGCGTCCGCGCCGAACTCCTTCGCGAAGGCGAGCGCCTGGTGGTTGCGCGCCACCACGATGACCTTCTCGTTCGGGTTCATCGCCTTCAGGACCGCCAACACGCCGAGCGCCATCGCCCCGCTGCCGACCACCACGGTCCACTCGTCCGCGGCCGGGACGACCTTCTGGTTGCGCAGAATCACCGACTGGCGGCAGGCCGCCACTGGCTCGACGAGGCTCGCCAGAACGGGGTCGGCCGCCAACTCGGCCGGCAGTGCGTGGCACCACTTCGCGGGCCACACGAACTGGTCGGCCAGACCGCCGTTCTGGGGGGGCGTCCCCATGTAGCGGGTGGACGGGCAGCAGTGGTAGTGCCCCTTGCGGCAGTTCGGGCAGGTGCCGCACGGCTTCCCCGGCTCGACGGAGATCAGGTCGCCGACCTTGAAGCCGGTGACGTTCTTGCCCATCGCCTTGATGCGCGCGATGAGTTCGTGCCCGAGCGTCAGCGGCTGGTGGCAGCCCGTGTGGCCGGGGTGCTTGGCCCCGGTGTGGTACATGTGGTCGTCAGACCCGCAGTTACCGTTCGTCTCGAACTCCAGCAGGAGTTCGTCGTCGCCGATGACCAACTCGGCGGGCAGGAAGGTCACGAGCTTGAGCTGATCCGGGCCGACGACGTCCCAGCGGCGGAGTGTGTTCTCAGTCATG
Source organism: uncultured Candidatus Obscuribacterales bacterium (assembly GCA_964418155.1). Lineage (GTDB taxonomy): Bacteria > Cyanobacteriota > Vampirovibrionia > Obscuribacterales > Obscuribacteraceae > JADYXR01. The sequence goes on along the minus strand of CAYQKX010000029.1, from coordinate 22,704 downwards.
GTTTTTTCTTTCTCACGGGGTTTACCCCCTGTCAGCGAGACAGGGAGCTGTTTCGAAAAGTACGCAGTAGGCGGTACACCCAGGCACCGCCTGTAGTGCTGTGGTTATCTAGAGTCCGCGCCAAAGCAGACGCAGCGGGCTTGTAAGCTCGCTGCGTCTCTCAGGCTGTTATCGAATCGACAGCGCTACCTAGTAGCCTGCGATGCGCTGCTGGAACACACGACTCAGACCGTCGTAGTCGCGGTGGATGTCGAGCCACCACTGACCGTTGCCAGAGAACGTCGGGTCGTTCTCCCGGCACCAGTCGATGAGGCCTTCGTCCACGGCGACGACCAATCCGCCGGCGGATGCGGTCTCGCGGGCGAGGGAGATGTCTCCCTTGGAGTCGCCCGCGCACCCGATCACCTCGTGGCCGAGTTCGACAGCCGCCTTCACCAGTTCGCCCTTGTTGATGCCATCGACCTCGTCATGGAAGAAATCGAGGCCGGTGAACCGGTCGCCTTCCAGTCGGAGGGAGTTGCAGACACGCGGCATCACGATGTTGTGGTGAAGCAACATCGCATCCGCGATTTGCACTGCTCCGTTGCTAACCGCCACGGGCGAGATGTTCTCGTCCATGAGGAACTGCAGGAACGGTGTGATGCCCGGCACGAGCTTGTGGTTGGCCCGGAGCCAGGTGATCAGTTCGGCCAACGGCTTCGCTTCGAGGAGGTCGCGGTATTCGGCCTCCAAGTGCGCGCCGTTCGACATCGTTCCGTGCTTCTTGAAGGCGGCATCGTACTTGAGCCACCGTTTCGTCCCGTCCGGTTCGACCGGCCCGAATTCTTGGTTCAGGATGACGAGCAAGTCATCCCAGACCGTGCCGTCCAGGTCGAACAAAAACAGCCGCTTGCGGCAGCCCTTGAGCGTGTCGCGCCAATGGGCATGCCAGACGTCTCGATGAGTACTACGCATGGGATCTCCTCGGGTAAAGGTGTCGGACTAGTCTCGTCGGCGGAAGCCTCTGAGTCCTGCATGAACGCACTACCGTGCGTGTTCTTCCTTCGTTGCTCCATCTCCAGGACCAGGCTAGGCGCACACACTCTGCCGAAGCAAAGTGTATGGGAAATCCTGATACCTGGAAACAGTTGAGAGTCGTTGGTCTGCTTTGAGTTGGAAAGAAGCTGAAGGTGTTAAAAACCTATGTCTTATGGGGGCTTCAATGCAATTGGACCGTAATATCCCGAGTGTGGCTGAAAGTGCCCGTCTGATGGCATTTCGCCAAATCCAGTCTCATGCAAGAAAGAAGATCAATCTGATTCTTGACATCTCGCGCGGATATGAAAGCAAGTTCATTATCACTCGATTGTCGGAAAACATGGTTTTTTGAGCAAGTACTCGCAACTACTCGCGTAGCTTAGCTACAGCCTCAACTTTTTGATTAAAGCTTGGGGTTGAAAACATCTGTCTCAATCTCTTTATGGCTAGCTAGGGTAGCGGAGGTTTGACTGGGTAATCGAGCGAGAAAATGGGTGGTTGTAAGACCAACTAAGACCGTTGTTATCTGCACAGAGTTGCATGTTTCGAATTAATCGTTTTTGTTTTTGTCTCTTGCGCGTTGCTGTATGCGGTTTTCGGGGTGGTGATACTATATGCGGTGGCGCGCAACTGTTGTCCGCAAGTCTTCTATCGAGTTTATTTTTGACGCTGATTCCTGGTGTTCGCCAGGTTCGATTTCGATTTCCAAGGCTGGAGCAGATGAGAGTGAAACTTGGCTTCGACATTCACAGCGCATTTCTGCAGTTGTGCAGTTTAGAGGAGGAACGACAAAAGATAGTAGAAAAGTTGTCCAACGAAACGAACCCAATCATTGAATGGAGACCCGGTCTGGTCCTCATTCTCCGATTGGGTTCGTTCGTCAGGCTCGTCCAAGGCGCGTCTCACGGACATGTGCTTGCAACGAGTTGGTCCCTCCCTTGCAAGCACAGTGTGCTTACGTGCTGTCGCTTCGTGCGTCAAACACTTAGCATCACTTCCGCGGTGGAGCGATCTGGATCCGCTGCCTGCGTTACTTGACGGAGAACATCTTGGCGTAGCCAGCGGAGACGGCACCCTTGAGCCGCTTCCAGAAGGTCGCCCCGTGGAGGTACTGGACGCCGCCGCGCATGAACGCGGTGCGCCCCGGACCGTACGGGTACCACCAGAGCGCGCCCGAGCCCTTCGCGGTCTCGACATTGGTGTTCTTGATGTTCACCATGTCGTGGAGACCGAAGCGCCCGTGCGAGCGACCGATGCCGCTCATCCCCACGCCGCCCCAGGGCAGCTGAGGAGCCGCGTGCGAGAAGATGCACTCGTTGACGTAGACGGTGCCCGCGCGCAGGAGCGGAGCCAGGTTCTGCTCCACCCACTCGGCGTTGGCCGACCAGAGCGAGGCCGTCAGACCGAAGCCGGTGTCGTTGGCGAGGCGGATCGCCTCGTCGGCCGACTCGACCACCATGATGGGAAGGACCGGCCCGAAGGTTTCCTCCTTCATCAGCATCATGTTGTGGTTGACGTCGGTCAGCACGGTGGGCTCGATGAAGAAGCCGTTGAGCTGGGTCAGCGTCTTGCCGCCATGCAGCAACTTCGCGCCATTCTGCATGGCGTCGGCGAGCTGGTGGCAGATCTTCTCGAGCTGCGGACCGTCGATGACAGGCCCGATATCGACGTTGGGGTCTTCCGGCGGACCGACTCGGAGCTGTTTGGTGAGCCGGGTGATTTCACCGATGAGCGCCTCCGTGTTCGGACCTCGCACGATGTAGACCCGCTCGATGGAGGCGCAGGCCTGTCCGGCGTTGGTGAAGGCACCCCAGACCAGACCTCGGGCCGTGTACTCCACGGGCGCGTCGGGCAGAACCACCGCTGCGTCCTTGCCGCCCAGCTCGAGCGTCATGGGGGTCAGGTTGCCGGCCGCCTGTGCCATGATGGCCTTGCCGGCGCCGACGCTGCCGGTCAAAATCAGGCGCGACAGGTGCGGCGACTGGGAGAGCGCCTTGCCGGTCTCGCGCTCGCCGAGGACGACGTTAACGGTGCCTTCCGGGAAGCCGGCCGCCTTGCAGAGTTCGGCGATCTTGAGACCGACCATCGATGACTTCTCCGATGGTTTGAGCACGACGCAGTTGCCGGCGACCACGGCGTGGAGTACCGAACACATCGGGATCGTGAACGGGAAGTTCCACGGCGAGATGATGCCGATCACGCCGAGCGGCTCGTAGCTGATGGAGCAGCGCTTCTTACGCGCGAGCGGGTTGGTGAGCTTGACGCGCTCCGTCGCGAGCAGCCGCTCGGCGTTGTCGATCAGCCATACGCAGGTGTCCAGCACGCCTGTCAGCTCAGCCGAGTAACACTCGACCAAGGGCTTGCCGACCTCCTTCGAGATCAGCTTGGCGATCTCGTCGGCCTGGTCGGCGATCAGGGTGCGCAGGCGGCTCACGCAGGCGATGCGGCTCTTCAGGTCCAGCCGGTTGTTGCGGAAGGTCTGCCAGGCGTGCGCGACTGCGAGCTCCACTTCGGCGGGAGTGGCGCAGGGAAACTCACCGATGACTTCCTTGGTCTGCGGGCTGACCGAGCGGATCATCGTAGCATTTGCGGTTGGTTGGGTCATGAGATCTCCAGTATTCGCTTGTGTCCATGCGGAACGTAGCCGTGAACACGAGCAGGTACGATGGTTGGAATCTGATAGAGAGCGGCTGCGGAAGCCTGGGCGATTCTTATTGCGTCTTTGCGCAGGTCGCTCGTATCATTCCGGGAAAACATACACGAGGCTTCGTACTCGTCGATGAACAACTCGAGCTCGAGAGTGGTACCGTCAATGGTGTGACCCATCATCTTCGAAACGAGGACGGTCAGACCACAGATGGCGTGTCGCTCTTGAGGCGTCAGGTCCGGGCGCATGCTCGGACCGATGTAAAACATGTTGAGGGCGATGTATTTAAACAGGTCTCGGGCCCTTGGATGCATGGCGCCGGCGACCTTGTACTTGGCGTGCAGACCGTTTGTGCGCTCGAGTTGTGCTTTCACTCTCGAGTCGCTGAGCGGGTACTGCATCATCGTGTTGAGGAACTCGAATGTATCCAACATGCGCTCGACAGGCTTGTCGCGCATTTTGTCCGTTTTGTTCAGACCTCTCACCAGATCCGGCAAGCAGAAGGTGCGGTATCCTGCGGCGGCCGAGAGCTCCATCAGCGCGCATTGTCCGGCTAGCTGCACGACCACCTGACTGACACCGTGTTTCCGGACGGCGAGCAGTACGGAGTCGCTGAGCCTCGGAATCAACGCGATGCGTGCCAATATGCCCCCGAAGGTGCGCACCATCACGACTCGCCTGATAGACTCGAGCATCGCGCTCTCTTCACCCATCCTGCTAAGGAACTGGGCGATGACCACCTGATAGCTGTCCCAGGTCGACGCAAACTCGTCCGGGGGCAGATCATGCGGGAGCTTCTGGTTGAGTAAAAGCCATTCGTCGTCTAGCAAACCGGCGTTGCGTCCGATTCGCTTTGAACGATCTCCTGCGTCGTTCATAGTCAAAACTCCTTTATTATCGGAATAGCAAGGAGCATCGACACGTCAGTCGATGAGCACCAAACCCAGTTTTCCTGAGTCAAGAAGCAGGAAGTGATGTGCGAGAGCTGTCGTGAATAGGCTTGTTAGCTCGAAGAGAAGTAAAAAGTGATATTGAAACTTATAAAATCAGCTTCTATGGTTTCAATTATTCTGAGTTGATCGATCTATTAAAAGCCTGTCAAGTAGCTAGTCTTGACATGCTGTCCGATCGCTCGGAAGTGCTGATTGTGATTTCGGTTGCTGCCCAGTTCGCCCTCGTTTTGACTTGATAGAGTTGAAGAGCTTTTCATGGTTACGCGGCTACCTCTTTGCTAGCGCGGCTGGCGGATTCAGTTTCCCCGGTGACCAGGCATATGGTTGACTCGAATGTTCAGGCTCGTTTCAATCGAGCCTGAACACTGGGATCGACTTGGTCTTGGTTCCCACGCGAAAAGAGCATATGTCGTGTCATCGACCATGAAAGCAGCATGTATCAACAATGCGATGTCGCCTGAGGAGACTCAGGCGACATCAACGTCGCAGTCACAGAAAGGTTTGAGTTCAGCGCGATAAAGGTCAGGGGCGAAAAAGGCACGACTGCGTTTGCACGCATTGGCTTGCTTACTTGGCTTTTGGTCCGCCGCGTTCTTCCAAGAACTTCATGTCTACGCCTTTCTCTTTAGCCGTTTTCAGCCAGGCTTGTGACTTGGGGTTATCGAAGCCGAGCGTTTTCAGCGCTTTGGTAGCCGCCTCGAAAAAGGTAAAATGATCATTTGACCGTTGGAAGTTGTCTCTCATTGCCAAATTAAGCTGGCGAAGCGCTTCTTCAGGTTTTGTCTCGGCAATCTTATCGGCGAGATTGATGCGCGGCAGGTGCATTTTATTGTGAATCTTTTCGAGACTCAGTATGTCTTCTGTTTGCCTCAGTAAGCCATTCAGCTTGTCTCTTTTGCCTGGACCAAGATCTTTCGCTGCTTGTTCAAGCTCATTTTTGACAAGCCTTGTTCCTTCGAAGTCTTTGGGAGTGGCATGGTAAGTGGGTTCTTTCAAAATCTGTTCCAATTCTCCTGTTCCGGAGGCGCCGACACGATTGGCCTTCGCCTTCTCGAGGTTCTCCTGAATTTTCAAGGTTGCCTCCGGAATACCGCCGATGCCGGAACGCAGTAGACTGTGGGTCCTTCTGCGGGTTTCCGGATCGTCAGTTTGACCATGCGCCTTTGCAATCTCCCGGATAGCAGCCGGGCCCAGTGATCTGAGCAGGGCGTGTGCCTTTACTCTGACCGGCCATTCGTCATTTCCCAGAAGTTCAATTTGCTTCTTGATAGCAGTACTGATCTCGTCTTGAGAAGCGTTTTCTTTTAGTCCGAGCTTTTTCCTGGCGTCGGCATAATTGATTTTTTCGATCTGTCCCTCGGAGGCATCATGTCCTTTTTTTCCTGGGATTTCCTTTTGCATATCAGGTTTCTGTGGACCGGTTGGTCCTTGCCGTGCCTCTGTTTCACCCGGGCGTCCACCCGGGCGTCCACCCGGGCGTGGTGGACCAGGACTGTCGACTTTCGGTTTATCCACACCTGGTGATGCAGCGTCTTTTTCGGTTGGAGCCTTATTGTTGGATGCACCTCCTTTATCCTGTTTTGGAGCACTTTTGTCGGAATCAACCTGTCCGCCTGCTATCGGCCCTGCACCGGTATCAGCAGGTGCCTGCTTGTAAACAGGTTGATTGAACGCGGGTCCTAATTCTTCAAAGCTGATTTCCAGCTCACCGCCTTCGGTGTCATTGTCCCTTTCGTTCGGGTAACTGGTTTTGATCGATTTGGCAGCGTTGCGATCTGGTATCAGGCTCACTAGACTAAGATTGCTGCTTTCTGTACCTTTGCTAGGAGCGGTGGGCATTTCAAAGGAAGGTTCTAACAAGATGATTCTCCTCTTGCTGATATTTGCCTATGGATCTGCTCTTCGAGCCGCGAGTTCAACTGCCAAAACATTAAGACCAGAAAGTTGAAACTTTATTGCAGTGCTGATACAACGTTTTTTCCGGATTAATTTGGATTTGTCGGGGGAATTAGGATTTTAAGATGTCAAAAATTCTTCTGATTGAAGATGACCAAGTTGCAGCCAGTACTTTGAAAGACTGGCTCCAGATGCAGCGTCACGTTGTCGATGTAACCTATTTTGGCGAAGATGGCTTGCATATGCTCAAGAGCTTTGATTTCGATGTTGCAATAATCGATTGGGAGCTGCCTGACATAGATGGAGTGGAAGTCGTCAGGCGTTACCGGGAGCATGGTGGGCAGATTCCGATACTTGTTCTGACCGGTCGCAAGCAGCTTGACGATAAGGAGAAAGGTCTCGACTCCGGTGCTGATGATTATCTGACTAAACCGTTCGAAATGAGAGAGTTGGCAGCTCGGCTTAGAGCGTTGCTGCGACGATCAACACCGAATAAAACCACGACGATAAGTTTCTGCAAGATTTCTCTCGATACAGTGACACGCAGAGTCACTGTCGATGACATTGAGATTGAGTTGAGACCAAAGGAATTCGGTATTCTCGAATGTTTGATTCAACACCCTGATCGTCTTTTTGCTGCCGATGAGATCATAGATAGATTGTGGAAAACGGATGAAAGTGGAGCGGTAGACACTCTCCGCAGTCACATTACGCGGCTGAGGAGCAAGATTGAGGCGATCGATAAATCGGCGACGATTGAGAGTGTTTATGGCAGAGGTTATCGTCTGGTCGAATCTACCAAAAAAACTTGAACGCGCTGGCATTCTAGCTGCGCCAGGCTTTTCTTGTGATATCGACTTGGAGATACGAGGAAAAGAATTTCATGTTTTGACCATGGTTGGCGTGTGTACGCCTCTGGCTGACTGCGATTTCGAACTTTCTACTTTCACTGGATGATTAATAACCAAGGTCACAAAGCCTGAAGCTGACCAAGTCTATTGCTTAGCGTGAATCAACTTCCCGGCGATTCCATTGCGAGACTGTTCGACAAAACTTCGCACCACACACGATACCAGCAATTGCTTTATGCACTAACTGTGTTTCGTGTCGGAGTCGTCTTGGAAGCGCTGGTCCTCATTGAAATGAGGGCTGGCAGGCGAATCATGGACTCGGTTTATAAGGTTGTTTCCTCGACCTTTTCGACCACATAGTCCCTGATTCGTCAACGGCACATGCGCAGACTTGGTCTGAGCGTCAGCGTCTGTGCCTTAACCGAATCTGCTCAGACAGAAGGAAGTCGAAAAATGACTACCGAAGCACCCGCCCGCCACGACATCGACGCTCTCATCAAGGAGCTGGAGACCGCCGAAACCGAGTTCAACGTTGGCGTTGAATTCCTCAACGCCTCCGTTGCGTTCCTCGTCAATCACAAGGGTCGGCTCAACGAGCATCAGTTCACCGCCAAGTTGGAGGCGGCGAGCGGAGATCCCGGTCGTGCCCGCGATGTGATCGATGCGCAGGATAGGCTGCGCTGCTCCTACGTCAGTGGGCTGCTTGCCGTTCACTGCGCTTTCGGCCGGCTCTGTACCGGTCTGCGCGGTCGCGACAAGCTGGTTCGGACGATCATGAAGCTGGTCGCGACGATCAACAACATCAAAGATAGCGCGGTCGAACGCAACCGGCTCGCCACGCGCTGTCTCACGGTCGCGCTCCGAAGCAACACTCTCCATCAGGACGCGCTCGAACGCATGGACAAGGTCTCGAGGCGAGATCTTACCGATGGACGGGCGGCTACCAGTCTTCGCAAGGTCTTCGGCGCGATCTGCGGTGGCACTCCCAACATCATGCGACCGGATCGGCGCGAGCCGAACAACTTTGCGATGTTCCTGGTGCCGCTTACGCGGGTGGACCTCAACGAGTACCAGCGCGGATTCCGCGACGGTATCGAGATCAACGACAAGCTGGTGACTGCCGCCGGTAGCGCTGCGTCGCTTGTCACCCTGGCGGAAGAGCCGCACCGGCGCAACTGGGATGGATACTTCGCCGCGAAGAGCAACCTCAACGAGCCCCAGTACAGCGCTCGGCTTCAGGCTCTCCTGACACCGAGCGACGGTACGGACAACTCTGCCGCGGTGACGGAACTCAGCTTCAGTCAGCAGCAGAAGCGCATCGAGTTCATCACGCTCCGCGTCGCGGTGACCGAGATGCTCGACCGCCTCGACAGGCTGGTGCCCGAGATCCGGGCTCTGATTGAAGAGCTGAAGGCTCAGGTCGCGGGCGCGGCTAGCGACAACGATGCGCCGACCTGCCGCCTGGTGGCGATCAACAACATCGTCGCCGCAGATGCCATCCTGCACTCCATCGACATCCTCAAGTCTCGGTGGGATGCCGAGCTGGATGGTACGACGGAGACGGCCGAGCTCGCCGAGAAGAGTCTCTACGACGGGCTTACGACGATCGTTCGCACGGATCGCTACAGCAGCCGCCGTTGGTCCTGCTCCGGCCCCGGGTCCTACACCGAACCGCTGTAATCGGCTCCATGTGAGCTGACAGCAGTGGTGAAGTGTCGGATCTAATAGAGGATTGCCTGCTGTGGTGGCAGGCAATTCTCCTAACCAACGAGGGCATAGCAATGAAACTCTCACATGGCGGCGAAGTTCCTGATGAGCTGTTCGGCAACATGACCTTCGCACTTCAGGCGATGGCCTGCGATCTGTCCGCAGATCGAGATACGAAGGTCAATCTCGCCGACGCCTGGTGCTGGTACGCGGTCTTCATCAAGGAAAAGGTGAGGGACGTGCTGCAGCAGCGCGTGGCAGAGTTGAGCAGCGGTCTCTACCGCATCGAGCTCGCCACTCAACAAGAGGCCGGTTACGAAGTCTTCGGACTGGCGATGTACTTCCGCCGGGTCAACACCGAGACTGGCGGACGGCGCTACTTCTTCATCGGTCCGTACCTGGAGGGATTCCGGTACTGCGGCCGAGAGAGGCTCCCGGAGCCGAACGGCGAAGAGAAGAAGAGCTGATCGCGACAGCCCTGACGAGGGTCGTGGTCGAGCGATAGCAACCCGTAGCGGGGCGGGGAGCCGGTTTGCATTCACATCATTCCGTTGAGCCGCACGACTGGACTGGATACCCGCCAGTCTGCTCGTTGCAGCCGGTGTGTTTGCAGGCAAAGCAGCAAGAGTGGCTATCAACGCCATTCTTCGCTGCTTTGCTTCTTTGATTTGTTTCTACTAGATCGCCACGTATAATGCGAAGACAGAAGACAGAAGACAGGTAAACGTTCGCTTGCGGACGTTTCGAGGCCGCTTTGCTGAGGACCAGCGGCAAAACATGCGGCACAACATGTTCTGCAAAACGGCTCCAGGGGGCGAGTCGCCACGTCCATCAGTGTCCATTTACGAAGACAGAAAATGTTACTAGGTGTGATCGTCGGCCGTTCATCGCGCTGAACAGCCCGTATTGCACGAAGCTGTTGGCCATGTAGACGGTGAGGCTGTTGTTGGTCGCAGCATGGCCGCGACGAGCATGTCGACGATCAGCATCATCACCGGTGCGATCCATCCCTGCTCCGGCTAGGAACGTCTTGCAGAACCAGGTCTTGTCGCAGCGAGCGGGCAGCTTCTCTCGGTTATCATCTGTGGCTGCCATGTTGGAGCGTCTCCAGAGCGACTTGATTGAGGTCTGCTGCGCTCTGTGCTGTCTTCTGCCGGTGGTCAGCGTCCGGCAGAAGACACTACTCTTCACACCAGGGGCGAGTTCACAGACTGACGGAGGGATCGTCCTTGAAGCGCTCCTTCAGCGGGAGGTCGGAGCACATCCACTGCTGAATGACCTCCTCGACCATCCTGGTGGCCGAAGGGAGCGTCGCGTTGATGGACTGGAAGCCGATCTCCTGGTTGCCGTGCTCGGCGGCGACGAACGAGACCTCATCGTCGCCGCTGCGGAATGTGAGCATCACCTGCCCGAGGGTCGCCCAGGCCGACAGTCGGGTCGAGCCGAACTGACCGGACATGCCCTTCTCGTCGGACTGCTGGATGCGGTCCTGGAGCCCACGGGCGTAAGTCAGGGCCAAGAAGCGGAAGGCGAGCTCCTCCAGGCGCGTGCCGACCTCCGCGAACGTCAGGTCGTCGGCACGGATGTAGGAGACCATGCCCGGGATGCGGAGATGCACGTTCTTTACGACGTCGCAGGTGGAGAGGAGGTCGTGGAACCCCTTCGTGGGCGCGGGGTAGACGGAGAACTGAATCTCGCGCTCCACGAACTGGCCCGGCCGGCAGTTGCCGTCGTTCTGGTACCAGGCGAAGACCTCCGCACGGACCAGGAGGTCGATGTTCGCCTGGGTCTCGGCGAGCAGTTGCCGGACGACCTTCGAACGTCCACCGTGCCTCGGATCCAGGGAGCCGGTGCTGTCCACGATCTCGCGCCCGGCGACGGCGGAGATGATTTCGCTCACGACACCGACCATCTTCGAGTCGGGGATCATCCACCGCCAGAAGGGCTCGGGGCTGTGGAAGAGCAGGTCCTGGTCCGCGCGCTTGGTCTTGATGTTGATCCGGTCCTTCGTCGAGTCGTGCTTCCAGCGCTGGTTGGCCAGATGAAGCAGGTGCGCGATCGCGGGGACCCTCTTCATCATTCGATCGATCTGTCGCTGTTTCACGGTCAGTTCTCCTTTCTGGGCGTGTCGATATGTGAGTGTTCGAACGCAGCGATCTCGCGAGATCGCTGCTAGGCAGCCTGCAGGAGCAGCCGACACACGTTCATCGAGAAAGCGCGTGCGGTCTGTCAACCATCCCCCGAGCCAGGTCCTCGACAGCCGAGATGAGCTCGTGCACCGTTCCCACCATGTAAGGGCGTTTCGGGTTGAGATGGAAACCTGTCTCTCCATCGAGAAGTTCAGGCCTATGAATCATCAGGTTCTCGTCGGCGCGCTTCACCGAGATCCGGATTCGGTCCTGTGCCCGGTCCACCGTTCTCCTTCCCTGGTTCAGCATCGCCAGGTAGTCCTTGATGACCGGGAAGCGCTCCAGCAGGCGTTGGTTTCGTCTCTGGCTCATGATGCTCCCTTCCGTCGAAGTTGGAGTGGTCTGCGGAATGCACACAAGAACTCTGAGCAGCAGATTTCAACTGCTGATAGTTGTCACTGGACGACGGTGTGTCTGAACTCGATCGCCAGGGTCCCGCTGAGGAGTCCGAGGAATCTCATCGTGTAGAAAAAGTAGGCTATTGCAACGACACGTTCAGAAGGGTTCCTCTCATCTCCAGGCGGTCTGCTAGGACCACCCTGGTCTTACAATTCTGAAAGGCGGTCTTCTGTTTTCGTCGATGACGGCGCGGGATTTTTGTGTGGTCGGATAAGAGATGCGTTTTCTGTAGGCGACTCCTTGCGTTACGGAGAAATGAGGTATGCCTCAGCCTAAGCCAATTTCAGCACCTCTTGTAATCCGGTCGGGCTCGAATTAATCAACAGATTTTGGGTGAAATCCATTTGTGCAGTTTCGATATCGATCATTCGTTTTTCGCCATTCGGGAGAGATATTGAGTGGCGAAATTGCAGACTAATTGCGTGTTTGGTGCAATCCGATCTTGGGCTTCGATTGAGATCTTGGTCGGTAAGTCGGTCTGATATCCGACTCTTGAGTGTTGAGCGAAATTTTTGCATTTCGCGAGTACAAGGTGTCACTCCGTCGTCCATAACAACAGGACTGGCTATTGAGCACCGCAACGCGCAACGCCGGTAGACGTTCACTGGCGGACGTTTTGAGGTCATCTCGGTGAGGACGATTGACGGAACATGCGTCGAAACAAGTTTCCAAAACCAGCTCCCAGTGCAATTCGTAACGTCCGGCACTAACCCAATACCAACGCCGAATTTTATTACGAGAGAAGATAGTAAGAAGGGTTTCAATGACGAGGCATCGAAAGTGGCCGTTGAGGACCTCTTCGTCCGACTTCGGCTGAGGCGTGGTCAGCACGGCGACGATGGGCGTGGTCGGTTGCGTCGGTGTCGCCACAGGAGCGGCGCTGGGGTAGAGCCTCTTGACGCGGACGGCGTCACCGAGCGGAATGCTGCAGGCGTCTTTGAGTTCTCCGGCGGTGACGCTGGCGAGCAGCTCGGCGTCGAGCATGCGTTGCTCTTCCAGCTTGCTGATCGTGTCGGCCGGGATGTTGGCGGCGAGAAGCGCTTCTTTCGTCGACATGAGAATCTCCGGAATCTTGTTAGTCGAGAACCAGGCTCAGCCTTGCTCTGCCTCTGCCGTCCCACGGAGCGGAGGTGAAGAGTTCGGTTTGCGATGGTGCCGGACTGCCTTGGTAAGGTAGTTCGATCCGTAAGAGTTTGGGATAGAGGGACATATAAAGTGTGCCAGTCGAAGGAGTTCGAGGGCAATCGCTTTTCGCAAGTTTTCATGAGCTTTGGCGGAATTGTACTAGCGTATTGGAATTTGGAAAAGTTTGAAAACCAGCACAGGAACTGGATGTGCCAAAATGGGTTGTGTGCATGGTATTTTGGAGAATCGGAGTATGTGGCTTTCTGTAAGCGTCTTGAGGTATTGTTTTGGCTATTGCGACTAGACCTTACTAATAAAACAAGAACGCTCCCCGAATGAGGAGCGTTCTGCTGTGCGTTTTCTAGTTGAGTGGTAGAAAACTCAGGAGGTGTATTACCATTCGGTCATTACTTTGATCTGGCTGCTCGCCTCTTTATGGGCACAGTCCATAGCAGCTTTCACATCTTGCCAGGGGAAACGCTTGGTGATAAGCGGCTTCACATCTAGTCTTCCAGAGGAGATCAGATCGATCGCCGTTGGGTAGGTGTTGCGATAGCGGAACACACCCTTGTAGGTCAGCTCTTTCTGCGTGATGGCGTTCAAGTCCATCGGCACTTCAAGTGCGCTGAACAGTCCGACGAACACCATTGTGCCGCCCGGCTTCAGCGCTTTTACAGCGGTTTGAGCTGCAGGACCTGCTCCTGAGCATTCGATAACTACATCGAAGCCTTCACCGTATGTGGCGTCAAGTCCGAGTTCCAGAATCTCATCTTGATTGAAGGTTTCGAACGCGTGGGTTGCGCCGCATTCTTTCGCCATCTTGATGCGATTCTTGTGTGTTTCGACAACGGCGATGATACCGGCTCCGGCTGCCTTAGCGCAGAGAACGTTGACCAGTCCGATAGGACCGGCTCCGAAGATCAGGACTCTCGAGCCGAGACCCACAGAGCCCTGTCTGACAGCGTGGATACCGACGGAAAGAGGCTCGCACATGGCGCCTTCTTCGAAGCTTACGTTGTCGGGAAGTTTGAAAGTGAAGTTGGCATCGTGAATGAAATACTCTGCGAACGTTCCGTGATAAGGCGGCGTTGCGAAGAATTTGATGCTGGGGCAGAGATTGTATTGTCCGCGTTTGACGAAATCTGTGCATCCGCATGGAACGCCAGGTTCGAGAGCGACGCGGTCGCCTTCTTTGAGGTTTTTGACGTTCTTGCCGACTTTTGCGACCTGGCCGCCTGTCTCATGACCGAGAATCATCGGCTTATCGACGATGTACGATCCGATGCGACCTTCGACGTAATAGTGCACGTCAGAACCACAGATGCCGACTGCTTTGGTTTTTATCAAAACCTCATCAGGACCTGGATCTGGAATCTCCACTTCTTGAATCCCAAAAACGTTAGCTTTCTCCAGAACCCCTGCTTTTACCTTCATGCCTTAGTACCTCGTCAGTTGGTGCATCAGTTCCGACACTCCGCTTTGGGCGGAGTTGCATTTGCGGACCGCGAAAAGATCGTGCGCTAGTGAGCGCATTCAACTTGGTCACGCATGTGCTCAGGATGAGAATTATATCTGGCTTGACAATAGACGGTTGTCAATATCCGTCAAATGCGTAGTTTTGAGAAGAGGCTTGTCAGGAAGGCTGAGCTGCACCAGCTGTGACTTTCTTGTAGAGTACGGAGTCATGATTCAAGATCGTGTTTTTCCAGTTGCGATATTGCTAACGTGTGCTGAAACTTTTTTGATGCTTCCCGAGGTGAGCGAAAGGTCTGTTGTCGATAAAGACAACTCACTTCTCCTGAACAACCACCCCAATTGACTTGCTTTCGCGTCTACATATCGTGACGCGAGTACTTTCATACTGTGGTCTTCCTCTGGAAGCCTCCATCTCAAACTCGAGAAAAACATGAGCGACCCGAAGACTGTTGTTAGTGAGGGGGCGCAGCGCGATGCGTCCACCGAGTTTCATGCCGTTTTTGGAGCCGGTGGTTCCAAAGCCATCTTGGGCGCCGTCGGTGCGATCGCCGGATTCGACGTCTGCGGATTCACCAAGTTTGCCACTATCGGTGGCGTGAGCGGCGGATCGATTCCGGCTGCTCTGTTTGCCAATGGCATGTCGGCGCAGGAGCTTCTCATGCTCGCCGTACGTGCTGATTTTTCGAAGTTCCTGATCGCGAAGTCGAACTGGCTCTCTCGGGCCTGGGCGATGCTGTCCAAGTATCGCTACGAGCGCACGATGCCCAAAGAGGGCGTCTACTCCGCCAAGCCGCTCCGCGACCTGGTCGACCTGGAAGTGCCGAGCTGGCCGAAGGGCTACTGGACGATGGCGACCAGCATGAGCGGGCACTCCGTGTTGTTCACTCACGAAGGGACGTTCTGGAACTGGGACAAAGACGGCTGCTGCAAGCCTGATGGCTTCGAGGGTCCGGTCAGCGTCGGCACGGCGGTCAACGCCTCCTGTGCGATTCCCGGCATCATCGATGCCGTGGAGACGAGCGGCTGGTACCTCTTCGACGGCGCCATCGGCGACGCTGGCAACTGCCCGACCGCGCCGCTCCACAAGCAGCTCGGCGTCAAGCCTTCCCAGATCATCGCTTTCGACATCCCGGACGACATGATCAAGAAGGCGCGGTGGCTGCGCTTCCTGTGGCATCTGCGTTGCGGTGGAACCTGCGGCAACATCGATGCGACGCACCCGACCGAGGATGACGGCACGATCGTCATCTCGCCGTCCATCGATTCGTTCCACGGGCTGACCTTCGACCTGAGCTACACCGAGAAGTGGCACGCCATCACGGCTTCGTACATCGCGACCGTGCGGCGCCTCGACAAGGCCGGTCTCATCCGACCGGACTGCAAGGACCGGGCGCTGGCGCTTTGCCGCGAGCTGGAGAAGGTGAGCTTCGCGAAGGGCATCGGCAACTACCCGTCCGGTGTCGCTCGCCAGCTGTTCGCTTCGCACGGGTTCACGACCGACTATTAATGCGGAAAGGAGAGCCCGGTGTCGCGCTCTGAGAGGGCGGAATCAGCTACCGGAAGGCGATTGCGATCGCTCGCTGGTAGCTGATTTCCGCACGGAGCGCTTCGCCAGGTTCATTCGCTTGCTAGCAAAAAGTTGGTTAACGTCAGGGAGTGCCCTATGTGGACTTCACTCAAACGTTGGTTGCTGAAATGGGCATTCTATCCGCTGTTCCGCAGGTATGTCAGCATGCCTGGTCGAAGCTTCACGGGTAAGATGCCGCCGCTCACCGAGCTCGAGAAGACGGTGGCGACTAATCTGCGCTTGCACGTCGACGAGCTGGCCGTGAATATCGGCATCCGTCACGCACACTCTGGGGACAGTCTGAAACGGAGCGCCGACTACATTCTGACCCAGTTCATTCGAAGGGGACGTTCTGTCGTGATGGAGCCGTTTCATGTCGACGGCATCGTGCAGCACAACGTCATTGCCGACATTCCCGGTCGCAAGCGACCGGAAAAGATCGTCGTCATTGGTGCGCACTATGACACCGTTCCTGGTTCTCCCGGGGCGGACGACAACGCTTCCGGCGTGGCTGCGTTGATTGAGCTAGCCGAGCTGCTTAAGAGCATGGAGCTCGACTGCACGGTACGCCTTGCTGCCTTCTTCAACGAGGAGGAGAACGATCAGTGGATGGAGATGGGAAGCTACTACCACGCGCGCTCGAGTCACGAGAGAGGAGATGACATTGTCGGTATGATCTCGCTCGAGATGCTCGGCTACTTCTCCAATGAGCCCGGCTCGCAGAAGTATCCCTTCCCGTTCAATCTGTACTACCCCGATGCGGGCAATTTCATTGGGTTCGTCGGCAACGACGCATCCCGGGACTGGGTGCGCAAGGTGATTGGCGAATTCCGAAAGGTCGCGAAGTTCGCGTCCGAGGGTGCTGCTCCGCCTGAGCGCTTCCAGGACATCGCGCGCTCCGACCACTGGGCGTACTGGCAGTTCGGTTGGCCCGCTCTCATGGTTACTGACACGTCCAACTTCCGCTTCCCGTACTTGCACGGGATGGACGATACGCCCGATAAGTGCGATTTCGACAGCATGGCACGCATCACCGTCGCGATGGCGAAGGTGATTGAAAGGCTGGCCAGGGTCTAACAGTTATGTTTAAATGGCGTATTCATCAGGGTCGCCCTGGCGCTTCACGAAGCCCACCTGTACAGCAGGTGAGTGACTGGAGGCGTCGGGCAAGAGTCGGAATCGGGAAGGTGTTGCCGGCAGCGCTGGCGGTATCACCTTCCCGGTTCTAACTTGAATTGGCAACGGCTGTGTCGAGAGACTCAGGACCTTTGCAGGCGGTTTGCGCGTCAGTCCCAAGTCGAACCGGGCGCTCTTCGTTGACGGCTTTCAATGGTTTGCGAAATCTCGAAGTGGCAGAAAGAAGTCGAAGAGGTTTTATGTTGACGAAGCACAGGCGCTACCATTGCTGTTCTAGAAACCAGGGCGATTAATCTTATGGAGTGAAACTGTTGAAGCGTTGAATCGAATTTTCCGTTCAGTTGCTATACTACGGCAAGTCATAAGGCTTGGAAAGCTATGTCTGGTGAGGAAAGCCAGAGTTTTATTTCTTTTTCGAAGTGATATCACTTGGTGGAGCGGGCGCTGGTAGATTCACCTCAAAACGAGGTTAATTGCTGTGTCCTCCTGCCAGATATGACTTTGACTGGTTGAAATTGATCGTGTCGAGTGGAACTATAGGGCATCCAACATCCTTCTTCCAGAGCATACTTACTCGCCCAGAGATCGCCCACAACACACCAGTTTCACCGCGGACAGCACCACTATTAGTGGCTGGCGGAGACGAGCCTCGGGCTCCAGGTGTTGAGTCGATCAATTGAGTATGCCTTGGCTGAGGATTAGGCTGGTCTCGCGCCTCGCTCGAGCGTCGGGTAGCCGCTCGAATTTAGAGAATGCGAACCGTGATACTGAGAGGCTCTGCCTCGAATCTTGCCGAACT
The DNA here is from genome assembly GCA_964418155.1 of uncultured Candidatus Obscuribacterales bacterium. Lineage (GTDB taxonomy): Bacteria > Cyanobacteriota > Vampirovibrionia > Obscuribacterales > Obscuribacteraceae > JADYXR01. The sequence goes on along the minus strand of CAYQKX010000029.1, from coordinate 4,941 downwards.
ATAGTTCGGCGCAACAGCATCGGAGTAACCATGGGAATCGCGCTTCTCGTCGCCATCGTGGCGGTCATGTGGCTCATCGGGGATCGAAACCGAAAGAAAACGCGGCTGACGACTCTCCAGTTTGCGGCCCTCCTGCGGATGCAGGTCGACGCCGCCCTTCCGACCATTGACGGACTGATCGCGCGGCTTCAGGATGACTCACCCGACAACGCCGCGCCGAAGAACGGCAATCTCGACCTTCTGCGCAAGTTCGAGAGCGTTAGCCAACCGCTACATCCGCTCGTTTGGACCTGGTTCACCTACATGGCGGTCAAGACAGGTGAAGACCTTCTGACACAGGCTCTCTGGTTCAGGCAGGTGGCTAGCGATCTGGGCGTGCTTGCGGGCGAGTACATCGAAAAATCCCAGACCGCTCACGACTGGGACTCGTACAGTCGGGCTCACAACGTGCTGAAGAGCGGACTGAGCGAGGTCAGGACAATCATCGAGCGAACGTGCGATGAACAAAGTCAGTTAAAGGCAAAGCCGCCGAGACCGTGGTGGTTCGGTGACGCCCGGTTCTTGGGAAATGGATGAGCTGCGCGGGTTGTTGATACGGCGAGGATTAGAAAGAGATAGAAAGTAAGGGCTGAGCCGAACAGCGGCGACATCGTAACTTCAGTCAAGGTGTGACATGTCGTCGCACCTTGCTTGGACTGAGGGGAGGAGCCAATTTGTCTTCCCCTCTTGTAGTTTCAATGTTTTATGGATCTCGATCAATTACTAAATAATATAGGAGAATTAAACAGAAAGGCTATAACCTCGGCGAACCGGGAGTTAGAGCCCATCTTCGAATTCTGATGGAACAAGGGGCGGTCACGTGTGAATGGAATTCCGCATTGACCACCCCTTGTTCACTTCGCTGACGTACGGGTCGGGGAGTGCTTTTCAGCGTGCTTCTCCTGTCCGCCTGCTACTTTGCGTCAGCGTCAAACGTCTGAAGATTCGCATCATCACGGAGCCGCATCCAGGACGGCTTCGAATGCGCTCCGGTATTCATCGGAAGCGGCGCTGTATTCGGTCTGCCGAACGCGGCTTCGTTCTGTGAATTCATCGTCGATCTTGCGAGCGGCCTTCCAGGCTTTGTAAGCCGCTACGACGGCCGCTTCGGCTTCAAGAGTCTCTTCCTTGAGGACTTGCTCGGATGCTTTCTCGTAATTAGTGAAGGCATTGTAGCTGGCATGGGAAGCAGCGCTGCGTTCTTTCTCGAACTGTTCGCCGCCAGCGACGATTTTGCTCTTTCGAATCTCGGCCGCGTCGTATCGGCTGATGGCAGCGCGCAAGGCGTCATCCGAGTTCGTCAATTTGGCTCGCCAGCCGTCGACGAAATCCTTTTCGGCTTTGATGACCAGGTCTGTTCGTCTGAGGTCCGCGAATCGCCGTGTGCCACCACAGGCGATTGCTTCATAGTCGCTCTTGTCACGCTCGAGCTTCTCCCTGGCTGCTTCAAGTCTGCGCGCGAGCGGTTTACCGACCTCCACCGCTGCGCGGGCCGCTGCTTGCGTGATGTCAATCTGCTTGTAGGCTTCCTCGGAGCGCTTCTGTGCGTCTCGAGCCGCCTTGAAGCAGTTTGAAGACTGTTCGGCAGGCGCAGTGCAGGCTGCGGCGACCGCGGCGCGCACCTCTTCGAGCGACTTGCCGTAGATTTCGAAGGCAGTGGTGGCTTCCGTCTTTCGCTGCTCGAAGACGGCGACCGCCTGCCCGATTTCGACCTCGAGCTTCTTCACCTCTTTGTAGGTCTGGTGGTAAACAGCGACGAGTTCGACGGGCGTGCCGACCGGCATTTCGTCGTAGTAAGGGTCGTGGTAGGGCTTGCGTGTGACGGCGATGAAGAGCGCAGCGGCACAGAGCAAGCAGAATCCGCCAGCGATGGCGATGGCAGCGAAACGTTTCATGTTCTTCTCCTTGATTCATCGGATGATCGAACGGCGAAGACCACTGCCTGAAGCAGTGATTCTAGGCATCACAACAGTAGGTTGACGGTTGGCGCTCACATCAAAGCGCGCCATCACGACTGACGAGTTCCTTTCGTGAGAATTGGACCGAGCTGTCTACGGTTACCAGTATTTCGGCAGTAGACGACTTCGTGAGGCGTTGGTAGATGGAAGTGCTTTGTGAATTACAGCAGAGAGACAGACAAGATGTTGTTCTAAACTTGAACTTCTCCTGATTGCCGAGTCAACAAGTTGTATCGTGCTTTCGACGAAGCCTTGGTCGTCTGAAAGGCACAGTTGGTGCGAAAATTCGGAAGATCTCTTTTTAACCAGTGTTCAAGTTCTGCTATAAAATTTCGTTCAGATCTTTATGTTATGAACGATGCGATATTACACAGTTTGCGCTGTGAATCCGCACAGTGCTTGGTGTCGAATCTGGTATCAGTCGTAATATCACAAATACGAGAAATTCGTTCTTACTATCGAGGTCGCTGCGATTTGGCAGAGTGTGTGTACGGTTTGGAGCAATTGCAGATCTCGGACCCAAGCAACAATTGCCTATTTCTTAGTTGATAGTTTGGTTAGATTAATTAGGAGCGGATATCGAAATTGGCTCTCTCAGCTCGTTGCCCTGTATCTCATTGTTTTGAGATATTTGATTGTCTTTCGATGCCTGCTGCTATGAGGTCAGTCGCCCAAAGCTAAATTCCGTAAGTGCGCTTAGCAACAGTATCGGAGACTATCCGCCGCGCTAGCGGCACCACCAAACAGGGAGTTAGACATGTTGATGACGACACTGCGGACCGGCAATCGAGAGGGAGCGGCCTTCGTCCAATCCATGATGGACAAGCTCACCAGGTTGGCGAGTGGCGACCCCCAGATGTTCGCCGATCTCGTCAAGAAGTGCCGTGGCAAGGCCGACCTGCCCTTCCGGACCGTTCACCACCTAAAAAAGGTGGGCATCCTGACGGCTTCGGGCGGCCTGGAGAACGCCACCATCAACGTCGTGATAGCGGCATCGGCCGGCCCGGACAGCAACCCGCAACTGCGCTCGCCGACCGGCGAGTAGTTGTTTGACACGCGACAAGCCGGAAGCGCACGCCGGCTTGTCGCTCGGTCATGAATCTACTCGCTACAGCAGCAACGTGTGGATTCTTCATAAGTTGTTTATTCCCAAGCTCTAAGAATCTCGACCTATGCAAGCCATCAGATACAAACTTCGGACTATTTCATATGCAACTGCTAATAGTGGCATTCGATGCGGCTGCCGCAGCTTTCGCGTCGCAGTGCTTCCGAGTAGCGACAATATCAATGTGTGATATTGTGCTAGCGAAAGTTTTGTCGCACAAGGTAAGTACTGGTGAGCGTTTTAGGACCTGCGTTTGACTAAAACGATGCGTGCGTGTGGGATTGCTCATTGCTTATTGATTACGCGCTGAGGCACCGTAGATCATCCCCCCCTTTTGGCTCATAACAAGGAGTTGCTCGAACAAAGACAGAAATTCCTTCTACAGGAATGAACTTTGCACACGCTGTGTGCTCGAGCTCAGCTGGCTAGACTAGACTTGCCATCGGGCGACCACGCAAAAACTTTCGTTCGATCTCACACTCAAGTACAAGGGTTCAATTCATGCGAAACGCATTCGGCGATGCCCCCGTCCGCCCCGTCTGTGTCAACGTCGTGACTCGGAAGGCGTTGGAGGGCGTCAATCTCGCGTACGACTACGGCCAAGACCGCGCGGAGGCACGGATGGAGGTGCGCGAAGACCTCACCGCCGCGGGCTTCACCGTCCTGTGCAGTCATCACCCGGACGTGCTGGTGGCGCGTCGTGATGGCCGGCAGTTCAACATCATCCTGCGCCGCCACAAGGACGACGTCCGCGCCATGGAACTCGCGTCCCACGGCGACCAGCCCCTGACGGCCAGCAACGTCTGGGTCATCCAACGGAATCTCCGGCGCGCGTTCAAGGACGGTCGCGTCAGCGGCAGCCTCCGCCGGCAGTTCCAGCAGCAACTGCGGCGACGTGTTCTGTCTGGCGTGTGGGCGAAGAAAATCGCCTTCGCGGCGCTCCAGTACCAGATCGCCCCAACGATGGACGAAGATCGGACCGGGACCGGCATGCACGAGCGGATCGACCGCGCGCAAGCGGAACTCGAGAGCCGGCTGCTCTGCGCGACGGTCCCGGGCGAGACGGAGGTGGTGGCACTGGGCGATGTTCTGATGGCGCGTCTGACGGAACTGCAAGAGCGTCTGCCAGCGGCTCAGGCTGACGCGCGGGAGAAGGTGGAGCGTCTGGAGGCGCTCGCGACGACGGGCGAAGGCGACATCGGGGTCGGGGAGCGGGTCAACGGCGCGGCCTCGTCCGTGATCGCGCTGCACGAACTGCAGCTTCGCGAAATCTACGGGGCGCACACTCGGGCGATCGGCTACGACGACGTGGCTACGCAGATGATCACCGACGGGCTGGCGGAGACTGACGGTCTGTTCGCTCGCATCGAAGCGGCCCTCGTCGCGCTGAAGGGGCAAACGGCCTTGCCGTGGGACGACAATCCGCTGACCCGGTGGAGTGTCGATTCCATCAAGAACGGCTACGGCATCCGCCTGCAGCCGACGTTCTTCGACGCGCTCGCCCCATTCGTCCAAGCCGAGGAGAAGTACGACGACGATTGGGGTGGGCAGGACGATCGGGCGGAGCTGGGCGACCTGGCGGTCGTCACGGACGAGGGTGAGACGCCGGTCGTCGAGTGAGCAACGCATGAGTAGTTGGTTGCGACCGACTGCTTGAGGGAAACGCACAGAGCGCTAACGCGCGCTCTGTGCCGTTTTCCCTTTTGAAACGAAATATTATGAGATATAGTAAAAGTCGGCTTAGCATGTTTTAACTGGGGTGTCCCCCAAAAGGTAGACAGTCGGGACGGAGATCGCTCCCCGTGACACAATCTGGAGGAGCATCATGGCAAAGAAAAA
>CAYQKX010000028.1:0-100891 GCA_964418155.1 uncultured Candidatus Obscuribacterales bacterium | reverse complement strand
TGACCCATGACCTGGCTTTGACCCATGACCTGGCTTTGACCCATGACCTGGCTTTGACCCATGACCTGGCTTTGATGCATTGCTTGACTCTGATGCATCGCCTGGCTCTGGTTGATCGCGTGTTGGTTGAACGCCTGCCCCATGGCCTGATTGTGCTGAATCAGCTGGTTCTGCTTGCTCGCTTGGTTCTGTCGCATTTCCTGCGCCATCTCAATTTCTTCGACAGTTCGAGGACGGCTTCCAAAAGGAGGCGCCTGAAGAGACTCTCTGAATCTGTCTGTTTCTGACTGAGCGGACTGGGCGACTTGATTGGTTATGTTGTCGATAAAACGGGGCTCATACACCTCAGCCTCGGGCTCCGGTTCTGGATCCGGCGCGGGCGCTCTTGGTACGGGCATGGGCTGTCCAAGCAGGTTGAAAGCAGCATCTTCGTCGTCATATCCGGGCATCATCGTACTGGAGGATGCGACCGGGGCGGCCTCCTGTACAAATCCTATGTCTTCCAATCGGAACGTTTCGCCAGCCAAGGCCTCATCACTGGCGAATCGAATCAAACCATCAAGCAAAGCCCTGTACACAGAGGGGAAAAGCTCTGGATCAATGGCTCGTTTATGAATCAGCCAGTCGACTGACATGCCATCCGAGACAGGAATGATTGAAAGGTAGCAGCCAAAGTTGGAGGGTGCGGAAGAAAAACTCAACAGCTTGTCGCTGGGTAGTATGTAGGCGCCGATACCGCCTACGGTCCCGCGCACAGCGAGGGTCCAATAGCGAGTGGAGATGCGCCCGGAAAACACTTCAGACAGGTGTCGGGTATTCTCGTGCCAGATGTTGGTTTCCTCTTGCTGCAATCGTGGTCTCATCCACGTGAGCTCGAGATCTGAACCTGATGTAACCTGATTGAACTCATAGGCGGTATTCTGAAAATTGTCGAACATACGGTCGACAATCTTGATCATCGCATCCTTGATGAATTCAGCCTTTTGCCTCTCACCAGCTTCGAAAGCTGCCTTACCGGTAGGAACTTTGGCTAGAAGCGTATGCGAGCTCTTCGGATTTTGCTTGTAGTTATTGAGAACCTTCGACTTCCAGACCCCAGAAATTGGGTCAGAATCCACTTCATCAGGCATGGGCGCGCTCGCGAGCGCGTCCTCTCCGTCATCATCGTCGCTATCATCCGTGGGCTGTAGGGCTTTAAGCTTAAGCTTGGTTGCGCGTGCTTTGCCCTTTTTGCGTTTCGGCCACATGGGACGCCTTGCCCTCGTTATGTAAACAGAGGTGGATTACATAGAGGATGTACCCTCATAAATATGTGGCAAAACATAGTCAAAATAAGACTCAGGAACACTTCTAAATTCTTGACTTGCCCGAAATAATCAGAAAAAGCCGGTTATTATTTTAGGTGTCCACCCTGAATAGCTGAGTCAAAATGCCAGGCACTCAACAAGGGGGCCGCGAACCTGCTGACAGCGATGTCATCACAGTTCGGGGTGCCCGTCAGCACAATCTAAAAAATATAAGTCTCAAAATCCCGCGCAACAAGCTGGTCGTCATCACCGGGGTCAGCGGTTCGGGTAAATCGTCACTCGCTTTCGACACGATCTTTGCCGAAGGACAGAGGCGGTATGTCGAATCACTGTCGGCTTATGCACGCCAATTTCTAGGACAACTCGACAAGCCCGACGTCGATGCTATCGAAGGTCTCAGTCCGGCGATCTCGATCGATCAAAAAGCAACCAGTCACAACCCGCGCTCTACAGTCGGCACCGTCACAGAAATCTACGATTATCTGAGACTGCTTTATGCCCGCATCGGAATTCCCCACTGTCCAAAGTGCAACCGCCTCATCAATCCCCAGACTATCGATCAAATTGTAGATCAGGTGTTGAGCCTGCCTGAAGGCACGAAGCTCCAGGTACTCGCGCCCTTAGTCTCCGGGAGAAAGGGAGAATATCAGTCACTGTTCAGCGACTTGCGCAAGGAAGGTTTTGCGCGGGTGCGAATAGACAGCGAGGTGATGCACCTCGATGATGACATTGAAGTAGATAAAAACAAAAAGCATGATATAGACCTGGTCGTCGATCGCCTCGTGATGAAACCCGGTATTCAGTCACGGCTGGCAGACAGCCTGTCGGTCGGCCTGAAATGGGGCAAATCGAACGTATTGATCGATATCCTCGACAAGGAAGAGGGCGGCAATGGAAAGAACGGAGGAAAGTCAGGGAAAGAACCACTTCTGTTCTCGGAGAACTTCGCTTGCGCCAATTGCAACATCAGCTTCGCCGAAATCTCACCACGCGTATTCAGCTTCAACAGCCCTTATGGAGCCTGTCCTGATTGTGATGGGCTGGGATGCACATTCGAAGTCGATCCGGCGCTAGTGGTACCAGATCCGGCAAAGTCGCTGAGTGAAGGAGCGATCTACCCCTGGGCAAAGACCGGCAATAGCTATTACGATCAGATCCTTGCTTCGGTCGCAAAACATTTCAAATTCAGCGTAAACGTGCCGTTTAGCAACCTCACAAAAAAACAACAGGGTTACATCCTGTTCGGCTCGGGAGAAGACAAGATCAAACTCGGGCACGACTCGTTCGACGGGACGGAATTTTGGACATACAAAAAATCCTTCGAAGGTGTGATTCCCAACCTGAAAAGACGGCACACCGAGAGCAATTCCGACAAAGTCCGGCAAGACATCGAAGGCTACATGACTCAAATGCCATGCACCAAATGTAATGGCAGTCGATTGAAACCTGAAAGTCTCGCAGTAACAATGGGTGAGCTCTCCATATCTGCGGTTTGTCGCCTTTCTATTATTCGCACTGCAGAATTTTTCGAGAGCCTAGAGGCTTCGTTGAGCGATCGACACCAGAAAATTGCACACCAGGTTCTCATCGAAATCAGGTCCAGACTGAAGTTCCTCACGGATGTCGGACTGGGATATCTGACTCTGGAGCGACAAGCAGGTACGCTCTCCGGAGGTGAGGCTCAACGGATTCGACTGGCGACGCAAATCGGTTCTGGCCTGTCTGGAGTACTCTATGTGCTTGACGAACCTTCGATCGGTTTACACCAACGCGACAATAACCGATTGATCGCTACATTGAAAAAGCTAAGAGAGTTAGGCAACACGCTCCTGGTCGTAGAGCACGATGAGGACACCATAAGAGCCGCCGATTGGATAATTGATATCGGCCCCGGTGCCGGGCTTCATGGTGGCGAAGTGGTGGCACAAGGAAAAATGAAAGACATCGAAAAGGCACCGCGGTCATTGACGGGAGCCTATCTGTCCGGGAAGAAGAAAATAGAAATTCCTTCGAAACGACGACCAGGCAACGGTAAATCGCTCAAGATTTCCGGTGCGAATCTCAACAACCTCAAGAATATAGATGTCGAGATACCACTCAACAAGTTCGTAGCTGTCACCGGCGTCAGTGGCTCGGGCAAATCAACTCTCGTCAACGACCTGCTATATCAGTACCTGCGCCACCATCTCTACACGACAGTCCCATTACCCAAGGGCGTGAAGAACGTGTCGGGCATCGATCACATAGACAAGGTCATCGATATAGACCAGTCCCCCATCGGCAGAACGCCGCGCTCCAATCCGGCAACCTACACCGGACTGTTCGACGCGATTCGCGAAATTTTCTCTATGACCAACGAAGCCAGAGCACGCGGATATCTTCCCGGTCGCTTTTCATTCAACGTCAAAGGTGGCAGATGCGAAGCCTGTCGAGGAGAAGGAATGAATGAGATCGAGATGAACTTCCTGCCTTCGGTTTTCGTTACCTGCGATGTTTGCAAAGGTGCCCGATACAACCGCGAAACGCTGGAAGTCAAATTCAAAGGAAAATCGATCGGCGATATTCTCGAGATGACGGTCGAAGAAGGACTCGCCTTCTTCGCCAACGTCCCAAAAGCCCAGGTGAAGCTGGAAACATTGATGGACGTAGGCCTCGATTACATCAAGCTCGGACAGCCTGCCACCACACTCTCCGGTGGAGAAGCTCAACGAGTCAAGCTCGCAGAGCAGCTCTCAAAACGTTCCACAGGAAAGACTCTCTATATTCTGGACGAGCCGACAACGGGGCTTTCATTCGCCGACGTCGACAAGCTCCTGGATGTACTTAATCGGCTCGTCGACAATGGCAATTCGGTTTTAATCATCGAACACAACCTGGACGTCATCAAGCAGGCAGATTGGATTGTCGATCTAGGTCCAGATGGTGGAGAGAATGGAGGCGACGTGGTGGCATGCGGGCCGCCCGAGCACCTGGCGGACAATCCCAATTCATTCACCGGACAGTTTTTGAGAGGATCGCTCAATCTGTTGCCCATTTAAGGTATTCGAAAAACCTTAGCGCGATCAGGTATGATTAGAACGTCCCTTAACGGCTCGAGGAGACTTTGTTTTGCACTCCCAGGCAGACGAGCAACAATCTTCAGAATTTGAATCACCGGACGATCCAGTCTTCGAAAGCCTGAGAAAGCGCGGTCATCGAGTCACGGCACAGCGCGAGTTGATTCTGCAAATCTTTCGCAATCTTCCTCACGGTCAACATCTATCTGCCGAAGAGCTGCATGGCAAGCTACTCGAGCGTGGTTCTAGCGTGAGCCTGGCCACCGCCTATCGCACATTGAAGCTTCTTACTTCAATGGGTCTTCTGCGGGAGCTGGATTTTTCCGAGGGTCATAAGCATTACGAACTCAAGCAAGACGATCTCCCGCATCAACACATCATTTGCACTCGCTGCAATTCGACGCTGGAGTTCGAAGACCATTTCTTGGAAGAGGCAGGTCAAAAAATAGGTGCGCGCTACAACTTCGACGTGGTCGACGCACAGTTTAAAATCTTCGGATTATGCCCGGAATGCCGAAAAGGCGGCGTTCATAAAATCACCACTTAAGATTCGCTGCTGAAGCGATAGATCGAAGATCGATAACAGGAATAGAGGTGTCACGAAATGTCCGGTCATGATTATGCCCTTTCCGAGGCTAAGGATGGAGATTGGGTCATCGTGACGGGCACGAGCGATGAGGATGTGACCATGCAGACGCTTCGTTTCGGTATCGCCGAGGGTTCATTGATCCAGATCCAAAAAAACATCCCTCGTGGTCCTGTGATTATCAGCAAGAAGCACGTCGAAATCGCAATTGGCAGAGAACTTGCAAAATGCGTTTCGGTCAAGTCGCAGCAACATCGATGAATCAGAGGCAGATTCAATGGCGAAGATAGACTCTCCGACCTGCACAAAGTGCCAGTTCCCGCTGACATTGTCTTCGGCTAGCGTCAGTTCGATTCGCTGTCCCCGGTGCAGCACATGGATGGATATCGACCCAAAATGCGCGGGAAGCTGCATGAGCTGCCACAAAGAGCATGAATCTCAGCCATCACCCTGCACTGTAGAGAAAGAAAATCTAGTGATTCCTATAAGTAAATCTCACGGTGAGAGTAATAATTCTTGCTCAAATGTGGTACAGACAAAACGGGGGGACGATCTCGGTCCACTTCGATTGCTCAAGAGAGCCTGGAAAGTTCTGACGAAAGACTTTCCTGTAAGATAAGCTAAGGAGGCTCTGACAGTTGTTTAAACTCGATCGGCAAAGCGGCGCGATTCGAAATCAGTTCCCAACAATAAGTTCTCGGTTCCTCAGTTTGGGATAGGATGGCAAGCAGACTTAATCCCTGGAAAATTCAAGGCTACAAGCCCGGTCAAAACGTTATCTGCAAGATAGCGAAAGCTGAGCCGGGCGGATATGCCGTGATCATCCCGAAAGACAACTTACCGGGCTATCTTCCTTCGAATGCTCGGCACAATGTTGGTGACGAGGTGCTCGCCACCTTTGTATGTATTGATAAAAACAGAATGCTGCTTTCAGAACGCTTCACGCATGGCAAAGGCGATCTGATAAAAAGAAGTGGCCCCAACTGGGAAGAGCATCTCAACGAGCTGGACCCCAACTATGCCACTGGTGGTCAAGACCGGGTGCAGGACACGGGCTCTTATTCACAGCAGTTTCCTACCCAACAGCAGTATTCGACCGGACCACTTCCTTCCCAAGGCCCCAACAATCCAGACCAATTTGTGAGTGGAGGATTCCCTCAGCAGCTCACCGGTCAGATGCCCGGCAACGGCTTGGCCGACCAGTTCAATGCCCAACAACTCAACCCAACGGTTTTGCCACAGTATTCGCAACCGATGCAATTGCCCGGGCCACACCAGCAACTGCCCACCCAACAGCCCAGCCAACAACAGGCGCAGCCTTATCCTTACGGGCCGCCTCCGGGCTACGAAGCTCAGCAGTTCACGCCTCCGCCGCAGGAGTACCCGCAACGGTATGGGGAGAACGTGCCGAGCCGACGGTATCAGCTACGTCGTGCAATCGACCTCATCATGCCACCGATCGACCCGGAAACGCTGCGGTCGATGAGAATAGGCGATTACGATGTCGAGTGGCTTATAACTCAACTCGAAGGCGGGATGCATACAGGTTGTGTAAAAGCTTCTTGTGAAAGCAAACTCTCACGCGCCGCCATGCTTTTGTACAAAGGTCGGGCCGTCGGATGCATTTATGGATCGAAGGCCGACCCGACCACAAAACCTACCGAAGAGTCGCTTCAGGCAATGCTGTCCGACTTGGAAGCATCAGATACGGTAGTGACACTATACGACTTGCCCGAAGAGATCACTCTGGCAATGTCATCGCTCTTCCTCGGCTATCCTGTGGAGCGCCATGATGACTACAGCGCCAAAGAGTATCTCGATTACATTTGCAGTTGGTTAGGCCAGAAAAATGGCACCGCGACCCTCGCGATTTCACTAACCGAAGATCGAGGAACATGCTTGGGCTACATCTACAAAGGCACTTTCGGCGGCGCCTTCTATGTAGAAGACCAGAAATTTAGAGCCGATCGCGCCTTTGTCGATGAGATGCTCACCAACGATCCTCGCGCGGCCTTAGAAGTCAGTATCCTTCCACCAGAAATGCACGCGAGCGCAGTAAGATTCGGATTCAGTTTGAGCATGGCAAGAACGCGCAAGCTCGAGTGATTTTCATTTTTGAAGAATTTCTATGGGAGACGCACAGCCTGCGTTTCTAAGTACATCGAACCGCGTTTGCTTCTGAAGTCATTCTCAGGTGTTAGGGTTGAATCGTCGAATCTGGTTTCGATTGATACAGGCTAGAACTTTTCTTCCGGACGCCCTCGTGGCTGCACTCGGTTGATCAATGCCCGAATAATGGCAGGCGAACCGGAGTTTCAGAACCACTGGTCAATGAAAAAGAAAGGAACGAATAGTAAAAACCATACGTTCCTCGCAGATTTAGTTGGCTTCCGCCTGCGAACTAGTCCTTGTCGTCTTCAGCAGATTGTGAGTCCGAGTCAGTGGAGGAGGTGCTGAAAGCAGCGATCTTGAGCTGGTCGAAATCACTGGAGCCTGTGCTGTCGGATGCATAGTTTCCGGATTCCGTGACTTGATCATCCTGGCGACTTTCCGCCTCGATCTCTCTGCTGAGGATTTGGAAATTCGGACGAATCTCCGATGAGTCCTGCGTCGAGCCAGTATAGCTATCGCTTGAAGTAGAAGAGTCAGAACTATGACTGATCGATTCGTTGTGCGATGAGTGATCGTGATTCTCGTCGTGGTGTCCATGCGAACAGCCCTCGTGATGGGCATGTCCTTCATTCGAAGCATCATCGTCACCGCATGCGGTGGCAGTCGACTCGGGCTTTTTATTCAAGGTAAAAACACCTGAGACCGGTCCTTCGACAGCTTCGTAGGGGCTGGGCGAGATTTCCGGCGAGACCCATGGGGTCTCTTCTTCAGCAACTTCAGACTGATCGACCTCTTCGGCATCTTCGGCATCTTCGGCATCATCGACGGCATCGGAAAGATCTTCACGATCCAACCAGCTACCACCCTGCATTCCTGCGACGCTGATCTCCTGATAGACCTCCTCAACTGCGGAGATATTGCGAGTCAATTCGGTCGAAGCATCTTCATCTTCGGTTTCCACAAAGAGTGCCACTTTCGGAGCAACCGTCTGAGTATGAGCTTCGGCAACTGATTCGTTGTCGGAAGAAGAGGATTCACCTTCATCTTCTTCATCTGAGTAATCAGGCTCTTCCGGTCTAATTCGTCCTCTCGAACGATCTCTCGGATCGAGCAGGTCTTCCGGCATCTGAGCCAGGATCTCTTCGGGCACGTCTAGCGTGTCGTCGCCGTTGGCTACGGTGGATACGATTCGTCCACCGGCAGCACTAGCTGATTTGAGGACTGAGCTGGAGCGTGCCCGACCGTACTTTTTTCCTGGCCCATCATCTTCCTGAGCTTTCATTCCGACGGCTTTACGGGACTCAGCCGGTCCTACCTCGACCATGGTGATGACACCCTGACCGGTGCAATGCGTACATTCGAGCGTGAACAGCTCGCGCAGACTCTGACCTTGACGTCGTCTGGTCAGTTCGACCAGACCGAGATCGGAAAGTTGTCCTATCTGCGGCTTCGCTCTGTCGTCTTCTAGCGCGCGTTGGAATTGCTCCAGCACTTGCTGTTGATCTTTGCGACTTTCCATGTCGATGAAATCGACGATCACCATGCCGCCGATATTGCGAAGGCGCAGCTGGCGTGGGATCTCTTGGGCGGCTTCCAGATTGGTGCGACGAACTGTCTCGGCTTGCGTACGCGAACTCGTGAATCTGCCAGAGTTAACGTCGATGACCGTCAGTGCTTCCGTCGGCTGAATATTCAAATGTCCGCCACTGGGCAGCTCGGCGCGATCGGTCAAAGCCGATTCAATCTCTCTATCGATTCCCTTTGCGAGCAACAGAGGCTCTTCAGCGGTATGGAACGAAACGCGAGTGTTCTTGCTCGCCCAACCGGAAAGGTATTCTTGCGCTCGCTTCTGGCCATCCGGGCTGTCGACGATGATGTCGGTAACTTCGTGGGAGTAGGCGTCGCGAATCACTCGATAGAGCAAATCTTGATCGCGATAGATCAAAAGCGGTCCGATCGAAGCCTCAGCTTCAGACACCACTGTCTGCCAGGTATCCCAGAGTTGCTGGAAGTCTTCGAATAGCTCGTCCTCGCCCTGACCTTTCGCTTCAGTTCTAATAATTAGACCGACGCCGGGCGGTTTCATCAAATTAACTACAGCTTTCAAACGAGCGCGTTCTCTCGACTCGGAGATCCTTCTCGAGATTGACACTCCGCGCTCTTCCGGCACGAGAACGAGAAAACGTCCAGGCAAACTTATTGCTGTCGATACTCTCGGACCTTTGTGTCCGGTCGGCTCTTTCGTGATCTGCACAAGCAACTTCTGCTTCGGCACCAGGCGCTCTTTAAGCGGTCCCTGACCGGGGACGTCGTTGGCATGAAGAAAACCCATTTTGTCTTTGCCCAGATTGACGAACGCAGCGTCGATACCGGGAAGAATATTCTCTACCGTGCAAGTGTAGATGTCGCCGAGCAACAGCTCGCCGCGATTGACAAAAAATTCGCAGACTCGGTCATTTTCGAGCAAGGCTGCAATGTTGTCTTGTTCTGAAATTACAAGTGACTTTCTCATAAGTTCCTCTAAACTAATTATTTAGACCTTCTAAATAGCGGGGGTGAGAGACCGGCTGGATTGCGAATCTTGCTCGGCAACACCCGTTCTGTCGTACTTCAATAGTTCGGCTCCGTTACCCGCTATCAGCGATAGGCGCGAGAGCCTCCAACGTAAATTCGTATCAATACATTCCAAAACCTCCGAAGGTTTGACGTGAAGTTGAGGTCCGCATGCCAGCTCCATTTCGAGCGTACACACAGGTCCCTGGCAAACTACAAGAGACTTGATACCTTCTCTTATGTCGCGCTGTGCAGGCTTCTCCGAACGGTTGCGCTTGTTCTTGCTCTTCCGCTTAGAGTTGTCCGCTTGATCCACTAAAATACTTTCTCTACCAAGAAGCTCTGAGACCTTGGTCGTGAGCTCCTCGATGGTCACCTTCTGCGATACCGGATCCTCGGAGGAGACGAGTACCGCCCTGTAGGTGGCTGAATTGAGCACCGCCGACAGTGACTGTGACGGTTTTTCATTAAGAGTGATGACTTCCTGAATTTGAACTTCCGGCGGTAACTGCCGATTTAGTCTGGACTTGAACTCATCCGCGCTGATCAGCTCGGACAGTTCAATCTCGGCAACTTCTCCTTCGCCTTCAAAATAGAGCGGCAGAGGGCTGGCGAGCGAAAGCTTCGGTGAGGGATTGAATCCCTGTGTATATGCGAGCCGCAGCGATGCTCGGCGCGAGGCTCGAATGAGCAGGTGCTGAATGTCCAGGTGTCCGACAAATCGCAAGTCACCACATTTGGTGAAGAGGAAACGGAATCTGGATAAAGTCTCGTTAGATGGCGCCTCTTGAGGCTTTTGAACGAAAAGAGACGGATGGGAATCTTCATCTTCGATGTTCGCATTCAACTCTTTGACGAACGGATTTTTCTTCATCACGATTGGATCTGGAGCTGCCAGTTCATGGACAGCGTCAAGCTCAGTGCAGACGCCGCATGCATGACAGGTATTTTCTGTACAGTTGGCGGTTTCCTTCACTGCGAGTGCTTTTTCCCACTCTTTGACCAACCACCAGCCATGCAATCCGACGTGAATAACGTCCCACGGTTGAGTCGAGCCGACCTCTCGGTCGGTGCAAGCTAACTCTTCGAGCGTAGTGCCAAGATCACTGGCGACGCCATGCCAGAGATCTGGTTGAAAACGGTCGTCCCAGGCGTCAAATTTGCAGCCTTTTTTCCAGGCTCTATGAATCATCTCTGCCATCTCGCGTCCACCACGCGAGATTACCGACTCGAGCAAACTAATTTCTGCTTCCGTCTTGTTGAGCTGCACATTGCCTAATCCGGAGTCTCGGAGCGCTTTGTGCAAAACCTCGTGTTTTCTACGAGTTTCTTCTCTCGTGATTTGACCGAACCACTGGAATGGCGTGAACGGCTTCGGTACAAAGTTGGAGATCGTGCAGGTGAACTCCATGCCGCGCTTGAACTTCTCGGGATCTGTCTTGCGAATTGCCCGACAACGCAGGGTCGCTTCTTTAAGGATATCGATGATGCCGACCAGATCCTCGTCTTCCTCAGTAGGCAAACAGCACATAAAGTATAGTTTGACCGATGTCCATCCAGAGGAGAATGCCGATTCGATAGCAGAGATAATCTGCTCGTGGCTGAGCCCCTTGTTGATTACTCCGCGCATACGCTCAGTCCCGGCTTCCGGAGCAAGAGTGATTCCGCTGCGCCGAACAGTCTTGAGCTCCTCTGCTATGTCCATATTCATCCGGTCAGCTCGCTGACTGGGGAATGAGAGTGAGGCTCGTTGCGTACTATGCTCGCGATTGAGCGAACGAACCGTATCGTAGAGGCTGGTGTAGTCGGATACGCAGAGCGAGAGCAAGGAGTACTCCTCGTGACCGCTGTTTTGTAGCGACTTTTTCGATAAGTCCAGAATGTCCTCGGCAGAACGCTCTCGGACAGGAAGGAACGTGTAGCCCGGCTGACAAAAACGACAGCCACGGTCGCATCCGCGTCTGACCTCGAGCACTTCGCGATCATGAATGAGCGAAAGATAGGAGACGAGCGCACCGGTCGGCTGATTGTCGCTGTTGAGCGGCGCAACCTGGCGAAATACTCGGGGCGGAATTCCAGTTACATCTTTGTCGAGTTCGAGACGCAAGACATCTTCCAGGCGGACTAGCAAGGAGTCGCCTGTGCTATCGCCAAGATGTTGGTCGAGTTCGGTCTTAGTCATCGGAGTGACGCAACCATCGCCCTCTCGAAGGATGTAAAGCTCAGGCACGTAGACGCCCGGCACCTGCCTGGCCAGACCCAAGAGCAGCCGACGGCGCGCTTTCAACCCGCGCTCTCCAGAAAGCTCCTCTCCGTTTAAGGCGTCTTTGAATTCCTCGATGACACGCATCGCATGCGGCACCATTTGTTCGCCATCGCCAATCATGTAGAGGTCCATGAATCGAGCCATCGGCTCTGGATTGACTGCCGATGGTCCGCCACCGAAAATCAACGGGAAGCACGACGTACGGTCGCTTGCGATTTCAGGAATATGCGCCAACTCCAACATGTTGAGCACGTTGGTGTATGTGAGCTCATACTGCAAGGAAAAACCAATAAGATCGAAGTCGGAGATTGGGCGTCGCGATTCCCATGCCCAAAGCGGGATGTTGCGACCGCGCATCAAATCTTCCATATCGGAGCCGGGAGCATAGCTCCTATCAACCATCAAGCCATCGTGGCCGTTGACGATCTTGTACAAAATCTTGAGACCGAAGTTGGA
The DNA here is from genome assembly GCA_964418155.1 of uncultured Candidatus Obscuribacterales bacterium. Taxonomy (GTDB): domain Bacteria; phylum Cyanobacteriota; class Vampirovibrionia; order Obscuribacterales; family Obscuribacteraceae; genus JADYXR01. The sequence continues at coordinate 88,555 of CAYQKX010000028.1, read as the reverse complement.
CATACCCAACTCGTATATGTCTGGAAACGCCAGCACGAGCCTGACCTTAGCATCGTCGAACGATTTGTTGATCGCGTTCCATTCATTGCCAAGATACTGCCCTGGTTTCACGACCAGTTGCAGAAGCTCTTCAGTTAAGGTGGTTGAGAATTCTTTTGAGTTCACTTTGCTCGCTGCCTTCAAAGCCGGTGAGAAGCTCACGGCGATGATACGCAGGTGGAAACCAGGAAAAAATCCCGAAGCAAGACTGCAAAAACTTTTTGTAGAATCGCCACGGTGCAAACAAAACCTGAACTCGATTCAGGCTCCAGCCGATAAAGCCCTGCAGTCGCCCCGGGATGCTCCTGGGATCCTCGCCTCCCGGAGCTCGTCCGGAGGGCACATGGGAGGACTAGAAATTGACTACAGCTTTCTTGAGCCAAACTGGTACTCAAGTGACCCAATTATAACGCTTTAGAACCTCTCATACATAGCTTGAGAAAGTTTAATTTCATCTATAGGCAGTTTTAGTGTACCTGGCTCATTTTCTCGACAAACTTTTCCGTCACGTATGTAAACAAACGCGTCAGCATCGCTCCGGAATTTAACCATTCCAATTCGAGCGGATCACTTGATTACCGTGATATAGTCGCAAAAGACAGAGTCTCAAAGGAAGTTAGAGAGTGATACTGGAGGCGTTTTCCGAGTACTTGCACAATGCCGACCCGGCTATATCTTCGACCGAGGTCCTAGCCCGTTGGCTCTGGGAAAAGCTCAGCACTCCACCACAAAACAATGTGGACCAGGTAATTCACTGCGAGATTATTATCTGTCGGCAAGAGGCCTCGCAGAAATTATCATTCTGCGAGCTGCTTATTCCGACTACCGAATTGGATCCGGTGGACGTCAACGCCTCTTACGTATTCCGCGGCTCGTCCAAGTCAGGCGAGCGTCTGCTCAACAGCTTGAGAGAGTACGGCTTGAGTTACGAGCAGCAAAAATTGGCTCGCTGGGTTCACAACTTAAAGGCCAGCGACTTTCGAACGAGTGGTGCCCCCACACCGGACGAATCAGACTAGTCATCGACAACTTCGATATGCGTTTAGCGAATGTTCGGTTAGCGATACTCGACTAGCAAAAGCTGGTTAGCGCGAAAGCTCGGTTAGCAAGAACTCGGTTAGCAAACGCCCATCGCTCGCCGATAGTCAACGCCTGCCTGAGACTTAGACTTTTCCCGAAGTGCCGGCTCTAGATCCCCGAGCTTCACGACACTGAGCAAATCGGACTGCTGTCCAGTCAAATTTTTTGATAAAAACCCGCCTAGAATCAGCGTCTCAGGTCAAGCGGAACTAATTTGAAGCAAATCGGTCTTCTGGTATATTGATCGGCAAATTGACCATTTTATAATTCAGGAAAAACATCATGTCGACGAAGCTACAAAAATCAACTCTGGTTCTCACCACTATTTTGATGGCAATCGCTTCGCTCGTACCAGTATCATGCGTTCTTGCCGCAGAAAATCTAACGCTCCGAAAGGGCGTCTCCTTCGTGGAAGATAAAGACAGCGGATTTCCAATTATTGCAGATAAGATGGAAGATACCACCATAGACAGTGGCAAGCCGGCGCTGCTCTTTTTCGGAGCCTCCGGCGATTTGAACACTAATCGTCAGGCAAAGCGCCTAATATCCGTTTATAACCATTTTAAAACCAAGAATATAAAATTCATCGTGATTGACGTCGACCACTCACCCAACGCGCAGGCAACGGAACTGATCAAAAAGCACTATAAGGGCTACATCCCTTGCCAGGTCGTCGTAGACAGCACTGGTAACTCCGTCTGGACCAAATCCGGTGAAGCTGCCGAAGGCGAAGTTTCCAAAGAAGTAGAGCAAGTTACCAAATAAACTGAGCTGCTAGATTTGCCAGGACGAAGCAAAGAATCGAATCCTAAAGAACCAACATCCCAATTCACCGATCTCTCACTTTTACCCATAGTTGATTCGGAGTTATCGCGCTTGCAGTACGACGATCTGCTGATGCGCCTGTGAAGCGCATTCTTTCACAGAGCACAGCTGCTCTCGAGAGCGCCTTAATCAATTTACCGGTAGCAGTCGGCGATGTCGCAGCTTCAAGTCAGGCACTATATGCAGTGGCATTTCGATGGTACCCATGAGCGACTCATGTTCTTCGAACGGTCCATGACAATCGGAGCCGCCCGTCACTCCTAATCCAAGAGTTGCCGCCAGTTGCAAGTGCTGGGCTACATGCTCTGGCCGATGCGATCGATGGTACGCCTCGATAGCATCCAAACCGCAGTCGGCAAGTTGCACGATTATCTCGGTGAGATCATCGCTGTAGCTGGGATGCGCAATGGATGTCAATCCACCGGCATTATGGATGGCATCTATCGCCTCCTTCGGGCTGACACTAGGGCGAGGCGCGCGGAATGCCGCACCTGGCCGACAAAACTTTTCGTAGGCCTCGGACACATCAATGGCACCACCTGCCGACACGATCGCCTTAGTGATGTGCACGCTGCCGATTGGTTTTTCCCGGGCGATCTCGCGAATCTGTTGCATGCTGACTTCTATTCCGAACGCCCGAAGTCGTTTGACCATCTCCTCGGCCTGCGCTTCCCTTGCCGCAAGCTGCTTTCGGAATAGCTCTTGCAATGTCGTGTTATTCCAATCGATGAAATATCCCAAGATGTGGATATCGCGTGTTACATCTTCGGTCCAAACGGCATTGATCTCGACAGCCGGAATAATTTCGAGGTTGCCACCCGCAGCAGCGATCGCTTCATCGATACCACTCGTCGTGTCGTGATCGGATAGAGCGATAACGTCCATTCCGATATTTATTGCATGCGCCACCAGTTGTGATGGCGACCAGTTGCCGTCGGACGCAGTCGAGTGAAGGTGGAGGTCAAACTTCATGCTGGGCGAGTAAGGACTCTTCAAGCAGGTAAACTCGCTCTATGCCTATTGCTCGCCCGGTCGATTTGTCGATTTCTATTTGCACACCGTTGAGTTGGGCGGTTCCCTTTGCGATGTCGAGTCGCGTAGGCAGTTGTTTAACCATGCGCCGAAAAACAGCATCCTTGTCCATGCCGATAACACCATTTGCCGGGCCACAACAACCGACATCGGTGATATACGCGGTTCCACCTGGCAATATTCGCTGGTCTGCCGTCTGCACATGCGTGTGGGTACCGACTACGGCTGAGACTCTTCCGTCGAGATACAGACCCATAGCCACCTTTTCCGCGGTGGCTTCGGCGTGAATATCAACCAGAATTGCATCGCATTGAGACTGCAGTTCTGCCACGATCTGATCAGCCACCAGAAAAGGCGACTGCAGTGGCTCCATGAAAATCCGCCCCATTATGTTGACTACACCAACGCGAACTCCAGAGATCTCTACGACACAAAATCCCCGGCCGGGGGTATCTGGCGGATAGTTTGCCGGTCGTAACAAAGTAGGGTATCGGTCGATAAACTCAAAAATCTCTTTCTTGTCAAAAGTGTGATTGCCGCCCGAAAAAACCTTGATACCAGCAGCAACGAACTCACGCAGCACCTTTTCAGTAACTCCGAATCCATGTGCGGAATTCTCGACGTTGGCTATCACAAGATCCGGTGGATGAGCGGAAGCAATCCTATCTGTGACATACTTAACCACGAACTCTCTTCCGGGCTTGCCAATGATGTCGCCCAGGAAAAGTATGCTAATGCTGTTATTGTTGCCCATTCCCTAAGAGGATACCCGAAAGTCCGCGCTGAGGCCCCGAAATGTTGTGTCGTGAGAAGCAAGGAAAAATGAGAGTCGAGCTAGCGCTCGCATTGCTGTCTATCGCAATACTGGGGACTCCTGCCAACTGCGCACCTGCATCGGATTCACGACTCACTCCACAACAAGCAAAACTAGATGGCACTCAAAAGGTCACATCTCAACAACCAAAACCATCGACACAATCGCCTGCGCAAACAACAACCGGGCAAACGAAAGTCCCGTCATCCAGCTCGAGGCTGCCAGCCGGAAAGAGCACCGTACAAGCAGTCAAGGGCAAATCGACTCCAGCCAATTTTGACAGTTCAAAGAAAGTAGGTACGACAGACTCGAAGAGCACGAAGGTTGACACCCGCTCAACAACCGAACCGCTCGACAAAGCAGCAGATCGATATCGAAAACTGAACATTCCTTCGACAACGTTGGAGAAGGCAAGCCGCAAATCCAAGCAGCCTCGCAACATGTTGATCCCGCCACCACCGCCAACGATGCCCACCTATCTGAATGTACCAACAACTGGATTTGGAGATGGTTTTTCGGTTCAATTCATGTCTTTAGACGATCTCAAGTTTCAACTCAAAAATCTTGAAAAGAAATTGACAGCAGCCAACGAAGACGAGCAAGAGCAGACGAGGGTCGCAAAGGAAAAAGAAGAAAGAGCGGCACGCTTCGACCAACTCTTCGAAGAGGGAGTGGTCAGCCGCAGAGAGCTCGAGCAATCTCACATCGAAGCAGAACGTGCCAAGAGGGATCTTGAACAAGCCCATATAAAGGTTGAAGAGAATACGAGATTGATGGCTCAGGTTAAAGATAGGATGAGCTCCCAGGAGCCGAAGAACAAACAAACCAAGGTGGCTGACAAGAAAGGCTCTCCGCGGAAAAAGGCTAAGAAACAAACCTCCGCGAAATCAGCGCCGCAGGATCAAATCTCGCGCTAGTCGTTTTAACATACAAATGCTTCGTCAGCGAATAGCGTGTCTATCAGACTGAAGAGACCAGGCAAGGTATTCGGATTGGCACTTTCTTCGTCGACGCGATTGCTAAGACGATGGCAGGGTGGCGGTTTCAGTTTAAACCATCACGAACTGGTAAAACATTCAATCGCTAACTATCCAAACAGGTCATCGATCGATGTCTCTTCAATGACACCATATTTAGTATCATTTTCCAGAGTTCTTCCAAACCACGACTGGATGGCACTTTCTTGAATCTGTGCGGCTTTTGGGGATCGAGAGCATTTAAGATTATGCGGATTTAATTCATTAAGCAGCGAACGAATTGAAGTACATTACGATAAGCGCCACTTAAGTTTTCACCATTTCTGTGCTACCCCTAATTTCAAACACGGCTTTTGATGAGATTGATCACAGATTCGAACCAACCTCGCTTTCCCGAATCGAAATCCATTAGCGCAATTTCAGGTTGACAAGCACAAACCAAAACGGATGTTGAAAATCAAGATCCTATGCCGTTTTTGCGCTAGTATTTAAAACAAGAAACCCGGCGCACCCAAGTCGAAACCCGCTTCCCGAGCCACTTTGGGTGCAGGCTGCGCGTGGGCGTGATTTGGGCTGACAGACAATCTTAAGGAGGAGAAATCCTATGCTGCATATGAGAACCTCAGAGTGCAATCTCTCACAAAGAGAAAGACTACAACGTGGTTTTTTCAACGGCCGTCAATATTCGCGTCATGATTCGCGTTATGAAGCGCTCAACAGAATGATGGGTATGGAATGGGACCCCTACACGAGTTACAGCGCCCCCGAAACAGATGTTCTCGAACTCGACGATCGCTTCATCTTGGAAGTTTCGCTACCTGGCGTAGTGCTCGATGATGTAGAACTCAAAGCAGAAGGCAACTACCTGTATCTGGTCGCGAAGCGCACTCCTAGTATGTTCGAAGAGAGAGCGACATACTTGAGAAAAGAGCTTCCTTGCCATTTCCTCGTTCGTGAATTCGAATTCGAAGAAGATATCACCACTGAAGAAATCGAAGCTCGTCTCGACCGAGGCATTCTGTTCATCAGCATTCCGAAATTCGAAGCAGCAGTTAGAATTCCAGTCTCGGCAGGTGCAATCGAACAGCACATGCTCGAAACCCGGATGCATAAAGAAAACTCCCGCAAGGTTTCAGTGAAGTAAGCTAACGTATTCCCTGAAGACCAGAGAAGGAAGCTCGTGATGGGCTTCCTTCTCTTATTTCCACGCTGTTTACCTGTTCCTCGCATCCACGAGTTACGAGCGAGATCGTTGCGTGATCTCTTGAGGCCGACGAAACGCCGGAGGTCACAGCTTCGCTGTCTTCACACTCTGTTCAAACCGGATTTTCGATAGCCGTAGAGGAAGTAAACGAGGGCGCCTGCGGCCATCCATACGACGAAGCGAATCCACGTCACCACTGGAAGGCTCAACATCAATATGAAGCAAAAAACAATTCCAAGAATCGGAACCACTGGGACAAAAGGGCATTTGAACGGACGTTCGCGATCCTTGTCGGTTTTTCGCAACAAGATTACGCCACCACATACGATGATGAATGCGGCCAGCGTTCCGATATTGGTCAACTCTGCAGCCTGACCGATGTCGATCACCAGCGATGCCACTCCAACCAGGACGCCGGTAAGAATTGTAGGCAATAAAGGCGTTTTATACTTCGGGTGCAGTACAGCAAAAATCTTTGGCAACAGTCCATCGCGAGCCATAGCCATGAAGATTCTAGGCTGGCCAAGCTGAAAGACCAACAGAACTGATGTCATACCAGCCAGTGCGCCGACACTTACCAATGCATGCGCCCAGCTCTGACCGGTGGAAGCCAATGCCGTAGCAACGGGGGCAGCGTCGTTGACGTATTTGGAATACGGCATGATTCCAGTGAGAACGAGCGATACCCCGGCATAGAGCACTGTGCAAACAATCAAACTGCCAATCATTCCGATTGGCATGTCCTTCTGCGGGTTCTTCGTCTCCTCCGCCGTCGAACTCACGGCATCGAAGCCGATGAAACTAAAGAAGACGATCGCCGCACCACCCATAATACCGGCAAGCCCACCAGGTGCAAATGGAACCCAATTCTCGGGTTTTACAAACCCGGCTCCGTAGCCGATTACGAATATCACAACCGCTACTTTGATAATTACTGCGATTGTATTGACGATAGCGCTCTCCTGAATACCTACTACCAGGACCCACGTGATCAACAGGACAATGACGAAGGCAGGAATGTTCAACGCGATCTGATGACCGAACAGCATCGGCAGATCGGTCGACGAATAGAATGTCCATTGTGGATTGTCTCTTGGAAGAGACGAGAGGCGGGTAAGCGCAGTCGCAGTATCAGTAGTGAGCCAGAGCGGCAGCTGCATTCCAAACAATCCGTGGATAAAATGCAAGAAATGGTCGGACCAACTGACAGCGACAGCGATGTTGCCGACAGCATATTCGAGCATCAAGTCCCAACCAATTATCCAGGCGATGAGCTCGCCGAGCGATGCATAGGCGAATGTGTAGGCCGACCCGGACACAGGGATCATGGCCGCCAACTCTGCATAACACATAGCCGCAAAACCGCAAGCAATCGCTGCAATCAAGAATGACAACACGATAGCAGGACCAGCGCCCTCGCGCCCAAGATCCGCACCCAAAACGAAATTGATAACGGGCGTGTCAATCCACTGCCTCAGTCCAACGGCACCGCTTCCAGCCGCAGCTGTCCCTGTCAGGGCGAAAATACCCGAGCCAATAGTCGCTCCTACGCCGAATGCAATCAGATCGCGGGCGGTCAACGTCTTCTTCATCTGCCGCTCCGGCTCGTAGGCCTCGTCGATCAGCATTCCCGCGGGTTTGGTTCTCAACAGTTTGGACAGGACGCTATTTTCCATTTCGATCCTTTCGGCTCAGTCCGGCCGTTATTTCTTATCTGGCTCTTCCTTGCCGAGACTAGATAGTTTTATGCTCTTGGTCGCCTTGTTTCCTGCTTTATCTACAACTTCAATCACTACCTTACGGGTGCCTTTCCTGATGATGATGCCGGACGCACCAAGCGCCAGGTTCTTTCTGTCGGCTAGACCGTCTTTTACTGCGAAGGCACGCGGCTCCTCTTTGTCGACTTGAAAGGTCGCATTGACGATAGGCGACGTCTCATCGGCAGCTTTGAGATCGAGTTGAAGGAGATGACCTCTGGTGAGTTCAACGCGAACACCCGAGATCACCGGCTTCGTGTTGTCAATGACGACAGACCTATAACACTGCATCGACTCGGGATACACCAGGTTTGATGGCGCATCGCTGACTGTAAAACGGAGAATGTGGTGTCCATCTTTCAGTGTGTTACTGAGCAGCGGCCAATTGAATTTAGTGGGTTGCGGGCTCTCTGAGACCGGCTTTTTGGTCTTGGTGCTTTCAGGCTTTTCGGTGTTCTTTCCGTCTTTGGCAGTGGTTTTCTTCTTTTTAGTATCGTCAGCCTTATTTTCCACCTTGGCTTTGGGACCATCCTCTGAGGGCTTTTTCTTGTTCTTACTCGGGGTATCTTCGTCACCATCCCCAGCCTGGAGCTGCGAGCCGTCGCCCGCGAGATCGTAACGCGGATCTTTCCACACGGAGCTGTTGCTGTCGGGCGAGTCATCCGGATCTATCGACGGAGCCTTCGACTCCCCACTGTCATCTGAGCCTGCGGCGGAATCGTCCATTTCATCCGACTTGTCACCGTCCTCGGTATCGCCACTTCCAGAGGGATTTTCACCGCCGCCGGACACATCAACGCGAGCCCCGGATTTGTCTTTGGTATCGGATGAGGTATCAGAGCTATCCGAAGATTTTCCGGTTGCATCAGAAGACTTCTTATCGGTCTTCGAGTCCACCTTGCCTTTTTGTGGCTCTGAGCGAAGATCTGCTACGAGATTCATCCAACTCTTGCCGCCGTCTTTAGAGACGTCGACGTCCAAGGCCAGGCTATCGCCGTCAGGATCGTCGGTGGTTACTGTGATATCCTCGCTATCGGAGAGGTAGGAGCCAGCCATCAGGGACACGGCCGTGAACCGAGGATGGATGTTCGTGGGCAAATACGTCACCGTCACCCGTCCGACGACACTGTCTCTGCCATTGGGAAAGGTCGTCCCGCCTTCGCTACTGCGATCCAGCCACTTCAGTCGGTACTGAAAGTATCGCCCAGACTTACTCTGTACCTGGAAGCCCTCGTTGGAAGGAGTCGCCTGTGTCCACGCCGACCAGGTCAGATCGGGACGAGCGCATTCACCGGTGCGAGTTTCAACCGCAACAGATTTCGTCAGAGAGCTGCTTACTTCGTTGAAGGAGCCGAAAATATTCAACAGCGACCAGTGAGTAGTCCGTCCGGCGTCTTTCACTGGCGAAACAAAAGACGCGCCATCCGCCTTCACTTGAAAGCTCAAAATCGACGGAAGGTTGCTGGTCAAAGCATAGAGTGTGCCGGCACCATCAGAGGAAAAGGATACGACAGCCTCTTGCTCGGTGTGCTTGACCGGTACGAAAAATTATTGCCCTGTCAGAGGCTCCTCCACAATTTGAGTGATATCGCCTTCGGCATCACCAGCGAAAACAGAGTCGCTATCCGCGTGGTAAAAAAGGGTGTAGAACGCCTGACTGGTCGCGAGGTCGGACACTTCGCCTTGACGTGTCACTCTATAGAGATGCCCTTCACCAGCAGTGGTGACAAAAAGATCCCCTCGGGCAGAGCGACACACCCCTGTGACCAGATGCTCGTCTACGTGAAGCTCGGCGCGAGCATCTCCGCCAGGTCCGAGGCTATAGACTTCGCCGGACTCACCACAAGCGACATATAGTCGTCCGTTTCTCACATCGAAAAACAGCGAAAGCACATGTGCCTGGCCCGAATCAAAGAAAACGGACGCGCTGCCGTCTTTCGAAACTTTGTAAACTTTACCGTCTCCAGCCACTCCCGCGAACAAGTTTTCTTTGTTATCAAAAGCAAGGCAGGTGATGAGCGATGAATCCAGCCTGGTCACTTCGGACGTGCGACCTTTACCATCAATGGCCCAGATTCTTCCTCCAGGAGCCAGAGCAGCGAAGATCTGCCCCTTCGAACCGGCAGCCAGGGCCGGAATCGCAACGCAATCAAATTTGGCCACCTCTGAGGGCGCCGCTGCGCCAGGTGAGTATCGCAAGACTTTGTTGGATGTAGCTACGTAGAGACTACCCTGACTCCAGACAGAGGACCAGGCTCTCAAAGCACCATCGAGCCCTACCGATTTTTTCTCGGCGAAGCCTGGAAACATTCGGCCCCAATTATCGACTATGACACCATTCCTGGTGCCACCCTTGAAGGCGGCATCGTCATTCTGACTCCAGACCTGCACCGGTCGGATGTGAGTATCCTGAGACGATGGCGAGAAGAGCGACAAACCTGTAGTTTTCGCTACACCAGCCGAATCGCTCGACCCGCTCACGCCGACTCCATCGGGAACTTTGATTTTCGAATCGCTCTTACTCAGATTGTCTATCGCTTTCTGAGCCTGCGTTGTGACGTAGGCTCCCATTGTTGCCCGACCCGAACCCTCTGCCGTCGCTACATACCAGGGAGATCGTTCCATGAATGCGTCTGGGCGCTTCACGGTCACGGCAAGAATGTGTATCCCATCGACGAGGGACTCGAGCTCCTTGCTGATGCGTCTCTCGCCGTTAACGAGAGTTGGGCCGTGCGTATATCTGTTGGAGAAGAATAGTTTGTTCCAATGTCCGGGAGGACTCTGCAAGACCTCTCCGTCTATATGTATCGCCTGCTCAGGCAGAGCCAACACCGCGAAAAGGCGATCGCCCCTGGGTCGCTCTTGAATGCGTTTTACAATCTGAACAAGACTGGTAGACGGAGGATCTGACAGGTTCATTCGCCGCCTGAGCTCATCGAACTGGCTACCACCAGAGACCCCGATGACGAGATCACCGTCCGGAGCGTCTCGCGGAATCGTGATGTCGATTGTCTCAGAATACAACTCTTTATTGTATGGCTCCAATTGGCATGACAAGCGCAAATTGTCGCCTGGCTTCACCACAGGCTTGTCGGTCGCGACGCGGACAATCCTGGTCAAACTCCGACCGGTGTCCAACTCAATCTTCATATCGACGTTTTTGAGACTGGTCTTGCTGTATCGATTACCAAGAATGCGCGAGGTAATCGAATAGATGTTGCCAGACACAGGATCCGAAAAAAACGGTCGGAGGACCGACGTCGCAGAGGCGCTACCAGTGCCGTTGGACAAACAGTCGAATCGCTGTATTGCCGGTGCATTTTCCAGATCGACTCGAGTTGCTATCCGGGCGACGTACGGTGCGGAACTCTGATAAGTGGCATCTACGGCTGACATTGCACAAGCCGCCACCAGCTCTGGTGTGAGGTCCTCGTGATCTATAACCCTGGAAGAGAATTTCCTGCGGATGCGACGTTCGACATCGGTAACCTCGATAGTGACAGGCACCATCTTCGATTTAGCCGCAATCTGAGCCCCGACCGCCCACGGTCGATCGGAGTAGACATTGCCCAGAATCGAGACCGGCGACGAGAGCTTGAATGAAATCGAGAGGCTGGGCAGGACATCGTGAATGATGGCCGAGGTCATCGGGAAATCGACCGGTCCGGCTTGCACGAAGGGGTGACCGAAGCCGACGAGCTGATCGCCGAACCTCGCGGTCAGGGTTCCCGTCGATGCCGACTCGAAATCGCCTGTCGTGAGCATGACACCCATCGCACTTCCGGGTCTGAGATTGTTGGCTTCTTTTAACTCCGCCTGAGACAGATCCGAATTCAAGCCGCCGCCAGTACCATCTGCAACAGACAGACCGACCGATTCGAATCGTTTTTTCAAAAACTCTTGTGCTCTTTGCGAAAAACCGCTCAACGAAACAGGAGAGACTAAGGGCACCATTCTCGGTGCCGATGTCGCCACCATACGGCGCCTGAAAGCACGCAATTCATCAGAATCCGAGGTTATCATTGAAGGTGAGAGGGTGAGCCGTGCCTTTGCCGGAGCCAAACCTATCTTGTTGGTATTATTGGCCTTGTCGACCTCTCGTGGCTTTGCAACCGCATCGAGCATCTCTACAATCGGCGTGACTCCGGCGATAGGTTCCATCGAAAAATCGAAGCCATAAGAGACGGCTCCAATCAACTTATCGTCGATATAGACCGGACTGCCGGACATGCCGCGAATGACATTATTCTTGCCGATTGCGGGTCCGGACAAACGCACGAGAATGGCATCTTTGCCGTTGATCACGCGTCGCATCACACCAATGACTTTGACGTGAAAGCGCTCGATTTTGGTGCCTCTAAAAACACTCAGACCGTAGCCTTCCATCCCGGGCTTGACCTCATCTGCCCTCATGAAGGTTCCCGGTTTCAGATACTTACGGATAAAGTCGCTGTCATCGGTCGAAAAATAATTTATTTCTTGAGGTCCGCTGGAAGTCGCTGCGGTCGTCTCCCCAAAAGCGGGGATGGGAGCCGAAATGAAGCTCAGTAGAACAAGAACGAGGATTAGAATCCGCACGGCGCAGATGCCTTATGAAAAAATCGGAACGTCGATGGCGCCGCACACTTAGAAAGAACCTTAACAGGTGCTGGCTTCAAGGGTGCGCCACCATAGTAAGCTCTCATCCTATCAGAGTTGAAGATACAGAAAAAGCCAAGATGCATTTGATAAGATCTTCGTCATAGCAGTTATCCAATTCATTGCTTAGATGAATCTGGAACTGGACGAAGTTTCCTCTACCGGTGAATAGACAATGCAATTCAAGCGCGCCAAACGACGAGCAGCTAAATCTACGGCGTCCGAGACTCAAGCCCTCGCCGCCAATAGTCAAGCAGGGCTGGCCGAGCTTACAAGACGGCTGGCTATGGTAGGAGTGGTTTCGACCGCGTCATTGTTCATGTCTCTTGGTGTGGCTAATGCGCAGGGCTCACCGTTGCCCGGCGGCTCGCCTATGCCTGGCAACGGCGCTTATTCCGCGCCGGCACCGGGTCTCTTCGACACAGCGCCGATTCCTGGTGGCAATCATCAGGGCGCGCCTGCAAATAGCGCTCCCCGTCAGGCTCCCAGCAACGCGAAGATTGACAGCATCTACAATCAACTTCCGCTTTCCGCAGAGGAAGCAAGAATCCGCCTCGAAGACTTGAGCAATCGATTGGCGGTTTCCAGACCGGATGAAGTGAAAGACAGCATTTATGCACTTTCAGAATGGCTCCAGGACGTCGCAGATGCGCACTGGAAGATGTTCAAAGCCTTTGAGAAGGCTGATGCGACCAAGGCTCAGGCGCTCAAGGAGAAGGAGATCGGTCTCAAGTTCAGCCAGCTAAAGAATAGAGCGAAATTACTGAAAGCAGACCTGTACATCAAGCAAAATCGCTATCCTGAAGCGCTCGGTCCGCTCGTCGACATTGTGACGGCAGAGCCTACGACAGCAACCGGTCAAGCGGCTTACAAGCGCCTGGTCGATATGGGCTTCTCAGAGCAAGTCTCCACCGTAGAGCTCGCCCAGAAAACCGCCCCCGCCCAGAAGCCGACGAAGTAGGCAATTAGTTTTGCCATTGCCTGTCTGAGTTTTAACCTCAGGCCGTTTAGCTTCAGGAAAAAGCTACTTGTGAAGGGTTTAAAAGTGGGTTTAAATAATGAGAACAGTTTAAAATACTGTTCAAATAGGCCTGGATGCCCGGTGAGAGTAGCCTGAGAGGAATGCTGATGATGAAACCTGCGATTGCACGCCCTGCGCTGTCACTGTTAGTAGCGATGGTAGGGCTCGGTGCAGCTCAACTGGCCTCGGCTCAGCAGCCATTCAAACTGGGCGTCGAGGAAAGAGGCTACCTTCAGAACCCGAATTCAGGCGAATACGAGTATCCTGCCCCTCAGGCGGTGCCCACCCCCCAATTGCAGGGCAATGTCGACAGGCATGTCGCGCCACCCAAGAAAAAACCGCCAGCAAAGACCATGAAGCTGCAGGGTGGCGCGCAAGACACAATGCGACCGCTTGCCCCGTTCAAAGTGCAAGCGCAGCAATCAGTGGCGCTTCCGCAAGGCTTTCTAGGCGCCTGGCAGGTCAGTGGAATGCGCAAAGACATTCAGGCGCAGCCACAATTCCAGGCGGCGATCCCGACAATTTTCTCGGAGCAGACCCAGGACATCTGGAACATCTCCGGCGACCCCCGCGGCGGCTACGCCTTCAACAACCAGGCCGGCGTCAAGAGTTCGATTTTTGTGGACAAAGTTCAGGGAGATACGGCATTCATCCGGTATCAGCATCCGATTAAAAATACTATGGCGCAAGAGGCCATCGTCATGCAGCTCGTCCCTGGCGGCGCTCAATTCAATGGACTCGAGCGTATATCGATCATTAAGCAAGGCGAACCCGGACCCAGAGCTCAGGTAACCTACGCGCTCCAGGGACGGCGGCGCTAACATCGTTCCTTTCTTGAGCCGTTCTGTTTCTCCGTTAAGGTCTCCTGAAATCGGCTATCATCTATGGCGGAAATCCTCAGTGACCGCTAACTTTCTATGTTGCATCGAAGTCTTACAACCGCTCGCCGTATAGGTCTGAGACTGGTTCTTCTGGCGTTATCAACCATTACGTTGTCGGTTTACCCGCGTCAAGCGAATGCGCTAGACGACAACAGCGCAGGAGACGCGCATTCCAACCCGGATTTGCGACCCGAGATATTGCCACCGTCGGCAATCGACCTGCCGCATCGCCCCGACGATGTCACCAAAATGCCGGTCCCGGACAATGGCGTGGTTTTGCGGGGCAGCGCCAGGACCGCTCCCAGCGAGCTCAGCTCACGTGCGGTGTTGATGGATCATACGCCGCTTAGCCGTTATCAAGGCAATAGCCTGGTGTTCTACAAGGTCTACATACGCAATGGCGGGTCGAAGCCGATCCTGATTCTCGGCAAAGACGCTCAGTTTATAGCTGGAACGACAACTGTGAAGACGGTAGCGGCAACGGTTTTGGAAAAACACGACAACACGCTGCTCAGACCGAAAGAGAAAGCTCTTGTCGCAGCAGTCGGCATCGGCTCGGCCGGATTAGCCAGCTCACTTTTCTACGAATACATGACCCCGGAAGAACATCGGAAGCGAGATCTTGGTCTTGCCCTCGGCCGAGACCATGGTCGTCACGAAGTCGAGGCGGAAAACCTCGGGACGCGACTGGTCATGCCGGGCGATGAGACGCACGGCTGGGTCGCCTTCGAAGATGCCGATTCGATAAGGCGACAATCAACGCTAGGCGTTCCTATCATGTTTCCGCCATACAGCACTGTTTCAGCCACGCTGAATGTGCCTATTGAAAAGGGCACCGACATAGCCCCAGCTCCTGACAAGCCAGCGTCAGGGAAATAGTCGCTGGAATGCAAAATTTTTCTGATGTTGTAAACCGGTGAGATATGCCCTCAAACCAGGTAATAACGGCGTTGTCGCAAATTAACAACTGAATGAATCAGGTTGATACAATTTGGACCTTGCCCCGAGGATAACATCGGTATGCCATGACAAAGCCCGAGAGAAGTATCAAAGTTACGCTTGTTGCGGCTTTTCTATTGGTTGCTATGGGTCTATCCGCGGAGGCTAGACACTCTGACAAAGCGGAGCCTGATCCAGTCGTCGTTGTTGAAACGAACAAAGGTCCGTTCAAAATGATCGTTTTCCGCAACGATATGCCGAACACAGCTGGCGCATTTCTAGATATCGTGAAGAACGGCACCTACAATGGCACCACTTTTCACCGCTACGAGCCCAAGTTTTGCATTCAGGGCGGCGACCCAACCGGCACCGGTCATGGTGGCACAGGTCAAAGACTAGCATTGGAAATCAACAAGCGCATCAGACATACTGAAGCTGGAATGATAGGTATGGCCCACTATCCGAGCGACAAAGATTCGGGAAGCTCGCAATTCTACATCATATTGGGACCGCAAAGCGGCCTCGATAACGACTACGCCGTATTCGCAAAAGTCACCGAAGGGCTAGAGACAGTCTTCACCCTGCGCAAGGGCGACACCATGGATAGTGTCTTTCTCGAAGGCACGAAGAAGGAATCGAAAAAGGACGCCAAGAAATCGGCGATACCTGAGAAGGACGAGGAAGAAGGCAAGCAGAAGAAAGAGAAGGGTAACGCAGGCTGATTCTCCCAATAACAAGTTTTTGAACCACACACACAACTCAAAGAGAGGAATGATATGAATACACCGACTACAGATCCAATCGTCGTAATGGAGACGAACAAGGGAACACTGAAGATTCAAATTTATGCCAAAGATGCACCTATCACAAGCCAAAACTTCCTGGATCTCGTGAACAGAGGCTTCTATAACGGATTGAGCTTTCACCGTTATGAACCCGGATTCTGCTTGCAGGGCGGTTGCCCGAAAGGCACCGGTACCGGCAGCGCAGACAAGAACA
This sequence comes from uncultured Candidatus Obscuribacterales bacterium, assembly GCA_964418155.1. GTDB lineage: Bacteria > Cyanobacteriota > Vampirovibrionia > Obscuribacterales > Obscuribacteraceae > JADYXR01. Next base: position 72,349 of record CAYQKX010000028.1, on the reverse strand, counting down.
TACAACTCGAAGTAAAACCACAGATCGCGCACCTCAAGCATGATAAAGCTGGCGTACTGGCAATGGCACGCTCAGACGATCCGAATTCGGCAAGCTGCCAGTTCTACTTCACGCTCGGCAACGCCAGCTTCCTGGATGGCAATTATGCTGTATTCGGCCGCATCACCGAAGGTATGGACGTGCTGATGCAAATGCGCAAGGGCGACAAGATGGTCAACGTTTCCGTCATGGGTCCGGTTCACGCCTGATTCCTCGGCCGCAACTAACACTTTGGAGGACGGTTGCTTAAACCGTCCTCTCTTTTTGAAAAATCGAGCTGAGAAAATCCAGAGAAGGGATTTAACTAGCTCCCAAACTAATTTCTCGACAACTCATGGTTGCTGATTAACTGGAATACTTCGTCGGTGGCAAGTCTATCGAACTCAGCGAATGCTTTGTCGCCCCAAGGCACCAAGCACAATAACTGACTTCATCAGTGGTTATTACACCACAGAATGGATACTAGATTTTGATGTAGCGCCCGGAAGTCCATGCGCCACCACCTGCACCGACGGCTACTCCAAGCAACATCATGACGGAAAAGGTCTGGGCAATATTGTATCCCCAGTGCTGCGGCAAAATTGGAGAGAGACTGGCGAGCTCTTGCTGAAGATATGGCTGGATAACATACAGATGCATAGTCAGCAAAACAAGCATGGCGAGCGTGGCGGCAATTGCTCCGTAAAATGCGCCTTGCAGGACGAATGGACATTTTATGTAGAAATGCCCGACTCCCATCAAACTGAGAATCTCAATCTCTTTCTGGCGAGCCTGAATAACCAGGTGAATCGTGTTGCCGATCACTGTGAGTGTGGCGGCGGTCAGAGCGCCTGTGACGACTACGCCGGCAATCTCGACGAAATGGCGAAATTCGTTAATGCGCTTCACTACCATCATCGGATATCGCACCGCTTCGATTGCAGGCAATAACTTGAGCTTCGGCGCGAGAGCCTCTACTTGATCGGCACGATTGACTGTGACGTGAAGCGTGTTGGGCAGCGGGTTGGTTATGGATGCGACGTTGAGAGATTTTTTCATATCCTCCCAAGCCACATCTTTCGTGATAACTTCGACCAGCCGAACTTCTTTGTATTGACTGACATCACGAGCCACTTGCCGCGGTTCGTAGTTATCGTTTAGGAATGCTGAGATCACCATTTGTGAACCCCATAGATTCACAAGGTTTTTCAAAGACATAGTTAATTGCAAAACGCTGCCAAAAATTGTCAGAGCGATAGCCAAAATGCTTATCACCAGCCAGTTGGACCAGCCGCTTCGCTTGATACCAAGGAAAGTCTCAATCACGACTCGTGCCAGAATTCGAATTTGCCGCATGCAAAAGACTCCACTAAGGCTCAGACAGATGCCGATGAAAGTTCTACGTCGTATACACCGCTGTCAACGTCGGAGAAGAGCTCTCCTTGACGCAGCGAAATAACGCGGCGACGCATCGCGTTGACGATGGTGTTATCGTGAGTCGATATCAATACTGTAGTTCCTCTCTCCGAAATTCGCGCGAGTAGCTGCACGATTTCCAGTGAGGTGGCGGGATCGAGGTTGCCGGTCGGTTCGTCAGCCAGCAGTACCGGCGGACCATTGACGATAGCTCGTGCAATGCCGACACGCTGCTGCTCGCCACCGGAAAGCTCATCAGGGAAAGCATTCGCTTTCTCCTCGAGGTTCACCACATTCAGTGCGCTCGTGACGCGCTTTTGAACGTCCTTCTCGTCCACACCGAGCGCTCGCAGGATGTAGGCGACGTTGTCGAACGCAGTCTGCCTTGTGAGCAGTTTGTAATCTTGAAAAATGATTCCGAGACGACGTCTGAGAAGCGGAATCTGGCGAGGGCTAAGCCGATTCAGGTTGACGCCGCCGATGAAGACGCTCCCGGATGAGGGAACTTCCTCTCTGTAAAGGAGACGCATCATCGTGGACTTGCCAGCGCCTGACGGTCCGACGAGAAATGCAAACTCTCCTAGCGCCACGTGCAGGTTGATGTCCTTCAAAGCCGGACGTCCACCATAGCTCTTCGATACATGCTGCAGTCGAATCATAAGTTAGATTGCTATCACTGGGGCCGGAGGAACATAGCGCCTTGATATAGGCTGTCTATATTTCCTCGTAAACGCTCACTTCGCAAGGAATCGGAGCAGGCGGGAATCATAACATAGTAGTCAGCAGGAAGCCTTGAATAAGTTGAATCTTGTTGTTTGTTAACTGACAGGCGATATGAGAGCCAGGACATGACAGAGCCGGCACTGCCCGGAGGCGCCGTACAACCGCGAATCGACATATCCACACTTCGTACAGGATTGGAAACCTTTTTCCTCTCGCCACAGCCTCATTCTTAACTCTCGCTCATAAAGCTTGGCAATGCGTTGTGATGTTGCCGAGTCGCAGTCGCCTTGTTCCGCGCTGGTTGCCAGATTGAGTTTGAGCTTCTCGAGCTCGTTGAAATCATCTTCTGAAAGCTCAATGGCGCTGAGCTCCGAATCGCTTGGCTTAGGCTGATTGGGCGATCGACCAAGGCTTAGAGCAAATTTAGGGTCGAGGTCAGAGCTCAGCGGTTCTTTGAAATGTTTCAGATCAAAGCGAATGCCCGTCAGCTTCAAGCTTACAGCATGCGCAAAGGGCGCCAACTTCTTGAGCAACACACCTCGGTGAAAGCTCAGTTCTTGCGCAACGGCACCATCTCTGACCGCAACGACAAGGTTGCCTTCTGAATCCAGGAAGAGCGGTCTAGATAGATCCTTGAAAGGATGGTCGACAATCTCAGTCCACATCGACATGAAGGCATGCTCCTTCATTCGATGCTCCAATCCGAAACGACCGATGACCTTGCTGAGGATGCTGGACAGGCTGGTGAGTGCGGCGCGAGAACGCCTTTTGACCGAACCGTTTTTTCCTTGATCCGCGCCGGGCACGTCGGAATCCGACATATCTCTCCTGATGCAAAACGCTATCCAATCGAATCCCATTATAGAAGTAGAAGCGCAGATTTCGAAGTGAGAAAATTTCCTCATAATCGCAGCAATCAAGCACCATTCGCCACGACAACTGAGTTATAATCAGCCAAACTCGCCGGTCTCGGCAGAGGTAAATACAATGGCTGGTGGAGGTTCAATGAGGTCACCCGTGCTCGCCAATAATACAATCGAAGAGCTTCGCAAACGGTTCAAGCCGGAAAATGCCCGCAACTTGACGGCAACTTACCTGATCACTATCAGAGGAGAAGGCGGCGGATCGTGGCTTACCAAGATCAAAGACGGCAATTGCGAATTCATATATCAGGAACAACCGGAAACCGCCAATGCGGATTGTGCAATTTCAATCAACGCAGAAGATCTGCATTACATCATGTCCGGACAGATGACCGCGATGACGGCTGCAATGTCCGGCGTACTCGCCATCGACGGCGAGCTCGGATTGGCAATGCAGTTGGTGCCGATCTTCTTTGAAGGTCAGGCTCCGTTTATCTAAGCTCAAATCTTGGGTATAAACATATATATGAGCGACTTGAGCTTAGATTTTTAATCGAATTCGGGTCATGCATGGTGCTAATATGCACCACTGAATTGCTGGGCGTATGGCCGGGGCAAACGTTTCTAAGGAACCGTCTCAGGGCGGTTCCTTCTTTTATAGAAGGACCGTCGGATCTACTTCAGTCGGTACCGATACGATTCTTCGTTCGCACAGCTCGGGATCGTGAGCTTCGAATTTCTGTCGGCTCGCAAATCCAGTTCTTCTCAGGGTTTCTGCGGACAGATCGATACCTGCTTGCCAGCCGATCCGGCGCAAAATGTATACAATCCCGCTCACGGATAATCTACTGCCGTCGCGGTTGATCCAAAGAGCCTCTCGGTCAGAACTCCGCATCTGGCGCCGATATCTGAGGTGCAGACTGAGCTCGGCACAAGTCTGTTCACAGTCCAACCGTCGCTCCATCAAGCCACCATTTACGGTGACAATATCGACGATGTTCTTATCCCGAATATAGATATTGGAGATATCCAGGGCGGCACACTCGCCGATGCGCAGGCCTGACCGGTAGAGCACCAATGCAATTGCTCGATCCCTGCAATTCTTTTGGGAAGTTACCGCCCTTAGAAAGTGGGTCTCCTGTTCCGCACTCAAGGCTTTTCCAGTCGATAAGGATCGTATCTCGCGCTTGAGCTCAACGCGCTCGATACCGAGGAAATCGAAAAAATGGTCGATCGCGATCAAAGCATTATTGATCGAGCTTGCAGAACAACCGGTGACATTCTTTAATTGTCCACGATAACTCCGAAGCAAAAGACTCTTTCGACCGTCGTTCTGCATGTCGACCAAGTCTTGCCTGGTCGAACAACCGATTTCCTTCAGATATTTTACGAACTTATTTACTTGGGTCACATACGTCCGCTTTGTGTGCGGCGATCTTGTGATACCGCTAAGCCAATCGGCGAAGCTCTCGAGCACAAGTGAGAGAGCTTGGGTGGGTCGCTCGAATGAAGGAGTAAAATCAAACACGTCCATAAATCCCCCTCTCATGTCTGATCGCGCGACAACATGGACAAAGCTTTGCGCTTTGCTTGCCATCATTCGATTCAGAACCGAAGTCTAATACCGTTAACTGCTAAAAAAAACCATCAAACCTCGCGTCAATAACGTACCGCGAAAATGCTGAAAAATTGTTGTACGGTGTACACACTTCCACGGTGTAAAAAACACGTCGAGATTTTTTGAAAGCGAAAGCCATTGCTGTTTGAATTAAAAGGACAAAAGGCGATAGCGCAGAATCATCGAGACAGGTCGCCCTCCGTGTCGCCGAGGACGATTCACCTCCCTAATAAGAAAGTACACCACACCATTCAATGAGCCGGTACCGTAACAAGCGGATACGCGAATGGTCTCTGGATCGAACCGAACATCTATCAGTCAGCTCACTCTAGGTCTACAAAGTAACAAGAAAGTGTCCATCGAGTGCTCTAGTTCAAGTTAGATGGAATCCATCGAATGTGAGTCATTATCGCTGACGCTTCATACAGCGCTCTTTCAACGTTATGGCCTCCTCCATATTCGGCGAGAGTTGAAGCGCGCTATTGCAATCGGCAATAGCCTTATCATCCATAAGAAGCGCAGCGTACATTTTTGCTCGCGCAAGAAAACCTGTAGCATTAGGTTTTTTGTCGAGGTAACGGTTATAACAAAGTATCGCCCTCTTGTGTTCGCGAGACTGCCACCAGATATCACCAAGTTGCCTGTAATCATCGGGTGTCGCATCGCCGGTATATACACGTTTTTCCAGCGACTTAGAAGACGAGTACAACCCTCTTTTATGTTTAACTTCTCGAACCAGCTCCGGGCAAATCGACTCATAGACCACAAGGGCAGGACTCTTCCGGTGGAGCAACAGCAGAATCTGATTAGCTAATATATTCTTCCTATTTTCATTTTGATTCTGAATAGCGAGCGTCAGATCTTTTCGAGCCGCGCGATCGCGCCCTAGATGCGCTTCACAGTATGCGCGCCACTCGTAGTAGCCATTCGTCTTGCCGGTAGTCATCCCATCAAGCACCGCCAGACTGGACTCGAACTTGTTGGCTTGCGCGTAAGATATTGCAAGCATAAGCTTGGCATTGGAGTCATCCGGATGCCTTTTTAACTGTTCAAGACACAGCTTTGTAGCTTCTTCATTCTTTTGAGAAGCAATCATAAGGTAGATGGTGTATGAAAAGGCAGCATCCTTCCCTTTTAGTTTGCTAAAAATTCCCATCTCGACGAGAGCTTGATCGAATTGCAATTTATCTCCAAATCCGATAGCCCGATGCATGTGAGCCTCCGAAAAATCTGGATCGGCTCTAATCAACTGCTTCAAAATCAAATCGGCGGCTTCGTAGTCTCCAAGCCCTCTGATTGAAAGCGCTTTTATCAATAGGGCCCACTGTCCATCGGAATGCAGCTTGAGGGCCTGGTTGCATTTAGCTAAAGCTGCCGCGTGCAGATTTCTATGGAGCAACTTGGTAGCAGCGTCAGTTAGCAGTCGGTATTTGTCATCTTGCTCATATCGATCCCCACACGCGACTCCACAGTTCAAGAGCAAGAGGCAAGACAGTAAGACTGCCATTTGATGTCGTCGGTTCAGCCGCGATTGATAGCCCAAGCCGGCGCTCCACTAAGACCTGACGGGAAAACCACCTGCGATCAAGCCTAACAGAACTGCACAGCATAGACACCACATAGCAACTTCACTAATTATCCTTAACGAGATCAAGATACCAGATTCCGCACACAGACTGTCACTTAAGCGTTTTCATGGCTGTGAAGGATTCGCTCATTCCGCTCATGGAGTTGAGCGTGTTCTTGAGAGATAGGAAGCAAGTCGCGTGTAATTGCTCCGTCAGCAGGTTAGAAGTTGACGGGGAAAAAACATAACAGCTGCTCGAGCGATTTCCTGCAACAATTCGAAGACTTGGAATTGGAAAACCCCGTTAAAAGAACTACTGAATGCGACCGTTTGCCTATCTCCAACGAAACAGGGTTTTGTGAATTTGAATTTTGAATTTTGAGAACCGCGAAACAGTTTCCCCAATATAGAGCGGGACCCGAACAAGCGTCCAAGTAAGACTCGGAATACAGGCATCGGATCGATTGCATCTCGCTCGAATATTCTTAGGTCCGTATGCTCCAGGCAGACAGTTAAGAACCGCTTCGGCACTGTGTTTTACAGCTTACGAGCTCTCAATACCGTATCGATCAGCCTAATCAAGTCTTCTGAAGCTTGCTGGGCTTCTTTCTGTTTCTCCGGACTGGAAAGTTGTTTTCGATCGATGAGCAGCCGTGCCGATTCCTGTTGAAATAAACCGATAGGGCTTATCTGTTGTCCATTCACTCTAACCGGCTTTACCAAACGATCGGCTTTGGACGCGGCTTCACGACCAATCTGTCTAGCAACATCAGGTTGATTCACACTATTCAGATACGATGAGAACTCCAACCTTTTCTCGACCTGCTGACCGAGAGATTCCATATCCGATACAATGGCGACATGCAGCTTCCAGCGCCGGTCTAGCGACAGCGGCTGATTGGACAACTCTTTCACGCCATTCTTGCCTTCCTTGAGATCTCGGTCAGAGAAAAGAGCTTTCCTCATGAGATCAATCGCTGCCATTGATTCTGCGAAGGTCTTGTCCGGAACTGCCTGATCGGCTCGATCGATTAGCTCTCGATACATCGCTTTCGTCTCTTCTATGGAGCCGGCATCGCGTTTGTCAGACGTCTCCGCAATCCGCTTTTCCAGTTCCTTGTTACTCATCTTTTTTTGTGGTTCGACGCCGGGCTGCTTGTCGGCATCCGACTCATCATCGAAGTCCAGAACCTCGCCTGAGAATGGCCGAGCATATTGAGCATTCGGAATCGCATGTTCCGCCGACGTTTTGCTCAGCGAAGAGTATGCAAAGCTAGACAACTCCCTTGATAGCTCCAATCCAGAATTACTGCCGGAATTGTCGCTTTCGTATCTTGAGTATGGTTGATCAAACATTTCAGTTCCTCCGACAATTGAATTGCAAGCAACCCTATCGGAAAAAGTCGACGATTTTGCGACGGAAGAAAAGAATTCTGTCAGGAGTTATTAAGTCAATCGCTAGTTGTAATCGATAGCCATTATGGCGGTGCAAACGCGCTATCGATGAGACATTAACTAATTGTTTCGAAGGAAGCAGAAATGAATGAAAGGCAAGGCTCTGCGCGCTGAAGCATTTTTGTCCATGAAAAAAAACAGCTCGAATTACAGAAAACGAGCCCGGGGGTCTTAAATCAAAGGTCTCGGCAGTTTAAACCAGAACTCTGCTCCGCCTAACTCTCCGCGTTGAACTCCAATGGTGCCATCATGCTGCTCGATTATCAGCTTGCAAATTGGCAGTCCAAGACCGGTTCCCTTGAACTGTCTGGCGGCAGGCGCTTGCTTAAACCGCTCGAAGATTCTGCCCTGATAGTCTGATTCGACACCAGGTCCAGAATCAGAGACTTTAAATTCGACAAAACCAGATCCGGATTTGCCACCAATGGCGATGACGCCATTGTCTGGAGTAAATTTGATCGCATTGGACAGAAGGTTGGTAATAACCTGATAAAGCCTCCTTCTATCGGCAAGAATCGTCAAATCTTGGTCGATCTCTGTCTTCAATTGAATGTGTTTACCTTCAGCGAGCGGTATCAAAGCATCGAGACTCTCTTCGATCAGCGCTCCTAGCTCAACCCTCGTCAAATCCAGCTCATAGTGCCCAGACTCCAGCTTTTCCACATCGAGCAAATCGTCAACGAGATGAGTAATCTGACCGATGGAGCCCAATGTTTTTTCCAGTGCATTCTCCACTTCAGCATCGACACTTCCATACTTTCCTTCGATGACCATCGAGATTTTCAAAATCGCCGCTTGCAGGGGTGATCGCAGGTCATGTGAAATCATGGCGTAGAACTGATTTCGCAACTTTTCCAATTCTCGCTCGTTTTGGCGAGCCGCTCTAACTTCCTTTGCCATGATGTGAAAGAAACTGTCCAATTCAGCAATTTCATCATTGCCTTCAACTTGATGGTTTAGCTCAACATCGGCACCGAATCGCGTTGTGTTGTCGACCAGAATGCCAACTCGTCCCCTGAACTCACGCACAAATATGACGAGCACGATGATGCACAGCAATGCATTACCCAGCATACCGTAGAGAACAACCTGTCGAACATGCTCGCGGGTTGCTCGCTCTTTGGCTCTCGACGCCGATTCTTGCCTGCGGGCCAACGCCAGTAATTCCTCAGCACCACCAATCAACTTTAGTCCCAGTGGAACCGCTTCGGTCCGGTGCCCCAATAGTCGAGATGCCGAGTCCAAGTCGAGCGGCTGTGAGACAATCTCTACAACATCCCGCATTCTCTCGTTCAATTGACTGGAAGCAAGGACCATCGTCTTCACAGACTGTGCCGCTGCGGCATTTTTCTTCGCTGACTTCTCGAGAGAGGAGACGCTATCCTCGATACGCTCAACCAATTGCGTTATCTGTTGGATTGCATTGATGTCTTTGGTTTGACCATAGTTACTGAGTCTGTCTACGACTAATCCCGTTGTAGCCACCAGCTCCAACCCTTGCGTTACCAAACCCTGGTAATACTCTGCATCCGCAGCTTCTCGTTCTAGAGCGGCGATTTGAATGAATAGAACCGTCATTGTCAGCATCGCGAAGACAATCGGCAAACCTGTTAGAGTCAGAACCTTATGCAGTACTTTTCCAGGCAGTCGCATCCAGCGTTGAAAAATTCGATTAGAATACGTGAGTCGATTGAGCTACCAGAATTATCATTATAGTTTCCGGGAAGATCAACCTTAGTTGACAACTACAAGGTATTGAGTTTGCCGAAGATCCTCGTTCTAGAAGATGATCAAGAGCAGAGCGAACCGATTAAATCGTCTTTGCAAACTGCTGGACATGAAGTGGACGCCGCCTGCGACGTTGCCACAGCTAAAGCATATCTGGAAGCAATACACTATGACGTAATTATTTTGGATTGGAACCTGCCGGATGGCACCGGCATCGAATTGCTTTCGGAATTGAGAGCAAGCGGAAAGAAGGTCCCAGTCTTGATGTTGACTGGCAACGCCACGATCGAGAATAAGGAGACTGGCTTTCACTCCGGTGCTGATGACTACTTGACCAAGCCTTTCCAGATGCGTGAGCTAAATTTGAGAGTCGACGCTCTCCTTCGTCGTCCTCCATCTTTTGAAGGTCTGGTGCTAAAAGCCAGAGATCTGGAATTGGATACTCGCTCCTTTGTTGTAAGAAAAAACGGAGCGCCGATTAAACTTCAACCTCGAGAATTTGCGCTGCTTCTCTTTTTCATGCGGAATCAGAATACTGTTTTTTCCTGCGAAGCTATATTGGAACGCGTCTGGTCAACCGATGCTGAGCTCGGCATCGAGAGTGTGAGAAAGAGCATCCAAAGATTGCGTGCATCAATCGACGATAAAGAAGGCGAATCGTCGTACATAAGAACAAGTCATACCCACGGCTACTCCTTCAATCCATAGATTTGCGAGGCGTGAAGACGTGCGCGTTATCAAGAAATTTGAGCAACACGAAACGGCAGCCGAATCTGAGATAAGTGATTTTGAGCAATCTCTTGGGTTTACACTTCCCAACGATTATCGAAAATTTCTCAAACAACACAACGGCGGTGTTGTTTCTGGAGTCAGACTAGAGATACCAGATCATCGATATAGTCTCAGCCTTCAATCGCTAGACTGGAAAGCCAAAGCTTGACGATGATCCTTTGGTGCAAGCGGCGCCGGTCTACGATACTACGCGTCAGCTGTAGCAGCGCCTTGCAAGCGCATTCTTCATGCAATCAACCGGTACTTGCATGCCGGTCCAAATTTCGAAAGCGCGCAAGGCTTGAAAAATCAACATCTCGGTGCCATCGATGGAGGAAAGACCGAGCAGCTGTGCGACAGATTCTATCGGTGTTGGCTGGTCCGTCAAACGAGAATAAACAAGGTCATAGATGAACGCTCTACGATCGAGCGAAGATATCGCACCCAGAAGCCAATCCGGCGGCGGATTGCCATCCATGCCGATTGGCGTTGCATTAATCACAATGGATTTGTCGTTGAGCACAGATTCATCGAGAGAATCGACTGCGCGTATCGCTGTGGACTCTAGCATCAACTCGCCCTTCGGACCGAGCTTTCGGCAGAGATCCTTCACGAATTCAGTACCCTTCTCTTTGGTGCGAGCGAATAAAGAGATGTCGAGATAGCCAAGCTCCATAAGCCCAGCAACCACTGCCCGTGCGGCACCACCGGAGCCGAGCACCAGAGTGCTTCTCGACCACTCGGTATCTACACTTTCGCGTTTCAAAGCCTCGGTAAGCGATTTTGAAAAACCAAATACATCTGTATTGAATCCAGTCGCGGTGCCATTCTTAGAAAACCTGATCGTATTGACGGCACCAATCTGTTTCGCTTCTGGAGAAACGTCGTCCAGCAGCTTGATGATGTTTTCCTTATGCGGGATGGTGACATTCACGCCGTCAAAACCAAGTCGTTTTACCCTCGCGAACGAATCGCTCAGAGTATGCAGACCAGTGTCGATCAACTGGTACTCGCCAGTTAACCCACTATAAGACAATGCCGCCTCGTGCAAACAAGGCGACAATGAATGACTAACTGGGTGACCCAGGAGACCTAATATAAGTGGATCTCGGTCCGGCACTTCACTTATTTGTAACTGGACGTTTGAATCGTGGCAACTCGCATTTTGGTGATACCAGATGCGGAGCATGCCGTCATGACATGAACAACATCTTTCTGCTTACAATCACCATCGGCGTTAACAGAGACAGGAACGTCCTTAACTCCGATACCTGCGATTACCTCTTGCAATCGAGCCTGAATGCCTTCGGGAGTCGTGTTGGCCAGCGTCTTTCCATTGATAGCGATGCTTCCTTCTTTGGAAACATCAATCATGATCGACTTAGTACGGGCATTTTCCTTCTTGGCGAAAACAGTCTCTGGCGGCTTGATCTTAAGCTCAGACTTATCGATCAAGGGAGCGATCAAAATCATGATCACGAGAAGTACAAGGAAAACATCAGTCAAGGGAGTGATGTTGATGTCGGTGAAAGCTTCACCCGATGCACCCATGGACATATCTCGATCACCCCCTCATTTGCAATTGATGCATAGTCAATTAACGATACCGACTACCGACTATTGGTGTAAGCGCCTTCTTCGTGGCTTACAAAGCTGAGGAAAAGGAGCTTCAGGAGCTGGAAGTCATCGTTGAAACGCTTGACGGTATTGGTGTACCAGTTGTTGAAGATAACGGCGAGGATAGCGACGATCAGACCGTATCCGGTCGCGATCAGCGCTTTAGCCACACCGATGACGACTACCTGTGTACCACCGCCGGCTGCGCCCAATTCGTCCAGGGTGAATACAACCCCGACCACAGTACCGAACAGACCAAGGAATGGGCATGTCGCACCTACCGTACCAAGAATGGCAAGGTGCTTTTCCAGCTTTCTTGATACCAACCCGACCGTGATGTCGAATGCTTTCGAGAAGTCTTCTTTTTGCTCTGCAAGGAGACGGACACCTTCCTCTGCGACCTCGCCAATTACTCCGCCCAGGCGACTGCAGGTCTGCTGCGCTTTCTGCAAGTTGCTATTCTCGAGTTCGCGTTGAAGCTGATGGATGAACGCTGTCACGTCTCGGCGGTTCTGCTGGTAGTAGAGATAGCGCTCGAAAATCACCGCGAGAGTAGCCACCGAGCACAGGGTGATTGGTATCGATGCGAACCAATCCTGCCACATGAACTCGATGAAGTAAGTTAGAAATTTGTTCTCCATATGTACTCCTAGTTGAGATCACTCCCTAGTTGAGATCACTCCCAGCCACATGAGTCTATCAGAATCGACGAAATACGCCACCACCCCCCATGCCCTTGTAGACGTTGTAGTCGAATGTAAATTGGATATCTACATCCGGTGGTGCACCGTCTGGTAGGGGTCTGAAAGGCGCGGCATTTTGAACAGCCTTGAGAGCTGCTTGGTCGGCAATTGCAAGGCCGGAAGAGCCCAGTAGCCTGAGGTTGGATACGGTGCCGTTTGAGTGGACCTTAAAGACCACCTGAACACGTTTACTTTCGTTACCTTTGGGAGGGAACCACGCACGCTTGATTCGTCTCTGCAGGTCAGCCATGTATGGTCCGAAATCAACATCTTTTTGTGCGGACAGCGAAGGTTTGCCCGGTCTTGCACCCTTGTCAGGGTTGCCTTCAGAGCCGTCGCCACCACCGCCGCCACCGGAGCCTGCTGATGCTCTCGGTACGCTCGGCGCCACAGCCAGCGAAGGTCCGTTGGAATCGCCGCTACCGCCGCCACCAGAGCCCGAACCGGCTCGCGATGGGGCCGGAGCCGCTGCTGGACCACTGCCGGAGCCGCCTTTCGAGTTCGAGCCACCACCGCCTCCGCCCATGACAGGCACTGGAGAACGCGCTCCACCACCGCCGGACGAACCACGCGTATTTATAGAGGCGATCGGTGCCGGCATCGTACCGGAAGAGCTACTGGGCAAACTGGCAATCGCTGGAGATGGAGCAGCCGGAGCACCGACTTTACCTATCGAAACAGGTGCAGGTACCGGTGTCGGAGCCGATCTCGGCGACGCAGTCGGTTGTGCAAAAGGATTGGGCAGACTCATAGGTGCCTTAATGGGAGAAGGCGTCGGAGTCGGTGTCAAAGTTGGTGTTGCCATCGGTGCCGGAGCAGGAGTCGGTCTCGGCGTGGGCGTCGGTGTCGGTCGCGCTGATGGCGATGGCGTCGGTCGTGGCGTCGGAGTCGGCGCTGGAGCTGCCGGCTTCGGTGTCGGCGTCGGTGCTGGAGCATGGCTTTGTTCAACCGGCTTCGGTGTCGGCCGCGCGGTCGGCTTCGGTGCCGGAGCCTGGCTTGGTGCCTTCGGTGCTGGTGAAGGTGGTGCCACTTTCTTCTGCGGATCGTGCTTGCCACGATCTTCGGAGTTGTGCTCAGCCTTGCGCCTCGACTTGATCTGGCGCTTGACCTCCGGTTGGTTTTGGATAAATTCGATATCCGTGACCTGCACCTTAGGCGGCGGCGGAATCAGGAAAAAGAACGCCAGGATCATGCATGTAATCATGATGGCGACGTGGAAAAGATAAGATCCACTGCTAGCTTCAGGCATGTCCATGACTGAATCCGCATAGATATGCTTTCGCTGTAACACCGCAGCATGATCATATGCATCGCGCATCGTGTATGCAATAAATGCAACAAAGAGACCGATGATTACAAGCGATGCAGGACTACCCAGGTGCGCATTCATCATGGATGCGATCAACTGTTTGTTGGGCTCCATATTGAAGCCGAGCCCGAACTGATAGAGCCCTTGAAGAATCGCATCGTTGAAAACGAGTCCGAGAAAGCCGAAAAAGTTGATGACGCCTACTGACAGAAATAAGAAGCCCTTACGCGTTTCGCCATTGTAGAGCTGACCGAGCCCAGGCAATATGGACAACATCCCTGCCATCGTCGGGTCTTTTTGCGGCCGGTCACTGTTTTTTGCGTGTGTAGCCATGAAGGTAGTTATCCGTCCTTTTTAGTAAGCTCGCTAAAAGTCACCGCTTGGTAAAGCCTTGCTGAGATGTCCCTGAAAGTAAGGACCAGCAATTGATAGAAATGTTTCTTACACGCGACAACTGAAGGAATTTAACCCCATAGGAGTGTGAGTCAACTGAGTCGGCGGGCGCACATTATTAACGAATTGTAAGTATAGCACTTCTAGATCTTTCTTAAAGGCCACCAGAACTCGTCATGATGGGGATCAAGGGGATATATCAGCGTCTCCAGGCACACCTGAAAACCGCACACCGACAGAACTACCTCAACTATATAGCTAAGGCGCTCAAGACGCTACCGTTCTTTGACGCAATTGATCGTCAGTAATATCCCGAAGCAAAAACTGGGGAATACCCTGATCTGTTGTAGTGCAAAACAGACCTGTGAGTATACACCTTGAGTTTCGCAGTCCCGCTTCTTTGCAGCGTTACAGCGGCTGATAAGACATCCTTATTACATGTTCAATTCTGGCATGCGAAGGTCTTCGGCTAACTCGATTTTGAGCTCGTCACCTGGTTTGACTTCAACCTTCTTGCCTTTCTTAGACAGGAGGATGGCGACGCCGACCGCGATACCGACGCCCGCTCCGATCAAGGCACCGCCGCCTCGACCGATTTTGTTGTTGCTGTTGTTGTTGTTTACGCCATTCGAGTTAGTACCGGAATTGCCAGCAAGGAATCCGATACCGACACCTGCCAGCATGGGTAATGTGACTGCGCCCGTATCAAAGGCGACATCTTTCAAACCTCGTCTGGCATGCACGACACCGCCACGAGCTACCAGATTGGCGACAATCGGAATCTGGCGTTGATCGGGAGTCGTTATCGTGTCGAACTTCAGTCCGACGGATCCAGAGCGATTAAGCGCTCGAGGAGAATTGAGCTGGGCGATTCGTCCCTTGATTATCGAACCGGCAGGAACGACAGTTGAACCATCAATACTCAGATCTTCGGAGGTTCTTGCAGAAAATTCGTCACCTTCTTGACTGGTATCAGAGTCTACAGCTGTGTCCATGACGATCGGAATTTTTGTGCCGGTCGGAACAACTTTGACGTAACCCTTCAGGACTTTAGTCGAAGGCTTGGCCACTTCGTCGGTAGCCGCACCACCTGTAGTAGCACCTGCATCGGCGCTCTCGTCACTGGCAGTAGCCGGCGCCTTTTCGGCGGGCTTGGTATCGTCGAGTTGCGGAGTCTCCGATTGTAGTGAGGGCGTGAGAGGCACGGAGAAATTGCCACCCGATGATGAAGTCGAAGATGCGGCTTCGCTCTCTGGAGCGCCAGGAGCTTCATCGGTCGGCTCTTTGCTGGATGAGCTGTCCGGATTGTATATCTTGAAATTGAGCTGGGGATCGTCAGCAGCAACAGCGGGCATAGTAATCGATGCGCCCAGCAACATGACTGAAAGGGAAATTGCTACGAAAGAGCTACCGGTCCGAGACATTTTGATTCTCCATAGGGCCTTCGACGAAGCTTAGTTCAATCGGGTAAAGTCTCCGCCTGACCGGCCGAACAAGAATAGCAGTCAAGTGGAAGCAAGCCAGTCTATCATGCCAGTCCTGAAGCAAAATTAGCGATCTCTAGGAAACTACGGACAACTGGACGAATTGTCTCCAGTGGCGCATTTCAAACCAAATCAATTTGTTTCGACAGTTTTCCAAAATACCAGTTAGCCAATACTGCAAATAGTGATTAAACTAATTACAGAGATTAATGCCTGGCCGAAATATCATCAGGCCAATATGAGGTACCGCACGTGATTCAATGTCCAATCTGCCAGGTCCTAAATGAAGATGGGGCTCTGTTTTGTGCTGAGTGCGGACAACGATTTAGCCAGGCAAGCCAGCCCGGTCAGCCCGCGCCTGCCGCGGCACCTTCACAGCAGGCGCCCTCCGTCAATCAGGCTCCACCGGCAGCTCCGCAAATGCCATCTCCACCACCGCCTCAAGCTCCATCACAGGAGAACACAGAGAGTCGCCAGAAGGGGATTAAGCTGCGTTCGCCGATGCTCGGCGGAGGCGGAGACGATGACGAAGATCAAGGGTACGAACAACCTCAACTTGGCAAACTCCGTGGGACCGCGCCGAAGCAATCCCAATCCAACACCGGTCGAAAACACTTACGGTCACCACTATTAGGTGACAGCGATGACGACGAGGATTTGGAAGATAGTCGCACGGGGCGAAAGAGTTCCGAGCCGACAGGAGATTACGGTCCAGGAGGGGCTCCAAGGAAGAAAAAATTGCGCTCGCCGTTACTGGGTGAAGACGATGACGATGACGACCAGGACTTTACTCCCTCTGATGGACCTGCCCAAGGCCGGCGTCCACTCAGGTCGCCTTTACTAGGTCAAGACGGTGGTGGCGGTGATGACGGACCTCCGCGCATGCGTAAGGTCCCTCGAGCACCGACAGAGCATCATGCGCAGCCTCATGCACAGCCGCACAAGCGCGGATTGCATTCGCCACTTCTCGGCGGAGATGATTTTGACGACTATGATGAAGACGATCTTCCCACCAGGGAAGCGCCTCGAAAAGGTCCAACCGGCAAACCGAAATTACGCTCTTCCTTACTGGGCGGCGGAGATTACGACGAAGATTATGATGACGACTGGGATGACGAGGAAGATGATAATCCCAATGTTCTGCGCTCGCCACTGCTAGCCGCTAAGAAAAAACGTCCGAAGCCGGAGGCTGCGCCACCAGCTGGTGTTTTCGGTGCAGGACAAGACTTACCACCAGGTGTTCAAGTGCACAGACCAGAGATGCACCAACCACAGCAGGCCGCTCCAGTTCCGGATGTTCACAATTGGGCGGAGCAAAATCAGGCTGCGCAATCTGGACAGCACCAGCCATATCAACAGGCGCCGGCACCGGTCGCAGCTGTAGAAGCACCGCAACCACAGACTTTCGCCCAGGTTGGCGCGCCGCCGCCATTTCCTGGTCCATCAGAACCGCAGCCGCCCTGGCAACCGGCACCTGCACCACCCGGTTGGGCGCAGGGCGCACAGCCGCAGCCTGGACAACCGTGGCCACCTGGACCTGGACCCGCCGTCCAGGGCGGTCCCGTTCCCGGACAACAGGCGGCGACTGACCCGCCGCTTCCGCTGGAACCCTCGGCTCAGGCGCCGCCCTGGCAAAATCGCATGAGCGATCCATTGCCGTCAATGCTGGACAGACCCGCAGGCCCACAAGGCGATGTGCCGCCGATTGTAGACAATAATGATGAGTTTGAACTCGACCTCGACCCTCTAGGCTCCACCCAGGACAAGGTAGAGTCGCAGTTGACGCCACCTCCCGGTATGCAGCCATTAGCCCAAGAGGCACCGGCTCAGGCTCCTCTGAGAGGAAGAATGCCGTCCAATTTCGGTAAGCCTCAGACCGAAGAAGAGCTCAAAGACACTCTGGTCGACGAAGATGGTCCCAACGAGAGAAGACGATTAGAGCGACGCCGCGGTAATTCAGACAGAAGACTGTCCAGCCTGCTGGACGATCGCTCCAGCAATGCTCCGCCTCGCGGCGATGACGACGATGACTTCATGGCACCTCGCCCGAAAGCCGCAGGCAATCCTATGGCCCCGATGATGTTTGGACTGGGAGCCCTGGCTCTCGGTGTAAAGATTTGGTTCTTCATTCGTGTCGCCGGCATGTGGGACCTCAGCAAGATGCCCGATTTCATTGGCGAGCAAATGTTCACCGGACTGGCACTCGTCGGTCTGATAGTGTTCGCACTAAGTTGTATGAAGAAGTAGCTGAGCAGTAATTAACCAATCCTCTTTGGGATTGGCTTTTCGCTTGTCCAGATTGGCAAAAGGTAACTTTCAAAGAGATACTTGCATGGTATAGTTGCCTGGTTCTCAGGAACCTTTCTGGCTTTCGCTAATTCTTCAAGTCTGAGTTGCACTCATTTTGAACGGTTAGCATATGAATAGGTATGTTCGCATGGGGAATCCAAATACCACCCTTCGTCGCGTTCTTGTTTTCGGGCTCGGCGTCAGCGTCTTTACCAGTGCGGGTATAGCACCTGCCTGCGCCATGGCTATGCCTGGCTTGTCGAAGAAGTCATCTTCGTCCTTCGATCTGCCGACAGCCGAGAAGCTCGACGGTGATACCGCGGGCGATGCTCAGCCGGTCCAGGCAGACAGCCCCGAGTTAGCACCGATGACTTTGAAGGATGGTCCGAGTGCGCCGACTCCGGCCGCTCCAGCCGAGTCGAGCACCACCAGTGCTACCACGCCGGCCGACGCGGATGGAACGCTCAACGCCACCGTCACGACAAATACATTCGTGCCTAAAGGACCTTTAGAAGGTGATAACAGTGGTCTACTGGCTCCGACCAGCATGAAAGGCAGCAAGACCAAGAGCATCGAGAGCCTCGGCGGCAAACTGCTGGATCAAGCCAACACCGTCAACGCCATGCCGGTTCCGTTAATGGAATCATCCGCTGATGCCGAGCGCAAAGCTGATGAATCGCAGGAACTCGAGCGAGAGCAGCTTACCGCACTGTGGGAAGCCACACTGACACGCTCTCCTGATATCAATTTTGTATTGACCAAACTCATGCCGACTTCAGAACCATCGAAAACCTCGAGCGTTATGATGCGCATGTTATCGACAGCAATGTTTGGTGCCATAGGCACAGTAGGTGCAGTGTATCCAGGCGCCGGAACCTACGCTTTGCAAAATCTGAGCTACAGCACCCTCTCTCAACTTCTTGGAGCCGTAGAAAGCAACGGCGCGAAGAAAGCAAAAGTGACCCAGACAGAGCAGATTCAGCTGTTTAACATGATAAGAAGTACCGCGGACAAGCTGGTCGAAGACTACAGAACCTATAAGAAGCACCACCTTCAATTGCACAAGGCAAACAGTGACTTCGAAGACTTCAAAGCAGTAGCCGCCGAAGGTCGAAAGACCGAGGATCGAGCCAAACAGCTCGACATCGAGTACACCCTTCGCAGACAGCAGCGAGATATCGATTCGATTGGATTCGATCTCAGCAAAGTCAGACAAGGTCTCGTAGACAAGGCCGGTCAGGAAGCCGTCGCCAAGCTCGATCAGCAGATTGATGAAGAGTTCCAAAAGCTCCATCCAGAGCTGGCTCCGCAAAACAATCCGCAAGAGAATGTTGCCGGACAATCGCCAGGCAGCGAACAACCTGCGACATTGCCTGCCGCAGAGAGGCTCGCAGGTTCAGGTGCCGTAAGCGAGCCGGCCAACGATTCTGAAAAGCTTCAAGATGGTCAAAAGCACACTCACGTTGCTGACAGCCCCAGCTCGAAGTCCAACTTCAAAGTTCCACTCTAGCTCCAAGGTTCCACAACAAATAGATAAGTGATCATGGCCGAAAAGAAAAAGAATTGGATTATCTGGTTAATCATCGGTCTATGCCTCTTAGCCATACCAGTCGGCATACTCGGTAAGCAAGCCAAGCCAAAAGCGGAAGGCAGCACTGCCACCACAGATAGTGACTGGGGTGTGGGCTTCAAAGATCGCATCAAGGTTGTCCAGCTCAGCGGCATGATTATGGACAACGATGAGCCAAGCGTTTTTTCCTTATCTGATACATCTACAGCAGCGACTATTAAAAAGCTAAGAAAAGCGGCCGACAATAAAAGAATCAAAGCCGTACTGATAAGAATCAACTCGCCTGGGGGCACTGTCGCAACGTCGCAAGAGCTCAATCAGGCAGTCGCCGCACTGAGAGAGAAGAAGCCAGTTTTCTCCTCCATGGGTGACGTGGCCGCATCAGGCGGCTACTATGTCGCCTGCGCAACCGACAAAATCTATGCGAATCCTGGCACACTGACAGGCTCGATCGGCGTGATTCTGAACGGTATGAATTTTAAAGGGCTTGCAGACAAACTAGGTGTTCAACCCCAGGTAGTTAAATCGGGCTTGTTCAAAGACATCGCCTCACCCTATCGACCAATGACCGATGATGAGCGCAAAATTCTGCAGAATATGATCGATGACTCCTACGATCAATTCGTAAATGCAGTTGCCACCGGACGAAAGATGAAAGTCGAGGATGTGAAAAAACTCGCAGACGGACGCATCTACACCGGCCGACAAGCGAAGAGCAACGGACTGATTGACGAGCTCGGCTCATATCACGACGCGATTAAAGGCTTGCAAGCAGCGTGCAAAACGAAATATGGTTTGACCGATGACCTGCCTGTCGAGGATAAGTCGGGAGGCAACATACTCGAGTCATTATTCGATTCATCCTCGTCATCAAGCTCACTGTTGCCGCCTTTCAGCCGCCCATCCACAGAGGAAAGTCTAATCAAGCAAGTGCTGCCTCTCTCGATGCAGGCTCGATTTTATAAACAGCCGTTATGGCTCATGGAATAGTTAGGAGATCTCGCGTTGGACTCGCTATATTTTGAAGGAGATAGGCGCCCGAGATGGGCTGAGCTGTTTCAGAATATTCTGATCGCTCCTGTCAAAACAATCCATCAATTGAACGAACTTTGCGATGTTTTTTCTGCTTCTGCATTATCGACGCAAGCATTCAATACTGTTTTTCTGAGCGGATTAGTCCTTGGAGCGGTTCGGTTCAAACCAGATAGCGCCTTGCTTTCCATATTCTCACTGCTCGGAGCGATTACGGATACGATGGTCGCCTGGGTCGTGGTTGCAGGCATCCTGACGATTTTGTCGGCGGCATTGCCTGGGGCCCGCTCAACCCGCTGGACGAAAGCGTTGGTGTTGACTGGGTGGTCGATGGCCCCGGTAATCTTCTTTGCACCAATCCTCTGTTATAAAAATCTGTTGGGTCCATTTATCCTGCCATTTGCCACAATTCCAACATGGTGGACATTGTTCCTTCTGGCGACCAGCTACAAAGTTGCGTTGAACGTGAGCGCTAAGAGACTTTTCCTGGTCTTATTGATACTACCGCCGATGCTGTTCTTCGTTTACTTCTTCTGGACAGGTCTATCAATTTGTTTTTTTGCATCAGAACTTATTTCAACTTTCCAACGATAACTCAGCATGTCTGAAATCTGTCGATTCAATCGCACTGCTCATACTTATGTCTGATCCTATTAATGATTAATGAAATGAATAAGCCGTTTGTCGTTGCCGTGGTCGGACCGACTGCATCAGGAAAGACCGCGCTGTCGATAGACCTGGCGGAGCGCTTCAACGGCGAAGTCATCGCCTGCGATTCTCGAACCGTATACAAGTATATGGACATTGGCACGGCAAAACCAACAAAAGATGAGCAAAAGGGGATACCACATCATTTGCTCGATGTCGCGGACCCCGATCATATTTATACGGTTGCCGAATATCAGCGACAGGGATCGGCGGCTCTTTCGGATATTCTCGATAGGGGTAAACTGCCCATCGTCTGCGGTGGTACGGGGTTCTACTCAAGAGCACTGCTGGAAGGATTGTCGATTCCAGAAGTGGCACCGCAAGATCACCTTCGATCACAGCTCAAGGAGCTGGCTGAAGCAGAAGGTACGCAGGCGGTTTTTGCAAAACTGCAGGAGCTAGATCCAAAATCAGCACAGAAAATAATGCCCAACGATCTGTTTCGAATCGTCAGAGCTTTAGAAGTAACAATAACCTTGGGACGACCGTTTTCAGAGGTGACGAAAAAAGTCGACGTACCCTTCCGCGTGATTTGGATAGGATTGAATTTCGAAGATCGAGGAGTGTTGAAAAAACGAATCGAAGATCGACTTTCGGAGCAGGTCAATCAAGGGCTGGTCGAAGAATCGAGATTTTTATACGAAAAATATGGACCAACTCAACCGATTATGAATGCGGTCACCTATAAAGAGATGATCAATTACTTCAACGGAATCTACTCACTGGAAGCTGCTGTTGATGATTGCGCAAAACACAACTATCAATTAGCTCGAAAGCAAATTATGTGGTTTCGTGCAAACCAAGACACAGTGTGGTTTTTTGTCGACAAAAGTAAACAGCTCTTCCCTGATGTAATCAATCATCTGGAACAGTTCTTGTAGGAGCCACCGAAATCGGCTTCCGGTCATAGTTTCAATCAATCCCAGTCTCGATAAAATCAAAAAAGAATTGTAATCTAACTTACGTTTCAGCGCTCCGAATGAAGAAATTTAGTTCATTAGGGCTAGACGAAATAGACTTAGGAGATATACTGGTAAAAGTCTTGATGCCTCTTCACCAGTGGAATTAAATACATCGCAGACGTTTTTAAATCATTTGGCAAAATCTGTAATTGATCCTTCAGCTTTATGGCGATAGGCTATTGAAGAGAGTTGACACAGCAAGCATTAAGGAAGTAGCGCTCCCCTTCAGCGATGGACTCCTGTCCGCGAGACTGTGGAAGTCTGGTGACAGAAGCGTTGTTGGCGTACCGGAGCTCGGACTTCATTGTTATGGTAACAGCGAAAGCGAGGCGGTGTTCCGTTTGTTCACCACGCTGTTGAAGTACTACAAGCAGCTAAAGGCTCATGAAGAGCGCTTGGGTGAAAGAGGAATCAGTCACCTTGCCCAGTTGAAAAATTGGGTAGCTGGAATAGAAAAACGAATGACTGAATCATCCGAGGCAAGACTGGTCCCGTTCCGAAGCCGGCTCAGGTAGAGTTTTGCAGTAGATCATAGCGATCGTCTGTGGATCAACGTAGTTTGATTTTCAGACAAAACGCAGGCGCTCGCATTCGATGCGCAAATGATAACAGGCGCGACAACGACTTCACATATGGACTTGTACACGCTCGTCGTCGACTAATCCGCGCTCTTTCAAAATCAGTTCTGTCTTCAGCGTATGCAACGAAGATTCGAGCCCCACTGGATATTGGTGCGGATTCAATAATCGTTTGATCCCAGAGTGAAACCCACTCAATTGATCGAAAACATAGGCCCGGGTAGCATCGAATCCGGGATAGTCGTAGACCAGTTGGCCGGACTTGAAAATTGGCTTTAATAGATCGATGTAGTTTGTCGCTGCATTGATCATCTTGCGACGAGTGAAGTCCAGCGGGTCGATGATCACAGGCCGATCACCAATACCGACGCTCTCATCGAACACCATGTCGGCGATAAAACGGTCTGCTTGTCGTTGGTCATCTAGATAACGCCGGACCTGAAGGACGCCTGGCGTAGATACCTTAATCGTCTGCTCCGAAAGCTTGATTACATGACGCCAGGGTCGACCTGGCGAGCGAACGGCAGACAGCTTGTACACTCCGCCGAGCGAAGACTGATCGCCGCCGGTTACCAATTTGGTTCCTACGGCCCAGGTGTCGATGGCAGCACCTTGAGCTTTGAGCGTAGTCACGATGGTCTCGTCGAGATCGTTGCTAGCCAGTATCGATGCATCGGAAAAACCAGCTTCGTCCAGCATTTTGCGAGCCTCGATGCTGAGATAGGCAAGATCTCCAGAATCGAGACGAATGCCGACCATCTTGTAACCCTTGTCTCGGAGCTTCTTACCAGCCTCGATGGCATGTTTGACTCCTACAAGTGAGTCGAAAGTGTCTACAAGAAAGATGCAGTTGTTCGGCATCGCGTCGGCATATTCGAAGAATGCCTCGCGTTCGCTATCGTGAGCCATGATCCAACTGTGTGCGTGCGTGCCCTTGACCGGTATTCCGAAAAGCTTGCCTGCAAGTACATTGGAGGTACCGTCGCATCCACCGAGATATGCAGCCAGACTGGCTGTTACGCCACCATCCATTCCTTGCGCACGGCGCAACCCAAACTCAAAGACCGGTTGCCCCTTCGTTGCAAGCTTGATGCGAGTAGCTTTGGTAGCAATCAGGGTGGAGAACGAGACGAGATTTAGTAGCGCAGTTTCGATTATCTGCGCCGGAATAATTGGGCCGACTACGCGAAGCAGAGGCTCATGAGCGAAGACCACAGTGCCATCGGCGACTGAATCGATATCAATGTCGAATTTCAGCGTGCCTAAATACTCGATGAATTCACTATCGAAGAGACTAGAGCCGTCATGCGCCCTAAGCGATGCAAGATAGGAGAGGTCATCGTCTTGAAACTTCAATTCCGATATATAGTCGATGACGTGCTTCAAACCACAAAAGACAGCAAGACCACCGTTGAATGGATTACGGCGAAACGACATCGTGAATGCAGCATGCTTATCCCTATAACCGGATTTCCAGTAGGCGTACGCCATCGTAAGTTGATAAAGGTCGGTCAACAGGACAGGGGCTTGCCCGATTCGTCGGTCTGGTGCCAGTACCATGCGCTTGAAGCCTCACAAGAAATAGGTCATAACTTTATCACGCGACGGCACATCGACTTCCTAGGGAGCATCGATTGTTCGACGCGGTTGCGCCGGGTCACTAACGAGTAGTGTGCGTGATTATGGTCTCAGGCAGCACGATTCACCCACACATCGCAACTGCACTATTGAGCTTTATTCTATGCGCAGGCACTTGCCTCGCACTTGTTTTTATCATAAGCGCCGGTGCCACCGACCAAACGACCGAGGAAGGCGAGCACAACCCTCCTGGAGCCGATCAGTCGGACACAGCTCCGGCGACGCATCGTGTCGCCCCCGCGATTGATTTCACGCGTGAAGCTTCGAGCGATCGAGAGACCAACCAAAGAACTGGCGAAGTTCGAGCTGCCTATAAATATTTGGGCAACTCATTTTCGATGAAGTTTCACAGACCTTCCTGTCCATTTGCCAGGATGATGTGGCGCTGTAATGTTGTCAGGTTTCCCTTCAGAAAAGATGCTGTCGAAAGGGGTTACAAACCCTGCAAATACTGCCTTCCGCAAAGCTGGAAGTCAGTAGGTGCAAAAATTCTAAGTGCGCCACCACTCGACGAAAACGGTAAAACACTGATTGAGAGCGCAACAGCACCCAGCTGCAAAGAAGGGGCATATGAACGCCATTCGGAAGGCGGCCAAGACGCGAAATCGGCAACTGATGAGGGGAAGAGAGTGATTGACGATCCGGAAAAATGAACGTAGATAGAAGTAGCTAGAGATCGCGAAAGAATGGTATAACGACTCCAGGGTGTTTCTTAGGCGTTTTTAGCATGCAGCAACTCGAGTACGAATTATCCAACGCGATTGGCGTTGTTTTGGACAAGACTGTCGACCCGCCCAAAGTGTTGGGTCAAGCATTTATTGTTTCGAAGAGTCGTATGGTCACCAACGCGTCCGGCGTCTTCAGCTACACGGAGGCTCCCTGGGCGTTAACGGTGCATTTTCCGTTTCCGGACGTCAAGTTAGCGGTCAAAGCGGTCAACTTGCACAACGACTTCGATAAGGTGGCGGCGCGCGGATTGTATCTGGCACAGCAAGGCTCCCCAGTGGAGAGCCCTTTCCACACCTTCGCCAACGACATCGCGGTTCTGATTATCGATCCACAACCGCCGGAGGTTCCTCAAGACCGTATTGCAGAGCTCAATCGAGCACTCTCGCTGCCATTTTCCGGCGAGGGCGTCGAAGCATCAGGTAATCTGCGCGGCACGGAATTCGTCAACATTATAGAGACGGCACTGCAGGCTGGTCGCGAAGGTCTGCTCACATTATTTGATTCACGCAACATACCAGTCGCACAGATTTCGCTTGCACGCGGCACCATTGCAAAGGTTTTCTACCAACAAGTGATGTCGTCCGAGATGGCGTTTTGCGAACTGGTCTACCGTCAGCCGGCTGCCGGCTTTGCATTCAAACCTGGTGTCGATATCAACTGGGGCGACGTGCCCGACGTGCAGACACCAGCAGACAGATTGACATGGGAGGCGATGCGCCGCACCAATGAGATCCCGAAGTTGCTGCAACAACTCGGCGGTCTGGAGGCTCGATATCAGCAAGTAGTACAGACATTCGATCCTGAAGCGGCAAGCGAAGAAATCCGCTGGATGGTGGCGCCGTTGTGGCAAGGACTAGATGGCTATATCTCTCTCGACAAGTTGCCCAAGCGCGTCGGCGTAGACACTTACACAATCCTTGTCGCGATAAGGGAGCTGGTCAATCGCGGTGTGGCATCTCAAATCAACCGCATCAGTCCATTCCCGTGCACCGGTCAGCTTGGTACGCCTCTGGTCTCCCACACGGACTTCGAAGTTCACCCATGGGATCCACTGCAAGCGTTCTATCTCGATCCGCTGTCGGGAAAACCAACTTGGTTGGAAGGCAATTTCTTCGGCGTAGCCAACTCGCTTCAACCGAAAAATATGCTCCACACTATCGCCTTAGCTCCGGACACGCGTGGCGCACTTATTCTCAAAGACTACAAGCTCATCGGTTTGCACACCGGCGCGCAAGAGCTGAAGCCAGGACAACCAGCGCCTCCTGTGAAATGCTATCAATTCATGTGGATGGGCGCACTGCTCGATCTGAGTATGCGCAAAGTGAAATCTCCTGGAGAAGCGGATGACGAAGGTGTAGGCACGCTGCGGTCCTCGCTTGATGCCCTGGCAGAAGAAGGGGCACCAAATGCGGCATCATCGGGTACGAGAATTCAATGTCCGACATGCTTCGCGATCAATTCCGACTATGGTAATTGCGCAACATGCGGCACAATGATCGAAGCACCGCCAGAAGAGCCAGAGCCCAGCAACAAGATCATGGCATCCAAGCCTGTCAAAGAGATCAAAAAGCTTCAGAAGAGATACAACTTGAGCAACACGCAGGTTGGTCTCGGAGTTGCAGTACTTTGTCTACCATTAATGATGATGGTGATGTGCAGTCATCATCCAGAACCAGAATCAGCGGCTCCGACACAACAGGCCCAGCCTGTAGCGAAGACGCCGCCGTCCGACAAGAAGGCGGTACAAATCGCCATCGACGAGGCTGGTTTTTCACCAACTGCACCGCCCATGTATTGGTTCAAAGATACAACCGATCAGACTTCACCAAGTCCGTCTTTCGGACTGTACTCAGAGCAAGCTAACCAGAAGATCCTGTTCGTCATCTACGACGACATGGCTCCGGTAGACTCACTTAAACAGTTCGTCGGCAGACCACCTTATGTAGAAGTTGATAGATGCGACTACAACACTGACGTGCTCGATCGTGGCAGCCAGATACTTGGTGGCGGCAAAATGGGTTGGATCCTTGCAAAATATACCGAACCGGGTGTGGAGGACAAGATTCTCATGATGCTTGCCTCCTTCCCTGGAATCAAGGATGGTAAGTCAATCTTGGTTGTAGCGAAGGGCTACGATCCGACTAAAATCTTCAACCACAAAACCACTCTGTTCGTTCTCGACGAAATCGCAAGCGAGCTAACAGCCAAGGCCAACTCCGAGTTGCTCGAGAAGACTGGTCAGAA
Source organism: uncultured Candidatus Obscuribacterales bacterium (assembly GCA_964418155.1). GTDB lineage: Bacteria > Cyanobacteriota > Vampirovibrionia > Obscuribacterales > Obscuribacteraceae > JADYXR01. Next base: position 44,894 of record CAYQKX010000028.1, on the reverse strand, counting down.
GCCAGCGAACGAGGACGAGGAAGAAGATGAAGAGGATGTCGCTCCGGCCGCTTCAACCTCCAAGGGTGATGAGAAGACGAGTTCGAGTACTAGCGCTAGCAGCAGTGCAAGCGATGAAGATGAAGAGGACGAAGAGGACGCTTCCAGTACGGACAAGGCGACATCGTCTGAAGCGAATTCCAAGTACGCAACAGACGAACAAATTGAAGAGTTCTTGACGGCGGCACAGAAGCAGTTGCAGGAAGCGTTAGATCTCCCTGAAGTTCTCGCTGATGCTGCAGACAAGTACGAAGCTCAAAATCAGAAGCCGAAAAAATGGAAGGAAGGCGGATTGGTAATCGGCGTAGATCCAGATGGCGTGCTCAAGCGCATAGAACTATTGCCGGTCCCTTCCAATGACAAGACAGAGAGCTTGAACAAGGCACTTGAATCAGCAGTGCAAGCCACGAAATTCAAGAATGCTCCACTGACAAGAAAGCCGGAGTTCAAGTTCCAGGTCAGGCTGCAAGGCAAAGAGATCGTTCTCAGGAAGATATAGGTCTAGCTTGAAGTCGAGTCGAGGTAATCGAGGCCGGTAGGCGGCTCCGCGTCAACTGCTGATCTGGTTCGCCATCGGTCGAGATCCTGTCGCGAGTTGCGCTGCTGAAATTGGACGAGCACGGAAGGCACCCGCCGAGGCAAATTTTTTTCCAATACGGAGGTCGGGCTTCCAGCGACGGAGCGGCTCCTGCCGCCCCGTACTGTTGCCACGATTTTGTCTTGTAGCAGCCCAGTGATTAGTTGTAGTGAAAACCTCGAGAAACCAAACGTCTTCTCTTCTTGTCTCTAATATATCCAACACGACTGCGAAATATATGCAGTCAAAAAAATTCGATTGATCTGAATTGATTGCCAAACAAATCAAATGCATTCAGAGCCGATACACGCACTGTGCCCGAGGTGCGCCAGAGGCGTATTCCGCGGAAGCCATAAATAGCAGGGTTGAGTTATGCCTTCGACGGAATGAGTCAAAGGTGAGCCTGATGTTAAATCCGCAGAAGGAATAAATCGAACGGTTAAAATATGCCGTCGACGGAATGAGTCCGAGGGCAGCCAGAGGCAATTCCGAGGTGAGCCACTAAGGTTTTCGATGGTGCCTTCGTGTTCTGACAACATCCGCAGCCTTGCCACCATTACTTCCTGCTGATGGAGCCACACCGTAGAGAACCTGCTGTGCCTCGTCTTCCTTGAAGAGCTTCCTCAGAACAGCTGCTAGCTTCTGTCGACTGGCCTTCAAATCAGGATTCTTCTCAGGCAGCTTCTTCAGCCTGATATTGAAGGCTTTTCTAAAGCTTTCTTCCGCCTGGGGGTTCATACCGAGCCGCTCTTGAAGCGTACCAAGTTCGTCGGCGCTAGTCGCGATGCGCAAGTCGTCTGGTCCAAATTGTCCTTCAATGTCGGACATCGCAGTTTGATAAATCTGCATGGCCCGATCTGTTTTGCCTTCCGCCGCCTTGGCTCTGGCGACCCGCATGCAATCGTCATAATCGGTCGGTTTTATCTCACTGAGCTCCTGGATCTCTTCGAGTTCCCACTTTTTCAAGCAGCCTGTGAGCAGCATTGGCATAACTGCTAAAAGAATGACTAAAAGCAACCCGGACCTCAGCATACGAAATACTCTCTACAACAGCGACTTTGGCTTCGGACGCTACTCCTCATCCTTGGCTTCATCTTTAGAATCACCTTTTGCTTCATCCTTCGATTCGGCATCTCTCTTCTGCTGCTCCATTTTGCGAGCAGCGCGCTTCTTCAATACTTCATCCGGCACAAGGTTGTATTGCATGAGCTTCTGTTTGATTTTCTTGAGATCGTTGTCGATCACCTTCATCTGCTCACCTTGCGGATCTACCTGCTGCATCACCGACTTCCAACGCTTGTAATGCGTATAGGCAACCTTCCAATCTTGTTTTGCCATAGACATTCCGGCCAGGTACCCGATACATGTCCCTGTCCTGGCATCATTCTCCCCAAATTTTGCCTTCGCCAGATCAATGGCTCTGGTGTACAGAACCTCCGCGTCTGCGTAGGCGCCGACATTCTGCTTGGCTTGAGCCTGAGAGACGCAGTCTTCCCATGTGCTCGGACCGCCTCCGCCGATGCCAGGCAGTTCTAATTTCTTGACTTCGCAGGAAACGAGAAGAACGGCAATTATTACGAGTGATACGGACTTTCTTAACGTCAAAGCAGACACAACGCGCATTAGGCTAGATCTCCGGTCGCATTTCTAATTTGTGGTAACCCGCCACAGTTAGAGTACTTTATATAGGTTGTTGTACCCTGATAAACTCATGTTTCTCGACAGATTTATCAGCGATTTCAAACGCTATCTATGCGGCTCCCCGAAAAATAATGCAGCAATATCGTCCGATAATTGCTGCCGGCTTTCGCCCAGCCTTGAGCACCAGTTTGTTGCATTCCGACACCATGTCCCCAACCAAGGCCTGAAATCGTGACTGACGAAATCCGGTCGTGGTTGCCACGATGGTGATCGAAGAATATGCGAGCACTCTTTAACCTAGCCAGTTTCTTTTCCGGCGTCTTAAACAGATCGCGGATCACGAGCTCTTTTGAAAACTGCCAATTACCAGCCGAAGTCTTTACTTCGAGAGTGACGATGCAGCCGGAAACACCACGCTTTACAGCGCTGAATCCTTCGATGTGACCGAATTCACCTGACGGCGGTGGTACCACAAATGGTGCGCGCTCGTCATGTAACATAGCCATCGCCGTGGCGTGAATATGTGATTCGATATCGGCCGCAGTCAGCTCAACATGCCACTTGAAGTGATTGGACCAGGCATCTTTAGTGAGAGGCGAAGCACTGTAAAATCGCCTCAGTTCTCTCTCGATCGAAAGATTAAAAGACATTTTTTGCGAGCTCTCCGGCACCCCGACCAAGTACGGTCGCGGTGTAGGCGGAAATTGTCCTGTAGAGGAATCGGAAAAACAATTGTCATAGTTTTCCGTGTGTCCACCAGCACATGAGCTAAAGAGAGCAAGAATGGGTCTGTCTTCATAGGTTAAAACTTGACGAGCGGTTTCATGGATTGCACGCAAATGAGTCGGCGAGCTCTGCGCTGTCAGACCACCAAAATACTGGCAACAGAGAAAAGAGTCGCAGACGTTGACTCGATCCTTGGAATGATCGATTCGAGGATTCAACCCATAGGTTCTCGCGGCAACAGCCTGCGCCTTCACTGCCTCGATGTTGTACGAAGCCGGTATCTCGGAGTGCAGCACGCCGGTAACGTACTTATCAAGATCAACAACGAGCGCTACACGCACAAAACCGTTCTGCACAAACAGAACGACCGTGCCCACGTAGGATGCATGGACGGAGCCGGAGGCCGAGACTCGTTTTACAGAATCGAGAGAAACCTTCTGGTTGGCTTGGATAGTTCTTATGATTATCCAGCCCGTATCGATTTCTTGCTTTTCGCCATTGTGAAACAGCTCGAATCGATCAGGTTGCCGAGTGCCTAGAGACTTGAATCGCAGCTTGCCACCAGGAGCCAGACGCGCAAGCGGCTTGTCGTGCTTCAAAGCGGCGGATTGCAGAATCAACGGCAGCGTGGCGTTTTCCGCGCAGTGAATAACTTCAAGGGCGGCTAGAGAGCTGACCGTGACCTCTCTGTGGTTAAGTGAGGCAAGATCAGAAGTCGTAATACCTACGGCGACTAACATAATCTCACGCCCAATCCAGCTATTCGATTAGTAATTGGCGGAGCAGGAGGGACTCGAACCCCCAACCCCATTACAGGGCGACCGCTTTCAAGGCGGCGTCTTCATCCAGCCAGTTCTGCTCCGTACTGTTGCAATATACTCTATAAATACTGCCATGAAACTGTCCAAGATTCATGAGAAGCTGTGTAATGAATCTTCAAGGTAGGGGTCATCTTTGAAAGATAAACAAAGCAAAAAGCGACTTGATCTCGCACTAATCGATCTAGGAATATTTGAAACGCGACAGGAAGCGCAAGCAGCCATCATGGATGGTGCTGTGCTGGTAAACAATGAAAAGATTACCAAGTCTGGTACGAGCGTGTCAGATCAAGACAAAATCGAGCTCAGACCTGGATTTACGAAACAAAAGTATGTGAGCCGAGGCGGATTGAAACTCGAAAAAGCGCTCAGCGAGTTTCAGTTAAGCGTATCCGACAGAGTTTGTCTCGACGTTGGTGCCTCCACCGGAGGATTCACTGATTGCCTTCTGCAGCATGGCGCCCGGACCGTGTACGCAATTGATGTTGGATACGGACAACTCGATTGGAAGTTGCGCATGGATACTAGAGTCATCGTCAGGGAGAGAATCAACGCAAGACACCTAAGCCCGGAAGAACTCTACGCCGATGGCTCGCCAAAAGCCACTCTTGCTGTCATCGACTGCTCCTTTATTTCTCTCGACAAAATCCTTCCGGCAACGTGCAATTTGATTGAGAAAACCGACAGCGAGATCATTTGCCTGGTAAAACCTCAATTCGAAGCCGGTCGAAAAGCAGTCAACAAGGGCGTCGTGAAAGACCCCAAGGTGCATCTGGAAGTCCTCTGCAAAGTAGCAGACATCGCACATTCACTCAACTTGGAAGCAAAGAAATCAACATTCTCACCGCTCAAAGGTCCAAAGGGAAACATCGAGTATCTCGTTTTACTCAGCCCGCAGGAAGAAGCGAAGTCGCCCGAAATAGATCGCGAGATGTTCGCGACCATAGTCAATCAAGCGGTCACTTCGTTAGACTGAGAAATCGCGATGCCTAGCCGAGCTTCTTGCTACCCACGAAAACATGTAGCCGGTTCAACTCATCGAACAACTCGATCGTTTTCAAGACGGTCTCTTGTGGATTCTTCGACTTGCTTTCGGTGACTGTCCAGGCAAGGAGTTCTGCATAGCTCATCTGTTGACGCATCAATTGCTCAATCATCTTGGATGACAGTTCACCAAGCTCTAGAAATCTAGAGGTGAATTCATGAGGATCCCGATAAATCGCCAGATGTGTCGCGCCTTTTTTGAGACGACGAGGCAGCCTGACATCTTCACGTAGCCAATCGACTAGTTTTGCAATCGGATACTGGTAATGCCGAATGACAAGCACTGTATTTAGTACCGGTCCGTGCGATTGAAACAACTTTGGATCATCAAGCGTAAGCTGCTCGCCATGTACGGCCTTGTCCGGACTTTCCAGAATCTCAAGCTCAATCCACTCGTAGTCAGCCAACTCAGGCAAAAACGGGTGTCGCATTACAAGCTCCGGCATGTCCTTTCGGAGGAACTCGGCGAAAGAACCTGCGGCTTTGTTGAGATTGTAATGACTTGGAGGACGAGTCTCCATGTACTGATCGACCAGCTTTTGCCACGTGCGCGAAAGAATTTTCGAACAGCCGGGATAAATCGAGCGCATTAAATCCTGACGGCCTGTACGTATCAATGTCGCGTACATTTTTACTCCGCGCGGATCGATTTGAACCGGCTCCACACCAGGCTCGATAGAGGCATCCCCTCCGCCACTGAGGAACGTCTGGCGAGGTGCGTCCTTTGTCCAGAGCGTTGCAAGAGATTTTTCTATGGATCGTAAACTTGTCGTCATTTCACAGCACTGAGAGAAGAGTTACGTCAAAAAAAACAGAACTTAAGAAGCATGAGCGCTTCTTCGACCAGCGCTCGTATCGAGCGTGTGGCAAACCGAATTCCTCAATTCAGGCGAGCCATTGGTATCAGTCTCAATACGATTCAACTTCGCTAACTGAGGCTGATAGGAGCTGGCCACTTTTCGAATCTGATTGAGCTCAGACAGAATTTCCGAAAATTCCGGATAATTTTGATCGCGCTCCAGCATGACGCCGTTAACAACAACGCGACCAAGCACATAATCCAGGAGCTCGAAGACAGGCTCAATAATAGGATTTCCGTGTGTATCGATAATCATCTCGTCGCCGTGACTATGGCCGGCGATATGCATTTGCACAGTGCGCTCTAAAGGCAGTGCATTCAAATACTTATAGGGATCAAAATTGTGATTGATCGAGTTGACATAAACATTATTGACATCGAGCAATAGCCCGCAGTCAGCTTTTTCAAGCACCTCAGCCAGAAATTGAACTTCGCTCATTTCGCAGCCGGGCATATTCATGTAATAGGAAATGTTCTCTATCAAGAACGGACGTTGCACATATTCTTGAACTGTCTTGATGCGCTGAGCGACGTGATTGACTGCTTCGCGCGACGTCGGCAACGGCAGGAGATCGTGCAAATAATGGCCATCTACCGAAGTAAAGCAAAGATGATCGCTGAACCATGGTGCATCCATGGTATCAAGCAATTTCTTCAATGATTTCAAATAGGTCTCGTTAAGTGGATCGGTACTACCGATCGACAGATTGACACCATGGCTCACCAGGGGGAAAGCTTGGAGCGCCTGTTCAAGGCGTTCGCCAGCCATCCCCCCGAGATCCATGTAGTTTTCGGGTACGATTTCCAACCAGTCAATTTTGTCTTTGCTTTCGAATGTCTCCGTAGCCAACTCTCGGCGCAAGCCGAGCCCGATGCCAAGCACCGGAAGCTTCTTCTTCATGTTTAAGAAGTTAAAGGCCATATTGTCTCCAGAAAGATCTAAACCACACAAAAAAAGCTGGTGGAAACCAGCCGCGGTATTACTACTCGGTCTTTTCGCCGGACTTGCAGGAGCCTTCTTTGCCCTTGCAGGAGCCTTCTTTACCCTTGCAGGAGCCTTCTTTACCCTTGCAGGAGCCTTCTTTGCCCTTGCAGGAGCCTTCTTTGCCCTTACAGGATCCTTCTTTGCCCTTTTCTTTCTTTTCTTTCTTGGCTTTTTTGTCAGTCTTTTCGGCCTTTTCTTCATCAGCAAGATTTACTTTCTTGGTGATTTTCGAAGGTGAAGATTTTTCCGTTACGGAAAGATCGGCGCCTTCAACTTTATCGGCAGCTACTGCCGGGCCTTGAAGTGCAAATCCTAGAACTGCGACCAATGCTGCAGCTAGCTGTACCTTTTGCATCGTTGACCTCCTAATTAGGTGTGATGGTATGGGCCTTTCAGGCCCTCAATTTCCTGCTTGTACAAGTAGGAAAGATACGATCATGGTAGGCTACCATGATTAACAAAAACCCATCACGATGTTATGCGCATGTAAAATCTGCCTGACAAAACAAAATCTAAATCCTGGAGCGCCCAACTGTATTGAACTTTCAGCAGCGGGGTAAACTTACAATTTAATTGACGGTAGAGATTACCTGACATCCTTTTTTCTAAATGAGGTTTCCCATCCTTATATATAGGTATATAAGTTACGGAACGAAAAATTGACCCGGAGGAACCTGTCCACTAAATGAGCGACGTAAATTCCCTTTTCAGAGACCATCTCAATAATTGGGCCAATCTGGATACCTCTCCGCCGGAAATCGTGGAGATATCACATCCTCTTTTCTGCGAAAAACTGGGAGTAGATCCGAAGGCATTCTCGTTCAAGCAATACGCTCAACCTGGTGAATCGACAGACTGGTATCAAGCGCCTATCGAATTTCCAGATGTGATCGAAGGCACCATGTATCTGTATCTACCTTCGCGTTGGACGAGCGACATGAAGCAAAGCAATGTTGCACAAGTCTACGAAGGAAATCGTGTTCGCCAGACGCTGATATTGGCAAGCAAAGAAGATTGGAAAAAGACGCTCCCGGATTTCTTTGATATCGGCGAGACTGCTGCTTTTGCATATTACCCTGTCCATCTTCCGTATTACGATCAATGGGTAGCATGCGTAGATATGCAAGAGAAGATCTGGATCTACACGTTCTACGGCGCGGGCGATTGGATTCTAATAACAAAGGGTGACGCAGGCGGTCGCAATACCCTCGGTTTGCAGATCACCTCTTCGATTCACTCCAGCCCCTGGTATAGCTGGATCGCCAACGCTCAGTAGTGTTGCCGTTGCGCTGCCTCTATCTACACGGATTCGCTTCTAGTCCGCGTTCTAAGAAGTGCAAATATTTCTTGGAACAACTCACTGCGCGTGGTATCACGCCTCTAGTGCCGGATCTCAACGTTCCAACATTTCGAGAAATGACTTTATCTAGTCAGATCGATCATGTTGGTTCAATTGTTGATTGTGATGAAACTTTTGTCGTAATCGGATCGAGTATGGGAGGTCTGGTCGCGACTTTGGGTGCAACTCGTTTTTCAAACATAAGAGCGCTCCTGCTACTCGCTCCAGGCTTCGGTATAGAGAAGCGCTGGGTGAATCTAGTCGACGATGATCGGCGAAGCGATTGGAAGGCAAAGGGTGCGATTGACGTTTTTCACTACGCGTCCGGCAATCAAGAATTACTCAACTATCAATTCGTAGAAGATCTGGAGTCGTACGATACACGAAACATTCGCGTGTCAGTTCCAACGATGATCCTTCACGGAATCAATGACGATGTCGTACCGATCGGTGAAAGCCGTGCGTTCATATCCAACAATCAAGACAGCGCTCAACTGATTGAACTCGATGACACACACGAGTTGATCGAATCGCTTCCAAACATCTGGACTCATGCAGAAGACTTCTTCACGACCAACAATCTTTGGCATCCCGAATTCTCTTCAAGATAGTTATATTGAAGGGATTGTTTCAGAGTAATCACAATGTAGATGTGTGATTGCACACGATTGGAATCTGTTCATACACATTTTGCTGACACAACTCTACGAGTAAGGACACACGATCACTTTACGACATGAAGCTTTAGTGAAGTGAGCTTGAATTTGACCTGAACGATGCCACCAGAAACACGCGGAATACAAGCAGAAACCAAGAGACCTCGGAATCATCCGAGGTCTCTTTGATTATTCAATCCGCTAATCTGGATTACGAACCGGAATCGTTGGAAGCTGGAGCATCAGAATGTACTACTGGTGCTGCTTTTTTGGAACCGGAGCGCTTTTTACCGCTTTTTTTTGCGGCTGGCTTTTTAGCTGTCGACTTTTTTGCTACTGCCTTTTTTTTAGGTGCTGCCTTTTTGGCGGCTGGCTTTTTAGCTGTGGTCTTTTTCTTAGCGGCTGTTGCCTTTTTAGCTGCTGGCTTTTTGGCTGCTTTCTTAGGAGCTGCTTTTTTGGCTGCTGGCTTTTTAGCTGCTTTCTTAGGAGCTGCTTTTTTGGCTGCCGGCTTTTTAGCGGCTGTTTTCTTTTTGGCTGCTGCTTTCTTAGGAGCTGCTTTTTTCGCTGCAGGCTTTTTGGCTGCTGCTTTTTTCGCCGCGGGCTTTTTAGCTGCAGGCTTTTTGGCTGCTGCTTTTTTCGCTGCGGGCTTTTTGGCTGCAGGCTTTTTCTTGGCTGTTGCTTTTTTGGCGGTTGCCTTTTTAGCTGTTGCCTTTTTCGCTGTCGCCTTTTTAGCTGCTGGTTTTTTAGCAGCTTTTTTCTTTGCCGGCTTCTTAGCTGCGGGCTTGTCGCCACCAGCTGTAGCTGCTCGCTTCGGAGCGGCACCGGCTGCTTTTTCGGCAGTGGTAGCAGACGCAGTTCCTGGGGCGGATCCTTCTACGATCACGCCTTTGGCCTTGCGATCTTCGCTAGCCTTACCTTTTTCTTTGGTTGCCATTCTTTTTTTTCCTCCCGGTATTGCTGATGGGTTTGAAAAACAATTGGTAAAAACACGACAGAATGCTGCAAATGCTCTTTGTTCAGTTGTTTTTCGTTGCCACCATTTCTAGTTAGAGCAAATTTTGTGCTCTAACCAATCACACCACACGCTGAATAGGTTACTTTCATTTGAAAAAAATTGCAATATATAGATTGAAATGATCTTCGATCCGCGGATCAATTTTTGCGTGATTGAGAAAAATTGATCGAGCAATTTATTCATTCGACAACCTACTACTCGGCACCACTGATATGCTCGAAACCACTGAGGGACAATAGTTTCGGGCATCAGGTATCGCCTTCGAGGAAGATGCCTCGATCGTTTTTGCAATCGATTCGACTTCACTCGTTTGTAAACTCATATGTTCGACCAGGCACCGCCGACAAAGCCAAAGGCAGATCGAAATGATTCGTTCTGAATCTGTTTCAACTCTGAAAAGTCTACGACGTCATTGTCGATCAAACGTTCGTACTCACCAGGCAAAGTACATGGTGAAGGATTGCGTCCGGGATTGTCCGTACAGACGGCGATTGCGACGCCTGCATCACGGCATCGCTCGAATACAACTTTCAGTTCTGAAAAATCTTTGAGAACACCAGTCTGGCGATAACTGGTCGGGCATACTTCGAGTGTGATCGATTTTCTTGCGAGCTCCTTCAACATTTCCGGTTTCACCATCGGGATGTGAATGCCGTGACCAATTCGATCGAGCACGTTGAAGTACTGAGGATAAACATTGTCTATACCAGTCTCACCCAGATGGCAGGTCGTTTTGAGCCCACAGGAACGGGCTTTTCCGAGCAACGCCACCCATTCTTCAAACTTCTCCGGATTGATCTCCGGACCGGCGAGATCAACTCCGACAACTGGGCCCAAATTGTCTTGCGCACATTTCAAAATAGCTTCGTTGATATCTGTCGGGAGTCTTCGATCGAGACAAAGAATTTGTTTCACAACGATCGGGTAATCGGCAGGACGAACATTGGCCGTGATCACTTCGACCACGTTATTCATCTGCCCCAAGCGCTTTTCCTTTGGATCTTTGTGATTCGTTCGAAAATACGGGTTATACCTGAGCTCCATGTACTGAAGATTCTCGAAAGTGTAAGCACCCCGACATAAGCGAACACAAAAGTAGGGTAAGTGCTCAACGCTCTGAAGTTCTTCTACCAGAGAGTGAATTTTGACGAACTCTTCAAGAGTTCTACAGGGACGTGTGAACCAGTTGTAGAACCCGTCATAGTCAGGGAAGTAATGAAGGATCGGATGATCATGTCGACGTAAGAACTTGTAGATTATTCGCGGATGTAATGCACCACCAAGATGTCTGTGCAAATCTGCATACAGTGCCATGTCGATCTCCTCTAGGCCGCCGTTAGAGTTCTTCCCGAATATGGTACTTTTCGAACCCTATATTGATTGAGGCGCAAAAGATCATGCACGCCCATTTTGCGAAGAGCGAAATCCTGGCGAATTCTTGCGAGCAAAGGAGGGTACGATATAATCTGGAGATGCAACCGAGTTATCAGACGATATAAATGAGAGATCGAATGCGACGAACAGGAGTGATAGATCGAAGGGTCGAACGATTCTCAGCAAAGCTTGTGTGCTCCGTACTTGGAGCGATCGTGTGCTTGCTTCTGCAAAACACGAGTTCGATCGCGTACGAAGAACCGATTGTTCGCCTTGATACCAGCAGGGGACCGATCTTCATCAGAGTCTTTCTCTCCGCGACACCAATTACCTCCAACAATTTTCTCGATCTTGTACAACGTGGGTTTTATCCAGGGAAAATTTTTCATCGCATCGAAAACTGGTGTATTCAAGGCGGCGATCCAAATGGAAATGGATCAGGCAATTTCATCGATCCAGCTACAGGTGGTCCGCGATTCATTCCACTCGAAATTAACCGCAACCTCAGACACACATCTGCGGGAATGGTTGCGATGGCACGACAGGCAAAGAACATCAATTCAGCAAGTTGTCAGTTCTACATTCTGAAATGCCCAATGCCTCAGCTGGATGGTCAGTATGCGATCTTCGGCAAAGTGGTCGGAGGAATGCCAGCAGTGCTATCGATGCGCAGAGGTGACTTTATTCAGAGCGCTACGATTCTCGAACGACAGCAGCCGATGCCTGCGCAAACGCAGCAAGCCCCCCAAGGTCCGACGGTCCCATACGAACCGACAACCGAAGTACCGACGAGCGGATTCTAATCAAATCGGCAGTTGCGTAACAAAGCATGGTTCAGTCTTTCAACATATTCGCCGCGCCGAATACTTTTCGCGCTGAATGTGCCGAGATGATCCGTCATGTATTGCGAGTCGAGTAATGTGAACTTTCGTGAGCGCATGCGTTCGACTAAATACACCAGACTGACTTTCGATGCATCGGTAACGCGATGAAACATGCTCTCACCCATGAACGCACCACCGATTGAGACTCCGTACAAACCGCCAGCGAGTTCTCCGTCAGCATAGGCTTCAACTGAATGAGCAAAACCCATATCGTGCAATTCCGTGTAAACACGAATAATTTCATCGGTGATCCATGTGCTGTCACGTTTCGCACACGCACGAATTACTTCGTCCCAGGCTGAGTTGACCTTGAGAGTAAATTTGCCCTGCCTGTAGGTCCGCATAAGCCTTCTGGAGACGTGAAAATCGTCGAGGTCTATGATGCATCTTGGATCTGGTGAGTACCAGTAAATCGATCCATCGTCTTGACCCATGGGAAAGATCGCTTGCGTGTAGGCCGAAAGAACAAGTTGAGCAGTAAATGGTTGACTCATCGAAAAAACTCAGTTTATGAATTGCACGTCGCTCATGTGTGTTCGAAATTCCGTTTCGACTTCAGCTTTTGCCTTTGCCTGTTTTTCCCTTACTCGATTTTGCCTTGGTATTGTCGTCAGAACAATTTGTCGGAGTCAAACTGCGGATGTAGGCTATCAGGTCTTTCATGTCACCTTCGTTAATCACATCAGTGCCGAATGATGGCATGCTGGCGCCGGCCACACCCGTTCGAATCAACTTCTCGATTTTTGAATCCTTTGGATAACGCTTCAAAAAACTTTCGCCCTTCAAGGGACGACTTGGATGAACAGAATTTCCGCCGCCTTTGTGACAATCGACGCAGGTCAGACTTTCAAAAATGTTTTGACCCTTCTTTGGATCGCCCTGCGCAGATGAAAAACAATCAGGAGCAGCAGCGAATGATACGGCCGCAGCAATCAACACAAAGAAGAGAAATCTTGTTTTCAAAACCGAAGTAGAGCGCAGAGCGATGTAACTACGCTCATATTAGCAAATCGAGTTTCTGCGGTCCGAGTTTCACCACCAGCGGACAAACAAAAACACAACGGGTTTGAGGCCCGTTGTGTTTGAAACCGTGCTGCGGTCAGTGATTAGAACTTCTCCGACACCGACTTACCTTGCATGAAGAGCAAGAGATAGTCTTTACCGCCGGCCTTCGAATCGGTGCCGCTCATATTGAAGCCGCCGAAGGGATGAACGCCTACGAGAGCACCCGTGCACTTTCTGTTGAGATAGAGATTGCCGACGTGAAAATCGCGACGTGCTTGCTCGATGTGCTCTCTGTTCTTCGAATAGACAGCGCCAGTCAATCCGAACTCGGTATTATTGGCGATATCAAGCGCATTGGTCCAATCTTTCGCCTTGATCACAGCGAGTACGGGTCCAAAGATTTCTTCTTGCGAAATTCTTGCCATCGGATCAACATCGGCTATGACCGTAGGCATTATGAAGTAGCCTCCATTGTTGCCTTCGACCGGTCCACCACCAGCTGCGACCTTGCCTTCCTTCTTTCCGACTTCGATGTATTCGAGAATGCTTTCATAAGCCGATTTCGACGCAACGGGTCCCATGTTCACATCGCGCTGGTCGCAAGGACCAACTTTCAGTTTCTCTGTTTTCTCTTTCACTCTCTTCAATACTTCGTCATAAACATCCTGGTGAATGATCGCGCGAGAGCAGGCGCTGCATTTCTGTCCTTGAAAACCAAAGGCAGCAGCTACGATACCATCAGCGGCGCTCTCTAGATCAGCATCCTTATCAACGACAATGGAATCCTTGCCGCCCATTTCGGCAACGACTCGTTTGATCCAGAGTTGACCGGGTTGAGCTTTAGCAGCCAATTCGTTGATTCTGAGGCCGACTTCCTTGCTGCCGGTGAAGGCGATGAATCTAGTCTTCGGATGACCGACGAGATGATCGCCGACCGATGATCCTGGTCCAGGTACGAAATTCAATACGCCAGGAGGAAGCCCGCACTCTTCCATAATCTTGCAGAAGGTATAAGCGATCATTGGTGTTTCACTCGATGGCTTCACCAAGACAGTATTGCCGGAGACGATGGAAGCTGTGACCATTCCAACGAGAATAGCCAGAGGAAAATTCCATGGTGGCACAACGAGACCAACGCCGAGCGGAATGTACGACAATTCATTTTCTTCGCCCGAGTATGCTGTCAACGGCTGCGGTTGACTGAGACGAATCATCTCGCGACCGTAGAACTCACAGAAGTCGATTGCTTCAGCCGTGTCACCATCAGCTTCGGCCCAGTTCTTTCCAATCTCCAAACAAATCAGAGCAGATAGTTCATGTTTTCTTGCTCTCATAATAGCTGCGGCTTTGAATAGAAAGCGAGCTCGCTCATGCGGCGCAACTAATCTCCATTTTGCAAATGCCTTGCCGGCTTCTTCAAGCGCGAGATCGGCTTCCTTGACTGACGCTTTCGAAAACTTTCCAATTACTTCCTTCGGATTTCCAGGATTAGTGGAGATCATTTCATCGCCAGTAGAAATCTCTTTCCCACCGATCATCAGCGGATAAGATTTTCCAAAGCACGCCCGAACCTTTTCGATGGCGGCTTTCATGGCATCTTCGTTTTCCTTTTTATGGAAATCGGTGAAGGGCTCATTGCGAAACTCTGTGAGCATTTTTGTACTCTCCCAATATCAATATATGAAGACCGACAATTGGACAAGCTTACCCGGCATTCAGAGCGATCCCGAAATTGCTCATTCTTGATTTATAGTTTTTGAAAACCTCTTTACAGCCCGAAGTAGTCTGGTTTTAAGATGGTATTCTTGTTAGAGTAAGAAGCAGGCAACGCTCTCGCTGTGCGGGTTTTACTAGTCGGACAGTACGGATCGATTGCTTAAACACATCTTCGAGTGGATGCTGAGGTCTCACAAATGAAACAGTATCTGGATCTGGTTAGATATATTTTGGAAAACGGCGAGCGCCGAGAAGATAGAACCGGCACAGGTACTATCTCGATGTTCGGACTTCAGGCAAAGTACGATCTGCGTGAAGGATTTCCACTTCTGACCACGAAGAAGGTCAAATTCGATGGAGTCCTAAGAGAACTGCTGTGGTTCTTACGAGGATCGACAAATATCAACGACGAGCTCGCCCAACACACACCTATATGGAATGCATGGGCTGATGAAAATGGCGAACTCGGACCTATATATGGATATCAGTGGCGCAAGTGGCCAAAATTCGAATGGGATGTTAATAGCGAGTCCTATCGGAAAGGTCACATCGATCAGATTCAAAATGTTATCGATCAAATAAAGGGCAATCCAGATTCACGACGATTGATTGTCTCGGCGTGGAATGTCTCCGACATTGACAAGATGGCATTACCACCTTGCCACATGCTGTTTCAATTCTATGTATCGCAAACGGGACGGCTCGACCTTCAACTCTATCAGCGCTCAGCAGACATGGCGCTGGGAGTGCCTTTCAATATTGCCAGCTATGCGCTTTTACTGATGATGGTTGCAAAAGAATGTCACCTGACTCCTGGAATCCTCACGCATACCTTTGGTGATGCTCACATTTATCTCGATCATCTGGATGGTCTGGAAAAACAATTGGCTCGCACGCCTGGAATTTTGCCACGTGTGACTATCGCCGACAGATCACTTTTCGAGCTCACGTATGAGGACTTCCAGCTGCACGATTATGTCCATCAGGGATTCATCAAATTTCCAGTATCAGTTTAAACAGCAAGCAAGATCAGCGACGAACGAATGAACGACAGATTCGGAATTGTAGTGGCATGCGATCTCAACCGCGGCATCGGGAAGAACAATCAGCTTCCCTGGCGACTATCCGCTGATTTGAAATACTTCAAGCAGTTGACGTCTACGACTACTGAGCCGAACAAATACAACGCCGTAATCATGGGGCGAAAAACATGGGAGTCGATCCCTCCGCAACATCGCCCCCTTCCAAATCGCTACAACGTAGTGCTGACTCGCAATCCGAATTTTCCCGTTCCGCAGGGAGTATTTCGCTTTGCCTCGTTGGATGAAACATTCGAGAAGCTCCTAGAAGGTCCAATAGAACAGGTTTACATCATTGGCGGTGCGGAAATCTACAACCAGGCAATTCAACATGAGCGCATCGGATTTCTGCATCTTACCGAAATCAGGCATCGCTACGATTGCGATACGTTTTTTCCAGACTACAAACAATTCTTTCAATTGATATCCAGTTCCGAGATTCAGTCTGAGAACGGCATCGAGTTCTGCTTCAAGGTGTACAAACCAAACCTGCTTGGTTGAATCGTAGACCACCAGTGCTGCGCGTTCTGAATCGTTTCATCGCAGAGTGTGAACGGCAACAACCTTGACAACAACAATCTTTGCGTCGACCGAACCGTTGAGGTCGAAGCCGCTAAGAATGGCAACAACTGGCGCTGATTGGCGTTTTACCGTAGTGAATCGGTAGATCTGTCTGCTAAACTACAGAGACTCTAGTAAATTAGTAGATCGATTACTCGGAAACAGAACCTGGTTGGAGGATTCAATGGTTGAGACCATTCAGCTCATCCGTCAAATCGCGGTAAGAGCAATAGTCACAGAAAACTTCAAGAACCAGGTCAGCAACGAGATCCAACGCAACCTTCAGCAGATCGATGCTGAATTGCAGCAGCTCGAGTTCAAAGGCAAACGCGCCATATCAGAGATTGAAAAACGTTCACAGGGCTCCATCAGCACCGATGCTCGCGTGCAGATAGAGACGATCAGAAGTCAGGTCGAGCAAGAGAAAATGCGTCTCCTGCAGCTCAAAGAGGAGATGCTTGGTCAAAATCAAGCTCTTACAGAATTGCCGATCGGCAGTGTCGTCACTCAATTTACCGTAGAAAACCCGGTTGAAGTGCGGGTTGGCGAAAATATTTTTCAACGCCTCGAAGGCGGAGAGATTCTCGTAAAAGATGGAATCATCCAGGAAATTCGCATGTAGCTAGCGCCCCACGGAGACACCACAGGTGATACCACATGGGTCTCAATCCTGTTGGTGTAAGCATCTCGGCGTCTTATTGCGTCAGCGGTATTAAATACGATGCCTGCTCAACAAGCATGTTCACAACCCGAAAACTGAGTCGAATGAAGCCAATATATTCCTTTGAAGGACTTAACAAGGCGTCCGAACTATTCTCTCTGCGGAATGACGCCGACGAGTATTCCCTCTAATTCGCTAGTGAAGAAAAAAACGGTCGCCGAAAGTTCGGCAACCGTTTTTCAATTTCTAGTTTCGATGCGACAGCTACTCTTCTAGATAATCCTTAAGCTGATCGCTAGCCTGAGACTGCCTTAGGAATCTCAGAGCCTTTAGTTCGATCTGTCGCGTACGTTCACGCGTAATACCGACAAGTCTGCCGACCTGCTCCAACGTCCGGGGCTTACCGTCATTCAGACCGAAGCGCAGAATCAGAACTTCCCGTTCTCGTGGTGTAAGAACTGAAAGCACCTTTCTGACATCATCGGACATCAGACTGAGGGCCGTAGAGTCTTCAGGTGTTTTTGACGATTCGTCTTCGACAAGCTCCGCAAGCGTATTGTCATCGTCTTCACCATACGGCGTATCCAACGACAGCGGGCTTCGATTCGCAGCAAGAATATCTTTCACCTTGTTCAAGGTTACTCCCATTTCTTTTGCGAGCTCGTCCATTGTCGGTCTGCGATCGTACTTCTGCGAGAGCTTTCTTGTTGCTTTTCGCAAATTGTTGATCGTTTCCACCATATGTACTGGAACTCTGATTGTCCTGGACTTGTCTGCAAGAGCTCGCGTGATTCCCTGTCTTATCCACCATGTGGCGTAAGTCGAGAATTTGTAGCCCCGCTCTGGATCAAACTTTTCCGCAGCTCTGATTAGTCCAAGATTTCCTTCCTGAATCAGATCAAGAAATGGCAGTCCACGATTCTGATACTTCTTCGCGACGCTAACCACCAGGCGCAGATTTGCCTGAACCAGCTTTTTCTTGGCGAACATGTCGCCCTGACCGACGCGTCGAGCAAGCTCGATTTCTTCGGTCGCAGTCAATAGTTTTACTCTGCCAATTGTGCGCAGATAGAACTGAACAGGATCTTCAGAAGTTAGACCCTTTCGTCTTGCGACGATGGAAATACTTTCCTCTGCTCCATCATCGGAATCGTCGAAAAAGCGCGAATCGTCGAAATCGATGACTGCGCCAAAATCGCTGCCGACAAATGAAGGCATGAAGTCTTCTAGACCGATGTCTTCGGTCATTGGACTGTAGTTATTAGTTGCTCTTCTTACCATTGGTGTCCGGTAGTCCTTGACTACTTTTGGGGGGTGAGAGAAACGTCCCTTATGTATTAGGCAAAAACGTCCCGCTCCTGTCAAAAAGCGGTTGACTGATTTTTTTGCCCAATCCCACAATCGGGGTGACGCCCTCCCTATTAAAATGTTCCAACCTAACCCTTGATAACCGGGTTTTCCCTAGATCTAATTTGCATCTTGTTACCTTTCTGATCACGAGTAAAACGATCCTCGGAAACTGCCGTCCAGCTTGGGTTTTCAGCAAAAGGCTCGAAGCCCGGTCCAGCGCCGACCCGTTACATAAGGCCATCGAAACACATACGCTGGGCCCTAATTACAGGTCTCCCACACTTAATCGACTGAGCTCCCAAATCGAAAGAATCTCTTAATGACAACCCAATTTCCAAGACATTTTGCAAGTCTCGCGAAACACTTACTGAGCTTGAAGGCCGATCACCCGCCGAGGCTCGCTCTACTCAGGCGGCCTTACTTGAATTGCCCGTAGCTGTGCAATCCGCCAAAACCGAGAGTGTTGAAGCCCAGATATGTAAGTAGGGTGAGGATCAAACCCACAACAGCGACCAGCGCTAGCTTTTCAGCCTTCATCTCACGGTAAACGCGCAAGTGTATATACGCCGCATAGCTGAGCCAGGTGACCAGTGCCATCGATTCTTTCGGGTCCCACGACCAATAACTGCCCCAGGCATGATTGGCCCAGAGGCCGCCCGTGATGATGCCAATCGTCAAAAGAGGGAAACCGATTGCGATACAGCGATAGCTGATGTCGTCATAGGTTTCGGCCATTTTGGCGTTTTCCTTGGCTGCATCACGGTTTTTCAAAAGAAAGAAGCTCAAAAACATACCGACAACACTTCCGCCGATAAAGAGCAGTTGCAACCAGTGCACGTCGATTGAGGTGAAAGTGCCCATTCCGATCGCACTAAGAGCGAGCGCGATGGTGAGGGTAGAGGTCAGTACAGTCTGCCTCCTCCCGGCGCTGAACAATTGCAGCAGCCCAGATAGCCCGGACAGGAAGAACATGGCATACGACACGATAAGGGGTGGCACGTGAATCTGGCGCCAGTAGCTGACCAGGGCGGGGACGAGAGGCGCAATGTCGTGCTGGGATTGAGGCAGCCAGCTTCCGTAAAGGAAGAACGTCGCAGCAGTAAGGCTTGCCAACCAACCCAGTTGCTTAATTCCGTAGGCTCGCGAGATGTACAGATACCCGCCCATTGTTGCCCAGGCAAACCAGAGTAGCGATTCATACAGATTCGCGAGTGGAAATCGCTCGGCTTCAATGCCCCTGGCGATGATGGCGACGGTTAGAGCGGCAAAACCAACGACCAGTACACCTGACGCGATTTTGTTAAGGAAATCGCGGCGCTGCCTGAGCCCATTGGACGCTACGAATACCCAGAATGACACCACCGAGGTGATGCCGGCTGTATTAGTTAAGGCTACTTGAAGGTCAGACATGGCTAGCTGCTCGCTCTCCTCTAGTTGCTCCGGCGGTCTCAAGTTCCGAATTCTCACTCGGCTGCTCGCTTGGTTGCTCACCCAGGTGCTCGCTTTGCTGCTCGCTCGGCTGCAGTTGATACGAACCCAGCGACTCAAGCAGTCGGTCCATGAGCTTTTCAAAGCCCACTTTCGCCTTCTGCGACCGACCTCCAATATATAGAACCAGTCCAGGGGAGTTCCTTAACTGGTTTTCGTCTCCAGAAGATTGTGGGTCATTGCTTTCGAGACAGGCCCAAACGTGTCGATGCGGAATCGCAGCCAGCAAGACACCAGCCATGATAAAAGCAAACGCGGTATAGACAACCGGGAGTCCCGGATCGCATTTGTACTGCAAACCAGAGACTGGAATTACCCGTTTGTAGGTGAGCTCGACAGCGCCTAGCATGGTTGTTTTCGATGGGCTGATCTCGGCGATGAGTTTGGGCGCTTGCCACTCTGGGCGCTTAGCAAAAACTCTTAATGGCGATTTCTGGTCCAGCACGCTAAAAATCAAAACGGTGGCTTTATCCAGTGGCAAGAATGCAGCATATCTCTTGCCCATCGGTTCGAGCGGCAGGCGCTGCTCGTGTCCATTGAATGTCAGGTCAATTACGTCGAGTCCCCAACTGGATTGATAGATATCGACGCCATCATACGAAAGCGGGTTATTGACAGAGATCTCGCCTTTTTTGAGAACTTTTCCATCTTTGTCGATGATCGAAAGATCCGTATACCACTGCTTCGCCTCGCCGCTTGGATAGTTTTCTCTTCGCGTTGCGTCGACTCGCACGCCCCACGCGGGAAGCTTCCCGATCCAGAGCTTGCTGTGTTCAGAAGACGCCATCGACATCGTGCTTTCAAGGCGTACAGGATGAAACCCAGAGAAGCCTGTCCACGATGTAATAGTCACGCCGGCAAGCAAAGTGAGCAAGCCTATGTGAGTTACCGTCGCAGCCAGGCGTCCGAACTTTCCGGATTCGGCGGTTAACGACTGATCTTTTACCTTTACTTCGAATCGCCTCTTAGCGAATTCATTGACGACATGCGACAGAACCGCGGCGCTCGATGCTGATGAATCAATCTCAATGCGTTTCGAATAGGGCAACTTAATAACGTCCTTACCACGCAAGAATGGCATTTGATGCTTTAGTAAGCGCACTTTTGGAAAAACACGCTGAAAACTGACTGCCACCATATTTACAGTCAGCATTCCTATCAGAAAGAGGAACCAGGGACTGTGAAATATGTCAGAGACGCCGTACTTGATTAGAAAGTTGGCAAGATCGGGCGAGAAGGTTTCGAAGATTTTCTCCTGCCCGACCTGAGACTCTTGCGGGCACCAGGCACCAAGCAAGACTGTAATAGCAGTTAAACACATTAAAGTGACGGCGAGCTCAACACCCGCAAGGAATGACACCTTCGGTTTGGCAGAACCACCTGCCGAAATCTCATTTCCCTGCTCTTTGGTTGGTTGCACTTCGACTCCCGAATTCCCTCAGCCGTTTTTCATTTAACAACAAAGTGACTGTTGTAGCCTGTTTGCAAGTTCAAACGTCTTGCTGTCGCGCTCCGATCTTGTGCTTCAACTGTTGATCGAACAGCTGAGAAGCCTCATCAAAATTGTTGCGCTGCAACGCAAGTGAAATATCTTCAGAGTAAATCAAGGATCGAACAATCTCGCTCAAAGCGACTTCATCCTTCAGCTCATGCCGAGCATCCGTGAGTTTTTCAACTACAAAATCGGCAAACAATGCATAGTGGTCCATTTCTCTTATGAAGGACGCCTTTATGCGGTTGATCAATGCACGCTCGAGAGCTCCGGATATACCATCAGTCGCAACAGAAATTTTGATCTGCCCGCGACGGAACCAGGTCGGCAACGCAAAATCATCATCCTCTTTCAGCACGAGTTCTGTAGACAAAACTCCAGCCTCTCGCGCGAGCGCTGAGATTCGCGTGTTGTGCTCGTTATTTTTGGAATAAGCAAACACCATAAAATACCTGGATGCCAGATCGATTTTCTTTTCGATCAGATCTGAAATCTTGGCTTCGAGCAGCTTTACGCGATGACTGTAGGTCACACCCAGACTCTTCAATTCTGGAGTTACTTGCTCGGCGATCACATCGACAAGTGCGCCGAACTCGATGACTCCTTGAATCTGTTGATTCATATCGGCGCCACTTCCGACAAAAAGAATGCGCTTACCTTCTAGATTTAAACCGACTGGAAAAAAGCGTTTGCCGTCAAAACAAAGCTGACTCTCTATGGATTCTCTTGATAAGTCTTGTTTCGTGGGCATCAGGTGGTTCTGGTCATCACGTATTCGACGAGAGAAACGAGCGCATCTTTGTATTCCGAGTCCTTTAAGTGTGATATCGATTCCGTGCTCAAGGTAGCGTAGCGACGAGCAAGCTTAACCGTCTCGTCAATGCCGCCGCTTGTCTTGATTATTTCGAGTGCTTCGAGAGAACCGTCAGCCGTCGAAATCTCACGAGTATCAATCAATTCCTTCAATCGGCGAGCAGCGCTATCGTTTTTCTCCAACACAAACATCGCAGGTGCAGTAATCACACCATTTCGCAGATCACCACCTACCGCCTTTCCGGTTTCCTTGGTCGAGCCAGTGATATCCAACAGGTCGTCCACGATCTGAAAGCAGATGCCGAGATTCAATCCATAATCTTTCAAAGATTGAATCGTTTCATTGGAACATCCATTCAGAATCGCTCCGCTGTGACTACCAGCGGCGAACAATGATGCAGTCTTGGAAATCGATTTATCAATGTAGGCATTCCAGTCAACTGTGGTGACGAACTGCTGCCGCATTTGTTTAATTTCACCAGAGCAGAGATCGCCGAGAACCTGCCCGTAGATACCAACTACGACAGGATTCATGATTCTCGAAAGACAAATAGACGCTTGTGCGAACAATAAATCGCCCATCAATACAGCGATTCGATCGTTCCATTTTTTATTGATCGTCTCTTGACCGCGGCGCATGGCGCTCTTGTCGATAACGTCATCATGAACGAGACTAGCTGTGTGGATTAACTCGGTGAGCACCGCGAGAATTATGTGCAGCCGTCCGAGCTTGCCGCTCTCACGAGCAGTCGCCTTGGACGAAATCAAAACGATGAGCGGACGAATGCGCTTACCGCCTGCGTGAAAGATCTGCTTGAGCAGCTCCTCGACGAAGGCGTTGTCGTCGATGAGATTTGACTTCAGCCAATCTTCGACCAGCGCCATCTCGTCATTCACGAGATCAAATAGGGATGCCAGAGATGGCGTGCCTGCAATTGTTGCAGAGGAAGAACCGTGTGCTGACTTCATACCAACTTCAGTTGTCAAATATAGTCTGATTAGCTTTTCATACCGGACATCTCCAGTCAATGTTTTAGGCTCTAATCTCAAATAAAGTACAAGAGAGGTACAACTTCAGTGAGAGCGCTCTTATTTAGGACCGTTTCACTCGGCTGCAGTTTGAATCAAGTCGATAGATGGCAAGAAATGAATGGATACCGCGCTTGGTAAGATAGGTCCGGGCATTTCATAGATTTTGGAGGCGAGCGTGTTCGAGCAGCTCAAGCAACAGTTACTTTCGGGTCAAACGACATTTAGTAAGGCGCTGCCCGAGGCGCTTCCCATGCTTCGCGGCAAAATCAGCGATAATAACTTGTTCTGGCTTTCAAGCGAACTGCAGGGCTACAACGACGCATTGACCTTCTACCAACGACCAGACCACGGTCTTCCCGGATACCGAGCAGTGCCAGGTACCTTGCATATCATTCGCCCTGATGGCTCTTTCGAGCCTTTGAACCATCCATATGCCACTCGCGATAAATTCTTTGTCAGCGTCGCAATATCATGGATTGAGGAATTTTCTAATCTTCCTGGAGAAGAGTCGCTGGTAGAACTGCCTGAATTCGGCACTTTCTTACAACGATCAGGCGGCGGTGGCGTGGTCGTAGCCTGCCCAAAAACGGAACTGAAGAGAATCATCGCCACTTTCCGCAACGAATTCATCAAGCTGCTAGATCACGTCGACGGCACACTCGCCAAGAGTGGCGGCGGCTAAGAGTTGATAAAATAACAACCCTCACGGACCGTCTCTAAGACAAAGAGGGTTGACATGTCAGTAGCCTTGGACGCAAAAGCCACCTCGGATCTTGTCTCGCGTATTCAGACACATCTGAACGCAGAGTCGATAGACGGATGGCTCTTCTATTATTTCAAGAACAACGATCCGATCGCCCTGAGCGTTCTCGGCATGACAGAGGGTCATATGACGCGACGCTGGTTCTACTACGTTCCGGCGAATGGAGAGCCGGTCCGACTGGTGCATCGTATCGAGCTTGATGTTCTCGACAATCTTCCAGGCCGAAAGGAAGCTTATTTAGGTTGGAAACAGTTGGAGTCCAAACTAAAGGAGATTCTCGGCGACGCAAAGACTGTCGCCATGCAGTATTCGCCAAACAATGCGGTTCCATATGTGTCTCGGGTCGACGCCGGCACGATTGAATTGATCAGATCGCTCGGCAAGACCGTGGTCTCGTCAGGCAATCTGGTGCAATCCTTCGAAGCTCGTTGGTCTAAAGAGCAATTAGACACCCACATCTACGCAGTGGAGCACTTGCGCAAAGCCGTCCTCGACGCATTCAGACAAGTCAAGACTCGCATCGAGAAGAAACAGCCGGTCACCGAATACGATATCCAACAATTCATCATGTCGGAATTCGATCGATACGACCTCACGACCTATTCGCCACCGATCGTGGCAGTCAATTCAAACAGCGGCAAGCCGCACTATCAGCCGAGCAAAGAAGTCCATTCGCCGATCAAGGAGAACGACTTCTTACTCATTGACCTCTGGGCTAAGAAGAAAAACATTCATGACGCCATATATGGTGACATCACATGGACTGGCTTCGTCGGTAAGGAGATTCCACAGCAGTACACCAAGATCTTCGACATAGTCAGAGGCGCCCGCGACGCTGGGCTGGAACACGTGACCAAAGCAGTCGAGAAAGGCGACACCCTATTCGGATGGCAGGTCGACGACGTGACCAGAGACTTCATCAGAGAGCGCGGCTATGGAGACTACTTCATCCACCGCACGGGCCACTCGATCGGGACGGAAGTCCATGGCAATGGCGCCAACATCGATAATTTGGAAACCAAAGACGAACGCGTCTTAATAATGAACACCGGCTTTTCGATAGAACCGGGTATCTACCTAGACGAATTCGGCGTCAGAAGCGAGATCGACGTGTATATCGAAAAAGGAAAGACATTAGTCGCGGGGCAGCCGATTCAAGAGAAGCTAATTCCGATTTTGTCGGACACCGCATTCTAAGGTACACCACCGATGGCGCATGCAGACTTGCATTCCAAGAACAATAGCTTCCTTCATCTCAACGAGCTCGAACAGCTCGCCTATGAGAAGTTACCTAAAATGTCCTTCGACTATTACGCTGGCGGTGCCGGTGATGAGCTGACGCTCAGAGACAGCGCCGCCGCGTACGATCGCATCAAACTCCGCCCCAGAATGCTGGTCGACGTAAGCGCGCTGAACCTCAAAGTCGATCTTTTCGGAACTACTATCGACAATCCGATCATGATCGCCCCGATGGCATTCCAGCGATTAGCACATCCTGATGGCGAGCCCGCAATGGCGAAAGCCGCGTCCAGAGCGAAGACCATAATGGTGGTGAGCACTCTGGCTACCACACCGCTCGAAGAAGTCGCTGCCGCCACTGATGGTCCGCTGTGGTTTCAACTCTATGTTTACAAAGACAAAGAGGTGACAATCGATCTCGTTAGTCGAGCTCAGGAGAAAGGCTACAAGGCGATAGTCCTGACAGTGGACTCTCCCATTCTCGGTCGGCGTTATCGCGATGTGAAAAACCTATTTCAATTGCCGCAGCATTTGAAAGTAGCTAACGTCAGCGGAGTGCTGGAGAAATTTCCGACTTCGAACTCGGACTCGGGATTGGCAGCATACATCGCCTCGATGTATAGCCCGGCTTTGACCTGGAAAGATCTCGAATGGATTGCCGGACTGACGAAACTTCCGGTCCTCGTGAAAGGCGTCTTGCGCGCCGACGATGCAAGAAAATCATTGGAATCGGGAGCGCAAGGCATCATCGTCTCCAACCACGGCGGGCGCCAACTTGATTCGACCATCTCCACTATCGACGCCCTGCCGGAAGTCGCAGAAGCAGTCGGTTCCAAAGTTCCCGTACTCGTCGACGGCGGCGTCAGGCGTGGCACCGATGTTTTGAAAGCCCTCGCTCTCGGAGCCAAGTCCACCCTGGTCGGTCGTCCCCTTCTCTGGGGACTCGCTTTAGATGGGGAAGATGGAGCCCATCGCGTGCTCGAAACCATCAACGAAGAATTTCGACAAGCGATGATCCTCTCCGGCAACAACGATGTGGCTTCCGTAGAACGAGACATGGTGGTTACGTGATTCAAACCTACACTCGAGTAACCAGCACTCCGTCTCGCCAACATCGAGCACGCCAAATTCGTTCATGCCAGAGTTTCGAAATTAGCACGCCGAAGCGTAGGCGTCTCGGCGGCATCAAGCATCCCGACTCGTTCACGACCGAGTTTCGAAACCAGCACTCCGAGCGCCGGCGTCTCGTCAGTATCGAACCTCAGAGAGATGCACGTTCGAGTTTTTCGACAACCGGGTGAGGTTCTGCAACTAATGACTCCAAGGATAGTATCACTAATCGCCAGCTCTACAGAGATCGTGCATGCCCTCGGCATGGGCGAATACATGGTCGGGCGTTCGCATGAATGCGACTATCCGAGCACGATCTCTAACCTTCCCGTTTGTACCGGACCAAAGTTTCGCACCGACGGCTCCAGTTACGAAATAGATCAGCGTGTCAAAGCGATAGTACAAGAATCGCTTAGCGTCTATAAGGTTTACGCTGACGTCCTCGAAGAGCTGCAACCGAGCCACATAATCACCCAGGCACAATGCGAAGTCTGTGCGGTAAGCCTGCGGGACGTCGAAGAAGCCGCATGCGAACTCATTTCGTCGCAACCACGGATAGTGTCACTGCAGCCGGACTGCCTGGAAGATGTCTGGACCGATATCAGAAAAGTCGGCGATTCATTGCAAATTTCAAGCCAGGCAGAAACATTGATCGAACGACTAAAGACCCGCATCAGTGAAGTGATCGCAGATGCAGCCAACGCTGAGCGCAACCTGGGAAGAAAACCCAAGGTGGCAATTATAGAATGGATAGATCCGCTCATGGCAGCAGGTAACTGGATGCCGGAACTGGTAGATATGGCCCACGGTGTCAATCTCTTCGGCCTTGCCGGGAAGCACTCTCCATGGATGAGTTGGGAAGATCTGGTTGCAAAAGATCCTGACGTCATAATCGTAACGCCCTGCGGTTTCGACAACAAACGCACTCTTGAAGAGATGCATCTGATCTCCGGACAAGCACATTACGACTCGATCACAGCAGTGAAGAATAACCGCGTATACGTCGCCGATGGCAATCAGTTTTTCAACAGACCAGGACCAAGATTGGTCGACTCACTCGAGATGCTAGTCGAGATGATCTATCCAGGCGAAAAAAACTATGGGCACAGAGCAACGGGATGGCAGCCATATCCAGAGCATTTACGTTATAGTCCTTTCTGAACCCTATAAGCAAATGGACTTGGGACTAGCACTTGCAATTTTCGCACCGAAATCGCATAAGACCTATGCTAACTTTTCACAAATCAAGACTCACAGAGCCTTCAAAGTAGTGTTACATTGAGTCCAGCAAAACCTATAACCGATTTTTAGATCGCCACCACTCAAGCTGAGAAAAAACAGCACTTTATTGTGAACAGAATGACAGATTAGAGTCGAGGTACAACGATGAAAAAGAAACCGCGACACCTTCGTGTTGTTGAAGATAAATCGTCGGCAACAGCGGCGTTATCACCCAGCAGGGAAGAACCGAAAAAAATCATTACACTCGCCGAACTCTCTTTTCTAAGCGAGGGCATCGATTTTCACCATGGTATGGCATTGCGGTATCAAACCATGAAAAAACGAATCAACTTATCGGAAGCCGGAGCTGACGCCCTTCTAGGACTTGCGGCTACCTTTGTCGAATCGCTGAAGGAACTCAATCATATTGACTCACTTTTGGACTACTTGATCACTGTTCCTCAATCAAAGGGGCAGACGATGCAGATCAGGTCGATGCGGTCCAGGCTGACTGAATCGAAAGTCATTTTCGATGGTGCAATGGAAGAAGTCAGAGGTTTGACAACTGTTAGCGGGTCCAACGACAAAATACGACGCACAACGAAATCGCCCCGTAAGATCATAAAAGGGTTACACTGCGGCGGCGATCACACTTTTCAACTGAAGGTCTTGCTGAAAGGCTCTAAGCCACCGATTTGGCGAAGATTGTTAGTTCCAGGTGACATCACATTAGCCAAGCTACACAGTCTCATTCAACGCGCGATGGGCTGGGGCAATTCTCACTTGCATCAATTCACTATCGACGACGAGATCTATGGGAACAAAGGACTACAGTTTCCCCACCGGGACGAGTCAAAGTACAAGCTCGACGAAGTGCTGACGACTCTCGAAAAATTCTCCTACACTTACGATTTTGGCGACAACTGGGAGCATCAGATTCAAGTCGAGAGTTTTGAACATGAAAGGTTGGATTCTCCAAAATGCATCGGTGGTAAGCGAGCATGTCCCCCTGAAGACACCGGTGGCATTCGTCGATACAACTGGATGCTTGAAGTATTGAAAGAACCAAAACATCCGGAGTTTGAATTCGTTAGAGATTGGCTCGGTGATAATTTCGCTCCCGACAAAATGAACAACGACAAATGATTGCTAGGTTTCTTTAGTCGGGTTGTACTCGCCAGGCTCCATGCGGAAGGACCACGCGATTGCCGCTTTTACTGTAGTGGTATCTGGTGGCACTCTAATATAGTAATGGTCAAAGGTCCCATCTGGATTTGGAGTCGAGTTCTTCACACGAACCATGACAATTTCCTCATCGCCAGCTAATTCTTTGCGATAGAGTTGTCCAAGTCTATCCTCATGGATGCAGACTGCGCCTACCTCTAAATACTTAGACTCGCCAAATAGCTGCAACATTACGCGTCTCACTTCAACATTAGCCTCATTATCAATCGCATCAACCGTGATCAACTCTGGCGACTCGATCAGCCAGGCGGGGGTGGTGACACCATTGAATGAATGCAAATTGAATCCATCACAATACGATATAGCCGGTCCGGCGAGCGAATGCAACTGCATGTTCCTAGACAAACTGATATGTACGGGGCGTTTGACCAGAAAGCAGTATTCATCGAGAAAACTATGAGCAACATTGTTTTGAAACAACTTAGTCCACGACTCTATGAAGCGCCGCAGGTCCTTATCATAAAAGTCAGGATCAAGAAACTGAATCGGGAATGCATACAATGGAAGCCAATAGTCACGAGTGAACGATTGCCTGGAATCCGTTATAACGGATGAAAACATTTTCGAAAACAAAGAGACCATCCGGATTGATTTCCCATTTCCCACATCGCTTTGCTTTGATTGAGGGAACAGGCGCCTAAAGAGCCGACCCAATATGTCATCTGATAACTGCTCGATCAATTCCGATTCTAGAGTGCCAGAACTTGGTAGAATTGCTTCCTCCTCCACATTGGCAACTTGGCGAAATCTCCTCCGCATGCCTGCTCTTGATTCGGATGACAGGGTACGAAGGTGAACTGCAAGTTGCCCTTCCGGTCGAAAAACATCGCGAAATCGGCTTGCAACAAAGCTTGTCTGCGTATCTGTGATGTGGGAATTATAGAGTGCATTGCGAAGCTTGCTGTAGGAAGCAATTCCTACGGCACTTCGTAACGAAGAGTCGCATCGCAAAGCAAGATGGCTATAGTCTGGCTCAATACGACTCTTTTGGTCAACGAATCCCTTCTCAATTTGTTGAGCCTTCATCTCAGCAAAATCAACTTGCTCAACTAAAGAATCAAATGCTCGACGCCAGAGATCGTTTTGAAGACTGGCTCTAAGACAACCGCGCCACGTATCATCTCCTAACTTCATTAAGCGCATCAATACTGGAGCTACAACGGCCTGCCAGGGACTCTCTACACGAATAAATTTAGGGGTGTTTAACCCAGAAACATAATATAGCTCGGCAATGGTGGACACCAGAACTTCCCACTCGGGCTCCGCTGTCGTCAGTCGATGCGGAATGAGCTCGTCGCGAAAGTCTATGAGTGCCTGTCGCTCATTCTCCAACAATTCCTGAATTCGCTGTTCGTAACTCAAATTTGTATATCCGGCGACAGGGATAAAACCAGTTTATTACAAATGCCGAAAATCTGTAGTGACAGGCCATGGTGCTATTTGCTTAGTTGAGTGACAAACTGCTGATGCTCGGCCGACCGCACGCCATCACAGAGAGCTGAAGATGTGAGCTCATGATCAAGCTCAAGCAAACCTTGGCTGTGTATCCACAAACCAGGAAAGACCACAGAGCGAAAGACACCACTGGTATCCGCTAGATACTCGGCGGCATTCTTCAAGTCGAACCAATATAGCTTCTCAGGTTGCAAAACCAAGACGATATATTCCAGCACACCAGCCTCGGCATAGCGCTGTTTTTTCAAATGCAAATCAATGGCACGACTCGAGTGTGCAACTTCTGCCACCAGCTCCGGTGCACCTGAGATGTACTTAGCAGCATGCGACTGCCCACCACGATTCCTCGCGACGCGCAGGATCAGGTCTGGCTGTACCTCATCTTCATCGCTCAAGATCACCGTCGCGTTATCTGCGGCCTCCACGCCTGGTGTGGCGATCACATAAGACTCAAACAGAAAGCCCAATCTTAGATGACTCTTGCCGTGCGAATACCCTAGCGGAGATGGCTCAAACACAACACCTGCAAGGAGTTCTGCTCGATAACCTTCCGGCATTAACTCGTATGCGGAATGAAATTCTTTCTGGCTCATCCGATCGCCGTTATGCAATTCAATCGGATCACGCTTACGAAAACGATTCGCGATAGTTGCCATAAGACTAGCCTCCAGCGCACCTCCACACAAGAGTACCATACGCTCGTATGTGCGTCAATTCAATTCAACGGAGTTTCGAAGACTCAACGCAATTCAATCCGATTACCAAGTTGTCACTAAACACAATTACAGTGTGATCAATTCAATTTAATCGAGCCTGTTTAACCTTGCGCTTCCGCACGCAAGGACGGATTCGTATCGCTATTTGCCTTCTCCATTTCTTACTATCCCAAAGCGGAATTCCGAGGAGGCATTACTATGCAGATGACCCGAATGCACGGGCCCGGCTTTGCCGTGGCTCTCATAATCGCGTGCAATTTGTCCATTCAATCGGCTGACGCCAGCCCGAGAAGAACGGCTGCGTATGGACGAACCGCACAGCCTACCTTTCCAGGACCGAACTCTGGTAGATCGATCTACAGACGTCAAATTCCGCTTCCAGGCGCGAACATGGGTGGGCTGGCACCGCAAATCGTATTCAGAGACAATCTGATGGGCTCACAGGTACGCAACGGATTGCCACCAACGAAGATGGACAGCTTCGTCGTCAATGCACGCGTGAATGCGGAGCACATATACGGAGACGAAAGCACTACATACGGTCCGCCGCCATACATGTCATTTTCGGAAACACATCGAATCAATGCCGGCATAACGAAGGATCGCAGTACAGGACTGACGACTGGCCACAGCTCGATTTTGCCAGATGCATGGGGACGTGATGAAATCATGGGAGCTCCAGAATTCAGCCGATCGGGGCATTACGACCCGCAGGCCAACGGAGTGCCGCTCAAGCGCGAGTTTGTTAGCAACAAGGACAAACGCGACGGAGTCGATCCCCGCCAGTTTCCGAAAGGTTTCACAGGATTTGATAAGGTAGATTACTATGATGAGGATCGTCTGCGACCACCGTCAGATCCTTACTACCAGTACCTTGTGCCACATCGACGAGGCGCCAGCATGAGTTCGCATTAGTAGAGAATACTCGCCAAGTCTGATATAAAGAGGCAGGGTCGACCAGCTCGCCCTGCCTTTTAGCCAATAAGGAGTCTCGTTGTGCGATACTCGACCATTTTGTTTGATTTTGACGGTACACTGACCCACTCTCTACCGCTGTGGATGCGTGCGTATCAAACCGCGCTGTTACACTTCGGCATCGATCTGCCTTCCGAGCATGTGATTGGAAGATGCTTTTATCGACCGTGGCAGGATGTAGTAGCAGATTTCGGATTGCCGTCAATCGAAGAGTTCGGCGTCAAGGTGCACGCAGGCTTGGAAGCAGCTATGCCTGAGGCGTTTCTGTTCGACGATGTAGCGGCGGTTCTCGAAGCTTGTCGCGAACGTGGTATCAAACTTGGTATCGTCACATCGTCCACTAAAAAGGTCGTAGAGAAATTTCTGAAGGAAAATTCGATGCGCGGTTACTTCGGCACGGTCATCACCGCCGACGACATCACTCACTTCAAGCCGCACCCCGAGCCCGTGTTCAAAGCATTGGCAGAGCTGAAATCAGAACCGAAAGACAGCCTCTTCGTAGGTGACTCCGCCGTCGATATGCTAGCTGCCGCCAATGCCGGTCTAGAGAAAGGACTGTTTCTCCCGGACGAGCATGCCATCTATTACGACTTCAAAGAACTCCAAGCACACGACCCGCACATCGTGTTCACGAAGTACAAAGATCTACTACCACGTTTCGAAGCGGTCATGCCTGTCTGAGTCGACCAGCCAGTTTCATACTGCGCTACCGGCGACCATCCCTTCAAACAGAGACGGATTCGAATCACTTCGCCGGAGCGTACGCGGGCAGCGTCATGCGAGCGTGACACACAGCGATCGCGAGCGCATCCGAGGCATCGTCAGGTTTAATTATCTGCGACAAGTTGAGCAGCTTCGCGACTGCTTCCTGCACGAATGACTTATCAGCCCGTCCATGACCGGTAAGACACATCTTCACTTGCATGGGCGTATACTCAGCGGTCTGATAGCCTGAGGTCGCCGCCGCTTCCAGAAGCACTCCCCGAGCCTGGGACACAGGTACCAGCGTCTTTGCATTTTTGAAAAAGAAAATAGATTCAACCGCGACGACTTCCGGTTGGTACTCCTCCAGCAAAGTGATCATGTCCCGTCTGATGATCGCCAGGCGTTGCGCAGCGCCTTGCTCCTTCTTTGTTTGAATGATCCCACTCGATATATATCGATATGAGTCTTGGGCAAACTTGTCGACGATTCCGAAGCCTACTGTGGCTGTTCCCGGGTCGATCCCCAATATTCTTTGAACAGACAATCGATATCCCTCAAATAACTCTCAACCACGAAAGGTCCAGAACCGTGTACCATTGTCACGTAATGAGAGTAGCCCAGAAGTGTACAGCAAGCAAGTAGTTAGAGAGACCACGGAGCTATTTGGGCGCCAAACAGCGCTCCAGCGACTTGGCGTGGCCTACAAATTGCCGCTGGCTTTCTTTTTCGGCTGCATGCTTGGACTTTCGAGCGCCGGTTTTGACCTCTGGTGGATGGCATGGATTGGACTTGCACCACTGCTGGTACTACTGCGCGGGCTCAACTCCAAGATCGAGGCAGGTCTTCTCGGGCTCTGCTTCGGACTCGGCTATCACGGCGTCTCGCTAAGCTGGTATCTCGGGCTCGCGCCACTCACCTGGGCTGGATTTCACGAATTTCTCGGCACCCAGGTGAGCATACTGATCTGGCTCATCGAAGTCGTCCATCAATCGGTTTTACTCTCTGTATTTTCGCTCTTAATCTATTGCTTGCCGCTCAGATCAGGTTTTTTACCAAACATTGAAAGACCTTTCTTCCCTTACCTGATCTCGGTCCCAATGATCTGGATCTTTCTGCAATGGATGATCGCGCCATCAGAACTGTTCATCGGAATGCCGATTAATCAGCTTGCTTATTCGCAGTATAAGCAGCTTCCGCTCATACAAATGGCATCATTCGGCGGAAGCGGCAGCATCGATTTCTTGATCGTCCTGGTCAATGCGACCGTCGCCAATCTCATATTGGAACTCAGCAGAAGCGCACGGAGGCTCGGTCCAAGAACCGATCATCTTTCAACTCGCTTTGGAAGCGTGTTTGATCTGACAATCGCGCTGGTTGCTGTTTTTTCTCTCAGCGCCTGGGGCACCATGCGCATCACTTCGATCAGCAAGCGCATCGATTCGGCCACGGCTATGGCTCTCAATTCGCAAACGCCACCGGTCTCCGTTGCTGTTGTACAGGGCAATGTCAGCGTCGAGGAGGAGAGGCTCAATATCTCCAAGCCGGACGTCATTGCAAAGCGTTATTCCGCGCTGTCTGCCAACCTGGGATCATCGATTTTGTGTTTGCCGGAAGGTGTAATCAACTCGGCGCAGATGCAGCCGCGCTGCCTGCTGGGAATACTGAAGAATATCTCGTACAAGCAAAGAAAAGAGGTGATCGTCGGCTCGATCGAAACCCTTCAGAATAGTCTCGCTAACGCGGCACAGCTGATCAGCCCAGGCAAGAAAAACCGAGAAATCTATCTGAAGCAAAGACTTGTTCCTCTTGGCGAGTTCGCACCTCAGTTTTTAGAAAAAATCCCCACTCCCGTCAGGGAAAGAGTGCCTGCCACGCGTGAAAGTTATATTTCGGCGCATTCGGCTCAACTGGCATCGAGCCAATGGGGAAAGGTCGGTCTGTCGGTATACATCGAATTAATTTACCCCAAGCTTATCGCCAACGAAGTTCGCAACGGCGCTTCGCTCTTGGTCAACGTTTCCAACCTGGCCTGGTTCCACAATGCTTCGCTTAACCGACAGCTGCTCGCCGCGGGCGTCTTGCGCGCTGTCGAGAACGAGAGATTCCTCGTCATCTCAGCCAACACCGGCATCTCCGCCGTGATCGATCCAACCGGTATGATCAATGGCATGTCTTTGCCAGGACAACGAGGAGTTCTCCTCAACACGATACAATTTCTCTACAATAAGACTCCCTTCAGTAAAATGTGGTGGTTGTAAATATAATGACTACTCAGACCCGAAGTAGCCTTCGGTTTCTCATCCTGGCAATTGCCTTTGCGGCGATAACCATGCAATCAATGTTTCTAGAAGCGTGTGGAAAGATGCCTACGGTCACAATCGGCAAGAATGTAATCAAGCTCGAGGTAGCACAGACGCCTAAAGAGATCGAGAAAGGCTTGATGTTCCGCTCTGCGTTGGATAAGGAGTCCGGTATGGTCTTCCTCTTTCACCCGGAGCGCCCCGTCAGATTCTGGATGTACAACTGCCTAATCTCGCTGGACATGATTTTCGTGAAAGACGGCAAGATCATAAAAATCTGCGAAGACGTCCCGCCCTGCAAATCGGAAGATCCAAGCAAATGCCCGACCTATCCTTCAGATCAAGAGGTGACGGTGACTGAGGTAATCGAGGTAAATGCCGGCTACTGCAAACGCACGGGTATCAAAGAAGGTGACACAGTCAAATTCGAATTTTAGTTCTAAACTTACAGACAGGAACACTTTAGTAGAGAAATACATGGAAGATAAGTTCGATGTTGTGCATACTGAGATCGTCGATGGCATCGGCTGGCTAACACTTAACCGGCCAGGCTATAGAAATGCCATTTCGCAAGATATGTGGAGAGCTATTCCTGAGAAGCTCTCCAATATGCACGATGCCGGAGTAAAAGTAGTTGTGATTTGCGGCGCCGGCAGCAATTTTGCATCCGGAGCGGACCTCGAAGAGCTGGAGCAAATCGACAACTACGCGCGAGCCCAAAACTTCTGGCACGCCCTCAGTGAAGCGCTCGACTATGTCTACGCCTTCGAACTGCCACTAATTGCCATGATCGACGGAGCATGCATCGGCGGCGGGCTTTTGTTGTCTATAGCGTGCGACATGCGTTACGCAAGCAATAACGCCACATTCGGCGTTCCGGTCGCTCGTCTGGGAATAGTGCTCGACGACGCCAACATCGCGCGTTTAACTTACCTGGTCGGACCATCTTTCGCCAAAGAGATGCTTTTTACCGGCGACACGATCACTGCTCAGGAAGCCCACCATATCGGGCTGGTCAACAAACTTGAAGATGTCACCAGCCTGAAGAACACTGTTGAGAAAACCGCAAAAAGAATCATTGAAAACGGTTACGCATCAATCATTGAATCGAAGAGATCGGTACGACGCGCCACTTCAGAAGGTGCTCGCAGCGGCTTATTACCTCAACACGAGACGGTAGTCGTGAGCAGCTATCTCACTTCCGATTTTCGTACTCGCATAAAACGATTTTTCGGGGATTAAGACAGCACTGTATCTGGTATCAGACTGTACCGAGCACAAATAGTTGCACTCGGGAATATTTGCAGGCTTCGGCAATATTTGATCGGTCGAGAAAGATCGGTCTATCGTAGCGCGGGAACTTTGCAGGGTGGCGCATCATCCATCGCGCCCGATTGATCAATCAGAAGGGTGGCTCTGGGCAATTCCTTGTCCGGCTGGTTGATATAACCCCACATAAAGCCAATCAGCACGAATATTCCAGCCAGCAGCCCGCCGGAAAGCCAAAAGGCTGCACCTTTGAAGGCGTTGAGCTTGATTGCACGTCTGACCACGGTCTTGCCTGCCACAAATGCGACTGCAAGCAAGACAACCAGGATGAAAATGACAAGCAAAGTCATATATATAAACTACCCGATCCAAAGAGTTAATTGAAGGCCCAGAAAATCCCTGGAGAATCACCCTCTTTTAGAGGGCATACTTAGAGGAGAGTATCGGTTGAGAGATGAAAGCCCAAAACACCAACCAGGAAGTCCGCATCATGCGCTACAGCGACCACACGTCGATGGCGGCGCTGTGGTGGAAAGTCGTTTTCCTGATTCCTCTCTGGGGCGCAATCCCAGCATGTATGCTCGGATTCTTGCTGACACGCATGGGTCCCATGCCGACTGAAGCCGGCTATCTTGTGGTCGTCTTTCTGGCCATCGCCTACTTCGTCGAAGACATATTGAAGCGCAAAGTAAAAGTCGCGGACGGAATTCTGTATTTCGGCTACAAAAAATTGGATTTGAGCAAATTGCAGTCTTTGTCTGTGGGGTATGAAACAGACAAGATCATTCCGAAAGAGATGATACTAACCTTCAAGGACGGCTACATCCTTCTTCTGGAGCTATCGCGAATCGATGCGCCCGACATTCAGTATCTGGTCCGATTGATCGACACCAAGTTTCCCCATTGCGCAGTAGACAACACTCTAAGGACGCTCGCCAGATGCCAGGAATTGAGCCCCATCTCGCGCAACTCGCTGGGCGCTCAGGCAGAGCTTCCATACCACTCCCATCGCATTCTATCTGAGACATTCAAGGGTTTTATGGCCACTCTTGGTAGTTGGTCACGACTGGGTCCGGTCCTGGTCTGGCTCATGTGCTCTCCGCTTTGGCTGATGTTCACCTGGTGCTCGTACACTCTGTTTAAAAACTACAATTTATTCAAATCGCAAAACATCGCCGAAGAGTTGGCAAAGGGATCGGCCTCAATCCTTACAACCCTTTACGAGAGTGTACAAAAAACAGCAACAGGTGTAGCGGAGTTCGCCGCCCAGCCCTTGGTGGGCGCGGTCGGTCTGGTAGTCACATTGTGGCTTCTACAAAAACTGATAAGGAAATTGAATCAACCGAATCTTTTGATTCTCGACGAGAACGGCATCAATTTTCACCAGGGATATCGCTGGATTCGCTATCGCCTCAAGTCAATTACCTGGGAGCAGATAGCATACGCTGACCTCGTGAAAACGGACAACCAGCCCGACAAATGGAAGATCGAATTGAAACGGAAAGAAGGCTCGGTGCTCCACAATCTCGAATTTGGTGCACTGGAAGCGAGAGGGCGGCAGGAACTTTACGATCGACTCAAGCATTACGCACCTATGTGCCGAATCGCGCCTGACCTGGCCGAAAATATGATGGCAAAGCAGAACAACAGCTACACCGAACTATGGCTGCAGTCGCTCTCAGGGTCGCCGAAGCGAGACAATCTTGATCCTCTGGAGTCTGGGCACCAACTCAATGAAGGTCGCTACGAGATCGTTGTAAAACTTGGTGTTGGAGGACAGGGAGCCGCCTACCTCTCACGCGAGAATTCAACGGTAAATCGCAATTTGTGTCAGGAGGTTGTTCTCAAAGAGACGATCTTTCCAATCTTCGTCGAAGAATCGGTGCGGAAGCAAGCATTGGAAAGATTCGAGCACGAGGCTCGCACATTGAATCTCTTGAGCCACGACCACATAGTCAAACTGATCGACTATTTCGTAGAAGACCACAGAGGGTATCTTGTTCTCGAACTGATCGAAGGTCAAAATCTCAGGGACCACGCCGCTTCAAATCCGCTCACTGAACTAGAGACCATCGAGCTTGCATTGCAAATGTGCGAAATGCTCGAGTATCTCCATGAGCGCAGCGTGATTCATCGCGACTTTACTCCGGACAATTTGATTCTGGAACGCAGCGGAACGCTCAAGCTTATTGATTTTAACGTCGCTCAAACACAAGCCACCGGAATGACCGGTACAGTAGTCGGGAAGCACGCTTATGTGCCACCAGAACAGTTCCGGGGCAAGCCAGTTAACGAGAGCGATGTGTACGCCATGGGATGCACGCTGTTTTACCTTCTAACCGGTCACGATCCCGAGCCCATCACACAGTCGAAAGTAACGGAAGAGCGTCCTGAATTGAGCGGCGCCATCGACTCGATAATCAGAAAATGCACGAGCCTGAAGGCAGAACACCGATATCAATCGATCGCCCAGTTAAGAGAAGAGTTGTCAGAGGCTCTGAAAGCGCAAAATCAAATCGATTCTAACAACGGTGATTCTTTCCTAGATATCACCATATCTGGTGACAAAGAGAAATTAGCGGCAGTCTCGAAGCAAGACACGGGGCTGGCGTCAGAACTGGAGGGAGACTAGTCGATGGCTGAATTAGCAGTCAAAGCGAAGTATGAAGCCGGCGGTGTAGCTAGTGCCAGAGCGCTATTGCGATTTACATTTCCACTATGGGGAATACTTTGTCCCATTGTTGCCGCCATTGGCTTAGCGTGTGGAATCTGGTCGATCTGCACATATCCAACTACCCTGGCTTCAGAAGAATCATATAAAGTTATCGCGTTCCTCTTGAGCTGCAGTGGAATTGCCATGACCGGATTGACTTTGACTAGGTTACTTGCAAAAACAGATCTCATAGTCGACAAAAATGGCATGAGACTTCCTATCCTTCCTTCACAGCCAGACCTGTCGATGAAATATCTCAACTGGTCACAGATAGCCAGGATCGATGTCGGGCACGCGAGTAAGAGCTCCTGGAAAGAACGCGAACTGATGATTTTCAGACGATCTAAAAATCCAATTTCGTTGCAGTTGGGACGTCTGGATCCAACTGAGACAGAGCAGATTTTGCTTGCCTGCGAGCTTTGGAGCGAGAATTGCGAAATCGGTCAAAACGTGGATGCGCTCCGCGCGGACATAAAAATGCTCACATCTGGTGGCGACAGCATGACATATACCGATATGTGGGAGGAGGAGCTCCGCAGGCGGTATTGTCCCACCAACTTCGTCCCGCTAGAGCCCGGCAGAACGCTGAGGAACGGTACCATTAAGGTAATACGGCATCTCGCCCTTGGTGGGCTGGCAGCCGTCTATCTTTGCAGTCAAGACGACGGGGAACTCGTCGTCATTAAAGAAGCAGTGATACCAGAAGACGCTCTCGAGGGCATCAAGGCGAAAGCCAAAGAGATGTTCGAGCGCGAGGCACAGCTTCTGATGAAGCTCGACCATCCGGGTATCGTAAAAGTGCTCGACTATTTTGGAGAGGGTGGTCGAAATTACCTGATGTTGCAGTATTTAAACGGTCAGGACTTGCGGCAATTCATCAGACAAAATGGACCACAGCGAGAGCACATTGTCATCGATTGGGCTATCAAAATCGCAGCCATCATCAAGTGTCTTCACGAGCAAGATCCGCCTATTATCCACCGAGACCTCACTCCCGACAATCTGGTGATCACCGAAGATGGTGGCATAGTAGTAATTGATTTTGGAGCAGCCAATGAATTCATTGGAAAAGCAACCGGCACACTAGTGGGAAAACAAGCATATATCGCCCCAGAGCAATTCCGGGGCAAGGCTGTTGTCGAAAGCGATATCTACGCTTTCGGATGCACGTTGTACTTCATGCTCACAGGAAAGGAGCCCGAAGCGCTCTCGACATCCAATCCTAAAGACAATCGCTCCGACCTGTCTCCGGAAATCTGCGAATTCGTGGAGTCATGCACGCAGATGGAGTTGGTCGACCGCTACCGCACCGCCGCCCAGCTGATCCCAGTACTGCGCCGAATCTCCGCCACCCAGGCCGGGGTTTAATCTAACATAATCAGAATTGTACTTTCCACTTTCGCTGTGCGCTTTCTCAGCGATGAGGTGGCTAATGGACCCGATGGATTGGTGAAAGCCAAGACAGAAAAATCAGAACATGTGGTCGTTGAAGGACGAAGGCGCCGCCGATCTTGTCAGGAAGCGCTCATCAAGAAACGGATTGCACCACGAACGTTAGACCTGAATGACCCGTTTGATCTCAGGCAATTTTTCCTTAATGGCTCTTTCGACGCCCATCTTCAGGGTCATCGTCGAGCTGGGGCACATCCCGCAGGCGCCGACCAGGTGAACGAATACTTCGCCATCCTTGACCTCGACGAGCTCGATATTGCCGCCATCGCGCATCAGGAATGGGCGTAGCGTCTCCAGCACCTCTTCGACTTGATTGTGCAAGCTGTCTTTCACTTGTTCTGACATGACAAAAGAGCCTCTTTTTAGTTCTACCAGCAGTCGGCGTCGACTAAAGGACACCTTGAATATAGCTCATCTTATTATCGCGCAGTTTTCAATATTTCGGAAAAACAACAAAATGTCTTAACGCAGAATAAAGACTGCGCATGTTTCCCTACATATGTACTATCCTCTTTCTTAAGCCTGCAGTCTGGGTTAGGCGCCGAGGCATCGATGCTCGTTAAGCGATTAGCCGCCAGGACAGAGGCTTCCTGTAGGGAACGCACGAAAGCGCCTGTTTCCAAAAGCATGCATTTCGTGAGCCTGTGCGGCACATTGCGGATCTCGTTTCCCACTCTGCCGAAAGCGTTAGCTAAAAGGAGCAACAA
This sequence comes from uncultured Candidatus Obscuribacterales bacterium, assembly GCA_964418155.1. Lineage (GTDB taxonomy): Bacteria > Cyanobacteriota > Vampirovibrionia > Obscuribacterales > Obscuribacteraceae > JADYXR01. The sequence goes on along the minus strand of CAYQKX010000028.1, from coordinate 3,870 downwards.
CCAAATGGCAAAAGTAGCAATTAATGGATTTGGCCGAATCGGTCGAAATGTCTTCCGCGCCTATCTTGCGAATCTTCCGAAGGATTTCGAGATTGTCGCAATCAACGACCCTTTCCAAACTCTCGAACAGTCGGCTCACCTTCTCAAGTACGACTCCGTACTTGGCGAATTGAAGAACCACAAAATCTCTCATAACAACGAAGCGCTTCTCATTGATGGCAAGACCATCGCGTTCACGGCTGAAAAAGATCCAGCCAACCTTCCCTGGAAGAAGCTCAATATCGACATCGTCCTCGAGTGCAGCGGTGCTTTCACGGATGCTGACAAAGCGAAAGCTCACATCACCGCCGGCGCCAAGAAAGTCCTCATCTCCGCTCCTGCGAAGAATGAAGACATCACCATCGTCCTCGGCGTCAACGAAAAGTCGTACGACCCCGAAAAGCACAACATCATCTCCAACGCCAGCTGCACAACCAACTGCCTTGCTCCAGTAGCCAAAGTCATCGATGACGAATTCGGAATCGAACAAGGCCTGATGACCACTATCCACAGCTACACACTCGATCAGAAGCTCCTTGACACCGCTCATAGCGATCTCAGACGCGCAAGAGCTGCCGGACAGTCGATGATCCCTTCGACCACCGGTGCTGCTAAAGCGATCGGTCTGGTACTGCCCCACTTGAAAGGCAAACTGAATGGTTTCGCCATGAGGGTGCCTACGCCTAACGTCAGCGTCGTCGACCTGGTAGTCACGACCAAGAAGCCGGTAACTGTAGAAGCAGTCAATGCCGCGATCAAGAAAGCTGCGCAAGGCGACCTGAAGGCATATCTCGGCGTTGCAGAAGCTCCACTAGTGAGCTGCGACTTTGAGGGCAACCAGCTCTCCTCCATCGTCGACAGCGACTTGACCATGGCAGTCGGCGAAAACATGGTCAAAGTGTTGGCCTGGTACGACAACGAATGGGGCTACAGCAACCGTCTCGCAGAACTCTGCTCGCTGGTCGCCAAAAAGCTCGCAGTCAAGGTCTAAAGTCTAGACCTAGACCGTTACATCGGGGGCGAGGCCGAGCCTGTGAAGGGAAGAGCCTCGCCCTGACTTTAGGAAAGTAAATCTGAGGGATTGGTCCATGAAAAAAAGCATTTCCAGCGTGAATAAGGATGTGTTCGAAAACAAGCGGGTCCTCGTTCGGGTGGACTTCAACGTACCGCAGAACAAATCTGATGGATCTATTACCGACGACTCGAGAATCAAGGCGGCATTGCCCACAATCGAGCGACTCCTGGATCACAATGCCAAAGTTGTACTGGTATCACATCTGGGGCGCCCCGACGGCAAGCGTGTTGAAAAGCTGACCTTGAAGCCCGTGGCAGAGCGTCTCCAGGAATTGCTCAAGAACAAGACCAAGGTTCACTTTATTGCCGAAACGGTTGGGCCTGAAGTCGAAGCCAAGGTTAGCGAGCTCAAGCCGGGCGAAGTTTTGCTTCTCGAAAACGTGCGCTTCCATGAAGGGGAAGAAGACAACTGCCCAGAGTTCACAAAGAAACTGGCAAAGCTGGCTGATGTATACGTCAACGATGCATTCGGTACGGCACACCGCGCTCACGCTAGCACCGAAGGCGTGGCCAACCATGTCCGTCCAGCGCTCGCCGGAATGCTGATGGACAAAGAAATCAAAATGCTCACGCAAGCGCTCGATGACCCGGCTAGACCAGTTGCAACAATCATCGGCGGCTCCAAAGTTTCCTCCAAAATCGGTGTGCTCGACAATCTCACGGAGAAAGTGGACATTCTGATCATCGGGGGGGCGATGGCCTTCACCTTCCTCAAGGCGCGGGGACTAAATGTCGGCAAGTCGCTGGTTGAGGATGATCGTCTCGAATACTGCAAAGAGCTGGAGAAAAAGGCCAAAGAGAAGAAGGTTCGCTTAATTCTTCCGGCCGACGTTGTCTGCGCGAAAGAGATGAAGGAAAACACGCCGACGGTAACCGTAGACGTGGATAAGATTCCAGCCGATCAGATGGGGCTCGATATCGGTCCCAATTCGATCAAAGAGATAAAGGAAGCGCTGGAGCCTTGCAAGACAATTCTCTGGAACGGACCTCCCGGTGTGTTCGAAATCGAAGAATTCAGCAAAGGAACCAACGAGTTGATCGACAGCCTTGTTGCTCTGACAAAGAAAGGGACCAAGACAATCATTGGTGGTGGCGATTCCGTTGCCGCATTGCAGAAGAGAGCGATTCCAGATGAAGCATTGACTCATGTCAGCACCGGCGGTGGTGCATCTCTGGAATTCCTCGAAGGAATCGAGCTTCCAGGAGTCAAATGCCTGGATCCGATGGAACCGGCGGGTCAACGAAGCTAACTCTAGAGCTCTACGAGCTTTCCACTGTGAAGCGATCTATCGATCGCTTCAAGTGTTTTCATCTGTTTCAACGCGTCACCTGCATCGAAGGCAAGCTTCTCGTCATCACTGATTGATCTGGAAAAATGCTCGAACAAATTGACATAGTGATTGGCCGGAGGCAGGATGATCTCTTCTTCATTGACGAACATCGTAGCTTGTTCATGCGGCTGCCAGGCGCGAGGGAAGTAGATGCGACCGGTCTCTCCGACAACTTCCAGGTCTGTTCGATAAGGCATGCTGAAGCTGCAGTCGAAAACAGCACGTCCCTGCTCGAACTCCATAATGCCGGTAACCGCGGTATCCACGCCCAAATCCTTGCTGAATTCACCGCGTGCAAAAACGCTTAATGGTTCACCCCCGAAGTAATAACGTGCACTGCTGACAGGATAGCAACCCACATCAAGCAAGCTCCCGCCGCCGAGCTCCTTGTCGAGCCTGATTCCAGTCTTAGCGGTCATGACGTAACTGAACGATGCTCTCACAAAGGTTACTTTGCCGATGACACCTGATGAAATCAGCTCTTTCGCCTTCTTGTGCTGCGGGTGAAAAGGCCACATAAAGGCTTCCATTACCTTCAATTCCGTGCCTTTCACTCGGTCGACAACAATCTGAGCCTGACTGGATTTGGTGGCGAATGGTTTTTCCGAAAGGACATGCTTTCCACGTTCTAGCGCAGCCAGAGTCCAATCACAATGCATAGAATTAGGAAGAGGAATATGCACCGCTTCGATTTCAGGATCATCGATCAACTGTTGATACGAATCATATGTTTTCGGTAGTGAAAACTGTTCGGAAAACTTCTCTGACTTTTCTCGTGTGCGACTGGCCACGCCAACTAATTCCACAGACGGAGTCAACAACATTGCCGGGATGCTTCGCCTGCGAGCAAAGCCAGAACAGCCCAGAACACCCCATTTAATCTGTCTCATAGCTGTCCAAAGGCCCGAAGCCGACAAAACTCCACTCTGTCAGGTTAGAGTTTAAAATAAAGGTTTCACTCACGATCTCTTGATGTCTATATGTCTCAACCATCCCAGTCCGTCTCACGAACATCGAAAAAATCGAGCCATATTGCACGGCTCGTCATTTCATTTATAGCGCTCGCAATCTTGTCCGGTGATGCCCCGGCAGTCGCGCAAAGAATGGAGTACACACTCGGCGACAAGGTCGTGTCGAAAGAGGCTTATGACCTGTTCCTCAAAGGACAGGAGTATCTGCACGCCAACAACAATGCTGACGCAATCACCAATCTGAGCAAGGTGGCTGAATTGGTTCCGGATTTTGCTGAAGTACACAACAATCTTGGTGTTGCATTAGCGAAGAGCGGTCAATCAGCGCAAGCGATTCAGGAGCTGGAAAAGGCTGTCTCGCTTAGTCCCAATCTCGATGCCGCCTGGATGTCGCTCGGTGGGATCTTGCGATGAATGCCGAGCTGATGCCGCGGGCGGGCATCGTGCCTGAGTAG
>CAYQKX010000027.1:0-102868 GCA_964418155.1 uncultured Candidatus Obscuribacterales bacterium | reverse complement strand
CCGAAGGCATCGAGGCAACGGAGTCGCAAGTAATGTATTCCCAGCGCGCTGGGATGCTCGAAAAACAGAAGCGGGACTTCGAAGCAATCAAGGATCTCGATACCATAGTCCGCAGGTTAAGCTCATCTTCCGATGGATACGGAATCTCGGTTTTGAATGGAGCAATTTGCCAACTAACAGCAATCTGGCACAAGACAGGAAATTCCAGTAAGGCAGCGCAATGCCTCGAATTGGGGCAGCGATTCAGCCCCGGCAACGTTTTCTGGATTGATTCCATTTTCAACGAATTGCAACCGGCGGATATTGAGCTAGCAAAAGCAATCTACGAGCGCTGGCGTGATCCCAACGACTCTTCACATTGCGACGTTGCTTATGCCGGCTATCTTAGAAGGAGCAATTTTTCCAGAGAGGCACTCGTTTTACTTCAAACTCTGAACAAGTCGGCACCCAACAATCTCGAGCAGCGAAAGCTTACAGTGAAACTGGCACGGGATACCGCTCAGCCGGATCTCGCGCTGAAGGAGCTCGCATTCATCTGCGACAAGTTAAAACCGAATGACGAATGGTCCTGGGTGCAAAGAATTCAATTGCTAAGTGAGCTCGGACACCAACAAGAAGCGGCATCTGCGATCGAGAAGGCGATTGTCATCAGCGACAAAACAGATACGTTTTTGCTCATGCGCGCAGAGCTTCCACAAAGGAGACACGCCGACAAAATAGCAGACCTCACCAAAGTCTGCCGCACGCATCCAGATAACTGCGATGCATGGTCCAAGCTCAGCAAATTGCAGTCGTCGGGTAAAGCAAAGAAAAGCGTGTTGGATGCTGCCCTCAAGCACAATACAAATAACGTCCGCTTGCTGCTTGATCGCGTCGCCGTCTGTACGACGTTGGACCCGACTCTGGCGCTCAACGACATCAATCTCGTGTTGAAGCTGGACAATGACTCTGCTTATTCGACCGTCAAAAAGGCTGAGGTCCTGCAAAGGCTGGGACGTCATCGCGAAGCGATCGGAATTTATAAAAAGCTTGTCGACATTGAGCCAAGAAAGGAATACGTCAGCAGCTACATATCGTGTCTCTTGTTGAGTGAAATGTACATAGAAGCTTCAGCGGCGTGCGACAAAGTTCTGGCAAACGAACCCAAAAACACCGAGTTCTGGATGTACAAACTTTGCGCGTTAAATCTATCGGGAAGGACAGCGGAATTCGACTCCGCTCTTACTACAGTGACGAAGCTTAACCCCGCACTAACTCGATCTGAGATAAAAATGCAATGCTTACTGAAGTATCAGTCTGGCGAAGTAGCTGAGTTCATGAGCGTTTTCAAAGAAGCGAAAAACGAAGCGACAGCTCGACAAGCCCGGTTGGAGAAGTTAGTTGAAAGAGAGGTTGACTTTGCGAAACGCACGCGATACCTGATGCAACTCGCCGAGATTGCGACAAAACGAGGTAGATACAAGGAGGCAATCGCGTACTATGACAAAGCAATGTTGTGCGAACCCTCGAACTACCAACTATATTTGAAACGTTCGTCCGTATTCCATGCGGCTCGACAGACGGCGAAGGCAAAGCAAGATCGGATGAAGGCGCTGGAATTGTATCGCAAGTCGAGCGCGGCTCAGAATCTCACTACGAAGTGACCCCGAACGAAGGTTGACGCCTAAGATAAATCCAGTCCCATTTTCTGATATACATATTGCATTCGCATCAGATCCGACTCAATCTCTTTCTGCAAACGGTCAAGCGCCTCCCAATCATGATTGGCGGCTGCTTCTATAATCTGCTGCTCTCGCTGTGCAAGTACTTCCAGAGTCTCTTGCGGTCTGCTCAAGGCCTGAGTCCATTCTTTCTTATAGTCGTCGTAAATCTGCAGCTCGTTCTTCGTGAGCAGTGCATTTTCGCTTGAAGTTCTGGCATCATCCACCTTAACTTCAAAGCCATCTTTTGTTTCGACGTTGTCGTCGGTCGCAAGCTTTAATAGAAGATCGGCAGGATGTTCCATACCCACGACAGCATCGACATCTTTTTTCGACTTCTTCGGGGGATTGATTTTGCGGGCGTCACCGCTTCGATCGGACTTTCTCTTTGGCATGCTTCTAGTGCCTTCGTGTTGCTTCATTTATACCACGACGCCGACGCTATAAAATGATCATCGAATGTTCTTTCTCTTCGTTAAGGTTCGAAGCCGCAACAGTCGATTGCCACCACAATACTCCGATGATCAAACACGGTTATTTCGTAAGTCACGTACACGTAATTGCTATCACTCTTTAGGGAATTCACAAGGAAGCAAACTGTGTTTAGTATCGTATTACGAACTATTGTACTCACTCATACCTCGCGAGACTACGACTATGCAGTCAATGAAGAGCGCGGATTCTTTTCTGCCGAAGAGAGTCGAATTAGACAATGCTGTTGCTGCGGATCAGGCACTAGAAGCGTTGTTCTCTGCGGAGGGAAGCAAATCAAGGAAGACGCCATACTTGCTTCCGGAATACAGCTACGACAACCTGCCACCTCTTGTAGTACCACCGATAAATGCGCAAAAGCAACGAACCCGAGACTCGAACAGCTTCTGGCCCGCTATGTGCATCAATGGACGACTGCTGCGCCAGGGCGCCGAGCAGGACCATGAGTGTTCGCGAAAACTTAAGGACTTCATGCCGGTAAAAATGAATTACTCGTCTTGTCTAAAATCGGAAGAAGAGTTAGAAGAAGAAGAAAAAAACGACGACGACCAGAAGAAGTATCGTCAGGACTTGGATAGGCTGCCGGACTTCATAGCTGAGTTGAAGAACAATCCGCTCGAGTTTTCCGGTGAGGTTTGCAGGACCTGCAGCAAAGTGATAAGCGATTCGAGCAGGCGAGGAAGCATAACGGCCTGGTTGTTCAAAGATGACACTTGCACATGTCTTAACTCCGACGCGCTAATCGCTCACGGACTCAGCGACAAACTGATCTTTGCCCTGCAAGACTCATGCACCACGCAGGCGAAAGAACGGTACGAACTGCTGCAACCGATAGGACAAGGTGCAATGGGCTGGGTGTACAAGGCCCTCGACACACACACCGGTGTAACTGTAGCGATCAAGGTTCTACGAGCAGAGCTGGTGTCTGATGGCAATATGGTACGCAGATTTCGCCAGGAAGTGGATTCGACCGCGTCACTATGTCACCCGAATTTAGTAAGAATTCACGGCTATGCCACGAGCAAAATCGGGGCACCATATATAGTGATGGATTATCTAAAGGGAGAAAACCTTCAGCAAATGCTCCAACGAGAAGGAGCGCTCGCCCCGGTCCACGCCATGCCTATATTGTTCGGTATCGCGAACGGACTTTCCGAACTGCACAAACACGGAGTGATCCATCGCGATTTAAAGCCCTCGAACATCGTATTTAGCGATACGAAATGCGATATCGGAATAAAAATTGTCGATTTCGGCTTTGCAAAAGTGCTGGAGGACGAAGCGGAACAGCGCTTGACGCAGACTGGAGAAGCATTCGGAAGTCCGCAGTACATGAGTCCCGAGCAGTGCCTCGGTCAGACCGTCGACGAACGCTCAGACATCTATTCATTCGGCTGCTTGATGTATGAGGTGCTTTCCGGACAGCCGCCAGTGGTCGGCAAAAACGTACTGGCTACCGTGGCAAAACAGGTCAAAGAAAACGCAGTTAGTCTTTGTAAGAAAAACAAAGATTTTCCGGTGGATCTGGACGAAATCGTCCTCACCTGCTTGCACAAAAACCGGTCGCAACGATACCAATCTGTTGAGGAAGTCTTGGCAGATCTGCGAAACATGCACGCCGGTCTGCCGATAAATGGTATCACAGGCAGCACCAAAGGAGCATTCAAGATGAAACCCAGTGAATACGATATGCAAATGATCCAGATTATGTTCGGTCTGGTATTGCTTTGTGCAATCAGCATGATAACGGCACTGGCCGTCAGGAATATCCTGGGCTGAGATCAACCCTTGAACAGGCTTTTGAATGCAGCACCAATGTCGGCGCAAAACTTCTTTAATCGTCCGCCAAATCCATCCGCACACTTCTGCGATGACAGTTGTTGATCCGTCGAGCCTGGCATCTCCAGCTGCGGGAGCTGAGGTCTTGTTATATCGACAGCTCGTTTCAACACCGGATGGGCGCTTGAAGGCTCCATCTCCGGCGGCGGCTCATCGAGCGGATCGAAATTCGGGTTAGGTTTGTACGGCGAACTTCCCTGTGAAGTGTAAGGCTTGAAAGGATTATGGCTGTCGGTCTGGCTGAGCGAAGCATCTTTCGGCGGAGCGAATGGGCTGAATGTTCCGCTCGGCGGCGAATATGGGTTGGTATTTGGAGCCAGCGGCGCAAATGGATTGTCATCCACGGGTGTTAGACTTTCGCTGGTTGACAGTGTTCTCGCTGAAATCTCCATACTGTCTGCTGGGAACGGCAAACGATGGCTGGCATTATGGGACTGCGCCATGGGAGCCTTGGACTGGCTCGCGGGAAGCGGAGGCTTGGCCGGGCTCGGCGGAGAGGTGCCTGGTAGGGGACCGGGTTTTGCCAGACCGCCAAGACGCGCAGTCGGATGAGGTAACGCTGGTTTGGCAGCGACCGGCGCAGCGGCAGTCTGCGGCGGCTGCGCCGGTTGCTGCACAGCAGCCGGCTGTGGCACAGGCTCAGGTAGCAGCTGTGCGGATGGCTGCTGAGGAGCCAATTGTTGTGGGAACGAAGGGACGGGATACGAAGCGCCAGATTGGGGCGGGAGCGCTTCCGGGAAGGAAGGTACCGGGTACGGCGCAGGCGCTGATTGCGGGAAAGACGGCACCGCATACGGCGCGGCGGACTGTGGAGGCGGCGCTTGTTGGGGAGATGGGGGTGCGGAGTACGGCGCGGCGGACTGTGCGGCGGCGCTGGCCGGGAAAACTGGCTCGGGGGCGGCGAATTCAACAGGTGGGCCGGCAGGCGGAACGCGCAAATGCGCGCCCGGAAGGTCAGCAGTAGTACCTCCGACGATTTTTGTGACTGGGTTCGACGACATCTGCGGCTCGACTTTCGGCAGGTCGGTCTTCTTCTCAACGCGGTGCATCTGGAATTGACCGGTATTCAATAGAGATGAGAAGGTCGTCGATTGTGGATTATCCGGCTCGGAACCATCTGCTTCACCATCGAGCAGACTCGATAACCCAGAACTGGTATCTGATTTCGGAGTCGACAATTCCGGACGAGCCTCTGGATTAGCCGGGAGAATCTGCTTCTCGTCTCCTGATAAATCAGCGCCCATCTCGAATGTTTCCCACATGAACTGGTCTGACGGCAGATTCATCATCTGCGTGTAGGCCTTTCGCTTCGGTCGCTGCGAGGCCTGCGACTGCTCATTTGTGTCTTGGCTATATGACTCGTCGTCTCCCATCTTCCCACTCTCCACGTCACCGAGGGTTACATACCCTGAACCCAGATCTAGCAAGCACATTGTTTCAGCGTTACATCGTCTGTTCAAGAGCAATCTCAAAAACCAGGAGCTAACCTGGCACAGTCACATTTATCACTGGCCGCCGTAAATATTTAGGAGGAGTTTTCAACATCCAGACCGATTGCCTCGGCAAAATAACCTGTTTGCCCCTACAGGCATCAGACCGATATGCCGCAAGAGTCAAGCAAAAGTCGATCTGCTGAGATCACAGCGGCACGAACCAGCCTATGATCTTAGCCAATTAGCGACCTAGCACCTGGGCAACCCTGGTGCTGAAATAAGAGCTCACATCGGAGATCTGGTCGTCGACGAAATTCTGGAATACGGACTTGCCCGACTTCTTAGTGTAAGTCTTGGTTGTAAACTTCTTCGCATTCTCTGACCAGACCGCCTGTCCGGTCGACGCATCGAGAATTTGCATAGACACTGTGAGGGAGTATACATCTGGAAGAACCGTGTTACCATCGAACTCGACGCGATCGACAGATCCCGTCACCAGGTATCTGGCGTGCATGTGCCGCGCGGCCTGGAGCTGATTCTGAACGGATCCCACAGACGGCGTCGCAGCCATCATCGCTTTTGCAACCTCGGTCTGGGGAACAAGACTGCTTCCCAACCGCGAGCTCAAACTCGCGCTTAATTTGTTTTGCAATATTCCAACGATTTGAATAAGTTCTCCCTGACTGGGAGTTGGATTACTTGTTTTGATTTTCCAGACTTCATCGGCATCGATATCGAATACTTTCGGTCCCTCCAGATTGAGGACGGCGACACGATTACTATCCTCATGTGAATCCACCGACTTCGCCGCGATCGCAGTCGGCTTGGCTGGAGTGGAGGTCGCTTGTTTTACAGCCGGACTACGTGATGGCGCTTTTGGTGGCATCGAAGGACCGGTAACCGACTTCATGCTGGCACCATTGGCGCTACCACCGGGGCTTGCCGGAGCAGGAGATACCGCAGACCCAGAGTTTTTTGCTTCAGCTCGCACGGACGCAACATCCGCTGACATTTTCCGAACCTTTGCAAGAGCTTGACCTGATCCAGCAGGTGACTTTCTCGAAGCATCTTTACTTGGAGTCGACACGACTTTCTTTGCAACAGCCTTTCCAGTGGACTGTTTGACACTCTCCACCGCATTGCCAGGTGAAGCCACCGTGATTAGTGCCAGACCAATGACGGGAATGACGCTCAATGAGAGTGCGCATATCTTCTGCATATCCAAATCCTCGTTCCAAATCAAGTCCTGATTATACCTTCAGAACTCGATTCTCGCGTTCGTTGCAATTCTTGTTGCAACGGTGCCCTCAATTACCAACGGCCAGTCACAGGAATGATTGTAGGTGTATCTGCATCAGTTATCTATATCCCGTTTAACATGGTCGAGCATTTTTCGAGAGATCTCATCAGCTTTATCATTCTGCCCGGTCACTAAGTAATAGTCGATCAAACGATTGAAATCTCGTACCACTCTCGGAGGTGCATCCACGACTATTACGCCTGGAAGGAGCGCATTCTGCAACCACTTTTTCTTGAGACTCCAGAACTTGAAAAATTCACGACTCTTTTGTCCGATTGATAACTTTGCTCTGCTTCGCATAACAACTCGCTTTTGGCTTATCAAAAGTTGCGCTTCTTGGTCTGCCCGTAGTTGGGCTCATATGTCGCGGGTGTAACAGCCGCCTGTTCCTGCACCGCTTTCGATACCGCCGAAGTCTTACTCTTTGCCCGATTTTTTCCGTCGTTACTGGACGAGGCGCCTTGGCTTTTGCCAGCGGCCGAAGCGGATATGGGCGAATTCGATTCTGTAGCATTGAGCAGACTTCCGCGCCCAGAAGTATTCTGCGGAGGGACTCGAATTGCAAGCGGTCCTTTGGTCGGATAGACGATATTAATCTGATATTCGCCTTTCTTCATAGGAGCAGCCGGCTTCTGAACCGCCTTCGTATGCGGATCGACCGGGATATATTGCTGGGACGGGCGATTCCATCCATTGCTGGATTGCTTGATCTCTATCGATTTCTCGACCGTGTATGTGATCTTCGGCTTCGCATAAGCTGCCGACCCAATCAATGTGAAAGCGATCGTAGCGACGACAACAGCAACCCAAGTACTCGTAGAAAATCGATTGTTCATCGTATTAAAAACCGCTGCTGCGACTAAAACGACTCGGTCAAAATGGTGATGAATACAGCATAACACGGTCAGTTGAACCAGGCTACGAAAAAAATCCAAGGCTCGATTTCACCAATGACTTTGCAGATCAGGGTTTTTCCCATTTACTATCAGTACATGCAAAATCACAATCAGGTCATTGAGCTTGTGCCCCCAGCGTCGTTCGGATACTTACCAGGACTTGTAGCGCGGCAATCCGCGCAAATCCGACTCAGCCCCCTTCGGAGGTGAACTATCCCATGCATTTGATCGCAGCCAACCTGTTGGCGCGCTTCTATCACTTTTAGCAGTCAGTGCCTTCTGTATTCGAAACCAACTCAACCAAGCAACAGAATAATATCCATCCATAATCGAAAGAAATTCCCAATGCGGAGGAGACGTCCTTCTAGTCAGTCGCGTTAAGGGTGGATTGGAAGGCTATTCAACAAAACTGCAGCAGCATCTCCCCAATCGAGTATTCAGGAATGGCAAGACCGTCGAAGAAAAGATCACGAACCCTTATGTATCTGGTCATGAGCCTGGCAGCTTTCTCGGCATTTGCCTCTGTGCCCCAGACGCTTGTAGTCTCGGGGCCGGATGAGCGATTCCTGGTCGAAATATTCCAGTTACGTCGAGATGTGTTGAATATGTTTATCCCACTCATCGTGTCGTTGGCAGCTGTGCTCGCGTCTGCCCTGCTCGGAATGCCGCGAAGACGAAAAGACCTGTTCACTGCCGGAGGTGTTGCCTTCAGCGCGGTATTACTAGCAGTACTACTCCAGTGGATCGGATTCGAGACATTCAGCTCTTTGTACCTTAAAATGGCAGCGCTGACGATCATATGCTCGATGACTTTGCTTTGGCGGTTTTTCCCCACGACACCGCGATTAGAGCACAAACGAGTTAGTCCATCTATAAAAAATCCTGCAGCAACCGCACTTCCTACACTGGACGGTAAGCCGTCATCACCGATTTAACACAGCACTAGCTCTCAGGAGCTAAACTGACCGGATTGTTGTTCAGTATGAGTCAGTATCATGTCAACTGATTTTCAAGATCGAGTGCGCGGGGTCATTTTCGGACAAGCCGTCGGCGATGCGCTAGGTCTCGGCACTGAATTCCTGACGAAGAGAAAAGTCACCTCCTACTATCCTTTGGGGCTAACCAATTTCGATCAGTTCGTCATAGACGCTCATCGCGAGAAGTGGCAACCGGGAGAATGGACCGATGACACCGATCAAATGCTCTGTATTCTCGACAGTGTCCTTGAAAACGACAGCTTAGACATCCTGGATATTGCCAATAGATTCCATAGTTGGGCATTTTCAGGCGGAAGGGGTCTCGGTCAAACCGTCCGGGCAGTACTCACACACCCTCATTTCCTCAAAGACCCTCATGAAGCCGCCAAGTCCGTATGGCACGAATCGAACGGCTATGCCGCCGCCAACGGAGCCGTCATGCGGACGTCGGCTCTCGGCGTTTACAAATACAACTCGCCAGAACAGTTGATTTCGAACACCGAAACTGTGTGCAAGATTACGCATTTTGATCCACGCTGCGTGGCCTCCTGCATCGCAGTCACGCAGGCCATAGGCAAAATGATTCAAGGAGAAGAGCGAATCGAATCGCTCTTGAGAGAAGTCTTTTCAGTCGCAAGCCCCTACGACGAAAGAGTTCTAGAATGCTTGGACTTGGCATCGATGGAGGACATCTCTTGCCTGCAACTTGATTCAGGGGGAATCGGCTACACACTGAAAGCGACGGCGGCAGCGTTCTGGTCGCTCAAGCACTGCGATTCGTTTGACAACGGCATTGTGGCAGTAATCAATGAAGGCGGTGATGCCGACACTAACGGCGCTGTAGCAGGCGCACTTCTGGGCGCGCGTTTTGGTTATAGCGGCATTCCCGAGCGCCTGACCAAAAATCTTATCGGTCACGAGCGACTGTGGAATCGAACAGAGCGACTGATCGAGTTAGTCCACTAAGCTTCGACAGCGAAATGGTTTTTTGCCACCTGCTAGCGCCAATCGATGAATATTACAGTTTGACAACCCAGACAGCTCAGATGTCGTAGAATAATTAACTGACGGTATCATGGAAATTCGCCCTTGCTGAAGAAACCAGGTTTGTCGGTTCAACTGAGGAAATTGCCGCGAGGCCCCGATCTGTCGGAGCTGCACCAACATCTCTCCCAGGCGCTCGAACAACGCGGAAAAACCATTCAACTAGCATGGCGAGGTGCCAACCTTGCTGTTTATTGCCTTGAAGTAATCTGCCAGATGAAGAGCGGCAATGCAGAATGGAAGCTCTTTATGGGCGAGAATCCCAAGCCGCTGTTCGAATACACCAGCGTAGACGTTTTGCTTGTCTATAATCTCGTGGTTTCTTCAATTTCAGAAACTCAGCAACCCTTGCAAAGCGAAGAGTCCGGCAAGTTCGCAAAGAAAACGGATATGAAAACTTCCTTTGTCGGAAGACCGAACCAGCTGCCGCCGGCGCCTGCATCGCTACCGCAACCGCCCCAAGCGAAATTTACGCCTGTGCCTCCCCGACAACAGCCTCAAGCTGATCCAATCACCGAGAATCAGGAAGAAGAAATTGAAATCGACCAGGAGCAGACGATTCTGCCTGGAGATATCACTCCGCCGCCGGAAGAGAATGCCCTCTATGACGAGACGAGGCAGCTTCCGCGCTCAGGAGATATTTCTTCGATTGCGATGCCTGCTCTTTTGCAAAAGATCTCCCAAGCCAGAGGAACCGGCAGGCTTGATGTGCGCACCCAAAATGAATCGACGGCAACCGTCTTTATCCAGGACGGTTTTCCAGTTGATGCCACCGCCGGAGATGTCGTCGGCGACGAGGCTATGATCGAGCTATTGACCTGGCAAGAAGGGTCCTTCTCTTTCGAGCCGCGAGTCCTTCGCAACAACCATACGGTTTACGAAAGCATCGAGTCGTTGGTAGCACAGAGCAAACAGCTGGCCGAGCACAGTCGCTATCTCAAGGAAGCCGGCATGACGCCGACCTCTACGTTCTTTCCGATCAACACGGCGCTGACACAGGGAGAATTTTCGGACAAGGTCACACTCGATTGCCCCTGCGACATGGAGACAATCGCTCGCGTCTATTGCAGCCTCAACGGCAAACAAACGTTCGAGGAGATGGTCCGCGCGCTCTTCATCTCACGCATCCAGCTCACCCATATCGTGCATCACCTGATCGTTCAGGACGTCATAAAAATTGTCGAGAACCTGACGCCCCAGTCCTCGCTCACGCTCGCTCCCAGAGCCATTGACAATGCGGCTATCCAGAGCATCATGATGAGCCTGAGACGGGCCGAGACCGGATTGTTCATCTTTCCCGCCTTCCTCTACTTTTTGGAGCAAGAGTATTTTAGAAGTTACCGCTCCCGCACATCTTTCTCAGTAGTAGTTTTCGAACTCAGACAGAAGAAAATTGTTGATGGTGAAACCGTGTTGCGGGTATTGCCGGATAAAATGATCATGGACGCCGTTCTTCGAATAAGCAACCTCAAGCGTCACGTTGATCTGATTGCCCATTACGACGCCTACGACTATGCCCTCCTCCTGCCAAGCACGAGAGCACAGGGAGCCGAAGTGTTTGTCAATCGCATTATCAAATGCTTGACCGATTCCCCATTGGCTGGAGAGCCTCAGGCCAATCAACTCGCGATGGCGTTCGGCTCTAGCTCTGTACCCGAAGACTTTAAAGAGCTAGGAGCACTTTTGGGAGCCGCCGACCTGGCAATGCAGCAAGCGCGAGCAGCCAAACGACCGCTCGTGATGTATCGAGATATAAAAAACCAGGTCGCGCCCCTGGCTTGATCTCTTCCGCCACCCTTCTACACCGCTTAATGCGGCTCTATAATGGGAACATTGAATAGAACAAAATCGGGACGGATTGTCATGAAACACACAGTCAATCGAACGTTGCTAGGAGCGCTCCTCCTCTCAGGTTTCATAACATCAAATACGGTGCTAACTCCAGCGACTCGTGCTGAAGAGCCGGCAGCAGCCGATACAAAGTCCAGCCAAGAAGCACCGGCGCTGGTTCCTGGTGCGCAGAAGCCCGTACAACCTTCTGCCGGCACAGCTGCCGGAGTCTCGGTAGCGCCGAACGGCGCAAACACAAGCGGCAGCACGGCCGCCAAAGGACCTTCCAAGCCGTTGACTCCGATCGAAGCTGCCAAAGCACTTTACAGAAAGAATGAGTATCAAAAAGCTCTTACAATTTTGGACAAGCTTCCGCCCTCCGAATCTAGGATGTACTTCTCAGGGCTATGCCATCAAGGACTCGGAATCCAGAAGAAGGCGACCGAGGAATTCGCCTGGGTCGCATACTACGCAAAAGATGCTAATCTAAGGAACTACGCGCTCACAGCCATACGAAATGGCAAACCAGGCAGGCCATCGCCCAAGGAGTCGGGTCGCTCAACCAGCACGATAGAGCGCTCCCAACAGTCGGTACGTGAGGCAGAAGAGAACACCAGAATGCTCTGGGGCAAGATGAGAGCCGCTAATGGTCATCAAGGCGCCCCATGGAATACCGGAGTGAGGAGCTGGTCGGCACAAGAATACGACCACAATCAAATCATCAGGGGTTTCGACGATCGGTGAAGGACAAGAATTTGATTTGGCGTGGGCTCCTATGCGCCTGTGTATCGGTGGCTCTCACCGGCAACTCGAGTCTGGCGCAGGGGTCGATCTACAATGCCTATAACGATACGGCCACGAAGTTCTACGAAGATAAAGAGTACGGAAAGGCCGAAAGGCTATTAGTCGACGCGGTCAAAGAAGCGGAAAAATTGCCGGCCAATGGCGACCGACTACTCACAAGTCTGCGACTCTTGAGAAAAGTTTACTTGGCCATGGGTAAGTCCTCGCAAGCATCGCAAGTCGAACAGCGCATGCTCTCCCTGGGAGACGCCACCACAGGCGACACCAGCGGCGGCAACTCTCCAACAGAGGAACCACCACCGTCCAGCCGGTCGGATCAAAGTGCTGACGAGGGCGCGGCGGGTCCCCAGTCGCGAGACGCAAAAGGCATGCGCAGGGACGACACGCCTGACCCGACCAAAAAGAATATGGATTTCGCTATCAGCACCAATTCATCCAGAGAGCCAGAACAAACCTCTGACGAAGTCAAGGAAGACGAGGCTCCGACTCAAATTGCATCGAGCAGCGGACTTTCAATCGGAATTGATGGTCTAAAAAAAGCGGTCGAAGTAATGAAGCTCAACGGTCATGCCGGTTGGAGCAAAACTTGCGACATCTCATCGGATGGACTGCGCGCCATATCTGGTAGCACCGACAATACCATCAGATATTGGAATTTGAAAACCGGAAAAGAGATAGGCACCTTTGAGGGTCATGACGACGACGTCAACTGTGTCGTCATATCGCCGCCCGGCAATAACGCTGCCTCTGGAGGGAGCGACAAAACAGTGCGGCTTTGGGATCTCGATTCCGGAATGGAACTCAAGAAATTCGAGGGTCACGAGAATATCGTCACATGTGTCGCATTCGACTACGGTGGATCGCGCATAGCATCAGCCGGATACGATGGCACGGTTCGAGTGTGGGACACTATGACCGGCAAAGAGGTCAAACGACTGACCAACGGTAAGCTCGGCACGGTGAGGTGCCTGGCCTTCACAGCTGATGGAGATCAGTTGGTATCGGGAGGCAGCGACAAAATAGTAAGCTTGTGGAACTTACGTGACGGAACTTTGACACGGCAGTTCATCGGACACAAAGGAGAGATCTCGAGCCTCACAGTTTCGAAAGACGGCAGCAAAGTGCTCTCGGCCAGCCGCGATCTGACTGTTCGGTTATGGGATATCGAGTCCGGCGAACCGATCAAATGTCTCAACGGGCACACCAACTGGGTTGTCAGAGCAGAGTTCTTGCCTGATGATCAGGTGATAAGTGGCAGCCTCGACAAAACCATCCGCGTGTGGGATCTCAACCGGGCGAAAGAACTCGATACCTATAAACTGCAGAGTTTCGGCATGTGGAGCCTAGCATTTACCAACCAAGGCGATAAATGTCTGACCGGCAGCGACGACTTTACCTTGCGCCTCTGGAAGCTCCGCCCTTAGACTTTGGTGACTTTGAAGGTTTGGAATCGTCCTGACCGGATGCTCTTCCTGCATCAGGCAGCTCAATGTCGCTCAGACCTTTTGATGGCGCCGATGGTGGCGCGCCTATGATCAGGTCTCGCCCCTCCCATTTGCTTTTCATCACCGGGCTTTGCAATACGCCGCGATCACGCAACACTTCTCGCTTCGTCTCCTCGTCGAGATAAGAGAAAGCGTCACCCAGTTTGGTCAATTTGCCATGCCGCCGGAGGCCGTTAATCAGATGTTTCGTGAACACACTGCCTTCGTAACGGGTTGACTCCCACGATCTCTGCTCCGGACTGCTCGACGACACGACAAGTTGTCCCGTACCTTGCACAATATTGTCTACGTCTACGTTGCCTTCTCTCGCCATGCCTTTGGAACTTGGTGCAACTACACCGCTGTGGCACGCGTCCAGCAATAGCATTATCCGTTCGCAATGCACACGAGCCTTGATGATGCGCGCCAGATCCTGCATCGCAATTCCGGTTGCGTAAAGATCATTGGGATCCGTGTCGTGAGCAACTAGATAATTTACACCACCTACATCCAGACTCGATGGACTGCCGTGGCTGGAAAAATATATGACGACCAGATCATCCGGCTCCGCGACTCTAGGCAACCACTTGCTCCCCAGAAGAGAGAGGATGTTTGCCCGGGTGGCAAGATTGTCCGTCAGCAGCTGCACATGATCCGGTGCAAAACTCTTTTCTTTGATCAAGAAATCATAGAAATCCCGAGCGTCTTTAGCCGCGTATTTGAGGTTGATCTTCGAGTCCTTGAACTTACCAATACCGACAATGACAGCCCACTTGTCCCTGATCGGTTTGTCGATTGTTCGCCTGTTCTCGACCACCGGAGAAGACTCTTCGTTATCCGAATCGCTTGCCGGACGGGCGGCAGTTCGTCTAACAAGCTCTTCCTGCCGATCATACTTTCTCTTTTGCTTGAAGGCATCGATCGCCTGTTCAGCGCGCCTGGACAAATCTCCTGTGAAGGCGCCCTCGGTCAAACCAGAAACTGCCCTCGCCATGCGCGTGTCAGACAATATCGCGCCGGCGTCTTCGGGATTGGAAGACTGAATCAGGACTCGGGCACAATCCTCGAGACAAAAAATAGCATACTTCTGACAGCCGTCCACATTGCTCTTCAATCGGTTGACCGCGCTGCGGAAAAGCGCTTCTGCCCTGAGCAACTGCTGCTTCTGCATGTAGATGCGCCCCAAAAGCAACAAGCTGAACGCTACCTTCTGATCGGTCGGCGAAAGGGTTCTCTCCTGTATCTCGATTGCTCTTTTAACCAGTGATTCTGCACTGTCTGCAGAACTCAATACCAGGTCGAGGAGAGCGAGCTGCTCCATCAACTGAGCCATACTCAGATCCTTCTCCCCTTTCTTCTCCTTTTCGGCGAACTGGTCGCTGAGCTCTTTTTGCCGCACTTCGAGCGCCTTTTGATTGAGCTTCTTCGCGTCCTGCGTGTCGGTAGTCGCGCCAAGCACATCACCCAAAGAGAGACGCGCCTCCGCTCTTGCAAGCAGACCTTCGGTATTTTTCTCCTTAGCGAGGGCGACATCGAGATCCTTCCGCGCAAGCAGGAAGTCCCCTTGCAAATTGTATGCCTTAGCTCTTTCGATGTAAGCATTGCTGAGCTTTGGGTTGAGCTTCAAAGCGTCGTTGAAGGCCTTAATCGCGCCGGGATTGTCCCCTTTGAGAAGCAGGGCATGACCGAGCTCTAACTGTGCTCCGGCATCACCGGTCAGCTGGTTGGCACCATTCTCGATATCACTAATGGCTTTCTCTTTTTCACCGAGATAGTAGTATGCTCGTCCTCTGCGAATATAGTCCCAGGCGGGCTTTCGCCCTTTGCTCAAAGTCTTGGTGTAATAGTCGATCACCTGATTGAAGTGCGCTTTCGCACCTTCTTGATCGCCCTTCCTGACGAGCAGCTCGCCAAGGTTGTAGTGAATAGAAAACGATTTTTGCTTATACTTCGTGATCAGATAGTTGTAGTCATCGATGGCGCCATCATAATCAAACGCCCTCATTCGGCAGTCGGCGCGATCTTCCCGAGCAGGCACGGAGTTGGGTTCGAACTTCAAAAACGAAGTATAGTCTTCGGCCGCTTTGAGGAAATCGCCATTTTGCTTATATGCGGCAGCTCTCTTCATATGCGCCTGACCATTTTTCGGGTCCAAACGCAAAGCCTGCGTATAGTCAGCTATAGCAGCTTGCTGATTGCCCTGCGAGCCATTCAGATCGGCTCGTTTTACATATGACTCGACCACATTGGGATTAATTTTAATCGCTTGATCGTAGTCGGCGAGCGCTCCGTCGAAATCTTTGATCTCCACACGAGCCTCGGCACGATTGAGGTAGGCTTCATACACATTCGGGTTCTGACGAAGGACCTCGGTGAATGATGCAACAGCACCCTCATAGTCCTTTTTGAGAATCTGCCGCAGCCCTCTGGACAGTTCTTTTTCGTAGACAGGAGTCGAAGCAAAGGCCGGAACAACTTGTCCGGAAAGCATGGAAACAAGCGCTATGGTGCCCGCAAAACGACTGAATCTGTTCACAAAAAACCTCACTGAACCATTCCGTGGATTCTACTTCTACTGCGTCCGTCAGCTTTTTATACCCAATAACGCAAAGCGCCTTGGGGCACGAACCGAGAAGAGCCTTATCAGTTTACCAAATGCACCGTGAAGCCTAGCCCTTCAGGTCGAGGATGAAATGCAGTAAAGACTGGTTTCGCGGCGGGGCGGGGCACGCCGCTGACTTTGACAGACGGGATAGAGGAGTTTCATCACTGGACCCGACAGCCCGTGGAGATTTGAGGTCCACTGCGACTTAAGTCTGGGAACCTCCCGTCCTTCGCGGCGCTGGAGAAAGACAATTCAGTTGTCGATGTGCTCTTCGGCAGGTTTGTCAGCCAAACGCTTGGCTTCTTCGCGGTCCTTTTTTGCCAGGTCGAACTCGCCAATCTTTTCATAGGCGACGGCGCGCGATTCGTAAGCTCCACGCTCGAACTCCGGTGCCATACTGATCGCACGAGTGTAATCCAAGACCGCTCTGCGATACTGCCCCTGCGCTGCATATTCCTGACCCCTGAGTCGAAAGAGCTCATCGTCATCGTCGTCAAAAGCCATAGCCTCCGTCAGTTCATTGACAGCCTTTTTATGGTCTCCTCGCCCACTCAGAATAACCGCCCGACGTTTGTAAGCCATGCCTTTGATCGGCACGTTTTCATCGCGCTTCTCAATTTTTACAACTTGGGCATAGTCATTGAAAGCGGCATCTTCATTGCTCATAGTCTCATGCAGTTGCGCTCTCATGAAGTAAATGTCTGAGTTCTCAGGATCGAGTTCTAAAATTTTTCCATAGTCGGATAACGCTTTTGTCTTCTGCCCCACCGCCACACAGAGCGCCGCACGAGACTTATAAAGACCCCTCTGATCCGGTTCTAATTCGATTGCCCGATCTATTGCCGCTAGAGCCTTCTTATTTTGCTTCTTCACAAAATAAAGGCGTGATAAATACCCATAAGTCCTTGAATCGTTATCACCCAGCTTGATTCCTTTCTCCAGGTCCTTAATGGCGGCATCATCAGCGCCACTAACCGCATTGCACCGAGCCTTTCCACGAATCACATAGGCAAGAGCGCACTTATCATCGTGCTTCAACACCTCGTCGGCCAGGGTTTCCGCACTATAGTAGTCCGCAACCTTGAATGCCGCACTTGCCCCTTCCAACACTCCCCGAATGCCGTGCTCAGGGTGGACAACGTATCGTTGCTGGGCCTGCTCCAATGTCGGTCTGTATTTTTCGAACGAAAATTCTTCGAGAACACCATCCAACTCCTTGATCTTTTTCTTTACTGCGACCGATTGCGATGGCTTCTTCACAGAATCTGAGACCGAAAAAGTATCGCACGACACTAACATCGAAGCGGAAGACACAAGACTCATCACTACTAGTAAATTGGATTTTGTCATTTACGGAGCTCGCTGAGTTTACTCTACCACGCGAAGTCTTGTTAATCGACGACAACAACAAAGATGATTGGGATGACCAAAGATGTTTTCGGATAAACACTAGGCACCGAATGTGGTAGCAGACATCGGTCGCATCAAAGGTGCTAATTGCGCTAATCGTTGATGTGCCGTTGAGCGGGCGACACCATTTGAATTGCTTATTCTTCCGGAGGCATACATAGGAGTCCTTCTTTAGTTGTAGTCCTTCAGTATTCTTCAGAGGACATAGTATCGCGGCCACTGCTATTCCTCGGAGGGAATACAAATGGGTCACTCATCAGTTGTATTCCTCCGAGTAATAAAAAGGAGCGCCAGAATATTCCGTGGAAGGAATATGACCGGTTCATTGAATTGCTTCTATGAAGAGGGAAGATGATGCGAAGAGCAGAGCGCCGGCGTGTCGCCGATACAAAGTCTGCTCGTATCAGTCCACGGGGAGTTTCGCGACCAGCTGAGACTCCGCTACTTCAAAAAATGAATCGCAGACCCTCGGAAGTAGCGCAACGGAGCAACGAAAAACAAGCTAACAACTCCGCTCTCGAACTTTAGGACGAACAAACGACCTCTTCCTGTTGCACAAAGCAGTGGCTTCTAGTGAAGTCCTGTTTACAAACCAGCGTAGTTATCCCACTTAACACAACACCGCTTGCCAAGAGGGGCGTACGATGGGGTCGGTGCTGGACTGGAGAGAGTATGCAGAAAGAGAATGGTCAACAGGTATCACCCTGGCATGTCATGGCAGCGACCTGGCTAGGTGCTTTTTTTGATGGCTTAGATGCCACCATATTCGTGATGGTATTGGTTCCTGCTTTGAGCGAACTGCTCAACACAAGCTCGCATACTGAAGTAGGCGTAGTGGGTTCGTACATCCTCGCCGTGTTCATGGTGGGCTGGGCAGTCGGAGCGGTGATCTTCGGAATTCTAGCGGACTACATTGGCAGAGCCAAAACACTGACTTTGACAATTCTCCTCTATGCGGTTTGCACCGGACTTTGCGCGCTAAGTCACTCCTGGCAAGAATTAGCTTTGTACAGATTCTTCGTCGGATGTGGTATCGGCGGCGAGGTCGGAATCGGCGGCGTTATGATCGCAGAGTGCTGGAAGGGTCGAGCTCGGCTGTTCGCAGCAGGTACAATGGTGTCGGCATTTGGCGTTGGCTACCTCGGCACATCATTGCTCAATCTCGGTATCGGCGGTTTTGGCTGGCGTTGGCTATTTGTGGCGGGTGTTGTCCCGGCTCTCCTTACGTTTTATTTGAGAGCGAAACTCAAAGATTCAGTCGAATTTGAATTCATCAGCGAGGCGAAAAAACGAGCTCGACAGAAGCCTGCAAATCTGCGCAACGAACAAGAGCGAGAATTGCTCAAATTCACATTCGGAGAGTTGTTCAAAAAAGAGCATATCGGCAAGACTGCCGTCATCTGCGCCATGGCGAGTTCTGCAATCATGGGATACTGGGCGGTT
The DNA here is from genome assembly GCA_964418155.1 of uncultured Candidatus Obscuribacterales bacterium. GTDB lineage: Bacteria > Cyanobacteriota > Vampirovibrionia > Obscuribacterales > Obscuribacteraceae > JADYXR01. The sequence goes on along the minus strand of CAYQKX010000027.1, from coordinate 83,611 downwards.
CTCTCATGGATACCGGCATGGGTCAACCAGCTGGTCGACGGCGCCGCAATCAACGAGCGCAGCGCGACGACAATCGCACTCAATCTGGGCAGCATTCTCTCGGCGATGCTCGGTGGCTATTACGTTCATTATCTCGGTCGGAGAATGGCGTTTCGAATAGGCACACTAGCGGCGTTCGTGTGCTGTGTACTCATGTTCACCACAGTCAAGTCGTTTGGACTAGTTCTACTTAACTATGCTTTCTGGACTGGCTTTTTGGCATTCACACCATTCGTGGTGCTCTTTGTTTACGTGCCCGAACTCTTCGATACAAATATGCGTGCCACCGGATTTGGATTCAGCTACAATTCCGGGCGCGTATTCGCCGCTATTGCAGTTGTTCTAGGCGGACAACTCATCAGCCTTTTCGGTGGCTCATATGCAATGGCAGGAGCTACCGTAGCGAGCGTATACCTGATAGGCGTTGTCGCATCATTCTTCATGCCGACAACTAACGGTCAGGTCACCTTGCAGAGCGAAGAGGGCATCCTCGAGCCAATTGCAGAGCCAATAGTCGAAACAGTACTCGTGAGGAAGTAGCCTCCATATGCTTCTCTAATGCACTACTTCTCGCCGACGTAGCCTTGCTGTTTCTGAATTGGTAGAACGCTGCCCAAAACATTTATGACACCGGAGACTGGATCCTTGCCTATGATCACGCGCCTGAAGCGAATGTCGGCTACAGATCCATTGGTTCGATACGTCGGTCGGAGCGTCGAAGAACCTCCGGTGCCATCGAATTTTTCGTACAAGTTGGAAGCACGATCGATTTCTGGGCCACCCAAGTTGATGATATTCCACTTGAAGGCAAAATCCTCCTGCGGCATGAGAGTGGGAATAGCGCCGACTCCTATCCCAACGAGCGGCGGTTGCTTTTTCTTGGCGCCGCGTCCGGAGAACTGCTGAAAACTGGATGCGACGAGTCGATCCCGTCCAGCTATCTTGTGCCGCCGGAAGGAAACCAGATTATTATCCATCGGCTCACCTTCATGCTTGCCACCCGGATTGCCGTATCTTCTACTGTAGATCCGCACGTACATGTCGTAGCGAGAGGTAAACTCAACCTCACCAAGCGGTATCGATATCGGTGGCACAATAGTGAGCGGCACCGGTTTCACGGTAAAAGGTGTAGCACCGTCTGTAATGGCATCAAAACATTCAATCAGATTCTGCCTATCACTCACGACCCACCAGGGATAAGGCTTCTCCTCGATTCCTTCATAGTCGATGATTCCGTCCGTGTCGAATCGATAAACATGGGCGATACCATCCGGAATATTGCCGACGGGGGCAGTCGGAGGCCAGGGTACATCAGCCCCTTGCGGCATGAACGGCGTGGTGTGCATGCCCACGACAGAATCTACATCAGCGCGAGTCCCCGCGCGTCGAAGCCAATCAAACACGGCCAGCTTGCATGCCGATGAAGCCAGGATATTCGGGTCGGAAGTAATAGGCCAAACCGCAGTATTGGCTTCCATCTTACTGCCGCTGGTCGTGGGGTAATCGCCTGGCGAGGCGTCCAGATAGTCGCAAACGTCGTCTGCGGAACTGAGAACGCCGGAGTACAGGTCTAATGGTTGCCTGAGGGCCTCATTCCCATCGGGGATCCCGTCAGGAAAGCTGATGGTCAATGCACCTGGAGCGGGCCGGGGGTCGAAGACACTGGCGGGCTGCGCGCAAGCCACGGCTGTTATGGTTTGATCGCCTGCAGTCGCGTTTTTCACCAGTTGTTGAGCCTCAGCTCTCACAATCGTCGGGTACTGATAGGGCAATCCCGAAATCGACGGCACCCATTTTCGCGAGTCGCATAGCTTTATTGAACTCCCGACTCCGGCAAACACAAAATCGACGTTGCCGAGAGGGACGTTGATGTATGACTTGTAGAAGCCGCCGGTCATGTTGGTAGAGTTGAGCGTCAAGTCGCTCGTAACAGGGCTCGGTACCGGAACATTCGTACCGATAGCCTCGATGGCACCGAGCGACAGCTTCAACGAACCCGACACATAATTCGACTTGCCTGTCATGCGAATCTGATTGGACTTATAGGCAGCCTCTGCAGATATGTACGGTCTCACCGTAGTTCCGGACTTGTCTGTGGCAGTACCACTTGGTTTTATCGAATCCTTCAGCTTGTCGATGAGCTTATCTGCTGCATCCCTTGCCTTGTTAAGATCGGCTTCGGCAAGCTCTTTCCATGCTGGAATGTCGAGGTCTGGCTGACTGGCTATCAGGTAGTCCAGTCTAGCGGTCCCAATGAGGGTGTTGATGCTGTGCACAGGTACTGGGAAGCTGTCACCAGCAGCGGTAGCAGTGCCGATGGGCGCCGCATCAGAAAGACTTACGAAACCGAACTCGGGAGTGTCTACGACAATCGAACTCAAATCTTTCGCCGCAGCAATCGCGGCAGCCTCTATCGCTGTTTTTTGCTCAGAGCTCGTCCCAATCAGCCGGATGTACCCTAATCCGAACAGCACGACCAGCACAATGATCCCAAGAGTGAAAGCCACTATCAGGATCAGGACATTTCCTCGTGTGGAACGATTTTGTGCCATCTGATATGAAAACATGCGGTTAGGTTTTTACTTTATCATGAGTTTTTCCAACATTTCCATTGGAATAATTAGTTCTCTTGGATCAACTTCCAGTTGTTCTTTCTGATGATTTTGATCTTCTCCCCGGCTTTGTTGGTTTCGAGTTTCTGTGGGATGCGCTCCTCGCGAGAAGGATCCGTTGAGGCAGTAGGCACCGGTGCGGCGGTCTCGGTCGCCTCAACCGGCGGTGATGGCGGCTGACGGGAGAAGAAGAAAACAGCGCTGCCCAGCGCCAGGAAGACAAAAACGATCACAACCACGGAGCTAACCATTTTCAACGACCGGCTATCGAATGGACTTTCTCGAAAGCGGGAAGCATGCGCATCGACGCGAGATTGCTGATATTTACCAACTATTCCACTGAGCTCGTTGCCATCGACCGGCGCTGGAGCTGGCGCTTTAGCCTCCTGCTTGGTGTCGCTTTCTAAGCGCCTGCGCCGCCTGCGTTTCGACTTGAACGGCGACGCCTCCGGCTCCAGATCGGATCCCCTCCACCATTGATCCAGCGCCTGCCGAACCTCATCAACTTCGGCAAAGCGCGCCTTCTTGTCCTTGGCAAGCGCCTTCAAAACTACCGATTGAAACCCGTCCAGATTCGGCATGTCCGGTCTACGACTGGCAACGGGCACCACGTCAAATTCACAATGAGCCGAAATCATGTCCAGCTCGTTGGCAACCTCATATGGAAGTTCGCCTGTCGCCAACTCATACATGAGAATTCCGAAGGAATATAAATCCGACTGCTTCGTCAGATCGAGCCCCCTGCAGTGTTCGGGACTCATGTATGCAGGCGAGCCGATAAGAACGCCTGTCCTGGTTAGTCTTTGCAGATCAGCCTCAATCTTGGCTAAGCCGAAGTCGAGGACACGTACGCGCAGATTTCCTTGTTGCTCCGTCAGCATGACATTGCCGGGCTTCAAATCGCGATGAATGACATCGCGGTCGTGAGCGTATTCGAGCGCGTCTAGAATCTGTGCGAGGATCGATGCAAGGTCAACCATACTTTCGACCCTCATCTCTTTTTCGAGAAAATCGTCAAGCGAAAGTCCGCTCACTATTTCCATAACGAAGAAGGCTTGATTTTCCAGAATGAGGTGATCTATAGCCTTGACGATATTTGGGTGACGCAGCTCGGAGTGGATCTTGATCTCTCGAGCAAATCGTTTGGCAAGATCTTCATCCAAAAACTTGAGAGTTTTAACCGCCACGAATTTGTCGGTATCGATCTGAAGAGCGCGGTAAACGAGAGACATACCGCCAACACCAAGAAGATCCAGCACTTTATAGCGCTGGTCGATGGTCTTGTCGTACATCGGCTCGCATTGCTCGATTGAATTCAGCTGTTGACCAGGCAGGTGGTCCCATCCTTGCTCGCCCTGAGTCACCAATCGTTCTGGAAGCCGCCATTTTGACGCCGGCGCCTGAAGGCTAGGCAAGCGCTTTTCGGCGGGTTCTTCCTGGGCAGGCGCATCTTCTATTATTCTCTTCACAGCCAAAGGCGGCGTCAGGTCCACAGATTTAGTCCAGGAGCTATCGCCAAGCTCAATCGGCAACTTGGCGATCATTTCTTCGCTTACATTGTTGAGAACAGAAGTGTGCCAATGTTCAATCGCCGCGGATAGTGCTTTTGCTGACTGAAATCGTTCCTTAGGTCTCGTCTGAATAGCTGTTCGAATAATGGCATCGAGTCTGCCGACAAGGCGTATGTCCTTGTTGCTTTCACCAATGAGTGGCGGCATGGTATCAGGCTCACAATGCGCTTGCATCACTTCATAAAGCGTGTTGCGATTTGTGTAAGGAGCGTTGCCGGTCAACAGTTCATATGCAAGAAGACCAGCTGCATATACATCCGAGCGATTGTCCAGCTCTTTGCCAACGCACTGCTCAGGGCTCATATAAAGAGGCGATCCTACGATATGACCGGTCTTCGTGAACCGCTGCATCTGCTCCTGCAAACGCGCCATACCAAAGTCGACCACTTTCACACGAAGTTCGCCGCGCGCATTGACGAGTACCAAATTTGCGGGCTTTAAATCGCGGTGGATCACGCCCTGCCTGTGCGCGTACTCGAGCGCGACTAGCGTTTGCGTCAGAATAAAAACCACGTCATTAGCCGATCTGAGTCCGGACGGATTTGCCTTTATTATCTGAGCCAACGAAACGCCATCGAGATATTCCATGACGAAAAAGGTCTGACCTATGGAAGGAACAGTGATGCAATCGAGAGCTTCGACTATATTGGTGTGTTGGAGCTTGCTGTGCACTTTGATTTCATGAATAAAGCGTGCCACCAATTCTGGTGCATCTGTAGTCAAACCTTTTATCGCAACGAAGCGATCGAGTCCAACTTGCCTGGCTTTGTAGACCTTTGCCATCGCGCCCTGACCGAGCAGTTGAAGGACCTTGTAATCCGGTCCGATACTGGAGCCGACCAGTGGATCGTTGGATGGCGACGGGCTCTTCTGATTCAACGACAACTGGTTCAAAAGGTTTCTGAGGTTGTCCGTCATGGCTTTTGAATCCAGTCTTCATTGAACTCACGATACTCGACTCGAAATATCCTCTTCAACTGATTGTTGGTCGAGGAAAAATCCTTTCGATAGAGATCCGGCAATTTGTTGTGATCGAACGGTGGCACCCTATTTGGTGCCTTTTGTGTCGCGGACGGTCTTTCGCTTTTCGGAGGAGACGGAGCAACTATCGGTCTTTTCGGAGTAATTGATGATTGAGCGGTCCTATCAGAAACAGCGGGGATATCGGCAATCGACTCGTCGGAACTCTCCTCGTTTTTTCCAAGCAGGGTCGCGAAGTTTGCCGAAGCATTCAACCAGGCTCGCCGTGACTCGTCAGGCTTGACGAGCGTAGCATAGAGAATTGCGCTAACCAGAAATCCAACTGTCAAGCCAATTCCAGCCAGACGAGCCATCGAGGACAAAGGAGACTGCCGAGGTCCTTTAGCCGCCGCAAGGTTGGTGAGCCGCATAACAGCGGTTTCTTCCTTTGTGCTCTGATTGTTGCGGAGGTTGACTAACTGCCTGAGCGTAGTACGCAGATTGTTGGTGCTTTTGCGTTTCTCTTCTGCTTGAGCCGGTTCACCCGACTGCAATTGACCATCGGCGATTTTCTCCGCCACGTCGGACCTCGTCGCACAAGCGGTCTTTGCAGCTTCAATCCAGTCAATCAATCCGTCTTCAAATTCCTGAACACTTTTCACACGCCGGGACTCATCCGGATCGATTGCGTCTTCCAGAAGTTGTATGAGGTCATCGAGTCCGCTAAGCTCCGGGCGCATATCTCTGAGCGCATCAAAATGAATCTTGACTGAAAACAATCGATTAAAAATGCCGTCAAGAGTAGCGTCCTTGGCTGGAGGCTCACCGGTCGCGAGGAAGAATGTCAAAACCGCAAGCTGGTAGACATCAGCCTGTGTTGTCAGTTGTCCGGGCTTTAGAACCGCCGATTGATCGCACAAAAGCGCTTGCTGAAGGTAGGCGTAGCCGAAGTTCGTGATTTTGACGACGATGCGACCGTCGACTTCGGCAAGATAAATGTTGCGGGGGTGCAAGTAACCATGGGAAATGCCGGCGGCATGGGCGAATTGAACACCATGGCAGGTCTGCACGACGGTATCGAAGAGCTCAGCCTCCTCGCAGATGAAACCACCTGCATCAACCAGCTGATTCAACCCGATAAAATCGATGTACTCCCAAACCAGATGAGGTTTTCCCCCAGCTGATATTTCGCAGGCGAGCAGCTTGAGAATATTCTCGTGCTCGAGCGACATCGCTTCTTTCGCTAATCTTGCAAGCAACTCTTGTTGTTGACTGATTGAAACGTTAAGGCGTTCGATCAGGACGAGCTCTTTCGATTTAAGATCCAATGCGGTACACAGGGTCGCTTCCGGTTGTTCGTGAATGACTTCTTTCAACTGATATCGGTCAAAAAGCACCGTGCCCACCGGATCCCCGTCAGGCTCACTCACTATCTGGACACTCACTGCTTCTTCATGGTCAGGCATAGTGATTGCTCAGTCTCATAGCAGAATTCGATATCGTCCCGCATGCACCAATTCTAACTGATCCAGGGGTTTTGAACCGACCAATTCGGACCACCCCTATCTGGTTTTACTACATTATGAACCGGATATGGTATTGAACTTAGCAACATCTCGCCGGATCGACGCGAAGCTGAGAATCGCTTGTTCGACAGTAGCACCGTGGATGGCGAGCAGGTCGACTAGATTGCGAGCGTGTGTAATCACAAGTTCATCACTGCCGAACATCTTATGGAGCAGGTCGGCAAGAAGCTTGTCTGAAGCGAAACAATCGAAAACCATCTTTTGCAACTCTTCCTTTGTCGTGGATTCATCCAGGGGAACGCCCATCAACTCTCCGAACTCGCGCTTACGCGTGACGATGATGCGAGCAATCTCCTTGATGTCTTGTGGATTCAAGAATCCACACGCGAGAAGGAACTTATGCAAATTGAGCACATCGCCGCTCTTCTCTTCCTTCGCGTCGGCCGAACCTTTGCGTGTCAGATCGGCGTTGAGCAGAAAGTTGACCGCTTCGTGCCCAGTGACATAGCCGCCTTCAACGAGTTTGCTCAACCCAAGTGTGGCTGAAACAAGAGTAGGATCAAGGTAATCGAAAGTTCTAAGAACCTGCTCCAATGGCAGGTTGTTAGCTAGTGCAAAATTAGTGGCAGTCACTAAATCGCTTTCGGTGCACACCTTCCCAGCGACCAGAAGATCTCTCAACTCCAGCTCGATGACGGGTTTCATCATCGTTGGTGGCAGCGACAATGGAATAATCTTCAACCGATCCACCGCATCCGCGTACGAAATTTGCTTCTGGCGAATACTGGATTGATACCCTAAGGCAGCATCGATTAGCTCGCTGGCAAAATTGAAGTGCAAGCACAGAACACGTCCCAGCGGCAATCCGCTCAAATCCTGCAAAGACAGAGCGCTGTTGAGTTGGTCGACATCCAAAAGCTGCGCCGCCAACAATAGTTCGCCTAATCTGACCGACTCGATTTCATCGACGCGACATCCTATTGCCTCGAGCGAATCTTTTATGTTTAACCCCTTGTCCTTGGTTATTTTGAAGGCTTCACGCACATGCTCGAGATCGCACAATCCCCGTCTGTAGATTCCGTGGAATTCCAGCAATCGTCCAAGATCTTCGTTCGATATCTGGCGTCGAACCACAAGAGTTCGCCCTATCGGTATCCCCAACTGCTTCGAGGCCTTGAGCGCGTTGACGAGGTCATCCGAGGGAAGCAGATCCAATGCGGTCAGGAATTCGCCGAACCGAATTGTCGTCCGTTGAGCGTCTGGGGGTTCTGAGTTGACTAATTGGTTAGACAATTATCTGCACAAAAATGACTGAGGCACCAGATATTCATATGCCCAGCTCTTCAGTTTTAAACATGCCGAATAGCCGACACTCGCAATTAGACATCCAGCAAGCACCGCGAAATTCCACCGACGGTGGATTCAGTTCATGAAAGTAAAGTGTATGTTCGGGGTACTGTCGCTCGGCAACCCTATAATCGGTCTTATCGCCCTTCGCGGAGATCGATATGACAGACATTTTTACAGAAAGAACAACATCAAGCTGGTCTGGCAACATTGGAGGATCACTCCTGGCAGCCCTAATCGGTTTTCTCATGTTTGTCGGCGCCTTTCCACTGGAGTTGTGGAACGAGTCGCGCGCGATCAATCAGGAAAGGGCGCTTCAAGAAGGCGAAAAGAGCGTTATATCGATTACAGCGCAGGATTTGACGCCGGAACACGAAGGCAAGCTCGTTCACATCACAGGCAAAGCGACGACAAAAGAGCAACTACAGGATCAAGATTTCGGCATCAAGGTCAACGCACTAAAGTTGAATCGAGCCGTGCAAATGTATCAGTGGACAGAAGAAACAAGCACGACATCCCACGACAAACTCGGCGGCGGAACAGAGACAATCACAGAATACCGGTACGATCCTGCCTGGAGCGAAGCTTTGATCGACTCCAACAGCTTTAGACATCCGTCTGGACATGCCAATCCAAGTTCCTTCGAATTTGGTCCGCTCAAGCAACAGGCCGATGTGGTGAGCTTGGGCAAATTCTCGTTGGAAAGTGGAATCGTCAACAAGATACCGGTAAAAACCTTTCGAGTCGATGTTGACGCACATATTACTAATCTCCCCGCAGCGAGAAGTCATAAGCTCCATGTTCAAGATGGACACTTCTATGTCGGCAGCAACCCATCGAGCCCCAGCGTCGGTGACGAGAAGATTTCGTTTGAATTCGCGCCCATAGGGGATTACTCTGTCGTGGCGAAACAAGAGCAAAATCGATTAGTGGCGTACACCGCGAGCAATGGCAATAGCATTGAGTTGGTCCAGGCCGGAGACATGTCGGCCGAGGAGATGTTCAAAGTAGCAGAACGCGAAAACGCGGTGATTACTTGGATGCTGCGCGTGACGGGCGTGTTGCTGATGTTCGGTGGAATGGTCTGCATGGCATCACCGATCCGAGCTATTTTTGGTGTGATTCCCTTCGTTGGTAATCTGGCCGGATTCAGCATCGTGCTTTTTGCGATACCGATTTCGCTCACCTTGAGCCTGGTCACCATCGCGATTGGCTGGATTGCTTTCCGTCCGATGGTTGCTTTTTCCTTAATCGCGATTGCCGTGGTTCTGACGTTGCTTTCGCTAAAGATGCGTCGAGCCAGCTAACGGTACCATATTCGGTGATCTAGAAGCGACTCGCCGCGCCTCTAACTAATCCCGTGTATCGCAGATGAATGGATGAATCCAATCGCCGTTGCGCATGTCTATGTCCTGGATTTGCGGCGCTCCGTGATGGCGCGAAAGGAAAATCGCACCGGCACACTTACCTCCGGTGCTCAGTTTTCCGGAAGGGGCCTCGGCGTTTTTTACACTTACAGTCAATCGCAAAAGCGGCTCGTCACTTTGATCGGACGGAATTTTGGTGAGCAATTCATGCAAGTGACCGTTTTTCAAATCATATGCACTTACGATGTAGCCGTAGATCGTCGTACGCGAATAATCAGGCGAAATCGGATTGCCTTTCGCATCACTCAGCGTGATATCGCCTGCGACTAAAGTACCGCCTTCCATCTGCGTTTTGACGAACAGCTGTTTTTTGGAATGCACCGCTTGAATTGTCACTACCGGCGATGGCTTACCAGCCACCTGCAGGCGCACGGCTGGTGCCCCCCAATCTGACGGCGAGGGCTCGTCCATGCTGATCGGCGAGGCCCACAGTTCAAGTATGCGTTCGTGCTTAGACTTCTTGTTATGGTTATAGCTGCATGACACTTCACCGGTCATGGTATTGAGGTCCAATGACTTCTGATCATCGGGTTGCAAACTGTCATAACTCTTGGCGGTGTAGCCGATCAACAGCCACTGCTCGTTGCGAAGCTGATACTTGTGCCAGTATTCATAGCGTTCGCGCGAACCACAATAGTGACTGACAGTCAAAACACCTTTTTTGATCTCGACCTGCGGGATGCCGCCTGACGGACCACACATCAAAGCAGTCGCACTCTCGTTGTCGACAACCTTTTCAAAACTGCCGTCTTTCCTCTTCAATGCCACAATCAGTTTTCGATTCTCCGGATAGGAGCCGTTGCCGTCACGAGATATGATGAGAGCGACGTCCGCCAGTCCGTCTTTGTTGAGATCACCCTGAGAGCTGGAGTTGATCACCCAGGGCGCAACAGCAAAGCTATCCGGCTTGTGCACCTTTACGGGAATGGCGGTATCATGTGCCGTCTCTGAATGAGACGGAGATTGGGCGAAAACCGCTAACATCGTTGCAAGAAACGTGGCGAGTCGGCGTTTATGCATCGTTTATCCCTTCGATGCAGCGAGCGCGACACGCTGTTCTGCGATGGTGGCATAGAAGTCTTCGCCTTTGTCGTTGATAACGATGAAAGCAGGGAAGTCTTCGATCTCCACCTTAAAAACGGCTTCCATACCGAGTTCGGCATAATCAATCGTCTCGACCTTCTTGATCGAATCTTGGGCCAGGCGCGCTGCCGCACCACCAATGGTGCCCAAGTAAAAACCTCCCCATTTACCGCAAGCGTCCTTTACGACCTTACCGCGGTTGCCTTTGGCGAGTGTGATCAAACTCGCGCCGCGCGACATCAGCATGTCCGCATAGGAATCCATGCGTCCGGCCGTTGTCGGTCCAAAGGAGCCGGATGCGTATCCCGTCGGCGTCTTAGCTGGACCGGCATAATAAATCGGATGCTCACGTGTGTACGCAGGCAAGTCTTCGCCGCGCTCGAGAGCCTCTTTCCATTTTGCATGAGCGATATCACGCGCGACCAGCAACGTACCGGTCAAAAGAAGCCTCGTCCCTGTAGGCTTCCCGGAAAGCTGACCGATTATCTCTTTCATAGGACGACTGAGATCGACCCTGACGGTATCTCCGCCGAGATCGGCTTGATCGACTTCAGGCAAGAAGCGGGCTGGATCCGTCTCGAGCTGCTCGAGCCAGATGCCTTCGCTGTTGATTTTTCCGAGAATTTGCCTATCGGCGCTGCAAGAGACGCCCAGTCCGATTGGCAGACTGGCTCCGTGTCGAGGAAGCCTAATCACCCTGACGTCATGGCAAAAATACTTGCCGCCGAACTGCGCACCGATTCCTAGCTTTCTCGTAATCTCGAGAATTTCTTTTTCCAGTGCGATATCACGAAAAGCACTGCCCTGACGATCGCCTTCGGTCGGCAGTGAATCAAGATAGTGGCAGCTTGCCAATTTGACCGTCTTCAGAGTCATCTCCGCGGACAGACCACCAATAACGACAGCCAGATGGTATGGGGGACACGCCGACGTGCCCAAACCTGCGATTTTGTCTGTCAACAGCTTGGTCAATGCTTCTGGGTTTAATACCGACTTGGTCTCCTGAAACAGGAAAGTCTTATTAGCGGAGCCGCCGCCTTTGGCGATGAAGAGGAAATCATAGCTATCTCCCGGATCTGAATAGATCTCTATTTGTGCGGGCAGATTACTTCCGGTGTTCGCTTCTTGATACATGGATATCGGCGCCATCTGGCTGTAACGCAGATTGCAATCATTGTAGGTTTTCTTGATCCCCTGCTCGATTGCAGATGCGTCATCCGTATCAGTCCAAACATGCTCTCCTTTATGAGCGACGACGATGGCGGTGCCGGTGTCCTGGCACATGGGTAATGTTCCGCCAGCCGCAATACTGGCGTTTTTCAAAAGCTCGGTCGCAACGAACTTATCGTTGGAGGAGGCATCCTGGTCTTCCAGAATGCTGCGGAGCATGGTGAGGTGCTCGGTTCTCAAAAGGTGTGAGACGTCGGTGAAAGCAGCCTTGGCAAGTAGGGTCAACGCCTCCGGCTGGACGACGAGCATTTTTTTGCCACGCCAGGTATCCTCCGACACGTAGTCCTTGCTTAAGAGTTTGTAATTTGTCGAATCCTTGCCAAGCTTGAAAATGCTGCTCGAACTGTGAGACATGATTGCGCTCCTGATCTTTTTGAACAAGGTAAGAGGCTGTCGGCGACCGCCTTCACACTCACGACAAGTGCGGTCCAACGCGAATATCCTCGTGGCTGCACCAGAGGTGCTGAAAAGACCACAAGGATATTTTACGTCTTACTAGATGGAATATAAGCTTTGCTCGCCGGGTTTTAACAATTATCGTCGAAAGATTTGTTCCGGCAATTTGAAACGCTCACCTGCCCTAAGCGGCGATACCAATGACTTTGCAGCTTCAGCCAAGCTTATCTCCCTTTTTTTATCACTCCCGATAGGGTACGGACTTGAATCGTGTCGCGTGGCTTGTGCGCATGAGCCGTCAAGCGCTGTTTTGATCTCCACCCGCACGCCCCCATGACTCGGATCGCCCGACCCGTTCTTCCAATTGCGGCTCACCGTAACGCTGTCCTTTTCGAACTTGAAATCAACTCCGTCGACCTTGCCGAGTTCGCTCATCATTTTCTGCAGGTTGTCGTCGCCCCAAGCCTTCTTTCCAAGATTCTGAAGGGAGTTAAGCATCTCCGGCGATACCACTTTGCGCTGAAAGGCATCTTTGTATTGCTCTACGAACTTTTTCACATCAGGATCATCCATCTTGTCCTTGTAGCGCAGTTCCACGGAAGCACGCTTCGCTTCCGGCGAGCGAGAGATTTCGGAGTCGATTAGCTTTCCGTCTTTAGAAAGATTGAGTTGCAAACCCGTCTCCAACGGATTGAGATCAAGATGAAGTCCATAGCGGTCCAGTTCCTCATTCAATTTCTTAAGATCTGTCCTGCCATCGGAAAATCCTTTCTCGAGCGCCGACTTGAGGTCATAGTTGATGGCGCCGTCGCTATTAACTTTGTAGGCCAGCTCCTCATACTGTTTTTTCGTCATCGGCTCATCGCTGGACGTCGTATTTTTGTCTGATACCGCAGGTGGTTTAGCCTCTTCGTTTGTTATATTGCGATCTCCTCCCGTAGGTTTAGGTCGATGGTAAATCTCGTCGTACACACTCTGATTTAGACCAGTATCTTTACTGTTTTTGAAACCTTCATTGACCGGTACCAACTCCAAATAATCTGGGCTCATGCGTGATTCTCCTTTTGTGTTTCACTTCGACTCTGCTTGGCCCACGCCGGAGGGTGCACCGTCGGATGATGGGTCGATGTTTGCGATACTAAGTTCTTTGGGCGGCGAGGAGCGATGACAGAACCTTAGCCGGAAACACTGACACCAATATGACAAGTTGGATTTGTACAACCTCGATTGCGCAATTGCCCTTATAATGTTGGTTGGCGAGTGGAATGAAGGCTGCATGACCAATAAGCCCCCGGATGACCCAAAGCTTGAAAAAACCGTGCAAGAGGAGGACGAAGAAGATCGTCGCCTTGCCGAGCTCAAGACTACCTATCATGAAAAACTCCCTGCTGTAGCCACCGGCGAAAATACGCAGGTGAAAGACATCATGATCGGAAAAGTAATTGGTGGTCACTACAAGATCATCGATGTCATAGGCGACGGAGGCATGAGCCGCGTCTACCTGGCGCTGCATATGCTGCTCGATCGGCCGGTCGCCGTTAAGTATATTCATCATAAATTCGTCTACGATCTACCTTCGGTCAAGCGCTTCCAGCAAGAAGCAAAAGCAGCCACGGCGCTGAAGCATCCTAATATTTGCGCCGTCAACGAATTCGGTATAGACGGAGAAGGACGCTCTTTCCTGGTGATGGATTACGTCCAGGGTACCAGCCTGTCAAAACTTCTCGAAGAGAAGCAAAAGTTGCCTGCCGACCGAGCAATCGATCTACTTATTCAAGTCTCCCATGGTCTCGAACACGCGCACAGCAAAGGTGTAATTCACCGCGATATCAAGCCAGGCAACATCGTTATCGTCAAAGACGGCGGCGCGGAATCGGTGAAGCTCGTCGATTTCGGTATTGCAAAATTGATCCGCGATGACGACTCCGGCCCGAATCTCACAAAAACGGGTGAAATCTTCGGCACACCGAGCTACATGAGTCCAGAGCAGTGCCTTGGAAAGAACATAGATACGCGTTCTGACATCTACTCTCTCGGCTGCGTTCTGCATGAGTTGATAACGGGCAGACCTCCTTTCACCGGAGATGGTCCGCTCGAAGTCCTCATGGCACACGTCAACGATGAAGCGCCACTTCTACCGATAACTTTGACACAAGCCGGTTTGCGTGACGTCGTCGCGCAGGCCCTTCGAAAAGATCCCTCACAGAGGTATCACACTGTCAAAGAGTTTCGCGAAGATCTGACAGCCATCAAGGGCGGTGCTGAGCCTTCGCACCTGGTGAAGCCGGCAAGGAAAGCGCTACCGCGCACCATGATTATAATAGTTGTCGTGATTGCACTTCTGGTTATTGCGGTTTTAATCCTGCGACATTAGCTGAGAAGCAACCACATACGGTATCACGGCTCAATCCGGTTCAACAGCATCCAGTTCGATACTGAGCATGTCGCTTTCGAGATCGACTACACCAACGGTCTGCTCCACGAAGTTCTTAACAGAACGAGCACCGACCGTACCCTCCATGGTGTATGTACCTTCCGAGAGCTCTTGCCCGTTGTATCCGAAGGTTTTGAACCGAACCCTCACCTCTTTGACGGGCACATCGTTGTAGTTGACTACCCGAATCCAGCAAATCGGGCAGTTAAAAATCCAGAGTCCAGATATGTGCCAGTCGACCAACTCAACGTAGACCTTTTTGCCGAGTTCGACACTGCCGATTGTGTGCGCACCACAACTACTCAGGACGCTGACGACAACCGTGGACAGTAGGGCTATCACCGCGGTCGAAAAGACCGTAACTCTGCGCCTTCTTTGCAACGAGCCGCTCACACCTTTTCTTCGCTGTAGGAGTTCAGGAAATCTCATTGGAATCTACAGAAAGGTACGAACAGAATTGACGATGACTGCCCGGGGCACGGAAGCCATAGCAGAACTGGCGAATTGCGTTTGCAATTCCAAAAACAAACTTCCAACGATGCCAGCTTCCATAGCTACAATTGATATCAGAAAGTATGCGAATCAAAATTATATAGGATGATCGGCGCTACATCCGATTTTTTTTGTATTTGCCCCGCATCCATGCGGTGATACAATCGTCTTGCTTAAGCCCCGCTAATCTTCTCGAGAGGTTTTCACCTGTATGACTGAGTCGACCGACATCGCCAAACACTCAGAACGGGCGCTAAGAACACATATAGCTGGAGCCTATCTAGAGGCTGAGCGACTCTATCGTCGGGCCCTTACGGCGATTCAGGATGAGGCCAATCCGGCTTATCAGGACATCCTAGCGCTCAACGTCCGACTATTGCTCACAATGGGAGAGCACGCCAACGCGCTCAAACTTGCACAAGATCTTCTCAAGCTCAAGGAAAAACATTTCGGCTTTCACCACCCCCAAACTGCGACGGTGCTGAGGTTGCTCTCGGAGATCAAATCCGCGCAGAACAATCCACAAGCGGCGATGCTGGACATTCGGCGAGCGCTGGATATCTGGATGGACGCCCTGGGTTGGCAGGTGCCTGAGCCAGACCCCAACGACTTCGAACTCCATCAGATGGCGGGACCGAGAAATCTGCTTCCCGAGTTCGACTGGATTAACGGAGAACTTGACCAGACGGCCCAGGTGGCACGCCTGCCCGAGGGCCAGCAAAAGCTGAGACGCTTTAATTTGCTTCTCGAAATTGCCCACGCATTTTCATGGTTAGGATTGCATAAGACATCAAGCCGTCTTTACAAAGCAGCGCTTCAGCTTCTACCTGATATTCCTCCGGCAGTGGTGTGGCAAAGCTATTGGGCGGCGGCGACAGCAACCCAGAGCTTGATGGCGACGGGTGAAATTGATTCGGCTCGCCAATTTTTACAGGAGTTTTTGCGAGTTCTCGAAGGTGAGTATGGCGACGGTGCGGATGTGGCACCACTAATCTTGCTCAACCTCGCCAACCTGGACTCCAAGTCGGGAAGACTCCAGGAAGCCCGCGTCAATTTGACGAGGGCGCTTGAGCTCTTGCATCAGATTCATGGGGAAACTCACATCCAGGTAGCTAGAGTCCACGTGCTGTTGGGCGACCTTCTGGCAGAACTGGGAGAGATGACCAACGCAGAAAGTCACTTTGACAAGGCGATCGCAATTCTCGAGTCATGGCACGGCAGCTCTGATACTAGCCTCGTTCTGCCATTCATGAAGAAAGGGCTCATGCTCAAGCAGGCCGGACAGCTCACAAGAGCAGAGAAGTGTTTTACTAGAGCTCTTGAGGTACTGCTTCCACGCGATCACGGTGACGTAGCGTTGGCTGGACGGCTATTCGAAGAGCTATCAAAAGTTTATGTAAAACAGCATTCATATCAGCAGGCGCAGATGGCTCAACTGCGAGGACTCGACATGCTGCGCGAGCACGGTAGACCGACCGATCAGGCGCTCGCCGATGGCGAAATCAATATTGCCTCCATCTATCTGGCACTGGCAAAGTATGTCGATGCCGAAAAAAATGTAGCAAGCGCTTTGCACGTTTTCGAGAGACACCCCGACAAGGCAAAGCTCAAAACGCAGATTGGTTTGCTCTATCTCCTCCAGTCCAAGATCGAAATCGAGCAGAGCAAGTTGCAGCAGGCAAGCCAATCTCTCAGGCAAGCAGAGGCAGCAATTGAAGCGCTAGTACCGGAGCAGTTCGAACTGGTACAACAACTCAATGTAGCCTATGCGGACCTATACAATCAGCAGGGTTTTCCCAGTAAAGCGATTATCCGACTTGAAGAGGTAATCGAGTTGGACACCAGCTCGAAGCGCAACTATCTAAGTCAGGCGATGATCGACGCTCTCTGTCAGCTCAACGAACTAGAGATCGCAACAGGGAAATATGCCAATGCGGAGTTCTCCCTGATAAAGAACGTCAAACTGGCGGAGGAGCGGTGCTCAACCATATCGCCGGCAGTATTGGAGACAGCCAGCGCCCTTACCCGATTCTACGTCAATCAGAAAAAGCTGACGGCGGCTGAAGCGACAGTCGATCGCTGCGGTCAAATTGCAGAACGCGGCGAGCACTTTCGAAAGGATCCGGCTTATGCCGCCTACCTACAAAGTTATGCAAAATTCCTCTTTGCCAGAGGTGAGTTCGAGTCGGCAACTGAAAAATTGAAGCGCGCCCTTTCGGTTATCGAAAATTGTTTTGGAAGTCTGCATCCGAGATGCGCTTCTCTATGGATCGAGATCTCCGCCAATCTCCTCGAGCGCGGAATCGAAGATCAAGCTGACGAGGCCGCCCATAAGGCAGTGACAATCTGCAGCAACATTTTTGATTGGAACCACTACTTAACGATGAGAGCTGTTGCCAACGAAGCGTACATCTCGATTCGCAGAGAACGTCTAGACGTCGGCATGACCCTTGCCGAAAGGCTATTCCCAGCGCTCGGCGCTGTAAAAGTGCCACCGGAACTGATGCTCGCAAAATCGCTTTCGCAGATTTTGAAAAACGAAGCCAATGGTCAAAGAACCAGGACGGTAACCGCCATTCAGGAATATCTTTCAAAACACGCAAAAGCATTGGTCTTCTCATACAACGAGGACGCCATAGACTTGCTTCTTGATCTTACAGCTTATTCGATTAGTAACAGACTCACTGTAAATGCCACCATCTGCGACACTATCATCGATTACCTTTTGAAGAGCGACAGCCTCGTGAGAGACCCCAATGCAGTCTTGCATCGCATCATGGCTAACGGAAGAGCCTACGGTCTAACCGATGTCCAGAACGAAAAAATCAAAAGGCACTTGCCTTAGCAAAATGGCGAGACTCTTTTCTTCTCAGGGATCGGTTTTGTAAATCTTTGAGCTCGTGCTGCGTTCTAACTGTGACCGGGTTGTGATCTCCGAGCATCGAAACTGCCTTGGAAAACAAGCTTTCCGCCTCTCTCAACCTAAAATGGCCAGTAAGATAAAACCTCCCTAAGTTGATCATCGCCAACGCCGTGTCCAACTCTTCCGGTCCTATTTGCTCCTGAACACCTTGTTAGCGAGAACCTTCCTGTGTCTGCACCTGACTAATTTTTGTTCCGGACACGTCCATTGGCGCTGAAGTCGCTTGTCTAGCAGGGCCGAGCTTGGCAGAACTTCCGGCAACCAATCGTGTTTGTTTGCGGTGCGACTTGACCTGTTTTATGGGATGCGAGCTCTTTACCTCGACAGTCTCATCGATCATCATAAGCGAGTCTGTCATGCAGGTCTCTGCAAATGCGGACAGGGGAAACAGTCCAAGAGATAGAACGGCGAGCGCTACTACCCGAGCTATTTTGCTACCAGTGCCGAACGAGGACGATTCAATTTTTCTGTCCATGTGAAAATCTCCGCGGCTTTGCCGCACCGATACCTGCTCTTTGGTGCTTGCGCACCACTCGGGCCTCGGGAAGGGGTTTTATGATAATTTCTATTCTCGACCACAATCGCTAAATAGCGATTGGCAATCGATTACATATCGGTTGGCTGTTTGTTAATTGGCTGCAAACTGAAGGCGGATAATCAAACCGGCGACATTATTAGCCCCCCGACAATAGCCATGGTCAAGACTCAGTAGGTCAGCAATTCAGGGCTCGATTAGCTGATTGCTAAAACAACAACTCATTAACGCTCTTGATCGGATTCATAAAGCGACCCGACTTTGCCTTGCTTTTGCTTTTGTCGGACTTATCAGATTTGTCAGACTTTTCCGCTTTGGCTACGTTATCGTCTTTGTCCGCTTTTCCAGCTTTACTTACAGGATCTGCTTTACTCGTCTTTTCCGATACTACCGTCTTCTCTGCCTTTTCAGTCTTCAACGCCTTCTCAGAAGTCGAATTCATTTTTGTCAGGTGATAGCGGAACTCTTTATCCTTATCTGAAGCATCACCACTGCCGGCGACAAAGATAGATCCATCCTTCTGCAGAGAATACTCAATCTTCTTTGGGAAATCGTGATCGGGATTTTCAAAAAGCATGACAGTGGGCGTGGCATTTGTGAGTTTGTATTCGGTAATTAGTTTGCCAAACGGTTGAGCGATATAGTAAATACCGTCGTCTCTGTCTTCGAGACGAAGATACTCATGAAAAGCAAGCTTGCCGTCCTTCACTTCTCGCCCCATGCCAATCATGGAGTCTCCGGAAGCGCGCATCCAATGCTCTTCGAATTCGGCACTGTCTGCCTTGCATTGCCATTGTCCAACCATCCAGGACAGATCGGAAAGTTTGGACTCCAGAGCAAAAGCGCTGTTAGCGCACAAACCAGATATCATCAGAATGGCTAATACAAAAGAGTTTCGCATCGTACCTCAACTATTTCAGTAACCGTTTGAAAAATTTTCCATTGGCGTTGCGCGGGATTTCCGCGATCAACTTGATTATGCGGGGCACCTTGTATACATCAAAATGTTGCTACGGGCGCAGCTCTGTGAATAACCCATGCCGGACTGCGCGTTTCCGAAAAGGCTCGCGTGCCCTCCAGACCTTCGCCGGAAGCCATCTGCTTTGCGAAAAGCACCGCCAGTCGATCCGAATCGTCCACTCCCGGTTCGAATGATTGACACATCAGCTGTTTAGCCGAGGCCAGAGCACCGGGTGCACACTTCAACATGTCGGTAGTTATACCGGATATGGTGGCATCCATGGCTTTTCGGTCGGCAGCCAGGAAATGAACAAGTCCCATCCTTTCAGCACTTGCTGCATCGAATTGCCTCCCGGTAATGGCCAGAAGCTTGGCGCGAGACTGTCCTACTCGTCGGAGAATGTAAGGTGCCACCTGCGCCGGTATCAAGCCCAGGCTCGTTTCGGGAAGTCCGAATTGCGCGTCAGCGGTTGCTACCGTGACGTCCGCAGCACAGCTCAGTCCGAGCCCTCCGCCGAGGGCAATACCTTCGACCGCCGCAACGACCGGTACCGGACATTCACTGACTACGCTGAACAATCGTCCTGCTAAGCTGTTGTGCGCGGCGATTGCTACAAGCTCGCCGCGCCTGGAGCACTCAGCGAGCCGCGCCATCTCTTCAGCATCGCCACCACCGCAAAAATTGCCGCCAGATCCGCGCATGATCACCAGTCGCGGAGTGCTTTCCTTCTTGTGAAACTCCTGACCAATTCGCTGAAATACTGCGGTTAACTCCGCCACCATTTCGGTCGACAGTGCGTTAATCGACTCGGGGCGATTGAGGGTAACCGAAAGCACGCCATTGTCGACCGAGAGATTAATCGCTTCGAGAGAGAGCCCGTTCAGCATGTTAATAACCTTGATACTCCATGTTTCTTTGATGTGCACTACCCGCAATACCGTTTGAGAACCTTCGTGCTGTCTAGTGGATCGACGAAGCCAGCTGTCAGGAACCACCTTCGCTTGCTTCTAGATGCAGCAGGCCGTCATTCGAAAATCTCGCGTGGGATTACGCGTGACTATTCAACATATGTAGTGAGAACATTTGCCACTCGAGGATTTGGATAGAGAGAGTGCCCGAAAGCACCAACTGCATCGGAATCCAAGTCAACGATACAAAGAGATATTGTCCCAAGATAGCGCTCTCGCGACAAGCGCTTGGAAACAGACAGGTGATATTGATTACACAGGACTAATCGCAGGTCCCTCGCGTCTTTTGTCGCCTTTGGGCAGCATCAGCACTGCCAAGTCAGAAGATCTAGCCGACTAAAGTCCAACTCGGCACCAACTCAACAGAGTTTAGGTCTATTTAAAGATCGAAACTCAATCGATTTTCCACTGGAGAAAAACCGACTGAGTTTGTTTTCACACGATCTGGATAATTCAATCTATACCGGCGAACTAAACAACTGAAGTGAACTCAGTTCGAGGCAGTCGCCGAAACACGATGACTCTACTGCATCTCCGCAGGCGCGCGATCCGCCGCCTTCGTAGACAGTCGACCCAAGGAAAGCTGGGCCAAGCCTCGCGGAGTGTATTTGCTGCCATTTTCCGCTAGACATTCCACCTCCGAGCCGATGCAACTCAGCCGAAAAATTTCTTGAAACCCAACGAATGGACCATCCGGTCCGAATGTGCAAGTAATTCTAGCCGGCTCGTCCAGGAGTGCGAAGCCAAAGGACATACCTTTGTAATCGATCCACCCATCCTTGATGTTGGCGATCTGAAATCCATCCTGCCTGTCCCCATCGCGGCGACTATTAATGTCGCGTGCAATATGCAGAAGCTCTCGGGTGAACTCCTGATAAAAGGATTGGATCAGTTCTTGGTCGTTCATTACTTCATCCTCACAGTCACTCTGATGACCAGCCTTCAGCCGAAAAGTTCCATTTTTCGGCCAGGTTGATCTCATTTCTTCGCTTCGGCAGGCGCTGTATAACGCTCCTCAATCGCCTTCAAAATTACTTCCTTACTCTTTTTAGCCGATACAGAATCGTCCGATTCAACAGTTCGAGCCGCATCTGCGAGCTGCTCGTCTTTGATGTTTTCATGAAACCACTTCGAGTATTCCTTACGAGCCAGGTGGTACAACCAGGTATCATCATCGAGACCTTCTGCGAGTTGCACGAATGTGATCAGGTTCTGCGCCCTCAGCCTCAACTTATGCGGACCTGTGAAGTAGAAGCTCGAATCTTCGGGTAGCTCGCCTTCGGCATACTTTCTTCGATGTCGTCTACGCTCAATATCAGAGAGATGCATGTCGATTACTTCTGCTTCGCTGTCTTTTTCGCGCGGCCGCCACATCAAAGCTTGGCCTTTCTCCAGTTTTACCTTTTTGATTTTTGGACTCTTCACTTCAGTGATTGAATTGAAGTCCTGGATAGTCTCTTCAGGTGATTCACTAACGGCCAAGACATAATCGATGTCGCGAATAATGTCTGGGGCGACCAGTGAGGGGTGCACCGTAATTAGTATCATGCCCTTGAGCTTGTGTGGCACCACATTCGGAGCAAGGAGCCAATCCTTGGGTAACAGATGATGCGCCTCGTCGATAACGAGCCAATGTGGACGCCCTAGTTCGGTCCTCATCTCTTGAAGACGTGGAATCAGTGCTGAGAAAAACGCGGGTCTGTCTTCCAACGGCAAACCAAGCAAATTGACGATCGCGCTCACGCCAGGGTTGCGGAGCAACTGTAATACCTCATCGGCAGATGGCGTATTCTGCGTGTCGCCAAGCACTACGGCGTTACCAAATGATTCGTAATCCCCCTCAGGATCGATAAGACAAAACTGATATCCAGCGCTCGAGAGTGTGTCGAGTATTCCAAGCGTGGCGTTCGATTTTCCACCACCAGAGGGACCAGCAATCAGTATATTGGTGCTCAGCGGGTTGATCTTTACCTCTTCCTTATTTTCTCTCGTACCTAGTGACAGCTGATGTCGAGGCAGTCGCATCGAAGCGAACTCATCTTTGAGTAGCTGTTCGATCATCTCTTCGATGCCCGCGCCATGGTCGCCTACCGTGATGATGTCGGCTCGCTCCTTGATTGCAGGCAATGCATTCTTGACAGCAACGGATACCTGACAGAGCGATAAAAACGCATGATCGTTCTCGGCGTCGCCCGCGCCAATCACATTGTGAGGCGACAATTCGAGCTCCTTGAGCGCTTCAAACAGACCAGTCCCTTTGTTTATCCCCGACGGGAGCACCATGACGGCACCCTTATTAAAGATGACTTGAAGTTCGAGCCCCAGCTTATGTATTGCATCCAGCGTCACTTGATGAAAAGGCTCCCAGGTCGCTACAATGCACCGCCCCACATGGACAGGCTCCACCTTGCTTTTCTTCAACTCTTCTACCAGTGCAAGAGATGCGTCATCAGTGAGCTTGCGCTCCTCTTTAGTCGTCGGATTATACAAAAGCCCACCGTTCTCACAAACGATCAAATCGAACATGGTGACCTCTGGAAAGACTCTCAATAGATCCTCCAATTCACGTCCCGTGACCATGAGCAGTCTACGCCCGGACGCTTTCAGAGCCTGCAATGCCTTCACTGTAGACGGCGTCACCCTACCGTCTCCTGCCAGAGTGCCATCGTAGTCAAATGCAGCAGCTAAATAGTTCAATTGCCTCACCACCCAGTCTTCCCAGTTGATTCATCGACGAAGGTTAGTATCTTAACCCTGCAACTACCTATAGCGTAAAGGTCGGAGGTGAGAGCGTTAAATTTTCCGGAGCGTTTCAAACACTCGCAAGCCAGACGCAAGTTGCGCATGCTCCAGCTATCACCCGCTATGCTATTGAGGTCCAGTACACCTCTTCTTACCCTGGGAAAACTACAGGAGCCCTCATGCAAAAATTCTCAACTCACCTGGTCGTTGCTATTGCATTGCTAAGTATCTCCGCTCCAGCTTTCGCACGTCATGATCACCACGACGATCACAATCGCGGGTACGTTCACGGTCGCGGGCACGGTCGTGGCTACTCGAACAAGAAATACCGAAAGTATGTGAAAAATCGCAACCAAGTCAACAAAAAGATTGCTCGCTGGGAATGGGGCAAACACAGTTGGAATCAACGACGAGACTATTTGCGCAATAATTGGCGTAACCGCAGCGCACAGGTCTCTGCGGCCCAACGAGCACAAGTGGACGCACAACTTCGTGCACAGTGGCTGGCTTATCACAACAACAACTGGAATGGCGCCTACGATTGGAACCAATACTCAGATCCGGCATTTCTGGATTACATGAACAATCGCAATCCATCATTGTTAGATCAAATAAGAAGAATGTTCGGAATCTTCTAAACCCGTGGACACTGTCTCTCGTGCCGCCACCGAATCGTGGTTAGAACAGCCTTCGGTGTTTCAAACTTCGCGACAACTCATTTTAAGCTCCAATTCTGACCATTTGCAGAGTTGGGCTTTAGCACTCTCAAGCGTCGCAACTCGCCGAAGACCGATGAAAAGTGACTTCTGATGTCCTTTTATCCGATATCCGGCTTTCGCCCGCCGCGCATGACCATGCCGATTTTCCAGATAATGGCACACATCAATGTGGTAAATCCGATTGGAATCGACAGAAGCACAACGACGAGAAGTCCAATTCCGAGCGCATTCATGAAGAGATGAGCTAGCGATACCGGCTCAGAACTTGCGCTCTCGCCTTGGGCAGTAGTGTCGCCTTCAGAGGAATCGCCTTCAGAAGCGGTCTGTTCGGAGTCCCCACCAGATGTCGCAGACTCGTCTGAGTTGGCAGTTGAGTCGTCTGTTGAAGCAGCTTCATTAGACTCCGGTTGTGACTGAGCAGACTCATCCGACTCCGTCGAATCTGCTTGCCTACCCTCGTCTTTATACTCGCCGTCGCTCTCGGCTGTTTCTTCTCCCTCGGCGATCAAGAGTGGCTGGCTATGAATGCTTGAGTGTCGGCTAACGGGTTGAAGGGAATCAGATTCAAGCCGTTGAGCTGAAGACGGCGGACATATCAACAGCGCTGCGACACCTACGATCAGCAGTGCAGCAAGCGATCTTCGAGCGGCTTCGTCGGCAATACCGATCGCCCGAATTCGATTGAGGAGGTTAGGGTGGCTCGCATTGATCTCGTGAAACCATGTCCAAAATCCCCAATCGTCTTCGGCCTGCTCATACAGTGCTTTAAGGTTGACATTTCGATAAAGTCTTTTTCCAGCGGCGAGCGCGACCAAACCGAAAAGCGCACCATCAGGTACCAACCTGCGCGCAATTCGATCGCAAGAATATTCACACGCCCTTGAATAAGCACTTCCGAGGAACGGTACGAGCGCAGCTGGGAGATGCAACCAGCCCCACTTCGTATGGCCGAGTCTCACATGTGCGAGCTCATGAACGATTACAAAAGCGAGTTCTTTTTCACCTTGCTCATAGGCCAGCTCGAGTACATCGGCACTAATGACAACCAGATTCTTCCGATGCAGACGCTGAGCCCATGCATTCAAAATACCTTCGTGGTGTACGACTAGCACCTCAGGTATCTCCAGTCTCAACACCGTGCAATACTCTTCCAGCAACTGCTGAACTTCTGGAAACTGCCGGTTGGACACGCGAATGCCCGAACCACGCAATCCACCCAAATAAAGCCCGTGGGCGATGAAGGCGGCGAGAGCTGCGAGCGGGGCTACGACTACTGCGACCAGTGATACAACCATGCAGAAATATACAATGCATCCGATCGCAATCGATAATCTGCGATAGATAACCTCCTTCGGATGGACAAATCGTTCGATATCGAACGGTCCCTGCGAGGAGCTGACGCCAGCAAGCAGATCATCGTAGGCGGGATCGTCCGCACCAGTGGCGGTGGCGAGAAAGCGATTCCGCACCTTCCGACCTCGTTGTTGTTGCACCTCGCCTCCTGAAGATGGCGAGCTATCTTCAAGTTCAATGCCAGTCGAGAGAGCTTCTGGACTCGGTCCAGGAGCATTTTTAATAGCCCCATTTGGCGAAGAGGGGTTATTGGCACTCGATTCGGAAAACATGCTTCCAGCGACGAATGCACCCTGATATGAGTTCTCCGGACCTCGATTGATCTTCACGGCAGTTGGAGCACCCAGTTGGTCGGCGCCGTTGTCGCTTTTCTTGCGACCGCTCGAAGGTGTTATGGAGGAAGCCGCCGGCGCAGCGGATAGAGACGGAGGCGACGGGTCGGGCACGGACGGAGGTTCTGCTGCGGGAGAATTGCCGGACATCACCCGCGGTGGCGACTCCACCGGAGGAAAATTTCCGGAGGAAAGTCCAGGCGGCAGTGACGACTCCGGCGCAGTCAGAGTGCTCGGCGCGACAGGCGACACCTCTGTCGGGGGAAAGTTGCCTGACGCGACCCCAGGTGGTGGTGGTGGCGGCGCGGGGAAGGTGCCGGACTGCACTCGAGGCGGTAAAGCAGCGTCGTTGGACCCGCGAGCCGACGGCAGCGGCGGCGCAGGGAAGGTACCGGAATTAACTCGAGGCAGCATAGCACCGTCAGCGGATCCGCGAGGCGATGGGAGCGGCGGCGCAGATTTCGGAAGCAAGTCCTGGTCTTTCGACGCAGAAGTGAGCATATTCGTGAGCGAGTTGTTGGGTCTCGACGATGGCGCCGGCGGCGGCGATGACTGTATCTGAGGATACGCAGACGGCACGGCGCCGGGCGGTAGAGAGTTGAGCGGAGAACCCGGAGCAATCGAGTTGTTCGGAAAAGATGAAGAACGAGACGCTCCCGAAGACAATAATGCGTTGAGATCCGCAGCGGCTTGATCGCTGATTCCCCCGGATTGATGAGAAACGGACGATTGCCCGCGAGATTTCAAGAAGGCATCGATCTGCTCACTTCGATTCGAGATTCGAAAAAGCTCCACGATTTGATTGGCAACTCGGTCAGCTGCGTCCGAGGTCTTTCCGTGACATCTTTCCATTGTGGCGAGCGACTGCTTGTACCTCTGCTCGGCGGCCTGGTATTCATGCAACGCTTGATGGCACCACCCGAGATTAAAGAAAATCTCGCCGATTGAATGGTCAACGGCATTTTCTGTATGCGCCTCTTCGAGCGCTTTGTTAAAGAACCTCTGGGCCTTCGAGTACTCGTATCTCGAACAGGCATCAAGGCCGCTTTTGAACGTGGACTCCCATCCGGTCCGGTCGTCCGGTGCCATACCTCAATCCCCCACGCATGACTACTCACTGGGTACCAGTCAGTATGTACCCTGTCAGGATGTATAATCTTCGATCAGTTGGCGTTATCCGTCGCCCGCCGGTCATAACTCGATGCAACAAAACTTTCCGATCAGTCGAAAAATCGCGCTACGCATAGCTCTAGGCGTCGTACTGGCGCTGACAATTCTGGTCTGGGCTTACATCGGCTCAAATCAGCCGAACTGTCCGAATTGCAAAAATGCCGATAACGTTTTGTTCACATGGAAATCCTATCAGACGGTCGAACCGAACAAGCACGAATTCACCAGATTAGGACCGGTGGGCTATTGCTACCACTATCAAGATCCTTCTGGAAAACTCACGGACAAATCACACTTCGGCTGGTTCTGCCAGAAGTGCAGCAAACACATCATTCGGCCTCCGAACTGGCGCAGTGCAAATGACAATGACCAGAACAGTAACGGCGACTCGCCATAGCGACAAAGCAAAATGCGGCACCGAATGCAGTATCAACACAAAATGCGTCCGAGGACGATATAAGTTATCGCCCTCGGAAATCATCTCTTCTGAATCGCCAAGTCAGGCATCCACAGTGTGCGGAGTAGGAGGCCAACTTCCATCGGTCTTCTTACTCGTCAAAGTGCTTATCAACTTGTGAGTGGCCTGCTGTTTCGGCCAAAGCTCGTCTCTTACAAGTTTGTGATTAGCGCCCCGTATATTGAGCATCTTCCACTCGTATTCGTTTGATCCAAGATCCTCACCTTCCTCCAGGGCTGCGACTATTGCAAGATCGCCCATTGCGGCTGCCGTTGACGTCACTAGTTTGGCGAAGCTTCCCCAGGTTCCAGACGTCTCAATAGGAGAACCCCCAGAGTCGACTATTGCAGTCCGCAGTCTATCAACCCGCTCAGCATGTGATTCCTGTGCCTGGATCAAGAGGTCTTTCACATGTGGTTCTTTGACCTTCTCCAGAGCGACCCCGTAGGATGCCACCGCAGATAGTTCTCCTTTCAAGAGAATGTTTAGATTTTCCATCTCTACTGAGTTCATTACTCTGACTCCTCCTCGCTGTAGTCGCGAAACCAGCACGAATCTCGACGCGCTGATTTAGCTAAGTACCATTTGATCCAATCGTTTGTTGATACCGGCGAGATCGTCTTCAGACACTCCCTCTCGGACAGCGGGATACATCTCGTCGCGGCAGAATCTGATCATGTTGTCGACTTTCTGAGCCAGACGAATGAGCAGTTGCTCGAATCCCGGCTCGTCGACATGTATCATCACCAGAGTGTTGATCATCTCGTGGATCTGATTCGTGTAATCGTCCCATTTAGCCTCGATATCGTTCATGCCGTCGTTACCGCGGAACGCGGAAACGAGCAGAGAATTCTTCTTCTCAATGTGAGCATTGATGGACGCGATGTTTTGTTTTACAGATTCAAAAACATGATCTTGTGTCCACTCGGTAAAATTCACAGTCACGTCCCAGAGAGACTCTTGCAGATGGTTTTCATCTGACTTCAAATACCTGAAAATATTCATCTAGCTTTCCTCGGATATTTATCAATAAACTTTCATGTAGTCGCCCAACGGCGTCAAACATCAATTAGTCGATTTGCCCTTCTCTTAGCATTCTGAGCGTTTCCCGATGATTAGAACCAGCGGCTGAGCACAAAGATCCACCTTAATATCCTTTATAGCGCCGCAGCGTTTTTCGTCAGAAACAATATTCCGAACCTGAGAGTACTTCCTCTAGGCCGGCTCTGAGCGCCGCCGCAGAAGGCACTTAGTATAGGCATCCACCAGGCGGAGATCTCTGTGCTATGTATGTCCGGGTCCATCATCGAAAGCTAAAAGCACCACACGATGGCATTACCGTTACAGGGAGGATACTTATGAATACTCGACAACTGTCTACGCTCGCCATAGCAGGACTTTCTTTAGTCATGTTCACGGCTTGCACGAGCGCAGAAGACAAAAAGCTTTCGCAGAGGCAGGACGCTATCGAAGATAGAGCCGATCAGCAGAAAGAAAGTATAGAAGCCAATGCCGAGGCTCAAAAGAAAGCAATCGACGAAGCGGCTGATCAAAAAAATGGCAGTATGGACGCGAACGAAGAGTTAGCGAAAAAGCAAGTCGAGAATAATGCTGAAATGAGCAAGGAAGCGATCGAAACAAAGGCAGATAACGAGAAAGCTGCACTGGAAGCAGAAAAGAAGACTAACTAGTCTGACTTCTTAGCGGACGATTCGTTACTCAGAATTCCAGAGTTTGATGAGCTTCATCATTCTCTGGGATTTCGATACATGCTTGCGGAGAATCCATGGTTAATATTACTGCGAAGGCGCAGCGCCTCCAAAAATACAAAGATATAGCGATCTTTCTCTGGAAGCACGGGCAAGTCGATCTTGCCAATGAAGCTGGACTGGACAAATCGATGGTCGATCACGCGGTCAGAGATGTCCCCGCGATGGAGCTCCAGGTCGAGGTCTCGGCGGACCTTCACAAGCTCGGATTAACGTGCGTGAGGATTGCACAGATTCTCTCAAAGAGACCTGACTGTTTGCCGGCATCTCTGATAGAGCCGTTTTCACATATCAGAGTTCTCGAGGAACCTCTGCCGATGCCTCAAATCAGCATGATGGTCGAAGCAGAGCTGGGAAATCCTCTAATCACCATCTTCCCGGAATTTGATCCGATTCCAATTAACATCTCGCCGTTTGATCAAACTCATAAGGCAAAACTGAAAGATGGAAGGGACGTGATCGTCAAAATTCAGCGCCCCGGAATTCTCGAACAGGTATACGAGGATCTGGCCACGCTCGAAGACATGGCGGAATTTTGCGACGAGCACTCTGCGACAGGAAAGAAGTACTGCGTCAAGAGTGCCCTGCAAGAAGTACGGAAAATCATTTTGTCCGAATTAGACTATCATCAGGAGTCGCACAATCTACAATTCCTCAAAGATAATCTGGAGACGTTGGATCATATCGTGGTACCGACTCCGATATCACGATTTTCGACATCGAAAGTCTTAACCCTCAAATATATTCAAGGAAAAAAACTCAAAGAAGTGTCCTTCTTAGGATTGTTGGCTGCAGAGAGATCCGCTTTGGCAGGAGAGATCTTCCACGCCTACCTGAAGCAAATATTGGTAGACGGTCTTGTGCATGGTGATCCTGATCCTGACAACATCCTATTTACCGACACCGGCAAGCTAGCGCTGCTGGATCTGGGAACCGTAACGAGAGTCTCCCAAACCATGCAGGAAAAACTGCTCCAAATTCTTCTGGGCATCAACGAAGGTCGGGTGGAACACGTATGCGATCTTCTATTGACCGTGGGTGAAAAAAGAGAGAACTTTGACGAGTCCAAATTCAGGCAAGGCGTGCAAGAGTTCATTCTTTTTCATCGCAACAATAACACCGATGGACTTGAGATAGGTAGAGTATTTATCGGCATTGCACAGACGGCATTTAAGAGTGGTTTCTTCATACCAGGAGAGCTCAGCACGTTAGGCACCACATTAATAAGTCTCGACAAAATCGCGGACCTGATCGACAAAAATTTTGATTCTCGCGCATTCTTGAACAAGAACTTGGCTGAAATTATGCGCGGACAAGTGATGCGCAGCTTGAGCCCGACTCATCTGTTTCAAAATCTGATCGAAGCTTTCGAACTGCTGGAAAAAATGCCCGGCAAAGTTGGAAAAATTCTCGATGCGGTAGCCGCCAACGAACTGAAAATAACTGTAGACACAATCGACGAACAGGTTCTCATGTCTGGTTTTCAGAAGATAGCCAATCGCATTACAATGGGCCTGATTTTGGCAGCATTAATTTTGGGCGCAGCGCAGCTAATGCAAATTCGGACGCAATTTTTGATTGGTGGCTATCCGGGGCTAGCAATACTCTGCTTCGTCCTCGCTGCAGGCTGTGGTTTTGCACTAGTGCTCGAAATATTCTTGACAGACAGAAGAGCTTCTCGATAGACAGTCATCGAAATCAATCCCAGTCTTCACTATGAAACAAATCAGCAAGGTCCGTGCTTAAAAATTGGAATCCGCTCCAACGTTACTCGCCTCCATCTTCGGGGCAGCTTCGTTCTTCGGAGCGGCAGCACAGCTGTGCCGAATGTTGGAGGAGTCTTCCGCACCACTTTCGCCACCACGATCAGTAAGCTTCAGGCAAACAAATTTGTGCTATTTATCCAGATGGTAGGCTCTGGAAGTTTCGCAAACACTGACTGCCAACGTCCATTATGAGCCTCCGAATGGAGATACTAACGAGGGAAATTAACATGGTAAATCAGGCTATGGTAGGAAAACCACCAAAACCAGGAATGTATCATTGTTTACGTTGTGAGGATGAGTTCGAGTTCGTAAAAGGGGCTCTACGTTGCCCGAATTGCGATAATACTAAGCGCAACGATCTCGTTCCCGTCGACGTTCGTGACGTCAAAGAAGAAGAGCTTATGCACACCGCTGATGATTTTCAGGGCGGCTAGACTGAGTGCGCTCTTGGTGAATTAGTCTGTAAATTTTGGAGTTGAAAACAATGTACGTAGAAAGATTTGACCTACCTGAGCTGCAACAAGAAGCACGCGAGACTAAGTCCGCGAAAGGTCTTTTCCTTTTGTGGGACAAAGTTTGCGTATGCTACGACAGAGGGCAGATTGGGAAATACGAACTGGAAGAAATGCGCGATGTGGTTTGGTCGCAGATGGAGAATCTGGTGTCACTGGAATCCATGATTGAGCAGTCTTTCCCCATTCGCAAAGCTAGCTAGGCAGCAAGCAAGACGCCCGGAGCGTTCTTCGCTGTGGGCTAATTCAACCCTGAGCCTTCGATACAAGCACCCCTCGACCGGGTGCTTGTGTCGTTTTTAGCAATAGTAATCGCATGCTCGCGCTCTGATTGTTGCTGCTGACTCGGGAAGCGATCACGGCAGGGCCCGGTGCCTAAGAGATTCTCCCATTCCCGTCAAGTAAATCCTAAGAGACGCTGTTGGTGTAAGTGCTATGCGTTTCGAATCATTTCGCATACTAGCAGAAGCGATTAAGACAGGCTCGGTGTTAGCGCGACGCTGGCGGTTAGAGCTGTGTATTCCGAATCGTATCGCTCACGGGGAAGCGATTTCGCAGGCCCAGTGCCAGCGCACTGGTCCATGCGCTATGCGTTGTGAAATCGACTTTCACGGCTCAAAGACCAGCCGCAACTAAGACACAGTAGTCTTCACGCGCCCAGAATCACGCAGCTGCTTAGCCCTGGCGGCGAGCTCCTTGCCCAGCGTATCATCGCCAACATTGATGAATTGACGAGACCAACACTCGAGTTTAAAAGCCAAAAATAACCCGCCATGCTCACCAGCATCCACCGCACGCAAGGCTCGCTCCATAAGCGCGCTTGCTTCCGATTGCCTCGATAGTGCGCTCAATACAAGGGCGAGACGTTGACATAATCCGCCGACCCAATCATTGTCACCGGAATACTGTTGTATGAGTCGTTGTGCTATAACCTCGAGACGCTCAGCGTCCGCGTCACGATTGAGCAGCGCCACCACCCGTAGCAGTTCGATAAGCTGCGGAAAGTACCAGTTGTTGTCTGTTTTTGCCAAGAAGATGCGATCGCAAGCAGCTGAAGCTTCGTCTCTCTGTCCTTGTGCAACCAGTGTATCGGCAAGGGTGATAAGACTATTCACAATCTTTGGACTTCTGCACTGATCATCCATAGTGACAGCCCATCGAGCGTATGATTCCGCTTCACTGCCTTTGCCCATACGCAATAACAATCTCGCAATGTTACAGGACTCCGCTGTAGCATACTTCGACAACTCTGTCATTTCGCACTTGTCACGCGCATCTTCAGCCGAACATTGATGCGATCGTAAAAGCTCTTTTCTCAAAGTGAGCAGGTCATTATAGTTGCCGGAGAACTCAACAAGACACTCGTACTCCAAAATCAAATTTTGCGGAAGCTGACCGGAAGCATGTTGGCGACATATCTCTACAGCGCGATCGAGATACTTTTCAGCATCGTCATACCGACACTCTAATACCATAGACACTTTAGCCAGTCGTATGGAAGCCTCAATCGCCACGAACCTCGCGCCGGGCAATGCCGCACTTGCACACTCGAAAGCGGCAGAAAAACTCGCTTGGGAGGCTTCGAATCTACTCTGACGATACTGAATTTTGCCGAGCAACAAATTTGATTCCGCCAAGATTTGAGTCATGCTATCCGCCATGGCGAACAGTGGAATGCACTCTAGTAGTAGCTGCTCGGCCCGGTGTTCATCGGACTCTTCATAGTAGGCAGCCAGCATTGACAGGCTCTTACCCTTGAGACCTGCATCAGCCTTTTTCTTGAACGAACGCATTCGATCGACCAATGCCTCAAGCATGGTCCCGCGCTCAGAGCCCCGCCCTTTGAGCATTAAAAGTGTTGAGAGCTGCTCGACCGGAAATACTACGTCTGATTCATCAAGCTCATGGTAGATAGAAATAGCCTGGCGAAATCGCTTCTCCGCAGCTTCGCTCTCGAAGGGAGCCAAAACCTTTCCTAGAGCCGTTAATGTAGCTGCTACGTCACGATGCACTTTGCCCAACGCCTGCTCTCTCAAGGCCAGAGCCCGCAGCAGGGCTTCTTCTGCTTCTTCGAACGAGCCCGTGTGGACGAGGACAACGCCCATTTCATGCAAGGTCTCGGCAAGTCTAAGATCCTTTTTCCCGGTATTCTCACAAATGCGCATGGCTTCGAGCAGGACGCGTTCGGCCTCCTCGAATTGACCCTTTGCCGAATAGAGCCGAGCATCATCTAGGTGCTTCTGCCACTTCCGGGACATGGACCCCTCCTCAAAATAGTTTTGATCATTATAGATGATCAAAATCTCCCCACAAAGTTTTGTGGGGAGATTGACCGATTCTTGTTGTTCTCTTCTTAGTCGCCCGGTCGTGTGGTCATATCAGCTCGTCTCTTGTCCATGCCCTCGCCAAGTTTTTCCAAATCGACGGCACTTTTATCCAACTTAGAAAAGAGCGTCTCCTCTTCGTCTTTCATATGCTTTCGCACAGACTTCGAGAGCTCCTCGATATGAGTGTCAAACTCAGGTTCATCGCCAAGCAGCCTCTGATTTTGCGCAATCAGCACCTTGATGTGATCGTGGTTTTCAATCAGATGATCAACTTTCGACACTCCATCGGCTTCATCAATGGCAGGGTAAAAAACTTCCGTTTCGAGCACTGCCAGTACGCTAAGCTCGTAAGAGACATCGGCAAGAAGCTTCTCCTTGTCGGAGGCACTGAGCTTCGAATCGTAGCCTTCCAAGAGCTTATTAATCCGCTCATGTGCTGTTCGCAAGACTTCGACGGCGCCCTTTTGCTTCAGTGTCATTATCAATCCTCCATTTCCTCGACCGTTGCCTGTAGTACTTGCCATCGCTCGCGGTGGCAGTTTGTTGACAAACGGTTTATAACCATCGGAGCGGGAAATCGCTACCGCAAGTTAGGTTTAGCACAATAGAGAGTTACCGAAGCTGGATAGGACGACGCAAACCATTCTCCGAAAAGTACCGAAAGAATGCAATCAATTATGCTTTTAGAAGTATAGAAAAACGCCTACAAATATACGGCTAAAGGCATAATGAGCCGAAATATGCTTCTAAACGCATTTTGGATTTCGGACTTCGGGCTCTAAAATACCGTCCGGAGCTGAAGATTAAGTTCTGCTACCGCTTCATCCACAGACAGGCCGGTCTTATGACAATGGTTGAAAAGTAACATTGATTCTTCCGCGGTCAGCATGCTCTCGCGCAGATAGAAATGACAGAGCAAGGCGACCTGCATGGTTGACTCAGCCAGTGCACCTGAGAAAACGAGCGCTTTGCTCACGAATAATGGACTACGGCAGGCGATTTCGACCGCTTCCTTAATCTGTTCCTTTGATATGAGTTCGAGGCTCGCGATAAACTGTTCAAAGGAAAGCGTTCTGCGCTCCGACAGACTGCGGTTCTTTTCAAGAGCCGCGGTCATAGACAGATTGTGATAGTGAATGTCGATCAATGCGTATGCGGCGTCAAGCGGCTCGATTGCATCGCGACTGACCAACGACTGAAGCGCTAGAGCCATCTCCAGCGTATGACCGGACAACAATTGCAGGTCGACCAACACTCGTCCGACAGGAAGATTGCTGGTAAGCCCGATTTCGAGGGCGTGATCGAGCTGAGGCTCGGTCAAGATTCCGGAGAGCGACAACAGCTCACCAAGACGCATGGTCCTGAGCGGTACGGGGGTCGCTGTGCCACCAGTTCTGGTGGCTCGGCTAGCCTGATCGGCATGACGGTCGGCCGTTCTGGTCAAAAGGACGATAGCATCTTGTCGAGAAATTTTGCCTTCGCGAACAAAGCGTTGAGTATTGAGAGCGCATTCAAGGAGTTGGGTTGAAACCAAGTTAGAGATCACCAACAGCCGACCGACTGGAATGCCCAGGGCTTGTGACTTATAGAGTGCCTCATAGTAGCGCTCGGCTTTTACGATCCCGGATTCTATCAAGAAGTCACCAAGCCTGGTGGCACGCTGCTCGATAGAATCATAGGCATCGGAGAATCCGGCGCAATTGAGTGCACGCTTCAAGGTCATCCCGCTGCAAGTCATCAGATCGGCTACGGCACGGCAGGTATCAACGGTTATGAGGCCGTCCTTCAGAAATGCCTGCAATTGAATGGACCATTGTAGCTGCCGTCCGTTGATCCAACCGGACATAACCAAGACGCGACCGAGCGGCAGGGATAGTTCCGTCCCAGCACGCACACAGTGCTCCAGTTGCTCGCAACTTATCAAGCCCATCTCGACCATGAGTTGACCGAGTCGATTGTCTGTAGGACCGTAGTGGCTCTCTGCATGGTCGGCGTCGGCATAGCCGTCGTAATGAGATACTTCAATTCCGATGCCTGGTGCGAAGTCCCGTTGCGTCTCCGGAATGGAGCAGGATTCGGCATAGGATTCTGGCACTACTTGCGGTGCCGAAGATTGCGGTAAGGCAACTTCAATATGAGGGACAGCCGCCTCGTGGTGCAAATCTACGTTCTTAGGGTCTGGGTCGAGAGAGAGACCTGGAATGCCTGAGCGAATAACCGGCTGCGGCTCCGGGAGGAACGACAGTAAAGGATAGTCCTGCACCGGAATCTCTTCCGCGAGCTCAGCCAGCCATTGAGCTACATCACCTGGCATTTCCGATAAAGTGAATTCTTGGGAAAGTGTGCCCTTAGCCGTCTCGACATTGGCGGGCGCCATTAACTCCGCATCTAGTTGCTGCTGCAGCGAGAGCTCGACGGCAGGTGTCTTCGGCATCGGCAGCGCCGGTGACAACCGTTCGGTCTGGAGCATGGATTCAAGCGACTCATTCATCGGTTCTGTCAGAACAACTGAATCTGGCAGTCCGCGGAGCAGCTCCATAACAGCCTCCTGGCTGTCCTCCAGTTCTACACTCGAAGTTCTGGAAGATACCATCGAGCCATAAGCGGTTACGGACTGGCGATGTACCGCCGTCGCCTCGCCTCTGGTCGACTGAAGCATCCTTGCGGGAATCTGCTGTTGGCGAGGTTGCGGAGTCTGATCGACAGGAGACCTGCGTTCTCGCTGGCCAGCCGGATCGGGTCGCGAAGGCCACTCATTGAGGTTGCCCTCTTCAACATCCCAATGTACGTTCCGCCCCTGCGTTAGGCGCCACTTCTGGTCGCTGAACACGTAATCCGTGTCG
Source organism: uncultured Candidatus Obscuribacterales bacterium (assembly GCA_964418155.1). GTDB lineage: Bacteria > Cyanobacteriota > Vampirovibrionia > Obscuribacterales > Obscuribacteraceae > JADYXR01. The sequence goes on along the minus strand of CAYQKX010000027.1, from coordinate 47,117 downwards.
GGATCCGTTTGCACGGTGTAAGTGATAGCGTGCGACTCTGGGCCCGTGGGGTCGAGCAGAATACTCCGTATATACGCAACTTCCGGTCTGATTGAGTCGACAGGCGGCGCAGAGTCGTCAGGGTTTAACCGGACGTCTGTCGCAACCATGCCTGACGATGTATCGAGTTGTTCAGTCTCCACATAGGATAATGGCTGCACCGCATCCGGTGCGTCCTCAATGTCCACATGGGATAATGGCTGCGTGATATCTAATGAAGGATCAGTTTCATCCTGCACGAAACTAGCTGTACTCGATGGAAGACAGTCAATCAGAATAACCGACTGCACCACTTCTGGTGCTGCTCCGAGAGAGATGTCCACCTGTAATAATGGCAGAGTTATATCGAGCAACGACCCGTAGTCAACCTGCGCGGTGGCGACGCTCGGTATAGAGGTCTGCCTCACTGGCGGCGCTAGGGATGGATCATATTGCGACGGTGGCATATAGGAAGCTGGCCGCTGCACCGAACTCGGCGCAAAGCTGGCCAAAACGTCCGCTTCGTTCGCCAGTGTCGGCGGATTTCTTAGAGGAGACCCATTTACTATCGGCAACCTTAAACTGCGAAGAGACCCATTCTGGACGCCACGGCTCTGTATAGGCTCATCATAAGAGCTCCAAGGATTATGTTTCTCCCCAATAGCTTGTTGCGCTGCGTTAGCGTAAGGCTCTATATTAGCTTGTTGCGCTGCATTAGAAGGAATAGACTCGAGAGGCGCAGCTTCCAGATCAGCTTCCAACGTCGATAGATCCCACGGATTGTAGCGCATACGATTTCTTTTCGATTGCGCCTTCGGAGGTTTGGGAGCTACAACGATTTCAGGTGTATCCTCGGAAGGAGAGTCCCAGGGGTTATGCCCAATGCTATTTCGAACGGAATGAGATGTCGCAATTGCGCCGCCCACTGATGCCCAGGGTTGCTGAGATACACCGCTAGACATTGATGGCTGCTGTGCCACTCCATTCGCGACTTTGCCGTATGCCTGATTGGCAGGCTCAGCTGCCCAGGGGTTCTGCTGCACCCCGTTGGGTCGATTCGCGAGGTAATCATTCGAATTCAAAACTTGCGAGCCATCGCACACCGACTCGATGCCGAGCCCCGGTGTGCTAGTCATACCTGGCGGAGTGAGGTGGTTTCCGGAGCCGTCTTCTTGCATGGCTGTAGTCACGTGCACCATGTATTCAGGTGTCACCGCCGGTGCGTCGACAATTGTCGAATCAGAGGCGAAGTCCGATGGATATTGGACAACGACGCTGTCTTCAACTGTCGGGGAATTCACGATGTAATTTTGCACCAACGGCTGTGTCGACGCACAGACTGCTGCTGCAGGAATTGGCAAAACTTGGTTTTGCTCAGTGTCTGATTGATTTTGCGCAACGGCGGATGCAGGTTGTATAGTCCCACCCGGCCACAACTGCGCAAGCTCACTAAGGAGATCGTCGACCTCTCCTTTCGCGCCAAACGATTGTTGGCTCGACGAAGTAATCGTCATAGTTATAATACTCCCGACTGAAGGAGCGAGGCTAAGCCCCGTAGTAAAAAGCGTTCACTGCATCTATATTTATACGAATCATTTGTGACCTTATCGTGACCTATTGAGAATCAAATCATGAAAATGCATGATTTAAGGTCATTTTGGATTCGCCAACTTGGCTATGCAAGCAGCATGGCCTCTATTTCTTGAATTCCTTCTCTCTTTGCTCGAGGAATTTCCACCACCCGGCTCGCTCGAGAGTCCGATGATCGATCAAGCTAGTTTGCGTGAGATAGGTTGTGTACTCCATACTCTTGCGACTTCTTTCATCCCACTCTCTGTCGGAGACCGCCTTCAACCGCTCGAGAGCGGTGATGAGATGCTCCACCTGGGGCACGTCTCGACAGTATCGCGTAAAGGCGGTCAGCTCATAGTCGACATACTTAAACAGCTCGTCAAACTTTCCTGCGCGATTTAGTTGAACCGATTTTCGCACCACATTCGATTGCCAGATTTCAGCGACTCGTCTAGCAAGAGTCAGATCCTTCTTCTGATTCGCATTGAGTGGACCGTCAGCAGCAGTCAGGTTCAAGGGAGTACAGGAGGTGGAATCATGCTTGTCTGTACCGGTCCAGATCCATGAGCAATCAATCGAAAATGGAAATCGATGACCTTCCGGCAGTCCGTTCGGAGTCAAGATTTGAAAAATCACGGATCGCTCGCCATCGGGTGGCAGACTCCCCATCTGACATACGAGACTGTTCTCGGAAGTGGTGCTCGGAAAACCGCTAATGGTATCAACCCTCACCATCGAGGGAAACTTGATCTCGACATTGATGTCTTCCACCACGGTATTCTGCAGTTCGCGAAGCTCTCCCAACACGACCTCGATAATTTCCCCAGGAAATTCGGCATCATGCAATCGACCACCGCCGAAATCGGCCAGTGCCTGCAGCTGGAGAGACGAATAGTAATTGCCGATTCCTACCGACGAAGTCAGAATTCGACGCTTGCGCAATTCCTGTGCATGATGCTCCAGCAATGGCGGCGCACATACTCCCACATTCGCATGACCATCTGAAATCACGATTACATGATTGTGCATCCGGCCGTCCGGACTCATTACCTGAGCAACACATTCCGCACCAGTAAGCCAACCTCCTCCCAGATTGGTGTTATCACGCGTACTCAGCCCAGATATCTCACCTATCGCTTTGCGTTTTCCGGCTGGGTCCAACAGAATGCCTTCGACGTGCACGACAACGTCGGAAGCGAATGAGACTATTGATAGTCGACTCTCCTCCGAGATCGCGTTAACCACGCCTATCGCCGCCTTAATCGCAGAATCCATCTGATCGCCCTCCATGGAAGCGGAGGCATCGATAACCAGGGCGAGATTCAGAATTGGCTTGGATGCGGTCTGAACTGGAACCGCTGATGGTGCCTTCACATCAACAACGAGAAATCTCTCGGAGCGCTTGTAATCGGCTACAAACTTTCGATCGAAGGCCGCTGTAACCAACATTTGATCATTCATAACCTGCTCCAGTGAGAACTTCTCTCAAATAATCGGCGACACGCTCTAGGCTAGTCAACTGTTCTTCGTCCGGAACACCTCTGACCGATAGCTCGATGTCCGGTGTTATCTGAATGTGGTACCACTGCTCACTTTTTGATTGCCGCCTGACGGGTCGCTCGCCGACCAAAGCACGCAATCCTTCAACGAGTCTGTCAATCGGCTTATCCGGTAGGGCGAGATGTGACTCTCCACCACCTTCTCTGGGTGCCGGTCCCCACCCTGTGAGTGGTTCCGTACTTCGCTCGCCCAATTGGTCGTCTAACGCTTCCTTAGCAGGTGACAGCAATGGCGTCTGGTTGCTAGTTGAAATTGACATTTCACTCAGCTTTGTGCGAATCGAGTCGGCCAGACCCAAGGGCGATAGCTCCGGCTCATCTTCCTCATGGGCCGTGTCAGCATACGGCACTGCAGCCTCATCGTCCTTGTGGTTCTCCAACCCGACGTTGCTCGGTCGCGAAGTACTGTAATTGGTCTGATTGAAAAACGCCTGGTTGTGCGCGCGGATGTAGTCGAGCGCACTCTTCGGGGCCGAACCACTAACTTGGGGCGTCGGGATTCTTGCCTCAGCAAGCGCATTGATCTCGGCTTCGCTCATGAAAAGCAGTTGCTGCCTTACTTCACTAAGCCGCATCCCTTGCGTCTCCTTCATCAGTTTTATAGCAAGCAGCCTATTGAGATGGTGCCTGGAATACCTGGCATAACGTCCGAGCTTACCAGGCCCACGTAACAGACCGTTCTCTATAAAGCTACGAATTACCCTTGTATCAAGTCCGGACTCCCTGGAGAGTTCTTCCAATGAGTAGGAGGTTTGTTCCTGGTTGCTCATACCTCTCAACCTATCACGGTTAATTCGCCATGTCAAATTGAAATGCGGACCAGGCGAGCGATAGGAAGCTTCTCCTTTAAGAAAACAGTTTCACTACTCACTTAATAAATATCGCCATGTCGAATTCAGGGTTATCCCGCTTTCGCTCTCCCGCATCAGGATATAGATTTATGGAGTTACTAGACCGACCGCCGTGCCGTATTTTTCCAGTCTGCTCTTTGCGGACACTCAGCATTGGCTTTCCGATGTATTTGCAGCTCTCCTAGAGCGCTGCTATCCAGGAATTGAGTATGTCGCAACATCCTACGCAGATGGAAAACAACCAAATCGAACAGAGATATATGCTCGGTTATGATTTTCCGGCGATGGTTCGACTCGCGTTCGGCACCGCGATTCTCGTTTCGTCGGTGCTGCTGATACCAGATACGGTAGCAATCATGCCAAGCTCCCACGGTCCCCTGGCGCTTTTGATCCGCGCCACCGGTCTGTGGCTAAGCGCTTTCATTCAATGGTCGCTAGGATTTTTGTGTATTCTACAACTCGCCGCTTTGATCAATCGCGGAATCGTTGTCGATAACACTGGAATTCAAATCTCGCGATTCTCGAAGAGGATTTGCTGGAGCGAAATAGTGGGCTGGAATGGTGAAGCTCGCAATGTGGTCTCACGCCTTATGCTATCCAAAACTCCAGCATTTCGGATTCAACTTTACATCAATGACAAAAATAATGTCAAAGCGAGGAACCTTGATTCGCTATTCTTTCAAAACGCTCAATTTGAATCACTAATGTATTTGATTTGCCGTTCGAGTTTTGGCTTCGTGCCGGACACGGCTCTGGTCACAATCTCCGACGGCGTCGCGATGCAAAGCGTAAAAGCTGCACATAGCAAAGCGACAGCGAGAGGAAAACTCTTCACCATTTACATAACCATTATGCTGCTGCTGTTTACCGGTCGCAGCGCCGCACGCAACTTCTTTTACAACGACGCGGCCCAGGCGATGAATCGATGTGAATATCAGATCGCAAAGCGCGACTGCGAGATATCAATTGCTATCGACTCTAATTTCTCGTATTCCCACGATCGTCTGGCCCGGTGCGAGTTTCGGCTACACAACAACAACGAAGCGGAAAAGCAATGGCTTGCCGCACTGCGTCTAAAACCTGACCTGGTCAGCGCCAAAGTAGGTCTGTCCAACGTCTGCATGGCTCGTGGACAATATAAGAGGGCTCACGAGCTTTTGACCAGTGCGGTTCGTCTCGAGCCCCGAGATATAGCGGCTTTTCTAAATCTCGGATATCTGAACATGAAATTGGGACGCCGAGGCGACGGCATAAGAAGCATTGAAAGGGCAGTCAAACTGGCACCGCAAGACTCCACGGTTCGAGTCTTATCCGCCGACGCATTCTTAGCGGCCGGTCGCCGAGATCGAGCAGCTGATCTGCTCGAGGGCGTAAAAGAAAAAGACGTCGACGAGGAGAAAAAGACAATCCTCAAGAGACTGCGAGCAGACCTGAGCGAGGACGAGAACAGCATATGAGCGTCAGAGAACAACAACCGGAGTCCTCATCCGACGAAACTCGCACAATCGCCGTCGAGCAGAATTTCCTGACAAACATTTCACAAGTTGTGAGCTCGATTTCGATCGTGCTCGGGCTGAGCCTCGCGGGTGCCACTATCCTTGGTGCCGCCTGGGTGGCTGTCGGATGGATGCGGTTCTACGGTATCGAAGTCGGTGTTCTTCCGCTGGCACTACCTGTAGAACCACACGATTACAACAACCCATTTCTTGCGTTGATTGGCCAGTCCCTGGATTTTTACAACTGCACATTCCAAGGTAACTCACGATTCGGTTCTGGACTTGGCCTTATAGCCGGTGCAAGCATCGCGCTACTGCTCATCCCCTCAGGAAAACGAGCAGGAAGGATTGCAGGTGCACTAGTTGCGGGTGTACTGGTTGGCGGTAGGGTTTCCTTAACTTTCACGAGCGACCCGGCACCATTCCTCGCAAGCGCTCTGTTAACAGCTCTCACCTTTTTCGTAATCGAACAAGCGACGAGACAGCGACTACCCCCGCTGCCCGGCGTCGAATACTGGCGCACCGCGATGCCCAATCCCAACGCTGAGGCCCGCGTTGTGCATGAGTAGGAGAGTGCGTGAGTGGAGTGGCGCATTAGTCCTAACAAAGACGGCATCTTCTGCGCGTCTAGTGCTGCAGCTTTTGCATCGACCGGCTTGCTTGAGTGCGGCGAGCCGGGAATTGATTTCCCCAACCACTTTGGTAAATTAATGATCAGATTGTTCGGAGTATCGTATATGCCACAATTTGGAATTCAGCGCTAAACTCATGGTATGACTTCAGAATTCGACAAAATCGAAGACATAGAATCGATCGTCAAAGGTCGTTTTGACTTTAAAAAACGCTATTCCGACCTCGAAGTTCTCGGCGAAGGTGGAATGGGTAAGGTATTTCGCGCATACGATAAGAAGCTGGATAAGCTCGTTGCAATCAAATTCCTACATAGCCACGCCGACTTCAAGACTATTCTGCGATTCCAGCAAGAGGCTCGTGCGCTCAGCCGGTTGAGTCATCCTTTTATCGTCAATGTCCTCGATTTCCAGCACTCCGAAGACGGTGAGCTTTTTCTCGTCATGGAATTTGTCGCGGGGAAAAGCCTCGAGTCCATGCTTCAAGAGAAGGGACCGCTAGTTTTTGCAGACGCAATTAGATACACGATTCAACTGTGCGAAGCGCTAGAGCACGCGCACTTGCGAGATATCGTCCATCGAGACCTCAAGCCCGGCAACATTCTAATAGATGCTGACAATAATGTCAGGATCCTGGACTTCGGCCTGGCAAAGCTCTTCTCCTATGAAGATCCATTCGGCACTATGACAAGACCCGGTCAGATGATTGGGACACCGCTTTACATGAGCCCTGAGCAAGTTCTTGGAGACGCAACGGACTTGCGAGCCGATGTGTACGGTCTCGGTACGATACTATATGCGATGCTGGCGGGAAAAACACCATGGGACGGCGCGGAGCTCGTCGTCATGTTTCAAGAAAAAGTATACGGAGAACCGCCGTCTCTCAAGTCCTGGATCGGCGAAACACATACTGCAACTCAACTCGACAAAATCGTTGCCACCGCATTGCAACGGGACCCAGATCAAAGATTTCAGAGTATGGAACAGTTCCGAGAGGAGCTTTTCGGAGTCGTCGAAAATCCGGTCGAGATGAAACAAATCTTTGGGCCGACAGGAGTTCACAAACGGCATTGGCGAACCAAGAATAACGCCATCATCCTCGGTGTCACACTATTTCTCTCTGCCGCAGGTCTAGGTGGTCTATATTCATTCTATTCACGACCTATCAAAGTCACTTTAGCCGGTGTAGCGGAACCCAAGAGCGCGTACTCCGAATATAATGTTGTTAAGTCAAAATCGGCGGAGTCTTCGTCTTCAGCGGAACAGAATCTCCCTGAGCCTTCTCGTAAAAAAACGAAAGAACCAGAAGAAATCCCTGGATATTTCAAACAGACAGAACGCAAAGAGCAGCTCGGTTTTTGGTTTGCGAAACCAGAAATAAATGACGAGATGCTTGCCAATCTCGATCCTCGAATTAACGAACTTAGCCTCGAAGGTAATAAGCTCGTGACGGATAAGGGATTGAAAGCAATTCCGCCGCAGCGGCTAAAAAAAATCGACCTGACAGAGACAAAGATCACCGACGAAAGTCTGAAAATAATTGGTCAGATGCAGAATTTGACATGGCTCAGATTAAATAACACCGCCATTACCGGTAATGGCATCAAGAATTTGGCTCCACTGGGTCCTCACCTGGAGCGGCTTGATGTCGATCAGTGCAAGGGGTTTGACGATTCCAGTCTTCAATTTGCTCTCGCGACTTTTCCGAACATTTACGCGCTTCATATCGGAGATTCGTCAGTAACCAGAAGTGGTATCAGACTGCTCAGCGGCCATGCCAACTTGCGCGAGGTCTGGCTATCGTCATTAGACGCCACCGACGACGATATAAGGGCAATAAGCGATCTGAAGCTGAGACTCCTGGATTTATCCAGTTGCCCTCAACTTACAAACAACATCTTCAATATTCTGGCAGAAGTGGATCTAAAAAATTTAGACCTGATAGCTTGTCCAAAAATAACCGCTAATGGTGCCGCTCCTTTTTTGAAACGGCACCCGCTATGCGAAGTGAACTATCAGGATCTGAAAGAAGCAGACAGCCTTACGGAGAGCGGCTTGCTCGATGCTCCAGAGCAACTTGAATAGCAACTGCGCCGCGAGACCTAAAGCCTCTGTAATCACCGATGACTTCTACTTAGTTATTGTCGTGGCTCCGATCCGAAGTGGTGACTGTACTCACGCGCACCGGTGCGGGCTCTTGGTGCGGAAATAGGTCATGGATGAAACAGCGGACGCACCCAGCCCTCAGTCAGCCTATACTGTGTTGATGGGATATCGATTTTAAAACGGCCACCAGCCTTTTTTCTTGGTATCGATTGCGGTGCCCGAGCTCACCGATAATACTGCTTTTACCATCGGTTGCAATGCATCACAGATTTCCTTGGCGGATTGGTATCTATCCTCCTTTTTCTTTTGCATAGCTTTGAGGACGATGCCTTCAAGCTCATCTGGCAAGACGCCTTTCGGCGGCTCTTGTGATAGATGCATCTGCATTGTTTCAAGTTTGCTCCCGCCGTGAAAAGGTGGATTTCCCGTGAGTGCGTGGAACATCGAGCAACCCAGTGAATAAATATCGGAATACTCATCTGCTTTCTCACCACGGCATTGCTCCGGACTCATATACAATGGGGTTCCCATAATCTCTCCGTCTTGCGTCAATCCCTGAAAGGTGTTATCGGTCGAAGGCAAGAGCCGACAAAGAAAGAAATCGATTAACATCGCTCGTCCGTTGCTCGAGATGAAAACATTGCCTGGTTTTACGTCTCGGTGAATAATTCCTCTGGTGTGACAATATTCGAGCGCATCGCTCAGTGGTGAAAAGACTTGAGCAAATTGCTCCGTCGACAGAGCGCCCTCAGATTCGATCACGTCTTGAAGATTTCTCCCTTCCAGAAGATCCATGGCAATAAAAGGCTGTCCGCTCGCTACAAAGCCATAGTCGAGAACGCTGACAATATTTTTGTGATCAATGATTGCTTGTGCTTGCGCATTTTGTTGAAGTCTTTTGATGCTAATCTGATCAGATACCAACCTTGGTTTTAAAACCTTGATGGCTACTGCGCGATCCACAAATGTGTGCTCAGCTTTGTAGACTGCCGAACCGTGTCCGCTATGAATCAGTTCGACCAACTCATACCGATCATTCAAGACTTGACCGACAAGACACTCGTCCTGGTCAGGCGTCACTAGCATAGTTCTATCGCTGGGGCATACGACCAGATCCTGGTCCTCGTATTCCGTCTCGCATGCAAGACACATCATTATTTTCGATTTAGAAGTCATGTTGACTCTCCGCGCAGAAATAAATTACAACGGAACATCAACTACATACCACGCACGATACCGGCTCTCCCCTCGGGCCGGACAGACTCCATCCAAAATCAGTTTGAACAGAACCGGATTTCAGCATCTGATTAGCGTACAATACTGTCTTCGTCGATCAACTACCGGCAAATAGCAGCCGACATCCTTCTATTGGAGCAGTGCATGAGTAACCCAGACAAATCCTACGACTTTATTGTCATTGGCTCCGGGATGGGCGGATTAGCCTTCGCCAGCCTGATGGCGCAACTCGCCGGTAAGCGAGTTCTGGTTCTCGAACGACACTTCAAGCTCGGTGGCTACACGCACACATTCAGCCGCAACGGCTATCGATGGGATGTCGGGATTCACTATGTCGGACAAATGGCCAAACATCAAGATTCAAGGCATCTTTTCGACTTGGTTACTCAAGCCAAAGTCGATTGGTTCAGAATGCCGGACAAATTCGATCAATTCGATTATCCAGATTTTTCCTTCTCCGTCGATGCCGATCCAAAGGTCTATAAGAAAGACCTGATCAAGAAATTTCCAGAAGAGGCACAGGCAATCCGCAGATTCTTCAAGGATGTGCGCAGGCTAGAGCAGTGGTTCAGAGACGAAATAGCTCAATCGCTTTTGCCGCGTCCTGTGAGTTGGTTTTTTCGTAGCATCAACAAGGAAGAACGCGCGTTGGCGATGCAGACAAGCCAGAGTTATCTGGACAAAAACTTCAAATCGAAAGAACTAAAAGCTCTTCTCACCTCCGAATGGGGCGATTGTGGTCTGCCGCCTTCGAAAAGCCCGTTCGCGCTTACTGCACTAATCGTAAGCCACTACTTCGGTGGCGGCTATTATCCGATTGGAAGCGGGAAGTCTATCGTCGATGCGATCGAACCGATCATCAAATCGCGCGGAGGTGATTGCCTGATCAATCATACCGTTAAGAGCATCATAGTCGAAAATGGCCGAGCCAAAGGCGTCAGCGTGTCGATTGAAAAAGATTCGAACATAGAAGAGAAAAACTTTTTTGCACCAGTAATAGTATCAGATGCAGGAACAGCGATTACTTTCGGCGAACTGGTCCCATCGGAGTATCGCGTTGAGATGCAACCGCAAGTATCTGACGATATTTGCAGCATGATTACAGTCTATCTCGGACTCAAATCAAGCCCCGAGACCTTGGGTTTTAAGGGCGAAAACCACTGGATCTTCGAGTCATACGACCATAACTCAATGTTCGACAACACACTGGCATCCCCGGACGGAAAGGCTGGTGGCTGTTTCGTATCGTTCCCTTCCCTGAAAGATCCAACTACAAAAAAACATACAGCCGAAATCATCGGTTTCCTTAAATTCGAAGAGTTCGAAAAGTGGGCTGATACAAAATGGAGATTCCGCGGCGACGACTACAACGAGTTTAAAGATCGGTTGATGAACACACTGATCGCCCTCGTCGAAAAAAGATTTCCTGGATTCAAAGATTTGATCGACTATGCCGAGCTCTCAACACCACTGACGGTGAACAGCTTCACTGGTCACCACCGAGGCGCGATATATGGTTACCCGATGACTGCAGAAGAGTTTTGCAAACGAGACTTCGATCCCAAGACTCCAATCAAGAACCTCTATATGACAGGTTCCGACGTCGTCAGCTTGGGCATAATGGGCGCACTCATGGGTGGAGTAGTCACCGCCAGTCACATGCTCGGCGCTACCGGTTTTCTCACAATAACTGGTGCAGCGAAACAGTTGGCGAAGCGGCTTGAATTAGAAGCGCAGCAGCAGTCCAATTTGGCAGAGTCTGCTTCGAAGCTCGAATCGTCAATCAGCTCGCCCGCATCGACAAATGTTTATTCAAATCAAAGTGATCGCGTGGAAGTGAAATAGCTTGCCATCAGGTAGCCTTGTCGGGTTAGTTAGCGAATCGTCGGTGTGAAAGTCTGGCGAGTTGAACATCCTTTCCGGCATCCGACTTCGGTGACGATGACTCAGTTCATGAACACTTGCGAGAACATCGCTTTGTTAGTCGTGAAATGCAAATGCGGATCAGTTGACTAGATTAAAACTGCAGTTCTCTGCTCATTAATTTTTGCGGTCCTTGAAATATAGGTAGGCTGGGGCTTAGAGATAAATAGATCGCAAATACTCGACCTTCGGGTCCCTCGTCATCAACGATGTTGCAACTATTGATATCTACAGTTGAAATGGGTTTGGGGAAACAGGAGGGACCAATGGGTGACGGTCGACCTTTAGTTGATCAAGCTGAGCAACACGCGCCGGTCACTCGGGTGCAATCCGCCGCTGAGCAGCTCTGGTTTTGCGCCTATGAACCACTGATGCGGACAAAAGAAAAAGTTGGTACCCCAAAAGACAAAGACAGAGAACAAGACACTGACACTGAGAAAGATACAAGTATTGAGCAGGATACGAGCACTGAGCAGGATGCAGGCACTGAGCAGGATGCAGGTACGGAGCCCGATGCAAGCACTAATGATGGCACGATAGTCGATGATGCCGCGGTCGTCTTCTGTGACTTGGCGACGGACTCTGGCGGTGATGACAACAACACCAAGTTAGCAGCTTCAAGCGATTTAGCATCCAAAGGAGAGGCGGAGGCGGTCAAAACAATGACCACCGCGCTGTTGGAGACTGGCTCGGATTCGGAACACGGACTGAAAGCTCTCGATATTCTGACACGAAGAGCGGGTACCGATCAGTCGGCTCGTGATGCGCTCATGACGTTGTCGCAACGCTCTCCCGAAGAGCGCAACCGCGTGCTCGACTCACTGAAGATACAATTTGTTTCCGAAAAAAATCCACAGGTTCTGAATCCAGACGCACTGCCGACCATAGCTGCGGTCACTCTAAACGACAAAGAATTGACCGCGAAATCGCCAAAGGATGCAATCGAGGCTCTCAAATCGGCCGGTGACGGAGGCAATAAATCAGCGGTAGAGCTACTTGCGCTAGCGAGTTTAGGAAAACCTGCCGGGCCACGCGCAACACCTGCAGAGATCAAAGTTTCCGATCTGTCGAAACAGGCCGCTCTTTCATTGCAGGAAGTCGCCCAGTCAGAATCGCTCAGTCCAAATATTTCTCGGCGCTACTCAAAGGATGTTTTAACCACGGCTATGAAAGTGTACGGTGAATCGGCGCCGATGGCGTCCGCCTCGCCCGACAAGAGCATCTTGCTTAACGCGATCTTTAACATACGCAGTTCAGACTACTCGCGCTCCCCGATGCCTGACGCCAAGTCATCTGAGCGAATTCGCGGCTCACTTTCTATGATGGCGTTAAACGGTCTGGATAGTCGAGTCACAAATTCGAGCCATTTCAACCCGGAACTTACGCCGATGTTAGCAAAGTTAGCTGCCGGTGCAGGCGATGAAGCGACGGCTAAACTGGCGGCAAACTGCTTCGGCAAAATGTGGATGACGACAGAAGATCGCGCCAAGGTTTTTAAACACTTAACCGATACATACAAAGCAGATGGAGACAAACATGGCTATGTCCTGGAGTCGGCTCGCAACGTGGCGCTCAGAGACGAAAGTTATGATGGACTTGGGACTCATTCCGGCAAGCATGTTCGCACCCGGTTATATAGCGACGCAAAAGATTTTTTTCAATCAGTCTCGCAACAAACGAAGAAAGCGTTTGACGCAACAACGGAGAAGAGTCCGGATCGAGCAGACAAACTTCGAACACATCTTCAAGCAATTACAGGTACGGCCAAAATCGACTACGCAATCAGGCGAAGATCCGTTGATACCTACACAACTCCGGTTACGCTACCTGACGAGCTGATTCGACAAATACCTTCGCTATCAAAAGAGGGGTGCGAAAAATTGGTGACGGCGCTACCGGCTCTCGATCGATTGAGCGGTGGCGCCACTGGTGGCACAAAAGCCGAGAGAGAATCGATCGCCAGCCTGGACTCACAACTGTCCATGGAAAAAGCATTGCGGCCTTCAACTAAGGAAGACGCTTCTTTTGACCTGCAGAACGCGGCATCGGTTTTATCATTACCAGAAGATCATGCAAAACAACAGAAAGCCGCGAGCGAAGCGGAAGCTAAGGTGAAAGCGGAGCTCGCCGCTCGAGAGAGAGCGGTTGAATTGGCCAAGGCTCGCGAGGAAGAGGCCAGATCGCGCGAGGCAGCGGAAGTGGCGAAGCGAGAGGCCGAAGCAACTCGACAGAGAGAGGCCGATGAAGCGCAACGCAAAGCAAATGAGACGAAGGTGTTGTCCACGGTCTGGGACACTGTCAAAGGTAGCAATGAAGCACGACTACCAGAGCTTGTTTCTGGTCTGACCAAGTTCGGTACTGACTCTGCACCAGGACGTGAGGCTCTCGATTTCGTGGCGCAGCGCGCGTTGACCGATGATACCATGCGGAAGGCGCTATTATCGATCGCCGAGAAGTCTCCGGAAGAACGCAACCGTGTCACTGAAGCCACCTTGAAGGCGATGAAAGGAGACAGTTCTGGTCGGGGCTTCGATATGAAGATGCTGCCGACATTGGGCGCGCTCGCACTCAACGACAAATCGATGCTTGGGAAATCGCCGACCGAAATTGTCGATGAATTGAAAGGTGCATCGATCAGGAGCGGCAATCATAATGCGCTTCTCGTCCTGGCGCGAGTGGCCTGTGCCACACCCGGAAAAGGCGCCCCGGAAGCGAGTGTCGATCGAACAACGGCGGAGACCGGTAAGCGAGCGGCGCTTGCCCTGCAGGATACCGGTGCGCTCGCCGATAGAAAAGCTGCTGTGCTGGGCGCCGCCGCAAAAGTCTACGGACGATACGCGCCGGACTCTGCGCTCAAGCCGGAATCCAGCTATCTGTTAAATGCAATCGTCAATGTATACGGTCGACAAACCTCTTCGTATGTCGGAAAAGCTGAAGTCCGATCGCCAGAGCCTGGGCCGCAGTCGCTATCGTCACTTCACTCTATGTTGGGCTCTTTGAATTTTGGCAGCGACAGTCGATCTATGGGCAGCAGCGGACATCTAAACGCAGAATTAGCGCCAATGTTGGCTCGGCTTTCAACCGGCGTCGTCGACGAGCCTAGCGCGAAAAAGTCGGCAGACAAACTTGAGAAGATGTGGTTGACAGGCGAAGATCGCCACAGTGCCTTTGGCGACGTAAAACACGCTTTCGCCCGGCATGGCGACAGATATGGTCATGCGACACGAGCACTGGAAGGAATCTCTTCCACAGACAAGCTCTATGACTACACGGCATTTCGCGGTCCGCGCATCGCGATGCAACGCGAGAGCAAAGAGGCATTGTCGGAGGCTGCGTCCGTCAGAGCCTCCAAATTTGCGGCTCGCCGCCCTGATGACGCCGCCCGTGGTGATGACCTGAAAGAGCACTTTCGATTCCTCAATGCCAGAGAACGCATGGAGCATCGTCTCGACGGTCGAGGCGGAAATTATCCTGAAGTTATTCCGGATGAGCTTACTTCGTCAATTCCCAAGTTATCGAAAGAGACACAAGATGTTCTTTTTGCGGCGTCTCCATTGCTGGAACGATTATCCAAACCAGGCGACCACAGCCAGACATCGGGTCGTAGCGATTTCAATCGGTTGGTAGAGCTTTCTGATGCAGTGAAAGCCGACACCGGAATATCAGCGAAGCAGACAGCCGAATTCAAACAATTCATCGACGATAGAATCATGGCTGTTCTTGGCCGAGGAGAGCTGGCTCGCGCCATAGGCGCGTCGTTGCCTGATATGGACACGGCATCGCGCGCACGAGCATTCGACATGGTGCGCCTCGCTCAGCGGCTTGAGACTCCAGAGGGAGCTCGCGCTGCAACACCCGAGCAGATAAAGTCGCTTGCCAGCTATTGTGTCAAAAACGGGATACCAGGAGGAGCTGATGGACCTCTGGCCAGCGTGCTGCAGCACGGCACCAACAGCCAGAGCAAGAAGTCTGCCTTCGACTATTTCAGCGTGTTCGGCTGGGCACCAGAAACCGGCGATTCGAAAGTCGTGAAGGACGCCGTGCAAAAATACGCGAAGGACTACATCAAGGCCAATCCATCCGATCACCAATTTGCTCATGATGCATCTCGAATGGTTGATGTCGGCGAAAAGCTGCCATTGCCGGTTTTGTTAAAACAGCTGGGAATCGACCACAATAACGCCGAGGTAAAGCGAAATCTCGAAAAAGCAATCGAAAAGAGTGGAGAGGAACGTGTCCGTCAGGCCCTCACGAACCTGGTCACCTGGAACGCAATGGACCGAGTGCTTCGCGGTGCGATGCTACATGGGAAAGAACCACCGATTAAGCTGCCGGAATTTCCGGGAGCCCCAAAGCCGAAGTCGGACGATACTACCAGCGGCACCAAACCAGGTGGTCTGGATACAGGTTTTGGCGGACCCTATGGCACTAAATACGGCACCACCGGTGGATCTCTCGGCGCTTCCACCGATACCGAAGCAGCTCGGCGCAGTAGCCTGAATCCATTCGATCGAATCGGGCTGTATGAGATGCGACACGACTCGAGTGATAAGAAAAACCCTTTCAGTTTCTATAATCATCAAGTCACGATGAAAGATGTTATGGAAGAGCTCGCCAGCAAGGGGGATCGTTTTCTCGACGTCAACGGTGTTCTTTCGGCTCTTGCAGGACAAAGAACCGATGTCGGCGACTTTCGCGATTCACGGGCGGATGTTGCTTCGATGGTAGCGTCTCGCGATTTTGGTGATCGACTGAAAGAGGTTGGAGAATACTTCCAGGGTGCTAAGAAGCTAGTCCAGTCCTCTTTAGACAGGGAGGCGAAGTGGCTGGATACGTCAATGCGTTCGATCGTCCGAACGGCTAAGGAAGGTCCCGGTTTCTTCGACGGCAGTAAATTCGAACATGATCAAACAAAGGGAGTCAAGGGATTTTCGAGTGCAACAGGTTGGGCCAATCTTTACGGCAAACAGCTGGCTCAAATTGACTCACACCTGACCCGCTTAGATTTTGCAACGCGCGTTCAAACGTACACCGGATATGTCGCGCACGGTCGACGTGGTGATGCTGATACCACAGCGACCGATATGGTGAAGAAGCATGGATTGACCGCTATCCAGGCCCACGCGCCGGCTGTGTTTTCAGACATATACGGCATTGATCCGAACTCTCGCGCGGCTCTAAGAACCGCATCTGATACCGGTCTTGTAGGCCGTCTCGAACGCGCAGGCGACCAATCGGCTGCACTACCGATTCCAGCCTATCAGTTCGGTAAGCCAGCAGTCTGGAATCAGGGGCTCGATCTACTCAAGACTGTGAAAGACAGCAGTAGTGCCGTTCTGTCGCGGCCCATGCGAGACTCAGCAGTCGAAGCGATGAAAACCGATCCTCGCTTTCAGAGCGTTATGGCACGAATGGGTGCCTTAAGTTCCGCTATGAATGAGTTCAATTCGCTATTTCCTGTAGCCGCACAGGGGAAGCGCTCCGAAGGGCTAACCGAGCATATGCGACGAGTCGGGGCGTGCATGACATATGACCTAAACGATCTGTCGAGCAACCAGAACAAGAAGAACGTAACCGATATGCTCGATTCACTGAAAGCGTCGAAAGATCCGGAAACAGTTGCATTACGAAATTCGCTCCTGGCGATTAAGAAATTGCAGGATGATTGGACGCAAACCGATAGTCGCGGTAATAAGAACGGACAGATTCACGCGATGCTTACACATGTTTCATCGAGCAGTTTCGATGCCAACAACTGGGGCAATTGGGTGAGAAACAATGCCGGCTGGATCGCCCTTGAAGCCGGCATCACGGCAGCGCTTCTCGTCACGACAGGTCCGGCCGGCGGTGCCGCAAGAGCTGCTACGTGGGGGGCTAGAGCTGTTCAAGGTATCACACAAGCCGGTCGATTAACGGTATCAATGGCGGTTGCAGATGCTGCTGTACGCGAACTAAAGTATTATTCGGGCAGTGCTACAAAGGGACATGTTATCGGTGACGCCACGCGAGCTGAACTGTTCGGTCGGGGCTACCAGATTGATGACTCTGGCAAGGTGGCTTTAGCACCGACATTTGGTGAAGCCGCTAAAGACACTGGAAAACATCTTGCACACAGCTTCGATATGAATCTCCGCCTGATGGGTTTTGGTCATTTAGCAACAAGCTTTTTCAATCGTATGCGTCCTGGTATGACGGAGGCGCTGAAAGAGTTGGAAGCGCTTCAGAATACCTTGAGCAAAGCTCCCGTCAAAGCACAACTTGCTGAAGCAGTGTTCTCAGAATTTTTGTCGCTCAACAAAACCAACGCCATGCAAGGCGGTCTGGCTGCATTCATGCAGCACAAGCTTGGCCTCAGCGAGGAGAACGCCGGTCACGTGGCGGGTTATCTCATCGCAGGCAAGGATGCCTATAGAGGGCACAGAGTAGCTCGCCGAGCGCTTGAGGGACTGCCGAGTGCATCGATCGCGCATAGCGGATCGAGCAAAGAGCTGGCCGAATTCCTTCGCAAAGAAGGCTCTAGGGTGACAGAACGTGATGGTCATTACTACGTCAACGTCGGGAAATTCGAAGTAAAACTGACTGAAGTACCGAGCGCACCTGCCACTGTTGACAGTGGCAAGCCCTACCCTACAATGCCTGGACCTGCCGAGGGAAGGCGCGATACTCGCGGGCGCTCACACCCAGAGGAAGGCGGGCGGTCGCTCGAGCACAGCGGTGGCGTAGAACGAAAAGGTCCGGATAAGATTGATGGTTGGAATCGGGCATTCGAGGAGTTCGCGAGCACTTGGAAAGACACCGGTCTAGAACCAAATGACGTAGCCCAACTCTTTCAGGCCCGAATGCATCTTCACGAGACTCTAGAAAAACGTGCCGCCGAGCTAAAGACACCGAAGACAACTACTGAGCAAGCCATGGCTGCGGCCCGCGTCGAAGCCGAGCGCGGTGTGGGTGCTCACGGGCAAGCCCTCATGTACTATACCGGTGCGAGCACCCAGGCGGAATTGAAAGCTTTGAGTAAAACGCTCGGTGTTTCAACTGAAGATTTGAACGGATTTATCAGCGCCAGAGCCAGCAGAGAACGCTTTCTCAACGAACGAGTCGATGAGCTCAGAAGAGAAAAAAAACTGACTCAGGAAGATGCAACCAAAATGGCGCTTGGAGAGCAAAATACGATCCTGGCGTGGGCACAGGGCGAATACTCCAAACGCACCGCCGCGATCGGCGGACCGGCAGGCGTCGAGCGCATTAACAAAGCGCTGAGCGAGCGGCCGACAGAGGCTTTGCTTGATTCGCGAACTAGATCTCTGGATGCGTTCTTCAGGCGCCTCGCGCGTGTTGCCGACGTGCCGGAATGGACGACCAGCCTGGTAAAAATGCAGGAGGGGACGAATGGTTACTACCAACAAGGCAAAGGAGAACTCGCCCTTTCTGTAGGCTCTCTGAGCGCCAAGGAAAACAGCAAAACGCTTCGAACGTATCTTGCTCATGAAGTTACTCACTACGAGCATGACATTCAGATCGTCCGGGCCTTGAGTCAATCTCTCAAAGATGGCGGTGTCGACGTGCACAGTAAGGATGGTCAAAAGCGCCTGCAAGACCTTTATTTCAAAGAGACAGGCGCGAGATTGGAATCCTCCTTTGCAGAACGTGTATTGAACCACAAGAGCTACCAGAACACCCGCTTGACTCCAGCTGAAATCGTCTCGGCCCGTGAGATTGCAGCATCGCTGAAAGAGCTCACAATCGATCACTCAAAGTCGCGTGATCACACCCGCACCATTCATGCCGAACGCGCCAACCTGTCAAACATGGGCACTGCTGCGGAAGTATCAGCCTGGATCGACAACGCTGTTGCCGGCGATCGTTTGAATTATTGGTTCGGAAACAAGGATACAGGCTGGTTGCAAGAAATTCAGAAGGGTCTTAAATCTGACCCGGATGCATACAGACTGTCGCTTTTGAAAATAACAGAGCGCATGAATCAGCACGCGAAGGCGCTGGGCAGTGCCTACCACACACGATATCATACGAGTCTTCATGAGGTGCTTGCGCGCTCGGCATCAGGCGAAGATGCTCCAGGAAGTCGCAAAGCTGGCGGTTCGCCCGGTGGAAGAATGCCGCTCAGACCGCTTGAGAGCCATGAAGGCCAGCCCGCGGAAGGTGAAGCCCCGAAGACTTACGACCATAACTGGGATGGCCGAATGCGCAGTTTTATCAATACGCTAAAAACTCGTGGTGCCATCGATGATGCCATGGTCCAACGAATCAACAAAGCACGTGAGTTCAGCGATGATCCGAGGGCTCGTGAGGTGGTGACGAGCGCACTGCATAAAATGCGCGCCGGCAACACGAAAGGCACGCAAGAAGATGTAGTCAAACAAGTTCTGAAGCCTGCGGTTGAACTAGCAGAGACATATGTCAGATTGCGCGACCAGGGCGCACCTCCAGAGATTCTCAAATACCTGGGCGAGCCCGTCGCCGGCAATCGGAGGACGAAAGGCAATATCGAAGGTGATGTCGACAAGCTATGGCACTCGGTCGGAAACAACGAGAAACTTTCCGCTGACGATAAAATGCAACTCTGGTCAACGCTAGTTAAACATGGATCGCGTGATGCACTAGAGAAACTTGTTCCTAAGCTCGATGCCGATGGACTGAGAAATCTACACGAAGTATTGTACAGGTCTGCCCAAGAGCTCTCTCCGGAGTTTGGAACGAATCTGCGCGTGCTTTGCGAGAGATTAGGACGAGAGCTTTATCCTCGCTCGGTTCTTCCTATGGCGCTGGAAAACCTGACCGCAGGACTAAACCCGGCGCAGAGACAAGACATGCTTGATGCAATGGCCAAACGCAAAGACTTCTTGAGTGAAGAAGGAATGAAAAAGCACCTTCGGTCGCTTGGAGAAGAGTTGACAGGAGCTGGTGCAACAAGGCGGCGACATGTCGTCAATGAGATTTTCCTTGTCGTTAACAGTCCAGAAGGCGAAGCCATGGCGCAAATGTTCCGCAAGGCAACAGGACTCGAGGCTAGCATCCACCGACTTAACGAGGGCGGTACGCCCCCAACGAATGGAAAAGCAGTTCTCTTCCTTGATGGAAAAAATCAGTCTGCGGTTGATAAAGCAAAACAAATCTATGGTGACAAGCTGGTTACCTCGGAGAAGGTTCAGGCGCTGTTTGAAGGTGCAACCATGCACGACCTTCACTTAGCGACGCAATTGCCGACCGCAGAAAATATACAGCGCCTGAGAGAACGCCTTGGTCTGCGCACCGACAAAGACTCCAACTCAGGTGCTCCCGCGCCCACGCTTACCAGGGGCGAATACGATACATTCATGAAAGTCTTCGAGAAAGATGTAGAGCTCGCCAGACTTCGGGGAATCGCAGAGGCACTGATCTCTCCACTTAAGAGCAATTCAGAATCGAAGGCGACGGAAGGGCTTGCAGCGTTGATGGCGACTGCCGCAGGCGTCCGACATTACGACACGAGAAGAGCCATTTCCTTCGCTGCCACACTTCACAAGAAGCTTTTTGGTGATGCTAAAACGATTCCAGATGATACGGTATTCGTCTCATTCAGCAGCAAACAAAAGACTAGAGTAGACAGTCTCGAGCATAGCTCATTCTTGTATCGGCTCGCCAACGGGATGACCGATAGCAAATACGATGGCAAATTCCTGTCCGAGAGCCAATTCCTAGATAGGCTGAGTAAAGGGAAGCTGGATGGAGTCAAGAAAATTGTCGTCGTAGACGATATGGCTACAACGGGCAAACAAGTTATAGATCGGTCCACTCGATTGCACGAGGTCTGCAAGTCACAAGGAAGATCCGACATGGGAGTGGTATTTTCTACATTCATCGCGTCGCACGATGCGCAAGTGAATATCGGCAAGCAGCTAAAAGCCTCTGGTGGGAAAGTAGAGTTCTTACCTGTGCGCGTCGTGAACAAACCCTTTGACCGGGCTGGCTCAGATGCCTCTGAGAAGGCGGTTTACCCGAATGGTTGGGGGATGAACAGCGTTCATCGAGACCGCGTAGAACAAGTCTTGAAGGGAATATCCGCACTCAACGAGCAACAGAGAAAAGCAATTCTCGAGAGCTTTAACAAGCCACATGAATTCCCATTTCGGGTAGAGACCGGAGCAGCTGATCGTCCGAAGGAGATTGATCTGATATCGCCGGTAATGCTATTTATGGTCCACAATAGCGTGCCGAAGCTGTTCGCCGAGGTGCTAAAGACATTCGATGCATCACTGGCCCGCACGCGAGTTCAATACAAATCAAGAGCTGAGCGAACCGCTCCAAAACCGGAAGGCGCACCGGTAAAGAAAAGCCGATATGAGGGACAAAAGCCAAGAGAGTTTGAAGGATTCAATCTTAAGAACTACGGTGAAGTAGACGGCGCTCCAATCATTCGAGCAGGGGCGCTGACGCAGAAAGAACTCACGCCGGCAACTGCGACAAAACTGAAAGAGCAAGGGGTCAAACTCATTGTTGATCTTCGCTATCACCATGACGAGCTAAAGGGAGTGGAGAAAGAAAAAACCTGGGCCGAAGAAAATGGCTTGAAGCATGTCACATGGACAGAAATCTGCAAAGGAAGCGAACTGCGCCCACCACTCAACGTTGGTGATGTCAGCCAGGCGCATTTGAAGCTGGCAGCCGACTACCTGCAACAACAACGTGCTTCACTGGGTGAGGGTGGGAAGATGTACGTGCACTGTCGCCATGGACGAGATCGAGCTGGAGCAGTTATCAGGTCATTCGAAGTACTTCACGGTGGAGTCGCACCTGCCAAAGCAGACGCCAACATGAAGAGGTACGGTGGACAACCGAGTCAATGGAAGTTTCCATCATTCGCCAATAACAAATGAGCGAGCAGTCGTCAGCATTCAAGAATGCATCAAAGAGCGCCGAGGCATGCATTTTCCGCCACTAATAATCAGTCGGCGACACCAACGCTTCCTGCATTAGTAGCAATCGCAAATTGACTCCTCTTATGTCAAAGCAGTCAGCATCGAAGGATCCGCCGGCCCATGCCAACATGTCATCGCGCTCTTCGTGTTCTGGGTCTTCTACGATATCCAGGAAATTCTTATATCCAATAACGCCACCGACATCCTCAGGAGGGCAAGCCCGACGTCCACCCAGGCAAAGGACAAAACCGTCACCATCAGCTTCTAGTGCAGACTCGAGGACGACTTCGTGCTCCCAACAATCGGCGAAATCGTACCGATAGCTGAAGGAATCGCCAGGTGAATCTATCAAGTCTGCGAGCACGATCTTCGTTTCATCGTTAATGCTGGAGTCACCATCGGCGGTTCTAAGGTCTCCGTATCGATTGTTGCCCGCATGGAAGTCATGCAAACTGGTCTCCCACCATCCCATAGTGATCTGGAATATCTGGTGCACAATATTCAGCGAAACATCACCACGTATCACAACTCGCCGCCAGATTGGAACAGGAGCGTCGACCAAAGTGAGTTTTAGCTTATACATTGACTTCTGTTTGCGCTTGGAGCGAGTTTTGCCGATTATCCGTTTTGCTAACTTGCTCGTCACTTTGGTGTTCTCCAGGGCTGCCGGCTGCATCGATCTGCAACCAAAGCAGAGATCTTAGCGCAAACGTCAATTCTGCAGGTCTAAATAATTATGTATTATCTTTTGACAACAAGATCTTCTGCAAAGGCAGCCTGACAAGTGTTGGCGCACTTCGCCGCTTTTGAGCAACGTTCCAGAAATCGAATATAGGATTTTAGATCGACCAGAGATGTCCACCTTCTTGCCCGCCAGACGCCGGCGATCGGGTGTCGGAATGCCAACGTGAAGGTGACCGGACACGCTCGACGCCGGCGCTCCGGATTGTGGATGTAGAAATCCGCGAACGTCTAGGATTGCCCGGTTATGCCCAGACGCGTAATCAACCACTTCTTCACGCGCGGGAAATATTTGTATAAGTTATCCGTGTTTTCGTTGCGGCCGCCCATCATCGATCCGAACATTTCGGCACAGGTCTCGCGCGGTCCCCAATCATCGAGTTTCATAAAGTTGGCCATTTTCGGCTGTACATCAGCTGGAATGTCTTTTTTGTCTTCATTCCATTCTTGCCGCAGTGTCGGATCTTTTGACAGATTCTCCATATCGTCGAGCACCTGAAAGCACATATCGCCAACATGGAGCTGCAAGAATTCCGGCGCTCGTGCTGGTCCCAGGTCTGTGGTGCCGCGCTTCTTCGGACGCTCATAGACACACATGTCACGACCATAAATGCGGCCGGGTTGTTCTGCCAGCGTCGGCGCTGGATTGCTTTCGGGCAGGTCTCTTACGGAGTCCGGCCATCTGTCGATCATGTTAGGTGAAATAATGACGCGGGCATCACTTTGATCGAGTTTCGTCCGGAGAGGTTCAGGTAAGGCCTGAATTGTTTTCTTTATCGCCTCGATGGTGACTTCAGAGACCGGCTGGTGGTTAAATGCAGGAGGATTGATGACGAGGCGGCTTAAGAGTGTAGTGGCAGGAGCGGTGGTCGCAGGCGGCACCGCCGACGGTGCCGTACTTGACGGAGCTACCGCGGACGGTGCCGCGCCGGCAGGAGCATTTGGAGCAGGCGCATCGGCCGGTGCCGCTGTTGCAGTTTGAGTCAGTGCTGTCGCGGTGGATTTGTCTTCACTCGCCCCGCAGCCGCTGAGCACTACTAGGCTCAGAGTTGCAACAAATCCGGCAATCTGAAAACTCACCGATTTCTTTGATTGCATAAATTCCTCCGCAAACAATCCAACACGGAACTCGAACCAACCGAGAATCCAAACAATGAACCAGAGTCTACATCATTCGCCTTTAACGGACAAGGACGAACACACTCTGGTATCAATGTTAGACAACGAGTCTAGATTTCGACGAGAACTATTTGGTACCGCGCCAGCCATCAATTTTCTGTGAACCATGCTTCACGGTTTTCGATACCAGAACTTTTGAGACATCTGTTTTTGCACCGGTCACCGGATCATAAGTGGGGAACTGAATTCGTGCGGTACGATGGTTCTCCGGTTGACCCGGCTTGGCAATCTCAATAGGAATTGCACCTCCCGCTCCGCCAACCTCCTTCGCCTCATAGTCTCCCAGTCCCTGCGCCCGCAGTTCACGATTGATGAGTTGTGTGGCGAGAGCACTTCTATCGGCTTCCGATAACGGCTTCCCATCGGGACCTTTAATCCCTCGAAGTGATCGATCGAGTTGCTCAATGGCATTTAGACCTTTCTTTCGGCCATTGTCATCGGCCTCTTTTTCAGGTCCTTTCAGACTGTCTGTCATGCTTCTAACGACGTCCGCGGTTTTCGCTCCGACTTCCTTCGCTTGTCCAGATCGTTCAACGTAATCCAAAAGCGTATCCGGCTTTGGTTGTGGTGGCTTTAGCATTATCGCATCGTTAGGGTCTTTTACGATGTTCTTACCCGGAGCTTCGATCGACTCTTTTCCACGCGGCGAAGTCTTCTTCCCATCATCCGGGGGATCTGGACTTAGCGCATCCGCCGCGGCAGGGGTATCCTCGGCCGAGTCGAAAAAACTCTTGTCCGGAAAACCGAGCTTACTCAACTTCGAAGCGCCGGTGTCAGATGTGTCCTTGGTATCTGGATTCAATGCGGACATTACCGACGTAAACCCGCTGTATGCAGCCTCATAGAATTTAGATGCTGTATGCTCTACGCCTCCTCCTGCTGGAGCGGCGTCCTCGAAGTGCTCTAGTGGTGTATTCGGCATAGTAAACTCCTCCCTGTATTCAACAACGGACACTCCAGCGCCGACGATGCGCTTGAGATGTTTCGTTACCACAAATTGCGGTTAGCTGTATCTGAATTTGCCCTGAGTACAGCGTAAGGTGAAATTGTCAAAAAACAATTGAGTGCCGAAGTTTTTCAAAGGTCGGGCATATTTGCTTTCACTCCAGGTCTGTTGGGCTGGCGCGAGGCAGAGCTGTAGAACCTCCAGGAGGCTTGTCTTACCGAAGTTCCATTATTCAAATACCTCGTCGTAGGTGCGCTATGAACACTGTTGTGGGTCTCGGCTGCGAGTCTTTCTAAGATTACACCGGCAGCCGGCAGTCGAGACGAACCACCCGGATGCTAGTACCCCGTACTCATAGTGATTTCTTGTCGCGGTCGAAGCAAGTTGCCAACTTTCACCGAATCGGTTAACTTGAATCTCGAAGAGAGAGCTGCACATGACGTGTGCCTCGCTTTTCCTCCGCAACATTGCTTGGCGCCTATGGATGCTGGATTTGACAGCAGCTCGAATTGTACGAGTACGATATAAACAATCATGCACATGACTACACACAAAAAAGAGAATTCGGAATCTATTCAGAAGCCCAAAATTTTCACGATCGGACATTCGAACAATTCAACTGAACACTTCCTTTCGCTGCTCGATATGCATCATATAGATGTGGTTGTAGATGTGCGGTCGTCACCGTTCTCGAAGTTCGCAACACATTTCAACAAACAAACTCTGGAAGTCGCGATTTCCAATGCCGCAAAAAAGTATCTATTTTTGGGAAGAGAACTTGGCGGAATGCCAAAAGATGAAATTTACTATGATGACGAAGGATTCGTTTTGTACTGGAAGATAGCCGAGTCAGAGCTTTTCCAACAAGCGATCAGCAGGGTGCGTAAAGGTATAGCATCGTATACGGTGGCATTAATGTGCGGCGAGGAAAATCCGTCAAACTGTCATCGGCGATTGCTGATTGGTCGAGTTTTAAAAGAGCACGGCGTCGAGCTCCTTCACATCAGGGGAAGCGGTCTGGTTCACACTGACGAGGATCTGGAAGACAATACTAAACAGAGTGCCAAACAACTGACAATTTTCGCAGAGTTAGAGGACGAGCAGGTCTGGCGCTCCAGTCAACCAATAAGGAAACCACAACTCGATTGAGCTGCGCGTTAAGCGATTGAGAATATAGCAGCGCAGACAACTTCCCTACCGCACTAGTTCCCTCGGTTCTCCAATTAATAAGACCAAGCCATGGTAAAGCATTCGCACACTCAATAGTCACCAGACATAGGCTGCCGACTCTTCTTGTACCTGCAGATTATCAGCGTCCAGATTGCAGTCGTCGTAAATCTCGTTCAAGTGGATTTTTATATTCGTACCGGGACAAACTTCAATAGTAAAATACCCGTCTTTGTCAACTTCTTGTTTCGTCCAAGTATCTTCATCACCTCTCAGATGTATAGCGACTCGGGCTCTCGATTGCTGAATCATTATGTAAGCCTTGAGCGAGTCAATTTTCTTGTACGCGAAAAGCTTCTCGCGTTGATCGATTGCTGCCGTGCTCCTAGACAGAACTTCTACAATCAGCACTGGTGATGTCGTGAATGTCTTGTCCTTGACATAGTGGCCGCAGTCGACGAGCACATCAGGATAGTAGAAGCTGTTGGTTGCATCAATCCTTACTTTCAAGTTGCTGATATAGACTCTGCAGCCGCTCGCCTTAAGTTGAGACTTGAGCGATGTGCCGATGTTAGTGGTGATCAGAGAATGAGCCATGGTGCCGCCAGTCATTGCATATAACTCACCATCGACAAACTCGTGCCTGACGCTGGTTAATTCTTCCAGACGCAAATATTCATCTGCACCAAGGCTCTTGATTGCATCTTCCATCTTCAGCACCTTCTCATTGGTGACGCGGGCTTGTGAGTTCACCATCTAAATATACACTGACGTCAAACGCTTGTGAACTTGCCGTTCATCAACCACTCAGGCAGGCAAGATACGACTGATGCACAGACAGATGCACAGACAGACAGACAGACAGACAGACAGACAGACAGACAGACGAAGAATTCATGTGCAAATCTTCTGACAGGGTCTAAACTTGACGAGATACGCGAAGGGGCGCAACATGGCCGCAAGAGAATATAGTGGTCCTAAAGAACTTGCTGTTCGACGACATCGAAAGTCCAGACTTCTGTGGCTGGCGTCGATTGTCGCAGTACTAATCCCTATCGGTTTCTTCGTATCAGCTGGTTTTCGCACTCCTCTCTGGATAGTCTGCATCTTCCTTGCACTGGCAAGGTTTCTCTACTTAGAATTCAAAAGCATGAAGCAAGCGGCTGCCCGTGCGGAGAAGGGAGGACAAGCAGAAGACCGTGTGGGTGAAGTGCTGAGCGAACTAAAAGCGTCCGGTTGGAGGATTGAACAAAATGTTCTGCTCCAACGCGCAGGCGATGTGGATTTTGTCGTCACCTCGCCAAACCAGATGGTCTTTGCGATCGACGTCAAATCGCACGCGGGGATCATCACCGAGCAAGATCGACAATTGCTTCGCGATGAAAAGCCGCTCGACAACGACTTCATCGGCAATGTAAGGCGGCAAGCGGTTCTCGTTAGCTCGCAGAGAAGTTGCGGTATAGTCGTGCCGGTAATTGTGTTTACACGAGCCAAGCTTTCTCTGTCGGAAGAAACAGTAGACGGCGTCCACGTGACAAAGGCCAATCGATTGATAGAGACGTTGCTAAGACTGTCTGGTTTGCACAATCAATAAAGTATTATGACTTGCGATCAAAACCGCACAGATAAAAATAGAGCTTCGATTAGCAGAAAAATTGTGAGAAACTATACGTGCAACAGTGGAGCACAAAATGGGCACTAACCCAAGAAGTCCAGCCGAAGCACGAAAGGTTTTCAGAATTCTGGTGACAGTCTTTGGTTGCTGCCTGCTAGCCGCAACTGTGGCTACAATCATGTCACTCTTTTTTGTCAACGATTTTCTTACCAACTCGACCCATGTTGATGGAGAAGTTGTAGGTCTCGAGCGCGGAGGCAAGGGCAGCCAGGCACCGATTGTTCGATTCAAAACAGTTAACGGTGAGATACTTGAGCTTCAATCGTTTCTCTCCACGTCGCCGGCACCTGAGGTCGGTGATAGAGTCAAAGTGATTTACCGCACCGCAAATCCGAGAGACTGGCAGATTGACGATTGGATCCACTTGTACTTCTGGACTTTGATGGGAGCGATCTTCATGCTCGCTTGGGCGATAGCTACGACAGTCACACAACTCGTGGGCGCTTCTCTAATCCGCAAGCTAGAGCGTAGCAGCGAAACCACGTCTCGATAGTGGCGCAGAAACGTCATTTCGTGCTCCCGCAGGGTCAGAGTCACGGCATTTGTGCTAAACAAGTGGGTTCGTGCACAACCAGCAGGGAGACCTATTCGTCAATCCAGCTGGGAATGATAGTCTCGAGGACACCAGCAAAGAAAAGTATCTTCGCAGAATTGCCGCTCTAGACACAGCAACCAATGTGCGCGCCAGCCTGTCTAACTTTGGCCCATTCGCGGGGGTCTGCTCCGGGACCAACATCAAGTCATACAGCACGACGGATACAACTACTTTCGTCACCTCCTCTGGCACTTCGCTAGCGTCTCCGAGCTGGGTTGGAGCGATAGCACTATCGATGAGCCTCAATCCGAAGCTAGATGCCGTCGATGCAGACAAGATTGTCTTTATACCGGCACTGAAAAATCCGATGGGTCTGTAATGCCGATCAAGCAATTATCAAAGCGGTGAAGGTGAAAACTAATCAACTTCCGTAATATACGGAAGCGAGCTTTTGTTGACTGGATGCGCTAAAGCGCCCGGGTTCAACTGAATCGCCAGCAACGCCCCTCAACAAAGACAGTACGAAACATCCAGTCCGCGGACAGACGGATTGATTTACATACCATCTCGCTTTCTCGTTCGATTGCTGCCACCGTATGCGGTACCTGTACAATCGCACGACCTGGGATAGCCTCTGAAATTTGAAAAAAATCGCAGTGTGCTTCAGATTTTAGATTTTCAAAACAATTTGGTCATGTTGACAGGAGAACACAAAATTTGCTAATCTGATCGTATCGACATATTCAAATATTGCAATATGTCCATGCAACAACATCAAAACAGGCTGAATTTCGAGCCTACTGCGCCTGCATGGCGCCGGGCATACCCCGCTGCGCAAGACATCGCGGACTTCGATAGGAGGGCTGTATAGATGCGCTTACCATGAAATTCGATGAGTGTTGATGTAGTCACGTCGGAGGACTGGATGTCTCAAAGCAAAAGCAAATTCGAGAATCTGCACCTGGAATCAGCGGTTGTCCTGTTTCTGGTTGCTCTACCACTCAACCTTGGAGTTGCTGCATCTTCCGGAGTTCCAGCCTATCTCGGAATCATTTCCGGTGTAATTGGATCGTTGCTCGTCGGAATCCTATCTGGTGCACCGCTCATGGTGTCAGGGCCGGATGCAGGAATAGGCGTCCTGGTGCTGGAGATGATCCAAGATGAGGGCATCCAGAATCTTGGTGTCATCGTGACGCTATCCGGTGTTTTACAGCTAATTCTGGGACTGGGTCGCGGAGCGATATGGTTTCGCGTTTTTTCTCCTGCGGTGGTCAACGGTATGTTGGCCGGAATGGGGATGATCATTATTTTGTCTCAGCTCTTGATAATGCTGGACAGTAAGCCACACACAACCGGTCTGATGAATCTCACAGCACTACCGGAAGTGATCGCTAAGTCACTCACAGCGACTGAAGGTCTTACTCACCATCCGGCAGCTTGTATTGGTCTTCTGACCATTTCGATCGCTTTACTCTGGCCCAAACTCGCTCGTGGTCCGCTCAAAAAAGCGCCACCAGCATTGCCGGCAATCTTGCTAGCATCTGTCACAGCGACAATACTCAACTTGCCAATACAACTCATAGAAGTCCCGGAAAACGCGATTGGTTCGCTGCGGCTCACAACCCCAGATGCCGTGGCTAATGCCTTGGGTTCTTCCTCCATTTGGATATGCGCGCTCACCCTGGCCTTCGTTGCCAGCGCTCAATCTCTGTTGACTGCGACGGCTATAGACACTCTAGGACAAGCTCGCAAAACAAATCTAGATCGCGAATTGATCGCGCAGGGCATCGGCAATGTGGTATGCGGTCTGCTCGGATCGCTTCCTGTAGCCGGCGTGCTGCTGCGTAGTATGGCAAATGTTCAGTCTGGAGCGAAGAACCGTGCACCCAATCTCATCCATGGTGCCTTGATTCTAAGCGCAGTACTTACCCTCCCCTGGCTTCTAAACAAAATGCCCGTCTGCTCGTTGGCGGCATTACTTGTGCTTATCGGCTGCAGGATGGTTCAAGGCATAACCAAGAACGTACAGAATTATGCGCGCTCCGAGCTAGCTATTGTTGCAGCAACCTCAATTGCAATCCTTGCAACCAATCTATTCACCGGCCTCATCATCGGATTTGCTCTTGCGGCAGCGAAGGAGCTGTCTGCTCTGGCATATCTTGGTATCAAACTAGAAGAAACTCCTAACCGCACAATTTTGCACCTCTGGGGATCGGCCACGTTCCTTCAACTGCCTCGACTAATCACTGTTCTCGAATCGTGTGAGCCCGCGTCCGAATTGCATGTACGCATCGATGAGCTCAACTACATAGACCATGCCTGCCTTGAGCTTTTGATGGAGAGAGCGGAAGAACACAGAAAACAAAACGGAGAGCTCATTATCGATTGGGGCGACTTCCAGACACGTCCAGGCGTGATGCGGGCAGGCGGACGCAAACCTTTGAATCTGGTGCAAGACGCGAGTTAAGGAGGCATCGTGGACAAACATCTCGACCAAAACACAAGAAAACGCTTACTTGTACCAATCAAAGATAACCGCACGGGAACGCGATTTCGTGACTGGTTGTCGTCAAATCCACAATTCTGGAGCGCAGAAATTAGAGTCTTTTCAATACTGGAGCCTCTTTGGTTTCACGACATACCGTACTCCGCATCGCAAGCGCACATGCTTATCAACGAACAATCCTCTTTAACCGCACAAGCTCGTCACGATCTGGCAATTTACTGCGAGGATCTACGCAACACATTTCATGGGCTCCATTTAACAAGCGATGTTTACGAAGGCCACGTCAATGCCAAAACCATTCTCAGTTATGCGAAGGATTGGCACACAGATTGTATACTCATCCTTTCTACCAGAAAAAATTCCTATCTAGAGTGGCTTAGACTCAGCCTTGCAGCTCAAGTTTTGCACGCCGCAGATTGTATGGTGCTGGTAGTCCAAACTCCGACAAATCGAAAGCATCCCAGTCAAATTCCAAGTAGACAACCGTCGGTCATTTGAGACAGGTCGGTGTTGATCAAGCTAAGACTGCGTTGTCGAAACCTTTAACACTTCACGTAGCCACGATGCAATTTCAGCTTTGCTGTCTGCTTCGGCAAGTGTCAGGGCATTGTACTCTCCAGTGACATCAGCCTGCATAGGATCGGCGCCCTTCGCCACCAGCAATCGGATGATTGACATGTTTCCGCCTGCCACTGCTGCCATCAGGGGAGTGTAGCCTTCAGACCTGAGAATGAGGGAAATATAGCAAAGTGCGTCGGTCACTTATCTGGAACCGCACCTACAGCATGTAGAATTGTCCAGGTAGCACGTTGGAGTGGTAAAAGCCGCGATTGGAAAGTTCTTCTCTCAATGCAATAGGCAAAACCATCTTGTATTGCGGCAGTCGTGGCGCTGGCAAGAGTACATGTTTGAAGCTGATTGCTTCAATCATTAACGAAGAGTCGCAGCTAGATTGCGAAGCAACTAATATTGCCGGATTGAATTTGTCAGCCTATAAAATTGTCGTTGGCAATCCCAAGCTCATATCTCTAAGCCAAAGCCCAGGCTTCGATAAACCGATCACATTGTACGAGCTAAATGGCGGTCTGGAAGAGAGTCACCCTCTTGATCAACTAATTCGAGAGATTGATGGAATCGTATTCGTATCCGATTCAAGTTCAACAGAGCGGCTCTCTAACCTGAGAGCCATGAAGTTTCTGCGGTCAGAAGTGGATCGGCAAGGCGGTGCGTTGAGGCTTGCTACTGAAATAGGAGATCCGGTCATTCCAGGAAAACCGATTGTTCTGCAGCATAACAAACGAGATCTTTCAGACTGCATGGCACTTTCAGCGATGGAGTCAGAGTTGAATTGGAGCAACTTTGCTTCTTTCGATTCGGTAGCTACTGAAGGCTATGGTGTTTTTGCCACGCTGGTCGCGGTGGTGCGACTGGCTGTAACGATCGTATAGAGCTCTCTCCACTCGCTTTCATGCAGTTTTTTCCGAATAATTTTATGCAAGTATTTTTTGAATTCGTCCAGACTAGCCTAAAATGCGAGAATCAGGCAGGTTTGTAAGTCAAAATAATCACATTTTCGTCAACCAAATCGCTCGATTCGAGGCGGAGCGGCGGGCGGGGGCCAGCGAAGAATGGCTTGCCATGACCAAGTACGTAGGGATGAAGATACAATCGGTACTCGTCTATGAGTCCAAGTTCGGTTACATAGCGAGCTAAGTCCGGACCGGCAATGTCTATCTCACCCTCGTGGCGTTCTTTTAAGCCTCGGATCTCAGCCTCAATATCGCCCGCTATGAGCGTGGCATTGGGACCGACCTTCCGCAATGTGCGCGATGCCACCCACTTCGGTTGTTTCCGCCATGCCGCAGCAAATTCTCGCTCTGCATCGACCCACTCGGGCTGATCGTCATCCCAATAACGCATCACCTCATAGATGCGTCGACCATATATACTGCCAGTCAAACCGCGCACATGCTCTATGAAGTGCCGAAATAGCGTAGGGCTTGGGCCAAATGCAGTATGGTCGACGTATCCATCGAGAGACTGATTCATTCCAAAGACGAACTTGGCCATGCTTTCACTCCGGTCGCGCAGAAAACTCAAAAACATCTGCACAAGTGTAGCAAGTCATTAGCTCTGATGGGAGTCTCGTTGTTGCAGTCCCAGGGAGAAGTTAGTGTCGAAGACCGCGTCATAGTATACCGGCACTCGCAGTGCTTCGTGCGCGAGATCAAGCAAGCCCCCAAACACCACGCGACGATTAGATATACCTTGGAACGACTTTGCTTGTGCGCTTCTCTATACCTTTAACCGCATTGCATTGCCATCCTCGAAGAAGTACCAGTGCCACTCTTGAGACCAAATCACAATGTTGAATTCAACAGTGCTTTCTCATAGTTCGTCGACTATCGTCGAGTGGAGATGACGGAGGGTTTATGTCATGAATAAAGGTATAGATACCGAATACGGTGGCATTATGTATCGCAGCAGACTCGAAGCTACGTGCGGCTGCTAGTAGAGACTTCTCGGTGTCTAACAATACAGCAGACCGAATTCACAAGTTCAAACTGATTGGAGGGAGATTAAAGTATGAATTCGGAAAACGAGAATCTTTCTCTTCAAGCGATTCAAAAGCATGCGAGAGATTGGCGCGCCGTTGCATTCTCGACAGAACCGCTGTCAAAGGAATTGGCTAAGACAGCCGTGATCAATGCTTATTTAAATGCGGATCTGGAGCCACCATCACGATTTGTATGGGTCGATTCTCCGCTCGCAGGTGCAGTTGCCGCCGAAATTTTGATAATGCGATATAAGAATGTTGCTTACGAGATTTATAAGAGACCGCCATTCCGAGCAATGTCCTATGTCACTGGTGACTCAAAGAAACAGCGTGAATCTCCAGAACAGGAGAAAACACAAAAGCTCTTCTTGAGCATCGTCGAGCTCTATGGACGTTCGACCATTGAGCGAGTCACTGACGTTATCCATATGCAGATAGACCGTGGGCTCAATCGCCTGACACGCAGTGACGATATCTCGACTGCCAGGGCTAGATTCTGTTTCGACTGGATAGGTACGCTCGCTAGGCTATCAGAACAGCTAACAGTCGAAGAAATGCAATGTATTACAAAATGGCAGTATCGTCGTATTCAAATCGGATATAGCCCGCGCAGTTGGTGCCTGGGCAACGGAGGGCTTGAGGACGGATGGTACGCCTGGATTGATGTCTTGCACTCTCTCAAGCCGCTCGACAATTGGAATATTTTTACTGACGTCTTTCGACACTGCGGGTGGTGGTGGCCATTCGAAGATATCTGCGTGCTTAGCGAACGCCCCAGCCTTATCCTTCGGGATGAGTTCGGCATCCGCCCCCACTGCGAAACCGGTCCAGCCATTGTGTTTCGCGACAACTGGAAAATTTTTGCACGTCGAGGCTCGGTTGTTTCCAGGCGAGTAATGCACTTCAAACGAGACCCCACCCTAAGAAGAATCGAATTGGAGGGTAATGTAGAAACGCGCAGACACATGATCGAGATCTACGGATACGAAGCATATGTTCGAGACACCAAAGCCAAGGTGATCGCAAAGGATGACTTCGGTAGCCTTTTACGAATAGAACAGGGCTTCCGGGTGGAACCGCTTGTTCTACTTCGCGTAAAGAACTCGACACCAGAGCCCGACGGCACAATCAAGTACTACTACTTGCGCGTGCCACCAGATATGACGACACCGCACCAAGCTGTTGCGTGGACTTTTAATCTGGATGTAGACACGTATAGCCCTGACGCAGAGACCTAGCGAATGCGGTTTATCTTCGACGACTTTTAATTCGGAGAATTGCAGCGAATCAACTCAATTCACCATACGAACTTGGGCAGAAGACGCCATCGCCCCTGTGCTCGATGACGTCCTGCTGTGGTCGGGTAGAAACTCTGTCTAGTCCTACTCAGTAAGCGAGATTAGAGCATCTTTCACTTGCTGTTTGTATTCATCGCATTTGATCTTGCCTTGAATCTGATGCGTCCAACGTCGATGATTGGTCTCCGCCACCAGCTTGGCTAGCGAGTCAAGCTTAGGACCGGCCGCCTTTTGAATTTCTTGCTTGATTTTGTCTTTCAGCAGCTCCCGCCAGGCTTCGTCGGCCAGGCAAAGAAGCTTTTCCGGAATCTCGCAACATTCGGAGCTGGCGGAATGACCGGCGCTCTCATGGCACTCTTCTTTCGAAGCATCACATGCATTACTCATTTCTTCTCTCTCCTTCAATCTTATTAGTATGGTTATTAGGTAGGACCGGTCTGTACTAAACATTGAAACATACCGGTCGGTCCTAATGCAAGACCATCGCATAAAGCTTTAAGAATTGAACGCGAGAACAGACTATTGTCGCCCGAGAACGTGACTTAGCTTTGATTTGGAGATAGTAAAGCCATTACCGCACGTATGTTTTCTTTCATAACCTGCGATTTCTTATGAACCTTCGTGAGCACCATCGTGCCGTTCATGCAAGCCAGCACCATTTGCGCAGCAACATTGGGCGAAAGATCCGATCGGAATTCACCAGCTTCGACGCCTTCTCTGTAACATTGAGCCAACTTTTGCTGATAGCGATCAAAGAATAGAGAGATCTTTTCTCTAAAGGCAGGGACATAGTCCGCTGTTTCGGTTGCCAGATTCACAAACGGGCAGCCCTTTTCGCAGCAAGCAGACTCCATCATCTCGCTCATGGTTTTCAGAAATTTTTCCAAGCGCTTTCGCGGTTTAAGCGAGTTGTTGGACAAAATTGGGTCCACGCATTCACTGAAAAACTGCTCAGCCATTGCATCAAGCGCAGCCAGACACAACTCTTCCTTCGACTTGAAGTGATAATAAAAATTGCTCTTGCTCACGCCCGCTGCTTCTAGGATACTCTGGATTCCCATGGGCTCGAAGCCACGCGCTGACATGAGCTCAACGGTTGCCTGTATGAGCTTTTGTCGGCTATTAGCAGTATCTGTGGCGGACGTCATTGATTTTTATACACGGATAGAACCACTCTGTCCTAATATTAGCGCGTCTTGCGTCAATCGGCAATCGAATCATCATGTGACTCAACTTAATGCCGCACCTAAAACTCTCGACGGACGAGCACAGGAAGTTTGTGCCCTTTCATGCGACTATATCCAAGTTTTCGCCGTCGCTGCTTTCGGACATTTTCGCTGCGTGGTAGCCTAATGGTTTCGCACCAACAACCTCAGCTTGTACGAGATTGTACAACTAACGCAAGCCGCACCAAAAAGCAATGGAGTTATCTGAATGCCTGATGCCCACTATGTGAATCCGAAGCTTGCAGAGCTTTATGACTTGGACAGTCCATGGTCTGCCGACCGGGATTTTTACTTGTCGCTTGCCGGGCAGTCCAGTCAAACGATTCTGGATCTTGGCTGCGGCACTGGACTCATTTGTAATGCCTATGCGGAGAAGGGTCATAAAGTGACTGGCGCGGACCCGTCTGCTGCAATGTTGGACGTGGCACGAAGAAAACCGTACGGCAATGAAATCGAATGGATTCAATCATTCGCGCAGGCGTATCGATCAGATAAGCTTTTTAATCTCATCATAATGACCGGGCACGCATTCCAAGTCTTACTTGAAGATGTCGACATTCTAGCAACTTTTTCGACAATAAGGAAACACTTGAAACCTGGTGGTTTAGCTGTGTTTGAGTCTCGAAATCCTAAAATCGATTGGGCACCAGAATGGAACTACGATTTGGATCTCAAATTGCCGGCAGGTGATGTTCATGAGTCAAGGCGGTTCATAAGTCTGGAAAACGATCGAATGACTTTCGAACTCCACTATCAATTTCCCGATGAGAATCTTGTTTCGACGAGCGAACTTCGCTTCCTGACTCTAGAAGGCATCGAGGAGCGGCTCACAGCGTCCGGACTTGGTACAGACAAAGTATTGGGCGACTGGGATGGCAGCTCGTTCAATGAAACAACCTCACCCGAAATGATCTTCATGGTCCGAGCTATGCCGTAGATAGCCGTATTCGAGCGAACGATCAGAAACAATCAGTCGAACCGCCTTAGCGCCACCTTCTGTTAGCTGTTGGTTCTATGGTTGCTGCTTATCGTTCTGCTTCGGAAGCGGTTCGTTCTCAATTGGAGCTTGGGTTTTGCGGAGCATATCATTAAACCGCTTATTTTCAGAACGCGTTGACAGTGCGGAGGCACCAAGTATCAAAGATCCTCCTATAACTGAAGGTCTCATCGCACCTTTGATCAAGGAATTCTCTACGATCTTTGGCGACAGCGCGTGAGTTGCCGATCCTCGAGGGTTCAACCAAGAGCTGGCTCTCGTCGTCACGCTGTCAAGAAAGGCAGCCGAAGCCAGCGATCCGGACACGTGCATAAGGCTGTCCATCCACGGCTCATCAAGTCCTGTCAAAGCATTATAACCGTAATGCCTAACCAACAAACCCGCACCAGCTGCGGTGGTAATCGCTAAAGCAGGCACCAGTTTTCCACCAAAGGCAAATCGACCCAGGCTACTTTCAAAAGCCGCAAGAACCTTGGGGTTCCTGGATACAGCAATAGCACCCACGCCCAGCACCATTACACCAACATCGATAAGCAGACTCGAGAAAGTGCTGTTTTCACTTATCTGTTTCTTGAGCGATTCGACCTCATGTGCTTCAATCAAATCAGGCTTGCCATCAGCGTTGTCGTCTCTGTACAAATTGTACTTCGCCGGGTTATCCAACACCTCCAGCATCCCTCCGAACAGTGAAGCAACACCGGGGTTCTCTTGAGCAGCTTTAGGATCAAGCGGATCAAGATTGAGAATTGTCATCGTAGCTTGCCTGGCTCGTTGAGCGGCTTCGAACGCCTTTTGCGGTTTAAATGCGCTTGACTGACCGAATCTGATATCAAGTATACCGACGATTTCACCTTTTTCATTGACCTCTGGAATCAACTCAGTGCCCAGATAGAGCTGAGCCAAAAACTTGTTGGTGTTAATCGGTGATTTATTTGCTCCAAATTCGGGCCCAGTCAGGAACATCGAAGCCTGTTGCATTGACTGCCGTCGGTCTGGATTCGGTATTTCAAGAAGGTCATTAACCAATAATCTGGACTCCATCTGCATGAAATCAACGGGTCGAACTAGAGTTCCATTGACCTCGACTGGTTTCATCAATCGTTCTGATTTATCGCGAGCCTCAATCCCCATTTTTTCGGCATCGGCGAACTGCTTAGCCGCTTTGAGAAATTGGGCATACTCAAGCCTGACACGGACCTGATTGTTCATCGACTCCAGATCGCCGAAAACAGAAACGTGAAATTTCCAACGACAATCGGCTGAAAGTTTGTTGTCCGACAGTACAGGTTGGCCGTCTGCCCCTTGCTCGACCTCTTTGCCTTCTTTGAGTGCACGGCAAAGCAGATCCATTACTGGCATGGAATTTTCAAAAGCTTTGTCGTCAAATGCCAGATCGAACCGGGCAATCAGCTCTTTAAATATCGCTTTTGCCTCTTCAACGGTGCTAGCGTCCTTGGTCTTCTCGCCAAGCCTTTTCTCGAGATCTGAAATGCCCATATCTTTGAACCGCGGATTGAGCTTTTGTGCGCCCGCGTCACTGTCAGGTGCAGGCAGCGCAGCATTGTTTCTTTCGTCAATAAACCAACAGTCAGGTAAGTGGTTGTTCAAGGCAGGCTTGTCGTCAAGCCCTTCGGCAGGACCTTTTGATACTCGAAGACCTGAAAGATCGATCGACTCGCGAATCAGATTGGTCGGGACAGGATTCGTTGAAATCAGACGATCAGCAGACTCGCCTTCATGGCTCTGGAACGCATACGACATAGTGGTGTTCTCCTTTGCATTTTCTGAGATTCGAAAGTGCGACCATTCAAAAGGTCGCCTCACGTTAGACTTCTGGTCTAGATAGCATTCTTGGTTTGCTCGTCACCGAGTCCGCACAGACAGATAGCCGACTTTCGAATTACAACAGCAACATCGTGGCGCGGTCGTGGCGCAGCACGATTCGTAGTGACAGCACGAATCGGTTAATACTCAGGAATATACGCTATAACTGCAGAGCTCTGATGGAGACCGCCTCTTGCTTTTGCCTGAAAGAGGATCAAATACCTAGCGAATCAGGCGTGAGGCTATTAGGCCGGCAAAACGGTCCTTTCCACTGTACCACCAGCCCAGGTGATTCTGGCACTGCAT
This sequence comes from uncultured Candidatus Obscuribacterales bacterium, assembly GCA_964418155.1. Classification (GTDB taxonomy): domain Bacteria; phylum Cyanobacteriota; class Vampirovibrionia; order Obscuribacterales; family Obscuribacteraceae; genus JADYXR01. Next base: position 7,854 of record CAYQKX010000027.1, on the reverse strand, counting down.
GCAGATTGCGAAGCTCCAGGCATATCCTGGAAACCAGGTAGCCAGTGTAGTCGGCACACCAACATCTGCAGCACCGGGCGCGTCGCTGTAACATACGACGTGAAACGAGAAACCCGCAGGATTGCGGAACGTGTGCTCATACGGCTCGATTGCAAAGGCCGGATTGGTAATTTCATGTTCGCAGTTCATACAGCGAACAGTTCTCTGCGACTGCGATTCTGACGTCTCGTCGATGTTAGTCGACGTCTTCTGATTCGTTTTTGTCCCGCCTGGATCGTTGGTAATTTCCTGAGTGATTTTGGAAAAAATCAAACTGGAGCCATTTTTGTCATGCAACGACCGAAGGTTATTCAACTCTTCTCTGCAGCGGCTAAACTCTCTCCACTCGCCGTTCCAGCGCATATAAAGTGTCCCCTTGTATTTTGCATCGATTGCGATACAGAGCCGATGAGTCGGTTTTTGATTAGAGTGTTTTCTTCAGAACTGACGGATGTTATTTTGCGGACTCGAATGATCTCGATGTAAGAAGTATGAATCGAGCTTGCTAAGAGATCTGAACAAAGATAACACGAGCGATGCCGGCGTCACTCTACTCGATACAAATGTTTCAAGTCTATCAATTGGGTTGCCCGGTCAGCGGCGTCGCACCAGTTCATTCGCAATCGGGAGCCGGGGGCAAAGCTGACGCCTCGTGATCGGTGCAAGAGCTGTCACTATACTTAAAAGCAAACCGAGCCCATTGAGCACTGCAAGCAATTAGTTAATGACTACCGCCGCTGACGCAACATTAACTCGACGAGCTGTTCCCTGCTAAGAGCACGAATCGAGAATCCCAGTGCTGTCGTGTGCAATCATATGCTATTGTCGGCGGCCCCGGACGGTAACCATTGCCTGGACACGCGCTCATAAATCACAGGGAACAAGATGGACATTTCGGACCTCACAATTAAGATCTGTCGCCACGCAAAATCAAGGCAGAACGACGGTTGCCTCAATGTACGCGATGTAGGCGACCACCGGATTCCATTGGCCGAGGGGGCTGAAGAGGAGGCGCGCAGAGTCGGTCTTGAGAACACTGAATTTCTGCGCACAAAAGGAACCCTCTTTTATAGGTCTCCTTATCTGAGAGTACGCCAGACCATGGACAATATTCTAATTGGCGCGAACTTGATGTCACCAGAAGGCGAGCCGTTAGTGAGAGTTTACGAGGATCCGCAACTGCGTGAAGTCGAACACGGATACAAAGACGTAGACGATCAGCAGCCACTGCGCGAGATTCATGGATGGTTCTATTATCGCTATGCGGGCGGCGAATCGCCAGCCGACTGCTATGATCGCTGTGCTACGTTCATCGAGAGTATGATGCAGCAGATAAGGCGAAAGGGTACAAAGCAGGTCTTCATCTGTACGCACGGGTTGGCAGCTCGTGTACTAGTTATGCGCTATCTATACCTTTCTGTTGAACAATTCGAGTCTATCGAGAATCCGGATAACTGCGACATCATTACGATTGCGCCCCGCGAGAAATTACTCCAACCACAATTCACAAGCCGCCGATGGGGCGTCGAAGGCCTGCGATTATTTCGCTCGAACACACAAAGCCAAACCGCAGGTGCCGTCACACCGATCACAAGTGACGACAACGAAGATGCCTGGTGATGCCGTCACTAATCCGTTCTATCAAAAACAATTCTCAGTTCTGACAATTATTTGCGAGATGATCAAGTTATTCCGATCGCACGCAAAGGAAAGTCGATCACCACATTTGGTGCGGCAAATTTTACCACCCAGCAAGCATGCGAGCAGGTCAAGGTGCCGGTGGGCAAATGCTTGGCACGCGGCTGATTTACATTTGCTGATTCTCGCTATCCCTTTAGCGGATTTCTAATGAACCTTTTCCATCAGAGCTGTTATGGAGCCTTTGAGAAGCAGGGACTCGCCTTTATAGCGAACTCGGACATACTTTCCAGGATCGTTTCGGGAAAGCTCAAAGGGCTCGATAAGCTCAATGAAATCCGTATTGAGGATGGTGGTGTACTCGGCATCTAAGATCGCGCGATTTTGATCGATCATTGCCTTTTGAACATGAATGAACTTTGCCATTATTGCCTCTATTTGATAAATTTCTTTCCGCCAAGCCATTATGTCAGTTTCTTCGACCACAATTGCCTCTTGTTTGCTGCGCATAACATCGCGCAGTTGCAGCATTTCGATAATCGCACTACAGCATCGGGGATGAAGAGGGCTACAGAGCTAGGCGATCGGGGTGCGCTTGAGGTGAGAAAGGGGCGGATGCTACCAGCGATCTTCATTGTCCGCAAGCTTTCAAAAATTACACACTCTGCGACTATTAGGCCCGCGACTCAGACGGACTCGCAAGACTGTTTGGATTAGATCTGCCAAGATCGACGCTATCCTGAAAGTTATCGAATGCTTAGTAGAATGGTCGCCCCCTGGTCAACGCCCTAGGTTTCCTGATTCCCTGAGTTGCGATTTCTCACGTGACTTATACGTGACATTCAACTCCTACGATGGCGAAGAACCCAAAATGCGAGGAGTCTGACCATATGACGCAAGCATTCGATTACTATAGACCTAATTCTGACAGACTTTCCGAAACCATGGAGCCTATGAACCTCACTCCCATTTTCGGAGAAAAAAATCTAGATAACAAGTCCTCCACGTCCACCAGTCCTGATAGGAATTCTGAATCCGATCCTTTGCAAGACATCGATTGGAAAGACATATTTTCAGACAACAAATGCAATTCGAAGAACGCGCTTTACTCGGATGATTCGCTGATTGGCGTAAGTCCCGGTTCGCAAAGCGATACAGCAGATCTGTTCATCTCAGCTCTTTTCGAAGGGGAAGAGGTTGCGGAAGATGATGTTGGAAAAAAGAACGCAAACCCCAAAGAATTACCACAGGACAAACCCACCGCTCCGCCAGAAACGCCGACGAAGCCAATTCCCCAGGACAAGCCACAGATTGAGCCCAAGCAAGCCGGCGACACGGCGGCTGTATTGTCACAACTCAATCCAAAGTTCAAAAACGATACAACCGAGCAGGTTCAGGCAAAACTGTACGCAAACTTTACTAAGATGATGCAGGCCGGAGGTTTAGAATCTCCCGAGGCGAAAGCTGTTATACCGGAGCTCCGAGAGGCACATGAAGAGCTGATCAAGCGAGCCGATCTTACCCTCGACGCTAAGGCCTTTGACGACGCAATGAAAACGATACCAGTGCTGCTCCGCAGCCTGAAAGAAGGAAAAGACCTCACGTCTTCCGGAGACGGAAAGGTCGTGGCTTCAGAGGTACCACTAGACACAAAGCGCCGTTGGGATTTTCATATGGCTGTATGCGGCGATCTCGACATCATCAACAAGCAGATTGAGCTTAGACACAGCTATGCCCAGGTGCTAACTCTTCTGGGTCAACACAAAGACGCCGAAAAGGTCTTAATCGAAGCACGGGACATTGCAGAAAAATTGGTTAAACCCATCGAGATTGATGGTAAGCAAATCACGCCGATGGATCTTGTAAAACAAGAAGCCGAGCAACTACTCGCCGACTCCAACGAATTTCGAGATCCAGGGAAGCGAGATGCCATGCGCGTAGCAAGACTTCTTCTCCTGGGTTCCGATCGAAATCCGGGTCTGCTTAGAACTCCGATTGATACAAACAAACGGCTCGCCGAATTTTACCTGGCCCCGGAGATTAAACCGAAACTCGATTCCTCAGGTGTCATAGTTGGCATAGAAGATATCAAATTCGGTAAATCCGATGCATTTAAACCGCAGAAGGCATACGAAGCTGCGGCAAGAGCAAAAGGACACATCAACGCAATTTATCCGGATGGAGGCAAAAAGGCGGATCAGAACGAACACGTTCAGGTTCTGTTTGGCAGTATTGCTGAAATTCTCGATAATCCGAAAAAATTCGACCTTTATAGAGTCGATGAGAAAGGCGCACCGCTCTTCATCTCCGAAGTCGACGCAGATAACCTCAGAAAAATGATTCGAAAGACAGAAGAGTCAGCTAGCAATTTGATTGACATCGGAATATTTGCAGTCGGCACAGGACTCATAATGCTGTCCCGGAGTCCAAAAGTCATGTCCCGATTTGAAAGGACCGCCGGAACCGTGGCGGCCGAGAGTACGAGCAAGTCCATCCTCAAGACCGCGGGTCTTACGGCCGCCGTCGTCGGCGGTGGGACCCTAGCTCGAAATGTTGCCTTCGAACAACTGACAGGCACGCAAGAAGGGCTACTAAAGAGCGCGGAGCATTCCGTCGGCTCACTAGCGCTGTCTGTCGTGACTTTCCGACTTTCAAATAAAGCAGCAACACTGTCGACATTTAAAGCGGTTGGCAATGCCGAAACTAAGATTCACAGAGCAGCTAGCGCCGGGATAGCAGGAGTCGGTCTGGCTGCGGGAGTGAGTGGAACCGATCTCCAAAACCGTCAGTACCGAATGCAAGAGCTGCTCAAAAAAGCACAGGATCCAATTGAGAACAAAAAGTAAGCTTTGAGTTCTGGATTTTCGACGCAGTTATTACGGTGGCACCAATGGTGTCACCGTTTAACTTCGTGTTGAGCAATCGATAAAAGTGTCTACTGGATTGCCCTATGATGTTGAAGCTAAAGTTAGAGCCCGAGCGCAAGAAAGCCACCATCGACGGAGATGGTCTGCCCAGTGATATAGCTGGCTGCCGGCATACACAGGAAGGCAACGATACCGGACACATCTTCTGGCTCACCCAATCGATTCAACGGTGTTTTTTCCAAAACTCGTGCCATGAACTCCTGCTTCGACAAAATCGGATCCGTCAGTGGAGTCTTGATGAACCATGGCGCCACGCAATTCACACGGATCCCGTCCGGTGCCCACTCGACCGCCAAAGACCGCGTCAATTGGTCAAGCGCCGCCTTAGCCATCGCATATGGTGCACCTGTCGGCAGCGCCCTTGCTCCAGCGACGGAGCCTAGATTAACAATTGCGGCGTGAGAGCTTTGTTTTAGAAACGGGTGAGCGATTCTGCACATCTCGAAAGTTGATGTCAAATTTGTTTCGATCAAAAATGAATATTCCTCTTCCGAATACTCAGTCGTTTTCTTTCTGACATTCGTCCCGACGTTATTAATCAGAACATCCAGACCCGACATCGATTCAACAGCGAATTTCATAACGGCTGCGCGACCGGCCCTGGTGGCGACATCACAGGCGATACCATAGACTTTTTGGTCTCGAGCTTTAGCGCTCTTGACCGCAGCTTCAACTTCAGATTTATTGCGCGCAACTATCGTGACGGTCGCACCGAAATCGGCTAAATCCTGGGCAATTGCATAACCAATTCCCTTTGTCGCTCCCGTGACCAGCGCCTTCACACCGGTCAAGTCAAACTTAGGCTTCATCAAAAATCTCCCCACGCAACTGGGACTGAACGGAGATAGATTATATCCACTCGTTTTTCCAGTGATTGTAAATTATTGCAGGCGCCCAATCTTGATCGTCGCCTTGAGTTCTTTCACCACCGGCGATATGAAGTTGGCTCTGGCTTGCAGATTCTGCCCTTCGCCCTTGTTGCCGAGGTAATAGACCACGTAGGCATACTTGCGCAAAATTGGTACCAACTGCACCGAATAGACCCCGTTTGTTCTTTCGGACATGCGAAGTACACGCCTGAGGACAGGCGCAGCCGATGCGAATCTCCGACGATCTGAATAAAAGCATCCCAGGGAGTAGAGCGCTCTCTGTTCGACACCGCTAACAATTGACCCGCCGTGGCCCCAGCTCCTGATGGCATCGAGATAAATCGCTTCCGCTTCCGGATACTTGCCTTCGGCGATGTAGCAGGTGGCGAGCTTGTCCATGCGTGCGTAGATCTGAGGGTCACCACTTTCGAGCACGCCTTGCGTTATCTCTAGTGCATCTTTGAAATACGACTCTGCATCAGCTTTTTCATTCTTAGCCAGACATATTGAGCCGAGACTGTCATAACTCGATGCTAGCGACAAATGTTTTTTTCCAAGAACTGTAGCTTTGACATCTAGCGCGGTCTTGAACAGTTGATCTGCAACCGCGTAGTTGCCTCGCACACGATAAAGCTCACCAAGCTTGTCGCAACTAATTGCCCACTCGAGCAACGGATCGCGCATCGCGGGCTGAGCAGTACCGGCCCAACCGATGAGCGGACCACCTTTTTCTACTTTGTTCTGCGCTGCGATTTCTGCTGCCTGCTCTGCAAATTTGCCCTGTACGAAATTGAGCAGGTCTTGAGTCAGCGGCTCAGCCTTCTCCACGCTGCCGTAGAGCAGATAGAAGCGAATCAGGTCTTCCATATTGGAGACGATCTCGCCATTTTCGTTGCCGACCGCTCGGTACTTGAGATAAAACTCCTCTTCTAAATATGGCTGCGCTTCTGAAAATCGAGCTCGGACTGTCAAAAGCCGCCCCAAATCACCAGGACTTTTCGCGATCCGCGGATCGCCGGGACCGATATTGCGCGCTTTTTCGACCGCCTCTTTCAGCAAGCGCTCAGCCTTGCCATATTGACAGTACTCGAATGCCTCGCTACCGGCTCGCTGCACCTTCTGCCAGCTCTTGAACTCAGCAGGTGATGTTTTTGAGGCGTCGGAAACCGCCGCCTGTGTCGGTGACGTGGTTGTTATCGCCGCCCCTGTCGGAGATGTGGTTGTTGCCGCCGAAAATGCTGCCCCTACCGGAGATGGTGTTGCTGTTGTTGCCTCGGCAGGCGCCGCCTGCGCCGCAGGATTAGCTGGCTCGCCCGCCGATGCTGCGGTCTCGGGAAGTCCGGGCCCTGTTGGTGATGCGGTTGGTGATGCTGCCGTTGGTGATGCTGCCGTCACTGCAGAAGGTGCCGTCGTCGCAGAGGGTGCCGCCCCTTCCGGCGATGTTGTCACGGGAGCCGTCGCCCCGACCGTGGATTCTGATGCTGGAGGTGTCGCTCTCAAGGGGGAAGTCACTGTCGCTCCAGGCAGCGGTGCCCCTACCTGTGACCCTGTAGCCGCAGGCACTGTCGCCTCTGCCGGAGATGTGGCTGTAGCCTCGGAACGCGCCGCCCCTGGTAGTGCAGTTGCAAACAACAGCACGGTGGCAGCGCAACCGATTGAGGAGACCACGCGCCGACGGGCGTTGAGGTTGATGCAATTCACGAGCGTTTCATTCAAAGTGGGGATTCTGGCGTCATAGCGGATATGACATCCATCGATGTCATTGTTTTCAACTCGCTTACGGTTGGAAATAGGACGATCGAATGATGTAAACAATATCACGCTCCGTATGATGCACGAAGTGGCGGCGGTGATGCGATGCAAAACCAGACGCTGTCGACAAGCCTCATCATGAGTTTATACCCGGGTATTTATTCATTAACTCTACCAACTAATCCTAATAACTCGCCCCTGGGACTCGCGTTGAAAATATTGGATTGCAAACGATTCAATGGCATTTGCAATTGATTCATCTGCGGTTGGTTGTCCTTTCATGAGAACCTGGACCTTTACAAGAGATTCCTTGACTGAGTTGCTGGAGGTTAATGTCGCAATCTTGTCGGACCAAATTTGCGAAGAATCGCGAAGACGCGCAGTACATGCGACACCGATATCTTCCAGGCGAACAGCATTGTCGAATTGATCGTGCGCAAACGGGGTGATCAACTGCGCAACTCCTGCGGCCATGCACTGCGCGCTGGTGCCAATGCCACCATGATGACCGACAGCGAGTGCCTGCGGGAAAAGCAGATCGAAGGGCTCGTAGGTCGTATGGAGGACGTTATTAGGCAGATCGCGAGGAATCTGATCGGAAAACTTGCTCACCAAAATCGCACGAATGT
>CAYQKX010000026.1:100739-107616 GCA_964418155.1 uncultured Candidatus Obscuribacterales bacterium | reverse complement strand
ATCTGTGGAAAACAGCGCGACTCATCAAAGGAAATGTCAGTCATGCCGCTCGTGTGCCCGACAGCATGCCGGTATTGATTATCCAGGGTGATAAGGATCGCATGTTGAGATCCAATGGAGTGGTCACGTTGCTCGAACATTTAAAGTCACGAGATCAAACCGTCAAATGGTTTCCCGGGAAGGGGCATCTTCTTCTCGAAACACCTCATATCATGCCGGAAACGATCTCTACAGTATCATCGTGGCTGACTGAACACGCTCGTGATGCGAATCCTGCAAAGGCTTCGATTCGCGAATCGGATGAGATGAACAACTGACACACCCGATTTGCAACATCAACACTTAATGGGGCGGCGCATAGCGTCGCCCTTTCTCTCCCGTGAAACTGAGCGCCACTGTCTCGTCGGCACCCGCTGCGCCGAGCGATTCCTCCCCAGCATTGGGTTCCTCCAGCGCCTAACCGACTTTTGCCGTCACAACGACTGAATTCTATTCCAACCTAGCTCTGTTATTTAGGTTTCGAAGGCGGTTCTAGCGCAGGTCTCAGCTTTGGAAGCAAGATTGGTTTGAGCGTGGCAGTCTTCTGAACCGAGCGTTGATTGACCTCGACTTCAGCGCGAGTAGCACGCAGTTTTGCTCTCACTGCGAGTCCCTCTTCACTGTCATCTTTGCTCATGTCCTCTTCGTCGAAGAAGAATTTGCGCTCGGGCTTGCCCTCTTGCGCGCGTGCAAATGCCAATACGGGTTTTATCGCTTCTACTGGGGTTGCAAGAGTCATATTGCGCTTATCCGAGAAGACAATCGCGCCGACTGCTTGCATCTGCTTGTCGGTGACCGGTCCTCCGGAGTTGCCGATGTTGGACAGGTTGGCACTGTCAAGGACCTCGCGATCTGCCTTCTCGCCGACAAGCAATAGTGAGAAGAGTTCCTTTTGACTAATTGGACCCAGAGCGTCCTTCAGTTGTACTCTGCCTCGAAATCCAGACTCCTGGTCGGATGGTGATATGAAGAGTCGATTTGAACTGAGCGGATAGCCCCAGGCGGTAAGCTTTTCACCGCGCTTCAACGCTTCTGAAGATCCGAGAGCCATTGGTCTAAACACAGAGCCCGATGGATTTTCCATCTGGATTATCGCGAGATCGAAACGTCGATCGACTGCGATGACATTGGCGGGATGCACGATCAATCCACCTTCCATTGTCACTTTCAGGTCCTTGAGTCCCCTCAAGATATGGTAATCGGTTGCGACCATGCCGTCCGGCGTCACGATAAAGCCTGATGCTGATGGATGGCTGATTTTGCCGTCCTTCGAGCGCGTACCGCTAACTCTGACAATGCTGTCTTTGACGTCGAGGAATTGCTTCACCTCTAACGATGACCAGGAATACTGCGTTCGGTCGGCCGGGTTGGTTTCGGTGTTCGATTTCTGTGTCGGGACGACTACCGGCTCTGACGCCGGTCCAGCCTTCTCTCCGCGTAGCGCGAAGATCTGCCCGAAGTCAGGTTCGGGCTTTGTTGGCACAGCCGGGCTCGTGTCCAGTTTTCGAGGTATGTTCTTATCATCCACCATCGCTTGTCAAGTGTATCGTCCGAGAGTTGGTTGCGCAAATGAAAAGTAGAGTTTATATATTCGAGCCAATCCAAACTGGGACATTAACTTTGTACTTCACACCCCGAAAGACTTAGAATCCATTCATGACAGTATGAGGTTTTCGATGCTCTACAAATACATGCAATTTCAACCGCGGGTCGATCACACCGCATTTATTGCTCCCACAGCAGTTTTGATTGGTCAGGTTTCGATCGCAGAAGGTGCAAGCGTATGGTTTAACTCCGTATTGAGAGGAGATATCAACTCGATTGAGATTGGGCGAGACAGTAACATCCAAGACAGCTGCGTGCTTCATGTCACCGATGAACTTTCTGTTGTCGTCGAAGAGCGAGTCACCGTCGGGCATGGCGTCATCGTGCACGGCTGTCGCGTTGAGTCGGACTGTTTGATCGGCATGGGTTCAATACTCCTTGACGGAGTGAAGGTCGGACGAGGCAGTCTGATTGCAGCGGGAGCACTCGTCGCTCCCGGCACCGTTATCCCCGAAAACAGTCTGGTGATGGGCGTACCCGGAAAGGTTGTCAGAACACTCAGTGCGGATGAGCGTGCGAAGATGTCTGAAAACTGGCGAAGTTACGTGGACTACTCCCAAGCATACAAAGATAACGTAGTGTTCGAGTCCGTCTAAATCCTGCTGTTGCACGCCTACTCGTATTCATGCAATCGTGGCTTTAGTTCTGTAAACCTTTTAAACGGTTTATTTTTAAATGCAGCCGAAACATTGATTGGCAGCGCTGATTGGGGTGATTGATCATAGAACAACTATGTCTCGGATGTGCCTTAGATGCCTACTGTAGCGACAGTGCATAGAAAGGGCTAAACGAGTTTTCTGGTTGCAAAGATGTTAAAATTAACCCCAAGCAAAAGGAGAGACCGCTATGCCCGTTTTTGAACAACCAATGCGTAAGCTACTTGGGACGCTCTCGCCGACAATTAGCTGGCTCAGTGAACAAGGCTCAGTGGATGTAAGTGCCGTACCAGAAGACCACTTAGACGCCATTAAGCAACTCGAGCGAATTGGTGTAGTACATAAAAGGAATAATCGCTGTTACGAGCTTCAGAAGATCAGATTGAAAAAGCTCATGGGCAATCTTGGCATGGAAAAACTTGCGGCCGCCGCAGAACCGAATTTCCCTGAACCTCCCGTCCCTCCAGATCTCAATTAACACTGTTCTTTTGTTCTGAATTGGCTGGTTATTAATCCTTAAGGCTGATGGAAAGGCAAGCTCGAACAGCAGAAAGAGATCTCTCTGAGAAGCTGTTATGGAGCCTTATTTGAATATCGAAGGTAGATCGCTTCGATCTCTGGAATGGGATCGGCTATTGTCATATCTCTCGTCGGAAGCCCGCTCTGCGTGGGGTAAAGAGAGATGTCTCGCACTTGAAGGATCAAGTGATTTGAATGTATGTGCTCGTCTGATTGATGAAACAGACGAAGCGTTAATCATGATTACTAACCGATCGCAACTCATCGAAGACGAGATTCCGGATCTCAGAGAAACAGTGCAGGCGATCGGAGCGCAGGCCAGGCTTTCGCCAGCCGATCTGCTTGATGTCAAGGACATGCTCGTTCTTGCGAAAACCGTGAAAGGGTCACTGTCACTGCTAGAGGAAAGTTCTTTCCCTCGATTGTCGAAGTATGCTCAGCATCTTTACCCAGTGGAAGAGCTGAGAAAAGAAGTTGAGCGGTGTATAGACGATCAAGCGCAGTTCAAGGACGAGGCTAGCAGCGAACTTCGCAATCTGCGGAGCAGCGTGAGGAGGCTGCATGGCGATATTCGCAATGAGCTGGGTAGACTGATGCATTCTTCGACCGTTTCGAAGGCGCTCCAGGAGCCCATCTATACACAGCGAGGCGGTCGATATGTTTTGCCGGTGGATGTGACGAAACGCGGCACCGTAGATGGTATCGTGCATGATTCATCTCAATCCGGGCTGACAGTTTATGTCGAACCGATGTCGATCGTCGAACCGACTAACAGAATCAGGATCAAGGAAGGTGAGATCGAGCGCGAGATTGAACGACTGATTGCGGAGCTCTCTATGCTTGCGCACACTCATCATCAGGCCATAGGCGCGAGTTTTGAAACACTGACGGACCTGGACGTAATCGCTGCTCGTGCGCGTCTTGCTTTTAACTACAAAGGAGTAAGGCCCGAGTTGAGCGAGGACGATTCTCTCGTGTTGATCGATGCGAGTCACCCGCTGTTGCTATTGCAGAAAGTGAAAGTGGTCGTATCAAATGACGTGCGACTGGGAGGTAAGGATCGGACTCTTGTCATTACCGGACCGAATACGGGAGGTAAAACTGTCCTGCTGAAACAGCTCGGACTGGTGGCGCTTATGGTGCGCGCTGGGTTGTTGATTCCGGCGAAAGTGGGCTCGAAATTTCCAATATTCGACAGAGTGTGGGCTGATATCGGAGACGAACAGTCGCTGACTCAGAGCCTTTCTACGTTTTCTTCGCACATGCAAAATATTGTCGAAGTTGTCGACAATGCGAAGGAAAGAGTTTTGATCCTGCTAGATGAAGTCGGCGTGGGGACGGATCCGAAGGAGGGCGCTGCCTTGGCGCGTGCGGTGTTGGAGCATCTGAACAAGTCAGGTGCCATCACTGTTACTACCACGCACTACGGCGAACTGAAGATGTTGGCATACTCGGAACCAGGTTTTGTCAATGGCAGTCTGGAATTCGATGAGACGAATTTGAGTCCGACGTATCGTTTGCGACTTGGTGTCGCCGGTAGTTCTAAAGGAACTGCGATCGCGCGTCGCCTGGGTTTGAACGTCGACGTTGTGGGACGTGCAACAGACCTGATTCAAGGCAGGGAAGAGGAGCTCAGTCAAGCTATGTCCGAGCTGGAGCGCCGCACGCAAGTGGTGAGCGACAATGAACGATCTCTGCGCGCCAAGGAGCAGAGTTTGGAGCGCGAGCGCGCCGAATTCGAAAGAGAAAGTGCGGAGGCGATGAGCGAAATCGAGACCAAGCGGCACGAGTACGCTGGTGTTCTCGAATCCGAGTATCACAAAGCGATGTCTGAGATTAAAATATTGACGAAGCAGCTCCAAGCTACTCCTAGTTTGAAAAATGCTCAACAGGCGCGAGAAAAGCTGGCCAGCATAAGACGAGATTTGGGTTGGCTGGAAAAAAAATCTCCGAAAAGAGATTCGGCTGCAGCCCCAGCTCCGATAACAGAAGGGCAGCAGGTCAACGTTATGTCTCTCAATCAGATAGGCGTCGTGGAGAACATCGGCCTGTCGGAGGGCAGCGGCGCACAGGCTACCGTCCGCGTGGGGCAAATGCGGGTCAAGGTTAGCCTCGCGGAGCTCGAGCCGGCTAACATGAATCGCCAGGCGAGAAAACAGGCCGCCGCGAAAAAACAGCGACCACCCGATACTCGAAGTGTCCGACCAGCGAGCACTGAGCGTGCCCTGGACGCGTTCATTCGCACGTCCACAAATACGCTTGATCTAAGAGGAGAGCGTGTGGATGCGGCTCTTCACAATCTCGATCGCTTCATGGACCAACTCCGCGTCGAAGGAGTTACTCCGGCGATGATCATTCATGGGCACGGCACCGGTGCGGTAAAAGGAGCTGTTCGGGACTATCTGCGAAATTGCAGGTTCATCACGAACTTCCGACCGGGCGAACTCTACGAAGGCGGTGACGGGGTCACCATCGTCTCGTTATAGAAGATCGGACGGGGCATTTTGTGTGGATTTGCGCATCGGTGTGGAAAAGCGCAGTGCCGACGAGCGAAAGCAAAATCACCTGACGAACTCCGTGGTTTCTCCGTCGAAGCGATAGGGAGTGGGCAGAGGGCAGCTGGTGATTCTGCTCTTCACCCCAAATCGCTGTTTCCCGAGGACCCGACAATAGGGCTTTTCCGGAGCCTCCCCCGGTTTTCCACATGAGCTTTGTCCAGAATTTTTTTTGCCTGTATAGACCCCGAATGTCCCCTAACCAAATCCCGAAAAGATAAAATCTGCGCCACTTGGCAGCCCTGCTACGTAGTTTCCCCACATACAATTAAGGGCATGATAAATAAGCTGGCACTGGGGATGATAAGTCGGTGTTTTTATTTGCGGTGTGAGAGGTCACAATATGGCAGTCAATGATCTTCCAGCAGATGGAGCGCAGAAGAAAGCGCCTCCATTGCCGGATCTAACTAGTACAACAGACGATACATCTACAACTACCCAGGATCCGGAAGGTCCGGGAAGCTTACTGTTCGAGGTGATGAAGGAGACCGGTGCGCCCGCCACCGCAGACCCGCCACCGCCCGGTGGAACCACGGACAAGCCCGCGGACCCGCCGCCCCCTGGTGCCGAGGTGAAGGAGCCTGTCGAGGCACCACCACCTGCTACCGTGGAGACGAAGGCTGAGGTCGACGATGACTCAGACAATATCCTCTTTACCTCGGACGAAGCGCCAACCGAGACCGATACCATCAAGACTGCCACCGATGGAATCGTCGATGCTGCGCTGAAATCCAAGGTCGATGACGTCATGAAGAAGGTCATCACACATCACACAAATGCCGCCGAGTTTCTCAAAGAAGGGATGGCTGAGCCAGCCGTCAATGCGTACAAAGCCTGCGCAGATCTAGTCTCGCCTGCTGAGCAAAAGCTGTATTTTGAAAAACACAAGCAGCTGAAAGAGTTGATTGAAAAGGAAACAAAGACTACCCCTGGCGTGGAATCAGAAAGTTTGAAGGAGCTGAAGCAGCTGGAGCGCAACATGCGCACGCTCGCTTATGTCGACATGTTCACTCAGGTAAATTCTGGGTTGATTCACCTGCAAGACGGCAAGCCCGATAAAGCTGCCGATGCCTTCGTCACCGCGCTGGTCAATCAGAAAGAATTGATTGATGCGGGATTGTTGCCGAAAGAGGGATGGTTAGCCGGAGAACGCAATTTAGGCGCTCGCATAAATGAGTTGAATACGCAGCTCAAGATTGACATCTGGAAGTTCATGGGCGAGTCTTTGACCGCCAAGAATTTGAAGACTGCTGATTTTGCTCTGAGTACCGGTGCTAGTCGTGGTATTCCCGTGCGCACCGAGGATGGTGGCACTCCGAAAGATTCACCGAAAGAACAGCCGGGGCCACCGCAGGAGCCGCCGAAAGATGCGCCGAAGGATCCACCGAAGGATCCACCGAAGGATCCACCGAAGGAACAGCCGGTGCCGCCGAAAGATGCGCCGAAGGAACCACCGAAGGAACAGCCGGTGCCGCCGAAAGATGCGCCGAAGGAACCACCGAA
>CAYQKX010000026.1:0-100639 GCA_964418155.1 uncultured Candidatus Obscuribacterales bacterium | reverse complement strand
CCTAAGGATCCTCCTAAGGATCCTCCTAAGGATCCTCCTAAGGATCCTCCGCCCGTGCTGCCAGCTCCGAAGGAAGAAGCACCGAAGGAGTCGCCGAAACTACCCGGACCTTTTGTTCCTCCCGGACCTCCCGCTGATACGAAAACGTCTGAAACAGCAGTTGTTAACCCTCCAAAAGAGACGTTGAAAACTCCACCGGTGCCGGTGCTGCCCAAGGATGCGCCGAAAGACCCACCGAAGGAACAGCCGGTGCCACCGAAGGATGCGCCGAAAGATGCGCCGAAAGATGCGCCGAAAGATGCGCCGAAGGATCCACCGAAGGAACAGCCGGTGCCGCCGAAGGATGCGCCGAAAGATCCGCCTAAGGACGTGCCTGGACCGCCTAAGGACCAGCCAGCCCTGCCGAAAGACGCGCCTGGCGGACCGCCCAAGCCTGGTGACAAGACGAAAGAGGTTAAGGAGACCATAGCCCTGTCACCTCTCGATCCGCAGGGTCGAAGCCCGGTGGAGCGAGTCAGCTTCCTGATCGATAAGGCTTTGACCGAAGGCAAGTTGACGGACGATATCAAGGACAAAATCAAACTTGCGATCGCGGACGCTGACAAAGGGCAGTCGCCTAAGGTCGTCGAGCTCCGGCAGAAGCAAGTTCAGTACGAAGAGAGCGTCAACAAACTACTGGAAGCGCAAGTCGGCACCACTGGTGAGACCGTGAAAGGCGCTGTCGGGCGCATAGATACTGATATGCTCGGCAAGTTTGAAACTAAACCTGATCCAAAGACAGGCGAGCCTGTCTCTGTCCAGACGAAAACTGGCGTAATCGATGGTCTGACACCCCCTGAGGATTGGAAAAGTACGCCCGAGAAGTATCGCAAGGAAGTGAAGAACCTCTACGCGCAACTTGACGAAGCACTATCAGAGGAGCAATACAAGAAAATCCTCGATCAGCTCAAAGCGCTGCATCCCGACAATAAGAAATTCACTGATGCGCTTGTCGAACGCGAAAAGGTGACGACTCAAGTCAGGACCGCTCTGATTCCGCTTAACGTAGTCACCAACAACATCCCGGCTGAGATCAACCAGTCGGCGATGACCAGAGCTCTCTTCGCCAATGTGCTCTCTCAAGCCAATGACACAGCCGGCGCGAAGGACTACATCACCCAGGCCTATGCGTGGAACCAGCTGCCCGGTCAGATTACCGAGCTGAGAGATATGGGCATGGCGGCGCAGGTAGATCCGATCAAACTTCTTGAGGCCGCTATCAAACAGAACAGGGATAGAGGTGGTGCTCAGCGCGGCAAGGCGTTGGAAGTCGAGTCGATGCTGCAGGAAGCCAATCTGTTCTTCTTGTCTGCCGACAACGATACGAAGAAAGCCGAAGTTGTCCGGGATCTTGGACCTCTCTTCGTCCAGATTCAAGGTCTGGCAGACAATGAGTACGCGAAGGTCATGAAGACGTCTGCCGATCTGAAGACTGAGTATGATGGTTTACTTCCAGCAGACCCAGATCAGAAGAAGGAAATGGTGGCAATCGAGAAGCGTCTTCTCGAAACAGAGAAGAAATTCACGGATCAAGACAAGAAGAATGCGCGAGATTCGATGAATCCAGATTTGACCGCGGAAGCACGTCAAAAAGCGCGAGATGCTCTAGCCCTTGCCCAGCCTGATTGGAAAAAGGATTCTGAGCGCTGGCAGCAACTTGCCGGCGATAAGGCAAGTGCCTTAATCGAGACGAAGAGTAAAATGATGTTCCATCTCCGCGATATGAACGTGGCGTTGGAAAATTCCTTCTACTCACGGGCTCTACCGGCTAACATGGCACTCGAGCTGGCGGGAGCGGATCCGGCCAAAAAGGCGATTGCCAAGCAAATGCTCACCGACGCATTTGGGGCTCTGCCTGCCAGTACGAGACTAGCTCTCCTTTCTCGTGAGTCCGTCGCCGATCTAGCAAAACGTTGTGAGCTCGACGAAGCTACAATCAAAGGTCTTCCTGAGCCGCAAGTCGGCAAACCAAAACCACCAGGTGACGCGCCGAAACCACCAGGTGACGCGCCGAAACCACCAGGTGACGCGCCCAAACCGCCGGGTGACGCGCCCAAACCACCAGGTGACAAACCTGCAGAAGAGCCGAAGGCCGATCTGTCGAAACTTAATCCCCGGTTCAAAGAATACAAGAACCAACAGCTAGAGATAATGGCACGCGAGAAATCCGCGAAGCTGGAAAACGCGGAAGAAGTAAAAGAGATCTACGAAGAGCTGGTCAAACGCTATGACATAGGTCTCTCCGATGAAGAGTACAAAGCCGCAACCGTGTCAATGGATCTTCTTTTGACCGCGCTGAAAGAAGGCAAGGATATCAAGGAAGGACCAGACGGTAAGCGCAGTCTTTCAACCGAACCGCTTTCCGCCGACCGCCGCTGGAAATTCCACCTCGCTATATTTGGTGACATGGAATCGATGCACAATCAGGTTCGCATCCGGCAGGAATTCGCCCAGTTCTTAAAGGGCGCCAAGCAATTTGCAAGCGCGACTACCATGGCTGAAGAAGCCGCCGAGAAAGCAGCTCGCATTATGCAGCCGATCCAGATTGATGGTCGCACAGTCCGTGTGCTCGACCTCATGAAGCAGGAAGCCGGTCGTCTCGTTCAAGATTCCGGCTCCGGCGGCAAAATACTCGACCCTGACAAGCGTCAAGATATGCAGCGGGCTTCTGTCACGATCAATGGTGCCGATGCCGACTCAGGCATGATTAAAGTGCCGATCAACTCCAACAAATTCCTGGCCCAACTTTATTTGGGAACCGAAGTTGTTTCGAAGATCGGTGCCGGCGGAGAACCAGAGGGCGTACAGGAAATCAAGTTTGGAGCCAATAGCGCGTTCAAGCCCGATAAGGCATACGCCGCAGCGCAGAAAGCACGCCAGTACGTGAAGGACATCTACAACTTCGATCCGCTCGATCCGAAAGAAGCTAAGGAAAATCCTGGTATTGCTTGCCTGTTCGGCGGTCTCTATGAAGTTCTCGATAATCCGAACAAGTACAACTTGTTCAAAGATGAGAATGGTGACGGTAAGCCAGACTTGATTCAGGTTCACGAAGTCGATAACATCAAAAAGCAGATTAAGAAAGACAGTGGGTTCGATAGCCTACTCGTGGATGGCGGTGTAACTTTTCTTGCCTTTCTCGCTGCAGCTGCGGCTCATAATCCCAAAGTGGCGGCGGCGATCGAATCCAACTTGGGCCGCTATGCTTCGGCCGGAAAGTTGCTCTACAAGGGCACCGCTTACAGTGCCGGTCTTGGAGGCTCGCTCTTGGCACGGCACTACGGCTACAAAGCTATGACCGGAATCGACGAAAGTTGGACAGATTCACTCGTCCACTGGGGTGGCTCTCTCGCTGCGGCAGAGGTCGGTGGTAGGCTGTCCGGACGCGGTACGTTCTTTATTCCGTCGGGTCTCGGACCTCGTCAGTTCGCAGCCTTGGACAGTAAGACCAGTGCTGAGTTCTACGCGAAGCACGGCTATGAGACTACCGGTAAATTCGTCGATCTCCTGATGGGCGGTGGATATGTCAACGAAGCGAAAGCTTTCGCAGCCTTGCCGAAGGGCACATCCATGACTTCCGCAGAAGCGATTAAAGCCATTGCGGACGCCAATCTCGTACATGCCAGAGCCGGTACTGTCGCGGAGTTAATCGTCAAGGATGCCAAACTGGGCACGGTTCAGCATACGAAATTGGCTGAGACTCTCAATGGACTCGAAGGAGTCCAGAAGGTTTCCACAGTTGGTGATCTGTATGCTTTGATTCAGAAAGACCAACAGATATTGGCAGAACTTGCCAACAAGACTGGTGCAGCGACGGATAAGACTCTGATTGCCGATGTTGCAAAAGGTGATGCCGCCCTGGAGCCATTAGCTGACGTGGCTAAGCGCTTCAACCTCACGACCATCGGTGAGCTCAGAACAATGGTGACAACCGCAGAGAAAATTGCGGTAGATAAGATGTTCCCCAAATTGCACGAGATGCAGTCCAAGGGGACAGTCAGCATGAGCACTACTCTTGTCGAAGCCAGCAAGCTCGGCACTCATGTGCTCGAAGGTCCTGGTCTTCAGAAGCTTATCGGGCTCGTGCCCGAGACGGAGCGCCTGGGCATCTTGACCGAGAAGGCTCTTAAGGATGTGCTGGCAGCGTCGCCGCTCACAGGCGGTCGCTCGTTGATTCAACGTACAGCAGACGGATTCGGTGCAGTCAAAAATACGTTGTTCACAAGGCAGGGTTGGAGGTCGATGGCATCCGCCACCGGCGAGACTCTCTCTCCGCTTTTCACCAGTAAGTTCTACACATCCACCATTTGGTCTGGTATGCGAGAAGCCGGCTCGGCTGGACTAACCAAGCTCAATTCCGCTCGCCGGGTGGTTACGGATCGCTTGGCTGTACGCACACTCGACCCACTGGTGGCTACGCCGGAACACCTTATGAGAGCTCGCACGGCAAGTGCCTTCTACGGCTCGCTTGGCACTGCAGTCGTATATAACACTGGTGTGAGAGCATACGATCTGACCGGAGTGAAGAATGAAAAGACCGGTGAGGATTACACATTCCTCGAGGCTCTTCAGGAAGCGCACTATCCCGACCTGGGAATCAAGAGCGACGAACTGCCATGGTACGCAAAACCACTCGTTCCTCTTGCCTCACTGGCTCTGGGTACACCTGGTCAGGCGGCGTTCGGCAGCATGTTCTTGAAGCCAGGCGCGATCTACAAACCAGTTTGGAACGACCCCACACACGGTACAGTGATGAAGTCGATAATGTCTGTTTCGCCGTTGTCCAGAGTTCGTTGGACCAACTGGAACGCGAACTACTTCTCCAATCCGAGCCTCGCTCCAGCAGGAGTGTTGGGCGGAACACTCGCACCGGCGTCAGTAGATAAGATTGGCGATCGCATGCAGCGTGGCCGGTTCAACAAAATGCTGGACAATGCGACGAAACCGGCAGTTGATGAGCCGCTCGAGAAGCAGCGACCGAATCTGGACGAGGTCCGGGACCAAATTGGTCCGCCAGCTCCTCCTCCTGCGGATACAAAGAAGCCGGGCGAGCCTCCGAAGCCTGGAGACGACAAGAAGAAAAAGGATCCAGATCCACCTCCTCCTGGCGGCTAAGACCTCACAATCAAGCTAACGAGAGAAGGGCGCCGAAAGGCGCCTTTCGTGGTGATGGCTTGTGTGAATCCTGATTACACCAGCCTCTTGCTAATTAAACCGACTAAAAATGTCTAATTTTGGGCATGATATGTATATACTCACCTACCCGTTATTTCTGGCATTTTGGCCCTTATCTATTTGAGTTTTTCTGAGGTATCGCATGGGTGTTGAGAATCAGCAGGATGATGTAAAAAAGACCCTGCCAAATGATGTTGTTTTTAAACCAATCGACGAAGAGGAGGAGGCGCCAGCTCTTCCATTTCACGACGAACTGTTTGTTTCCACTGTTGGCGACAACGGCAATGGAGCCGAAGGTCAAGGTAATAACCAAGACGGCGATAACGCCGATATGGACCCCGAAGGTAAAGATACCAAGGGTGGTGGCGCTCCAACGACTGACCAGCCGGCAGCGAAAGATGCTCCAGCCAAGGATAAGGTCGAGGTCAACGACAAGGCCAAAGGCGCGGCTCCCGAGCGGAAAGAGCCAGTTAATCCGTTCGATCAAATTGACAAAGCTCAGGCGATGTCCAAGGAGATAGAGCGGCTGCGCCAGGAAGACCGAAAGCCCGACGAGAAAATCACTGTCAGAGTCAACGGCGAAATCAAAGAGGTGACAGTTGCCGAACGAGTAGCCCAGCTCAAGCAGAGTATCAGAGAAACTATTGATCTCGCTAAACAGGGTGCTGACGCTGTTCGTCAGAAGGGCGATGCACGTAACAAAGGCGTTCGTGAATACGCAAAAGAGAATGACAAGGTTCGTGGTCCGCTTGCCAAAGATGTGGTGGATAGCTTCTTACGCAATAACGAAGCAGCTCGCAATCAACTAGCCAGAGAATTGAAGATCGATCCGGATAAGCTGGATCTCGATAAGCTCAGCCCCGAAGTTTTTACGCTCGATCGTCTTGGCCGATGGTACGAGATGGCCGAGGGCGATCCTGTTAAACAGAAAAAGATCTCCGATTTTTCTGAAGCCCAGGCCGATAGGGATGCGCTCTCTCGACTGCATTACGCTCCCACTTTGACGCGTCTGGTTGAGGCAGAGCTCCGGGCGAGAGGGCATCTAGATCCTGCGCTCAAATTCGGAGAGGAAACTCCCGAGTCTGAAATCAAGAAAGCGTTCGAGTTGCTGAGTAAGCTGCCGAAGCCCGGTAACGAAGACGATGTCGCCGTATTTGGTGGCGGTAAAGAGATTCGTGAAGCAAAAGAGATCTTCGAGACTTCCGAAAAGGCCGTCAACGTCCTCTACATGAATCAGCAGCAAAAGAGAGCTGAAGCGATCATCGGCGAGATTGCTCAGGCTAGTAAGGAGGACGCGGCTAATCCGGAGGAGCACTTCAAGCAAGCGATAAAACTGGCAGAAACGTTGAATGTAGGTTATCTCGCTAACCAAGCGTACAGACCGGACAATATTGCATCTGGTATCACGCAAGAATTGATCGATATCGTCAGAGTGGGCAGTACTGCTCGCCTCAAGTATGCCGAATATCTGACCTCCAAATCCAGGTTCCATGAAGCGCAGGGACTGATTGCTCAGGTGAAAGCCGATTCTCCTGAACTAATCTTCACTCAAGACGAAAAGACGAAAAAACTTGACTATCGCGAGATCAACAAGAAGACCTATGAAGAGGTAGATCGTTCCGTCACTCTTGGTATCACTATCAATCCAGCCAGCTTCGAGCATGCGCAGAGCCTATTGTTCGACAAGGTCGGCAACGACAAGGTTGGTGACCAGAACTCTGGAAAGCAGTTCATCAAAGATATGCAGGATGGAAAGTTCGCCACCAATAAAGAAGCTTTCGATTATCTGGGTGATAAGGACGGTAAAGCGACGGCGTGGGAATGCTTGAAGATGATGAAGCTCTGTCGCGAGCAATTCAAGAAAGACATTACCGAAGCGAATGAAGTGCTCGACAAAGAACTCGTCAGTTTGGCCGCGAAGAAAAAGGTATTCGACGACAAAAAAGACCTGTCAGATGACGATAAGGTTGAGAAGTCCCGTCTTGAGCGCCAGATATTTGCGCACGAGCAAACCAAACAGCAACGAGAGAAATACATCAATCGCATCGATGCGCTCACGGACTTCGCTGAGGGAATAATGCACCTCTCTAATAAGTCCTCTATTCCACTCATCTCTGGGTCTGGAGCGGAAAGCGCTCATGAATTCTTCAAGAGAGCATTGGATAAAGATCCCGATTTGAACGCGGAGTTCGAGAAAGTTAAGGCCGCGCAGAAGGCCGCCAAACCCGACGATGACACGATGATGACAATCGCCGAGTTCAAGGACCTGACAGAGGACTCGTTCAAAGCCTACTGGAAGCGCAACTATAAGAAATTCGCAGTTGCTGGAGCAGCTGCAATAGGGACCTTAACCGGCGTTGGTTTGATCGGCGTCTGCGGATCCCTGGGAGCAGGCATCACGACAACTGCGGTGGTCGCCACCGTGGGTGGTGCGGCGACCGGAGGTGCGACACACTGGGCGGTGCACAGGTCGGTCAACCCTAAAGCCGGTTGGGCAGAGTTTCGCGATGGTGCCAAAATCGGCGGACTTAGCGCCGCTCTTGTTTGCAGTCCCTGGGCTGCGCAGGCATACCGAGCCAAGATGGCCGGTGATGTTGCAGTCACGACGAGCACCATCGGTAATATCGCGAGCAAGGTCGGTGTTACGAGAGGAACATTGGCTGGAAGTATGGCCCTGTCCTATACTTTTGAAGCTGGTAATGTTCTCATCGATGGTAAGCCTATAGGACGCGCCGCAGTCGATGGCACCAAAGAAGGTGTCTTCAACAGCTTGCTCCTGGGAATATCGCGCAATTGGGGATTGTCTTCGGAAGGCGCTGTCAAACAGGCGATGATCAACCGATACACGATAGGAACAGGTTTTGGTCTTGCGGCCACACCTCAAATAGCTGCCGTGGCGATAGACGGAAAGCCCGTCGGACAGGCGGCCAAAGAGACCGTGGCGGATGGTTTTCAATACACTGTCATGCTCGGCGTCATGAACAAATTCGGCGTGCAGGAGCCAGGCAAGGCTACCGGACTCTCCAGATTCGGCTTGAATAAGTGGACCGTCGGCGGTGGATTCGGACTTTCCGCCGTGCCTGCAGCGAAGGATTACTTCTTCCATAACAAGCCGATAGATCAGGCCGGAGCGGACTTCCTCACCAATGGACTGCTCAACACAGGAGCCTTCGCGGCGCTCAAGGTATTCGGGCTCAACGACTATGGTCGAGGTCCAAAACCAGTCAAGCCGACTTTGGGTGACACGGCCTCCTACGGTTGGCGGGCATTCGCCATGCAAGAATCTTGGAACTTAGTTATCGCACGCGGCATGAAGCAGTATCAGCACGATATCATGCGTGGTCAATATTCGATAGCCGATCAGGGACCTGGATTTGTCGCTCCGCTCGCCGACGATTTCTTCAAGCGCTACTTCGGCCCTGGGTTGGATTACAACCATCCGGGCGATCGCAAGACTATCAATCAAACCATAACTCCATTGATTCCAGCACTGGAGAACACAATCAACGTCAATCGACAGCATGTCGATCCGTTGAAGATGCCTCCGAAGAAAGGACTCTTCACCGACTACAGTAAGCCGCCGCAGAAGAAGCCTTAGATTTATCGTCTTTGTGGTAATTAGAGAAGCCGCTCCATGAGCGGCTTCTCTCTACATCTTGTCGCCATTTTTGCAAGAGATTGTCAGATGAAGTTCCTGGAAGAAAAGCTTTGCAGCTGACTAAAGCATGCGCTCCATATGAGGCGTTGAAACAACGTCTTCTAATTACTTAGATAAGCCCCTTCAAGTGCGGTTTTGCACTAAAGTCTTCCTCGATTGTCCAGGAATTCGACGAGGAGCAAAGTCCGGAAACAATTACCCGATCAACCGCCAGGGTCTGGTATTGCCTTCTTCAGTAGAAAAAATAGAGGAAGTTTATATTTGCGAACTCTCATTAAGAGTTACATTTACTTCATAGTATCAACGCTCTTACGCTCTCGCTATGCCATATACTGGAGTCATGACCGAACTGTCAGTGATTATCCCGGCGTACAACGAAGAGGCGAGACTTCCTCGCACGCTCGAGTCGGTGCACTCATTTCTAGCGAAGCGCGAACGAAGTTTTGAAATCATCGTGGTTGACGATGGTAGCCTCGATCATACGGTCGACGAAGTAGAGACTTTTGCAGCAACTCACGAACACGTGAAGCTCATCTCCTATGCTCCCAACAAAGGCAAGGGTCATGCGGTCAGAGTGGGCATGCTCGCAGCCGCCGGCACGCATATCATTTTCAACGATGCAGACGGCTCGTCTCCAATCGAGGAGATTGAAAAACTCGAGGGCAGCCTCGATTGCGGCTATGACATTGCTATAGGAAGCCGCGCCAAGCCCGACAATTCGAGAAAGGTAGATGCGCTCGCATATCGGAAGTATATAGGTAATACGTTCAACCTGATCGTGCAATCGCTTGTTCTGCCTGGAATCCACGACACGCAGTGTGGGTTCAAAATGTTTCGGCAAGATGTTGCTCGCGATATTTTTTCAGTCGCCCAGATGGATGGCTTCGCCTTTGATGTCGAAATCCTCTATATCGCTAAGATTCGACGCTATCGAGTGGACGAAATAGCGATCAACTGGTCCAACGTCGAGGGCTCCAAGGTCAACGTATTTGTCGATTCGCCCAAGATGCTTATCGGCTTACTTAAGGTCGCATTCGATGCGTGGGCGGGTAGATATCGCCCAGTCACCAAGTTGAAGCAAAAAGTAGAACGCGATCGAGCGAATCTAGGACGCAATCGCTAAAGCAAAGCCCGACATCACGGCGTTTTGATCCGAGTCGACAGGCGTGCCCTAATTACGGGTTAAATCTGAGACTCTCCCGTTTTGGTAGTGAACGTCAATGCATCGAAGAACGTTTGATGCATGCGTCGAAGAACGTCTAGCGCATCAAAGAACGTCTAGCGCATCAAAGAACGTCTAGCGCATCAAGGACGCCTGTGCCTCATAGAAAGCCAATGCATCAGCCGATGCATCGAAGAGCATCAAGGCATGGGTTTTGTTGTGCTGTTTTTTACCTAAGAGCTGCGAACTTTCTCTTTGAGTTCTGCTAACACCGCTATGATCTCATCGTGAATCAGACCATTAGAGGCAATGATTATTCCCTCTTCAACAGAGAGCGGTGCTCCGGTAAAGTCCGAAACCTTCCCTCCAGCTTCTTCTACAATGAGACTGCCGGCTGCGACATCCCATGGTGCGAGCTTCTTTTCCCAGTAACCATCGAGACGTCCGCAAGCGATGTATGCCAGATCTAGAGCCGCGCTGCCGTCGCGTCGTACGCCCTGCGACAGATTCGTGAATCGATTGAATTGTGCCATGTTATCGAATGCGCTTGTTACTGTGTCAGGTGGAAACCCCGTCACGAGAAGGCTATTGGTCAGCGTTTCTACTTTTGAAACTTGAATTTTCTGATCGTTGAGAAATGCACCATTACCCTTGATGGCATAGAACATCTCGTCTCTGATCGGCTCGTAGATTACACCGAGAACCATTTCGCCGTTTTCTTCCAATCCGATCGAGACACAGAAAAATGGATAGCCGTGGGCGAAGTTGGTTGTACCGTCCACTGGATCGATCAGCCATCGACGAGAACTCCCTTTGGCATTGCCCCCGCCTTCTTCCGCAACAAAATCATCGCCGGGAAATACTTCATGCAGGATCTTCAGGATTAACTCTTCAGAGGCCTTGTCGACGTCAGTGACCAGGTTGAAGGCACTTTTGTAGTCAATCGAGGAAATCTGACCCACCCGCTCCCGAATCAGGGCGCCTGCCTCCAGCGCTGCGCGAAATGCTACCTGGCGCTCCTTTTTCACTGTAATCTCCTCTGGTTAGTGACAATTGGGCAGAGAATATACCATAAAGTTATTCGACACTGTTCGCGGGCTCGTTCTGGCGATCCGTATCGATATGGTACGGTTCTTAATTAGAACTACATAATTGGATAGTGTTTGTAATATTATTCGATAGAGAAGAACAGTCCTTCCGTTCCATCGTTTGGCAGCGGACGGTATTTTGGAGTTTGAGAGGTTATGAGCGAGAAGTCATCCTACCCGGTAAATCTGCCCCAAACAAGCTTTCCAATGAAAGCCAACAGTGTAATTCGCGAAGTGGAGTTACAGAAGTTCTGGGATGACAACACGATTTACGAAAAAAGTCTTGCTAATCGTCAGGGGCGAGATAAGTTCGTGTTGCACGACGGACCGCCCTACCTGAGCTCGCCGAAGATACACATCGGCACTGCCTTGAACAAAATCCTCAAAGACATCGTCACCAAGTACAAAGCGCAGCGTGGCTTCTACGCACCATATATTCCCGGATACGACAGTCATGGTCTGCCGATCGAGACTGCCGTCGTCAAAGACGTCAAAGGCGGCAGGCGTGCGCTCACCACCATCGAGCTTCGCGAGCGCTGCCGTGAATTCGCCCTCAAGAATCTCAAAGGGCAAGAAGCCAACTTCCGCAGACTCGGCGTCTGGGGCGATTGGGCACATCCGTACATCACATTGAATCCGGAGTTCGAATCGAATCAGATCAGAGTCTTCGGTAAGATGGCGACGAGCGGCTATCTCTACAAGGGACTGAAATCCGTGCAATGGTGTCCCAATTGCGAAACGGCACTGGCAGAGGCTGAAGTAGAGTATGCCGAGCACGAGTCGCACTCGATCTACGTCAAGTTCGAAGTTGACAAAGACTACCGGAAGAAGCTACCTGCCTTCGTCCCGTCCGACGAGAAAGTAAGCTTCGTGATCTGGACGACTACACCATGGACGCTTCCAGGCAACCTCGGCGTGGCTCTCCATCCCAAGTTCAACTATCAATTCCTCAAGACGCCGAAAGATGGTGTTCTCGTTGTCGTGGATGAACTCAAGGAGGCTTTCCTCCAGGCTGTTGGTATCGCCAGCGGTGAAGTGCAGGTGCTAGGCAGCGTTGTCGGAAAGGAGCTCGAGTTAATCGAGTGCCGCCATCCTTTCCTCGACCGTCTCAGTCGGGTGATTGTTGGCGATCACGTCACAGCCGACACTGGTACAGGTTGTGTCCACACTGCTCCTGGTCACGGTCCTGAGGATTTCGACATCGGACAGAAGTATAAGCTCGGTGTTGTTTCGCCGGTAGACGAGCGCGGAATTTTTACTGAAGATGCCGGTCGTTTTGCCGGCAATCGTTACGATAAGTCCAATACCGACATCATCGCGCATCTCAAAGAGCTCGGCGTTTTGATGCAAGACTCGTTGTACAGGCACAGTTATCCACACTGCTGGCGGTGCAAGAAGCCCCTGATATTCCGAGCGACTGAGCAATGGTTTGCTTCAGTAGATGGCTTTCGCGATGCGGCGTTGAAGGCGATTGATTCCGTCAAATGGCTGCCTGCATCAGGTCGCAATCGCATCTACACCATGGTCGAGAATCGTTCTGACTGGTGTATCAGCCGACAACGAACCTGGGGTGTGCCGATACCTGTGTTCTACTGCAAAGACTGTAACAAGCCTCTCATGACGGCAGAAAGCATCAACAGAATAGCTGATGTGTTTAAAACCGAAGGCTCCGATGCCTGGTGGAAGAAAGAGGCATCTGACCTACTCGGAAGCGGCTTTGCATGCCCTTGCGGCGGTAAAGAGTTCGAGAAGGAAACAGACACTATGGATGTCTGGTTCGACTCTGGAGTAACGCACGCTGCGGTAATCGATCAGCGTCCCGAGCTCAAAGGTGCACCTTGCGAGCTCTATCTGGAAGGTAGCGACCAGCACCGCGGCTGGTTCCAGTCCTCATTGCTGACCAGCGTTGCCGTCTCTGGAAGAGCTCCTTATAAGGCGGTCTTGACGCACGGATTTGTCGTTGATGAAAGCGGACGCAAGATGTCCAAATCGGTAGGCAATGTCGTCGAGCCGGACGAGGTGATCAAGCAGTACGGCGCTGATGTCCTCCGGCTCTGGGTTGCATCTGTCAACTATACTGACGACATTCCAATCGGGAAGAACATGCTGGCTCAGCTCGCCGATATCTATCGAAAGCTGCGTAATACGGCTCGCTACATTCTCGGCAATCTGCACGATTTCAATCCGGTATCGGATTCGGTATCATACGACAAGCTCAGCCAGCTTGACCGATTCATTCTGCATCGACTGCAACACGTTGTTTCTGAAGTGACAGAGGACTTCGATAACTTCGAATTCTTCAAGTATTATCAACTGCTTCAGAATTTCTGCGTGGTCGATCTTTCCAGCTTCTACTTCGACATTGTCAAAGATAGGCTGTACACCTCTTCCCAGAAGGCGGAGAGCCGACGAGCAGTGCAGACTGTTCTTTACGAGATCTTGAAAGCTCTGGTGCGCATGCTGGCGCCTGTCACGCCTCATATGGCCGAAGATATCTGGCAACACCTGCCGGAGGCAATCAAAACCGCTGACGGCAACGAGCTTAGCGTGTTGCTCACCGACTTCCCGGTCAAGCAAGATAAATTCGTCGATGAAAATCTTTCTTCATTCTGGAAGGATCTCATCGATGTCCGGTATGCCGTCAACAAAGCTCTGGAAGAGGCTCGTACCGCTCGTAAGATCGGCAGCTCACTAGAAGCTCAGGTTGTCCTGCACTTCGACGATCACGGTCTTCGAGATAAAGTTACCTCGTTGAAAGACGAACTGACCGGATTCTTCATCACGTCACAGGCGACAGTCTCCGAAAGCAACGGTAAGGATTCTTCGGAATTGCTTGCTGAGAACAAGGAAAACGGTCTTCACGTTCAGGTGTTCAAAGCTGAAGGAGTCAAGTGTGCACGCTGCTGGAAGTATTCGACCAAGGTCGGCTCCGACACGAACTTCAGCGAAGTCTGTGATGTCTGTGCTGCTACGCTTTCTCTTGACAGTGGAGCTAAAAGCGAGTCGCGTTGCGGCTAAGCAATCACCTTGCTTTCGCTTAATGTTTCAATTTCCCTATCGAGAGACTCGCTCTTTCTGTTGCTGTTAAACTTGGCAATCTTGCTCTGTTTTGTTGGATGTAAAGTCCAATCCGACATGGATTCCCGGTCACAGGTTCTCTGGAGTAATCAAGTGAACAATCTATCGATTCTCGGCAAGTCATCTGATCTGACGAATAGCTCGACAATTTTGACGTGGTTGATCGCCGTTGTGCTGACCCTTTTTGCGCTACCTGCATTCGCGCAGAGAGACGGAGGTGGCGAAGGCGGCGGTGACGGACCATCTCGGCCACCACATTCGCTACCGTCGCCATCTATGCCTTCTCCTGTGATCCAGAGCACGCCTACTCCTCCGCCCACCCCGCCATCGAATAATTCAACGCCCCGATTTCCATTTACGCCTCCAGTGGTGGTGCCTACAGATGTGCAAAGCAGCCTGTTTTCCTTCCCCGGAGGTAGTCCACATGGCGTACAAGATTTCAATATGCTTGCTGTCAATGGCGTCATCCTTTTGAAGAACAATGATTTCCCGGAAGAGAAAGCGCTTGAAGGATCAACATCTGGTATTACAATCAAATGGCGCGATGGCAGTGACTTTAAGAAGGTCAACGATTTCGTCGTGCAACTGGAGCAAGGCGAGATTTTGATATCCGTAAAGAGTCCTTCTAAGATGGCACTGCTCAAAACACCTTTTGGCAAGTTCTCAATCGCGTCCAACGGAGATGTCCTCGCGCGCCTGGATAAGGATGTCCTACGAGTCACGAATATTGATGGACTGGGCAAGAAAGTCAAAGCTCAGTTTGAAGAGGGGATTCTTGCGAAAAAAATAACCGTCGCTCTTGCGCCTGGCTCTGAGCTGGTTGCCGGCAAGAATCCACTTCGCCGCTCCGACATGCGGCCTCATGATGGCTTGGCGCGACGTGCCTTCAAAGTCATCGAAGACAAGCACCTTGCGATAAGCGAGATCTCGATCGCTAGTATCTTTCGAGCCAACGATCTAGTCGCGCAGTTGAGGCAGTCGACGACCGGCGTGAAGGAGCGTCGTATTCTTGGCGACATGTCGAAAATGGCGGCTATCCTGAATGCGCGTAACGGTACCCAGGGGTTTACCGTCGAGGAAGGCTCTCAATTGGCGCAGAAAGAGGGTAAGAGTACTAACTAAGGCGATCGATGGTGAGGCGATGCCTCGGTCTCCACATCAGCAATGGATATATCTGCGACAGCTCCAAAGGCGCGTTGAGGAGATATCACGGCGAGAACTGGCATTGTCTGTGTATCTGCCTGTTTGAGAATTGAATTTGAACGACTTGCGTCCGAAAATACTAAAAAAATTACTGTAGCTCAAGCATTACTGTAGCTCAGGTGTGGCGCGCGCCTGAACATTGCAGATGACAGAACGATGCCGTGCGTCGCTCTTTTCTGGAAGTTTAGTTCGAACACGCCAGGTCGCTCAGGCATCAACCTTCAACACGTATCTTTAAAAGCGGTGCTCGCGTTCTACAAAAGTCGTGGTGCAAAAGAGCGTCATTAGCGTGGCGCTACGGTCACCAGGCTCTTGTCCTTCGAAGCTTTGGTCACAGCAGCCGTCGGCAGTCCGAAAACCGATATGACGGATGTTCCTGAGGTGCTGGCGGTAGCGTTGTCTGATGCTCTCACGTGGGCGACGCTCTTGTCGGAGCTCGTAGCCGAGACTGTTTTTGCGCTGAGACCTTTGAGCTTGAGGTACGATTGGTCGCTGGTTGATGCAACCAGGTTATGAACGGTTCCGAAGACCTCGACCGTGCTGCTGCCGGAACCTGCCACCGTGAGCATCGGGGCATCCTGAATACCGGTCACCTTGACGAGCGCGGTACCGCCTGCAGTGATTGCCGTGACCTGAGGCATGGTCAGGGTGATTTTAGCCGTCTTGGCGTAGAAAGTTGGAGCCGTAGATATGCTGAGAGTGGTGCCTTTTTGTTCGATCTTCACGCTCTTTATGCTGTTCTCGCTGCAATCGAGAGTGCCCTTCGCAGGAGAGCCGATATTGATGTCGACTTCAACTCCACCCACTACGATGATGGCGTTGGCGGTATCGTCCACCGTCATTGCCGTGCTCTTGGCTTCTGAATCGTCTCTAGGTGGCGGAACTATATTTGGTATTGAAACATTGGTGGGAGCAGGTGTCGATGCGCCTGTCGTCGTTGATGCTGTAGTCGCCGAGGTTGTTGACGTTGTCGTCGATGAAGTTGTCGATGGTGTCGTCGTAGTACTGGTTGATGACGGAGTTTTTTGATTCTCCGGATGTTGAAACTCTTCTGCATTGTCGCAACCGCATAGAGCGATTGCTGCGATAGTCATGATTGCTAGTTTGCGCATATGCATTTTATGTTTCCTGCCTGCCTACAACGAATTTATGGTCACTCATACCATCTTGACTGATGTTCTATCAATACTTAATCGATCTGGAACTCCGGGCTAACGGGTCAAAGGCAATTTCAGTAGGTTTAGTCACCCATTCGTGAAACTTCATTGCACCCACCGCAGTTGCCGCCAGTATTATCGACCAGATTCCGGACCAGAAAAGTGTCTCTGTTCCTTTCAGCTTATCCGGATCGGTTATTGATTGCTGCGGATCGGAAGGATTGTATTTGATCGTAACTGTCGGCATGTAAGATTCCAGTCTCTCTTCCAACACTTCGCCAAGATTGGCTTTTACCTCGCCAGTCTCGACATCGATCAAGTCGACATCCTTGATCTCGGATACATCCGGCAAGACGTCCTGCTCGATGTCCTTTGAGATAACCAGGCGTACAAAAGTCAAACACGGCGGTAGTTGCTGTCTTTCCGTATACTTCTTGCCGTCGACTTTGTATTTGTATTCGACATAAGGCTTGGAAATCAATACACAGATGAATGATGCCGGCGTTATGCCCAGAATTCCCGGAGGTCGAATACCGTCGCCGCGATCGATCAGTTTCGCTTGAGCGACGGTCCACTCCTTGGATTTATCATTCGTTTCTTTGTACTGATATGAGAGGAGAAACTCCCACAGTCCATAGCAAGCAAGACAAAATGCCAGTGGATAAAACAAGACTCTTAGCATGATTCAACCCTACGTTGTTGTTAACCAGAACCTGCTTACCAATACTCAGTTACCCTATTTCGGACCATTTTATCCCACTCGACAACTGCTCGAACCGACCGAAATTTTATTGGAAGTTCGAGTTGTTTCGTGATTTATCCTGCACCGGATATGGTGATAAAACGTGCGCAACCATCGAGTAAATGGTCGCTTCTTTTCTTTTTTTTCGAAGAACCTCCGGTTCTTCCAGAGTTACTAACGTCAACTTCGGCGGACGGCGTAACCGCCGCCACCGCCGGCTGCCCTTGCAAAGTTATTGCCTTGACCGGCATATGTCCTGGCTTTCGCATAAGTACCGACGGTCTGCAGTGCCATCTGGGCGTTGTATTTTATCAACGGATCCTTGGCATAGCTTGCCACCCACTGAAATTCCGAAGTCGCCCTGCTCAATTGACCCTGACCCTGGTAACAGAGTCCTGCATAGTACTTGGATAACTCTGACGGTCTGTTTTGTTCTATTACATTCAGACAGTCTCTGAATTTGCCCTGCTTATACAGCAGCTTCATTTGCACCACAGGCGACATCCCTTTCGGCACACTAGGCGACAGCTTCGGCACTGTAATCGCGGTGCCTGAA
The DNA here is from genome assembly GCA_964418155.1 of uncultured Candidatus Obscuribacterales bacterium. Classification (GTDB taxonomy): domain Bacteria; phylum Cyanobacteriota; class Vampirovibrionia; order Obscuribacterales; family Obscuribacteraceae; genus JADYXR01. Next base: position 82,781 of record CAYQKX010000026.1, on the reverse strand, counting down.
ATGCCGGTTTTTTCGGATGGCAATTTCAAGGGAGCGTTGGGATCGCCCAGGTGTTTGCCGATGTTGAACTCGGGAACTGCGGCTGCCTGCTCGCTGTTTTTGGAAGCGTCAGGTTCTTGCGAAGATGATGTTGTGTTTGGATTGTCGGGGTATGACACCTCTCCATAAATCAGCTTGTCCATATTCGGCAGTTCCGGGACCGTTGTCGCTTCCGACTCCGAAGTCTCGGCAGCTATTGCTGTAGACGAGAGGCTTGGAATCGATGCCGCGCAAATGACGGAAAAAGCCGTGGTCACTGCAATTGAGAGCACCGGTTTCTTTGTCATGGCTGCAAGCCCCGTAGTAAGAAAATGAATCTTGTCATCCTTATTAAGCCACAACTGAGCATGGTTTAACCAAATCTGCACAATGCTTTTAGCATTTGCCCTGCTAGGAGTGCACAAGCTGGAATTTAGGCGATAAACTGAATCTGCAGACATTCGGGCATAACAGGGTTAGGATGGCGCGAAGTTTATTGATGTTGCGGTCTTTGGCATTAAGTTTCATCATTTCCATTGGCGCTCTAGCGGCCGCTGGAGCGGCGGAACCGTCGCTCACAGCTGTCCTCCATAGAATTAATAGATTGAGTGGAGACAACAAGCTGCCTGAGGCCAGGCGGATGCTCGACGCCTATCTTGCCATTCATCCCAACGATCCTGAGGCGCTCGCTCAACGTGGATTTCTAGATAATCCAGACAACTTCAAATCGTGCAAGCGTTATCTCACCAGAGCACTTGCGGTCACTAAGGGTGGTGCCGGGATCGGTGAAATTCAGCAGGTCTACATCGTCAGGGCGTACGCAAACAGTGGACTGGGTCTGAAGGATGAAGCTCTGGCCGATATCGAAAAGGCTCGGCAGATTGCGCCGGACAATCCTGAGGTCTATCACATCAGAGGCGGTATTAAAGAGCGCTTCAAAATGCATGCAGAAGCTTTTGCCGACCTCGAAAAGGCGGCTACGGGCGACCCGCGCAATCGTTTTTGTCTGGAACAAGTGATAGGCCTTGCTGCGCTTCTGCACAAGCAAGACAAGCAGCTTAAGTGGCTCAACAAAGTAGTCGAACTCTTCCCTTCATTCGAGACTTACAGAGATAGATCGTCATTCTATAGCGCCGTCGGCAATTTCAAGCTTGCGGCGAGCGATGCAGTTAAGAGCCTCGAGCTCAGACCGGAGGACATCAAGGCGTATGATTTCGCATTCAATGCCGTCCTTCGCTCAGGTGACGACCGCGGCGCAGAACGCATCCTCGAACGTGCCAGAGCGCGATTCCCTAAAGACAAAGGGTTCCGCGTGTCCGAAGCTGGACTCAAGTTGACACAAAAGAAATTCGATAAGGCGTTGGCACTCTACAATGAGTTGGCAATAGAGTATCAAGACGACCCTTTCTTGCACGAGCAGATCGGAATAATTTACAGAGATAAACAGCGCTATGAAGAGGCTCTGGAGCACTTCAAAGTGGCAGCCAAGTTCAGAGAACCGGTTGAGACGGCGCTGGCCAAGAGAGCGGAGTGTTATCGTCTGGCAGAGCAGTATGCAGAAGCTGCCCGCGACTTCACCCAGATGTACTCCAAAACCTCCAACCGGATTTATATAGTCGATGCCGGTGATTGCTGGTTGCACAATGGCAGTTATAAACGCGCGCTGTCGACATTCGAGATCGCATTGAACAATGGTCCGGCAAAACCTCTCAGTGGCGTTGGATTGGCTAAGGTCTACGCCGATCAGGCCCATTGCCATCTACGGTTGGGTGATGCCGAAAAGTCCAGGGTGCTTGCAACCAAGTCTATCGCTATCAAACCTAACTTAATGGAGGCGATTCTCGTACGCTCTCAAGCTAATACACAGCTCAAGCGCCTTGATGAGGCTATTGCCGATCTCACCATGGCGATCAAATTGCAACCGGACTTTGCAGTGCCACTGGAAGAGCGCGCCAAGCTTTATGATCTGACCAATCAACCAGAGCTGGCGCGTCAGGATAGAATCCGTCTGGCAAACTACTCTCGTTCGGTCGAAAGAGAGCTGGGCAACAAAAAGGACGGCCGCTAAACCAATTTATCGAGTCGTGCCTGCATCTTCTTCAAGGGCTCCATGTCGCCTCGTTTTGCCGCGACATCTATGCCGCTTTCGTAAGCTGCGCGTGCCTCTTTCGAATTGACGAGACCTTCATATGCTTTGCCCAGAGCCAGATACGCGACTGTGTGCGTGGGCTTGAGCTCAATTGATCGTTTCAAATGCAAGAGAGCTTCCTCAAATCGGCCGAGCTCTACGAGGCAATCTCCGTACCCATAGTTGGCGAGCTGATCGTCTTCGTCGATGTCGAGAACTTCCCTGAACATCCCCATTCTCTCCAGCGTCTCCTCTTGCGAGACCTGGCGTTCTTTCTCTTTTTTCTTCTCGTCTTTCGACTGTTGGAGCGCCAGTCTCATCTCGATGCTCATCGAAATTGCCTTTTCTTCCTCGGCTTTTTCCTTGAGTCCCTTCTCCATGTAGAAAACTGAGAGGTTGGTGTGAGCCATGACGGAGTCGGGATTGAGGGTGGCGAGTTGTTGCATCAATTTGATTGCTTCGTCAGCCTGACCTCGACGATTCAAAATTACGCCCAAAGCCTCGTAAGCATCTTCGAAGTGTGGATCGAGAAGAAGCGACTCTCTGAGCAGCTCTATAGACAGTGAGCCGTATCCGGCTTGCTTTTCGTCTTCCCTGGCGAATTCTTGCAGGGCGTCCTCAAATGTACGTCTGGCCTGCTGCTGTGGAGATATGGCCTGGTAGAACGGCAGGAGTTGCACCTTCGCTGTGTAATCTTGACCGTCGAGTGAGACTTGCCACTCCTTGCCGGGGGTGCGGTAGTCCCGGCGCACCATCGCAAAGGCGATATATTCATTACACACTTTGGAGTGCAGGTTTGATTTTATCCAACCAATCACTTCGTTATCGAGTTTTATCTCCGTATCGACTGCCAACGATGATACCGGAGGTGGTGCCAGCGTCAGCCCGACGAGAGCACGCGTCGGAGCTCCCTGGCTGCGCACTCTCGCGAGCACTTCCTGCCCTTGAAAGCAGCCCTTTGTATAACTTACCGAGGTCTCGTCGAGTGTGGTTTCGGCGAGCAAATTATCGCCGTCGAAGTCGACTCCCAGCTTAGGGAGCCCTGCTTCGATTCTACAAGCATCAAGAGTTGCTTGATCGAGGCTGACCACATTCAATGCACCGGCCTCTGCTTCGAGTTTTGATAAAACTACCTTGAAAGTCTCTTGATCTGAGACTATCAAGTACCCATCCTCTCCCGTCAGAGACAATCTAAATATTTTTACGGACTGACCACTGATGTCGCCTGAGAAAGCGTCGACGGAGCTTAGTTGGTGGGTGCCGTCGCCATCGATAATGGCGCCCATGAGCGTCCGGCTGCGCGGACCCTGGATGGTGATGAATCGCGCATCTTTCCACTCTTCAAAATCAACCCTATCGGCAAAGCGAAACTTGTCCAGGTGCTCGAGAATTGGTTCTGTCTGTTTGGTATCACATATGATGGCATACTCGGAGTCGAGCAGGTACATGCGAAAACAGCCGACCGGTCGCGACTTCCGATCGATCAGACAGTTGGAGTGACCCCCACCCTCGGCTACGATGTTGACATCATTGGTGGTTTGGGACTGGAGGAATCTCCGGGCATCCGTTCCGAACACCCGGATACAGCTAAGCTCCACGATCGACCAGCCGCCAAATTTCCGTACCGGGTAGGTGTCGATCTTGGTTGTGAGATTTGTAGTCATAATTGGTAATCAAGCCAATCTAAAGCGATTGAAGCGCGCTTTGATAAACTGGCTCGCTGACGGAACTAGACCGAGAAGGAGTTGCCACAGCCGCAATTACCTTTGGCTTGTGGATTCTTGATGACGAAACCTTTGCCTTCCAGGCCTTGTTCGTAATCAAGTACGGTTCCCTTCAGGTAGATTGCGCTCTTCGGATCGACGAACACTTTGACGCCATGCTGTTCGATGACGTGGTCTTTCTCCTGGGCTTTGTCGAAACTGAGACCATACGACATCCCGGAGCAACCGCCACCGCGGATTTCCAGGCGGAGGCCTTCTTTACCTGGCTCGTCAGCCAAAAGTCTCTTGACTTCGCCTGCGGCAGATTCAGTCAAGCCGACGATTTGTGTTGTCCCTTCAGTGGTTGTGGTGGTTTCGGCCATTATTGTCTCTCCTCCAGTGGGCGGAATCTGTACGAAGCAAGCCCACATTTGTATTCAACGTATACTTTACCATATGACAACGAGCATGGAGCGATTCACTACGTATTGTTGAAACCAAGAGGTCCGTCAGAGAATTAGATTCTCGATCTTTTTTGCCACACGCTTTAATCGCGGATCAAAGTCTCCTGTTTGCATCTCCGTGAGCGATACCCATCGGAATTGCGAAACTTCCTCCTGCGCTATGTTGACTACTGCATCGCTTCCTTGACCGTCGAATGAGAACAAATACTGGAAGTCATGGTGGTAGTGCTCACCTTCATCCTTGCTTTTGTTGTGCGGAATGAAATGCGTGTCCATGTCGATTGCAATTGCGTTAGCCTCATGCCAGGGATGAAGCTTGACTTGTCGAAGACCGGTCTCTTCGATAAATTCACGGAATGCGCCCTCTAAAGGGTCTTCGCCGAAATCGAGATGTCCGCCGGGTTGCAACCAGAGCTTCAAGAATCGGTGATAGACAAGGAATATAGAACGTTTTTCGTGATCGAATAATATTGCGCTTGCCGTCAGGTGTCCGCGCATATTCTTGCGGCTGAAGATCAGGCTGTCCTTATCCGCCAGCTGCTCTCTAAGTCGTTCTAAGTGCTGATTCTCTTCCTTGAAAGTGGCAAGATATTTATTGAAAAGACCGTTGACGTGGGCGATGACCTCTGTCGTCGCGCATTCTGTTGCTAACCGATCATTCTTTGGCATCTTGTTCTTGAAGTCGTTTCAACTGTCTCAATGCATTGTGAAGCAGGACGTAAGTCTTTATTGCGCCGACATAGCCGGTCGTGTGATCGAGTGCCTCACCTGTTGCTGACCTTATAGTAATCATCGGAGCTGCAGCCGATCCGAATCTTTCGTAGATTTTATACTCCGTCTTTGTGAGCTTCTGATCGAATGATACTTTGATTGGATAAAACTTCGATTCAATCATATTTCTGATTTCATCGTTGGCGAAAATGCACATTTCGACTTTCTTGCATAAAAGGCTGTCCCTATGTGTGAAGAAGATGAGGACAGGCCTCTGATCTACATTGTCAGTGAATAATTTTTCGAGAGCGAAGCGCTTCCTGACTTTGTTCTTCTTCGGGACTGAAGCTGGTGTCGCAGATGGTGTCTGCTCTAATCCGTCTGTCGGTCTGTTGGTGAGCGGCTTCTCCTTGACGGCAACCATGAGCTTGTTGTCGTCGTCTTCGTCTTCGTCCTTCAGAACATCTGGAATGGGCTTCCAGGCAATCGTCGGGTATGACGCCGGCGTGGACTCTTCTATGGCACCCACGAGAGCTCTGGTGGCGAGAAAAACCAGTGCCGCAATGACGATTATAGAGACGGAGCCTCGTGTGGAGCCCTTCTTAGTCAACGTCATAATGATACTCCCGGGCGTTCATTATTAAATTGGCGAGCGCCAGCGCTATCAATATATTCGTGATGATCTCTAAGAGTGGTGCCCATCGGATCGGATGAACAGAGAAGATGTCGTAGAGATGGAATTGCGGTGCCAGAAATCCGCATACTTTATCTAAAACAGTAATGTATTGTGTGAGAGATTGCGAGGCGTTGCCGCCGAATATGGCGGGCAAGAAGGTCGTCTTCGCCCAATCGGAAATACCCAGTATGTCAACCAACAGCGAGAAAATGTCACTCGAAGTCTCTTTGAGTGGGACTGTCAGATTTAAGGCGAAAATTGAAAAGCCCGTCGCCAGTTCGAATGCGAGAATGCCGCTCAGAATCATGCCCTGCGTAGGCAGAAGGTAGATGAGCGTAAGCACGGCCGTGACACTGAATACGGACAAGATTCGCTCGAATAGTAACATCGAGATCATGTCATTGGTCAAACCCCAGGAGGTGTAGGCTCCTGTCGCCCAGAGAAGCACGTGTTGTAGTACGGAAACGGTACCGACTACGGTGGCAAGCGCCATCCATTTTGCGATGACGAATTGGTACCGATGCATTGGTCTGGTGACTATCAAGGGCATGTAATCTGTTCTTCCACCAAGCGCCAGTGTGTTACCGACCGCGTTCGTGGCAGTCACTACGAGTATTCCGAACAGCGCGGATACCGCGAAGGGGTCCCAGCCCTCTATGGTAGTCGTGGCCGGTCCTTTTCGATCGAGTGCCATCGCCAGCGGTGCGATTATACCGATTACGAAGAACATGAACATAACGAACTTATGTTTGATTATCTTCTTTGTGGTTGTCAGATAGATCGTCTTGTTCATTCGATACTCTCAATAGACCCCCTGCAGTTTCCTTGAATAGATGCTCGAGTGATGTCGATTCGGGGCTGGCTGATTGGACCTCTATATTTTGCTCGATACACTTCCTGATTACCAGCGCTGCCATCGTACTGTTAGTCACGGCGAGCCGGGCGCCGCGGAAGTCTAGCTCCAGGAGATCTGCGCCTGTATCCCTGGTCACGATTTCGAAGAGTTCATTGATGGAGCCATTGTCGTTGCGTTCGGCAAAACGCACTCTCAGTGTATGCGGGTAGTCGCTCTCTTCAGACATCGACTTGATGGCGCGAATCTGTCCCTGTTTTATAAACGCTACGCGATCGCAAATTCTTTCCATCTCGTCGAGATGGTGTGAGTTTAAAACAATCGTCGCTCCGTCGCGCTTCAACTCCATGAGAACCTCTCTGAGCAAGGCGACTCCGGGTGGATCCATTCCGGAGCCAGGCTCGTCCAGGAATATCACGCGGGGATGACCGATCAAAGCCTGGGCAAGACCAAGCCTCTGGAGCATGCCTCTCGAAAATTTTCCTGTTCTTCGCTGCCAGGCGTCGCGATCTAAATCGACCCGCACCAGCATGTTTTCGACATCTTGCTTGCGCTTCGAGCGGTCCAAACCCGACAGAGCATGATGGTATTCGAGGAATTCTTGTGCCGTCATCCACGATTCGAATAGCGGACGCTCCGGCAAGAATCCGATGATCTCGCGCACCGCGAAATCGTTAGGATCGAGCCCTCCGATGGAGATGGTGCCGCCGTCAGGGGTGAGCAGTCCCAACAAGCAACCCATGAGCGTGGTCTTTCCAGCACCATTGGGTCCGAGCAGTCCGAAGCATTCGCCTTCTTTTACTTCGAGTGAAATTCCCTGAATGGCCAGCTCTTGCCGTCCCTGGTACGCTTTGATCAGGTCTTCCACCACAATAAGGCTGTCTTCGCCTGCCATATGTGGTATCAAAAGGACTCAAACAATATCTGACCGAGCTCGCCGATTGTCTTGAATGTAGTCTTAACGACATCCAGGCTGATTGAATTGAAGTTAGTAGGTTGTGACAGGTAGAGACCGGCTTTGGCTTTGATGCCGAGCTCTGAAAATTTGGTCGCGGTCTGGAGACTGTCGATTTTTTCCATGACACCTGGATACTTGAGGAATCGCTCTGCAGCGCTGTGTTCATTGAATGAAAGAATGTATTTGGAGTCAAACTTCCTTTCGCCGATCCTCTGTCCTTTTGATTCAAGTAATAGCAACCTGGTGATAAAACCAAGTATGCCTCTGGCATAGCGCGGCATAATAGTTAGATTGAGCACGTCGGGTGCGGCTTCTTGTTCTTTTTCACCAAGCACATTGGTCTCCACGATGTACGTGACACCAAATGGAAAGGTCGCGCCAATCGCCTGAAGAGTTGCTGGAAAGCCGAGTATCGTACCTTTTGCGCAAATTTCCAGTCCGGCAGTGTTCTCGACAACTTTGCCCTGGAGCATTGTTGCAACGGACTCGACCTTTTCCTGCCTGTCGGTTGACATCAGCGCTTCCTTTTATCCACCAGCAGGCTTTGCTTTTAAATCCGTATCCTGAGAAGGTGGTTGGACGAACATATTGGTCGTGCCCTTCTCTTTCTGCGAATTGGGGGATTTCTTAAAAATCGATTTCAGCATCTGACCGGGCTTTTTATCGTCGGCCCTCGGCTTCGGTTGCTTGACTTGAGGCGAATTGCCTGTTGCCACCTTCGGCTTCGAATCGCTGTCACCAGATATAGTGGCATCGCTCGATTCGCTTCCATCCTTTTCAAATGCTTTTTCGATCGTGTCGAGTTGCCGGCGGGCATCTCGTGCGAATTCAGCATCAGGAGCCAGTTTTATAGCTTTGGTCAGGAGAACTTGTGCTTGCGGTGTGTGCTTCGTCTTGTTCATCAAGGAGCCGAGCCGATAATATGCGTCTGCCATTTTCGGATTGACTTCGGCTGCTTTGACGTAGCTTTTCATCGCTTCTCGATGCTTTTCCTGCGTCTCATATGCGTTGCCCATGTTGTAGTATGCCGACGCAAAGTTGGGATCTATTTCAATCGCTTTTTTCCACTTTTCCATGGCCTCGTCGTTGCGCTTCATGGCGTAGAGTACGGTCCCCAACCCATTCAGGGAAGTGGTGCGATCCGGCTTCATGGACAGCGCCTTGTCGAAGGCATCGAGCGCTTTGTTCCAGCTCTTCTGGGCTGTATAGACCAGCCCTAGATTGCTGTAGGCCGGCTCCATATGCTCGTCTTGAACAATTGCTTCTTTGTACTCGATAATTGCCTTGTTGAGGAATCCGCCTCGATGCAACTCCACTCCTCGATTGTAATGTTCGCGAGCCAGGGGTGGATGGACGTGGTGTCCGCCGGATTTAGCGCTTGTTGCCTCTCCCTTCTTTTCAGCAGAGGCTTTTGCCGCATCTTCGCAGGCACCTGGTTGCACTTGAGAGAAAGTGAGCCAGAGGACAGACCCGAATAGAAGTAATAAAGCTGGTTTTGACGTCAAAAGAGCGTTTCCTCTAGGCGGATCGCGCAATGGAACAACTCCATATTATAGCCCGGCTCTCGGATTCGCTCACGGAAAGGCTGCCCGTGCGCATTAATGTGTTGCAATCTCGAAGACCGGGTCCTGCCTAAGCTCGGACCTTCACGAGTGAATGATGTAGGGCGCGCAGACCTAACATATAGCTTTCATCTCCAAAACCGCTTACTACGCCTATGGCTATATCCGTTAGAAAGCTCTTGTGGCGAAACTCTTCTCTTGCGTAAATGTTGGAGAGATGCACTTCGACAAATGGAGTGGATGCGGAAAGAAATGCATCTCTCAGTGCTATGGATGTATGTCCAAAAGCCGCTGGATTGATGAGTACTCCGTCAATCTTCTGATGACAGGAATGGATCTCATCGATGATCGCAGATTCGCTATTAGATTGAAAAAAAACGAGCTCGGCTATCTTGAGCTCTCTGGCGAGACTTGCAATTGATTCGTTGATATCATCGAGCGTTCGCGTTCCGTACTTATCCGGTTCGCGTATACCCAACATATTGAGATTGGGACCGTGAATTACTTTGACCTTCACGTCTAACTCTCGGCTTCTTCCATGTCTAACGCTTCTAGCGCGCATTGAGCCTCGAGCAAAAACGGATCGTTGCGGGCAAGCAGCCTTTCGGCCTTGACCATGCCGATGAATTGCGCGAGCAGGTCTCTTACAGACATCTTCTGGCTGCCATTATCGACCCGATCCGCAATGAGGAACATCGCCGCCGCGAGCAACATACGCGCTTCTACCGGACGCAAATCGCCGGAGCGGAGAATCTCGTCGAGCAGAGTCGGGTCTGCCTTCGTCTCAAAGGTCAGCTCTTTACAGAACTGCAATACCGAGTTGGTGACGGAGCGGCTACGCTCTTCGGGTAGAGAGGCCGCCGCGCGGATGAGATTGAGCTTGTTGCCGGCGTCTCCGAGAGACTCGGCACTGTCGACCAGATTTCGAACCTGGTTGGCCTTTGTGTTGAACTGCCTGCGCAGTTCGGTTGGTGCGACAGAGGACACCGGGTTGCTTGCTGCATCCAGACGCTTGTCGTAAAAATCTTGAACCTGTTGGCGTTTGAGTTCTACACCGAACGGCATCAGTTCCATAAAAATCGACTCAAGTCCTTCCAATTGAGATTGAAGGTACATAAGTTCGTCTTGGGTGACCACCGGGGCTATCTCCTTTCATTGTTGAGCCCGGGGAGCCCTCATCGGCTCCTGACTACCTTGCCCAACCGCACGCCATACTAATGACGATATTCTATACCCTAGAGAGCCTCTAGTCAGTTCTTTAAGACCGTTTTCAGGGCTTCTTGAAGCCGATTCACGATTTCATCCGGCTTAAGCCCCGACGTGTCTATCTTAATATCGGCTGTTTCATAAAGAAGCTTCCGCCTGTCAAGTAGGTTGGCGAGTCGATACGCCATTGCTGTCAATGTATTCGGACTGTCCTGTCCGCCTTTGAGCAGCGGTCTCTGGCTATTCGATTGCAGCCTTTTTGCGATTTCGTCGACGGGAGCGGCGATATAGATTACAGTTCCCAAAGTCTTCATGAAAGAACGGTTGGACTCCGATTCGGGTACTCCTCCGCCGACCGCAATCACCAGTCCATTAAAAGCACGCATCCGCTCGAGCTCGTTAGATATATGGCCGGCCAGGGCGCTGAAGCCGAGTGTGCAACTATCCTCAGGGGTGATTCCATTCAGCAGGGCCAAGACCGTGCTCTCTATTTTGCGAAAAACAGGTTCGCCTGATTCCTCGAAAATATGACCCACACTCTTTTGAAGGGCAGCTTCGATCAACTGATCGGTATCGAGGAAGGCAAAGCCGAGCTGCTCAGCCAGGAGCGCACCACATGTGGTTTTACCAGAACCAGGCAAACCGGTGAGGATCACGCACGGTTGTGAGAGAGCCATCCTTTTACTTAATCGATCCTTGGCTGATTTCGCATGCGCTTTTGCGCTATTTCAAGCTTGCTGTGGGCGTCGAGCAGGTTGGGATTGAGCACGATTGCGCGTTTGAACGCTCGGGCGCTTTCACCGAAGTGTTTTTCATTCAAACAGGCGATACCGAGTCCGTAATGAGCAGAAGCCATGTTGGGAGAGAGTGCGATCGCTTGCCGAAATTCGCGAATGGCGCTGGCATAGTCACCGCTGAATGAATACATCGTGGCAAGATTGTTGTGAGCGAGGGCAAAATCAGGTCGGGTAGTGAGAGCACGCTGGAATGAAGCTATCGCCTTGTCGTACTGACCCTGGTCGGCATAGAGATTGCCGAGGCTGAAGGCGGCTGATACCTCTTTGGGATCGTATTTGAGCGCCTTTTCGAATTCTTGCGCCGCCTTATCGCTTTGCCCTAAGTCGCGGTAGATGCTGCCGAGAGCGCTGTGGGTGGTAGCATCGGCGGTGTTGAGTTGGGCTGCTTTGGCGAGCTCTTCTTGCGCCATCCAAACATTGCGCATCGACAACGCCGTAAGACCAAGCTCTTTGTGCACGAGGGCAAAATTCGGCAGCCTCATAGAGAGACGCTTGTATTCCTGCATGGCTTCGAGATTTCGACCTGCTTGTCGGAGAGCGTCCGCTCGGGCTAGAAGCGCTGCTGTCTCGGAATCGAGGCGATTGGCACTAATGGTGGTGCTTGCTTGTATGCCGGGAGAGGATTCTCTCGTTGCTACCGATTGTGACTTCGGTACTTTCGATAGCGATATGTCTTTGGATAACTCATTGAGCTGCGCAATCACGCGGTCGCTCTTGCCGAGCTGTTCGTATACACGAGCGAGACTGCTGTGAGCTGCGGCGAGCTGCACGTTGATGTTGGAGATGTCGAGCATGCATTGTGAAGCCTTATCGATCTCGTCCTTCTTCAACAGCTCCTTGCTCTGGAGCGTCAGGGCTTTGATTCTTTCTCTGCTGACTTTGATCGATTCTTCAAAGTGAGTGATTGCCGAATGAGGCTCGCCCAATTCCGCGTAAATCAGTCCGATACGATTATGCAGACCTGGGTCGCTCGGATTCTTCGTGAGCTGATTGAGAAGCGACCTGACAGTGGCGTCTACGAGCTTTATGTCTTTAGGGAAAGTTTGCGTGGCAGGCTCTGTGACGACCTTATCCGGAGTCTTAGGCCAAGTCGTAATTCGACCAATGAAAAGCTTGCTCAAATCCTCAACCTGCCGCCAGTCCAGATCTGGGCCGGGAATGCCGAGGAATTTCAATGGCAGCACCGGCAGCGTCACCAAAGTAATCGCTGCAAGTACACCAATCCAGATCCGTTTGCCTGGACGTTTGCCACGATGGATGTTTGCGACTATTTGAGTATTACTTGCCAAGACGGATGCCGGAAGCGAGCTTTAGGGGGTGCATAGCTATTTTATATATTCAGAAGATAAAGGCTATAAATACCAAGGTCAATGTGGATTTTCCCACGCCCTTGAAAACCCGCATAGAGCCTGATTCAAGCATGTTTACAGTTTAACTAAAACTAATAATTGATATTGGGCGAAGACAATCGATATCGCAGGCTTTGCAACATTGATGATTTTGATATTGGCCGAAACCTATGTTACTTGCCCTTGAAGTAGAGGATAACCAGACCTAAGGCGCCAATGATAGTGTTGGGCAGCCAGGCTGCCACCATCGGATTGATTCGACCGGCTTCGCCGAGCGCGCCTGAAGACGATTGCAGAACGTAATAGAGGAATACGACCACAGCGGAGTAGATAAGACCCAGGTTACTTCTGGAGCGCCTTCCCAGAAGACCGAGCGGTGCTCCCGCCAAGGCTACGATCAGGCAGGCTAGCGGTTGGCTGACCTTCTGGTAGAGACGGACTAGCAGGTCGTTGGAGACGGCGTTGGATGCTTTCAGTGTGTCGATGTAGCTGGCAAGCTCCGCCATATTCATTTCTTTGGGTTTGATGACGCCCGAATCAAGGACCTTCGAGGCGTTCTTCACGCCTGGAATTTTCAGCCTCTTGAATTGCAAGATTTGAGCTACGTCACTCTTGCTGTTGATGCAATAAGATCTGCCGCTTTCCAGAGTCCATTCCCCATGGTTGAATTCGCCTGTGGCGGCGCAGACAATTTGGGCGAGCTGATCCCTTGTGAAGTCGAGCACGATAACGTCGTGGAGTCGTTTGCCATTGAAATAGCCAACATAGAATATGCGGCTGAGCGCCATGTTCTTGTCGCGCTCCATATATGTGAAGTTTGCCTGTCCCTCTGGCATATGCGACTTGTATAGTGCGAGGAACTCCAGCTTCTTAGCCGTGCGGCTGGCGACAGGCACGACCGCCTCGTTGATACCGAAGCTTACGGCGCTCGTCAAAAGACCGAAAAGTAGCGGTGCCACCATGATGCGATAGAAGCTGACGCCGTTGGTGCGAAGCGCGATAATTTCAGAGTCGCCGGAAAGGCGGTTAAAAACCAGCAAGGTGCCGAGTAGAACACCGATTGGGATGGTTAATACGATGATCTCAGGAAGGTGCAAACCGAGAATGGTGAATGCCAGATCGAGCGGTACGCCGGAACGCATAATCAAATTGAAGATAGTTTTCAATTGATCGGCGCCGAACCAGACACCGGTGACGATACCGATCCCGAATAGGAGAGGTTGCCAGAATTCGTTGGCAATATAACGGTCTAGAAGTTTCATATTCCAGATCATAGTGAGAAGTCCTCGCCTAGATATTGTTTTCGCGCTACTGGGCTGTCAGCCAATTCCTGGGTAGAACCGGCTACTAGAATCTTGCCGCGATCGATAAGGTAGGCGCGGTCGGTGATATGCAGAGTGGCGCGCGGGTTGTGGTCGGTAAGGAGCACTCCGAGATTCCACTCGTCCTTTAGTCTTCGAATCAGTCCTTGAATATCGGCAATCGAAATCGGGTCGATACCGGTAAATGGCTCGTCCAGCAGGATGAATTCCGGTTCGCCGGCAAGGGTTCTTGCAATTTCCAGACGGCGGCGTTCTCCCCCGGAGAGCTGCACGGCATGAGTCTGCTCCAGGTACTCCAATCCAAACTGTCCGAGCAGATATTTGATTTTCTCTGCTTGCTGCTTGCGAGGGATACCTCGCAGCTCTAGGATCATTCGGATGTTGTCGCCGACCGTGAGCTTTCTGAATGTCGAGTTCTCTTGTGGCAGATAGCCGATGCCGAGTCTTGCGCGCATGTGAATTGGCATCTTGGACAACTCTTTGGCACCAAGTGTGATGCTGCCTTTTTCAGGCTTCACCAGACCTAGTACCATGTCGAACGAAGTCGTCTTTCCGGCGCCGTTGCGCCCAAGAAGACCCACGACTTCGCCGCGTTCCACATGAAAGCTGACATCGTCGACGACTCGTCGTCCGCCGTACGATTTTTGAAGGTGGGAAACCACCAGCGTCTTTTCAGATCTTGCAACTGTCGTCATTGCGATGCCTCTTGAGCCTACTGAATTTTGCTCCTGCCGTCGTCCACGAGTCTCGACGACGGATCGACCGTCGGCACCGGCTTTGGTACCGCCTTCGGTGCGCCCTGCGCTGGGTTCTTCACTATAATGGCGCGCGTATTGCCTTCTGCCAGAACTTTGTTGTCTTCGACTGTATAAGTGATCCTGTCCGCGATCCAGCGTCTGCCGGGCTGGGTGATCTGGGAGCGACCGATGAATACCACTCGGTCTGTTTCACCGTATTCATTGGTCGTCATTGAAATCTTCGGACCGACGCCGACTGTATTGCCGTAGTAGAGTCGTACTCGACCTTCTGCATCAACCCGTCCGTTTTCTTTGTTGTAGTCCTGAGCATCGGAGATGATGATGATCTCTTGTCCTCCGCCCGAGGAAAAATCCATAACCTTCGTGCCTGGCGCCGCGCCCTGGACGTTCTTACCAGCCGCTAGGCCCCCCTTTTTAGCGGTTCCGGCTGTTTCCTGAACCACTCTCGATTTCACATGACCCGTTGCTTGTAATCGCTGCGTTGTCAGGAAATACGTCATAACGTC
This sequence comes from uncultured Candidatus Obscuribacterales bacterium, assembly GCA_964418155.1. GTDB lineage: Bacteria > Cyanobacteriota > Vampirovibrionia > Obscuribacterales > Obscuribacteraceae > JADYXR01. The sequence continues at coordinate 67,770 of CAYQKX010000026.1, read as the reverse complement.
CGCCTGGGTGACATTGGAGTCTCTCTTCGCGGTTACGTCTCCTGTGAAGACTACTGCTTCGACTTTTTGATCCGTGCCATATACCAATCTCAGATGATTGGATTTTACGGCGATGCCCTGCGCGTTGACTCGGACGTTGCCGTGGGCTTCAAACTTGCCGGAATTGCGTTCGAACTCCTGCTTGTCTGAATCGGTGATGATCTTCTTCGGCTTGTTGTCCGCGGGCGGCTTCTTGAGCTCCGGAGTTTTGGTCGCGGTCGCGGTGGTGGACTCTTCGCCGGATTCGCCTTCGGCGACTTCGGAGTCGGGCTCCGCCTCATCTATAGTCTCTGGATCACCCAGATCTTTTGGCGCCTGCTTCTTCGGTTTTGCCGCTTTCTTGTCTGAGGCTCCGCCACCGGATGCAGCGTCCATGCTGTTGGACATGACTTCGGAATGGGCGTTGCCTTCAGCGATAATTCTTGCTCCCTTTATATCAAAGGTAAGCTTTCTGGCTCTCACAAGGTTGGGACCTTGCACTAGAGTAGGATTTCCCGTGAAGATAGCCAGTTTCGGTTGACCTGCTTCGTCCCGAAAGAGGGTTGCAACTGGTGCACGAATGATGGTGTCGCCGTGCACTACTTTGACCCTTCCGCGTGCGACGACGTGATCGTCGGCGAACTCTTGTTCGTCCGCCTGGATGTCGATGGGACCGCTCGATGTCATCTCCTGGGCATAGACCGTGAGCGGATGAAGCGAGAAGGACATCGCTAGGACTAGTGATACTGCCCGGGTGTGTTGAAGAAGAATACTCATGTAGCCGGCTGCTTTCTGCAAGTTGGGGTTCCTTATGGGGTAATCGTTTCTTTCTTAGATGTCGATACTGGCGTGGGTATTGCCACGAATAACTATTTTTTCTAAATTCGACTTGGAGATTGAGCCCTCAGCCGTACTTCCGGTCACCTTGGCTACCCCGGGCCACAAGATGTTAACACCCCCGGTAGCGGTGAACTGATTGTTTTTTCTTAATTCCAACTTCTTAGTTTCAAGCTGGGCTTGTTTTTCATCACCAACGACTTTCACCGCTTTGTCTCCCTTTGAAGTCAAGATGACTATGCGGGAGATCTCGTTCGCTTTGCCGACCGGAGCGTTGAGCTGCATGCTCACTTTTCCTTCTTTGTAATAGTTAACGTTTACATCTTCGAGCAAAACGTCTTTCGTCGATGGCTCCATCGTTCCTTTTTTCGCGACAAGCCGCCAGTGGACGGCATTGTCGTCGCCAATCTCTTTGAGCTCGTAGTCGTCGACTGTGACTGCCTGGGTCTCTTCTTCTTTTTGTTCTTTGGCAAAGGTCTCGATCTCTTTGTCAGCTTGGTTGTGAGCGTAATAGATAAGCCCGACAAGACCGAAAAGGATGCCCAGTGCGAGCACCAATTTCAGCAAACCCATGTTGAAGATACGTCCCATTTAAATCAGTTGCCTCAATCAATTACCTACAGATCTCAACGCGATAGCTCTGGAGACATTCGACAAGCACTGTCTCAGGTCTCCCTTTTTCAGATAACCCTCGCCAAGAAAGAAATAGGGTGCGGGATTATTAGGATATTCTTCGCGACAGCTCTCCCAGACCCTCATGGCCGATTCGATATCTCCTGAATATTCGAGTCCGAGATGGGCGCGATACAGCCGAGCCCAGAGGTCGTTAGGTTCTTTGGCAAGGACTTCGTCCAATTTCTTGAGGGCGCGCCTGTAATATCCTTTTATTTGTGGTATCACTTCCGGTGCGGCATTGGCTACAGCATAGTCCATGCCGGTGATTGGACCCATGTTCGAAAGCGCGCCCATAGGGTTGCTCCAGAAGTTTTCTTTTGCTTGAGGCTTGGGCGCAGCGGCTGGATGGTCAAGTGCAAGCGGCGTGGCCGCTTCGGGTACTTTGGCGAGAGAACCACCGTCAGTGGTGCTCTTTGCCGCATCGGGAGCCACCTCGTCTTCTTTGAGAACGTTACCCTGTGCTACCCAATCGGTGTGCCAGTCTTTGGTGCGCTTCTCTTTGAGAGCTAATGACTCGGGCGTCTCGGGTGCCTGTGGGGCCGTGGAGGGAACCGCTGTTTTGTCCTTGGCGGCATCGGCGCTCGCGATCGTGGTCGGAGCGACAGGCTTCGGCATGGCGGTCGGGCTTTCTTGCTTCACCTTCTTAGAGTAGCGAGCCAGAACATAAGCCTTCATGTAGTACGCCCAGGCCAGGTGGTATCGCACCTGATTGTCTTCCGGGTAGTACTCGAGCATATTCTCGTATTCATTGATCATCTGATCGAAATATGCGGCGCCGCCTTTCTGCGAGGCGAGCTTGCGAGCAACTCTGATCTCTTTCAGAGCCTCTTCGACCTGGCTGGTCCTGGTCAGTGCCACCGCGAGTACGAAATGGGCTTCCGGGCTGTCTGGAAAACTCTGTGCCTGCTCGCGCGCTAGCTTTGAATCGTTGGTTACTTTGATGTTTTCATTCGCGGTATTGATGGTCAAAGGCATACCGGGTTTGAAGATAATCTTCTTCTTCGGCTTGAGCGGAGTGTTGTCATCGACCTGGGCAGGTGTGACATCGTCCGTAGTTGCATCACCTGCACCGCTTGTAGTGGCTTCTGTCGCGGTTGCCGTCGTCGGCGCTGTGCTGCTCGAGCCGGATGCGAAGGTAGCACTTGTTGCCTTGTTACTGCCAGCGAAACTCTTGTTATCGCTCAGAACATTCGTGCCGGCATCGGACTTGCTCGCAAAAGCAGCATCAGCCGCCAAGGCTGCATATCCGTTACCCATAAGGACTGGCACTGTCGCTGCTACCACTACCAAAGCGTGCAAACGCGATCTCTTTGCGCCTTTCATGATCACCTTCCCGTTTTACCTTCGTGTTAATGACTTAATGGAATACGACGTTTCCCAAAAAGTTCCGGCTCACAAGTTGAGAGCTTTCTCACACACAAAGGCAGACCTCTCTCTAATTCGAGAAAGGCTGATCATATCAAGGTTACGGGGTTGCCAGTGGTTTGGCTCCCGAGAGATTTTTTTTAGATCTGCTTCTTGACAAGCGGCAATTCGCCGCCTGGGTCAAGCTACCTGCTGCTTTCTTCCAGCCAAAATTATCTCTGTAGCCTGTTCAAGATTTTCAACAATGGCCACGGGCTGGGCGGTTTGTAACTCTTCTCTGCTGTGCACGCCGGTTGTGACGCCGATAGCGTCAACGCCTGCATTTCTAGCCATTTCGAGGTCATACAAACTGTCGCCGATTACCACAGCTTCGTGCGGCTTCGACGAGAGATGACGCAGAGTATTGTTGACCAGCTCCGGATGGGGCTTGTGTTTGGTCACATCTTGCTGTCCGAGAATCAGATGGAAATAATGCATCAACTGATGATGATCGAGCACGGGCTCGACAATTTCTCTGCGCTTCGACGTTGCGATTGTCTGCGTGATGCCGATATGCTTGAGAGTCTTAAGCATATTGAATAGCCCTGGAAATGGAGGGCAAAGCGCTATGGAGTTGGAGTCGTAAATCTCTCTGTACCGGTCCACAATCTTCATATGGAACTCTGAAGGGCTTGTTGGACAGATGATTTCGACTTGATGTACCAGCGGCATTCCAATCAGTGTCTTCCAGTGCTCCGCCACCTCGTCTGGTAGCTGGTACTCCGACGTGACCTGGTACATCACGTCTACGATGCCTGGTGCTGAATCAACTAATGTGCCGTCAAAATCAAATATTGCAATCTTATACAACTAAATCACCTTTGCTTTTCGTTCTGTTTTCACAAGGTCGCTAAACCTGGTGAACAGGTAATTGGAATCATTGGGGCCCGGATGAGCCTCCGGGTGATACTGGACCGCGAAAATAGGCAACTCCTTATGCCGGAAACCTTCCACGCTGCCATCATTGAGGTTAAGGTGGGTGACTTCCAGATCTTTGGGAACGGAGTCTTTGTCAACGGCAAAACCATGATTCTGGCAGGTAATTTCGACCTTTCCCGTCAGTAAATCCTTTACCGGTTGATTGCCGCCACGGTGCCCGAATTTCAATTTGAAAGTCTTCGCGCCCAGCGCTATTGACAGTAGTTGGTGCCCAAGGCAGATACCGAACATCGGAATTTTTGAGTCGATTAGCTGTGGTAGCTCTTGAAGAACATCGACGCAAGCAGCAGGATCGCCGGGTCCGTTGGATAAAAATATTCCGTCTGGATGGCTGTTCAATATGGTCGCCGCCTTAGTGTCCGATGGATACACGGTGAGTTCGAAGCCCTCACCGGCAAGTAAGTTCAGAATGTTCTGCTTAATACCGAAGTCGAGCACTGCTACTCGAAAGTTCCCGGAACCGAAAGGATAAGTTGAATCGCACGTCACTTCCTTGGTCAGGTCCAGGCCGGTCATTTCAGGGCTTTGGCGGGCAATCTCGACGAGTTTATTTCGGCACTCGTCTAGATCTCCCGAAATTTCAGTGGAAAGCGCGCATCTCATTGCGCCTTTATCACGAATATGTCTGGTCACGGCTCGGGTGTCGATTTCGCTTATTCCGATGATCCCGTGCTTCTTGAGAAATGCGTCGAGGCTTGTCTGAGCTCTCCAATTGCTGTAGATCTTACTCAGACGCCGGACAACCAACCCACGCGCGTACACCCGACGGGATTCCATGTCCTCGTCGTTGGTGCCGTAATTTCCTACTTCCGGTGTGGTGAGCGTGACAATCTGCCCGGCATAGCTTGGATCCGTCAAGATCTCCTGGTAGCCGTACAGACTGGTGTTGAATACAAGCTCGCCGGTGGCGGTGCCTTCAGCACCGAAACCCTTACCCGTGTATGTTTTGCCATCCTCGAGTGCTAGTAAGCAGGATTTAACAGGTGGTGTGATTGTGTTTTTCTCCGTATTTTTCATGGCCGTGTATGTCTATATTACCCTTAAAATAGATTATTGTTAGATATTTCGAACTAATTTTTCATGCAATCGCTTGACAACGAGCCCGAAGACTGTTGTTCTGTTCGGCTTTCGGACCCCAATGCTAGTGCACTGGACCACAGGCGCATATCTTCTGTGTAGCTCTGTGACGATCCGCTCTTGTATTGGAGAGGTTTAAGTTGTCGCGTATTTTTTGAGAAACAGCGAATGATGCCGGTTTCAGGAGGCACTACGATTTCCTCGTTGGCATATATCTATATTTGTTTACTCACAAACTAACCACACGACATTTGGCCTCTGTAGAATTTGCCTGGCTCTATTGCTGGTTGCCATGTGAATTGCAGGCCATCCGACATTGAGAGCGGCCCAGGGTATCTCTGAAGGGTATTTATTTAGATGAACAGCATCGACGCATATACACAAGCGGTCTCAATGCTAATGCCGCAGATTGTGGTCATTATCGGCATACTGATGACTTCGATTTGGGATCTGTTTTTACCGAAGCTCCGTAACTGGACACCGGGTATCGCGTTCCTCTCGCTGCTCGCCTCATTCCTGATGCTGGCGACGCAAATTGACGTCAAGCAAAAGCTGTTCAATGGTCTCTTTACTATCGATCCGTTGACCGTAGTTTTCGGTCTGATCGCGACTGCTGTAGGCGGGCTGGTAGTCCTGATGACTATCGGTTACGAGCATCATTTTCGGAGTAATCGTGGTGAGTTCTACGCGATACTTCTGACCGCAATCGTGGCGGTCATGTTCCTGGCTGGGTCTACAGACCTGATTATGCTTTTTGTCAGTTTGGAAACCCTCAGTATCTGTTGTGTGTTGTTGGCTGGATTTCAAAAAGGCGACATCAAGAGTGGTGAGGCCTCGCTCAAGTATCTGCTCTCTACAGCCGCCACCACTGCCACGCTCCTTTATGCCTTGTCATTTATATACGGCATGACAGGCGCCACCACTTTCGATGGCATCGCCCAGAAGATGGAATTCATCTCTCACGGTGGACGCAGTCTTCTTGAATTCCTGATCATCGCGCTGACATTAAGCGCAATTGGCTTTAAGCTCTCCGTTGTTCCATTCCATATGTGGACACCGGACGTTTATGAAGGTGCGCCGACTCCTGTCACTGCGTTCCTCTCGATTGGATCTAAAGCGGGCGGATTTGTAGTTGCTCTGCGTCTTCTGACAGTTGTTTTCCACAGCATATATGTTGATTGGGTCATGCTGGTGGCTGCACTGGCCGTAGTATCAATGATCGCCGGCAACTTGATTGCACTTGCTCAGTCCTCATTCAAGCGAATGCTTGCCTACTCTTCCATCGCCCACGTCGGGTATATTCTTATCGGACTTGTTGCTTTCAGCGTGGAAGGCATTCAAGCGATGGTGTTTTACATCATTGTCTATGGCATCATGAATCTGGCTGCCTTCGCCGGAGCAATTCTCTTCTCGAATGAAACCGGCAGCGACCGGATTGATGATTACGCCGGTCTCATCAGAAAGCGCCCAGTCCTTGCGATTTTGATGTCGATGGCTCTCTTCAACCTGGGCGGTTTGCCTCTGCCGCCAGCCGGATTTTTCGCCAAGCTGTTCATTTTTAAAGCCGGATTGGAAGCGAATCCGTTGCTTAACGATCAGGGCACACAGAATGCGGTGCTCCATCATCACTCTTTCGCCAATCTCAGTCTGGGTTGGTTCCTCGTCGGTGTTGCGCTGATAACTTCGATACCGGCGATCTACTATTATTGCCGCGTTGCAATCAAGATGATTGTTCCGGAGCCGTCCGAGAAGGTCGCTCAGATGCCGGTGTCGCGTCTCTATGTAGGTAGCCCGCAGGAAGCACCGTGGCTCGCACTCATCGTTTGCACCGTGCTGATGGTTGGCGCTGGTACTGTTCTCGTCAATCCGATGATCAAACTCTCGTTCAAAGCAGCGTCTTGTATCGACCCGCAGAAGACCAGCGATATCGGTAAAGCAAAACCTGACGCTTCTCAGAAGATCGGTTATTCGAATAGCCAAGCGATCGAGTAAGTGATGCGGTGAGTGCTCGCAACCGCGTTGGCGAGTGCAGTAAGGCTGCTATCCCGCACCTGATTGTCATTGTTGCAATCGTCGCGATTGTCGTCGCGCGATACCACAGTGTCTTTTTCGGTGGCTCGATAATTGCAGAACCGATTTTTCGGCAGGAGATAGAGCCGCTTATCGTCTTCTTCAGGGGCTGTGTCAAAGCTGGGTCGCTGCCTCTATGGAATCCTTATTGCTATATGGGGATGCCTCAACTGCCAGGTCACTTCCCTGGGGTCTTTTATCCGCTCAATTGTCTGCTTGTCTTCCGGCACAATGCTGGAGCGATTTTTCTGGCTTCTCATCAGATTGTAGCGGCGGCATCTGTTTATCTCCTGAGTTTTTATCTGGGGAAAAACATGATGGCGCGGTTGGTGGCATCATTTTCCTATCTGCTTCTGCATCTATATGTTGTTGGCGAATACCATCTCACGCTTGCGGCTGGGCTCGCTTGGCTTCCGCTCTGTGTGTTCGGCATTCTCAAGTGCCTCCACCTACGCGGTGAGTCCCGGCCGCATGTCGCTTCTTTGTTGGTGATTAACTCGCTGGCGGCGGGACTTATGTTAACCGCCGGTTGCCTCGCACTTTCAGGAATGCTGGTATCGGCTGCAATTGTGAGCTTTCTGATTTTGAAGCGCGAAAAATCTGGACAGCCGCGAATGGCATCGCTGGTATCGTTGTTAGTGTCCATTGGATTGTCGATCTGTCTGTCCGCTCCGGTTCTCCTCCCGTTGGTCGAATGGATTACTAAACAGCCGGAAGCCGGAATGGCAAGATCGCCTTTGCCAATGCCGTCGCCGGCGGTACTGGCAGGACCGGCAACCATGCGGCGTTCAGACTACGAAAAGTCCATGGTGAAATCGAATTCGATCATGCAGAATATGTGGTCTTGGATGGGGCACTATGGGCGATACCTGTGTGTTTTCGAACGTGACAAACCGGCAACTGCTTTTTACCAAACAGCTCCAAACGGAAATGTCATAGACTTTGTTCCATCCTCTGCGGGATTTCTGGGTCATCCGACGCCATCTTATTCGGCTATAGCAGCGCGTGCGGAATTAGGCGATCTTTCGAGTGGTTACGCAGACTTACCGAAAAATCTCGAGAGCGCCGAACGATTGATCCGTTTTTCCGAAGTCACCGGGACGAAGTTGCTTATCACTCCCGGCTTTGATCTACCTGACGGGGTCTCTAACCGAATTTCCAATGGCAAATCTTTGAATCCGATCTTGAATCAGGTCCCGGACCTTCAGTTCTTGCAACTGTATGGAGCTCTTCCTGAGGCATACGCGATTGATTCTTGGCAATGGATGTCCAGCGAGAACGAATTGATTGAACGATTGTTTGGTGGCACTTCCAGGATTGATTTGTCAAAGACACTTCTTGTCGAGAAGACCGTTAGCATCGAGATCGACGAAGACCGCCTTGATAAGATGCCTTTCTATCGTGTGGATCCACCGAAAGGACCGCCCTTGACGGACGCACTGCCGGCAGTGTCGGGCGGACCGACGCTCAAGGTATTAGAAAAGCTAGTTGATTCTCCGGTTCACGTAGCCTTGTCCGCTAAGGTGGATAAACCGTGCTTCGTTGTCTTGAATAGTGCGTCATATCCTGGATGGAAGGGCTATGTCGACGGCGCCCCTGTGCCAATGTATCGAGCCAATGGCATCGCACGTGCCGTATTTGTGCTCGAAGGGTCTCATCTGGTCGAATTCGATTTCCGTCCCGACTCCGTGAAACTTGGCTGCACGCTATCGATTGCCGCGCTTATCGTCGAGGCCCTGTTGCTATTCTGGTGGTTGCTGGGCTTCATGAAGAAGACTGTCAACTGGATGTCTTACGGGGTCTTCGAATAGCCGCCGGGCAGGGTTTGCCGCTTTGTGCTCGCGTCTGTTGACAACAAGCGTTTAAACATCGAATTTTTCGGCTACAATACTATGGAACGATGTTTAAGTTCATGCCCTCGTAGTTCAGTGGAAGAACACCTCCGTCCTAAGGAGGGTGTCGGGAGTTCGAATCTCTCCGAGGGTTTAGTCAGGGGAAGATAGTTCTGGGCGGGTGCTGTTTGCTGCGGCGCCAACGTGTTTCTCGGAATTTTGGTTCAATCAATCATCGCTGCGAAGGGCAAGGGATCCGCGTGCTGATGGTGGTCTGTACTTACCGCTTTTGTTCTGCGCCGAGACACTGCGATCCGGCAATGTTTGAGCGCTTCTCCCCAAGTGTTTTCTAGTAATACCATATACGGTATTACATGCCGTGTCTGGCAGACCCCCTTGTATGTGCAAATGATGTTTAAAATATTTATTTACCCGGTTCGCGCAGCTCAAAGGTGGGTTCGCGCCTATTTCATCGCAGTGGTTCTCGATTTGAAGAACTGAACGAAATCACCTTTGTCCGGGCTCAGGCTCATTAGAGCTGCCGTAGTCTTCAGAATGTGAGATGACAATTTGGTGGCTTCCTTGTGCTTGGAGCTCATTAGTTGCGCTAACGGCTTGACCGCGTAACATGCTGATGGAATCGAAAACTCAGATGTATAAATGTTCAAGCCATTATTGAGTTTCGAGAGAGTGAGCCCGCGATATTGAATTAGTTCTACCGGGTTGATGGCGTCGAACTGCTGCGACGTATGGTCGCTTAGGAGCACATGGCGTCCTGGTGATAGGTGAATCTGCTGCTGGTTGGCATGAACTAGAACCGCGTTTTTGCGGTTGTCGTGGATGTCATAGACGGCTAATCCGTGTTTCGTTTCCATAACTAGAGCGACGGAATGGGCAGCCAACCAGACGGTTCCATGAGGTGTTTTGATGGTTGTATCGACGAATGGCGCGAATACCACGTTGCCATGATTGAGTATGTAGCGTTTACTGCCTTGCAGTTGTTTGACGTTGGCAGTCGTGCTCGCTGAGAGGAAATTCACCCTGGATGATTTCGCTACTGCAAATGCGTCTAGGCCCAGGTCCTTATCTGTGTGCAAAGCGGCATCGACTATAAGCTCGCCAGCGTCTTGTTCCTCAGTAATCGAATGGACATTGTCTGGCTCGGCGATGCCATCAGTTACGTTCATCTCCGCGCAGTCGAGCGCAATGAGTCCATTTAGTTCGCCGTCGATGGCATGGCTGTGTGGCGCGTGACCCATACCAGGCGCGGATCGTCTCGTTCCTCCAATCGTGAGAGTTGTGGGCAGGTCGTTGCTTGTGCTGTTGAACATAGCGTCCGATACCATATTCGCCGTGTTCAAAGTAAGGTTGCTAAACGCGTAGATTGATGAGGTACCGTCATTGGTGAAGTCTGATTTGCTCGCTGCGCTGCTCGTTAGGCTACGCGCGGATAACAGTCCGGAAGGTTCATTGTCCTGAGTGTTACTGCCACTAGTCTGCGGGGCGGCTGACGATGATGCTTCTGGGATGCTTACTGCGACCGGCGGGTCGGCGGTGAAGTTTCCGCCGTTTAGGCCAATCGACTTTTTCTTTGTGCCATTGAAGGTGATACTGGCACCTTTAGCCGTGAGCACATTGATAGGGCCTTTCTTGTCCACACTGATTCCTTGTCCGAACAGGACTGCACCGCCGAGCGACTCGTTGATAGTCACATTCTTGGTCGGAGGCTTGCCTGCCGTAGGAGCTTGAGGACCTACAGTTACTGTCAAGTTACCGAGGCCGGCTGTCGTTGCTAACGCTTCTACGGTAACTCCGGCACCGAAAGTGACGACAGAGCGCTTGTACTCCTTCTTATCGGTCGATGTGATTGATAGGTTAATGTCGCCTTCATTGGCGTTGATGTTTGCACCAGCATTTATGAGCATGTTCCCCATGTTCTGAGCGATGTTGATATCACCAGCAGTGGTTGTGATGTCGTTGAGAATTATTCCAGAAGGATCCTTTTTCGGCTTAGCTAAAGCGATTCCTGTTGCTGTGACATCGAAGTCTTGCCCGGCGAAACCATTGATGGTGAGAACTCCTTCGGTAATATCCGATTGGACGAAAACGTTACCGCTGAATGCTTGCAAGTTCAAGTTTGTCAGATCGGTGTTGAAACGATCTCCACCAGCGCGGTTTCCGATATCGCCATTTGTGGATGCGAGTATCGTAGTACCTGCTGTGACATTCGACAAGTCGACATCTGTGTCAAGCAAGTTGCCACCGGCTTGAAGGCGCACCGTACCGGTACCTGCATTCAACATGCCATCCAAATTGATTTTTCCGTTGCCGAGACCAACTAGTGCGATGTTGGCGCCTCTGATAGTCAGACCTGATGCGACTGATACGTCGCCGTCGCTGTTGGAGGTGAGGTTGATGTCACCGGCAGCAGTGATGTCGGCGTTGAGGTTGATGGCGTCAAATCCGAGAGCATTTTCTCCGGTTAAAGAAATGGTGCCTAGATTGAGTGCAGTGGCACCTGTGGTGAGAGTGCCTTTCGACACCACGGTAAGATTCTGTGTAGCACCAGCAATGGTGCCAAGTGTCAGGCTGTCAGACTCATTCAGTATGCTGACATTGCCGTTAGCGGTCGAGTTGAACGTCGCGACGGAGGAGTTATCGATAACCACGGTTCCTACTCCGGCATTGATACTCAATACGTTTGCGATCACAGTGCTGCTCGCTCCGAGAACTCCTATTGTGTCGTTTCCGAGCAACGCCGCCTGAAGCGACACGTCACCAGTTGTGCCGGCATTGATGGTATTGAATTCGATATTGCCGGCGACTGCGGTGCCGGCAGAGAATGCGCCACCAGATAGGACACCATTCAGAACTGTGGGTGTACCGTTCACGACGACTTGCGCGAGGGACAGGTTGACATCGCCGGAGGTAGTCGTTCCTGTTGTATTTACAGTGCCGACTTGAATACCCTTTTCGCTGATAAGCGTTACATTGCCGCCAATGGTGCCCGACGTGTTGACATTGCCGAGGAAGATTACACCATCACCATTGCTGCCACCATTCGCGACCGCGATGAGATTGCCACCAGTCGAGGTTCCACTCGAAAGGTTTATGGAAACCGTATTCAATACGATCGAACCGCCTTGTGCGTTTGGCGTAAAGTTCGAGAAGAGAGTTGTGCCGTCGAATACCTGACCTGGGGTAGCTGGCGTGAAGTCGTAGCCTGCAATAAGGGTCAGGCTTCCAGCAGCTCCGCCTGGATTGTTTAGATTGATGCGGGTCGCGCTTCCCGGCAGAATGCTGTTGGCTGCGATGATGGCGACACTTTGACTGAGGAATTCAATGTCACCGGTCAGGTTTACGTCTCCCTGACTGTTTGCAATCGTCAATCCAACGTCGTCGCACACGAAGGTAAGAGGACTGCCTACAATGTTGCCGATCAACTCGACATCGCATGCGTTGACTGTCAAAGCGTGCTGACCGACCACGTTCGCTCCTGTATTGACTCTGAAGGTCTGAACACCATCAATGAGCGCGAACATCTCTGCTGAGCTTCCGAAGGTTAAGTTGCCCAGGAGGTCGAGATCGAGGTCGGTTGCAGTGAATTTAACAGTTTCACCGCTCCCCGTTGCCGTGAACGTGCCACCGACCGAACCACTCACCGAAAGTCCGCTGCCGCTCTGGCTGGTAACGGTGATGGACGCTGCGGACATGTCGAAGCCGTTGACGAGCTTGTTCACGTCCAGAGTGATAGCGCCCGTAGTGGTGATATCGCCCGTGGTGGTCAGCTGACCGGTGGTGGCAACTCTGAGGTCTTGATTTGCACCGAGCGTTCCAAGAAGGAGATTGTTGGCGCCATTGTCGAAGAGCAATACGCCGCCGCCGACTCCAGAGAGGGTTCCTACGTTGCTTGCAATAGCGTCGAGGGTGGCCACGCCCGATACCCCGAGATTTACGGTCAGAGTCCCTGCTGTGGTGAGGATTCCTGACGCGTTCTGATGGACATCTTTTCCATTAGTTGTGAGATTGATGGAAGAACCCGATACGGCACCATTCAACGTTATGTCACCGGTGTTGACCGTGAGTGACTTCTGTCCGTTCCCGCCCAGGCTTCCGCCAGTTGCGACCGTTATGGCGCCAAGTGCATCAATTGTCATGGTGCCTGTAGCGTTGGTCGCCTGGCTGACTACGATATCACCATTATTATTGTCGAGCGTCAGAGTCCCGTTGTAGGAGCTTGCAGCCCCAGTAGTGATGTCGCCGGCGTTGTTGCGTCCAGCGTTCACCGTGAGGTTCGTCACTGTCTGACCGAGCAAGGCGATGCCATCATCTTCATTGATGGTTAATGTGGTGCCACCTGACGTAGTGAGTGATGTCACGTCAGTAGTCAGCACCACGGGGCCAGTTGTGAAGTCGATTGCCAGATCGCCACCGGCAATGACACCACCAATCTGGGCGATCGTGTTAGCCGCATCAATTGAGATGTTAGTGGTGCCTTGTACCCGAATAGCTCCTGCTGATCCGTTGATCTGAATATCGCCAGTGGAAAGCAAAACGACAGAGTCGCCGGAGACGAGATTGTTGACGATCACATCTCCACCACCGATAGTGGCTAAGGTCTTGTCGCCAGTGCCTGTTAAACTGCCGGTTGATGTCAATGTCACATCGGCTCCACCAGTTGCTCGGACGAGAGTCGCTCCAGTCGTTTGGACTGCGACGTCAATTTCTAGATTGGCGCCTCCTCCAATTAAGGCCAACTGATCGACGGAGAAGCCTGTGGTGAGATTGATGCTACCGGTGGTGGCGACGCTCAGGTCTTGGGACGTGCTTCCCGATACGTTTCCAATATTCAGGTTATTGCTTCCATTGTCGAAGGTTATTGAACCATCGCCGGTCACGTTTGTATTGAGGGTAGCAACTACGTTGTCGGCAGCGACAAGCGTTATCGATCCTGCATTGCTGAGAACTGCGTTAAGCGCCGTCGCGGCAATTACACCGGTAGCGCTCTGAGATGCGGTGCCACCGTTTGTAGTGATAGTGACGGTTGGACCAGAAACTGCACCATCTATGAAGATGTCTCCTGTGCCTACTGTCAGGTTCTTCACTCCTGTTCCTATCAGGCTGCCACCGCTTAGTATCTGGACATCACCCGTAGTGCCGGTGATACTTGCCGTTCCGTTTGCGGTTATGTCTACACCGAGGCCGAGATTGGTTGCTTGCAAATCTAATTGATTTACAGTGAAATTGCCTCCGGCTGTAGTCATATCACCAGTTGTGGTGATAGTCAGATTCTGGCCAGCGCCGATGATCGTGTCTATAGCTAGGTTGTTCGCACCATTGTTGAGAGAAACTGACCCGGCTCCATTGACATTGGTATTTATGAAGAGCACGTTGTTGGCGCCGGCCGTTAAGTTCGCTGCGCCACCGCTGCCTCCCAATAAGTTGACATCAATGCCCATTGCGACCAAACCGCCATTGAGCGTCTCCGTTATATCACCTGTGCCGGATGAGCGTTCCAATGTGATGTCCGAGGCCCCAGCATCCAGGTGACCGTTGATGGTCAAATTGCCACCATTGACGAATATCGAGAGTGCACCCGTGGTAGTGATGTCGTTATTGATGCTGACTGCGTCTAAGCCTGCACTGTTTGTGCCGGTCAAAGATATATTGCCTAAACTGATGATGTTGCTGGTGCTGATCAGCCCGGCCTCGACGATCAATGCCTGGTTGCCTCCGAAGGTTCCAAGTATGAGGTTATTGTTTCCGTTATCGAAGTCGATGATTCCGGCACCGGTTCCCGAAAGTTTATTGACATTGTTATTTGCATCAAACAAATCGGCTGAACCGCTAACACCAAGCGAGATGGTCAGACCGTTTGTACCATTTGCGACGAGAGCACCAGAAGATGTCTGGGTGATGGTTCCAGCACCGCCGGTGAGGAAGATATTGCCGGAAGACACAGTCCCCTTAAACGCGATCACGTCACCATTGTTGCTGGCTCCAGTTACGTTGAGAACACCAGCGCCAGAGCCATTGCCTATGTTCAACGCCTGCAGAGCGATATCACCAGCGGTAGCAGTGCCAGCGGCGATTGATCCGGAGATAATTTCACCAGCTCCTATGACCAGGGTACCAGTAATGGACGGGTGCGCTGCCGCTACTGTGACAATCGCTCCTGTGCCGGCGATGGCACCGTTGACGGTGACGCCGTGCTCACCGATGATTGTGACGTTGCCCGCAGCTATGGTGCCACCTGTCGTGATGGCTCCGAGCGTGATGAAACCTTTCGTGCCGGCGATGTTGCCATTGGCTGCAGCAATGACGTCCCCGCCGCGTCCAGCGCTGGAGCTGGTCAGGACGTTGACTGTGCCGAGGTTGATGTTTCCACCAGATCCTGAGCCAGAGAATGTGTAGACAGTGTTGTTCGGACCGACCTGCCCACCAGTGTCAGGTGAGAAGTTGTACCCCGCAATCAAAGTAAGGTTACCGGCGATTGCGCCGCTCAGGTCGATACTGGTCGCGCCAATCGTGTTGATGTCGGTGGCTGCAATAATCGCGAGGTCTAGTCCATTGAATTGAAGATTGCTTGCCAGATTCACACTACCTAAGCTGTTTGCGATGGTGCCCGCACCTTCTCCGCAGTTCAATACGAGAGGATCGCCCGTCAGAATTCCCTGCAGAATTAGCGAACATGTGTTGGCGTTGACCTGGTCATTGCCAGTGAAGTTAGCGCCGGCGTTGACGACGATCGATTGATTCATGCCGGCATTCAAGTTAGTGACTCCACCGGCAGTGTTAAGCGTCATCGTGCCGATGAGGTCGAGGTTGCTAGCCGTAGCGGTGAGGTCGATGTCGCCGGTGGTGGCAGTCAGTGTGCCGCCGCTGCCGGAGACGGAGAGACCAAAGGTTGGGCGGCTTTTTATGGAGATTGAGGCCGCTTCTGCTAGATTCGAGCCGACACTAAAGGAATTTGTCGTCACGTCAAAAGTGCCAGTCAGGCTGAGATCGTCGCTCAATGCAACTGTGCCGTTTGCTGTCAGTGTGAAATCATCAGCGCTTGTCGCGCCGTTTTGGCCGAGCGTTAGCTGTCCAGTCCCCGTCGAAGAGATGAATGTGTCTCCAGTGCTCACGACTGTCAAGTTGAGACTATTGCCGAGATTGGTTATTCTCACCGGCGTGCTGGAGGAACCGATGTCGTTGCCGGCATCAAAAGAGGCGCTCGCCGTTTGGATCACACCGGTCGACATTATATCGCCGCTCGCGACGAAGCTGGCCGAGAGACTACTCGTTATGTTTGAAGTCAGGACGATGTCTCCTTGACTGTTGTTGAGGTTCAATCCGCCTGTTGTGATCGCTGCGCCACTGTCTGTGATGTTACCGGCGGTGGTCTGACTGGCATTTACGGACAAAGTGCTGCCAGTCATATTGATCGCTCGCAGCTCGATGCCACTGTCCTCATTAATGTTCAGTATCTGTCCTGTGGTGGTCGCCTTCAACGCTTCGACGTCAGTCGTCAGCGTCAGCGGACTTCCGAGGGAAAATCGCACTTCCAATTCGCCACCTGAAATCTTGCCGGAGTTTTGCGAAATTGCTCCTCCGGAGTTGAGGAATATGGTATCTGTACCTGCGATGTTACCGTTGAGTTCGAGTCCCAGAGTCCCTATGGGCTGTAGCGCGAGGCTTCTAACCAAGATATCCGTGGTCGTGCTCAGCTTGCCTGTGGTGCTCACGTTCAACGCCTGGTCTGCACCGGAAATGGTGCCAAGCTCGAGATTTGTAGAGCCGTTGTTGAACAGGATTGAAGCATTTCCACTGACATCCGTATTGATGGTATCGACGGCGTTGGCGGAAACCAGAGTTACTACTCCGTTGTTAGACTCGATGTTTAGCTCAGCGGCTGTGATCGCGGCTGTCTGTGAGATGCTTCCGTCAACTACGCTTAGACTTACGTTAGTACCAGTTATGGTACCGCCGATTTGAATGGTACCGGTGCTGGACTGGATGGTCACGTCATTAGTTGGGCTGAGGTTCGTGGTGAGCATAATCCCGGTCGAGCCCTTCAATGTAATGTTGTTGCCGAAGAGCGAACCACCGGCGGATACTTGACCATTTTGTGCCTCGAGCGTTTTGTCGCCGCTGCCAATCAAACTTCCAGACAATGAAACATTTCCGTTCAATGCGGTCAGATTGGTATCACCTGTGGTTGTGAGCGACACACCAACTGCCAGACCCCCAGTAGTGGAGTCAACTGTCAATCGGTCGACTGAAAAACCCGCCAACAAATCGACATGACCAGTCGATGTAACCGACAAATCTTGGTTGGCACCAGCGATATTGTTTATGTCCAGGTCGGTGATGGACTTCACTGTCACTAGCCCGGAGCCGCTGATAACGGTGTTCAGTTCGTTGATCTGATTGTTCGCGACGTTGAGAAGAGCATCGCCGGTGGTGAGAGTTACCGTCAGTCCGCCGGAACCAGTCGTCGTGATTACACCGTTTGCAGATTGAAGGACGTCGCCGCCACCGTTTGCGATCAAATCAATGGTGTTGCCGGTAACAAAATTGTTGACGTTGATATCGCCTGAACCGTTGTTGGATAGGACGACATCGGCGGTGCTGCCAGAGACTGATCCTGTGGCGTTCACATTGATGGAGGTTGTAGCCGAGTTGCTTGTGACCTGCAGGGTCGCCCCGGAAGCAATGGTGACGGCTGAGTTGATGTTGAGGGCTCCTCTAGCGGTGCCCAGAGTTAACTTGTCTACTTGGACGTCAAGTCCCATAGTCGTCGAGATACTTCCAGTGGTGGTGCTGACCTGGAGGTCCTGAGAAGAGCCACTAATATTGATAAGCGTCAGGTCGTCGATCCCGCCGCGCACCTTGACGGTACCTGTACCGGTCACGTCGGTGTTCAGGTTGGAAACCGTGTTGATTGCAGCAGTTAAATCGACCGTACTGCCAGGTGTGTTAAGAACCACTGATAGCGTAGGCGCAATGAATCCTCCGGTGGCAGTCTGATCGGTATCGCCGCCAGTGGTTTCAAGAGTCAATATGCCGCCTGTAGCCTGGAGAAGGCTGTTGATATGAATGTCACCGCCATTGGTGGCTCGCAAGGTCACATTGTTACCGTAAACCAGAGCATCTATTTGTAAGTCGCCTGGTCCTGTAGTTTCCAGAGTCTTGTCACCGACACCGGTAATCGTGATCAAGCTGTTAACCGTCAGGTCTCCGGCGGTAGCCCTGAACAGCGCGGAAGATGAGGCAATGATGTTCTGATCGATACTTAAGCCGGTGCCACCGCCAATCAGCACCAGATCGTCGGCAGTGATTTCATCCGTCAGGTCCAGCGTGCCCGTTGTTCTCAAATCAAGATCTTGATTGCCGAAGTTCGATGTTATGGTGCCGACCTTAAGGTCGGTAGCGCCATTGGTGAGTGCGATGGATCCACCGTTGGTTGTACTGGTGTTGATAGTGCCGATGGCATTCGCTGCATCAGTAAGGTCTGCGGTGCCCGCATCGTCTAGCGTTACGTTCAAAGTTGTAGCGGTGACGACGCCGGCAGCGGTCTGCAGGATGTCGCCACCGTTCGTCGTGAGACCTACGGTGGAGCCTGAGAGCGCTCCCTGTACACGGATTGTGCCTGCGCCAACGCTCACCGTTTTCGCACCTGTCCCGATAAGTCCGCCGACAATGAACACATCACCACCGCTTGCGGTGATTGAACTCGAACCATTAGCGGTGACCTGGACTCCCAGTGCTACGGTGCCATTGCCAGTTATGTTGAGCTCGTCCACAGTGAAGTTGCCACCGGTAGTGCTGACCTGTCCGTTTGTGATAACGGTCAAATCCTGGTTGGATCCTGAGACGGTCCCCAATTGGAGCGGACTGTTGCCGTTGTCAACGGATACAAGACCGGTGCCACTGACGGTGGTGTTGAGAGTTGCCACCTGTGTCTTTAACGTAGTCGCGCCATTTCCTGCCTGCACGGTGAGATTCGATACTGCTGATACAATGCCGCTACCGGACTGACTAATTGTGTCGCTTGCTGTCAAAGCTCCCTGGAGCTTCACGGAGGTCGCACCAGCAATTTCGTTGATGATTATGTCGCCAGCCGTCGTCGTGGAAGTAGAGGCAAACGTGCCCCCGCTGATGGTCCCGTCGGTGACAACGATTGGTCCGACCGTGTCGAACACTTGCTGAGGAGCGGATACGGAGAGTTCCACACTTCCACCGACGGCGCCGGCGACGTTGATATCGCCAACGGTGATTCCGTTCTGTCCAATGATGGTGACGTCACCGCCTTTTCCTCCCCCAGCATTCGCCAGAATAGTTGAGGTACCCAGGTCCACCAGACCTTTCTGGGCGACAATCAGAACGTTGCCGGCATCATTGCCCGGTCCGCCTGAAGCGCTTGTGTCGAAGATTGCGTTGGTGGCGGTGACGTTGCCGCCGCCAGCCGATGCCGTAGAGAATGTATAGGGGGCGAGCGTCTGGATCTGTCCACCGCTATCTTCGACGAAGTTGTAGCCCGCGATGATGCTGAGGCTGCCAGCATTGCCGACGCCACCATTGTTCAGGTCGATGTGTACGCTTCCAAGATTGACGCTGTCCCGAGCAACGATTGAGAAGTCTTGTCCGACAAGCGTCGTATCGGTTGTGAAGTTAACGGAGCCCTGAGTATTGATGATGGTTCCGCCGACGACGCTAATTTCGAAAACGAAATCATTCCCCGTGATACCTCCATTGGTGGCGCCATTCTGAATCCAGTTGGACGCCAGAAGTCGCACGTTGTCGTTGCCGTGAAACAGCGAATCTGGTGTGCCGATAGAAGAGGTTGTGGTGCCTCCGAAGTTGTCCAACTGAAGGTCGCCATTGAATTCCATGTCTCCAACTAGTTTAAGAGATGCACCAATACCAGTTTTTATCAGCACAGCTGGAGGCACGGTAGGAGGATTCGGAAAGCCGGTCGACGGAGGTTCGTTACCGGTTAGAATTCCACCAGGTAAGTTGCCGCCAACAACGGTCAGATTGCCCAGCAGGTTCTGAATAATAATGCTCGACACTCCCGACACAGCACCGCCTGCACTAATCGACTGATCGTTGAACAGCCTTGGTGTGTTGATCGTAATTGTTCCGGTTGTATTGATGGTCTCGGTGAATGCAACTCCTGTTGCGGCGTTCGTGGTATAGACTACAAGACTCTGAGTGTTGCCTAGTGAGCCGATGTCCAGGGCGGTTGAGCCGTTGTTGAATGTGACGGTACCGCCGCCGGTGCTGTTCAGCAGATTGACGCTGTTACTGCCGGTAAAAGAGGCGTCCCCGGAACTGGCGCCCAGAAGGTTGATGGTCAGACCAGTTGAGCTGCCCGGATTGGTCGAGATAATGCCGTTGCCCGTCATGTGACCGTTGGAAGGAGTCGTCCTGGTGGCGGTCAGATTGATACTGCCTGCAGCGCTATTGCTTGCGAGATTTCCAGCTATTGAAATGTTGCCACCGGACGCGGTGATATCGACATCATTGGTGACATCGACATTTCCGTTGACGGCTACACTGCCTGCTTGCGCCGTGAGATTGATTTTGTCGGTAAGTGAGAAGTCTTCGTCGACGGTAATGTCGCCTGCCGCTGTAGTGACATTTAGCGATGCTAGATTTTGACCGAGGATTTGAATACCAGTGGATTCATTGACGGTTAATGATTGACCGGCCGCGCTTGCGGCGATGCTGTCGACCGCTGTACTCAGAGTGAGAGGACCCGTACCGAACTGGACAATAAGGTCGCCGCCTTGAATTTGTCCTAATTGAGTGATTGCGTCGTTTGTCGATAATTTGATTTGATTCGAACCGATGATATCGGCGCCCAAAGTGATATCCCCTGCGCCGAGCAGGTTATCTGATTGGATGGTGATGTTATCAGATGTCAGTGCGCTGTTCACGGTAAGACCACGACCACTTTTGACCGAAATGCTTCCGTTCGGTCCTGAAGCCGATAAGGCAAACTGATTGTTGCCGCTGTCTACGATGATGTCGCTTGTTACGCCATTCCCAGTGGTTTGGACGTAGATGTTTCCGCCGTCAGCAGTTCCTGTTGCATTTGCGCTGAGCGAAATATTTGTTCCTGCGATGATCGAGGCACCAATCAGAGATACTGAGCCACCGTCCTTGTCCGTTCCAGCTCCATCGACATTAATGGTGCTGAATCCCGCTATAGAAAGGACCCCGTTGGTTGCGTCAAGCTCTACGGTGGCGCCATCACCATCGGTTATGGTGGTCACAATCGAACCTGCGATAACATTCAGTCCCAGGGCACCGGAATTTTTGACACGTACAATGCCACCATCGCCGATTGCACCAGCGTTTGCAGTGAGAATTCCAGTACGGTTAGAGCCGGCACCATTAACATTTAGAGATGCAGTGCCGTTGGTGGTGATATCAATAACTCCGCCATCAGTCCCGCTCACATTGACACTACCGAGTACCGCGTTTCTGCCTGATACCACCGTGACCGTTCCGCCGGTTGACGTCAGGCTGCCTGCTGAAATATCGGAAATAGTGGTGCTGCCGCCAAAAAAGGCGTTGGGCGCATATTGACCTGTCAGGGGTCCGATGGCTGGTAGGTCAATCGGCGAGCCGACCGAGGCAACTATATCAGCGGTACGGATATCGATGTTCCCGGAGCCACTGGCACCACCTGTGGTGTTCAAATTGCCAAGCTGAATACTATTAGTTGAGATTCCACTTGCGACTACAGTAATGTCTCCGTTTGAGCCGGAACCTGTGCCACCAGTTGTAATTGTCAGTCCCGTCGGCACCAACACGTTTCCACTTGATCCGGTTCCATTGTCTAGCGCAACAAGAGTTACGCCTCCGCCAGAGCCATCGGCGAACGAACTTCCGGCTGTCAGCGCGCTGATTGCATTCGTCTTCAGATCGATACTGCCACCGGTCGAGGATGCCCCGGTTACTGATACCATTGCACCGTCGTTCGTGAACGTGGCACCTGAAATAAGCGTTACAGCGCCTGCATCGCTGTCGGAGGATGACGAGTCTATGATGATGCCCGTTGAATTCGTTTTGATATCTCGCCCAGCGACCATAAGAATTCCGCCTGATGCTGTTACGTCGCCATTCAAGATGATGTCACGTCCCGCGGTGAAAGTAATAGGATCGGCTTCGCTGTCCCCTGCGAAGATATCTCCGATTCCGTCCAGGTTTATGTTGATCGACTCGGTGAAACGGCCAAATGTAGCATCAATGAAACCTCCGCTTACAAAAACATCTCCAGAGACGGTTCCACTAATAGTGACGCCGCTGTCCGCGATTGGATTAACGAGCAAAGGAGCGATCGGTACTTGCCCGAAGTCTGGTTGAGAGGTCTTGACTGAGTAGTTATCACCAGGCTGTGAGGTCTGAAGCGTTATGGTGCCGGGCAGGCCACCCGACGCATTAGCATCGATGTTTCTCACCAGGATCCCGGGCTCGCCGAGCAACCCGTTACGCTTGCCAACGATGGTGACGTTGCCACCGGCTCCCAAAAGTCCTGCGTGAGCGTTTATGTCGGTGAAATTTAGTGCTACGACACCGTCGTCACCTGCATTTTTTTTATAGACGACGATTGCGATGTCTCCCGCCTTTCTACCGACCGATTGACTGCTTGAGTCAATCAGTGCATTTCCGCCCTGCGTGCCGGCTAGACTTCCACCCGTACTGCTTACCCCGATCACAGAGACTTCGCTACCTAAATCTAAGTAATCGACTCCGGCACCAAGAAAAATGTCACCTGCATCTCCTTGCCCTATGAGCGTGGCAGAGCTGATTAGATAGTTCTGGGGAGAAGAATTCATAAACAAGTCTCTGCCGGCAATAATTACGATGCCGCCTGGCGCCTTGATTTGATCGTCGGACGGTGACCAAATTACGTCATGCCTTGCCAAAATCTCAAGTGTCGATGCATTGATGATGGAGGGTATGCCCGTGTTCATGCCGAACCTTACGTCGAACCCGGTGATCTTCACTGTGCCACCATTCACATTGTCGAATGCTACGACGGCATCGCTCTCCGCTCCTCGAAGGAGGACCGAGGCATTGTCGGTGAATACGTTTGTCACTGTTACGCCACCTGCCGAAATGGGGGCTGGCGAGAAGAAGGCGTTTGGAGCATACTCCCCGAGCGAGTTCGGCGCTGTGGACACAGATACTCCCAATGGAGCGATGTTATTAGCGATCGTGACATCACCGCTGCCAGTGGTACCGCCTGTAGTGTCGATCTCCATCGAACGTAGTCGAACGACGCCTGGTCCAAGAATTGTGACATTCCCGTTCGCGGCATTGCTTCCACCACTGTGAATCTCGCTAGCAGATGAGTCTGGGAAGGTGAGGTTGGCTCGGTAGGTCACGAGAGTAATGTCACCGCCTTGTCCAGTCGAAGCGGTGCTCTGCGAGGTAATTAGATTGATTGGAGTTGACCCATTTGGAAAATTGATTCCAAGTCCGCCAGGATTGACAGCAGTAAAAGTAACGGAGCTTCCATTGTCTGTAAAATCAGCATCTGCAACAAGGACGATATTGCCTGCTGATCCGGTGCTCGAGCTGCTATCGATACTCAGTAAAGCCTCGGAGCTCGAAATTCCCTGTGCGCCTACAACGAGGATGCCTCCGGGTGCTTTGATGTTCGCACGCAGGTCGACTTCGTTCTTCGACAGGAGAGTTATCGTTGATGCAGTGATCCCGATTGTCTCCATCTTGCCACCGGAGCTCAGAAATACGTCGCCGCTTGCGGTAATGGGGTTGGTTAAGAGAGAAGTTCCAGAGCCTGAAAATTGTTGCACGGTCCCGGGAGTAAACGAGCCGGATTTAAGCGCCCCTGATTGAAGGTCGAATATAACCGAATTGCCGGATATCA
This sequence comes from uncultured Candidatus Obscuribacterales bacterium, assembly GCA_964418155.1. GTDB lineage: Bacteria > Cyanobacteriota > Vampirovibrionia > Obscuribacterales > Obscuribacteraceae > JADYXR01. The sequence goes on along the minus strand of CAYQKX010000026.1, from coordinate 44,022 downwards.
CAGGATTGGCCGAATAGACAGAAACGTTACCTCCGCCTCCGCTACCCCCGGTAGTGTCAATTGGTCCAAGGCGAATGGTCGAGGTCGTGCTTCCATTCGCGACAGCCCCTGCCATTACGAGCAAATTTCCGTTCGTGTTGGAGCCGGCACCGCCAGTCGTTATTGCAGGTACCGGAGCTGACACGATGCCACTAATCAAACCGGCGAAGGCGAGCAAGCTTATATCGCCACCGGATGTGGTGCCTGTACTTGTAAGGGCGTTTACGCCAAGCAAATTTATACTGCCGCCCGTTGACGAGCCATTTGTGACGATGAGCTCAGTAGCGGTGGTGCTGAAGTCCGCACCAGCGATCATGGTGATATCGCCGCCGGCACCAGCCGCATTGTGAGTATCTATAATAAGTCCGGAAGTAGAGGTGGAAATGTTTCTATTGGCCACCATTAGTATTCCGCCGTCAGCTACGACACTACCACCCAAGATGATGTCACGTCCGGCAACTATTGTGATGGGATCAGCAAACAGGTTGGCTAGCAGTACATCAATTCCACCAACAATAACCAGGTCCGTAGCTCCTCCGACCTGTCCACTGGTAACCTTTACGTTTCCTCCAGCGATAAGCGAGATATCACCGCCACCAGCAGATATTCCCGTGCCGTTAATCAGCTCGATGTCCTTGGCCGTTGGCGTCCCCGAGAGTAGAGGTGCGATTGGAACACTTCCAAAATCGGTTCCGGTTGAAATTTGAAAATTGGAACCTGGTTGGGACGTCTGAATGATTACATCGCCACCTCCTGAGGTTACGGAGCTCACCGTTATGGCGAGATCCGTCGAAGGTCCCGTGCCTGGCCCGACAATGACGACATTTCCTCCTTGACTAAGGAGTCCTCCTTTTGTGTTGAATGTACTGAATGGAAGTCCGATTTGTCCATCAGTAGCACCGTGCGGAATGGCATTGTAGGCAATGATTGAGATGTCACCGCCATCTCCAGTAAGGGAGGAGCTGCTTGCATCGACCGTGAGTCCGCTTAATCCTGGACCACTGAACGAGCCTCCGAAAGCGCTCGCTCCGAGCACTTGCAAGCTCGTTCCGTTGTCGACCCAATCCACACCTGCTCCAACGAAGATGTTGCCGGCGTCACCCGAGGAGGAGCTTGAGTTTATCGACATCGCATTATTATTGATGTTGAACCGGACATCACGCTTTGCCACCATGACGATGCCACCGGGAGCGATGAAATCAATGCTGTGAGCAGTTATCGAGTTATATGCGGCGATTTCCAGCGTAGAGTCAGCCGTGATGGTCCCGGACGGGAAAATATCACCACCAATCAACTTGATTGCGTTACCGCTTATAGTGCCAGTGAAGCCCAAGCTGTTCTGCGTTAGCGCCGTTATGTCCCCGTCTGCAGTTACAGTGGTCGCGGCAATAATTCCGCTCTGCAGAGTCCCAGCCGTGATGGAGCCTGACGTGATTGCACCAGTGTTGTTTATTACAACCTCCCCGCCAACGATTGTGGGTGTGGCACTTGCAAGAAGTACGTTGCCGCCGCCATTACCTCCTGTCGAATTGATCGGCCCGACAATGATGCCGGCGGCACCGCCCGCGATCATAGACACGTTGCCGTTGGCGCCGCTTGCACCACCGGTCAATATCGTTGTAGTTTGAGGTACTACTATTACCCCTTCTTGCGATGGCGTTCCATCGAAAGCAACGACTTGCAAGTTGCCACCGCTTGTAGTGCCACTCGTATCGATGGTGGAGATTCCCGTCAGATTGATCGCACCGCCAGAAGCACTTGCTCCAGTGATGTGCACATTGTTGCTTCCATCAACTGTGAAGTCGGCGCCTGCGATCAGAGTGAGGCTGCCACCAGCCCCTGAACCATTAGAAGTATCAAGCGTGGTAGCAGTACCTGCGGAAATAGAATTTCCTGCAATAAGCGCGAGCGGGTTTCCAGAAGTTGTCAGCGGTAATCCACTAAGTGTCAAATTTCCGGAGCTAGTGAACGTCGGATCTCCAGACAAGTCCATCTGTCCGAGGTGCAGATTCGCGGTGTCCGCATTGAAATGCGCTACTCCTGTCTTGATGTTCACGAGACCGCTTACCTCGCCCACATTCGCGGATACTTCGCCGTCACTTGATTGGATATTTAGATTGTCAGAGTGCCAGTCCCCTCCGATTATGGTTGTTTTCAATTTCGAATTGACAAGCGAGTTCGTGTCGATGTTGATGTCGTTAGCAGCTCTGAACTCTCCGCCGGTACTGTTCACCACCAGGTCAGAATCCGCGGGACCAGAAATTTGAATATCTGAAAGATCAGAACGCAGCAGCCCTTTATTATTTACTTCAGGCGAAATCAGATTTAACCGTCCATTCGCGATTGCGGTCGCCCGAGAGGAGCTGTTGTTGATAACTCGCCCTGCGGATAGCGTGAGGTCGCCCGAACTCGTGATTGATCCTGCGTTGTTTAAATCACGATCAGCCTTGATGGAAAGGTCTACCTCTGATTCCGTGGAGCCGTATTTGGATGCAATTGCCGACGGTGCGTCTGTCGTGATCAATCCACCTTCTTGGTTGTTAACGTCGCGCGCGCCTATAATCGCAGTGGTTCTAATGTTACTGGTCGAAACAGCATAGATCGAGCCTGCATTGACCAGATCTCCGGTTACACGAACGCCTTCGGCATGGCGAGCAAAATCGCCGCTGACCGAAACGCTCTTTGGTATCACCAATTCTGACGCTCTAATCGACTTACCTTCGTCGGAAACCATGTTGATGTCGAACGAACCACCGATCGCGGTGCCTTTGTTATCTAGGGTGAGACCTTGGCTGCCGGTTGCGATCTTCTGGTTGAGTGCTGCGTACTCGGCTGCAGTAACTTTACTGCCCGCAACGATCTCTTTGCTCTGACCGCCGACTTCTATGGTGACTGAATCAGTGAGAAGGTTTGATCCAACTTTGATAGTGGATTCTGTAGATGAGAGGTCAAGTGAGAGTCCATTGCGAATCGACCGATCGTTTCCGGTTTGATCTGTATAGGTTGAACGTCCATTGCGGTCAATGATCCCCCTTTCGGGGCGCTTTGTGTGGAAGGGTGAAATCTGTCCAGGGAATAGGATTTTTTCTGCTGTTCGGTTTACGCCAGTATGATTGGTGGCGCGCGGACCATTGGAGTTTCGATCTAACCTGCGACCAGACCGAACCTCCCTATTGATCGGTTGACTTTGGTTGACCATTACTCTATCGAAGCGCTCACCGTTCCGCAGGTGTCGCGTTACGTCGATAGACTGCACGCGTATTGCTTCATTCAAACGCTCGTTTCGTCGCGACTCTCGATGCTCGGCACGCTCTGCTCGCCAATTTGTGTTGGCGCGTAGGTTATTCAGTTGAACTGACACCCTATCCGCGTTGGCGTATGCGGCTGTCGCACTGAAGCAAACCAGAAATGCGCAAAGAGAGGCACCAAGCCTCCTCGCCCAACGGGAATGAATCGAAGTTGAGTTCATTTACTTATACCAATGCCGAGTGACAAATCCAAAGAACGCAACCCACCACACTCGAGCCGCCGAGAAAGCGCGCCTAGTGAGTAGACGCGGCAAAAGAACTCCACCGCAGGAATGGATGTGGGTCGCTTGAAAATCTTGTGGAGCGTAGTGTAGCAAGGCTTTGCGTGAAAAATTCATGAAAGACGCCGGACGTTTTTGGAAATTAGATCGACCTTTCGTCCGAAGCATTGCTATGGCAGTATTTGAAGGATCTGTGTGTCTTCGATTAAGTCTTTCAAATGCATTGAGAATCGACCGTGAATGACGTCGGTGAACGCCCCTTGCGGCCTAATAAGACGTTCGCCAACGACGTCACAGTTGAATTGAATCGACCAAACCATTTCCCAGTGATACCGCAATGGTATCGCTCATATCTTCGCGGGCTTAAACATGCTGCAGCTAGTGCCGTCGTCCACTATTTCCGGCTATTAAAATGAACCTTGAATGGACTATGCGAGCTTGTCCTTTGAATCCGCGCTTTTGACGGTACCGTTTTTGGTGTCAATCGAATGCAACTGAGCTGTTCGGCATTTTTACTTCAAAAACGCCGTCAGAAGTTTTTGCAATTTTCAACCCATTACGCAGGACTTTTTGAGGCATAGAACCTAGCAGTTTTTCAAACCAATCAGGCTATTGCGAATTCACCGACCAGCCTTTCTTTCTGTGCATGCGAGCAACATTCCCGTTAGCACCTGTGTGCAGACGCTTGTAATTGGACTGGAAGTCAGGTTCTGTCGTGCTACTTTTTTAGCTCGTTTACTGTTGTGAAGGTATCCCTGTTGCCGGTCTTAGTTGGTGGTGAGACGTTATCATCGTTTCGCTTTCTAAGGACTGTCTGAATAGGAGGTCCAATCACCACATGTAGTACCAGAGCATCGGCTTGGTGCAAGCAAAGGGGATAATTGAACTGCTAAAAGTTTGGCTTTAGGAAGTAGAGAGCCGATGAACTGACTGGTATGTGAATACGGATCCGTGAGGCGTACTGCGAACTAGCTCCATCCAGTCGAAGGGATTGGCACCGTAAGATCCGCCGCCTCCCATACTGAAGAATCCGTTCATCGGCCCCATATAAAGTCCTCTGCGAATCAGGCGCTCTACGATTTCAAGGCTGTGGATGTGACCCAAAGCGAAGTATGGTTGAATACCGTGTGCCTTCAGGCTTGCCTGGAATTGCACATTCGTCCTGTTCATTAGATTACTGGCAAAGTGATAAGGTCAATTCTTCAGATTGACTGTGGGATACTCTATGGTTTGCAAGGTTGGCGAATGGTAATAAATCTTTCAGCTTGTCGCCAATTGGCGACGATCCGTCGCGATGATTGTTTTTTTTTCGCTGAGAGTCAGAACCAAAAGAAAAACCGCTAAGTTGGAAGCTGAAATAGACCGTATTAGCTGATCCAGTTGAGTTCCGCCGATATTCTGCGAATCTTCATACGGAATCGAAACTGTACGCCGTATGCCGGAATTACACGAATTTATTCGAAGCAACTACGATCCAATGTTTGACCTGGTATAAAGTACTGTTGAAGCTGCGTTATTTCTTTCCGAAAAAGTCCCGGGCCTTTTCTTCTAAAGGTATCCGCAAGAATCTTTCAACTATGTAGGGAGTAGGCGACCATGACAAAAGATGCGAAAAACACCGGAAAAATCCGAAGTGCAGATTCGGATGCGATGGAATCAGCTCAGGCTGAGTCGAAAGGGCGAGACTTTCGTTGGCATTATGGACGAGTGACTCGTCTTGGAACAGTATCCGTGTTTCCGGACTCACCAGAAAATCGAAGAACCGTGACAATTTTTTGGGAAGAGGGTGGACTGAGTAATCAGCATGGCGAAATAGGTGAACATGAGTGGGAAATTTTGAAGATTGCGTTCTCCACCACTGGGATGATTTGCGTTCTAAGCGATCAGCCTAACGATGAGTGGATGTATGACTTACGCTTCCTAGAGGCGATTAGATAGTTACCACCTAAAATTGAGTTGTCGCATGAACCGCTCTGTGAAGAGCAGTTCGACAACTGGTGCTAATCAGGCTCAATACTTGGTACTCGATGGAACGCTAAGTGTTTATATCTGCCACCGTAAGTGGTGCTTGCTCTGCGTGGATCAGAAATTGCGCCGTCTATGATACGGCCAATCTCGATATTAAAAGCTTCGAGTGATTCAAAATAATCAGGAAAAAAGGGATCAACCCTCATCTCGGACTGCCGTCCTTTTCAGTAACCGTCAAGGTACTGGCAAGCAGTTGTCCGGTGGATAAGACTGTCGACGTTGACACATGCGATGAAAATTCTGGAAAGAAACGGTCGAAGTAATCCTGCGGCAAAGGGACCGCGAGCAGCGTTCACGTTCCGCTTGCTGATTCGACGTCGTTGTTGCTGACTGATTTGAACGAGATGCAAGCCGGGAGCATCGAATTACTTGATTTGCGCGCTGCCTCTGCTACGTCCGGTGGGAGAGTTTGCAGTACAGCCTGCACGTTATTGATTCCCATAAAGGAGATCGACGCGGTCTCCGATTTGAAGATAATAAAACCTACGTCGCCTTTGTCGCTGTATCTAACTTTGAGCAAATCGCGGAACAAAATTTCTTTGTTTGTTTTTCCAAAAATCATTATTCGCTTATCTGTGATCGCGCATTCCAAGCCACGATCGGTTAGAGCGTCTAGTCCTGCAAGAAGCGCTGCGACACCGACAAGACCGGCTGTAATAGCCAGGCACATTCCAAAATCGGTGCCCAGACTCGGTATGTGAGCGAGGAACATGATCACAATAACCGGCGCGAGCAGCTTGAGATAATCGATAAACGCCTGGAGAAAACCGGCTGGTTGCTGCGGTTTTCCTTGCCACAAAATTTGCTCGCCTGGATCAAGGTTAGGTGGTCCACTCATATTTTTGCCTTTGGTCAACGATTAACAATTCAACCCTAGGCTATTATGCCCCATCACAGCCGACAGGCAATCTACGTCCGATAGGCAGAGACCGTACGCTCCGTTTAGGTCAGTTTTCATCCAGGCGATTTCGAGATTCGAGATGGGGAGCGCCAGCGTCTCTCTGGCACCGAAAAGAAAAGAGCGGCGCTCTACTGAGCACCGCTCCCGAAAGTAATTCAAAATTCGATTACTTACTTGGTGTATGCCGTGACGGCCGGTTTGATGAAGAACTTATAGTTCTCTCTTCCGGCGCCGAGCTGCATAAGAATTGCTGCTGTCTTCAGGACACCCCTCATCGTTTTACGCGTTTCGGCATCTTCCGATGCGAGGAGTTCTTTGAATGCTGGCAGACCTTGAAGCATCGAGAACAACTCGAACTCTGCTCTGTACAACTTGGTCGCTTTGTTGACTGCCTTGCATGCAGGCTGACGATAGCGCACAAATTGTGCAGGGTTGAGCTCTTCAAAGCTCTTCGACGATTTGTCGAGCAATGCTGTGGTGCCTGGTGCCACGTTGATGGAGTTGCCATCGTGTGTGACCGTGACTGCGTTCTTGTGGACGTCATGCATGTTGTAGACAGCCAGACTATCTTCAGACGAGATCATCAGTACGAGAGACTTGGCTGCAACAGCGATCGATCCGTGAGGCGTATCTACCACTACATCCGTCTGCGGAGCGAGCAACAGCGGACCGCGCTCGAGAGTGCGATGTTGAACGCCGTTGGACACTTCGCCTTGGAGGACGGTATTCATTCCGATCGATTGCGATTCACCAGCGACGAACGATTGCGATACAAGCGTTGAGCCTGTGTCGCCTTCCGAAACGATACCGCTCAAGAGTCCAGCGCTATTGGTGTTGGCTGTAGCGAGCGTGGCATTCTGGAAGGAGGACAGCTGAGCGTTGTCCAGATTCAACATGTTGACTGGAGCGTTGACCGTGTTCATCACGTTCGCAGTCTGCGGTTGACTCGAGGTCGTCACGCCACGAGCCGCTGTGCTCGTCGAATCGATAACACTGCCTGGCATGAAGTTGACCAGCGACGTTGAAGTCGTTGACACCCTCGCTTCTCTGGAGTTCCCCTCATTTGATGTGAAACTCATTGCCGTGATAGGCGGTGGGTCAGCCGTGATCGTCACGTTGGCGCCCACGTTGATGTGTGTAGCATTGTAAGCCGCTGTCGTGTTGAACACGAGGTTGCGTCCGAGCGCCTTGAGAATAGCGGTTGAATCAGCGGTGATGCTGCCGTTGAGGTTGGTCGTAGAACCGAATGTGACCTGACCGCCAACAGTCTCGATGATTGTTGGATTTCCTGCCGGTATCAGTCCATCAGTCGGTGTGAACGCCGGAGGAGCTGCGCCGATAGTGATGTAGACATTACCCTGGTTGAGCGAAGCTACTGCGCCGGAGCCGAAGATCGTGGAACCGGTGATGATGTTGATCTGTGCGTTCGGATTTGTCGTCGCAAGGTTTTGCAAGACGATATTGCCGAATCCCGAGGTCAAGCTTCCAGCCACTTCAAGTGTCTGCGCATTCGATGCGACCGTCAGATCTCCTGCGGTGGTCGTCACTCCGGTCAGCCTGACCGTATTGTTGTTGAGCGCGTTGGCGTTGTTGTAGATCAGATTGAACGACCCTGCATTGCCGCTGACGCCGAGTACATTCCCGCCAGTGAACGTCGCGAACAAATTGCGTCCGGCATTCAGGTTGGTGCTGGTGGCACCTTGAGTCGAGAAGATGAAGGCGTCGATGCCAGCATTTGTATTGATCGAACCAGGGGCTCCTAGCAGGAGTATCGGGGCGAGACTCGAACCGATATTGCCGGTGGAGTTGAGTGTTGCGGAAATGGTTGATGCTCCGGTCAAGGAGACCAGGTTGCCATTCACGATGTCGCCGCCCTGGCTGCTGGTGACGATATCGATCTTGGCGCCTTTAGCTGCTTCGGATGTATAAGTGGTGTTGGCACTTGCGGAGGTCAGTGTGATTACCGACCCGCTGGTCGTTGCAATAACGCCAATGGCCTGGAGACTTGCATCGTTGTTGACCAGAGTAGCTAAGGCTAGCGCCACGGATTCTCGGGTATCGCCGTCCTGAATGACATAACTAAACTCTACTGAGCCGAAAGGTAGCTTCGGATCGAACACAGTCAGAACATCGGTACCGCCGGCGCGCACACCGCCACCTATGGTGGCAGTCGTGATGTTACCAGAGTTGGCGATCGTGACATTCGCGATGTCGAGATTCAGGTTGTTATCCTGGATACCGTTGGTACCCGCGGCGGCTCCACCCAAGACGAATGCTTGAGAAGTTCTGGATGTGAGCGTCAGCCCTCCACCGGATGTCGCCAAATCGATTTCGAGGTTGTGATCCGGATTCGTGGTATCGGAATACGTTGTGCCGTTGGTCGTCGATCTCAAAGAAATCGTATTCCCGGTGTTGGTGGCAGTTACTCCGATATTCTGAAGAGTGGCGTTGCTATTGATCATCTGAGTGAATATGAGTGCAATTGACTCCGCTGTATCGCCCGCCTGTTCTGTGTAACTCAGAGTTAAGAATCCGTTGGGCAGCGCTGCATTGGTGACGGTGAACGTGGAGATGTCGCCGGCGGTTGGTGTACCGTTGACGATTACTGTCGAAAACTGACCGCCGCCCAAACCAATATTGGAGATGGTCGAGAGGTTGTTGACCGCGAGCACGCCATTAGCGTTAATGGCCACGTTGGGACCGGATCCGCCGAAGTTGGAACCAACGTCGAGAGCGCTGATATCGGCCTGGATGCTGCCACCGTTAGTGATGACGAGCGATCCACCAGCCTGGTTGAGTCCGTTCGAGATATCGGCAGACAATCCGCCTGCACCAATCACCAGGGGATCGGACCCTGTCAGGTTGACGACGATGATACCGCCGGCGCCGGTCGAGCCTGGGGCTGCCAGTGTATATCCAGCTGCGCCGCCGCTCTGAGTGATGCCCACGGCTGTGATGCTGAGTGTACCGCCTACTCCGGTGGTCGCGTTGGCGACGACACCAAGAGTGCCACCAGATGCGATGTTAACATTGCCCGTAGTCAGAAGTGTGAGCAGGTTTGCTTGGATAGTCCCTGTGCTGGTGTCGATGCCAGCATCCTTACCGCTCGTGTTGATGCTTACGCTGTTGGCGATGAATGTCGGATTGACATCGGTAAAACCGTTGTCGGTCGCGCTACCGAATTGGAATACGCGTGCTCCGTTGATCGTGCCCGTTGTGGTGAAAGTTGCGCTGTTGAGCTGCGAACCGTTGAGCGAAGAGATGTTGCTTATCAGCATGTTGCCGGCAGCTGTCAGGTCGAGCAAGCCGCCGTCATTAGCACCGTAAGTGAAGGCGGTCGCGTCCACGACCAAATCTTTGGCGCTCTTAACGATCACGCTGCCGGCAATCTGAGTTGCTCCACCACCGGTATCACGAACGTCAAACGAAAATGCATTGGCTCCGATCTCTACATTCTCGGTTCCGGTGCCGGCTACGGTGATTGTTCCGCCTAGGCTTCCTGGGTTGGCAGGATCCCCGAGCGCTTGCAACAGAACGCCACCAGCATTCGAGAAATTGAAGTCGGTCGCGTTGATTGTGATTGAACCACCGACGCCTGTGTTGTTGCCGCTGCCGACGAGGATACTGTCAGGGTCGACCGAGATGATCTGGTTATCGAAGTTGATCGTATCGGCATTGAGAATCAGGTTGTTCGTGACAAGCGCGTAGCCTGTTGTATCGATGATTCCAGTTCCGCTCAGCGGATTGATGGAGATTGTGCCGGCCAGCAGGTTGCCGTCGACAAATCCGTTACCGTTGTTGGCATTGGCTCCGTTGAGCTTGAACGGCGTGGCGCTACCGCTGGTCAGGGTGACAGAACCGTACGCCAGTCCAGCGAGGAAAGGATCCGTCGTGTTCTCGAACAGCAGCGGGCTGCCAGAGCTGGTGTCGGTAGGCTGTCTTGACTGGAGAGTGAGCGACGAGCCCTTGGCCGATGCTGGATTGTTGCCGAAGTTGAGTCCGGCACCGTTGACCTTGAGTGCACCACCTGTCTGAACGTTGATGGAGCCGCCCACGCCCTGCGTGAAGCCCACGTCCAGCGAGAGGGCGTTGCCGGTACCAGGGGCTGCAATGCGAAGCTCTTCCGAAGCGTCGAGTGCAGACGTCGTGTTGACGGTTATCGAACCACCGGTCGCGGTGCCTCCCAGTGCGACGAGCGCGAGGCCAAGTTGATTGTTGAACTTGAGTGACGGTGCTGTCACTCTGATGATGCCACCTTCATTGCTCGGAGGACCGTTGAATGATACGAGGAATACAAGGTTGTCGGAGAAGTTGATGTCACTTCCCGAAGTAAAGTTGTACTCGACTCCGCTGAGCGTCACTCCATTCGTAACTAGCGAGCCAAGATTGGTGAATGCCAGGTTGCCACCACCGATTTGTGCGTTTGCATCAGTGATACCGTTCTTGCCGGCATTGTTGAGGAGCATCGGAGTGGTGCTACCCGATGAGATGTTCAACAGGTTGCCCGAGAATCCGGTGATGTTAGTCAGCTTGACCGTACTAGTTGTGGACGTAAAACTCAGGCGTCCCTCTGCGTTCGGTCCTCCCAGGTTGATGGAGGGAGTTCCTGTTACGATCTCTGTTCCTGTAATCGGTCCGGTGTTAACCAATTTGAAGCCGCCGGATCCACTTGGCGCTTCGAATCCGGGGAGTGCTGTCACGTTGGCACGGATTTCGCCTTTACCGTTGCCGACTTTGACGACTTTTGACGAACTCAGAGTTAGAGCTACATCTCCGCCATTAGGACTCAAAGCATTGGAAGCGAATGCATTGAATAGAATTCCTTCGGGACTGTATTTGAGCTGAGTGGCTGTGATTTTAATCGCTCCACCGCCGGTCTTGAGCAAATTCTCGCGCTTCTGATTACCAACGCTGATAACCGTCTGGGCCTGGTTGTTGTCATTGCTCAGTGTCAGAATGCCGGCCGCGATGATGGTCAAACCACCAGACGAAATCTGTCCGTCCACATTGAGGTTGGTGTAGCTGGTCTTTGTGTTCAACCCTGGATCGAACTGCAGCTCTCGTCCGGCGACATCAGCTCCCGCATTAATCGTCAGCGATTTTCCAGCGAGCAGAGTCTTTTCGCCAGGTTCGACGCCGAAATCTCGAAGAAGGGTGCCTGCGTTAAGAACGAAGTTGCCTGGTGAGTTGATGGTCAAATGCTTCAGTGCCGATATGCCTTCGCCGGCATTGAGTCCGGTGACGCCATTGTCAGTCGCTCCGCCGACAACGAAGTCTCTCTTCGATGCGGTTGTGATTGTGACGTTTTCGCCACCGATCAGATTCCCATTGAGCAGGAAGTTGGAGGTACCTGTGAGGTTGAGAGAGGTCTGGTTGATGACGAAATTGGCCATGTCGATCGACAGCAGGCTAGGCGTCGTGAACGTAGATGTGCTCTTCGGATCGAAGCCCGTGATAGTTACGTTGAAGTTGCCCGGATTGCTTCCAATGATGATGCCGGCCTTCTTATCCGAGAGGATGAGTTCGATAGGCTTTTTGTTGACCGACAATGCGTTGCCATCGCCTTCGGCGGTGAGGAAGAAGTTAGGTGCTGCTCCGACGCCGTTGTACACGACGTTGTCGGCGGTAATAGAGATCTCTCCGCGGTTGCCCTTACCGTCGGCTTTTACCTGGACACCAGGCATGGTGCTCTGGAATTCGCCATCAGCTTCGACCTTGAAGCCGCCCAATCCAGTGTTGAATGCGGAGAAAGGATTGGAGTTGGCGTTGTTAACGATCCCGCCGACTACGATGTCGCCATTAGCCTTGAGCTCTACCGTGCTCGAGAAGTCGACGAAAAATCCGTTGTCGACACCAGAGATGGTCAAGTCTCCCAGACTCTGAATCTTCAGTGTCCCGAACGTTTGCTTTTGTTCTCCAACCGCTTCGATGTGACCATTATTGGTCAGGTTCGTCGTGATGAGCGTCAGGGTCGGTACGTCCGCATCGTTGGTTTGTTGCGTGGCTTGCAAAAATGCGCCTGTCTCGTTGACTATCGCGCCTTTGCCAGCGTTGACCGTGACAGCGGTGCCATCTACGGTGCCGAAGTTATCGAAGAGAATGCCTTTCTTCCCACTGGCATTGAAAGTGATGTTGCCTTTAGCTGTTCCTTTATTGTTGAAGGCCAATGCGTTGATCGTACCGTTACCGGCAACAACTGCATTGTTATTGTTGGCTCCAATCAAGAAGTTCGAAGACGAAGTCACGTTAGTGAATGTAGTCGTGAGGCGTGTCGGATCGAGCGCGAATGGGTTACGACCGAGTTCGCCATCCACTGTGATAACACCCTTGGAGAAGATGTTCTCGAAAGCGTCCGCTACTTTCCCGGTGGAGTTGATCGTGAGTTGGCTGGTGGTCAGATTAAGTGTGCCAACCATAATCGTTCCGTCGACAGTGGTGGCGCCCAATATGTTAGCGGTCGTCACCCCTTTGTCGGGACTGAGAATGCTTCCAGCCGCAGTTACACCTAAAGTGCCGGCTTTGATGTTCGTCGCAGAGCCTTCGAGGATGCTGACGATCGTGTTATTTACGGTCAGATTTCCGCCCGTCGTGAGATTGAGATCGCCGGTTGCTCCTATCGCTCCATTGAGAACGATGTCGGATTTCGCTGCACTCTTGATTCCAAAACTGCCCGATACTTGTTGACCTGTCGTGCCGTCGAATTGCACGCCGCCTTTACCGATAGCCGTTGGTGCTGCTGCATTTATTGATACATTGCCGGCATTGATCGCGCCGCCTGTGATCGCTGTACCAGCTTTGACGGAGCCGATGATGAGGACGTTACCATCGTCATTACCGCCAGTAGTGTCGATCGCTACGCCGGTCGGAAGGGTGATGCTTCCTGTCCCAACTGCTTTTCCTGCGAATGCGATCATTTGCACATCGCCGCCTACAAAGCCTGGTCCGGATCCTGTGTCGATTGCAGTAATCGCACCCGATCCGCCGTTGCCGCCTGTCAGATCGATAAGACCGCCGGTCTTACTTTTCTTCGAAACAGCAATATTGTTGCCGACTTGTTTGAATGCCGCGCCTGCTATAAGTGTCAGATCGCCGCCATCTGCTACTGCTGATGCTGTGACCAAGCCGGTATTGCCTGCGTTGGTGATGATGTTGCCGCCGGCTATCAGTGTCAATGGTGCGCCGTTGGTCGGTGTGATCGCTGCTGAAATAGCGATGTTACCTGTGTTGGTGATGATTGGATCGCCGTACGCATCGACTGTTCCGACATTGAGATTGTCCGTGTCGGCATTGAGGTGAATGATGCAACCTTTGGCGTTGATGATGCCGGTCGCGTCGTCCATCCAAACATCGACTTTGCCGTTGGTGCCGGCGTTGAAGTTGACCTGCTGTGAAAGGAGGTCGCCTCCATTCAGGCTGATGTCTCCACCGTTGGTCGTGAAATTGACGTTGTTGCCTGCCTGGAATGTGCCACCGGCACCATTCACTGCGAGCCCAGCGTTGCTGGCGACGTTGATGTTGCCTGCGGCGTTAATGACGCCATCGTTAATCAGATTCTGCGTGTTGATGTTGACGTTGTTGGCTGCGGCGATCGTTGCCGTTGCTCCACCATCAGCAACGTTGCTGACGACTGGAGCGTTGATCGTGAGATTGCCGAGACTGGAGATGTTGCCGTTGTTGATCAGCGCTTTGCTGGCGTTGAGGATCGGATCGGCGGCATAAAGATCGGTGCCGGTGTACGATTCGATCGAACCACCACGTCCGACGTGGATGGTGTTGGCTGAGATGGTGTCCGTGCCTCCGGCTACTTCATTGGCGGTGAATATCGTACCGTAGTTGCGTAGCGTACCTGAGAGTGAGAGTCCGCTTGTGTTGTCGATGACCTGGACGCCGCGTGCTACGGTTAGTGATTCAATCGAACCGCCTACCGTCTTGTCCAGATTCGTAAGTATGCTGTTGTCCAGCGAGATCGTGCCACCTACAGCAGCGCCATTCGCCTTCAGTTGTATCGACTGTTTGCCTGTGTCGAGGACCTGTTGTGCAGCGACGATTTCTCCAGCAGTAAGCTTGGAATCGAGTGTCACCACTCTTTCTTTGCCACCGACATCGATGGTGAGATTTTGAAAACTGCCGAGATTGCCGGCGGTGAAATTAGCTCTTCCCGAATTGAGGTTGAAATTGGCACCCGTGAAGACCGGCTGAATAGTGAAGTTCGAATTTCTTCGTTCAGCTCTTCGAGACGATCCGTTGTCCTGTGCAGGGCGTTGCTGCAACTGCTGCAAGCGCATTTGTCTAGGTGTATTGCGTTCGCGCGGTTCGTGGTTGCCGTTGTTCGCCATAGCTGGGGCCGCAGCTAGAGGGATGCTGCAGGCTAGTCCAATCGACAACCCGAGCGCTCTACTTCCTTGGAACGAGATTGTTTTTGCGTTTTTATTGTCAGACATTCTTTATCCACCATCATCGAAGACTGGGTCCAGTTCAGAGAAACTAAGGACACCGATACGCCAAAAAAATTGGAACTCCAAGGTAGTTGACATCTACCGAAAGGAGTCCCCATCACAAGGTCAAATGATAACGTCTTTGACCTTGCGGCAAAGGTTCAATCATATAAAAGGATCGGTTGCGGATCCGCGAAACGCTAACCAGGTGTTCGATTGTTGGACGGTTTAATTTTTGTTAACTGTCGGGCATCGAATCCGAGTGTTTGTGCTTAATTCGGGCGGACATTGTCAGCGTGTAACCGGCACCATGTTGAGTTTCGAGTTGAGGGCAACCTGGGATCCCACGTAGCTTTTTGCGAAGCCGGGCGATACACATGCGTACGGAATCTATCGAACAACTTTCGTCTGACTTCCAAACTCGCGACATCAAAGCATCGACGTTGAACACGTGTTCTTTATTGCGCATCAAGAATTCGAGCATCCGAAATTCGAGAGGTTGAAGGTCCAGATGCGAGCCATTAATAGATACCGCTCGTGTTTTTGGATCGAGTGCCAGTTCACCGACGGTCAGTACATCGCTCTTCATGCTGGATGACGTGCGTCGAAGTAGCGCTTGCACTCGGACCAGAAGTTCTCTCGGATTGAATGGTTTTACAAGATAGTCGTCTGAGCCGGCAGTAAATCCCTGCTCTTTGTCGTCGATCGTGCCTCTAGCGGTGAGCATCAATACTGGTGCGGTGCCACCACGAGCACGATATTCTTTGAGCACTTCTACACCAGAATGTCCGGGCATGTTCCAGTCAAGAATTAAGGCATCGAACTCACCGACGAATAAAATATCGAGCGCTCTGGTACCAGTCTCGGCAAGTTCTACAGTGTGATTCTCGGCGACTAGCTTGCTTACTATCATTGGACCGAGTACTGGGTCGTCTTCGGCAACAAGAATTTTGGCCACAGAAGGACTGCTCCTTGATCGGGATAGGAGACCACTTCTGGTTAATACCCTGGCGGGTTGGACACCAAACAGATGGGGCGGGTATTGAATTCAGAGTCATTCAGAACACCCCAAAATACCAGGGCATCCTGATGATTCGGCTCGGCATGAACACTAACTGGACACCGTTGTTCAATACAATTGCGCGCTTTCCAAATTGACGAACATCTACATGAACTTTGTGAGAGCGCAGTCGATAGAACATTTTAATTAACCCGGCACCATATATAGTGAGTCGTCAGAAACAAGTTTGGAATACAAGGAGAGAATGGGGAAAGGAGGCAGTATCCTTTCCCTTTTCTCCTCTCTCAGTCGCACGTGAAAAAATTGAAAATCTGATGGCAGTAGCACCATTGGTGCCACATCAAAATTGCACCCGGACTTCAGTCGAATTACAAAGCACTTCTTGCCGAGAGAGAAAGGGGAGGATGGCAGTGAACCTCCCCTTCTTCGCTTCTCTCTAAGGCATGGGTGTGATGCACTAGGAAAACTTTGCACTATGCGGTCATTTTACTCAGCATGATCTGAGAATTGTCGTCGGCGGATAAAGATGCAGACAGCGGCTCGTCATCGCCCTCGTCGGTATTTGCCGCGGGCGGGTTGTTGTCGTCCTCTCCTGATACCATAACCTGATCGCCTGCAACCTGCGGTGGTGGCTCCACATTTGGTGCCAGATCGACGTCTCCTTTGCTGTCAAAGTCAGGTCGGTACCGTGGAGGAAGAGCCAGTTGATTTGCCTGTACAGTCGGGGTGACTCTGTCTTTCCCCTCACGGTCGACCCACTTTTCCATAGCAATTCGCCCGGAGACTGCGACCTGGTTACCTTTTTTCAAATACTCGTTGGCCAGCTCAGCCAGGCGGTCCCAGGTCTCAACCCGATAATAATCGGTTGTCTTCTCCTTTCTTACTTTGTTGAACGAACTTACCGCCACAAAAAGGGTGGTCTTTGTTCGCCCGCTTGCGAATTGGAATTGCTCCGGTTCTTTTGCTAAGTTCCCCACAATCGATATATTCGCGAGACTCATGGTTAACCTCCTGGCACGTCGGCGCCCGCTAAAAGTGTCATCAATTGGGGAGATGAAGTTATGATAGATACCATACGAAAGTATGTCAACATATTTTTGTCCGGTATCGGAATCCTTCTGCAATAGTGCCTGTCTCTGGGCTTTTCGAGCTCTCTAGCAGTCGAACGAGCACCAGTGTTATTGTCATACTGACAAGTTGGCATCCTTTGTATCAGGGTTTTCAGCTTCTATATAGCAACTTACTATTCAGAGGTTCTGATAAGCGAAGTTCTGTGCATCTATACCCTGAAGTTTTGCCCCTTTTCGGGTATGTATAGAGGGTGGAAAGTAGCCCTGGAGTTACCGGTAGGTGACCTCGAAGCGTGATTTCTATAGTGAGTATGAATGGCTCAAGCCGCTTGCTGAAGGCGGCATGGGCACGGTGTACGAGTGCGAGGATAAAAGGAACAACCGCAAGCGTTGCGTGATCAAGCAGATGCGTAGCGATGATGCGCGTTCTCCGGAGGAGTTGGAGGAAGCTAAGCGGCTGTTCCGGCGTGAAGTGGCGATTCTGCGAGGGCTCGATCACACCAATATAGTTCCGTTCATCGACGACTACGTGTCCGACGACGGGCGATACTTCCTCGTGATGGATTTCATCGAGGGCAACAATCTCGAGACTGTCATCCACAACGAAGGACCATTCAGTCAAGACGACGCAATCATGGTAGGTATCCAGATTTGCGAAGTGTTAGAGTATCTGCACGATCGAAGCATCATATATAGAGATCTAAAACCGAGCAATTTGATGTTGACTCCCGAGGGCCACATCATATTGATCGACTTCGGCATCGCCCGAATTTTGATGCCATCCACAACAGCTACGCGTGTCGTCACTGCTGGATACTCACCTCCTGAGCAATACTTTGGAAAGCCGGAGCCACGCAGCGATCTCTATGCACTAGGCGCGACGCTTGCACATCTTGTCACCGGTGTCAGACCTAGACCTCTGATTCCGAGCGTGCCGCGTCAGCAAGGCGCTGATGTATTGCCGAGTTTTGATTTGTTGATTTCGAGACTGACAGCTCACAACCCGGCTGAGCGACCGATCAGTGCGCGAGTGGTTTTGCATACTCTCTTTCGCGTCTATAAGGAATTGCATCCAGAATGTGAGATTCCAGATTTCGATCATGAGCCTCTCGAAAGCCGGGAGGATCAATTTATAAGCCAGAAAATAATGCGAACTGGGCTTACGGCAGCAAGCTCCGCGAAGAAAGATCTTCCGCGCAAGAAAGGTCCTGAGTTTGAAAGTTATTCGGATGAAGAGATGCCGTCTTCGATTGCAAAAATTTTCTTCGATACTCTGAAGCAATCCAGCGGAAAGATGTCGCGCTACGAAGGCGGCGATGATGACGAGGAATCTCGTAACCGTTCTCCAGTCGAAGGTGTGACAAAAGGACTCAGAGATACTCTGGACAAACTCAATGCTCAATCGAGCATCTGGCAGAAGCTAATCAAATGGGTGTCTGGTCGCGGTTGATCGGGGCTAGGGCAGCTCTTTGATCTTAAATCCTTTGATGATCGCTTGATACAGATTAGGCACCACATAGCCTTCCTCTGTCACTGTCCCTGTCTTGAATATGATCTTGTCAGCGTCGATCGCATTCAGCTTCGGGTTGATGCTCATCAATAAAGCTATTGCTCCCACCCATATAGGAGCCGCAAAGGAGGTCCCTGTTCCGAAAATTCCGGAATCGGCCGTGGTCGTGTTGTAAGTCTTGATTGCAGTTCCTGGTGCGGCAGCGTTGAAAGAACCGAAGTTGGAAAACGAAGCTCTAAGATTGGTGGCAGTATCGAGTGCAGCAACGCGCCGCAAAAGCTTTCCTTTCGACGTGTCCGCCTTGCCCTCATTTCCTGCGGCGTTGACGAAGAGATCGCCTTGCTTTTTTGCGACCTTAGCAATCATCTGCACCGTCGGTGATGCGTTGTAGGTATAGGGTATGTAACCTTGAACCTCGATATTGATCACACCAGGACCGCCCCGAACATCTTGATGGTCGATAGCCCAGGTCATGGCGCGAAGAACATCGATTGTGGAGATACCTCCGGGACCGTCGCCGACGCGACACATCGTAACTTTAACGGGCTTATCGAATGAGGCGATGCCGGCCAATCCCGTCGAGTTGTTGGTGCGCGCGGCTACTATGGCTGTGGTGGCAGTACCATGATAGTCAGAATCGGTGACCGGTTCTGAAGTACCCTGGGCGCCGTTGAAAAAATTGAATTGCTGAATATCATTCATCTCGTTGTTGGTAGTGATCAACGAGCAGCCGCTATCGATGCTTGTGATTCGTGGTTGTTGCGTCTGAGTCAATCCGACTGCATGCATCAGGCAGTTGGCTTCTGAAAACTTGATTGTTTGCAAATGAGTCTGACCTGGGAATTCGGGATCGTCGATGGATGGGGTGCATAGAGTGCGAATCGATGGGAATGTCAGTTCAGAACTTTCAATATTGAGGTCCGCGGCTTCTCTGATTCTACGCAGTGCTGTTCGACGATCCGACTTCGAAGGCATGACCTCGAGAATTGAAAAGCGACCTTGCTTGCAGCGAATTTCTTGAACGATTCTACAACCGCCTCGGGTTATGGTATTGCGTACCTGGTCACCAGTTGCGTTCTCTTTCGTGGTGATCAGAATCGTTTGTTGATTTCGCGTGACGGATTTTGTTTTTGCAAATGCGCTTTGCGGTATCGCCGGTAAGAGCGCGAGAACGAGTAGCGTCACGATCCCGGAGAGTCGCAGTCTCACCGGTACGTCGCACACCTGATGCCCTCTGTTTTTCTTTGAATTTTGGGGGGCGGAAAACATGAATCACCACGAGGAGTCTGTGACCCCAGTCGAATACGCTGAGTTTGTAAGATACGATAGGCATAAATCGCTGTCAATATAATGTTGCAGACCCACATTATTTCAGCGTTCTTCTCGGGTGGTTTCCTTCTTGCCAGGGCTTCGTCGAGGTCTTGTCTTGAGTGCTTCTGCGGGCGTCAGGCGAGAACCTCATCAGATTCCCCCCCTTCGATTGGCACAGAAATCGATTCGATTCTGATTTGGTCGTACAGATTTCGAAATTTCACTGATAACAGAGAATGCTCCGGCATTCTTGCTATTGCGTCCAACTGCTACTTAAGTATGGCCTGGAAGGCAACCTCTCGGACGAGGGCTGCTTTGTTTTGCTTATGGACAAACGCGCGCTCGATCATATTCGTCGTCAGGTCGGTGAACAAAACAGGCGGCTTCGAATGCGACCATAGATAGAAAGCGAGCGAGCCCGGCAGCGGATTGATTTCGTTGAAGTAAACCTGATTGGAGTTGAGATCGAGCATGAAGTCGAGACGCGCTACGCCAGCGCAACCCAGCATCTGGAATGCTTTCATTGCGTAGTTCTTCACATTCTCTTTCAGCGTGGGATCTAGATCCGTAGGGTCGATGACTCGACTCAATCCCGCCATTCCCTGCGAAATCTGTCCGCCCTTTTTTCCACCCGCTCTGATGTATTTGTCTTCGTAGGTCAGCTCTTCGCCGCCTTCCGCCACCGGAATTTCTACAACGGAACTCTTCGACTCTTGACCTTCCATAACAGATACGTTGATTTCGAGTTTGTTGTCGAGGCAAGGCTCTACCAGGACTTGATGGTCGTATTTAAACGCTTTGAGAAGCGCCGAATCAAGGGATGCCTTGTCGGTTGCCTTCCCGATGCCGATGCTGGAGCCGAGATGAGCCGGTTTTACAAACAGCGGAAACTTATCGAAACTTTCGGTGTTCAACACCCGATC
Organism: uncultured Candidatus Obscuribacterales bacterium; assembly: GCA_964418155.1. Lineage (GTDB taxonomy): Bacteria > Cyanobacteriota > Vampirovibrionia > Obscuribacterales > Obscuribacteraceae > JADYXR01. Next base: position 23,255 of record CAYQKX010000026.1, on the reverse strand, counting down.
TCGCAGAACCGAGAGGTCCGCTCCCTGTCCCATGGCGTCCCTGGAGAGAAGCACCGAGGGCAGTACTGGAATTCCGTGGCTCTCGAGAAATTTCTTGCAGTGATACTTGCTCATCGACATAGCCGAGGAGAGCACGTCGCTTCCTGTGTAGGCGACGTCGGCAAGCTCCAGAAGCCCCTGAATGCAACCGTCTTCGCCGAACGATCCATGAAAGGCCGGGAAGAAAACATCGACAGGAATAATCTCTTCTGCCGACTCATCGCGTTTTCCACCAAAAAGTGCAAAAGAGGAAGATTTTTTCGTCTTTGATCCAAGAACGGTAAGACCGCCAGTGCCGGGCACCGGCAGCAGTGTCACTTCCTGTACACTAGTGAGCGTGTCCGGCATGCCTCTATAGAACTCACGCTTGAGCAGCGCGTCGCCCGTGTACCACTTCCCCGAAGGCGCTACGTAGACTGGAATTGGTCTGTATTTGACGATATCGAGCGCTTCAATTATCTGAAGGGCGGTTATCACTGAAATCTCATGTTCGGTTGAACGCCCCCCGAACATGACTGCAATCGTTTTCTTGCTCTCGTCGCCGTTTTTCATTAGTCATTCCTTTGTTAAAACGAAACTGCACCTTCGTACAGATCGCCCAGATCATTTTCAATTAGGACGACATCGCCGTCCTTACAAAATTCCGATAGGTAGTTAAACGCTGTGTGCATATCGGCTAACTCCTGGAGCTTGCCCGATTCGAAGCCACCTTCCTTCAATCCATCGGTTAATGATTGCTTGTTGGTGTCTCCGACGATTATGACCAGATCACAGACGGACGCGGCTTTGCTTCCTGCTTTCTTATTCTCTTCGACCTGCTTGTCGCCAAGCTCGATCATTCCAGGCGTTACCAAAATCTTTCTGCCGCCGGTCATCTGATTGAGAACATCGAGCGCTGCCGCAAATCCGATCGGATTGGAATTGTATGCATCGTTGAGACGCAAAACTTCACCTTGTGCGGCCGCATGCGAGTTGCCGTTCTCCTTCAGTCGGAACGAGCCGATAGGCACCTTCACAGGCTCCAGTCTGTTCTTCTCGGTGCGCACATTGCGCATGGCTGAGATCACCGTCTGTGGTGCGATACCGAGGGCACATGCCATTGTGAATGACGCCAGAGCGTTCGACAGAAGGGGTTTTCCCAGGAGTTGGGTAAAGCCTTCGTACTCCTGACCCTGCCAGCGAATTTTGAAATTCGAGCCCTTGTCGGTTGCTGATACATCGTATATAACTGCATCGAGATGACCGTTACTTTCATCCCATCCGTACAACAGGGTGGTCTTTTTTTTGTTCTCCTGAGCAATCTGACGGCAACGTGGATCATCTCCGTTGACCACTAGTATGCCGTCTTCCGGCACTGCTTGTGCCAATTCCGATTTCGCTTTATAGACCGAATCCTGACCGCCGAAACGCTCCAGGTGCATGATACCGATGGCGGTGATGATTGCTGCCTGTGGCGGTGTCAGAGAGCACATTTTTTTGATGGAACCAATGTAGTAGGCGCCCATCTCGATGACCGCATACTTATGGACCGGCTGAAGTTTTTCTCGAATCTCGCGAGTGACGCCCATGTAGCTATTGATGCTGCCCGGTGGGACAAATGTCGGTGCCACCGACCCGAGGATTTCTCGAAGTATGATCTTCGTGCTTGTCTTTCCGTAACTGCCGGTGATGCCGACAATCGTCGGATTGTGTTTTTTGATCAGCGCTCGGGCTTCGTTGGCAAAACCCTCCTGGAGTCCGGTTTCATACGGCTGCAAGAGTGCGTTGGCAGCTATCAGCCAGTAGGGTTGAGACTGAACCAAAATGAGTTGAGCAATCCAGAAGTAGAGCAGAGCATGAGCCGTATCCATAGCCTGCGCTTGTCCCTGGGTGGAGAGAAAGCAAAACAGCAACCCGCCTAGTGCGGCGAGGGCTGCCACCACATATAGCCCCATTGCCAGATTGTAAATCCGTTTGGAGCGAGCTGTCATATTGAGTTTGATCTTACCGGTTGTTCTCGGGTCTTCTTCTTTTAGTCCGATCACTGCAAGGCTCATGGCCGCGATCGCCGATCCGACTAATATGACTGCACTGAGGACATCCGGTTTTGCGCACAGACCAATCATCAAGAGACAGGCAACCGAACCTTTTCGATCGAAGGCGCGTTTCTCGAAAATCCAATTGAAAAATCTTCTGTTGGTGTAGTCTTCCTGTTGGAAGTATTTCAAATAGCGAAGACTGCGGCGATAGTAAAAGAACAAACCAGCAGCGAATGCGAAGACCGTACTGAGGGCTACATCCATGGTTATACGGCTCCTGAATCGGTGCTTGCCGACGGATCCAACGAGTTGAGGAAATCCATAATATATTTGCCGCTGAGGTGGAGCCCATCGCCGAGGAATGGATAGTGATCCTTGCGCGGCATAACTAGAAGGCGTGAGTTTGGAATTAACTGATTTAAGCGTTCTGCCATTTCCACAGGTGTCTCATCATCCAGCTCACCCCACAGAATGAATGTCGGAGCCGTTATCTTTTTGACATCGCTAGTGGTGTCTTCGTTGACTGTTTTTACCAGAATGTTTTTTAGTGGACCGGCATTCTGATAGTCCCGAGAGCCAAATTTCGGAGCGAACCAATCAGCAAACAACTTTGTCTTGAAAGTCTTGTCGCTCCACTTGACTAGCTTGCTCAACGTCCTTACATATTCCGTCCGAAGCTTTTTCTTACCTGTCAATTGGCGCTTCAGGCCGCTGGAATCAACGAGGATAAGGCCTCTGACAGAATCAGGATAGCGACTAGCCAATCGCGATGCTACTTTGCCGCCGAAAGAATGCCCGAGCACATCAGCCTTCGCGATATGGTTGTCATCCATATACTTCTTGATGCAGGCGGCGTATCCAATTGAGTCCCAGTCCTCATCAGGCTTGGGCGATTTCCCGAAACCTGGTAAATCAATGAGGTGCACCTGTTGGTAGTTGCCGATCAGCTCTCCGAGCTGGCGCATCGTCACTATCGACTGCCCCCAGCCGTGCAATATAAGAATAGGGTGCCCTGTTTGCCCGATCCTTTCAGTATTAAGAATCTGGCTATTCACTGGACTTAGCGATACCGTGCCTGTCATCTCATGCCGCGTTGTTGGACGATCAATTACCCTTGGATGCCGTATATCCGGCAGCTATTGCCGATTGCACAAAGAGCAACGCCGGCTTTTGCATCTCATATTATGGCGAAATTGGCTGACACCGTCAGCGTCAGAATCGAATTTATGATTCTTTCTTACTTAAAACTAACTTCAGTCGGCAGCGGTTGATTCTGTGTAAACCAAGAGTTAGAGAGCTTTTCGGAAGCAGCCCTGGAATGGGTTATACTGCCACCTTGAAAGAACTAGAGGGACTTAACGTGGTCGCCAGCGTAGACGCCTGTTTGCACGAAGACCTACGGCTGAGAGCGATTCCACAGCGTAAGGAAGGCGCCGCATCGGCCCACGATTATCACGATGTTGAAATCGCCCTACAACACGAGCTTGCCGCAGATCCGCTCGTAGATGTCCGAGAACTTGGTCTCGAAAGCGATAGTATTTACGCCCGGGACGACGGTCTCAACGCCCCGTATTTCAAGAAGTTTAGAAGCGCTTCCAAGAAGATATATCTTAGACATGCTGTCGCCAAGAAATTGGTCGAGGTCAACCAGGCTCTCGAGCCTTACCGGGTAGAACTTTATCTCCTCGATGGATATCGTCCGATCGAGCTGCAAGTGGAGGTCTGGGATGATTTCGTGGAGCAGGCTCGCCGCGTTCTACCCAACCCGACGGAAGATGAATGCGCCAGGTATGCCGGCTATTATTGTTCGGATCCGCGTTCATTTGACGAAAGCAATTTCAAGACCTGGCCGACTCACAGCACGGGCGGCGCGATCGATTTATCACTTCGCGCCATTGCTAACAAAGAGCCGCTGTTCTTTGGGAGCATTTTCGATGATGCCACCGAGATTAGTTACACGGATCATTTCGAGCGAAATGAGTCGAAGAATGACGGGGCAAGCATCGTCGAGGCGCGCCGCAATCGTCGATTGCTTTATTGGGTAATGACGAATGCCGGTTTCGCCAACTACCCTTATGAGTGGTGGCACTTTGATTGGGGCACCCAGATGTGGGTGGTAAACAGCGGAGACTACAGTCGAGTCCCTGTTTTCGGCTATGCCAAACGTCCGGCGGCGATGTAGTTTTTATGAACGTTACCAGTGAGATTGCAAGACGCTGGCGCTCTGCATGGCGAACAGAGGAGTTCCGACCAGATGGTTATAGAACATGCTCTGTGCCAGCGGGTCGACAGCTGCTCAACCGGAACGGCTGCTAAAACGGCTTCCGCCGGCGCTTCTCAGTCAGTTCGATCGCAAAACAATCCGAGCGCCCTTAATGCCCCGAGTCCCGCCAGATCGAAAGCTCTTCTTCTGAGAAAGCGCCGAGTGTTTTCCACTCTGGCGAAAGGCGGACTTCGAACTCCTTAAATACGCACTCCTGCATGCGCTTGAGCAAGGTGGTCACTTCGTTGGACGTAGCGCCACCGAGGTTAACGACGAAGTTGGCATGCATTGCCGATACGGCTGCGCCTCCTTCTTTGAGCTCCTTGGCCCCGGCTTTGTCGAGCAGTAAGCCTGCCGTTCGGTGGGGCTCCGGATTCTTGAATGTACTGCCGGCGTTGGGAAAGCCTATCGGCTGTGTTCTCCAGCGATAGTCTTCGTTCTCTTTTGTGCGCTTTTCGATTTCTTCGGCTGCGCCTTGTTCCATCCGGAATCTCGCTTTTACGACAACATGTTTCAACGGATCGAGCTTGCACCTGCGGTATTGGAACTCCATGTCATCTTTGGTCAATTCCTTGAGCGTCCCAGTTTCAGAATCGAATATGGTTGCTGCCTCCAGGATATTGGCCATGCAGCTGCCATGCGCACCGGCGTTCATAATGACACCACCACCCACGGTACCTGGAATGCCAACGGCGAACTCCATACCGGCAAGACCGATGCTAGCCGCAAACTTGGCGAGGTGCGGTAGCCTTGCTCCTGCTAAGGCTTCGAGCACACCTGGCTGTGGATTCTTGATCTCGATTAGATTCGTGGTTCGAATTACTGTTCCGCGAAATCCTAGAGAAGAAACGAGCAAATTCGATCCGCCGCCGAGTATGAACCACGGTTCGCCCTTCTGAAGGAGAGTATCAACAGTCTCGACCAGCTCTTCCACGGTGTGAGGGTGAAAAAGCCTGTCCGCTTCGCCGCCAATCTTCAATGTTGTGCATTTTGCCAGAGGAGCTCGAACGGCTTCGTCCATGGCTCTAGCTTTTCTTGAGTATGTCGAGAATTTTGGGTCCAACACTTGTTACGTCACCTGCACCGACGGTCATAAGTAAATCGTTTGGTTGCAAGTATGGTATCACTTTCGACGCGAGGTCGCTAACCGAACCCGAGACATAGTGCGCATTGCGATGGTTGAGGCTCTCTACGAATCTATCGGATGTAACACCTTCAATCTCTTTGCCCCTTGCAATATATATGTCGGATATTAGCACTACGTCAGCATCGTCAAAAGATTTCAAAAATTCTTCCCAATGATTTTTCAATCGTCCAGGTTGATGGGGTTGGAATAAGATGACGAGTCGAGCTTTCTCTCCAGTAGTACTCGCGCGGTACTGCTCGATAAATTGCTGAGCGCCTTTGCATGTGGCATCGATCTCTGTCGGGTGATGCGCATAATCATCGACAACCAAAATGTTCTTTTCTTCGCCGAGAATTTGGAATCTTCGGTTGACGCCGCCGAATGTTTTTACCGATGAGGCGAGAACTTGGAAATCTACGCCGAGCTCCAGTCCTGCGACAATCGAGGCGAGAGCATTATATTTATTGTGCTCACCGGGGACGCTCAACGTGACATCGCCGAGAACCATATCGTTCTTATAGACTCTCATCTTGAAGCTACTCAAGTTTTCGAATGAGTAATCGAATACTTGGCCTTCGCGCTTTAGACCGTATGTCACCACCGGCAATGCGCTATTGGCTTGGATGTCATCGCGTAGTGCCAGGCAGCGAGCATCGTCGCCGCAGATAATCACCGCTTTTTGTGTGTTTAAAATAAACACCCGCATCGCTTTGACAATCTCATCGAGACCGCCTGGGTAATTTTCCAGATGGTCACTTTCAATATTGGTGACGATTGATATATATGATTCGACTATCTTCTGGGTGCCATCGCTCTCGTCGATTTCAGCGACGAAATATTCGCTTGTACCGTGTCTGGCGTTAGATTTGATTCTGGGAAAAACGCCGCCGACAACCACTGAAGGTTCCAGCCCGCCGTCGATCAGGACCTGCGCCACCATCCCGGTCGTAGTGGTCTTTCCGTGTGTACCAGAAATTCCGACAAGCTTCTTGCCGCGAGTCAACTCCGCCAGCATTTGAGATCTGTGGATGACCGGTACATTCAAACTCTTTGCTTTGACGAGCTCAGGATTGTCCGCCGCGATTGCGGTCGAGACTACCAGGCAACCGGCGCTCGAAAAATTGCTGACATCGTGTCCGATATGAATATCGGCGCCGAGCTCCTTGAGCTCATCAGTAATCTCCGAGGCTTTCTTGTCGGAGCCGGATACTTTCTTGCCCCTCGCCAACGCCAGACGTGCAAGTGCGGACATTCCAATCCCGCCGATTCCAACAAAGTGAATCGGACCCTGGATATCCTCTAAATGAATTCTGGTTGAACTACTAAGCGGTTTTCTTTGAAGAGCTCCCTCACGGGAAGAGACATTGATTTCCAATTTAGCCTCACGCGATGCCAGTTTGGGCGGTTAAAAGTTGTCAACGGAAGCCGATCTAGAATCAGCTTCCGTAAAATATAACTGGAAATTTTGCTTCGCTCAACGAAACTAGTGCTTACTTTCCGCTCTTCAAAGCGAAAGCTTTTTTAGCCAAACGTGATTTCTTTCTGGCAGCTGTATTCCTGTGCATTACGCCTTTCGATACAGCTTTGTCAATTACTCCGTAGAGACCACTGAGCTTGCCATCAAGTTCTTTGACGTCGGCTACTTTGAGAGCTTCTTCCAATTTGGTCTGCTCGGTGCGCACCTGGGATTTCCAATTACGGTTCCTCACGCGGTTGCGCTCAGCGATTTTGACTCTCTTAATTGCAGACTTGATATTAGGCACGACTTATTTCCCGCCTTCCGTAAACGTACAACGAGTGGGCATTTTAGCATGTCGCTACGGCAAGTTATGCGCTTGATACCGATGTTTGTTTAGCGCTTGTAACCATTGGTCACTGATGGACCTACCAGAACTGCCATTCTCAATGGTGCAACCATTAACGCCGTTTCAGCATCAGGTCTCACCAACGTATCCAGCCGCTCGATATCTCACCAACTGATCCAGCCGCTCGACAACACTGTCATCGGTTTCGAACATCACACCCGGTTTCGAACTCACACTATGTTGACTATGTTGTCCCACATTCGACGCTACGGAATCCGTCTAAGGTCCCGACTTGCCCTGCCGTGCTATCCAGCAATTAGACTTTAGAAGCAAAAAGCGCGCCGTTCGATTTACGACGCGCTAAAGATTTTGTTGAAGTCCGGCAGAATGGGGGGGGATTGGGTTTAGCCAATCTTGGATTCGGACCACATTTTCGCTGCTGCAAGTGAACTCTTGTCTGCAGAAGGCCGTCCCATCATCGAAGCTTTGATCGCCTCGGCTGCGGGCATCTGCGATATGTAATTAGCTATCGCCGCTCCCACTGCTTTGACGCCTTCCGGAGTTGACAGACCGTTGATCTTATTACTGATACCATCGGCCGTGCTGTCAACTAACGCCGTCGACTCGTTTTCCAGCTTCGTTATGGCATCACTACCGTCGCCTACTTTAGTCGGCGAGTCACTGGTACTGCCACTCTTGGTGTCACTGGTCGACTTGGTGCTGTCGGTCGAAGGCTGTTTGTAAACCTCTTCGGCAAATTTCGAATTATCTGGCTGCGAATTGCCAGCTGTATTATCAAATCTTTCGCCGCCGCCTGGAATGTCGCTCATAATTTCTCTTTGGTTACTCCTTAATCACAAAGTCCCACGCCCAATCCGTATGTTAAATTCGCTTAATCTAGGTAGGGTTAGTAATAACGCGGGTCGAAGGTAATGGGTGGGAGCTTTGGAGCCGCTCTGCCATCCCTTTCTGTATACAACCTTACGCCTCACGACTGGGACCGTCAATGCGGAATCTACGTAGTTGACCGTACTTCAAAGTCTAAGCAAATCTAAAGTTCTAGTTCTTAGTGACCTTCCAGTCGAACTGGTAACGGATTTGGACATATGGGGGCGAACCCTGGGGCAGTGGGTCAAGTGGCGAAGCTGCCTCCAGCGCCTCCATTGCCGACTTGTCGACCGGCTCGGAGCCGCTTCCGTCGACAATAGAGGCGTTTGCGATGGTTCCATCCTTCTTGATCGAGAAGACCGCAATCACTCTCTGCTCGTTAAAACCCTTGGGGGGCTTCCATTTAGCCTGAATGTCCCGCTTCATTTTGGTCATATAGGGACCGAAGTCGACGTTGCCGAACTCTGCGTTGTCGTATGACTCGTCATCTTCCTGAACAGGCTTCATCTTAGTAGTAATCGACCTTGTCGGATTAATGCTGACAACCTTGTCCTCATCACCAGACTTGGAACGCACAGGTGCGTCAGGGGCACGTTCTGGCGGGTGTCCAATCTTCGCTACCTTTTCCGGGGTCGAGCTCTTAACGGCCGTCCCGATAACGGTTTTGAGCATCAGGGCGCTTTGATCGGACGAGGCGAGAACCGGCGTCTGCTCGCGCTTGAAGTCGGTCGCTACTTTGCTTTTGACCATTTTGGTCACGTATTGAGCCACTTGGTCGAACTCAATCTGACCGTTAGATGTGGCCAAACCTTCCAACAGGTTTTCCACAAAAGAAGAACAGCCTTTTGTGGAAGACGGGTAGGATCTGCCGCCTATCTCGGAGGCGGCAAGTATGGTCGTACCAGTCTCCTCGGCGATTTGCTGAAGTGTCACGTGAGTAGCGGGCGCGTCCAGGTCGGTCGGCGCCGGGGCGTCATCCTGATTGCCCTCATCTTGACTCTTCTTCTTAATATCAGGCCCTACGTCTAGAAGACATAGGATTTGTTGAGACTGAGTTCTCTGTCTCAAGCTCTTCAACATGGCTTTCAGCTCAATAGATCCTATATCTGGTTGAGTTGAAGGTGTATCAAACATATACAAGAGGAGATCACTACCATCTGACTTCAGCTTTACTCTGGTAGAGAAGTACAGAACGATAAGATCATTAGGAAGTGCATTCTTCAAAAGCCACGTGTCGCCCAATGCTTTAGTTACGTTGTTCTTCGTGGCTTTGTTGTTGGTGACAATGACAACTCTTGATGCGCCGAATCGACCGAGCTCAGGATTAGCGAGAAAGGACGACATGAGAACGGAATTCTGCTGAGCGAACTTTATGGGACGAATCGAATCGTCGTTGAATTTTTCCAGACCGACGATCAACGCCCACTTGTCGCGCAGCGGAACCGCCGGTTCTGCAGGCAACAAAGACTTTGTAATTTTGTCTTTGGCGGTTGTGATCTTCTCTTTGGCATTGGTGATCTTTTCTTTCGCCGCTTTTGCGGCCGCGACAGGGCTGAGCATCTTGTTGAGCTTGGATTGTGACGGTTGCGATTGCGCCGACTCCACCGCGAACGTGGGCAGTGCGCAATTTACTATCAAATGCGCGATTACAACCATACCTGTGTACTTTGCTCTCATCTACCCTCGCAAGCCGCCCGTGGCGCGTGTCCCAATGGAGCTTTATTGTATCGAATCCATTCTGGTTTTAATCTGAACTCAATTTAGTTATTCGCGTTTGATAGACAATCGTGTGTGCGACCAAGGACTTAAGTCCTATGAGGGCGGGCAAAGGCGCAGGGCGTCGTGCTTTGTGTAGCCATCCTTGCGGCATTCATTCGCGAGAAGCAGGCGTTGCGGCAGATACTCGCGATGCATTTGTCCCGCGTGGAACTCACGCGGGCAGGCATTCAGCAACGTGGTTCTTTTTAGCCACCGAGCCCTTGATGTGAGCGATTTCTTCCTTGCTCAAGCCATAGGCCTGATAGACGAGATTGTCGATTCGCGTCTTGTCGGCAGGCGATGCTCCTTTTCCCAACCGTTTCGCCAATTTTGCGATGGCGGCCGCGAGCTCGCTTTCGCAATCGGGAATCGGCATGGATTCAACCGTTTCGATGTCGATCTGGGCGAGTACTCGGCCATCCTCTCGAGTTTTCATCCTGTAGAGATAAAGCCAGAGCGTGGAGTTCATCAGGGCAAGGATAAGATGCAAATTGAGAGATTTGGCTTGCTCACCGGCTTTTAGCTGATTCGAAAAACTGTGGATGTTGTTGAGATGATAGAGCGAAGAGTCATCATATGTCGCGATTATTCGATCGGCGGTTTGTCTTACGAGAATCTTGGGATTCTCGACTACCCGGGCATCGAACCCACCACCGAATAAAAGCTCCGGTTCGACTTTGAGCCAACTGCCATCCCACGTCACGGAGTAAGGCTCGACGGCGCTGCCGGATCTTATACCTCGTTGAAATGACGGTCCGACTTTCGTATCAGCGATTATCGTCTTTTGACCGTTACGCGCTCGAATACCGGTGTGCCCTCGCATTACATCGAATAGCGGTCTCAGTGACTCCATCTTTAGTGCCAGGCTTTCATCGATGTCTTGAAACACGAGACGGAAGCGACTCTGATCTTTTGTCACCAAATGTGATGCCTTGAGGCGATAATGGGTGAGCATCTGTTTTTGAAAAACTTTGTCAGCCAGTTCGCTGCTGCAGAAACTGAAAAGATCAACCGGGTAGTCGAGTCTCTCGGTGTCTCCATGCTCTTCTCTCTCGTAGACGATTACACACCAGCGCCCGACTATTGCCTGTTTGATCGTGTCCTCCGGAAGCTCCGTCAGGTTGAGCAGGCGCGTTTTTTTGACGAGATTTTCTCTGAGCCTGGCGTAACCCTTTCCCGTCAGAAAGGAGTTCGGTACGAAGAGGCAGACTTTGCCTCCTTCGGCGACGTAGTTGAGTGCGACTTCTTGAAAAATCGCATTGAGCCGGATTTTGTATTCCGACGAGACCGGGTAATGAGCCCTCAAGAACTGAGCGCTCGACGGCAGGAGCTTCTCCTGATTGCGGCTTCCAAAGCTGATGTATGGTGGGTTGGTTATAACCAGATCGAATCGTTGTTGATCGGCATTGCTTTTACAAATGAGCGAATCGAAAACAGAATCCGTTGCAATGAGATTTTTTCTCAATGCCTGAGCTAGTTTCGAAGGAGCGAAGTCGATCTTGTCTTCAACACTGCGAGCGACGAATAAAACGATTGACCAAATCGCAATGCCAACAGCTCGGGCATCGATATCTCTTCCATGGAGGCAGTGTTCGGCTGCCTGCAGAATTTGCTCGGGCGTAGCATCGTGCGTCTTCAAAAATCGCAGAATGCCAAGCAGAAAATTGCCAGTGCCACATGCTGGATCGAGAATCGTGAAAGCCGGTGGGACGAGGTCTGGTGGATTCGGTCCCGATTTCCCGCGAGTGGACAACCTGTGTACTGATGTCGAAGCGATACCTGCTTCACTTTCAAATTGTCCAGTCTCTATATGCTTTCGCTGTTGGAGCGCTCTCATGAAATTGTTTAAGTCTTGCTCGAGGCTCTTCTCGAGACAGTAATCAACCACCCATGGTGGCGTATAGAACTGTCCTTTTTTGCGCCTTCCAGATTTGCATTCATAGCCTGTTCGTATATGCAGTTTGTCAGCATCGTCGAACTCGAGAGCGAAGCTTGTCAGGTGTTCATAAAGCGATCCGGCAATCTCGATCGAAGGCTCAAAAGCATCATCCAGGAATGCATTTGCAATATCTGTCAGCTGTCGTTCGTTATGAAGTACGCCTTCGTCGAAGAAGGGATATATATCATCGGAAAGGAAATATCTCTCAGCACTTTGCACCGCCGGTGGTTGATCCTTTGACATAGCTTTCGGCAATAGAGAGCAACCATATTTGGTGCTGAGCCAGTATAAAAGCAGGCGGATCGCATATGTATCGCAAAGCTCGATGATATGTTGCTGCGAGTCTATATCTTTTATGAGGAGTGAGATATGTGGATTATTACGGAGTATGGCGGAGGCGATTTCCAGCCGGTATGACTTGAGTTGTCGATTTTCCGTTGCAAGTAGAGGCAAGTGCGACTGGCTTTCTATTTTGGAGAAACATATCTATCGCTACGATACTCTAGATTATGTTCAATTGCGAGCTCGAAATCGCGATCAGCAGGCATTGAGATCAGTCTCATTGGTCCGACAAGAGTCCACGCTTAACTTTCACGATTAAATATCTACAACTGTAGATAACCTGTAGAAAACCGATGTGTCAAACTCGATATCGAGCTGCTATTTTTTAAATGCCTGATCGGCAAAAGACGCAACTCGCTTGATGTTTTGACAAATTGACAGAAGGATTTAAAGGTGATTCGTTGTCAGGAACCCTGTTCATAATCTCAACTCCAATAGGTAACCTGGAAGATATTTCGGAAAGGGCCAAACGTGTACTTAATGAATCCGATCTATTGCTGGTCGAAGATACTCGCGTGACTATCAAGTTGCTCAATCACTTCGGAATCAATAAGAAGATGGTGAGCTGTCATAAGTTCAACGAGGCGGCTCGTCGAGGTCTTCTTGAAGAGGCCAATCAAAAGGAGCAGAAGGTGGCTTTGATATCGGACGCCGGTACGCCTCTGATTTCCGACCCAGGAGCCAGGATGGTCAACGAAGCGATTGAGCTGGGAATGGACGTCATTGCCATTCCCGGACCCACCGCCTGTATACAGGCATTAATAGGGAGCGGTCTTCCATGTGAAAGATTCGCCTTTGAAGGTTTTCTCCCAGACAAGGATTCCCAGTTGAAAGAGAGACTGCGACAGCTCGCCAGAGACGATCGGACCCTTGTCTTCTATGTTTCACCACACAGCCTCGTCAAAACCATCGACGCAATACTGGAAATCTTTGGCGACCGCCGTGTCTGCCTTGCGCGGGAACTCACCAAGCGGTTCGAAGAATACATTAGAGTGCCGCTGTCGCAACTGAGCAGTCGCTTGACCGAAGAAAAAATGAGGGGCGAATTTTGCCTCGTCGTCGAAGGCGGGCAGGATGTCCGCGTGGTACCAGAGCCGGCCTCCTTGAGAGCCTTTGTGATTGAGCGCCTGGAGGACGGGGGGCATTCTCGTGATATCGCCCAGGAGCTGTGCGACGCCTTCCAGTTGCGAAAATCGGAAGCCTACGACCTTGTCATAAGGATCAAGAAAGAAACTACCGAATGACCGATTGCAAGCTCACTCGAAGTGGGATAATAGTGAAATCGTCCCGCGTCGTCGAACCGCGGATATCAGGTCAGTTGCAAGGATGTAGAGCGCAATGTTATTTCAGCCCGGCAAAGTATTGAAAGTCAAAGTAGAAAGCAGTCCCGGCGAGATCGGATTCGGCAGGGCGGCTATTATCGACCGGGTTGGCAGTCAGATTCTCGTCCAGGTGCGAACCAGTCGCGACAGCAACAAGATTCTGCCGAAAGGAACCAAGATCTGGTTCGTTAGCGACTCTCCGAGGTTGACGTTCAATGGAATGTGGTCGTCAAGCGTGATGGGGACGCAACTCTTGAAAGGGCGGACCTGTCTGCTCTGTTCTGCGCCCAAGTTAGAGCCGGCATCGCAAAAGCGGAAATCGCAACGCGTCATGATCGATGTGCCCGTAACTATTTCGCTTGATATTGGTGGCAAAGAAAAGCAGGAATTTCGCACCGTAGATCTTTGCAGGTCGGGTTCTGCAATTGAGACCAGTCGGATCGATCATCTAGATGTGGAAACAGGCAGAGAGATCAAAGCGGTGCTCCATACACAAGAAGGTGATGTGTCGTTGACAGCCCGCGTGCTCCGCGTAGAACACAACTGGTTGGCCAACAAAACCTCTTTGGCTTTAGAGTTCATCGCATTACCTCAGGATTCTTCAGAAATTTTGGATAAGGTCCTGGTCCGTCTTGGTGGTCGTCCTCGTGATGCTGAACTGGATAAGGAAAGTGCCGGCACCAGAGAAGGAATGAGCGCCTGGATGCAGCAAGTCAAAAAGACTCCGCTGCCCGATCTTTCCAAGTCGGCAGATCCAGACGAATCATCTGAAGAAATCGCCGTCGCCGTTGCTGAGGCGATCGACCCTGACGACGGCGACGAATAGCATTATCTGGAAAGAATGTCTGCGTCGGATGCGCATTTTTTCGGCCGATTTGAAAGTGGTTTCTCCTGAGGAAAACTGAATAGTGGCGACTGAATCAGTAAGTCTTATCGAAGCTCTGGTATTAGGAACGGTGCAAGGGCTGACGGAGTTTCTCCCGATTAGCTCAAGCGCCCATCTTAGAGTGGTGCCCGCTGCGCTCGGCTGGCACGACCCGGGGGCGGCGTACTCGGCGGTTCTACAGCTCGGTTCTGTTCTAGCTGTAATCTCCTATTTCTTTAAACAGTTGATCAGTATTGCATCTGGCTCGATCACTGCGATAAGAACCAAGGACTTCAAAAACAATGATTTCCGACTGGCAGTTGGTATCGTGATCGGTACTATGCCTATTTGCGTGATCGGATTGATTTTGAAGAAACTGTTGGAGACTTCGGATAGTCCGCTGCGCTCCTTGATGGTGGTGGGAAGCGTCTCGATCGTCATGGGCTTGCTGCTTTTAGTCGCTGAAAAAAAGGGGAGTCAGAAAAAAGATTTGACTCAAGTCGGTATCAAGGAAGGTGTGCTGGTCGGTTTTGGGCAGGCGCTCGCCTTGATTCCAGGATGTTCTCGCAGCGGATCTACTTTGACGGTCGCGATGTTGCTCGGATTGAATCGATCTGATGCGGCCCGATTTAGCTTTCTCCTGGGTATTCCGGCGATCGTGCTGAGTGGTTTACTGGAGCTTAAAGAGCTCGTCGAGATTGGATTTCAACAAAGCGATGTAATCAATCTCGTCTGTGGTCTAATTGCCTCGACCATTGTCAGTTATCTTTCGATCGCGTGGCTTATCAAGTTCCTTCAGAACCATTCTACGTGGGGATTCGTGGTGTACAGGGTGATCTTCGGAATTTATGTCATCACTCTGGCCCTTAGCCAGACTGCGAAATCGTAAATCCTATCTACCTCTTTATTAGGGTTTCCTCAGCTCGATTATCGCCTTTCCTTGTTACTGATTCATCTGTCGCGTTATAGAATGGATCTGGAGAAACTCCGACGGTTCAAGTAGGCGAGACTCAACTTATACAGAGCTTTTGTGAGGCTCTCGTGTGCAGCTCTTTCCAGTCAGGAAGTTCATCGGGGAGGCGCGAAGGCTTTGATCTGGTGGCGAAAAGTACTATTCGCAATGCTGACTCTCGTGCTTTTGCTAGGAGCGGTCGAGGGAGCTGCCCGCCTGGTCTGGGATCACCTCGAACACGAAGCGATGCAGGACGTTGCCAAAGCCGGCAACGTAGCGATAAAGAAAATCCATGTGCCCAAATCACTGCTCGAATTCATGAAGCAGCCGGACGGATTGTACGGATTCAAGCTGCGACCGGGATTTCACGAAGGGGATCAGTACATCAATAAACTGGGCTTCGCTCAACACGATGAGATACCGGTCGAGAAAACGCCGGACGTGCTGAGAATAGTAGCCCTCGGCGAGTCCACTACTCAGGGCACGGAAAAGTTCAACTATCCTTTGTATCTGAAGAAGTCGATTGAAAAAAACGCAGTCGATCTTATTGGCGAAGAGGTTATGAATGCCGGTGTGGAAGCCTGGTTGAGCGATCAGGTGGCGCTTCGCGTCGAACACGAGATTAGCAAATACAAGCCGGACGTAGCATTTATCTATTGCGGTTGGAATGATTTTTATTTGTACGACCCATTCTTGGGAACGCCTACAACGAGCGCCTTTGTAGCTAACTACAATGCTCAGCAGTTGTTGGCGATGAAGGTTGCTGGCAGTTGCAAGTCGGTTGCACTTGCTTCGATTTTGGTGCAACGGCTCAATGCGCAGTTGTCAGCGAAGACGCCTGCGAAAGCTCACTCTCAGAGCCGACAAGGCATTGAAGATCAGGATGTCTACAAATACTATCTAATCAATCTCAACCGAATCGTCACCGGCCTGAAAAAAAGCAACCCGAATATCAAGATTTTCCTCTGTACTCTCGTCGGACGGCATCCTTGCGAGACCGATGAAGAGTTCCGAAAAGGCGATCATGGCAGAGCTTTCTGGATGAATAATCATCAAGTAAGCAGGCACCAGGCTGCCCACTATGTAAATGGCTTCAATAATGTAATTCGTGACTTCGCACGCGCCCACCATGAGGTGCATTTGATCGATTGTGCGAAGTACTTCGAGCCGCTAGATCGTCGAGCGCTGCAGGTTGATTTCTGCCACATGTGGCCCTCCGGATATGAACTGTTGGCCGAAGTCATGTATGCTGAACTGCTTAAGACCGGTACGATCCAGGGGCGAGTCAGTCCGCGTCTGGCCCAATTGACAAAACAATTCAGGCACTAAGAATGAGTACATACATACTCGGAGTCTCCGCGTTCTACCACGACAGCGCTGCCTGTCTGGTCAAAGACGGAGAGATCATCGCTGCCGCAGAAGAGGAGCGATTTACGAGGAGAAAAGGAGAAGCTCGCTTTCCGAAATCGGCGATCGAGTTTTGTCTATCTCATGCCGGGATTCGTCCATCGCAACTGCATGCGGTGGCATATTACGATAAACCCGTAATGACCTTTTCGCGACTTTTACAAACTTATCTCGAGACGCCTTTTCGCGGTCACCAGTCATTCTTGAGAAGTGTTCCGATCTGGCTAAATGAAAAGCTGAAAATTCCAAGCTTGATTGATGGAGCTCTGGACGGCTTCGACGGAGAGATCTACTTCTCGAGGCACCATGAATCGCATGCGGCGTCTTCCTTCTTTACGAGTCCGTTCGAGGATGCTGCGATTTTGATAGTGGATGGCGTAGGCGAGTGGGCCTCTACCTCCATCGGTGAAGGTCGGGGTAATACCTTGAGGCTCATAAAAGAGGTGAGATTTCCCCATTCTCTGGGTCTGCTGTACACGGCATTTACGCAGTATCTTGGCTTCAAAGTAAATTGTGATGAATACAAAGTAATGGGTCTGGCACCTTATGGCAGGCCGGTCTTCAAAGACAAAATTCTCGAGCACGTTGTCAGTTTGAAGGACGACGGCTCAATCGCACTGAATCTCGACTACTTCGAATTTGTCAAAGGTCTTACGATGATCAACGACAAGTTAGGTGGCTTGCTTGGGAAGGGAGTTCGAGAGCCTGAAAGCGAACTCGAACAGTTTCACATGGACGTGGCATCAACCATTCAACATATAACCGATGAATCGATGCTTAGACTTGCTCGAGAAGCTAGACGGGTAACTGGTCACAACAAGATTTGTCTTGCCGGAGGAGTGGCTTTGAATTGCGTCGCCAACGGTTTGATCTATAGAGAAAATGTGTTTGACGACATGTACATACAACCCGCGGCAGGTGATGCAGGCGGGGCTATCGGAGCAGCTCTTCAAGTCTGGTACCAGGTGATGGGTAATTCTAGAACGGTCACCGAAAGCGATACCATGAAGGGCGCCTACCTTGGCCCGGAGATCAACCGAGCCGATGTTCACTCATATCTCGATCGACTTCAGATTGATTATCAGGTGATGGGTGACAGAGCCGCTTTAGCCAGGCAACTGGCCGAATGGATTGCCGGCGGTTTCGTCATTGGTCTCTGTCAGGGACGGATGGAGTTCGGTCCGCGCGCGCTCGGATCGCGTAGTATTCTGGGCGATCCACGTGATCCGGAGACACAGTCCAGGATCAATCTCAAGGTAAAGTTCAGAGAGTCGTTTCGTCCATTTGCGCCGGCCGTACTTGAGGAGCGAACACGGGAGTACTTTGACATAAAAATTCCCAGTCCGTACATGCTCATTGTCATGCCGGTCAAGGACGAGCATTGTTGCAATCAGTCTACCAATGAGGCTGCAGCCGGCTTAGCGAAGCTGAAGTTAGTCAGGTCGGACGTGCCCGCGGTTACGCATGTAGATTATTCGGTCCGATTGCAAACTGTGACGAAAGAGCGCAACGGATTTTTCTACGACATAATCGATCAGTTTTACCAACTTACTGGATGTCCAATGATAGTGAACACGAGTTTCAACGTACGTGGTGAGCCAATTGTCATGGACCATGAACACGCCTACAATTGCTTCACTAATACCGATATCGACATCCTCGTCATTGATGATTGTGTGGTTTCCAAACCGTCCGTTGCTGAACGGCTTGGGAGCAGAGTCTTGAATCCGCAGCTCGCGCGGGACGGTGTCTGATGCAGGGGCAAGTTCACCAGGATGCGAGGAGAGAGCTGCTTGTCACCGGGTTCGCTTTCACACTGAGCGCTGTGATTCTCTTCGTCCTGGAGAAGCCGGTTGTGCCTTATATCGCCGCCACTCTAGGAGCTGTTTCCCTTATCGGCTTTATTTTCTTCCGGTCGCTTGGGCGGAGTATTCATAGCTTGTTCGCTGCAGTCAGACAATCAATTCAGAAGGCGGTATCGTATATAGTTCTGACGATAGTCTACTTTGGTTTTGTCTCTATACTGGGTTCGATATTGTCGCTGCTTGGTATGGATAAACTGCGAAAAGATTTTGACAAGGCCCAATCAACTAAGACCATGTTTGAGGACGCACCCGCAACCGATTTAGATAACTTCAAAAGGCAAAGCTGATGAGCGAAAAGAAGAGCAAGCCCGTTCGAGCCAATTTATTCTCGGAGTATCTCTACTTCCTTAAGACCTACAAAATGTGGTGGTTGATGCCGGTGATGATTGTGTTCCTCATCCTCGGCGTCCTGGCAATCGTCGGTGGATCCCAAGCTGTCGTTCTTATGTATTCGCTCTTTTAGTTCTACGTATCCTGAATTTAGGAAGTTCATAATCTATCGAAGCAATCAGAACCTGAAGTGCTGGAATCCCATTCATGGCAAGAGCACGCGTAGGTCCGGGCGAGAAATGTTTGGACGATTCATTATGGAATTCTTTTAGCTGGTTAGCGAGAGTGTCATCGCTCGCGCTTTCAAAAAGAATTGAGCGCTATGCAATTTCCATAGTCAAAGGAACACCGATAAACCAGCACAAAAATCCAATAAAAAAAGCGAATGAGAATCATTAATGCCCCGGTTTTTCCAAGCGGTGTCATCTTTCCGACTCCATTAACGTGCTTTACCAGTACCAATTACCAGTACCAATTACCAGTACGATGACCAACCACCAATACCAATGACTAGTACCCAATGCCGTTAACCAGTACGGGAACTCAGTTCAATGCCGTATCCGTTAGCGCGGCTTCATCGGTGAGCTCTTTCGGAACTGTCGATTCTCCTGAATCGTCATTCGAGGTGTCCTGCGTCGCATTGGACGTATTGCTACCGTCCTTAGTGCCAGTCATCTCTTCAGAGATAAGTTTTTGAATTTGCTTGAGCTTCTTCTCTTGTTCGGCAAGTTTCTTTTCTCTCTCGTCAAGCCGCAGCTCATGAATTGATTTTACTTCCTGAGTGCGTGTCTCTTGCTGATCCTGTAGCTTACCGAGGACAATCAATCCTCCGAGGAACATTCCGATCGCAACGATGGAAGAAATCACCACCAATAGTGGCTTACCTTTTGTCGAGGGTGGCTCAGGCGGGACGTATTCCAGATCATTCTTTATATACTCGGCTCCTGGATAGCGAGCGCTTGCTTCCTGCTGAGTCGCTCTCATCACGATCTCGTTGATATGATCGGAAATCGACGAGTTAAGCTTTTTAGGCTCCGACACGGTGAGTGCAAGCGGATCTTGTCCCGTGAGCAAAAAGTGCATTGTCGCGCCAAGCGCATAGATATCCGACCGAGTCGTGGCGTGTCCCCAGTACTGTTCTGGTGGAGAGTAGCCCTGGGATACGACTTGTGTGTTGTCTTCTTCTGATTCGAATGGGCGAGCGATACCAAAATCAACCAGCTTCACCTGATCATTGGTGTTGATCATGATGTTGCTTGGCTTCAGGTCTCGATAGATAACCGGAGGATTGTGGGTGTGGAGATACTTGAGCACGTTGCAGATCGTTATGGCCCATTTGATGACCGTTTTCTCGTCAAATGGCTCTCCTCTCTTCATGAGCATTTCATGAAGATTTTGCCCCTCCACGTACTCCATCACTAAATAGTATTTGTCGTCCTCACGGAATTGATCCAGGACGCGGACGATATTTTGATGATCGAGGTCGGCAAGGACGTGTACTTCCCTAAGGAAGAACTCTTGAGCCATCTCTTTGTCCGAACCGCAATTTAGGTGGTCGTCTTTGAGCTCTTTGACGACGCATTGCTTCTTTTGATTGCTGAGCGTGGAGAGATTGAGATCTCTCGCCATGTAGACCGTACCCATGCCTCCCGAATTCAGTCTGTCCACGACTTCCCATCGCCGATTGAGCGTATATGGAAATTTTCGAGGTGCCGAGTTGGGATTACGTGGATTGTTATCGAAGTTGGGCATTGAGATGACCGGGGTTGCCAAACCTGCTCTAGTATAACAACAGTTAATCTAGGACGCACGCACTTTTAATCACCCGGGTCGCTTGTCTTCGCGCTACCGCGGGTTGAGGTTCACCTTCGGCTGCGGCTCGCGCAGTAGTTGAGGCTCACCGCCGGCTGAGGCACGCGCATGATAGAGGCTCAACTCAGGCTGAGGCACGCACTGATTGAGGCTCACCTTCGCCGGACGCTCCTGTTGCTGCCGGCGCCAGCTGCTTCCGGGAGTTTTCAGGCGGTAGCAGTGCGGCTGAGAGCAATGTTCGTAACCGCCGGTGGTAGTAATAGATCGGGACCCTTAAAGCAGGTCGTGTTGACGTAGAAGTGAGGAGAACAGCTCTAAGCTTTTCAAATGTTCTTCATCCATTCGCCAGTTTAGATTTTCCAAAAAATATTTGGCCATTCTTTCTCGTGGTAGTCCGGTCATCTCGCGCGCTCTGTCGATGACCGCTTCGAGCATGCTCGTTGTGCCTATTTCGCGTGCAGACTTCAGTGCCAGGCAGACGTGTCGATAACTTTCCTGACGGGTTGACGCAAACTCTGTTCGCGCCACGAACACGCCGAATACCATGGGCAGTGCGAACCTCTTAGTCCACCATTCACCCAGATCGATTCGGCGATAGTTTTCCGACCACGACTCATCCAACTGGAGTGCTTTGTCGCCGATCACCAGCGCTCCAGAAAATCCGCTGTCATACCCAATTACAGGCTGATCGACGACGACGATCTCGACCTTGCTTTGGTACTCCATCTCAAGCATCAAGGCTGTTAGTCTGATTGAGGTAGCCGATGAGTTGGGTACCGCAATGCGATGGCCAGAGAGACTTTCCGGTTTACAATTTGCAAAAAATAAAACGCTACCGACCGGTCCATAACTTGAAATCGATAGGTCAGGCACCAGGCTCAGATCGGAGCGGCTCAGATAGAGAAAGGAGCTTGTCGAGCTGATGTCTAGCTCACCCTTCTCGACCATTCGATTAAGCTCTTGCGGGTTGCCCTCGATTCGAGCGGCATCCAGTCTCACTCTGCCCTCTTCGATCGGCAGATTGATTGGCAAGCAGTTGCTGAAGTTGATCTGTCCCAGTCGCGGCAAAGCCGCTCCCGGAGGCGCTTCTCGTAGATTATTCTCGTTACTGGTGATATGGATAGCCAATATAAGATGGGAGGAGAACGAACCTTTTAGTATAAACAAACGTTGTCTCGCTCCCTATCAACTATTATTCACGTCTAATCGTAGTAGTCAAGAGTTTAATATTGGTTTGGGAAACTTTTTTGCTGAGTGCTTGTAAACTGGGCACAGTCTTTCGCCATTGCACCAATGGGCGACCCGTTCAGTTTAGTCACTATGAGGTAATAGCTGTGAGAATGGTGGACTTGATACTGGCGAAACGAGCCGGTAATGAGCATTCCGGTCAGGAGATCAAATTCCTGGTCGATGGCATCATGAATGGCTCCGTGCCAGACTACCAGCTCAGCGCCTGGCTCATGGCTGTTTGCTGGCGGGGGCTCTCGGATAGTGAGACGGCGTGGTTGACCGACGGGATGTGTAACTCCGGCGATGTGCTTGACCTATCGAAAGTAGCCGAAGTTATAGGCGACAAGCACAGCACCGGTGGGGTAGGCGACAAGACCACTTTAGTGTTCGTTCCGCTGCTTGCCGCTGCAGGCATTCCGATGGCAAAGTTGTCCGGTCGTGGTCTCGGCCACACAGGTGGAACAATCGACAAGCTCGAGTCTATACCGGGCTTTAGAACCAGCCTCGCCAAGGATGAGTTTGTCAAACAAGTCAAAGATGTGTCGATGGCCATCGCGGGTCAGACCGCCGAGCTTGCTCCTGCCGACGGGAAGATATATGCCCTGAGAGATGTCACAGGCACCGTCGAATCCATACCTCTGATAGCGGCTTCGGTCATGTCGAAAAAACTGGCGGCGGGTGCCAACCTGATCATTCTTGACGTCAAGGCTGGCCGCGGAGCCTTCATGGACTCGGTGGACAAAGCCAAGAATCTCGCCACCACTATGGTGGCAGTCGGCAAGGCCTTGGGCCGTCCAGTCACCGCCGTGGTTACCGACATGGAGCAACCTCTGGGGAATGCCGTCGGTCATACTGTCGAAGTTGTCGAGGCAATTGAAACCCTCAAAGGGCGTGGTCCGAAAGACCTGCAGGAGCTCTGTCTGGCGCTTGGCTCCATGGCGCTCGTCACGGCTGGAAAGGCGACAGACGAAAAGTCAGCGCGTGCGACGCTCAGTAAGTTGATTTCGGACGGAGTAGCGCTCGAGTACTTCCAGAAGTTGGTCAAAGCTCAGGGTGGTGACGCAAAAGTCGTTGATGACTATTCGATCATGCCGCAAGCGAAACATCAATTTGAACTCCAATCAGAGCCCAATGGCAGCAAATGGGTGGAGCATCTAGACGGTCGTAAAATTGCGGAAACGCTTAAGCTTATGGGAGCTGGACGAGTCAAAAAAGGCGACCCGATCGACTTGAGCGTCGGCGTTGTTTTAAAAGCTAAAGTCGGCACGGAGGTTAAAGGCGGAGAATCACTAGC
>CAYQKX010000025.1:0-108777 GCA_964418155.1 uncultured Candidatus Obscuribacterales bacterium | reverse complement strand
CATCCTCGCCGACCACATCAAAGTCCCGACATCGGTTTTAAAACAAAAAATGCCCCTGCTTTGGGCAGGGGCATCGAATGTGGCGCGACAGGGAATTTACCAATCGTCGTCGTCGTCTCCGCCGCCGCCCGATTGCTTTCGCTTCTCGATTTGCTGTTTCTGCTCGGCCTGTTTTTTGTTGTATTCCGCGTTCTTTTTCTTGATCTCGTCGATGCGCTTTAAATCCTTCATGTACTTGAAGGTGTCCTCGTACGGCTTGACATAATCAGCGCCGCCGCATTCGACAGCTTTCTTCAACCACTTGAGAGCTTCGCCGGGATTTTTCTGCTTCAAATACATGCCGCCCATAATACCGTTGTACTCTGGATTTGACGGATCCATTTCCAGGCATTTTCTGATCTGACTCATCGCATTGAGAATGTCGGCAGGAGTGCCGCCATTAGCAATGTATCGCGCGTACTTGAAGCGTAAGGCATGGTCCTGAGGTTTCAAGCCAATAATGACCTGGTACTCTCCCAGTGCCTGTGCTCGTTTTTTCTGCGCAAGATAGATATTGAGCAAACAGGTATGAATCACTTCTTTTCTTTTAGAAATTTCGGCTGCATCAACTTCCGCTGCGCTTGCCGCCCGGTGACTCATCCCCGTTGTTAGAAACGACAGAATTATTGCAGTCGTCACAACTCTACTGAACATTTAAAATCCTCCTCAAGGTACCAGCTCTGTAATCACTTACTTGGTCTGACCCTGGTGCTCTTGAATAATTCTGTGAAGCTCGTCGAGATTCTTTTCGTTGCATTCTTGCCTGCCGAACGAACCGTGGAAGGTCTCGAACATGCCGGCAATTGGAACGCAGTTGTCGATGAAGATGATCCACTTCGAGCCTTTTGCGGGCATCAAACTTTCCGACCACTTCCAATCCTTCGGTTTTTCACGGCCGAGTTCGGAGTGGAAGACATATTTGATAGGCAAGGTACGACTGAGCGGTGGACCCTTGAGGTACTCGACAATTTTGAAGTTAGCCTGGGGCGGCCTGAAGAAGGTAACGTCACCCTCGTGCTCGTACCCTTTATATTCGGCGATGTAGACGCCTTCGCACTTCATGAATGCGTTGAGGTAAGTGAGCGCCCTTTCGGACTTTTGATCGTCCACTTCCTCAACGGCAAGTTTTTCGGTACGCTCCGGACGCACAAATTTTTCAGGTTCTTTGTAAGCAACAATGGTGCCGACTTCGGGTTTGTGAACGATGATGCTCTTTTCAAGCAAGCGGTGGAGTCTAGATTCCATCAGAGAAGGTTCAGCCACTTTTGTAAGGGCCTTTTTGAGTACGACCTCGGCTTCATCGTAACGATTGAGGTGGAATAAACACTCACCATACTCAATGAGCATTGAATCTTTGAGCTTAGGATTTCTGTCGAAAAGCTCTTCAAGAGCAAGCGCCACTTGATCCCACTGCTGCAATTTGTGGCTGGACTCATACAATCCGAAATAGAAATCCTCCTGCTGAGGATCCATACCAATCGCCTTTTTGTAATCGCCCTGCGCAGCCCCGAAATCGCCCTTCCTCATAGAGGACGCGGCAGACTGGACAACTCTTTGCACCATTACGGACCCGTAAAATCCCACATCATCCGCGTCCATCGCCGCTTGTCCCGGAGTAACGACCGAGCCGAGCAACGTCAGCGCTATCGGAACGACCAGTGCACGTCGATAAAACCCTTTGAGGATGCGAGAGGTTGATTTTGACATCATGCTCACAGCACCTGTTTTTGACATCACAACCCTACTCCTTACAAAACAAACCAGCAAAACGAGAGATCAGCCTATAAGCCATTTTCCACATTTACGCGGCTTCTCGCCACTTTAGACGGTTAAATCCTCTGAATTGTTGCAAATTCCCGACAGGTCATGCTTTTAGGCATCCGGAGCCTTCTGGCCGGGTTTGAACTCGTGCCAATTTTGCTTGGAAACCAACATAACCTCCATCATCCTTAAAGCTGCGCCCAGATCGGTGACAAACTTCTGAGGGGTGAAGATATAGTCTCCCTCCGGATAACCGAAAGGATGATACCAGGCGGGGGGTTGTTCCATGACACCCTGAAATTTTTCTGCCCACTTATCGGCCACACCCAGTACCAGTGCATACGGAAGGAGCCGACCGAAAACGGTCGGATCAGTCTCGAATAGCATCTCAATCGTTCTGGGTGGAGCCGTTGCTATGAAATGCATAAACCCAAGTGCACGCCTTAGCGCTTGCACTCCTTTGGCTGTGCGTGCCGGCATCGCGAAAGCAAAACAACCGACGATGGCGGCTGAGCCTACGATGCCAATTCCCAGTGAGGCATATGCCAGCTCGTTTGCTGAGATCAAGATAAGCATCATGCCGACAGAACCCAAAAATATTGCCAAACCCACGTAGTCCTTCCGGATAGTGGAGGGATTTTGTTGGAAGTATCCTTCCTGGGTGAGAGATTCGTAAATGTCGTTGCGCATTCTAGGCATGCTCTCGAACAAGCGAGTTTTCAAATCGAATATAGATACTTCAGCACCAATCTTCGCTCCTGGCATGAAAAGACTATCCAAGAACTTCGCTTCGAACGGTCGCAATGGTACATCGCTTACTGTCGCTTCTGTTTTGGTGAAAACATAGTGAGCATCGCCAAAGCCAGTCATGTCCTGCTTCTTTGTCTCGCGCACGGTGAGATACCCGCGCTCTGCCAAGTCGACCAGGGTTGCCACCACATCAATGGGATCGCACTCCTCATCATATATGGTGCCGACTCCGGCTGGAGTGATCTCGGTCGGAGGATTCCACTCCTTCGGTACAGACTCAAGGTTCTTCGCGTCGCGACCAAGAGTCCACCAAACCGAGGTCACACCGAATGCGGTGAACAATGGAAATAGCAGGGTCGGCCACCAGTCCGTCAGCCAGAAAACGCATTCCAACAAAGGTGTCGGCGGCTTGATAGAACCTTTGGGAAATTGCGCAACGATGACGAAGTCTTCCCCCGGATTGAGCAGACCACAGTCATACTCGATGTATCCGATGCTTTGATGTTGCTCCATCGTAGTCAGCGAACCATCCGGTACACCGAGAAATGCCTGCTGTTTGACATCTGCAGTATGGACCGCGCGGGGCGGATATAGATTGACTGATGTCTTCTCAATCGCCACAGGACATTCAGTCCCGGTTACATTCCAGTAGAACCGCGGTATCCCGTCGACAAAGCTGAATGCCCGCCTGAGGTCGTAATTGAGCTTAAAAATGTGTCTGCCAGTGAAGACTGTTTTCTGGTCTCCCAGCGCGATATGGACATCGCTACCGCTCTTGATCAACTTGGCTTTCAATGGGACGCCATTACCCACAGTGGCATCTACGAGGCGCAGATCAACCTCATACGTACCGCCGCCGCGAGGCAGGACAACCGGTATATTGCGCAGAATTCCCGGTCTCGAATCATCTTCGAAATCATAGTAAATGCGTTCGCTGACGGAAGCGGTTGAGTCTTTATTGGTCTGAATCGTGACCTCGAGCGATCGAATCACCTCAGCTCGAACAGGAGCAGCGAGCACAACAAATGGAAGTGACACCAAAAGCGATATCATCGACGACTTCAAAATGCGCTTCGTTGTTTGACTTCCCACTGTGTTCGCCTTTCCGGAAAAGCCGGACGACCTTACTTCAACTCTTTCAATTTCGCCTCAATCTTGGCTGCCTTATGAGCATTCCTCGCGCTTTGCCAGGCCTCGAGGCATTTTGAAAGCGTATCCTTGTATATCGGCTTACTAGTCGCCTTGCCTTCTTCCATGAGATTGGTCGCCGTCTGATACACGGTGGCGGCCTCTTCCCAGCGATTAAGCTTGCCGAGCACGCGGCCTAGATTTCCAAGCGTGACGTAAACAGGATCTGCGAATCTTCCATACGCGCGAATGAACAAACGCTGTGCCCGGTTCAATAACGGCACAGCCTGAGCGTACATCTTTCGCCCCTCGTAAGCGGCTGCCAGGTTGCTCAAAACCATGGCATACCTCGCCTCTTGCCCCCTCATCCCTTCGACCTGCCTGAGAGCAGCTAGATAGATGCGTTCTGCACGCTCGAAATCTTCGCTTTGCAACGCGGCCATGCCGTCTTTGTTATTTTCGTCGACAGAGCGCTTGGAATAATCGGGCTCCGCCTTCCTGGACGTCTCGGCTTCAGTCGTGGCTTTATCCCCGCCAGAAGACTTCTCGACCTTAGTGCAGGCTGTAACCGACCCGGCCAAAAAAACTGCCAAAACAAATAGTAAATAACTTGGTTTCATCCCACCCACCCCTGACAATTCTTGGAAAAGCTAACCCCTTTTAATAGCCCCCAAAAAGTACACTACAGTTTACCTCTATACATCTATCAAAATTACAGAACTGTCGTGATGTACCAAAATGGTGATCAAACCATTTATACTAAGAACTGGCTTGGTAGGCGTCCTCCTAATTGTCATCGAAGTCAAGTAGACGTACAGAATGCCCCTTTACTAAAAGACGATATAAGACATGTCAGATAACAAAAAAGCACGTAACGAAAAGAAGCTAGCCCGAGTACTGGTCTACTCGATCGTACTGACCTTCGTCCTGGCAGGCACACTTGCCCCTCGTCTGACGGCCGGTCCGGGATATGGTCCCGATCCCACCCCTCAGGTGAATGTAAAGAGCATAGATGTTCCCAAAATGCCTGTGATAGCCCCGACGTTCTCGCCTCCAGTTGTAGTTCCGACCGACGTCGAATCTTCGTTGTCGTCATTTCCCGGCAACTATCCGATTCTAAACTCGGCCCTCGGCGGCACACTCGCACTCAATGGCATACAGCAGATTCCCGATAACAAGTTCATTCAGGAATCCGCGCTAACTGGAAATCCTACAGGCATTCTGGTCAAGGAAAAGCTTGGATCCGACAAAGTCATGGAGAACGATTTCATCGTCAAACTGAAGAAGGGCGAAGTGCTCGTCTCAGTGAAGCGACCATCAAAAGTAGCTCTGGTCAAAGTCCCGTTCGGCGCGATCTCAATCAATTCCGACGGAGATGTGCTTGTGAAGTTCGAAAATGGCGTTCTTCGTGTCATCAACCTGGATGCTTCCGGTGATGGACTGAAGTGCCAGCTTAACCAAGGTCCGTTCGGCGGGCCAGCCGATCCGACAGTTGTAGTCCAGCCCGGTTTCGAAATGGTCGCCGGTGACAAGAAGCTGACCCGCGCCGACATGCGTCCCAGAGACGGAATGGCGAGACGCCACTTCAAGGTGCTCGAGAATGGACACCTGGCAATCAGCGAGATTTCGATTGAATCCGTTATGAAGGCCAACGACGTTATTGTCGACCTCAGACAAGCCTCCACAGGCGTCAAAGAACGCCGCATCATGAGCGACATGTCAAAAATGGCAGCCATCCTCAACTATAAGAATGGAACGCAAGGCTTCTCCGTATCGGAATAACCTTCCAATCGCATGGACAATTGCGAATGCGTCTAGTCGGTTGCCTGATTCAGAAAAAACAAATGAAGAAGCCGGCGGTTGATTCGCCGGCTTCTCTGTCATGAGTCAGGGATGAAAGCTGATACTGATACCGTTGCCGGTGCTATGCCGAGCACCTGAGGGACTCGGGTTGGTGTTCGTTGGGTGAGGATAATCTTTCGGCATTGCCGTCTTTCAGGGCGACGACTGTGTTGAACATACGTTCTGTGAGTTCGACTTGTCCATCACGAGATTGCGGTTGAAAGCGGTTGGCGAACTCCGACGTCCAGATTGGCGATCCGATGACGACCTTCACAAAATGACCACGATCGAAGGAGTAATCGATATAGACGGGGACGATTGCAAGTTCGCGACCCTTCTCGGCGACACTGGACGCAATCCTGGCCACACCGAGTTTGAACTTATGAATTGTGCCGTCATAGAAAACATTGCCTTCCGGAAACACGACGACCGGTTCACCAGACAAAATCTGCCGCTCGGCAAAACCGATAGGGTCGAGCTTCGGGTGCGAAGGAAATGCGCCTACGCTCATCACGGCAGCACCTTGGAGTCCATGCATCTCATTGGGGGAGACCATGTAGTTCGCTCTTCGATTTAGAATTCGTTGAATAACCAGTCCATCCCAGCGGGAAGAGTGGTTGGCGACCAGGATGAAAGGGCCATTCGCAGGAATATTTTCAAACCCAACAACTTCGAATTTCCGAAAATGCTTCGCAATCACCAGATGATTGACCAGGTTCCAAAACCAATATCCGATTTTGGTTTTACCATCAACTGGCACCATTAAATTCGATACTTTCCTATCTCGTCGCATACAAACCTCTCAATTCAAACACAACAGACACCTGGCCCGAGCTCTCACTCAGACCCGTAGCTCATAAGTCCTTCGAAATCAGCGATTGATTTTTTTTCTTGCGATTGAAAACAGCATTGTTTCCCTCGCGATTACTAACATAGCCGACGGCAGGTCGAGTTCGCCTTTGAGCTAAACAGTTCGATCACTGTTCTTCCGCCGGTTGCTGTTGGCATCTCCGGAAAGCCAAAAAAATTAGTGCTATCGTGGTAAAAATATGGCAACCGCTTACCCAATAATGATGGTAAAAAACCATGCCGGACAAAGGAAAAACGCCGCAAAAAGATTTGATCAAACGAGACGCATCTCACATGCCGGGAGCCGATGAGATCAAGTCGTTCATGGATGAAGCTATTCGAGAAGCCTGCAACGGGCTCGAGGAGGGCGGAATCCCTATTGGATCCGTGCTGGTTCGAAAGGGAAAGATTATAGGACGAGGGCACAATAGAAGGATTCAGTTCGGCGACCCGACAGCCCATGCTGAAATCGATTGCCTGCGAGCCGTAGGCCGGCTGCGGTCCTTTAAGGATACGGTCCTCTACTCCACCTTGATGCCGTGCGCCATGTGTGCCGGGGCATCGATTCAGTTCGGAGTTCCAATAGTTATTGCTGGGGAAAACCGCACATTTGCGAGCTCTCGACATTGGATGGAAGAAAATGGACTAACCGTTGTCGATTTAGACCTCGATGAATGCTTTGAGATGCTTAAGAAGTTTGCTGATGAGCACCCATCACTATGGAACGAAGATATAGGCGTTGAGCTGGATTGACCCCTCAGAAATACACATGCATATGTCTAGGACTAGCCAAGATTGACATTTGTGCTAGGGTAGAACATGAGAGACCAATGAGGAGTAACCATGAGAGTAAGTACGGGCAAGCCTACCACTGCAAAACGTGGTAGCAAAAAATCCGAAAAGCCTGAATTGGCAATGCTTGCGACTTGTCCCACCGGTGGAGGTGGCTGGTGCTCTTACCCTTTTACTGCTAAGCAACTGGAAAAACGAATGCAGGCGAAAGCAAAGCTGGCTGAGATAGATACATTGCAGAAGCAGACAGTGAAGAGCAAGAAAGCTACGACTAACGCGTAATTACAGACTCGGATTAACGAAACAATCGAGCAAGCATCACTTATTCCTCGATGCTGAATTACTATTAGAAAATTCACGAAGCGGCAAAGTAGCTGTTCCGCATGCCTCGAGCGGCATGTCTACTGGGACCGCCGCGAACATGGGCCAGTCGGAGGTTCTAAGCAACTCCAACTCGAGTCTCTCCAGTTATGCTCGATTCCGGTCCCAGTGCTTCGCCCTCCTGCGGTAGCGCTGGCGATCCTCCTCTACATAAAACAGAACCACAAAATCAATGAGAAGCGCTTAAATACTGATGTCGCGGTCTGCCATTCTCAGCCACTCCCTGGCGGCGGCCGGACGATATATGATGACTCTCGTCCGGCATGAACGATGCTCGCTAGTTTTGCAAATTCGTAGCTGGGGAAAGGGGAATTAGACCCAGATGCTGGGGCGAGCTGGAGATAAAGGCACTTGGCGAAAATTCTTCTTGTGGAAGATGAACGAGATCTAGCGAAGCAGCTCGAAGACTGGTTCAAACGCGAGCAGCATATGATTGATGTTGCTTACTCCGGAAACGAGGCTCTCAGTCATCTGCAAAGCTCCAAATATGATCTTGTGATACTCGACTGGATGTTGCCACACGTCAGCGGTCTGGAAGTCTTGCAGCAGATGCGCGCACGCAATAATCGCACGCCGGTAATTATGCTCACGGCAAAAGATTCTGAGGACGACAAAGAAAAGGGTCTGGATTCAGGGGCCGATGACTATGTCACGAAACCATTTTCGTTGCGCGAACTGTCGGCTCGCACGCGCGCGGCATTAAGAAGAAGTTCGCAGGCGGCGAAAACAGTCTTGACGGCGGGCGATGTCGAGCTCGATCCGATATCCAGAACCGTCACCAGGGGTAGTGTTGAAGTTCATCTTGAACCACGTGAGTTTAACCTACTCGAATTCTTCATGCGTCACCCTCAACAAGTTTTCAGCGCCGACGCCCTAATAGACAGGGTTTGGCCGTCCGATACATTAATTTCGACCGATGCAATCAGGACATACATTAAAATTCTTCGGAAAAAATTGGACAATGAGAAGTCCATTCAAAACGTAAGAGGGGTCGGCTATAAATTCGAGCCTGACACACAATGAAATTCTTCAATTGGAACCTGACAGCTCAGTTCGTCATTCTGGCGCTTTGCGTCTATTTGTGTCTGACAAGTCTGAGCTTGTTCCTTTTCTCTAGAGGTCTCAATGAGGCGCTCGATGATCAGCTTGATTCCTTGCTCGCGGAGCAGTCTCAACTTCTGGATTTCGACGGGAAGAAGTTTCACTGGCTTGCCGCCAATACAAAACTGAGCTCACAGTTTTTCAGACCGTTGGCATCGTACCAACTCTTCGACAGCACAGGAAAGATTCTTGGAGCGCACGGCGACTATCATTGCGCCAGTCTTTTTGCTAATGCACAGGAGATAAGAGGCGAGCCCTACACCTACAGGTCAAAATCGGTACCTTTGATAATCAACGGTCTGATGGTCGGTTATCTCCAAGTCCAGCTCCCGACCACACGAAGGGATGCCCTGCTGAAAGAGTTTGCCATCACCATTTTCGGTATCACACTATTCGGTTTTGCCTTACTTGCCATTGTCGGATACTACTATTCGAAAGAAGCAGCCCAGCCGATTTTCGACTCCTACGAACTCTTGCGGCAATTTTCTACCGACGTGGCTCACGAGCTCAATACACCGATCAGCACGGTACGAGCCACCGCGGAGAACATGAGCGAAGAGCTCAATGATCCGGATGCGCTCAAAGGTCGACTGGAGGTTATTAACAGAGCGGTCGAACGCATGAACATAATCGTGAAAGACCTGATGCTGCTCACCCGACTCGGCATGGAGTCGGAAAAACCGACCAAGCAGCACGAAAAAATTGAAGTGGCGAACCTAGTCGAGCACGTAGTTGCCGAATTCACAGATAGGTTCAAACAGAAATCAATTTCGTTGAGTTGCAACATCGAGGGCGATCCGGTAGTTCGAGGCTTCAGGGATCCGCTTCACCGCATGATTGCCAACCTTCTTGAAAATGCACTGAGATACACAGACACAGGGGGCAAGGTTGCCGTCTTTTTAACAACCAACAATCAGAGCGCTACTATCGTCGTCTCGGACACCGGCATTGGCATTCCAGAGGAAAGCATTCCGAAAATTTTCGATCGCTTCTATCGCGTCGACAAAGCGAGGTCGCGAGACATGGGCGGAAGCGGTCTCGGTTTGTCCATCGTGAAGGCAATCACCACGATGCATGGAGCCCAAATCACTGTCGATAGCACGGTCGGAAAAGGCACAGCTTTTGAAGTGACGATCCCTCTCTACAAACCTGTTAAAAATTAGACCCCAGGATCTGTGACTGCTTTGTCTATTCGCTTGGCATAGACCAGATCCCAAACGAAAATAACGCCGTCGCCCTCTCTACCGGTCCCGACGGCATCATTGATCAATTTCACCACTCGCATAGCTTGATCGTCTTCTATGGCGATTTCGATTTTGACCCTTTCCGTCAGAAACCCAACCAACTCGACATCGGATTCAAACTGCTCTCGTCCAAAGCCCTGGGCTTTCATGACGGTGACGCCTGGCACATTGCCGCGTCTCAATGCAGTGGTCAGACGCGGCAAATATTTGGGTCTGATGACGGCCGAAATCAGTTTCATATCTTGAGGGTGAAAAGGAATCGAGACAAAGGTACCTCATTTGCAAGATTATTGCCTCAAAGAAGTCTAAAGCCGGCAACTGATCTACAGTCCCGGCTTTATTAGTTATTTAGCCGTTCGCCAGCCATCAGGCACCGCTGCTTATGCAGCTTGAGGTCGTTTTGGGTGCCAGTTCAATTCACACACGCCATTCTTGCAATTAGTCATCGGCTCTTCATTCAATTCGTTCTGAGTCTCTTGAGTTTCGATCTCGTTCAACGAAGAATCTGCAACGGATTCGGTAGAGAAATCGGTATTCATAATGGTTTCCTCAAAAAAAAAAACTTGCATTGGCAACCTTCACGGCAAAATGATAATGAATTAACACCGACTGGACGATTGGTGGAACTACGATGTCATACGTACTCTTCCCACAAAAAACTGTGCGCACATGCAGGATAAACACGTGATGTTTTTTGGAAATCCGCAGTCGCGTACCTCCGGACCAACCATGCAGGCACTGAGAAATTGCTGAAAGCGTCGCTCCGGAAGTGACCCTGCCGGAGTAAAACTACTCAAGCGCTTTATAGAGCGCCTTCTAGTCTTTAGACGACCAATCTGCCGTCGATCGAATTTGAGTCTTATGCCCAGGCATTCAACTTGCTAGAGCTTATCGCCACTATGCGCTCTGAGCGACGAAGTCTTCGCTTCGGTTGGAAATCCAAGGTTTCATCTTGAGTTGTTGGTCTTATTTTGTCCATCAGCCGGGAGCGTTGTTCAAGATGCGAGATCCACTCTCTGTATGACTGAATCGGCTGAGGCATTCCTGAGTGCACCACCGGTGATGTCAGCCCAAAAGCCGTTCCGTTGATTTCGTAAGCGCCACTTTTCATGGGTTTCCTCTCTCAGTAACTAAAGGCCGCTCAGCAGTCGCCTTGGGATCGAAATTCCCTTGCAAAAGCGCGCTTTCTCAGCCTCAGTAATTCTCTTAGTAAGCGTGGTGTGTTCCATCCGGACACAGGCGACTGACCATGCCGTCCTCTATCCGACATAATCACCAATATATTCATACTATGGATATTGTGACTTTTTTGTACCCTTGTCAAGGGCAAGTCTCGTTGAGTCGATACAGGTCAGCATCGCGGAGAGCTGGCGCCAGTTGCGGAGCACTGCCTACTTGCCGCTTCTAAGTGCCCGTGCGCGCTCTCTAATCTCCTGATACTTCTCCTTCTTACCAGCCTTTTTCAACGCATCGGCATAGTCTTCGATGTAGACGATCAGTTGAGGGTTGTTCTTTCCCAGATTGCGCTCCTCAAGCGCCAGAATACGCTCTCTAACGGGAAGCGCGCGGTCGTACGCACTCGATCTACCAAAGATTTCCGCAATCTCGATCATACTTTCGATCATGCCTGGATGGTTCGGATCAGGGGCATTATCCGCGATTGTCAGCACTCTTTCGACAAGTGGGACTGACTCTTCAACCTTGCCTTCGTCGATAAACAGACAGGCTAAACTGCTCAAGGTCTTCACTACTGCCGGATGATCTTTACCGTAGGCCGCTTCGTCAATGGCAAGCGCCCGCGTCAAAAGCGGCTCCGCTTTCTCGTATTCACCTCGTGCGCTATATAGCTCCGCCGTATTTGTGAGGATTGCGGATAGTCCGATATCCCGCTCTCTGCCCGGAGCAACCTTCTCCTGGATTGCTAACGAACGCGCGAACAAGGGCTCTGCCTTGTCGTATTGCTCGCGATCCATGTACAAACCGGCAAGATTGTTGAGACTGTTCGCCACATCTTGATGATCGGCACCACATACTTTCTCGCGAATGGCAAGAGAACGCCTGAAAAGCCCTTCCGCTTTTTTCGTCGCTCCATTCTGCTCCTGAATCTCGGCAAGGCTGTTGAGAACTTTCGCCACGTCGCGAGTCTCCTTGCCACCTTCTTTCTCGCGAATGATAAGCAAGCGATCGAAGATGGACTGCGCCTCCTCGTAGTCGTCCTGACTCATGTATGCCATGGCGAGGTTTTCCAACGCCTCGGCTATTTGCGGGCTATCGACTCCGAATTTTGCCTCGCGACAGGCTAACGCCCTCTTGAGGAGCGGCTCCGCCTTGCCATATTGACCGCGCTTGAAATAAACAATGGCAAGATTCTCCAGACTCTTGTAGAGACGCTCATCACGATCCCC
Source organism: uncultured Candidatus Obscuribacterales bacterium (assembly GCA_964418155.1). GTDB lineage: Bacteria > Cyanobacteriota > Vampirovibrionia > Obscuribacterales > Obscuribacteraceae > JADYXR01. The sequence goes on along the minus strand of CAYQKX010000025.1, from coordinate 96,485 downwards.
GAACTTCTCCGCAATTTCGAGAGCATCCTTCAACTCCTCTTCAGCCTTTTTGAAGTCCTTCCCGCCATAAGCTTTAAACGCTTCGTCCGTGGCTTCTGCCCATGAATCATTGTCGTCGGCACATGCCGCCGAAGCAGCGAGCACCATGATTGATACCACATAAAATAGCAGCTTGTTTAACATGTCGAAGAACCGGCGAGGTCTGATCAGCTATTTCTTGGCTGGTTTGTATGGTTGAAAGGAAAGAAAAGGTTTGCCTTCCCAGAGCGCCGAGCCGATTGTAAGCGGTCCAACCGGATTGAACTGAAGCTTAACACTAGCGCCTGCATCTCTAGCATCTTCAATGGTGGCACCACCGATCCAGGTCCAATCTACCGTACAGACAGCTTCCTCCAGTCGCGGAAGCTGGCTTGCATCAACGACTTTAGCAGCGACAAAAGGGCTCGTGGGTTGAACTGCATCGAACATTACACCAGTCGAATCATCAAACTTGATGGCAAAGCCGGTCAAGCTGCTGGATGCCTCGGTTACCTTCTTTCCGATTATTGCCTTGAGCGCTTCGGTGCGCTCAGCTGCGACTCCATGTGTCATATCTGCTGTCCCATTTACTATGCGCCAACATTATAGCCACATTGACGCGGACTCCTCAATCGACATTGGCCGAAATGTGATAACAGGACGAAACTTAGTTGATTTGCGGCACCATAAACTCGTCTTTCGGATGAAGATCGCGATTGATATCTCCTGAATTCTTAAGTCGCTCGCCGCTGACATTGTTGTAAATTTTGACTATCTCCTTCAACAGCGCCTCTTGATCGGAGCCGGATTTTTCCAGATATCCTGCAATTCTGTTTTTCTTGAAAGATTCAACGACTAAATCGCTTTCGACAGATATCGGTTGCATGCTGCCGATCAAAGTTACGCCAAACTCGGCGACATACGGAAAACTGCTGATGAAGGTAGCTCTCGCCCTTGGGGTCGGGGACCAGATAACAGCAAAGCCGCCCGGTTTCAAATGCCTTTGCAGCATCTTGAAGTATTCTTCGGAATACAAGGAGCCGGCTCCAGCATCAAAAGAACGCAGCGGATCTTGCTGAATTATGTCGTAATGCTTACCCTCGCGATCAAGACCTTTTCGTCCGTCCGTAAATACAATCCGCACACGCGGATCTGCGATAAGCCCATCCAGAGGCGGATAGTGCTTGACCTCATTCCATCGCAGAAGACAATTCAAGGCTGGCTTTATGATCTCGAAACAAATGATGCTTCTCGTATCCTTATGGGCACCGCTGGCATACAAAGTATCACCGCTACCCAGGCCGATTATGGCAATGTCCACTGGATTCGGATGGAGGAAAGGCGGCAGCAGACCCTCCTGTGTATGATACATTCCGTAAGGTAACTCGCTATGCCCCTGTCCGTTAAGGAAAAGGTACATTCCCGCATCCGAGCCATACACCGGACATAACGCCGCAACACCAGTACGATCTTCGCTTACGATCAAGTCTTCCGAGTTGCTTCCATGCAGTTTTTTCCACAACTCACGATTCGTCGGCACACCCAGACCGACAAGGAGCCAGACGATGAGCGGAATTCCAAGTACCGCGCCCCAGCGGCTCATTCGACTGTTCGCACTCCGAAAGAATCTGATAAAGGCCCACAATCCGATAAACGCACAGCCGATTCCGAGCATTATATGCAGGGTTCCTGCCGTGCGGACATACTGCAGCGCGACCAGACCGACGAAGAGCGACCCCAGCGTGGACCCGGCAATGTTCGCAGCCTGAAGCCACCCGACGCGGTTGCCGATTTGCTTCAAATTGTCCTGCAAGGTCGCCTGCAAGAAGCAAAAACTTGCTCCCATGAGCACTGTGGGCGGTGTCACCAAAACAACCGGTAACACTATATATAGCTTTAGCAAAAGTGACAGAGGCACCTTCTCTCTGTCGAACTCTATGGGATTGTATCGACTGAAGAATTCAAACAGCGGTTGAAGATAACCGACTGTGCCCAATTCCTTAACTAGTAACGAGATGGAGACCACTGCGTAGATGCAGATCAAGCTCTGACAAAGACAGAAATAGGCAGCCGAGTTCTTGCTTCTCTTGACCAGAACGGATCCGATCACCGTTCCCAAGGCAAGACCGAACAGATAGATAAACAAGAGCCAACCATAAGTCATCGAGTTGGCTTTGAGCATGACATTGAGCAAACGAAACCAGAGAAGTTCCAACCCTAGTGCCGAGAAGCCGGCACAAGCGCTAATCACTAGCCAGGTTCTGAACCCAAGCGCCGGTTCACTTGATTGAAGGCTAATACCACAGGAAGTATCAATATCAAAATTGACGGATGGGTCCCTTCTGGTCAAATAGCCAAGAGAGATCGCGGCAAGTGCACAGACAAAGTTAACTCCGGAAGCAATGTACAGCGCGGATTCGTATCCCAGATTGCCAATCAGAAGAGTGGCTGCTGCAACCGAGCCGATTGACGCTCCCAGAGTGTTTAGAGAATATAGAAGTGCAATTTTCCCTACCGCCCCCTCAATCTTAGTAACGAAAGCCTTAGCAAGCAAAGGCAGAGTCACCCCCATGAAAAATGTTGGAAGGAGCAACAATACGAAGAGCGCTAAAAACGCTAGCAGTTTGGTGTTGCCCAGCTGCGGAACTGCCACGTAGAGGAAATCGTAGAAGACAAGCTTGCTTAGAGCACCGAACGCTCCCACAATCAATTCTGCAAGCGCGAAGATAAAGATTAGATGAGATTGCCGATTGATCCTTTCCGATAAACTTCCGCCAAAGAGACTGCCGACGCCCATTCCCAACATGTAGGCCGAAGTGATGAGCGAAACCGAGACAACATCGACCCCGGTAAACAGTCCCAATATTCGTTGCCAAACAACCTGATAGATAAGTGCAGAGAAGCCGGAAAAGAAAAACAGCGATAGGACTATTAAGAATTTCGCCAAGATTCCCTGGATATTACATGAAACGCTCGCAGCCATTATAGTCTGTTTCTGAAACTCATTGGGCGGCTGCGCTATAATTCGCAGCCAGAAAAGTTTATTGGCAAAAGTCAGGAGAGATGCAAACACCGTTCGACGCAACTGTTATCGGTGCGGGTGGAGCAGGCATGATGTGTGCGGCGACGGCCGCCGCGTCAGGGAAAAGTGTCGTCGTAATCGATCACGCCAATGCCATCGGCAAAAAGATTCTGATCTCGGGCGGAGGTCGGTGCAACTTCACCAATATATACGCAGCCCCTGAATCGTATGTTTCCGAAAATCCACATTTCATCAAGTCAGCACTGGCAAGGTATACGCCAGACGACTTTATCGAGTTGATTGAAAAACATCGCATCCCCTACCACGAAAAGAAATTGGGTCAGCTCTTTTGCGATCACTCTGCAAGCGACATAGTCGATATGCTCATCGACGAGTGTGAGTCGGTCGGCGTCGAATTCCGATTGAATTGCAACGTGAAGAAGATCGTGCCACCGAAAGAGTCAGGATTCGAGACTTTCCACAATCGGCTCTTGGACGAAAGTATCCAGCATGAGCCGGAAGAGCAAGATGATGGTCATTATCGAATTGTCACATCGCGGGGCACGATTTCAACCAAGTCTATCGTGATCGCGACCGGTGGCTTGTCTGTTCCCAAAGTCGGTGCTACCGCATTCGGTTACAATGTAGCCAGACACTTTGGATTGAAGATAGTAGAAACAGCACCCGCACTCGACGGTTTTGTCTTCAACGACCGAGACAAGGAGCGTTTCGACGAGCTCCAAGGAATATCGGCAGACACGGTCGTGACGTGCGGACAGGCTTCATTTCGCGAGAATATCTTGTTTACTCATAGAGGACTGAGCGGACCAGCGAGCTTGCAGGCATCGCTCTACTGGAAGCAGGGACGGGAGGTCGAAATCGACTTTTGTCCTGATATCGATATTGGTGGCAGATTGATCGACGAGCGCCAGGATGGCTCAAGAAAAAACATCAGAAATGTATTGACTGAGTATCTGCCCATTCGGCTTGCTCACAGGATTTGCGATGATCAGCGCGTGGACGATTCCATGCAACACATCTCGGATAAAACCATTAAACAACTCACCGACGGCATCAAAAGCTTCCGCTTCAAACCATCGAGCACTGTCGGCTATATCAAGGCGGAGGTGACAAGAGGGGGCGTCGATACCAACCATCTCTCATCATCGACAATGGAATGCAAAAAAATTCCCGGACTCTTTTTCATTGGCGAAGTAGTCGACGTCACAGGTCAACTCGGCGGATATAACTTTCAGTGGGCTTGGGCATCAGGATTCGCTGCCGGTCAGAAAATCGGAAAACACTGATATGTTTCTTACAACAATTAATTCGAGACGATATCGTTAACGTCGAACCGTAAAAAAAATGCGATGATCTGCATCCCCGCTCGGAGGAATTGAGCCATGCGCGCTGTGATGACCAAAGGTAAGGACACCCCTTGGGAAGTTCAGGAGATTGAAAAGCCTAAACCCAATGAAAATCAGGTTTTACTCAAAGTGCATGCGTCGGGGATCTGCTACACAGATGTGCATCAGACAAAAGGCGACCTTCCAGTCAAGTATCCCTGCATTCTGGGGCATGAGCCGGTTGGCGAAATAGTAGAGCTCGGACCGGGAGTGCGTTCTCGAAAACTCGGACAACGTGTCGGCGTTCCATGGGTACAAGCAGGATGCGGAAGTTGCGAGTGGTGCCTGCGCGGAAAGAACGCATTTTGTCAAAAGCACTTTGGAACAAGCGCTCAGATGCAAGGTGGACACGCGGAATACATGGTCGTCTGGGCTGACGGAACCATGCCGATTCCCGATACACTAACTTACGAAGAGGCCGCTCCCATATTTTGTGCCGGATACACTGTCTGGAGCGGGCTCAGAATTGCAGAGCCACAACCTGCAGAGAGAGTCGCTGTTATCGGCATCGGAGGGCTCGGACATCTAGCCCTGCAATACGCAGCAGCATGCGGCTTTCACACGATCGCAGTCACACACTCCGATGACAAGAAAAAGCTGTCGAAAGAGCTTGGTGCCGATCAAGTTGTTGCCGACGGCAGAGAGCTCATGGAATCAGGCGGGGCCGATGTCATCCTGGCGACAAGCAATTCTGCGAATCAGACTCTAGACTGCATTAAGGGTCTGCGCCCGGATGGAAGATTCATTGTCATGGGCGTATACAACGAACCATTTCAGATCAATCTCATGGAACTACTCTTCAAGCGAGCCCGTATCATAGGCTCTATTCAAAATGGCGTGGAATATCTCTACGAAGCGCTTGATATTGCAGCGAAAGGCAAAATCAAGGTCATGACCGAGAGCTTTGCCCTCGATGACGCGCACTCAGCCTATGAAAAGGTAGAGAAAGGTGATGTCAGGTTCAGAGCGGTTCTTACCCCATAGTAAAGAAGTTAAGTAAATGATCGAGTTGCCGCGGCTCAAGGCTCATTATGGCTTTGAGTATGATACGCTGAGACTCTGTTTTGCATCATATCTGTATTGTGGAGTGCGCATCATGGAAGTAGCCGACCGCCTCAAGTCGATTCCGCCTTATGTATTCGCTGAAATAGGCAAAAAAGCGCGTGCTATCGCGCAGACGGGAGTCGATGTCATCAATTTGGGCATAGGAGCGCCGGACCAACCGACGCCTCGGCACGTGGTCGACGCGATGCACGAAGCGATTGAAAAGCCGGCTAACCATCAATACCCTCCATTCGGCGGCACGCCTCAATACAGAGAAGCCGTCGCGCAATGGTCCAACAAAAGATTCAATCTCTCGATCGATCCGGAAAAAGAAGTTACGTCTTTGATCGGTGCCAAAGAAGGTCTTCACCACCTGCTCTTCGCCTACGTCGGACCTGGTGATATCGCCTTGATTCCGGATCCGGCATATCCCGTCTACAAGACTTCAACCGAGCTCTCCGGCGGAACTCCTTATTTCATGCCGCTGCTGCCCGAAAAAAATTACCTGCCTGACTTGGATGCGATACCGGATTCGGTGGCAAGCAAAGCCAAGATCATGCTGCTCAACTATCCCAACAATCCGACCGCCGGAATCGCGGATCTGGCATTCTTCGAGAAGGCTGTCGCATACTGTAAGAAGCACGACATTCTCCTTTGTCACGACAATGCCTACTCAGAGATGACTTACGACGGGTTCAAGGCCCCATCCGTTCTCCAAGTTAAAGGAGCCAAAGACATCGCTCTAGAGCTCCACACCATGTCTAAAACATACAACATGGCAGGATGGAGATTAGGTTTTGCAATCGGCAACCAGGAAGCAATTGCCAATCTCGCCAAAATCAAGTCCAACGTCGACACCGATGCCTTTGCTGCCGTACAAGTAGCTGGTATAGCCGGTCTCAACGGACCTCGCGATCACATCGATCACTGCAACAAACTCTACGAAGAGAGACGCGACCTCGCCGTTCAACGCTTCCAAGAACTGGGTTGGGACGTGAAGCCGGTCAAGGCCACCTTCTACATGTGGGTGCCTACGCCGAAAGGCATGAGCTCGCAAGAGTTCAGTAACCATATGCTCAACACCGCGGGTATCGTCGTACCTCCAGGTGACGCATACGGACCGGGTGGCGAAGGATTCTTCAGAATCTCGCTTTGCGTCGACAAAGACCGCTTGAAAGAAGCATTCGACAGAATGGTCAAGCACTCGATCAATTTCGAGATGGGCAAAGCCAAAGTTTAGAGCGCCTGTGCCGATTTCGGACCAGAGTTCGCCCTATCCCTTGACGAACTCGATTCTGTTTTCAACAGAGTGTACTCCGACATCGGAATACACCTCGCGCACGACTTGACGATCACGCACTTGCGTTAGAGTGTATTTCGACATCGAAATACACTCTAACGCAAAACGACCAACTGTCCGAAATTTCAGACTCTACACGATTTCAGTTTAGACTTCCCACGAGCCTTGACGAACTCGCCCGTTTTTCCTACAGAGTTTGCTCAGTTGTTCGCACAAAATATCGCCGAAAAGCACTCGTGGAATCTCGAAAATAGAATGCGACTAATTTCAAAACAGGGACAAAAAAACGCAGGTTGATCGCTATCGTGAATCGAGCCAGCGCGAATGAATTTAGCACTGCCTTTATTGGCAAGGTGCCTGCAAAATTGAGAGAACGGTTGTGATTCCAAACCTTTCCGGGCATAAAATGGCATACGGATAAGGATGCCCTCTTCAATGCTACAAAACCAGCACGGACATGCACAGTCGACAGCCTTTTTGCCAGGCTGTCCATCCATTCAGATCGTGCACCACATGCTGTCGGAAGCGCTCGACTACCAGGAGCGCAGTATTGAAGTTGCCTGGAAATCGGAAGATCAGCAGAATGTATTCACGCTCAGCATTAAAGCCGATCCCATAGGTCGCGATCCGACCTGGCAACTTTATCAGACATCAGGTGGTGTCTTGCAATGCCTCTGGCAGTACCCGAGTTGCGACACTCTCATTGTGCTCAACCGTGTCATGTCCTCATGTGGACAGGCTATCTCCCCCGTACAGCTCACGGCGGTGACTACGCCCGCCAATGACACAACAAGCTCAGAAGAGTTTTACTACACGCCATCGAGCACTGCTGCTCAGCGAAAAACTGTGCCATTACCGGCTATCGGCAGCACGAAAACAGCGCTGTCAAAGCAAAATACTGCGCTGTCTGGAGAGCTCTCCTTTATCCAAATCTCGGCGCTTTTGCAATCTATTTATTTAGCGAAGATGACAGGCAGGCTGCAGCTAGACAGCAGCGAGGGCGCCGCGGAAATCTTCTTCGAAGATGGTCGGCCGATTCACGCAACAACACCAACGACAAAAGGCGAAGAGAGCCTGTTTGAGCTGATTGCCTGGCAGGATGGCAAATTCTGGTTCCAGCCTCAGGTAATTACGAAGAAGCGCACTATCACTGAGAATCTCGATAGCCTGATCATTCACGGCGTGCAGTTGCTGGACAAGCTCACCCTCTTACGCAATTCGGGTTTCAAACCAGACGGAATCTTGAAGAAAGCCAACGAGACATTGTCGGAAGTTGACCTCACAACGATGCTTTCGCTTGGCGAACCGACCTACATCGACATCCAGCGCCAACTTTACCTCGCCATCGATAACAAGACGCCGTTCGACGAGATTCGCAAGTCATTGAACCTCGAACGAACGCAGTGGATTCCAGCGCTCAGTCACCTTTTCCGCTGCAAACTGGTCACCATAGGCGGCATCATTGATACACGCAAGCGATCGCTGGAGCCAAAAACCGTGGACGGAGCGGCGGTGCAAGCAGTCATGATGACGCTACGCCGCGCAGACACCGGCATGTTCAACTACCCGGCTTTTCTGTACTTTCTGGAGCAGGAGTATTTTAGAGGACACCGTGCCGGCACGCCAGTCTCGGTCATCATATTCGAGATGAGGGTCAAGACAGGCATCAAGGAAGTAATTCGCGAACCGCTGCCGTCTAAGGCACTCAACGAAGCTGTCTTGCGAATCATGCAAGAGAAGCGGCACAACGACATGCTGGCACACTATGAATCATTCGATTATGCCCTTTTGTGCCCTGACACCAAAGCAGAAGGTGCCATTATCTTCGCACAAAGACTGGTGAAAGCGCTTACCAAAGACCCTTTGAGTGGCACCGTCAATGCCGGAAATCTTTCGCTAAGCTTTGGAATCGCCTGCGTCCCCGAAGACTTCCTGGAGTTAGGACTCATACTTTCCGCAGCCGAAACAGCACGGACTTACTCACTCGAGCATGACCAACCGGTAGTCAACTTCCGACACATTGAATAGATAGTGACAGTCATGTTGGAACAAGTTTCCAAACGAAATTGCACCCACTAGCCATAAATCAACGACCCGTCAATTCCGAAACTGGAGTGGTGCCAACAGCGTTTGGAATATGCTCTCAACGCCGACATCAGTCACGACCTCAAGAATCAATAATAAATTGGGCTAGTAAAAAGAAGGACGATCCGGCCCACGTGACCGTCCTTCTCCAACCGATTCGCGGGAATATCGGTTTCAAAGTTTTCCTTCCAGCGTGTTTGTCTGTTGCACCGAAATTTGTGTCAGACATGAGAATAGCTCCAGTGCACTTCTCAGCGTTCCATTACCAGATGCATATACACTCTGGTGGTTGTTTTTCGACAAACATTTCTGTATTTTCTTTCAAAGAGATCGGAATGAATTGTGGCAACCGACATTAAATCAAGGCTCAGTACCTGGAAATCATTTGTAAGTGATTTTCGAGCAGATTTCGACAGGCGCATTCAACCCACCGATGAATACGCATCACTATCGGTATTGGTGTATGCACTGCAAGTGGCAGTCGCTGCGGACACGCTCCGCTCTATAGAGCGCGAGTCAGATACTCCACCGCGAGATCCGACAGAAGGAAAAACATCGAAGCTGAGCGAAGACGTGCAGCTGGGGCAGATTGCGGCTCAACAAACGAACCTTGCCATGCCCGCATCTCTCTCGTCAAAACTGCTGTTCGACAACCTGCAATTCCAACTCGAAGCGCCTAAAATTCTCGATCGCATCAACAGTCTGGATTTGCAGAACATTCCGTTGATCTTCGGATATACCTATCAGTTCTGGCGACAGACGGATCGAAAAGCCGCGCAAAAAGGGATCCAAACGGCTGACAAAACGATAGATTGCGATAAACTCATCGCCTTCACGCAAATCTACACGCCGGATTGGGTAGTTGAATTCATCCTCGCCAACACAGTTTTACCAGTTCTGCCACAAGCCGTCAGTAATCAATCCACTTTATCGAAGTGGAGAACTCCAACTTGCGACACCACCAACGATACCACGCATGTGGCGCTGGACGAGATTTCTATACTTGATCCATCCTGCGGCACCGGCAATTTTCTTATCCTGGCCTTTGATGCTCTTTTAGAGCTAAAACTCAAGACAGGGATGATGGTCAAAGAAAGCGTGGTCCAACTCTTCGAAAAGCAGCTATTCGGCTGCGACATCGATGATGTAGCTCTCTGTGTTACGGTGGCGGCGCTGGTGACACGCAGCCTGCGCCACGGTATCACCGTGCATTGTAGACTGAATGGAATCGCGGCGGCAAATTCAACGAGGGAGCCACTTCTTGGTTCGCTCTCTAGTCATTTTCCAAAGACTCACCCGCTCGGACGTTATCATGATATTGTCGTCACTAATCCTCCATACATTGGCAGAAAGCTCATCAGTAGAGAGCTGAAGAATCTGCTAAAGAAAAATTTCAAACTGAGCCACTCAGATCTGAGCTCCGCCTTTCTCGAAAAAATGCTGTCGTTGTTAAAACCTGGTGGCAGAGCAGGACTTATTACCCAGGCATCAGTCATGTTTTTACCGAGCTTTGGCGACCTGAGAGAATACATCCTCGATCATCATCACCTGGTCGCCGCAGTGGATGCGGGTCCAGGCGTGTTCCCATTTCAAAGCGGGGAGAAGGTAAACAGCGCCGTTTTGGTAATTGAAAAACCGGATCCGAACTCAACAGAATTAGTAACAACCACGAATTTCTACAACATCAAGGACGGGCAGGAAAAGGAATCGTTGCTGCTTGCTCAACTTGGCGGACCTTCTCCATTCGCAGTTAGTCCAGAGACTCTCAGACGCTTCCACAATTGCGCTTTCAATTATTCCCTACCACCTGAGGCAGCTGCTTTGCTCGAATGTGGTACAACTCTGCGCACTTGTGCAGAGCTCAAGCAAGGTCTAGCCACTACCGACAATGACAGATTTGTGCGATTCGTTTGGCAGATAGACAAGAAAGACCTCGGTCAGGTCTGGTTTCCCTATGCCAAAGGCGCCGGCGGACAGCGCTATTTCAGCCCGATTCGTCATGTCGTCGACTGGCAAGACGATGGGCTTGCGATCAAGGAGTCAGTAGCAAACCGCTACCCATATCTCAACGGCAAAACTAAATGGGTAGTGAAGAACGAAGCGTACTACTTCAAGAAAGGACTGTGCTTCTCTTTCGTCAACACAAGCGGCATGGCGGTCCGCCAACTGCCGAAAGGATGCATATTCGATGTTGGTGCTTCGGCAATTTTTAGCGAACAACTTGAATTTCTGCTCGCTTACCTCAACTCGTCGTTGGTAGTGGCCCTGGCAAACTCAATCAATCCCACACTCAACTATCAGGTTGGGGACTTAAAACGCTTGCCCGTCGTGCCGTTTACCGAGGCAGTCCGAGATTGGCTTGCACGACAGGGACTCGATTGCCTTGAGACAACATGTCAGCTCAGTAGTCTGAGGGATCCAAGTGCATGGTTTCACGATTTTGCGATGGGCAATTGCAATGCTCCATCTCCACATATCCTCTACAAACAGGTTGGTAATTTGCATTCGCTGCCCTCTGTTTATGAATCAATTCATGAGGAGATCGAGAAACTCAATGGCTCGCTTCTTAGCAGGCGACAAGAGATAGATGAAACCGTGTTGAACCACGTCGCACGCAGTCAGAACTGGAATACTGCGACGCGTTGTTCCGTGGCAAGATGGATCGAAGAAAGTGACACCGAACGCCGATCGTCTTCCAGCCAAAATAGACGGGCCGTACTCGACAATATCCTTACTTTCAAACTAATCGAGGGTGGTGTCGACAATTTTCTTCCGAACGAGGGAAACCCAATCAGAGTTTGGCTGGAGTCGATTACAGGGGAAAACCTGAGTACCTACATTAACCGAACCCTGCCGCAATCCATTCAAAAAACATTCTTCGGGTGTCCGCCTAAAGGCATTGCAGATGACGCATTTAAAAGGTATTGTGTCTTGATATAACAATGTGTCGGGAGTTAAGGCTTAGCCTTAATCCAAAAGTCTCCGATCGGTATGACGTTGAAGAAAGTTTTGATCATTGGCATTCTTGTCCTGGTGGTAGCTCTTGTAGCTGCCAGAGCGGCGATTTGCCCTATCAACATCGGCAACGAGGCTATCAGTCCAACCCTGAAGAAGGGCGACGTGATTTTGGTAAATCGTGCTGCGAAGCTCATGCAACAACCGCTCAAGCACTTCGACGTTATTGCTATTTCACCGCCTTATGTGGACGGCAATCCATACACACCACCGGACTCTCTCGAATCAACCATTGCCGACTATACAGGGCTGCCTGTCGGCGCTCCCACGATGATGGATGTGAGACGGGTAATCGCCCTGCCTGGCGAAACAATCGTCGTCCGAAAAGACCTGGGTGTTTTTATCGACGGCAAACTTCTGGACGAATCATCCTACCTGACGCACCAACTCCAATCCGACCTTTTCGTACTCGAAGACATCACGAAGCAGTCACTCGATCAAGGCAATGCTCAACCATATCAGAATAGTGAGGCACCAATAGTAGTACCACAGGGGTCAGTATTCGTATTGCCAGACAATCGAATGGACTTTGTAGGCAGCGACATGTGGGGTTTTATACCGCAAGGACGCATCATCGGAAAGGTAGAGTTCAAAATAGGCAACGGCAACATTGCCGAATTGAAAACTCCGACACTCCATTTCGCAACAGAAAAAGTGGCGATGAATGATGATGGTGTCAGAGCACTCGGTAAAGGTGAATTTGCAAAAGCAATCCAACTATTCAAGTCAGCCCTCGCGATCGACAATAGCTTCGAACTTGCACGGGACAATCTGAGCATCGCTTACAATAATTTTGCGATCCAATCGATCAAAACTCCTGAGCTTGCGCTCGACAGCCTCCACAAAGCCCTTTTTCTCGACCCGGATAATCAACTTACGAAAAAAAATCTTGCCGGTGTCATCAACCGCATCGGCAAGAGCGCCACCAGATACGAGGACCGGATCGCGCTCGCTGATGAAGCTCTCAAGCGAGGCAAGGTGATAAGCGCACTGGTTGAATACCGAGAAGCGGTGAAACTCAACCCGAATCCGACCATTCTCGCCAAAGTGTCGAGCCTCGAGGCAAAATGCAATTTCCCAGCGCACGCCATACCCGAAGATCGGGTCCAATCAAAGACAATTACCGCAACTCTCCCCAGGTCGGTAGAGCCTGAACAAAAGGACGTAAAAACAGTTAAGATCGCACACAAGCAATCGACTGGGACCCAATCGGACGAAGAAGCGGCGAGTAAATCAAAGGTCGCGGAAAAGCCACCAGACGATCGCCAAAATGCATCCGCTCCGAGGAAGAAAGTCAACACGACTGAAGCCTTGAAATCGGCGCATCCGACCAGCAAAACACCAGGAGAAGAGGCGCATAAGGACACTAATGCCAAGGAGACCGCCACTGAATCGAGGGAAGAGAATGATTCGAAGAGAACAATCGCGAAGAAGCCTTCTGCAGTCACAGCGATAGAACAAAACGATCTAAAAAAAACAATTGCAGAAAAGCCTGCCGACACAAAGAAAGGCTCAACAAGCAAGTCCGATGCATCCAACCCGATCTCAATGACGGGAGCACTCGCCAACCTGAAGGCCGGTTTGACGGGAGATGGTGGTGCAAAAATCGAGAAGGAAGAAAAACAAAAATCGTCCTACGATCAACACAATCAGGGGCGAGAGAACAGTGACAAGGCGGTGGCAATCGCACCTGAGAAAGAACAGAACACATCGAAAAAAAAGAACTCGAAAACAGCCAGTAGAAATCACCCAATAGAGAACGCTCAAAGAGAGGATTCTTCTGCCCCGGAAAAGATCGCCAGCATAACTAAAGAGAGCAAGAACACTGCAGATTCGGCAGCCTCGAAGCGCAAAGGCATGGCTACATCCAAGGTCGAATCTTCAGATTCAGGCAACCAAGCAGCAGTTAAACAAAAAACAGCGGATGAACAAGTAGAGTTATCGAAACCAAACGAAAAAATTGGCCAGGAGTTGAGCACCAAGCCCGCAAAACCCAACTCGGATAGCGCATCCGAAAAGTCGCAGCACAAGGAGGCTACAGGAAAGCCCGAGGCAAACGATAAAGTCTCGCATAAGCAGAAATCTAGAAAGGTTGAAAGCGAGGACAAAACTGTAGACCACAAGGTCGCTGACAAAGGGACGACAACCGAGGCGAAAAACCACGAAAAGTATTCTGCAGACGGCAAAAAACTATCTTCATCGTCGCTCGGTTCAACTCAGGGCGAAGAGGCGATCAGCGACTCTCAATCAGACGGGGAGTCGAAGTCGACGCCATTGAAGCCTGGTACTCTGAGAAAGGGGACGGAAGGATTCAACCTTGGCACGATGATGCAGAGTATGTTTTCCGGTATGACAGGGAAGTCTGAAGAGGCCTCAACCGGCTCCTATCGCGGACCGCCGCTCTTGAGAAAATCCAACGATTCCGAGCGCTAATACCGCTCTTGCACTTTCTCGTAGTCATCCTTCACCCAGCTGTAGCCCGGAGTGACATTATGAGCGGCGATATAGTCTGCTTCAAAGCTCACCGTCGGTCGCTGAGATTTCGCTGGGAAGGACAATCCAGGATTGCCATTGAGGCTCTCGATAACGGTTCGCAACTTTCGGTCGAAGCGTCCGCTGCCATTAGAGCTGATGAAAGCCACTTGAATCTGTCTGTTTCTATCTACGCTTACTCGGACCGTAGCACGGCCGGGCTCGTCAGCGATCGAGCTCCAGCGCTCGTAGATGATCTGCGACAGTTGCTTGTGCCATCTCTCCCATGCCAACGTCAGCTCCTTAGAGCCGCGCTCTGCGCCCAAGTCGAACCCACGAGGAAGGTTAAAGTCATCGGTCTTGACTGCTCCGAGTCGCATCGCGTCAGGCTGAGCGGTACCGCTCACGCCTGTGAACGAGGAAGTATCCACGAGCCCAGTCATAGGCTGCGCCGGTCGAGTAAGACGCGGAGGCGCTACAGGCGGTCCAGAATCGGACAATGACTCGCTGCCAGTAGATGGTCGGGTCAATCTAGTACCCTCACCACTTTTGGTAATAGATCCTTCCAGAACCTTCGCATGAGCCATAGGCGCGAATGCGAGAAGAAGAATGATGATAATGAGATTGAAAGCTAAGAATCTTGTAGTCGCCATAGTTTTCACCGAACTTATAAATAGGCTGCGCCACACAGTTGTAGGATGTAAGACTCAAAAGAGCTGGGTCGTGTTCCCTCAGACAATTACGGTCCGCTGAAGTAGCCGAGCATCCCACCGAGAAGGGCTCCTCGCATCGCGCTGCTCTTGAGACCGCCTCTCGTTGTCGCGCCAAAGAGAGCACCGGCTGCTGCACCGACTGCGCCACCAGCAAGGGCACGTTTGAGCCTGGTACCGCCAAATGACGATGTCGCACTGATACCGCCACCGTCATAGATGCCTCTCGACAGAAGCCCAGGTCCGCCTCCAGATCCGCCCGAGAATGGCTTGATTTCGCCAACAGGCGTAGGATCAGCCTGACTATCACGGAAGGCATTGCTAGCCACTGTGCTGTTGAGATCGCTAAGGGCATTCTTGTAAAGCGGGCTCACAGGATCGATCGACATTGCTCGACTGAATGCGGTGCGAGCCTTTTCAGCTTCGCCTTTGGCCCTGTAAGCCTGACCCAGTGCATATTGAACATCTGGATCGCTGGGCGCTTGATTGGAGACCCTCTCCAACTTTTTGACTGCATCCGAGAATCGACCGCTCTTGTAATCGCTCGAGGCATCACTGACCAGCTGTTTCAAAGAATCGCGTTGACGTGACTGGTCGGCCAATTGAGTACGTTTTTGCTCGTCTGCCTTCTGCTGTTGCGCTTGTGCAACTTTGGTGCGGAGCGAATTGACGGTCTCTCTTAGCTCGCGGTCGGCTGGGTTGAGCGACTGGGCCTTGGTGTAGTTATCGAGGGCTTTGTCAATGTCACCTTTGCCTTCATATAGAACACCAAGGTTGAAATAAGCATCGACATTATTCTTGTCGACTGCTATAACTTTGCGGAATGTCTGCTCAGCAGCGCTGGTATTGCCTGCCGAATATTGATCCATCGCCTCTTGCAGCAGATCTGCGGCAACGGATTTCGGCGGATCAGAATATGTGGGCGCCACCGCATCTGGTGCTGCTTGAACGGGCGCATGATCGAGTTGACCAGCCAGAGGCGGCATCAAATATGCGCTTCTGTCAATTTTCAATGCCTTGTCTACAGCGTCGAGCCTGTTATCGGTTTTTCCCTTTTTGACGTCACCGAAGAGGTTAGTCTCCAGCGCTCGTAACCTCGACTCATCAGAAAGACCAGACTTAACGCTTCCAAATACTTTGTTTTCGAATCCTTCGATTCGGGTAGTCTCAGCGCTGGTGAATTTAGCTACAGCCGCCGATGCGATACCAACATTCGAGAACAGCAGAAAACTCGCCTGCGCCAGGCATATCGCCGCTCGACCTATGTCTCTCTTCGCTCTCATCATGCTCACCCCGACAAAAAACGCCGAACTTGCAAGTGGCAGACAGTTGACGTTCACTCCACATGCAGAAAGTGACGCCACCACCCTGAGTTTGTTCCGGGTAGTTTCCCCCTCACAACGACTTTCATGATTCCAAGACTTGAGCTTCTGCTCCCCAGACGCTCTATACTTACATTCATGAAAAACAAGCGAATGATAGCCTCTATACTGTTGCTTGCGGCGGCACTCTCTTCAGTTTCAGGCGCCCTGGCTCAACAAACCAGCGCCCAACGAGGTCAGACCGAAATCAAAGAACTAGATTGTTGGGGAGCGCCGACGGCAGTACCAATCGTCAGGATCAAGATTCTCGGAACTTATTTGACCTACCTGAGACCGGGAGGCAAGGCAGACCGCAACGGACTGCATCTTAAAGACGTCATAGTCAAAATCAATGGTCGAACCTCCACCAATCCCCAGGTCCTCAAATCGCTGCTTTCCATGTTTTCCAATACCTCGAAGCGCATCGAATATTTTCGGCTTGTCGGCGGCAACTACAGGCTCGAACAGGTCTTAATCAATGATGGACCGGGCTGGAATCATACGGGACAAAGCCTAAACGGCGCTGCTCGCGGAACAGGTGGTTCTCGCCTCACACAAACAGAGATGGAAAACTATATGGTCAAGCTGATTAACGAAGACCGCGCCAAAAATGGTCTTACTCGAGCACTCAGAACAAGCTCGGGTCTCGGGAGAATGGCGCGCAGCTACGCAGACGACATGGCAAAACGAGATTTTCGGGGACACAAAGATCCCGAGGGGCGCAACCAGTTGGAGCGCGCAAGGCTTGCCGGTATTACGTCTCTCAGTATTTTTGAAAACTGCGCATATCCTGGACCATTGCCCAACTCTTTTGCCATGGTCAAGCAGGGTGAGGAGCAGCTGATGGAGTCGGAAGGACACCGTTCTCAGGTACTCGAAGCTTCCGCCGTATGTGTCGGTGTTGGAATCGCCTACCGCCAGGATGGTGGACTTAAAATCGTCCAGGTCTTTTCCGCCGACGAAGTTCCTTAACTCTGAAGCAGCCAGGTCGCACAAACCGGGTATGAATATCGAAGAGTGAGGCGATTCAAGGTCCCTATGGTCGATTTCGTCCTGCGACCGACTAAACAGAAAAAGATTTTGCGTGGACTGCTTTTTGCCGCGCCGATTTTTTTGTTTCACCCGCTGATGCTGCTTTTGCACAATACCTCTCCTGGTGTTATCCCTCTTCCACTGTTTCAGCTTTGGGTAACGGGGGCGCCATACCTCTACTGCATGAGCCTCATCGCTTGCTATTTCGAGCAAATCAGATTGACTAATGGTATTCTCCAATTTGGATTGCTTGGTCGCGATCGAGTGAGTATCTTCGACATAGAAGAGGTTACTGGTGACGAGGGAGGCGATGATTTCCAGGAAAGTATCCTGATAAAGTTCAGGGGCGAGGATAACGGACTGGCACTCCTCTTAGAAGATTACGACGAAAATGAGCTGCGCGCCTTTCTTTCGCATCTGCGGGAAAACAATCCTGCCGCGAGCTACACTTATTCAGACGTCATTCCTTTTGAATCGCGCGGACTGATCCGATTTCTCCACAGTGTCAACGACTCGAGCACGTTAACAATCAAACTCAGCAAGTCGCCGTTTGAAGACGCCATCGCAGAGCTGGTTACGAGCCATGAGAAAACATTCTGGATCGTCTATTTTTTGTTCTGGCTTCTCACTTTATGTTCGCTCTCCTTGTTTCTATTCAGCATGGGAGCTGAATGGGCTCAGTCGGTTCAAGTCGCTACGCCTTCGGTGCAAGATTCACAAAGTACAAGAGACCTGGCGTCGCAACTGTTAACTGCGGAGAGCAGCCCGGACGGCAACTTCTTCAATCTGCAATACCTTCGCGTCGCGCTCTTTTTTCAGCTAGCGACGGACTACCTATCTAACACGGGCTTTGCGACTGTTTTGATCGCTCTCTCGTCGATGGCCGGAATGCTAATACCTCTAGGATTCGTCACCTCCAAGATAGTCTCGCCAACGTATTTGTTTATTGATCAAAGCTCAATCGGAATGGGATTGACTTTCTTGCGATGGGATCAAGTTCAATCAGTAACTCTTAAGAAGTTGGGAACCATGGGAGATCCAATGGAAGGAGAGCTGGTTCTCCATGGATACAAAGACAGAATCAGTATTCAGCTGACAATGATACCCGAAATACAACGGCAGAAAGTTCTCAGGTTGGTTGATCGATACGCTGAATTCGCTACTTTCGACGGCGAATTCATGCGCACTTCCAATGCGCTTTTCGATATTCAGTTTACCGACCTGTGGCTGGAAGAACAGGGATCCACGACCCCGAAAGATACGAAAACAGAGTTGCAGTCTCTTGCAAATGGGACATACACAGTGGATTCCTTACTCGGTTACGGCGGACAGGGCGTCACCTATCTTGCATCCCGCAAAACGGAGATTGATGATGATCAAGTAGTCATCAAAGAACTCGTATTACCAAACTTCGCCGACGTCAGAATAATACAAGACGCAATGAGTCGCTTCGAGCGGGGTGCTCGCCTTTTGAAAGACTTGGATGATCCGCAAGTGGTAAGACTATTGGATCACTTTTTAGAAAACGGGAAAGCGTATCTAGTGATGGAATACGTGAATGGTCAAACCGTTAGAGATTTCATCGAAAAGAATGGTGCCCTCGATCTCGCCGAGGTGAAAAAAATTGGCACTCGCCTTTGCGAAATACTAACGTACTTGCACGAAAGAGAGATACCAGTTATCCACTGTGACTTTGCGCCGGACAATCTGATCATAACGGAGGATGGCAGCATTAAGCTAATCGACTTCGATGTCGCGCGTGTTGTAGACAGCAAAGCACACACCTTCATTGCCGGGCGACCATCTTACACGCCGCCAGAGCAGTTTCGAGGTCATCCGACAAGACAAAGCGACATTTTTGCTCTAGGAGCAATTCTCCATTTTCTCGCTCAGGGTACCGACCCTCCACCGCTTTGCGCTGGTACCGCCAGTGATGACCTGGTGTGGCAGTGCTCAGAGCTGGAAGAGCTTATTCTGAGTTGCTGCCAGTTTGACGAGATCAATCGACCGGAATCGGCAGAAATTGTAAAAGAGAGACTGGCTGGTATCGATGGCATGCAAGATCACCAGATAAGCATAGCGTCAAGAGCGATGGAGCCGGGTTAATAGATGACAGAAAAGCTTAGTGCAAAGACCGCTGTCGTTAAGTATCAGAGTCCGACGGCCATGCATAGCAAGCAAATCGCAGTGATCGCAACAGCGTGCATGTTTGCTTTGTTGCCGCTGCCAATACTATATGGAACCCTGGTGCCGTCTGCGCAGGTCCTACCGATGGTAATCCTGTCCTTGATCTCACTCGGTTCGATTTTATTCTTTATGTTTGCATTCTTCGCATACAAATTGAATCGCAATACCAGATTTATTTTGACCGACACCGGTATCGCACTGCCGGGACCTACTGCAGACCCAAAACAAATCATTCCTTGGACGAAGGTAGATTTAATTGAAGTCACCTCAAGTGATAGCGACGAAAGCATCGAATTCACCCTTAAGGGATGGGCACCAATTCGGCTGAAGGTTTCCTCGCTCTCTCATGAGGACCTGGACAAACTGGTCAGCGCCTGCGAACTCTGGGCCGGAGCAGCAGCCAAGGGCGCAGCCTTCAAGCACCTGGTCGAAAGAGTGACATTAAAACGTCGCGACACCGAAGACGCCTCCTTCACCGCGCTCTGGATGGAAGAGGCGCAGCGAAGGCTATCTACAACTCCGTTTTCGCCTCTAGAACCGGGAAAACTGTTGCAATCCGGTAGAGTGAAAGTCGTGCAGCCTTTGACAGCCGGCGGCTGGTCCGCGATCTACCTCTGCCAGTGGCAGGAGCGAACTTCGGCAATCCTGAAGGAGGCGGTAGTGCCACCAACAGCCAAAGAAGATCTAAA
Organism: uncultured Candidatus Obscuribacterales bacterium; assembly: GCA_964418155.1. GTDB lineage: Bacteria > Cyanobacteriota > Vampirovibrionia > Obscuribacterales > Obscuribacteraceae > JADYXR01. The sequence goes on along the minus strand of CAYQKX010000025.1, from coordinate 76,144 downwards.
AAACAAGGCATACACACACTTCGAGAGAGAATCTGTACTGCTTGCCGGATTGGATCATCCGCAAATAGCCAAGGTCCTGGACTACTTCATTGAAGAGGGCAGGCAATACATGATTCTTCAACGGATCAGCGGCGCAAATTTGCGCATGTACATTCGAGACAAAGGAGCGGTGTCTCGAAAGCAGGCACTCAAATGGCTTAGCGAACTTGCGAAGATCATCTCGTATTTGCACTCACAACAACCACCTATCGTCCACCGAGATCTCACGCCGGAGAATTTGATTCTCGATATGACAGGTTCCCTGGTTTTAATCGATTTTGGTTCCGCCAATGAGTTCGTCGGTACTGTCACAGGAACTCTGGTAGGCAAGCCATCTTATATCGCGCCCGAACAATTTTCAGGTCATGCAAAACCGCAAAGTGATCTCTACGCGCTCGGAGCAGTTCTCCATTTCTTGCTTACAGGCAAGGATCCAGAACCACTTACTATTGCAAGCCCTAAAACCAGTAATCCCCTAGTAGATGACGAGGTCGATCAGTTGGTCCGCGACCTTACGCAATTGGAAATCGGCAAACGGCTCCAGTCCGCTCGAGAATTGGAAGACCGGCTTACGGCGCTCATTCAACTAGACGAACAGCCGGAACCGAATGCAGCCGCTTTGCCTAACGAGCAGTCCGTTGAGACAAAGACCGATAGTCTAGATAGTATTGAACTGAACTCGAACAACTAGCGGACACTATGCGTACAACTGGTTACCAGTCTACCGTTTACCAATGCATTTGCAGCTTCTTTTACAGTCGACCGTATTAGTAGAAGGTGCTGAAGAATTTTCCAGCGTGCCAACTTGAATCCTTCCGATAATGCTGGATTCCGGCGCTCGTCTCGCCGGAACATGCGCGGAAACGTTTTTGCTTGATTCAATGAAGTCGCCTACAATGGAAAATTCCATTCGCTTTTTCATGATGAAACTACTCGCTCTAACTATCTACTTCCTAACCGCCCTGATACTGGGCTCGAAGGTTGATGCCATAATAACTATCCCGCGACTATTTACAGGCTGCGCCGAATTAATGACGAAACTCGACACACCAAAGACTGAGCAACCTAAGCGTCGACGAACTATGGACGAAGCTCTTAAAGAATACGGCAGCGCCGCGCGCAAGCGTCTAAAGCCGGATTTCAAGCAAGCCGGGATTGCGTACCCTCCGGATAGTCTCACGCTGGTCGGTCTTAAGGAAGAAAAACAGTTACTGCTCTTCGCGCCAAATGATGAGGGAGTCAATTGCCGAATCAAGGTTTACCCTATTCTTGCAGCGAGCGGAAGCGCAGGTCCGAAATTGAAACAGGGTGATTGCCAGGTTCCGGAGGGCTTCTACAAGATCGAAGCATTTAATCCAGCATCGAGTTATCATCTTTCACTAAGAGTAAATTATCCGAATTCAGAAGATCACGCCCACGCGAAGGTCGAAAAACGCACCGACCTTGGTGGCGATATTATGATCCACGGCAGCGACGTGTCGGTGGGCTGCCTGGCAATCGGGGATGAAGGAATCGAAGAATTGTTCGTCCTCATAAGCGACACCGGTAGAGAGAAGGTCAATGTTCTCCTCGCCCCCAACGATCTCACGACTGCAAAACCGAACATAGATTTCAAGTCACAACCGGCCTGGTTACCCACACTGTACAAGCGCCTGAAATCTGCCTTGAACGAAATTCCCTTGATCGAGTGAGGCAATTGTTATCGTGATTACGCTTAACTAGACTGCACTCAAGACAAAACGGAAACCTCTTAAGAAGTACGGTGGCAGTTCAATATCTAAAAGTCGCCATCGTGGGTCCTCCGACTTGATGCCTTCAGCATCACCGGCATTAACTCACGGCTTATCCAGTACGTACTGTACCAGCGCAACAGAAATCCAAGTGTGAAACGAAAATCGTTGTCTTACGAGAACATCATACTCAATTGGTTGAGCTTCTCTGCGATACCAGAGAGGGCGTTGGCGATGAAACCTGAGGGTCTTTTCTGATTCAGCTCGACCCAACCATTTTTCAAATTAGCATTCTTTCGCTTCACACCATGTCTTGAACTTCTCAATAGAACGACCTGATGCATCGATTTTTTTGAACTACGCGACATCCGCGATTCACTGCGCCCTTCTGAAATAGCATCAGACTGATCTGCGGCACCGTATCCGGTGACTGCATCTAGCTTTTGATCATAGCAACCCCAGAGGTTGTCCGTTATCTCGAACGGTCTTGGCTCTCTGACGAATACGTACCAGAATACGGTGGCTAGTAGGCACACTTCAGCAAGAACTATTAGACAAGCGAACATGATCGCCTCCCAGGCACAGTAGGCCTCGGCGTGGGATTCCAATGGACAGCAGCGAATTGAAATATCTTAACCTTCGAATCCATTTTAACGAAACATTACTAAAAAGCTATGGGTTTTAATAATTTTCCATATTGTCAAGCGATTAAATCTAAACGCGCCAATCAACGTCACAGTCAATGGATACGAACTTCGAACCCATCACATGCCATATAGGGTTTTCAATGCATACAGAATTTTTTTAGATTTCCAATGGTTCTACTCGCGATGTCAAGCATTCGATATTCAATGATAGTCTCAATTTCAAACACCGTTCATTAACGGATTTTTGAACTAAATCTGACCCGCGCGGACAATTCTTGTATTACGCTAGTTCAGTCACTTGTTCCGATTGGGCTTGCCCAACACATTGACTCCTTTACTACCAGACGGTTGGGCATTGCTCGACTCCGAAAGAGGGCTTCATGCAGATCACTAGCGTTGCTGTCATCGGTGCTGGAACGATGGGTGCCTCCATCGCAGTTGCCTTGAGCAGTCATAATTATCCTGTCGTGCTGAAGGAAGCAAATGACGAGCTTCTTCAAAAAGGTATGACTGCTATTGAAAAGCTGCAGAAGAAGCGCGTTGAGAAAGGACTGGATCCGTCCATCGCGGAAGAAGAGCTCAAACGCATCGTAGGAACAACGGATTATGCACAACTGTGCGATGTAGATCTTGTCATTGAGGCGGTGCCAGAGAACATCGACATCAAAAGATCAGTATTCGAAAATCTTGATGAATACACAGATGTCAACGCAATTTTGGCGACCAACACAAGCAGCCTTCCCATTACTCAACTCGCAGCATTTACAAGACGACCCGACAAGGTTGTCGGCTTGCACTTTTTCAATCCGGCTCACCTCATGCGCCTGGTCGAGGTGATACCGGGCCTCGAGACCTCTGCAGAGACGATAGAGACCGCTTTGGAATTCGGACAGTCGCTCGGAAAACTGGCTGTTCGCGTCGACGAGTGCGCGTCGTTTCTGGTTAACAGGCTGTTGGGCCGATATATGAACGAAGCAATATTTTGCTTGCAAGAAGGAATCGCGACTATAGAACAGATTGATGACAGCGCGAAAGACTTTGTTGTACCGGTAGGACCGCTGGCTCTAAGAGACATGAACGGTGCTGACATCGGGCTCGCCGTCGCACGCTTCAATTACCAGGAGTATGGTCAGCGCTTCACACCGCCAGTGTTGTTAGAACGGATGGTCGAGCGCAATTTATTGGGTCGGAAGAGCGGACAGGGATTTTACCAATACGAAGACGGCAAGAAAGGTGGACCCAACCCTGTTATCGCTGAACTGCTTTTCGATCTTGGGAAGCCGGAGAAGCCAGAGCAGTTTCAAGTCGAAAGACTCTTTCTGCCGATGATTAACGAAGCATTTCTGGCTTTGCAAGAGCGCGTTTGTGCAGTCGAAGACCTCGACCCAGCGCTAATGGCCGGTCTGGGTATGCGCCGTGGTCCGCTCGCTATCGCCTCGGATATCGGTTTGAAAGAATGCCTCGTCATGTTGGAGTCCGGTTACAAGCGACATGGAGAACGATTCCGCCCGGCACCGCTCCTGAAGCGTCTGGTATGGGCGAAGAGATCGTCAGTTTTTTAAGTACTGAGCTTCCGATTCGTTCCGTGCGAACTGGTGTATAAGCCGACTAGACGCCGGCGGTCCCCGTCTAGCAGCCACTTTTGACGAAGCTCAATTCCTAAAACTCAATCAAAGCACGCTCGCGTTGTTGCCGGTAGTCCCCGTCTCGTAGTCGGTTTCATGGCAACTCACTTCCTCAGACTCGGACGGTTCGAACTGTCTAAAGTCTTAGCTTTCCATCAGGCACACCTATTATCGGTCGAATTGCGCGCGGTTTAAATCATCGCCACGATTGGCATTGTAGATAAAGGTTCAGTGGTGTGATGAATCAAGGCCAATGACAGCTGAGAGCAAACAGAAACCTCGACTGGAGATCTCCAGTCTCTACGCCTGGAGCGCCTTGATCAGCGCCGCACCATTGGCTTGCCTCCTTACCGATCTCTTTATGTTTCGCGACGAAGCGTCGAGTTGGCTGACCATGCGAATCATGGCCGCCCAAATGTTGATCGACGGCAAAGTTCTTTACCAGGATTTCTTCGAGTGGACCCAACCGATTGTATTTGAAATAGCAAAGTTACTGCTGAGTCCACTGTCACTCACTCAGCTCATTGTTCCACGACAAGTGGCTACAACCTTTATGCCACCAGATCTCCTCGTGACCTCGATAATCTTTCTCTTTCTGTTGGCGAGCGGAGCCATCACTGTTTTCCTCGGTAAACACTGCATTGACACCACAGACAGTGCAGTTGCTCAAGAGATAAAACAAACATTACTCGCTTACCTCACCGGCTTCGCAATTGCAAATCTCTTGATTCGATTCGAGTTCGGTGACTTGCAACACCTATTGGCAATCGCACTTTGTCCGTGGATTTTTATGAGGTGGTTGCAATGCAAAGGCCTCTCCATACCAAGAAAGTTAAGTGTTTCAATTTCTCTCCTTACCGGACTGGTGGTCTGCTTTGACATCCCATTCTTGCCGGTAATTCTCGTCTTGGAACTATTCTGGCTCATTAATGAGAAAACTTCGACATCGATACTAATTCCCTCACTAGCGACACTACTTATGGTGCCTCTGCTATACATCACTATCCTTCTTGTTCTTCCTATGCCGTTTTGGTCTGACTATTGGTTGAAAGCAATGCCGCTCAGATGGCTCAGCTATTTCTCCGAATATCACGCCATCTTCAGCCCTGTTTCGACACCCAGGAGAACCGATGTACTGTACTGCATGGGAATTGCAATCATCCTGAGTCAACTCGCCGACAGAAAGAGTTCCCTTGCCGCGGCAATGAGTATGCTGGCTTTTCTCGGATTTTCAATATTCTTCTTGGAAAATAACGGACTGTCTCGCGATTTGATTTTAACCATATTTGGTACCACGACTTCATTGACTTTACTAATCACAAATTGGCTGAATCGTTTAACCAGGGCTCTCTCCGGAAGCGATGTGCATGCTCTGAGTCTATGCTGGAAACAGCTGCAAGACTATTCTGGAAGAAAAAACAATTTGCCAGTTCTGGAAACTACTTTGCTTGCCGTTGCGATTATCGCGTCGCTGTATGGAGCTATCGGTATGGCGAATAGTCGCATCGCAATAGCCGACCTCAGAGGGTCGGAGTTTCTTAAAAATCCAGAGACGCTGGAACAGGCAATAATGAGACGCACCAGTCCACTCGACAAAGTGTCGATTATCGTGGATGGGCCAGAGCCTGCATATCCGACACTGGTTCTTACGGATCGTAGACCAGACATTTTTTTCATGTATGCACGACCACTGCTAGTTCTAGACTTTTTCGGCTCGAAACATCTTACTCGAGACTTAAAAGATCTGAAGAAGCACGCTTACAGCTGCCTGTCCGATGCGTTATCGAATAGAAGTGCGACTGCAATCGTTGTATCGGATGACTACCCCCAGGTGCTGCTCAGGCAAGCAGGCATCTGGAACATGCTCGACCGCAACTACGAGGAAAAAACGATATGCGTGTTCAGCTCGGCCAACTCGCAGCCATTTGAATACGTGGGGTTTAACTGGCCGATGCCATTTTTCGAACGAAGGACAAAGCCGTGAGTTCCTCCATAATACATCGTGCCGACAGAATTTTAGATCCGCTAAAGTCAAGGCGGGGTGCAACTGTCGTCATCTGTATCTGCATTACGATGGTAATGCTGACTCGGACCTACTACTGGCTTAATCACCCACTTCTATCGTTTCCAGATCAGTCCGCTTATCTCTACATGGCAGAGTTGCTGCTCCAAGGACAGATCCCATATCTCGATTTCTTCGAATGGAATCCACCTCTTATCATGTATTTGAGCATAATTCCTGTACTGATATCAAAGGTAGTGCCGATTCATCCGGTCCTCTCGTTGAATCTTTCGATAATTTGCCTCACGTTTATTGCTTCAATTTCGGCTGTAAGACTGGCGGATCGCTACCTCGATAAAGAAAATCAATTTGTAATCTCCATCGCTGTAATTCTGGGAGCGATGTATTTCAATTTCGCGCAGGAATTTGATGCGGCAGAACGCGAACACATATTCATGATCGCGTACATCCCCTTCATGCTAGTTCGATACATCAATTGGACAACTGAAAAGAAGGTCACAAAGTTGGCTTCTATACTAACGGGCTTGCTCGCAGGAGTGGCGATCGCCCTCAAACCGCAGTTCGCCTTTGCCTTCTTGAGTCAAGAAATCGTCTTCTATCTTCAAAATCGCAATTGGAAGCGGCTATTCCTTCCTGAGATGTGGGCAGTCGCGTTAGTCCACCTGACGTACATCGGGGCAATATGTCTTCTTCCCAGAGCAGCCTGGGATGTGCTTATCACACAAGTGGTACCACTGTACTTGTATGGTTTCGACTATTCAAAAAAATGCCTGATCTACATGCTTCACAGCGGATACTACTTCTCGGATCCGGTCAATAAGTTCTGCCTGGCACTCGGTTTGGCAATTATGTTAAACAAATACAGCAACTGGATTGCTCCTCTGACTGTCTTCATGTTCGCATCATTCGTCAACTACGTTCATGGGGAGCAGGCCTGGATCTATCGCATGATACCGATGGCTTCCGGTGCCTACATGATTATCTTCCTTGTAGTGGCACTTCTCTTTATCGTATTGAAAGAACGCACCAATCGTCCAATTTTAGTTAGCGGAATAGCACTTACGACGCTTTTTGTTTCCACCTGTAGTTATTGCTGGATAGACTACAACTGGTACACTGCACTGCTCGCTCCGGGAGACAGCCAGTTCGCGCCTCTCGGCGGATACATCGGGAGAAATTCCGGTTATCGCGATATGTACAACAATCCCGCGATGGTAATTTTGCAATACACCAATCCAGGCGACAAAGTCCTGTATGTCGGCGCCGGTATCGCTGATGGTTACCCCGCCATTGTGCAATCCAACAGAAGCTGCGCGACTCGATATCTATTTTCAGTTTTGATACTGATCGATCACTGCATCAAAAACCGACCAGAGAAGGAGTTCTGGAGCAACTTGATGGAGACTCAACTCAAGAACTACGAGAATGATATACAACGAGACAAGCCACAACTCATTATGGTTTTCGATCAGCCCGCATTCGTCGAAATGCTGACTAGATACAACTTCTTCAATCGATGCATAGGAAGCGATTATGTCCGAATGAAATCGAAGAACGCTTGCCTGGTATTTGTAAGAAAGAACAAGAAGTCATGACGGACTCGGGCTTTCCATTAACTCTTCGGCAAAGTGACATGCCGAAAAATGTTCTGGGGTAATCTCGCGAAGTTGAGGCTCTTCTTTAGAGCATCTCTCTCGGGCGATTGGGCAGCGAGTATGGAACCTGCAGCCCGAAGGAGGATTCGCTGGACTGGGAAGATCACCTGCTAGGAGGATCCGGTCTTTTCTGTCGAAGTCCGGATCCGGCACCGGCGCCGCCGAGATTAACGCCTTGGAATACGGATGAAGTGGGTTGCGATAGACTTCGCCGCAATCGCCGAGCTCTGCGATCTTCCCAAGATACATCACCGCTATTCGATCGCTCACATATCTCACAACATCCAGATTGTGGGCAATGAACAGGTATGTGAGCTTGAACTCGTTTTTCAAACCAATTAGCAAATTCAAAATCTGGGCCTGAACACTAACATCCAGAGCGGAGACCGGTTCGTCAGCAATTATGAGCTTGGGCTGCAATGCCAGAGCGCGAGCGATACCAACTCGCTGCCTCTGCCCACCGGAGAATTCATGAGGATAGCGGTCCGCCATTTCTCTTGAAAGACCGACGAGATCAAGAAGTGTCAAAACACGATCGCGAAGCTCCGAGCCACGGGCAGTTTTATGAATTTCCAACGGTTCCTGAATAATCTGACGAATTGTCATTCGAGGATCGAGACTGGCGTATGGATTTTGAAAAACAATTTGCATATGTCGGCGAAGCGCTTTCATTTCGCTTTCCGAAGCAGATAGAACATCCTTATTCTCGAAGGTCACACGCCCCTCGGTAGCAGGCAAAAGTCGCAAAACGACTCTGCCGAGTGTAGACTTTCCACAACCGGATTCACCAACCAGGCCTAATGTTTCGCCCTCTCTAATTGTCAGATCGACACCGTCAAGAGCACGCACGGCTCCGACCTGACGATTGAAGAAGCCTTTCCGAATGGGAAAGTATTTCTTGATTCCAGAAACTTTGACGAGATCGACCGAAGAGGGTTGGACCACTTTCTGATTCACCCCCGAATTCGAGTTCGTCATTTCCGCCTCTCGCCGTCTGACTTGATCAACCCCTGGCGCCGTCCGCCAACTTGGGTCTGAGATCGGTGACACTGCCATCGGTGCGTTGCCAGACAGCGCCAAATATACCTCTCTCTATCAAATCTTCATAGACCGAGAAGACACATTTACCAGGTCCGACTCCAGCCTCTTCCAATAGAGGTTGGGTCCACTTCTGTAGAGTCATGATCCGAGGCGCGCTTCCAGTGACCACCCAGATTGGAAAGCCGGTCTTCAGAAAGGCTCTGATTTTCGGTTCCCAATGCCGTGTCTGGCGAAAGTTGCCCGTATCGATCTCAAGCAGAATACGAAGCGGCTCTGTTTGGGGATAGCTGAAGGATATCGTTGCATCGGCCTGTTCGGCACCAAATACGATATCCCCAGACAATTCTTTCCAAAATTCGCGCCCAGTCGTGAACTGGAGATTGGACATGTAATCCTGTAGCTGCGCCTGTTCCAGCGCCAAGCGGACATCCACCAACCGGAGGAAATGCTCCTTGTGATAGGTATGCGGAGGTCCTGTTGGAATCTCCTCCCAGGAGATTCCTCGGTGCTGCTCCAGCGCCTTAGCGCCGGCGGTAGTAAGGAAGTAGATGAGTTCGGGTCGACCCCGACCTTCCATTCGTCCGGATGAGGAGCATCCGGTGAAGCCGGCTTGTTGAAGCCTTCTAAGCCGCTTGCGAGCTGTTTCGTAACTGATGTCACTGAAGCAGAGGCGGGCAAGCTGAGTCGATGTGACGGTTCTGTGCAGATATAGCTGTAATAGGGCATGCAAATCGCGCTCCATCAGTACAAGAGACTTCTTGCGCGACTTGATCCTGGTAATTTTTTCCACCATATACTCTGAAGTTTACCTTCCCCATAAAAGGGTGAAATCACGCCATATTCCGTATGGTATTACCAGCGTACAAAACGGCGCATTCTAACGTAGGGCGAGCCCTCATAGGGGTTATTCACGGCCGCAATTATACCCCTTAATTACGATTGTAGAGCAATGCTGTCACTCGGAAAGTAAATCTTTCTGAGCGGCGCATAATTCCGCAGCCATAGGAGGGGACTTGGAAGCACGCTGGTAAGTTCCAGATGGATCATAATTACTACTTTATACTCAATATTTTTAGGGGGCTGAAAAGAGAATTTTTTTGCCGTGTCCAACTGGCGGCGACCGGGAGTTGAAAGAAGAGATCCACCTGAGCGTTCCGGATATCCAACACAAAAAGAGACATTTTTATTTGTCCTCCTTGAAAGTAGAACTTTTCAGAACCGCTTGGAGACCGACTAACTATCAGTAGCGGATGCCGCCGTCGCCCTGCGAAATTAGCCAAGAACGTCGCCGGTTTATTCGATTTTTAGAACGAATCGCTCAGGGAAAGACGAGGGCGTTCGTCAAGTACAACGGGACCGAACAGGCGCTGGATGGGATCCAATATGTACGTCCCGGAGTGAATTTCGATGTCGAAATAGACCCTGTAAGAGAACGAAGCCCTTTCGTCAAGAACGTCGCGAAGTTTTGGTTCGATTTTAGAACGAATCGCTTAGGGAAAGACGAGGGTTCGTCAAGTACAACGGGAGCGAACAAGGCGCTGGGAAGGAATCCGATATGTACGTCTCTGAGTCCATTTCGATGTCGAAATAGACCCTGTAAGAGAACGAAGCCCTTTCGTCAAGAACGTCGCGACAAAGAGCCGCGACGAAGCTATCGCCCAGATGTAAGATCGAAGAATCTCAAGTAGCTCGTAATGTTTCGAACAAAGAGCTGAGCAGTTAGAACTCGACACCTGAGCCGTTTGGTTGTTGATTATTCAAACCAAACTTACCTACATCAGGATTGAGACTGGTTACTGTCGACCGCTGATAGGGATTGTCCGGGCTTATGCCAGCCTGGGCATCGATCGCTACTTTCTGAGACAACGGTCCGGCTCCAGGTATGCCACCAGTGCCATAGGCCAGTCTCGGATCGACCGGCTGGGCATAGGGATTGGAACCCATCATACTCTGAGCCGCTTCGGCCAGAGATGGCTTCTTCGATGGCATACTATCTCGTGAAGTCACAGCCAGTCCGCCGTAGCGGGGTTGGGGCTTCCCACCATTGTCTTTCGGACGCGAACCGAGAGGACCGACGACTTGCTGGTTCTGGTCATACGCCATGGGCTGCTGCTGCTGAGGTTCAACTGGATTGACTGGATATACCGGCTGTACTGGCTGCATGGGCTGTACTGGCTGAGGGACCGAGGCAAAATTCGGATTCAGCCCATTCACCGCCTGCGGTGCAGCAGCAGCAACTTCAATTTTCTTTCCACACTCGATGCAGAACTTACCTTTTCCAGGAATCTTGCCACAATGCGGGCAATTCGAAGAGGCTGGTTGGACTACAGAGCCTGCAACCGACATCTGAGCCGGGTCATAAGCGGCCGGATCATACGCCGCCGTGACTTGCTGATTGGCATAAGGATCGGTCGGAACAGGGTCCATCGACTGAGCTGCTGTGCGAGAAGCAGCTTGTAAGTTCGCCAACTGATCGTTGTAACCGGCGTCAGCGAAGCCGGGCGCAACTTGAGGAGCTCCACCCTGAGGCAGATTGGCACCGAAAGCACCGGACGTCTGACTCATCACGCGACCGGCTTCGGCCAAACCCATGGCGCCTAGAGGGATCTGAGCGAAGGCGTTATGCTGCTGTTGCGGAACCATATCCTGCGGTGCAGGGCCAGGCTCTTGTTTTGGTTTGCCCAGAAGCTGACCGATGACTGACTGTGCGGCATTGCTGACTACTTGAGCCAATTGGCCTACCGCTTGCTGATTGATGATCGGCTCCTGAGGACGTCCTCCACCAGATGCGACACCTTGCTGCGGGCGCTGCTGTTGCGTCTGGCTCTGCGGTTGTTCTCCATTGAATGCATTGTTGATCGCGTCGGCTTGGCTTGGAACTTGCATGAAAGTCGGCACCGCATTCGCCCCTGGAGGTGGCACTGCACCTGGTTCTCCTGAGGGTGAGCGACGAATGCTGACGTTGTGCAATAGGTGAAGTCTTGCGATCTCTTCAATCCCTCGAAGGTCGACCATGAACGGCTTTGTTTCTCCGAACTCCGGATCACCTGCCGGTGCTAGATAGACAAGGGCGTGTTGCTTCTCCATACGCTTAATCGTGTCGGAGTCGACTCGTGCCACCACCTGTTGAGAGTGAATTCTGTTCCAACTAGACGGGAAGATACCGAAGCCGGTTGATTGGTAGTGATCGGCGATACCAGGGACGATGATCGCGTGTTTTCCAATTTCTTCCGAGAAGAATGCGGCTGTCTGTTCGTCTGCGTTGTGCAGACAGACACGGATGGCGCAGTTTGAGAATATCGTTCGCATTTCCGCTTCGGCATTCTTTCCACCGGACGTGATCTGCGAGATGTTCTGCAGGATGAGGGTCAGTCCGCCGTTGGCACCACGGACGATAGCAGACAATCTACCTGCCACGTCGATGTTCAAGGTTTGATATTCGTCGAAGAACGCGAACAATGGAAGGACGTTTGCCGCACCATATCTGGTATGCAACGCCTGTTGCAGTTGATAGACGAAGCAACCGGCGAGCGACTCGGCGTCTGGACCTAATGATGCCGGCGCGCCGAAGATCAATACTGTGGGTTTGTGCATGGCTGCTTTCAAGTCGATATTGGATCTCTCGGTGACCCGCAAGACGCCCGGGTTTTTAAACATTCGGAGACGTCCACGAACACCCTGGATGTTTTTATCCCAATCCGCATCGGTTCTGATGATCGACGAGAGACGCTGGGTCATCTCGCTCAACTCTGTACCGTTGACTGAAGGATTGTTCTTCGCCTGCCGCAACGACTCGACGATATTACGACGGTTGTTGACCAGTTTCATCAGTCCGCGCGGATTGCACGGCAGCTGCTCGAGTTCTGAGGCCTGACCGTTCTCATCCTCGCCTATTACTTGAACCGCTCCCCATTTCAAGAGCTGAGCTAGACCTTCGATGTATCCCATGTCGCGCTCTGCCCAGTGCTGTTCTTCAGCATCGAGGGCGTTAACGTCCTGAACGATTGATGTAGCGAAGGTTATCGGAAGGAGATCAAGCGGATTCCAGTGCACGGAATCTTCATCCAGGGGGTTGAAGTAGAGTGTGTCGAAACCGGCTTGCTGAGCCTCAGGCAACACGGTGTATTTGAAACCTTCCTTCTTCTGGTCAAGGTTGGGATCGTTGGCTTTCGCTTCAAGCGCGATGACAACGCATGGTTTTGCAATCAAAGATTTGATGATGGCGCGCATCAAGGTCGTTTTACCGGAACCGGATGGTGCCACGATGAACATGTTTTTGTTAGGTAGGCGACCCATCGGAATCGTGATGGGCAAGTGAGTTCTTGCCAGGAAGCCGAACGGGATGACTACTCCGTCTACCTCTTCCCAGGTCGCTTCCGGATTGCGCTTGCCCATACGACCGTGACGTCTCAAGTTAGGTGGACAGAGGAAAGATCTTTCGTAGTCACGAGGAGTGAGCATACCCGATGGAGGGTTGAAAGTTCTAATGGTCTGCCACGGGAACAACCGCTTCTTGTGCGCTGCGGCGATGATCAGGGCTAGCAAAACAAGTGTGGGCAACAAGATTGCAATCGATGTCGCGTCAAGGAATCCGTGGCTTCGGCGCGGATGTGCGTGGGCACCGCCAGCAGCACCAGGACCACCGCCGCCCGGCATCTGTTGTGGATGCGCGTGAGGTAGCCCTTCCAGACGAAGAGACTTACCCTGCTTCATCAAACCAGCTGTCGGAGGTCGGCCTTGAGTCGGGTCGAGTGTGCTTTGAGTCATCTCGCCACTTCCCGGCGCTGCGCCTTGCGTACCTCCGGGTGCCTGAGGCAGACCGGGAACTTGAGAAGATCCAGGAGATAGCATTTGAGCGCCAGGCTGAATCAATGGACTGCCGGGTCCCTGCTGCATCGGCGGCATACCGGGCTGCATGCCCATCGGCTGCTGCATAGGCATTCCCTGTTGCATCGGCATACCTTGTTGCATCGGCATTCCTTGCTGCATCGGCATGCCAGGCTGCATGGCGATACCCTGGCTCATCGGATCCATCATCTGTCCCTGGTGCAGCATCGGCGGTCCGCCGCTGCCGCCAAATCCACCGCCAGCTTGAAGCTGACCGGGATAGCCGGAGCGCGTGTCGACCATCGCTCCCAGCTGGGCGCGTTTTTCATATTCCTTGGCGGAGAGCACTTCACCAGTATCCGTGTCGCGGTAGCAAACAACCTGGCCTCTGTCGTTAATTTGTGCTTTGTACGTCATCTATACCTGAGCCTCTATCCTTGTTGTTTGATAATCCGCCAATTTGAACGAATTCTTTCTCTTACAATCCGAGCGACTTGCCCGCCTCACAAATGCCAGCTACCTTCAACTGTCCATCGGTGGTTTGTTTCACCAGATACTCGAGCTTCACGTCATGCACGTTTTGTCCCTTACCTGGTACTTCGAGAACTTGCTGACCTTCAACGACTACAACCACTGCACCATCCGGTCTTGTCTCACCAACCTTAATCGCGCTTTTTCTAAACTCGCTGCGTGCGCCGGATTGCGCAATCGTGGCAGCCATGTCAGGCGTCCAGATGTTGGTGCGATAGGCACTTGCACAATCAGCCGTCATGTATTGAATCGCCTTCTCCTGATTGGTTCCGGCTGACTGAGCGCTGAAGTCCCAGGCGGCAGGCAACCATTGTTCGATTAGAGTGACTGCCTGTTCCTGATCGGTGTGAACATAAGGCTGCTGTTGTGCGTCCGCTTGAGCCTGCGCAGCTTGCTCTTCCGGATCGGCCTGATAGCCGTTGATCGCTCGAGTATGAGCGCCAGCCGTGCGGCCACCGTTGACATCAGGATGGTCCGCCCATTTCGGACGACGAGCCTGAACATGCTGAGGCTCTGATGGTGGCATAAGAATCATCGTGAAAAACATTCCGCCCATGGCTCCGGCAGCGCCCACCATAATCAGAGTCAGTTTGTATTTTTCGCCAGCTTGATAGTCAAACATCTACATTCACCACCTTAACCAGCAAGAAGCAAATCTGGAGAGAACGTCTCCGGAACATAACCCTGTCCAAGCAGGTGGCAGGCCCAGCGTGCATCACCACGACACAGCTCGGTCATCTGAGCACGCATAGGTTGATCGGTATTGGGTTCTGTCGTTGCGACCCAGTACATGAATTTCGGCACCACCAGCCTGACCACACCACGCGACATCTTGTGATAAACAAGGAAAGCATCGGAGTACTCACGATTCTTTCTTGTCAGATGCGCAATTGAAGTCATCTCTGCTGGTGTCAGACCGCAAGAGTCTTTGATCAAATCGAAATTGCTCGGATCGTTACCGAGAATGATCTTGATCGAACTGTTAGTCGCCAGGTTGCGAGCCCTTTCATCTCGCAAAAGGTCGCCCAACTCCTGCGATATTCCGATGAACAAAAGACCTAAGTGGCGGCTTGTTCTAGATGCATCTTCCACGAGAGTCTTGCCGCCTTCATAACGCAAGAGTCTCCACAACTCGTCTATGCAGAACACGAAGCGAGCAGGCTTGCCTTCTTTCATATTCTTTTGCTTATGTTCGGCAGCGTTGCGCAGAACGAAGTCCGAGACGAAGAGCGTTACAACAGCTTCCAATGTCTTATCATGAGCCAGATCAGCTGTATCGAAAATGATCAGGCGCGCATTAGTCGGAATCGAAGTCGGTCCATCGAACAATTTACCGTAGATAGCTCCACGACAATATAGAGAAAGTCTGTTGACCAGGTCTTCGCAGATCTCACCACGTTTGGTGCCTTTGTTGCGCACACCTTCTCCCTTCAACCACTCGACGAGATCGGACTCAATAGGCACCCGGCTTTTTCCTGCACAATCTCGATAAATAGACTGAATACCCTGCATGAGCACCGGCTTCTCATCTTTCGTCATCGCTTGCTCGCCACGTTCGCCAAGCATGACGGAGTGGAAATTGAGAATCTTGATGATGTGTGATTCAGGAGGATTGGCTGGATCGATCTGTTTTCCATCAGGACCGGCAAGTGGCAGATCATAAAGGTTTAAACAAACCTGACCGTCAGGACCAAGTCGGATGTATGAGGTATCGTCATAAACCTCGGCAAGCATTTTGTAACTTCCGGAGCGGTCAATGATAACCACTTTCGCGCCGGACAACATCTTCATTTGAATGATCTGCTGTGCCACCATCGATTTACCTTCACCAGGTTGACCGAAGACGACGCAAAGAGCATTAGGCAGTTTTTCATCATATGGATTTAGAAAAACCGGCTCCAGAGTTTCTTTCGAAAAACCAAGCCAACTGCCCTTCTCTTCAGAGCCTAACTTGGCATGCACGAAAGGAAACGAATTGCGAACTGTAGGTGTCCTCACCGCTTTTCCGCGGCGAGTCACATCGAGGCCCATGCCTGGAAGACTACCAATGAAGAGAGCTTTCTGCTCGCGATAGCCCACGACAAATCGTGCACCACGGCACTGCGGTGCAGCGGTCCTTACCAGCTCTGTCGCGCGGTTGAGTTCTTCAAGCGACTCGCCGCAGAGGGTGAAATAAACAGCGTAATTGAATACTTCCATGTTGGAGGTATACAGTTCGGAACCAATGTGTGCAGCCTCCTGCGCCTTTTCCGCTTCTTCCTGGTTAGGCGTCGAGCGTTGTCCCATGAGACTCTGATAGGTGTTGGCTGTCGCTTGCGCTTGTTTGCGCTGCATCGATTTGCGGAAGAGCTCCTTGTCGAGCTTGTGGGCATAGATGTTCAGACGCCACTCGCAGTTGAGTCTCAGGAGCGGTGAAAGCCACAGTGGACCGGTGCGTTCTGGCAGACGGCTCATGTAGAGCGTGCGAATGAAGAGACCTTCTTTTTCCTTCGCGTCTTCGCCTGTCAGGTTGGTCATATCGGAAATTCTTGCATAATCCGGGTTGCTGAAATCGTATTCGGATTCGCATAGTTGCTGGCGAATCGTGGCAGGCTCCATATCCGGAAACACACGTCGAACTTTTGCGGCGAGCGGCTGGGTTTGAGGTCTGAGCGGCTCAGGCAGTTGATCGTCAGATACCTGTCCCAGTTTCGGATTGAGCTCTTTGTAGAGCATCCT
This sequence comes from uncultured Candidatus Obscuribacterales bacterium, assembly GCA_964418155.1. Lineage (GTDB taxonomy): Bacteria > Cyanobacteriota > Vampirovibrionia > Obscuribacterales > Obscuribacteraceae > JADYXR01. The sequence goes on along the minus strand of CAYQKX010000025.1, from coordinate 59,308 downwards.
GAAATACTCGAGCGCAGAAACAGCTCTGCCGCCCATGCCACAGGCACCAAGCGTTCCCATATATCCTTGAGCACGTTGTAACAGAGTAGCGACGTTCTTCATATGTGCGCCAACGCTCTGTCGCGCTGCTTTGTTTCCGAATACATCCTTCAACGTCATGAGCGCGGATTGAATCATTCCGGCTTTCTTCGCCGGTTTTTCTCTGGGCGGACGATAGCAAAAGGTCACGAAGAATTTCAGCTCCGGAATGAAATTTCGTGCCAATAAGTTGGCCTGATCATTCTCGACGCAACGACCGACATACTGGAGGAACTCATCTTTGATGACTTCTACCGGATGTTTTTCAAAATACTCGCGTTTCGTTGTGTTGTGACAAACGATTGTGAATTGAACCGAGGTGTCGATACCGTTCAGAAAACCGGTAAAGTGGTTCATCATCGATGACAACCGTACTTCATCGAAACCACTCACATGGACACCGTCGACTTCATATGTGCAACGGTAAGTTCCATCTTTCAAAACCATAATACCGAGTCCGGTGGCATCGTCCTGGAAAAGATCCCAGAGAGGAAGAAGTCCTGATGCCGGTGGATGGGGTCTCGGCACGCCCATAGAAGGAATCTTCGAAATGGCGGCTGCCATTTTCGGATCGATGTTATCTTTCTTCTCGCCTTTCTTGAGAAGTGAGGATAGACCAAGTTCTTGCTGATAGGATCTGGAAATCGAAGTCGACATTCTTTTGTTGCCTTAGGTTTTAGAAACGGATTCGAGGGATTCGATTACAAGTGACGCGTCCTCTTCATAGTCGAGAAATTCCGGTAGCGGCTCATCTTTGAGAAACCGAACCGGATTCGGATCGGGACCCGGGATGAAGACTTGAGGGCTCATGTAGAAGTTGATGACGCCATCCCAATGTCCGGTAGTGTGGTTGAGCGTGATTAGACAATAAGCCGGTCCAAGCAGGCCGAAGAAAATCGCGACATCCAGTCTCAAATCGTGTCCCATGAACGGAACCGGGCTGAGCCACGAGTAGAGCTGCGTCGATACTATGAGGCTTCCAAGACAGGCAATGAGCTGGTCATAGCGAAGTCCGAATAGCTTCGGCGAGTCTTCTAAATTTAGAGGGGTGATGTCTTCCATTTTTGAACCTGATTGTTGAACGGCTTATTAACTAGGCTCCGACAGCCATACTTTCGGCAGTAGGAATCACTTGCGGTTTTGGCAGGAAGATAGCTTCCACGATGTGAGGAGGAAGCAAGGTAGGCGTGGAGTCACCATTTTTCGCTTGAACGATTTGATGATCGATAAGTTCTTTCGGAAGAACCGAACGACGATCGACCAGGTTGTAAAAGCGCACGGCATCATGGAATTCACCCATCAGACGAAGTATTTCGCCCATGATGAATTGATACCGTCCTCGGTTACCATGCCAGCTGTCATCGCTCAGGGCTTCGTAGAGCTCGCGTGCAGAAAGCTCGAGCCATTTTTGAGCGGGTTGGAAATCCTCGCGGGCGCACCAATAGCCATTCAGAGCTATGATTGCGCGATCGAGGCTGTGAGCGCCACTTTTTCGGCCGCTGAGAACAGCGTGTCCGAATTTTTTGGCGTTATCGATTGGGGGCGAATCTGCCACCATCTCTGGCAAAATGAAGTGGGGTGCAAAACCTGACAGCCACCAAGCATAGACACACTCGGGGCACATGGCGATGAGACTGGCTCGTATCGCTGCATCTGGCAGCACTCGATGCAAGTCGGTCTCTACCGCTGAATCACGCGTGAGTTTTGGCATCTTCGCTATCGGTGTAGCAAAGACTAGCTCGCATTGCGGGCATACAACTGTTGTTTGTCTCAGGGTGTAGAGTTTCATTTTCGATGAGTTGTCTGGTCGAACGTCTAGCAAATGCCGGATGCACCGGGCTTCCTGTACAGATTAGATCCGTATCAAGCCATGGTAAATCGGGGAAATCCCACACACCGTGGGGGAATGCCCATTTGAAGATTAAAACTTTGCGGTTTCTACGTATGACAGCGCGAAAATCGTTATTTCATGGGCTTTTCGAGAGGTCGATTTCAGTGGATCTAAACGCCTGATTTTCGATAGTTTCCTCAAAATTTAATCACCTGCTTTAGATATTGCATCCAGTAGCGAGCGGACATGAGCTAGGACCGATTAACAGAACGAGAATGTCTCGAAAACGATTGCTATGTTTCCCACAAACGGAAATTCCAGAAGGCATGCGCCCCTGAGGATTGGGGTGGGTCGCAGATTCACTATATAAGGTGGGGTCAAGTCTGTACCGGTACTCAAGCGCACGTAGGCAAAAGGGACATTAGCGAGGCTACTCAAAAAATGCAAAAAGTTAGCGAATTTGACGAGCCTCACTTCTAAATGATGTCAATGAGAAGTGGGGCTTCTCAATTTGACTCAATTCTCGGGGAAAAGTAGCTAATCATTGCCTCTGGCTTCGATGCTGCTGGGGCGGAAGTCCTCTAGTTTGGAAATTTCGGAGAGCAATTTTGGCGTCGTGGCTCATCAGTAACTCAAGTTCCAGATGCATCTTGTCGAACGCGCGACGTTTTCGTAGAGCGTATAACCGGTTAATCGAATTCAGGATCCTTCTTACTACCACCGCCGCGGCCGCCAATATTGGCAGTGCCACTACCGCCTGCATCCTCGTACAGTCCGCCTCCGCTGTAGTACGGATCGTCGCCAGCAATACGCTGATTCATCTTTTCTTGAATCAAAGTGACAACCGATCTATGGAGAGATCCACCAGAAGACCGCGGTCTGTAGTCTGGATGGCTCAATACCTGGTTGACGAAATTCTTGGTTGGATAGGCTTGGAGCTTCATTACTGGGTGCTCGGCGCGAGCTTCCTCAGACATACCGCCGAGCTCTTCCTTGTAATCTACTTGAATAAGATGCTCTTTGTACTCCTGGTGCGCATTCGATATGGCCTCGGCTGCGAAGATGCTTTTCGGATCGATGTTATTTTCAGTCCACCGTGGATCGCAATCAAGCATCGCCTGGACGACCTGAGTACGGGCCGCGGTGAAGTTGCCTGAGCCGAGCTTGCCTGCCGTGACGGCTGCAGTACGACCCATTGACGAGTCTTGAGCAAGAACTTGCATGGCAACGGACGCGATCTTAGGATCCGATAGTTGTTCGTAGGAGAATCCAGCCGAGTGGAGATCATACACCACGTTGTACGCCATCTCTGCGGTCGTGTTGAACTGACCCACCATGCGTGCGATATCTCTGTCTACATCGGTAGGAGTAACTCCTCCAAGATCTGATCCTCGAGTGCTGTAAGACAACTCGGCATCGATCTTCTGCTCCACCACGTTGCCGGCACCACTTGGGAGGTTGACGGTGCCCATCTCAGTGGACACGACTGGAGTCGAGTCACGCATAGGCGCATTAGCTGTGACTTTCGTACCCGCTAATCTGGTCGTGCCCTGATTATCATCCCGTCTGGAGAAGTTGACTGTAGCCTTATACTCGACCCTACCAGGATCCAGTTGCCCTACACGAGCAGCTATCTGAGCGGCATCGATTGGAGGAGGATTCAGCAAGCTTTCGGTGCGGCCAACCAGTTCTACCTCAACGGTCTGTTCGTTGAGAACTGGTGGTGGTGTGCCTGTCTGCGTGTTTTCCCTGATCTCTACGCCACCTGGTGTAGGAGGAGGAGCAGATCCGGGTGCTCCTGGCATTCGTACCGATGGTCCGGTTGTAGGTGCACCACCGCCTGAAGGTCCATATCTGAATACGAGGTTGGTTCTTCCCGCTCCGCCGGCGTCGCCAGGAGGAGGTGGTGGTGGAGTAACTCCACCCAGATTGACATCGCCACCACCAATTGGATTGACTGGATCGACACCAACTTCAACAGTTTGATCTGGTCCGCGGCCGCCGCCGCCGCCGCCACTGCTTGAGACGGAACCAATGTCGCCGCCTCCACCGCCGTAGCCGCCGCCACCGCCACCGCCGCCGCCACCGCCGCGGCCGCCACCGAAGCCGCCGCCACCACCGCCACCGCGCATATAAGGCGCACCAACGGAGGCTACCGTGCGATGAGCTTGGAAGGCGGTTACGTATTGGCCTTGATCAGCTCCAGCACCAACACTGTTGGCAATGTCGTTAACCATTCTGACGTCCTTGCAGACTTCATCGCCGAAGACCGAGCAAAGAGCTGTAACGGTGTTGACCACTGAAGGCGGCATTAGCTGTGCTTCTCTACCGACCCATGCGTCAGATATCATACTGTAGCCAGGGTCTCCATTATCCGGCATCTCTTCATTCTTTCTGGCTTCTAGATAGGCCGCGCATCCAGATACTGCAGCTCGTTGTTCGAACGGTCTCGAACGGAGCACAGATGGGTTGGTTGCGATACCTCTTGTGACTGGACCGATTGGGATGGCGTTCCTAACCAACATTTCTGTAGCCGGGATGTGACCCCAGTGCCAACTCGATTCAGGAGAGCCGGCATCGGTCATGATGTGCACGCCCCATGCCTGTTGCTGTGAAGTCATGTCACCATAACGCTGAGTGAGATACTCGGTGTAGGCGTTGCCAGGTTGACCATTGACGTAAGCTTCGGAACCCCTGACAGACTCGGTGTATAGAGCTTGTTGGAAAGACTGCTTGGCGTTGGATGTTTGAGCCCAGCTTCCGCCGTTGAACGACATGATACCTGCGGCCATACGCTGAGCGAAGCCTTTCGGTTTGTCGGCTCCCGCATCTATAGCGGACTGTCGAGCAGCATCGTAAGCGACCGGATCGTTGCCAACCAGAGTTGCATAACCAGCTGTCATCATTTGCAGGGCCAAGCGATCAGGGTCCATATCTTCACCATGGCGGACATGGAAGGTCTGTCCCTTGGCGTTACCATACAGCTCTGCGCCGCCAGACATCGAGGACCCGAGAGTGACGTCCTGTGCTAGTCGGATGCCTCCGGAGATACCTCTTGGCGGTATCCAGCGATATCCTGATTGCTGATACTGATTCATCGGAACAACAGCTTGCGTGGTCTGGAGGCGCTGTTCGTGCGGGCTTTCCGGCGATTGTCCGTGTGGAGGTCTCACAGGACCGTCACCGCCGCTGCCACCACCGTTACCGCCGCCATCACCGCCGCCGCCGCCACCGCCACCACCAGGAACAACGGGTCCGGAGTTGCTAGGCGGTCTGACAGGCTCGTCGTCAGTCCAAGTAGAATCTCCACCTACGAAATTCTGCGTTCCAGCGGGTCGGGGAGGTCTTGGCTGTACGGTTATCACCGTAGGGGCACCAGGAACGCTGGCAGCGGAGCTGGGAGCCACTTCGACTCTGGCAGCAGGGCCTGCGGTCGATGATGGTGGTGCGCCGGGCTTAACCTCAGCATCGACTCGTCCATCTGTTGGTGTTGGTGGTCCGCCAACTGCGCCAGCCGCGACCGCGGTTGGGTTCGCCTCGACCGCGGCAGTTTCTACGCCGCTGGCATCAACCGATACCGGTTTCCCAACGGTAGCGCCGGGGCGAGCGACACCCACAAGCGGACCAGATAGAGGTGAAGTGGGCTGAGGAGGAGGAGCTGTTAGCTCAACTCGGCTCGTAGGGGCTACACCAGAGGCGACTTTCCCATCGGCTGTCACGCCACCCATTGACTCGGGTCCGGCGGTGACATTACCAGTGACATTGACAGGCGAACTATCGGCGGTATCTATGGTGACTCCTGACGCACTAACTTCGCCAGGTTTGCGTGCTGGTGCCGCGAGGACACTGCCGGCATTGGCCAGCGGAGAAGGCGCGGTCGGCTGAATCTGAACAGTTCCTGGCGTTCCGGCAACACCGATTGGCGGCTTGACGTCAGCAGTCAACGGAGCGCCATCATTGCGAACACCATCTGCCACAGGAGGAGCGACTACAGAACTTGTCGACGCACCGTCAAGTCCAGGGCCTTCCGCCGTGACAACCGATGGGGTTCCGGTGGAATCTCTTCGTGCTACAGGTGGAATCAAGACAGAAGCCGTTGGGCCCACAGTGGCACCACCTGCCTGAACGTCTACCTTACTAGGAGATACACCAGGTGCAACTCCTTTGTTATCCATGACTGTCGGATTCACCATACTGTCTGGTCCGTTCGTGTTCGTCACTCCGGTAACAGAGACTGGAGCTCCGGAACTCGAATCGATAGGACCGCCTTCAGCGGTAACCATTGTTGGTGATCCATCAGGTCTTCTGCCGGGAGCAGCAACTGGGACTGCGACGGTCGGTCCTAAACCAATGCCCACGCCAGGGCTCTGTTGAACCTCTGCCTTGACCGGCGATCCGCCAGGCGCTAACCCGCCCTTATTATCTGCAACTATCGCACCATCCTGCCGCAGAGCATTACCATCTGTAGGTGCTGTGACCAGCGATGCTGGTGCGCCGGTAGGCGAATCAAGCGGAGAGTCTGCCGCCGTCAACACTGTCGGATTATCCGTGCCGACCTTCCTGGTAGCGGAAGGCGCAGGTACGACCATGGTTGGTCCGAGACCGACATTAATACCGCTACCGGCGACTTCGACCTTACCGGGGCTTGTCGCTGCGCCTGAGACCTGGGAGTCTGGACCTTTGAGCTGTTGTGCAGCATCGGCGGTTCTGTCACCTGTGACTCCACCAGCGGTACCAGTTGTCAGATTGGCGGTTGGAGGAGCGGTCGCTGAAGATGTATCTGGCTGGTCGACTGCTGCCACCTCAGGGCCAAGATAACCAGTCGGAGGTTCAATTCGACGAGCTGGAAGAACGACTACGCCGCCGGGGTTGACCTTGACACCACCAACTGGACCACCACCATCCTTGACCTCAGTGACGTTCGGTCCACCTGTAGCAGGACCGCTGCCTGGTCCTGATGCAGCCGAGTTGACTAACTCCTGCGCGCCCGGACTGTCTGCTCCTGTTGTGAGTGGCTTTGCGACTGGCGGCAACATCTTGCCATCTTGAGAGAGCGTCGCGGAGTCCGCCGACTCGTCGCCCATAACGACCGTGGGGTCGGCGACTCCACGTGTGGGCGAGCCGGTGGCTCTATCGAGACCCTGGAGTGTCGAGTCAGATGATGTCACCGCGCCTGGTGGCTTGTTGTTAGCACCCGGCGGTTTCACCGCAATGACTGGAACTACCGTAGGCGTTCCATCCGGTCCAGCGGCGCCTCCTATCGGCGACCTGGTCGCAGCCGAGGCAGCATCCGTTCCAGGCGGTTGGCCCGTAACAGCTGTATCTGCGCCCCCACTTTGAGTTCCCGGAACAAGCCTGGTACCGCCAGCGCCGAGTCCGGCACCAGCACCAGTCTCTTGGTCAAGTTGTACCTCAATAGGTTTTCCATCTGTCGAAGCTCCGGGAGCGCCAGGATTCGTATTAGTCCCGTCTTTGTCGCCGGCCATTGCAGCCAGATCTCTCGCCTCGATTGGAGGAACGACACCGGCGCCAGTTTTGTTGCCTGCTGGGCCGACTGAGTTGACCTTCGTGTCGACTGGAGTCGTTACATCCGCAGCCGTGGCGGTATTATCACCTTTGCCGTCTCCTTCTTTCTTAGGAGTTCCACCTGTGTTGAGTGCTTTACCAGCAGCAGCTACCGCTGTAGCAGTATCTAGACCGGCTTTCGATGGATCAGGGTCTTTGTTCTTATCATCGCCAGCGCCAGCTCCTGGAGTGCCAGCAGTGACAAGCTTCCCAGGGACGAGCGCTTGAGCTGCGGCGGAAGGATCGCCGTCCTTGGCAGGCGGTCCGCCAGGGCTGAGAGGAGTAGTTGTGGCGCTGTCGATCGTACCGGCGGCATCGGGATTAAGCTTTTTGGCATCTTCGGCTGCTGTTGCTGCAGCGAGTCTTGACGCTTCATCAGTGGCTATAGTCGCTGCACTGCTCGGTGGGACACCTGTAGGAGGAGTGGCTGAGGCGGCGGCAAGCACGGCTCCTCCAGCGGCGGCAAGACCACCAACTCCAAGACCCTTCTTCGCTGCATCGGCGGCCGATTCCGCCGGATTGAGCGCCGCTGCTGCAGGATCTGGAACTCCATCTTTCTTGGTGGGATCGTCGGCTGGGTTCTTCGGAACGGGAGTATTGGTCTTATCTCCCTCAGGTCCGGCCGGGTTAATTGGTTTGCCGTTGGCATCTAGTTTCGTTCCATCACCTTTGTCGCCGCCCTTCGGGGGCTTAGGATCGTTGTTGGCGCCACGGGATGCATCACGTATGCCCTTCAAAAGGTGCGGGTCTCTCGGACCATGCGCCAAACCTTTGAGTTCGGCCTTCTTGGACATCTCTGGACCGCGCGCCGCACCGGTGGTAGTGTCTCCACCGATGTACTTTGCCAGTTGCATACCACGTTGTTGAAGTGTATTGCCTAGAGATTTGCCGGCATTAAGTAAAGTTCCGGAGATCAAACCGGCGGAGATGAAGTCCGACATTGGACTGATCTGAGCACGCGCAAGGAATGATGGAACCTGGATCATCATCTGTAGGATGCCGACGGCAAGGATGATTTTGCCCCACGGATTGAAATCGGACAAAATCATGATGACGAATATCTTGAGCAGACCAACCCAGACAAATGTCCAGAGGCTGACCTCGACAAATGACTTTACGAATCCGGAGGTGACGTTCTCCGTATCGGGGGTGGCGAAGAAAACAAGAAAAATAGGAGCGAACATATACTGCGCTGTGAGCAACGCCGTTTGAATCGCCTTCAATACAAGGATATAAACAAGCTCGGCGATCAAAATACCGCCCAATACAAGGTAGATAATCAGTCCGACGAATGCGACCAGACCGCCGACCGTACCTAGTGCGATACCACCAGGTCCAGCGCCCAGAACACCACCGAATGCTTGACCAGCAATAGGAGCGGTGGCATTGGCGATTAAGCCGGCGCCTGCCATGAGTCCGCCTTTGACAGCCGCGGCCATAGCGGCATCTAACGCCGAGACCTGATCGGAAGAGTTGAAATAGAGTGCCTTGATCATCTCGTTGGTTATCTGGATTTCGAAAGCATAAATAGTAGGCCACGCCAGCATCAGTCCAGATGTGAAGATCAGTCGGCCGACTGCACCAACAAGATTGCCTCCACCTCTCCAAGCTGCTTCAGCCCAGTACTTCCAGATGCAGAGAATAAAGAGCAAAAGCAATAAATCGACAGCGATACCGTACATGACGTCGGCGCCCTGCCTGATGTAAGGGGAGATGTCATCTCTGTTGCCACCGCCCGGAACATTACTCATTCCGTTGACGGCGATGTTCGGGTTCAATACAAAAATTCTGAGGAAGCCAGTCAGGAACTGAACTGTGTCCGACACCCAACCGTTGATGAACTCAGTCAACCACTTACCAATGAGCTGTCCGATGTTGGCAAAGAGGTTGGAGATTATGTCATCGCCCCAGAAAGTGTGGAGACCCATGTAGGTCTCGTTGTAATTTCTGAAGCCATCGGTGAGCAAGGCTTCGACGTTGGTGATGACGATGTCTTTGTTCTGTTCGGCCGCCTGGTTGACGAAGTTGGTCGGCGGCTCGTCGGGGAAGCGGCGGGCAGTCGTGTCAGTGCGACGAGCTCCAGGGCTGAGAGCACCAGAGCCAGGGTCGGAAGGCCATGCGCCTCCAGGAGGTGGCGGCTCAGTTTGTGCGAGTGCCGCCGAAAAGCAGAAAGGCGCGATCAGCGTGAAAAGCACTGAAAGCGCAACCAAAGTCTTTGCCGCTTGTCGATGTTTGGAGAGTAGGTGTTTGACTGACTTGAGCACGTGTGTGTTGGTTCGCTAAAGAAACGGGGTGTTTATAGCTTGCAGTTTATGATTGTGCGGGAAATCTGTCATTGGGGAAATTCCCATCAAGGGCGGGGATACGGTGGGGTTTCACGCTGATTATTCTGGGCATCCGTCGAATGTGTATTTGTGTGCGATTTTCGCGAAACAAAAAAGGCACTTCGGAGAAGCGCTGGTCGAAAATTTTATCTTCTGAATTTTAATGATTAATTGGTGGGACTAAACCAATTGCAAGGGCGGTGTAGTAAAAAGATTTCTTCTATTAGGAGGCGGATGCAAACCATTTTTTCGTAGTGCCTATTTCGATATCGAACTGGACTCGGAGACGTACGTATTGGATCCCTCCCAGCGCCTCGTTTCGGTTCCTCTTACTTGACGAACGGGCTAGTTTTTTCCCTAAGCGCTTCGTGCAAAAAACGAACCAAACTTCGCGTTATGTCTTGACGAACGTCCTCCCTTTTTCCAAAGCGTCTATTTCGATATCGATTCAGACCTTCGGGATTGAGTGTCTTTGGAATCACGGAAGGACCGGCGACATGTCGCCGATCCCACCGAGCCGTTCGACAAAAATTAGCTAGAAACTGATTGATGGAAATCAATTTCTCGAAACGGATCTTTCGTCGGCTTATAGACCGCCGCCGAGACCGCCGTAGTTGTTGATGGCGAAGGTACCGATCAAGTGAACTGCTGTCGGTCCGCCGAATCCAACGCCGAGACCTTTCGCTACGTTCATCGCGGATTCGCCGCCGTCTCTCTGACCGAATGCAATCTTCATTCCGGCGAGCGAGGAGGGAACGGTCGAGAGAGCGGTGACTACGCGGGAGATATCGCGGGCGGTGTCATAACCGAAGTCCGCCAACTGTCCTACTTCGTTGGACTGACCGTAACGGGGATCTACAGGAGCGCCGACGAGACCTTGCGCATGAGCGGCCTGATCATAAATTCCTACTGCCATGAGTACAAGCTGAGGAGCGAGGAGAAAACCTACGCGAGTCGCGACTTTGAATTTGTGGGAACCGGTGATTTTTTTCGCGAGGTTGTTAAGTTTAGACATGAGTAAAGCCTCCTAGTGAGAGAATCGAATGATTGTGTGGGGTAGCTGTGGTGATTAGTGTCTGTTGACGATTTGACCGTATACATTTCCCTCGGACCGGGTTCCAGACGAGACTGGTTTTGTCGATCCAGGTACATAGTGCGAGCCTCCATAAGATGCAACTTGCGGAACAGCTCTCATCGCTGATGGTTGGGTAGGTTTCATCAAGCGACCAGCGACTGCCGATCGTGCATGCCCATGGGAGGAGTGGCGAGGCACCATTCGTCCAGAAAGACTATTTCTCGACGATGTCGGGTTAGCGACTTGTGGGGGCATGCTCATTTGCTGAGGTTGCTGAGCCACTACTGGTGCGGGTTGCATAGGATTGCCGAAGTTAGGGTTGAACGGTGTTGCCGGGGTTGCCGCCAACTGTTGTGGTTGCTGTTTTGGCACTATGCGGGGTTGACCGAACGAAGCGCTGGGCTGAACGTTGGTCGTAATCATTGGTTGAACTGGTTGCGGCTTGGGAGCCGGCTTCAAAAATTCTGGGCTGACACCTCCAAGGAAGCTTGAAGCCTTTGGCATCGAACCATGTCCGACACGCGTGCCGGATGGTTGTTGATTGAGATAGCGGCCTGGCTTATTCATTTCCTGCGTCTTCCACTTGTTGGGCTCGAACGCAAAGCGAGCACCTTGAGCCATTGCCGGTTGTGATGCACAGGCACCGACGACGGTCGCTGTAAGAGTAAATAGTGAAAGTTTAAAAATGCTCTTTTTCATGACGTTATCCTAGTATCGAAATCCATTACGCATCCCAAGGCCAGTGAGCGTCAGTCCAGTAAAGCCGAGTCCGAACAAGGAGTTGGGACGTCTCACCAGACCGGTCAGCAATCCAGCACCAAGAGCGGAGCCACCGCTGAGGTTGTTGGCAAAGCCGCCCTTACGCATATCACGTCTCACGATTGGAACTCTGGACCCGCCTGTGAGTGTTTGGGTTTGACTGGAATTTCCGTATTGAGTGGAGTTTGAATTGTTTCCCTGGGAAAGCCAGTCGGGTTGACCGATGGCATATTGACCCGGCATCGATGGAGTATTGTATGGAGTGGCTTGCTGACCAAAATTTCCACCCACGCCACCCATCGCTGGATCAAGCTGCGGCATCTGATTAGACAACTGCGTATTCCCCATAAGCGAATCGAACAACGCTTTGCGCATGCCCTGGGCGGTCTGAACGCCATTTGCAGGGTTGAGATTCATGTGCGCATCCGGCGGTGTAGCCGAAAGCTGCCCCGGGGTGGCGCTCATCATCATCTGTCCTGGCATTCCTGGTGCACCGTTATCCGGTTGAGGCACCACATCTGGAGGCAAGAAAGAATCTTGATTCGGGACCATTCCCTGGGGTTGTTGTTCTGAGAGCATCGGCTGGGTTTCAAATCCTTGTGCAAAAGCCGGATTGAGAGCCAGACTCGACAAGCCGACAGTCAAAACGACTGCAAGCAGGGCTTGCTTTAGAGTCGCATTGTTTGTCGCTGTGCCGTTATTCTGCATTTTGCTCTTTTCTGAACGCGGGGTGCGGTCGAACGTATGCTGAATAGTACGAAATTCCGACCAGTACTGAGAAGCGGTGTATTTCCCACCCCTATGGGAAGATCCCCACTGCCCCCTTCTCTGCGCGCGTAATAAGAGTCGACTAGGTGCAAACACTGATGGCATGGGAGCAAAGAGCCTCTTGAAAACGTTAAATTTGAGAAGATTTTTCAAAGATCTGGTCGAAAAAGTCTACAAACTTCAAATCCTGGTCGCTGATATCCGGCTCGAAAAAGAACTTATTTTTCGCTCAGAACTCCGGCATGGCCCGTGTAGTGCTGCGAGGACGGTCCGTTCATCGGGGCGCTGCAGGCCGAGGCAGGACCAGTCTCAGGTGAGACGCCGATGCGCTCGGACGACGAACAGATGTTCGGGAAGCTTCAAGACGGGCGTGGGCGAGAACTTCGACGGGTTACGAGGCGGACCTCGCTCTGTGCGCTCCGGATCAGGGTTCCTCGCAACGCCGGCGGGAACTGGGGCGCACTCGCTCGGTGCCGGCGATACGCTGGGCCACGGCTCCTCGCAACGCCGGCAGGAACGGGACGTACTCGCTCTGTGCCGGCGCGACGCCGGCTCCGGTTCAGGGTCCCTCGCGACGCCGGCGGGAACTGGGGCGCACTCGCTCTGCGCCGGCTAGATGCCGGCGGTCCCAGTGGGAGCCTTGAGCGGAGCGGTCCATCTCCACGCACCATGCCTCAGCCGGGCCCTCAACGGACAAGCAAGAAGCTCGGATCCTTGAAAGACCAAGCGAAATCGACCCGACAGAACAAACACGTTCAAATCCGTTCAGACTAGTCGGGAATACGAATCAGTCCTTATATATAGATATTCGAATGACCAAAAATCTCGAGGTGGTTAGACCGACGCCTCAAGAGATGATTGAAGTGTTTGACCTTTCATTGCTATCCATTCTCTGGATGAACAAATCCAACTGATGCGGGCTGCCTGTTTCGTCGCATTGGGTTTTCTCCCAAAAGACTGAATTGCGCGACGAATATAACTAAGCGCGACTTAAATGAATGTGGCGACTTAAATGTGAATGTGGCGACTTAAATGTGAATGTGGCGACTGAATAAATTGTGGGCGAACTAAAAATGATTGGGCGACTCGAAGGGTACGGATTGGACCGGCAGTTGCCTGCCGATCCTACCGAGCCGTTCGACAAATTTTGCTTTCCCGGTCAAATGCGAGGCTTATAGACCGCCGCCGAGACCGCCGTAGTTATTGATAGCGAAGGTGCCGATCAAGTGAACCGCTGTCGGTCCGCCGAATCCAACGCCCAAGCCTTTGGCTACGTTCATTGCAGATTCACCGCCGTCGCGCTGGCCGAAGGCGATCTTCATGCCGGCGAGAGACGAAGGGACTGTCGACAACGCTGTTACGACACGTGAGATGTCGCGAGCCGTGTCATAACCGAAGTCTGCCAATTGACCTACTTCGTTCGATTGCCCATAGCGGGGGTCCACTGGTGCCCCCACTAATCCCTGAGCATGAGCTGCTTGGTCATAAATACCAATGGCCATGAGGACGAGTTGAGGAGCCAGGAGGAAACCTGCGCGGGTGGCAACCTTGAAAGAGTGAGAAGAGGTGATCTTCTTACTGATTTGCTTTAGGGTCTTTGTTGCCATTTTGAACCTCCTTGAGTTCTTAATGAAATTGAGTCTGGGTGAATAAAAAGTTTCCGTGCGGTCTGTGGTGGGTTATCTACTTCCTTAGAAGTTCGTGATGATTGCCGTAGGCAATAGTCTTTGATCAATCTTCTGTGGGTTGGTGTTGGCAGGATCAAACTGCGTGTAGGGGAATCCGAAGTCTGTCGTCTTGTTCGAGAAGATGGGCACTCTTCTGAGACCTTGACCGAATTCGGTAGTCTGCTGAGCAGTCAAACCAAGAATGCCGTTTTGTCTCGTAGATGACAGACCGTAGTCTTGCACCGTGGATCCGGTTGGAACAGTTGCTCCACCGGCCTGGAAGCGTTGTCCGCCACCCAGTTCTAGCGAGCTATTTCTCCAGCCGTTGCCGGTCGGTACGCCCGTTACAGCGCCAAAACCAGCCCATGGTCCAAGTCTTTCAATGTTGTCTTGGCTGCCGTCGACGGCACCGCCGCCAAGCATGCTATTCCTACCTCTGTATTCGTATTGATGGCTTTCCTGTCCACCGCGCCGAACTGTCGGTATGGAGGTGGCGAAGCCGCCTGTTCCTGGGATCCCACCTGCAGGATTGATGTTGAGCTCATCAGCCGGATTGAATGATCCGATTGGAGCCTGCATCGAGCCTGGGTCTGGACCAGGGGTGGAGGGCGGAGGCGGGATGAATGGTGTCAACGCCGGTCCCAGTACTCCAGGAGGAGACTGCAGAGCAGGGTTGAACGGAAGTGGAAGACCTGAAAAATTGTTGTCGATCTGGTTCGCCGGAATCGACGGAACCGAAGGAATGAGCGTGACAGGCAAGCCGGCGTTACCTGGCGTAACCGGTGCAGGTGTGGCACCGTCGCCGAATGCGGGCGGCTGACCTTCAGGTGGTGGCACGAAGGGTGGTGCGCTCGGCGCGCCGTCTATCAACGGCGTACGCAGAGTCTCAACCGGAGCACCTGGTGCAGGACCTGGTTGCACGGGTGTGCCGGGCCAGGGCTGCGCTTGAGCGGCCGGCGTGACCATAATGCTCAAGGTGGCAGCTGCAAGGATTGTTGATAGAATCGTGGACTTAATCATTGTCGGCCTCCTGAAGCCTTAACAAGAACTAGTAGGGAGCTATAGTGAGCCGAGCTCGCTGTTTAGAGAAATTGGTTCTGTTTCCATTGAGATCGGTAGAAGCCTGAGCGCCTGGAAGACTCTCGCCTCGTCGTGGTTGACCTTTTTGCGGTTGGTTCAGGTTACGAGGACCGTCTTCGGAAGACTGAGGCATTTTGGCCAGATCTGGCTTTTCACGCAGTTTTTCGCCAAAATCAGTGATGGTAGATCCGCCACCTCCGCGTCCGAAATCTCTGGAACATTGGGCGCCCCATCTTTCAATAGGAGCGTCGCCGGAGATTCCGCCACCTGGATTGATATTGGTGACGGCGACTGGGGGTGGACCGAAATCCTGGGGTGAGTCGATGATGCCGGGGTCGGTCGCATCGAACTTTGTAGGTGGAGTGAGATACCCAGCAGCGGCTGCTGTCGCTGCGGCCTTACCTTCCGGACCTGGAGGTATGAGAGGCATAGGCACATGCGAGGGGGGTGGTAAGATTGGATACCCTAGATGCCCAGGGTTGATACCGAGAGGTGTGTCACCATCGCCGATGGGCGGTGGCTGTCCTTCCGGTGGTGGTGTGTACGGTGGAGAGGTCGGACCTGACTCCACATTAGGAAAGTACATGTCAGCGTCTCCGTCGAAACTCGGATTGGGATTCAATACCTGAGCCTCGACCGAACCCGTGAGCGAGACAAAAGCAATCGATGCTAGCGTTGCCGCCAGTGTCGTTACTCGGATTGAGGCTTGTCTCTTGTTCACAGAACGCTCCAATGCTGGTCTCCGCTTCGGCAACCGCGACAGTCGTCGTGCGGATCACTCCATCGACAATAAAGTTACAGCCTGGCGCAATCGATGTCTGCCGGTGGATTTACGCACGGGCCCACGGTTTTTCCCACTCTATGCGTCAAAAAACTTGAATTCCTTTGTATACGGCAGTTGTCGAGTGGATTAACACCCGAGATCTGACCGGAAGGTCTCAGTCGATTTACCTTCTTTTCGGCGCCCGGTGACGAGCATCTGCATCCGCCACTCGGATTGTCGGCGTCTCGGGATCCGTATTGCGGAGAGCGCCTTTGTCTCGCCGGCACAGAGCAAGTCGGATACCTTCTGGTTCGAGTTCTGAAATCCACCATGTCTCTAGCCTGCCAAGTCAAAAGCGGTGGCGGCCGTGCGTCGAACCTCTGGCCGCCCGAGAGAATTGTCAATGCCACCTCGAGGCAGGAAGGCTACTACCATGGCAGCAGTGCTCCATGTCGCCGGCACGGAAAAAGGCGAAAGCGGCAGAATCCAACCAACCAACCAACCAACCAACCAACCAAAAATGCCAGAGCCCGGCAAAGCACCATCCGTGGAGCGACGCAGGAGACACTTGAACATTCCTCGCGCATTCAAGCATCACCATGACCGGTTTTCAGAATCACGCATAGTATTCCGCTCGAAGTAGAGGATTTAATCCCTGGTGCCTTACACAGATTTCAGCACCATTATCGAAAACGTCGAACGCCGAATCTCAGAGGCGCTGGTATCAGATCAAATTCGCCGGTTGGGTTGAGCAGTTCTCCATGCGCAAATGGTCAACATCGGTTGGTCAAGTAAGTCTGCCGAATCAGAAACATCGAATCATACACATGTACGGTATCGCTAGATGCCATATGTGGTGGCATCAAAATGATATCAACGGCCGATAAAATGGCTCGAAATTTATTACTCGACTACTCAGGCACCACCCAAGGTGCCATTAAAAATATCTTCGATTACGGGTATTAAACTTCCGGATCAGGTACTGGCGATCAATTTGGTGCCATTGGTAGTACTCCGGACGGTGGCAAATTCTTTTTACAAAGTTTTGATTTGCCGTTATTATATTGACCAAGAAAGGGGGGTCTTTGTGAGCACGCAACCTGAATTAGCCACCGAATACAACACTACGTTTACTACCCCAGACAATGGACATGAGGGCGCCGTATCGTTAGACGGCCTCGAGCACATCTTCAAGTGGGCATCAGAGGTGGTGTCAGACGGAGAAGACGAACGGCTAAAGTTGGCGAGAGAAAAGCGCGTACGTCGCCAAGTTCTCGAGGTAGTTAGCCAGTACCAACAGCAACGAGTAGCTGCCAAGGGAAAAGAAGAGATCGCATATCTCCAGAGACGAGTAATTGCACTGTTACAAAAAGTGCAAGAGCTCACCGAAGAGAACGCAGCGGTTAAGCAGGTGATGGTCAGTCAATACTGGTCTATACAACGCGTTCCTCAACTCGAGCTGCAAATCAAACAGTTGAAGTCAATTGAGTTTGAGCGTGAAGCAGCGGTCATCGAAAGACGATACCTGATGGATGCACTTGCGAAATTGAAAGTTGAAAGAGACTTTTTGGAAGACACTCTAGTGTCTGCCGAACAGGAAAATGTTCGCCTGGCGAATTTGCTAAAGGATACAAAGAGTGACCTGCAACAAGTTCGAGACAAAAGATGGTGGCATGTGTTCACCAATCTGTTCAATCGTGATACCAAATGCGAGGGCAAGTTGGCCTGATTAAGCCATTTGCAATCGTTGTGAAAGGGGAATCGATCCGAACTAATTAACATTAGCTTTTGAAAGTTTACTCCAGCAGCACAGGCGGTCGGAAGGATCGGTTCACCAGTACGTTTAGTACCGGTGAACCGGTCCATTTTTGCCATCTTTTTTATGAAAATCAACGTAGTAAAACACCTCCACTTGAATTGCCGGAAAAACAGCGATCGATAGTTAGGACAGCAAGGAGAGTTTGATTTACAGCTTACTTTCAAGCAATCCAGGAGGCAAGGAGGACAAAACAGCAACTCATGATGCCGGAAACCTGGGAACCGAATTCGGTGCAGGCGGCATAGTCAAATTTTGAATCGCAATGTCTGAGACGGAGATGAAAGGGCGACGCTGCGGCGTCGCCCTTTTTTTGGATTAGACTTCAAATATCTCGCTCACACCTTTTCAAATCCGAATGCCATAGTCACTTTCAGACTGTTCGAAGATGACCGTCACTAGTACTGCAATCATTTTTCACGGTTTGTTGAGATGTCGAAGTCGCGAGATATTCGCTTACGGTGGACAGCAGTTGATTTTCGAAAACGAATCAGCGATTTTTCCGCAAGCCGAGATCAGCGCTTCACGGCATCCTTGAGCTTACCTTCGAATCCGCGGGGAGTCGGTTGATAATACTTCCGATTGCGGAGCTCCTTTGGCATGCACTCCATCTCGGTTTTCGCATCTTCGTAATCGTGCGCGTATTGATAGCCTTTTCCATAGCCGATCTCTTCCATAAGTTTGGTAGGCGCATTGCGCAGGTGCAGCGGAACTGGATGTTGCATTGTGTTTAACGCATCGCTCGCCGCCATCCCATATGCGCGATAGACCGCGTTGGATTTCGGTGCCAAGGATAAAAACACAACCACTTGCGCGAGGGCGAGTTTCGCCTCGGGCATGCCAATCAACTCTACGGCACGCATTGCAGCAACCGCCTGTTCGAGCGCTTGCGGAGCTGCCAGCCCTACATCCTCCGACGCGAACCGAACCAATCTGCGAGCGACGTACAAAGGATCTTCTCCGGCTTCCAACATTCTAGCAAGCCAATACAACGACGCATCAGAATCGGAATTTCGAATTGATTTGTGCAATGCCGAAATGATGTTGAAGTGATGCTCTCCATCTTTGTCATACTTCAAAACCGCCTGTTGGATTGCTTCTTTGATTATTCGCTCACCGAGCTCCTTCTGACCTCGCTTTTTGGCGAGCATGACGGCAAGCTCCAGGCTATTGAGCGCGGTTCGCGCATCGCCGGAGGAATATACGGCCAACTTATTCAACATCTCATCGGAAGCAACGATGTCTTCGTTTCCCAGACCACGCTCTCGATCTGTCAATGCGCCTTTCAATATGGTCTGCAACGATTCCAGATTGAGTTCTTCGAGTACAAAAACTTTCAAGCGTGAGAGCAATGCCGAGTTGATCTCGAAGGAAGGATTCTCCGTCGTCGCACCAACCAGGACGATTGTTCCGCTCTCAACGTAGGGCAAGAAAGCGTCTTGCTGCGCTTTGTTGAATCTGTGAATCTCATCGACGAATAAGATCGTGCGACGACCTTCAAGATTCATGAATGCTTCGGCTTCCGCCATCACGCTACGAATCTCTTTGATACCAGAGATCACAGCTGAAAATGCAACCCAACGACTTTCCGTTTTGTTGGCAATCATGCGTGCCAACGTCGTTTTTCCAACGCCAGGAGGCCCCCAGAGAATGAAGGAAACCAGATCTCCGCCATCTGCCATCTCTCGGAGAACACCGTCGGTGCCAAGCAATCGCTCCTGACCGACAAACTCATCGAGGGTTCTGGGACGCATCCGCTCTGCAAGCGGTGCTTTTCGGTTCTTTCCTTCCATATTCTTTCCTGCCTGAGACACAAGGCTAGCAGATAATGCGTTTCCCCTTAATTAAGTGAATTACAGAAGTTTTTACAAGTGGAAACCATCCGGAGTCATGACCGTCCTCGTCGAAAACCTCATGGCGAGAAAACTCATGAAAAGAATCTATAAGGTTCATCTGATTTTGATTATAGCTTTGCTCTCCCCACTGGCGGCGCTGGCAGCGGACCCTACAGAGACCAAGGTCAATCTGAACGACTCGAAAGTTACTAAAGAGGAAAAAAAGCTTGACGAAGCCCAAACGCAAAAGGCCAATCGCTTTGCTCGCCGCCAGGCAGAAGTCATCAATAAAGTACCCGGCGTTCAGGTTTCCACTGAAGACTTGAAAGAGAATCCAAAGAAAAAAGGGATTTCTATCAATCCAGTTCGTTGGGTTTTCGGCCCGGTCATAAAGTTGCAAGAGCAGACAGTGCGATTGCAACAACAGATGATGAAGCTCACAGGGCCTATCGCGGCGCTGCAGCCGGCCATGCTCAATCTGCAGCAGCGGGTGGAAAGGATGGGCGGTCAGATGAAGGCCGTTCAAAACGAATTGTCAGATGTGAAAAACCAGATGCACACCATCTCTGGTCGATTGGATCAAACAGTGACTCACATGAAGGGTGTCGACAAAAACATCGGAAACGTCTCTAAGCAAATGACTTCCGTGCAGTCATCCCTGAGCGGAACCTATAGAGAGCTGAAGAGCATGCGCCCGGATCTTTCGAACGTTCGATCGGACATAAGTAAGATCCGCGAACCAATAACGAAAATACAAGAACCTCTCATATCGATGGCCGACCCGATCCACAACCTGGACAAACAGGTGACTGGCGTCCACGACGATATCTCCAGAATTAGAGAACCGCTGGTACGAATCGAACAACCGATAACGAGTCTGGAAAAACAACTGACAGGCTTGACTAGCGATATCTCCGACCTGAGAAATCTGCTCAGCATGGTTTTAACATCAATCTTCATCGCAGCAATTATGATCGCCGTAGGCACTCCAATTGCCGGGATTTTGATTTGGAGAAATAAAAACAAAATTCTCCCAGGACCGAAGCCCGGCGAATCGTCGGAAGATGAACTGACGCGAACCGAACGCCGCCAGCCTACATCAACGAGACGATGACGTTTCTCCGGA
Source organism: uncultured Candidatus Obscuribacterales bacterium (assembly GCA_964418155.1). Classification (GTDB taxonomy): domain Bacteria; phylum Cyanobacteriota; class Vampirovibrionia; order Obscuribacterales; family Obscuribacteraceae; genus JADYXR01. The sequence goes on along the minus strand of CAYQKX010000025.1, from coordinate 38,621 downwards.
AAGACACATCGGAATAGAGCTCCGAGATTATCAGCAAAGACAATATTCGGCATCATACGCGACCTCTTCTCAAGAAACGACGATTTCGAAACCCGGATCTAACAAGGGCGACACACACAGTCTCCCTGTTGACCAGTCGCTATCGTCAAACTCGAACTTCGGCAAGATATGCCTTCAACTCCTGCGCCGAGCTGTACCGCAGCGCTTGCTCTTTGCGCAAGGTCCGCATAATGATTCCCTGAAGAATAGGCGGGGAATTCTTGCCGAAATCGGTTCTACCAATGTGAATTGGATCTTTGAAAATCTGATGCATAAGAGCCTCGTTAACCGTCTCAGCATCAATCGGCGGGTTACCAGTCAGCGTCTCGTACATCAGACATCCTAGAGAATAGATATCGGAAGAAGCATCGAGTTTGGTACCACGACATTGCTCCGGACTCATATAAAGTGGACTTCCATAAATGAAGCCGGGCTTCTGCATCTCGAGATTGTAACCCGCCAGATCCCTCGTCAGGACAGCAGTTCCGAAATCGAGAATTCTGGCAACCGGTTCTTCAGAACCGATTCCAGAGACCAGGATATTGCTCGGTTTCAAATCTCTGTGAAGTACACCCGATCGATGAGCATGCTCGAGACCGTCGCAAAGCTGGATGAATAGCGGCAGCGCTTGAGCTGGAGTCAAGGCGCCGCGCCTTTCGATAGCACGCGAAAGTGTTTCGCCATTACAGAAGTCCATTATCATGAAGGCTAAGCCTTTTTCCGTCACACCGAAATCCAGTACAGATACGATGTTCGGATGAGTGAGGAAGGAAGAGGTGATAGCCTCGTTGCGAAATCTCTGCAGGGCATGTATCTTCCTGGCGTTGTTGGGATGCATTATTTTGATTGCAACCATCTTCAACATAAATCGATGTTTCGCCTTATAGACAGTGCCTCCAGCACCAGAACCCAGAACGGAAAGAATCTCGTACCGATCGGCAAAGATTGTTCCAATCAGATTATCAAGCCTGGTTGGCGCACCATCATATGCGCAGTTTCGTTTAGCCAACGGCCAGCTACTATGACACCTCGGACAGATACGCGAAAGGCGATGCTCGGTACTCGCTCGCAGGTGTCGCGAGTTGGATCTCGACTCAGCCATGTCACTCCTGCTTAAGGACAACTTGGTCATCAACCTTTGCGAGTGAGCGTAAATCTGATTAGAATGAACTCCCAGATCGTTGGCGATACCATCGAGATTTGCACCCTCCAGTATCATATTTAGTATCTTCAATTCCAATTCAGTGAGTGAGGTTTGACCATCGAGACCTGGATCGATAAGCGATAGATGCGAGATGACATCATTGGCGATATCATCACTCAGCCAAGTGCCATGGTTGCAAACCGACTTAATCGCACAAAGAAGTTGATCGGTATCCGCTTCTTTCACGCAATAGCCGTCCGCCCCGGCTTTGAGCGCCGCCAGTACCTGCCTGGTCTCAGCCTTGCCACTCAAGATAAGAACACGCGAATTAGTTGCCGACTTGATCCGTTCTGTCGCAACCAAACCGTCGAATCCCGGAAGACCGATATCCATTAGCACCACCGACGGGCGATGCTCGATAGCAGCCCGAACCGCACCAGGTCCGTCTGCAGCCTCACCAACTACACTGAGCTCGTCTACGCCTTCCAGCGACAGACGCAAGCTCAGTCGCAAAAGCTCATTGTCTTCTGCAATCAAAAGGCTGATAGGTTTCATAATCCTTGCGCCATTATGCGCAGTTTGCATAGGTCAACACCCTCCTGACCGCTCACACTTCAAGACTTGAGAGGATTCGCACCAGCGAGCAACAGCAGCTACCGCGCCCGCCGGCACAGATCCAAGTCGACCAGAAGTATGGTCAACGCCTGGCGATCTCATTGTCGCCAGAATTTCGTATGTGGTGTTGATATGGTCGGTCGTGTGGTTGGTGGCTCTGCTCGATGTCGGTCGCGACTCGTGGTATGTCACTTCCTGTGAATTCAGATTGAAACTTCTCTGATCACTCCGACACAATCCAGAAGGTGGGATGCGGCTGGCTTACTCAGCACAGAGTCTCCATTACGTTACTTATCACGCCCGCGCATTCCACGCCATCCCTCGTACGTGAAATCAACGTGAAGGTTTTTGGAATATTCTGAGATGGTGCATTCCCAGCCCATCTCTATATCAACACTTGGATAATCTCGGCTTCAGGATTCGTAACAGAAGGTTGCTAGAGTCAGTTACCGACCCAAGTATCAATGTAAGAATGACTCGAAGCAAATAGAACCTGCCCTCCTTCCTCGCCGGAAGGAAAGATCAGATCGCCGTCGGACAGTGAATCAAGGCTCTGTGCATCATGCGAATCAGAATCCTACGATTAATTTTAAAATATTCGGATTTCGATTTGAGCTAATTGCTAACTCGAGTCGAGAAGATCAAATTGACCACCGATACTCTGCTTAAGCTGTACATATTGGCAGTCTCACTTACGGATAACGCCAGGTCTGAATCCTGTGCATTGAATTCGAAGTACTCAGATTTTGAACTGACTCTCTGGATTAAACCACAAGATTCGAAGTACTTGAGCCCGCTGCTAATGGACTCTACTGCCATGTACAGGGACTCTGCCAGCTCATCGGCACACAGTGGCTTTCCGCTGCCTTTCAGATAAAGGAGCAGCTCCAGTTGCCACACTGATCGAATGTATTTGCGTATAAAATCTGCGACTCTCGTGGACATAACACGCACATGGATTCAAAGCACTTGCCTTACCTAGTTTAGTTTATGACCTGAAAATTTCAACAGAATTTCAGTTACCTCTAATGGCGCAAGGAGCTATAAGATACTTATAGTGAGGCGTTTGAGGTGTGGAATGAGAATACTTCTTGCAGAAGATGATCGCTTTCTGGCCGATGGGCTGTCACTTGTGCTGAAGGATGGTGGATACGCGGTCGACATAGCAAGCACTGGGACGGACGCAGATATTGCCCTTAACGGCACACCCTATGATTTGCTGATTCTCGATCTCGGTTTACCAAAGCTAGATGGCATCGAGCTCCTAAAGCGACTGCGCAATCGAGGTCAGTATCTTCCCGTGCTCATTCTGACTGCGCGCGACCGTCTCGAGGATCGAGTAAGCGGTCTTGATCTGGGTGCCAACGACTACATGACCAAGCCGTTCGAGTTGCCTGAGCTCGAGGCGCGGATTCGAGCATTGCTTCGTAAAGATCAGTGGTCCAATAAAACTGATGTTTCCTTCGGTCCGCTGACATTCAATACCGTCAATCGGACTGCCACCATTGGCGGCACCATTCTCGATTTGTCGGGTAGAGAGTTGGCGATTTTAGAGATAATGATGCAGCGAATTGGCCGCATTGTTAGCAAGGAGCATATCACGGACCTGCTGTCAGACTGGGATGCAGAGGTCACTCACAACGCCATCGGCATCGCTGTTCACCGCGTTAGAAAAAAAATTGAACCTTACGGATTAACGATTCGTGCTCTGCGGGGGCTCGGTTACAGAATTGAAGAATCGGTCTGATAGCTCGATTCGAATACAGCTTTTGCGATCGCTCTTAGCACCGCTGTGCCTTTTGTGCCTGGTTAGTACGATTGTGGCATACTTTTTAGCGGTCAACTTCTCCAACGAATCATATGACCATGCCTTGATCAACTCTGCTAAGTCGGTAGCGGCTCGGTTGAGATTCGACGGAACGAATGTTTGGGCAGACATGCCACCAGCCGCGCAAGCCATTCTTCACCATAAGGACAAAAACAAAAACCAGTTTTACTATCAAGTTTTATCGAAAGACGGAAGACGAATCTCCGGCGATGCGATGATTCCAGGTCCCTTTGTAAATCTCGGCAAGATCGAACCGGCCTTTCGAAATCGAGACGTCAACGGCAAGCCGTCTAGAATCGCTCGCATCAGAGTAGACATACCTAATTATCAGCACAAGACAGTCTTTGTTCAGGTGGCAGAGACACTAGACAGCCGCAACGAACTGGCGCAAAACATTTTACTTAGTATCATCATTCCACAGCTCATCCTGATCATTCTCGGAGGATTTGCCGTCAACAAAGCTGTTTCCCAAGGACTACAACCACTAGATAGTCTTCGCCAGGCACTGACTGACAGGTCCCGGCATGACCTCTCTTCATTCGAAGAAGGCGGCATACCAGCAGAGTTAAAACCTCTGGTCACTACAATCAACGCTCTTCTCGTCCAGCTCCGAAGTGAGATCGATGCGCAGAAACGATTCGTGGCCAATGCGGCGCATCAATTCCGAACGCCCTTAGCGGGATTGAAAACGTATATCTACTATGCAAAACGCCTCGCTTCGGACGAATCTACCGAGGCCGACACTTCCGCACGCAATAGCCAATTCCAGGCGGTTCTAGAACAGATCAATTCCGGTACTGACAGAATGACGCACCTGGCCAATAAGCTGCTCGCATTGGCAAAAGCAGATCCGGCCATCCGCCAGGAGAATGTTGTCCCTCTGGATATGAACGTTCTGAGTGCAGAGATTACTGCCGATCTCGTGGGTCCGGCAACAAAGAAAGGACTCGAACTCGAGTTTCTCGGAGCCGATCAACCAGCCAGGATCAAAGGTGACTCGGCAAGCCTCAGGGAGCTCGCCGAAAACCTGATTGAAAATGCCATCCTCTACAGCGAAACAGGCGGCAAAATCCTCGTAAGCGTTGTCGTCAATTCCGGTCACATACTTCTTGCCGTTCAGGACCAGGGTCCAGGCATCTCGGCAGAAGATCGACTACGCGTTTTCGATCGCTTCTATCGCGTTTTGGGATGCGATGTTCCTGGAAGTGGGCTTGGACTGGCAATCGTCAAGGAGATTGCTACATCGCACAATGCCGAGGTTCAAATCACTTCTGGAGCGAGCGGCCGAGGTACAACCGTTGTAGTGACATTCCCTGCCCTGAGCTTGAATGCCGCGCCCCTAACAGTTGCTGGGGAAGACAAACTCAATTAGCCACCAAACGCCGAAAAAACTGCGGGACAAAGGGTAGCAAGAAAGGCAATAATCATCATCCAGGTAATGGTCTTATGATGTTTTCGAAAGAAATCACCGTTCATCTGTTTTTGGTCCCAAAAGATCTCACTATGGAAAAGATTACCATAGACCAAAATTCGAAGTCTTGGAGCCACCTAAGGTAACGTCGCTGGACCTCGATCGCCCATAAATACACGCCTGGGATTCTTGAGACGAATCGCTAAATTACTAAGTTCAGCTCGATTTTTGGTCACAGGCCCTTAGGAAAAACCAGGCGGGTTCGTCAAGTACAAGGGAGCAAACAGTGCACTAGGGGAGGCGTTCACTTTGTTCCTCCCAGGTCCAATTCGATGTCGAAATAGCCGCTTTGGAAAAACGAAGGACGTTCGTCAAAGTAGATAGCGATATTTGGTTCAATTATTGTACGAAGCGCCTGGGGAAAGGATGAGCGAATTCGTCAAGCCCAGGGGTCCGAACAGGGCACAGGGGGAGCGGTCCGCTTTGATCCTCTCAGGTCCAATTCGATGTCGAAATACACATTCTAAGAGAACATCAACGGCCGCGAACAACGGGCAGCATTGGGGCAGCCTCTCGACAAAAGCTTCGCAAAAACTGCTCTCTAATCGGAAAGCTTCGCTTCGGCAAGACCTAATGGTTCCGGATCAGGTGAGTATAAGGGAATACCCCGAACGAAGTCCGAATGAAACTCAGCAACGCTACATCGAAACGGAACTCCGGAATGCAAACGCAACTCCGGACGCAACATCGGAACGCAATCAACTCGGAGCTTCTGAAACTTCATCGTCGGCCTGCTGCGCTTCAACATCGACTGATTCGGCGTTGCCGGGCGCCGGATGGAGCTGCGAAAAAATATTTTGGGCTAAATTGCGAGGCAGACCAGGCACAGCCAGAAGGTCCTCACTGGTCGCCGCCTTGAGCTTGGCAAAGGTGCCGAAATAATCGAGAAGTAACTTTCTTCTGGCACTGCCGACGCCCTTCAACGTGTCCATCTCCGACTTGAGCGATCGTTTCGCTCTGACTTTTCTATGGAAGGTTACTGCGAATCGATGAGCTTCGTTGCGCACGCGCTGAAGGAGATACAGTGCCTCGCTCCTCCTCGACAACAAAACCGGTTGGCTGCGGTTAGGGAAGAAAACCTCTTCATGCCTCTTTGCCAGACCAATTATGTCAAATGGTTCCCTCGGAAGACCTGCCTGTTCCAGCTCGGCGAGCGCCTCCAGCGCGGCGCCGAGTTGTCCCTTGCCACCATCGATGATGACTAGATCTGGTAGCGGTTTTCCCTCTTGCAGTAAGCGAGAATATCTCCTGCCTACAACCTCTTTCATAGATGCGAAATCGTTGGGCTCTCCGCCTGTTACTGTCTTTATTTTGAAGGTCCTATAGTCCTTCGTCTTCGCCTGACCTCTCTCAAAGACGACCATACTCGCGACGATGTCACTCCCTTGAATATTCGAGATGTCAAAACATTCGATGCGCTTCGGGAGTCGCGAAATTCCCAACTCTTCCTTCAGTCGAGAAAGAAGAGCCTCCGACTTAGCATCCATCTCTTCCTCTCGATGGACGAACTCATACTCAAGCGATTGCTGAGCATTTTTTTTCGCCATCTCGATCAAATTGACTTTCGCTCCCCGCGACGGAACAAAAACCTTGACCGATCGCTGAAGCTTGCTCGTCAACAGCTCCTCGATCGCCTTCACGTCTTCCAACGGATGTTGAACGATAACTTCTGTCGGTACATAGACATCTTCGCACTGCGCGTAGTACTGATCGACGAAGCTCTGGAAAGCCTCGTCCCATCCTGTTTTTTCGGTTAGCGGAAGGCACATGGTCTCGGACGAGACAAGCTTACCTTCGCGTACACGCATTATACAGGCAGCCAGAAGCTTCTCTGTATGAGCCTCTGCAACCACATCGCAATTGACCTTCTCATTTTCGAAAAAGACTTGCTGCTTTTCGATCACCGTTTCGAGAGCCTTCAAGCGATCGCGGATTTTCGCGGCTTGTTCGAAATCCAGTTCGTCAGCCGACTTCTCCATCTCGGTGGTCAACTGTTGAACAACCTCAGATTGTCGTCCAGAGAGAAACATCTCCACCTGTTTAACCATTGAATCGTAAAGCTCTTCAGCAACCATGTTTTGACACGGAGCCAAACACAGCCCAATGTAATAATTCATACAGGGACGATCTTTGAACAGCGGCTTTTTTCGCTGGCGCATCGGGAAAACTTTGCGCAGAACCCGCACCGTCTCCCACATTTGACCAGTCTCGACATATGGACCGAACAGCTTATTCTTGGGATGTTCTTTTCTATAGCGCACCGGATCTCGAACCATAATCAATCTCGGATACGAAACATCGTAGGTAATTGCCAACCAGGGATAGCGCCGATCGTCTTTGAGAGCGATGTTGTATCTCGGCATATGCTGCCTGATCAAGGTAGCTTCCAGAAGCAGCGCCTCTTTCTCGGAATGAGTAAGAATCGTGTCCAGCTTCGCCACCTTCGGCATCATCACATACAGCTTAGGGCGCTCGCGCCAGGCGGTCTGATTCCAATAGGACTTCACCCGATTCTTGAGAGAAAGGGCTTTACCTATGTAAACTACCTCGCCTTCCAAATTGCGAAAGATATAGACACCTGGCTCGTCAGGGAGAGCGGACAGCTGCCTTCTTAGATCCTCGGTAAGCTCGAAATCGGTCATTTCAGTTCTGTTGTTGAAGCACTTGCAATTCAGAGGGCGATTGTACCCGGCTTGGTCGCCCATTTGATTAATTGACAAAACAGGTCTAAATAACAGACTAATGCATTGCACGCATTTTTCTACTTCAGTCAAAGAAAACCCATTCTGCTCTCGGGTCCCCTACGGGGTATCGGAATTCCAGCTGCGAAGCCTAAAGCAAGCGCTGGTCACCAAATCATTTAACGTGAGTTTCAAAACGCAAGACGAAAAGGTTTAAATCAGCGGTTCATGCCGACAGGGAAATCACCAAGCGTACTAAAATCAATATCGTCTTTCTTTCTCTCGCGAGGAGACAAATCGACACCAGGCATGGCTAGAAGCAGCGCTTCGCTCAATGTTTCGACACCGATGATCTCCATTTTAGGAACACCACCAGAGAGCGGCAGATTGCTTTTCGGTACGATTGCCTTTTGAAAACCAAGTCGAGCTGCTTCTTTTACGCGACGTTCGAGCGACACGACAGCGCGCACCTCACCAGTCAATCCGATCTCGCCTATAAAAATTACCGACGAGTCGACGGAACGATCGAGTGCGGAAGTAGCGATGGCAACGCTCACACCAAGGTCGCCCGCGGGATCATCAATGTCGAGTCCGCCGACAACATTGACGTAGATATCGGATCGAGCAAGTGAGAGCCCAACTTTCTTCTCTAGAACAGCAATTGTTTGAAGTAAGCGATTACTGTCGCATCCGTTGGCCAGGCGCCTCGGCGCGGAGTAAGTAGTAGCACTGACCAGGGCTTGCACTTCAAGTAACAAGGTTCTGCTCCCCTCACCGCTGGCGATGACGGCTGTGCCGGATGGGGCTTGTGTTTGTCCTAACTTCTTGAGTCGGTCGCCAAGTAAGAACTCGCTCGGATTGCCGACCTCAACCAGACCCTCTCCAGTCATTGAGAAGATGGCAATTTCGGATGTGGAACCGAATCTGTTTTTCATCGCGCGCAGAATTCGCAGCTGTCTTGTTCGATCGCCCTCGAAGTGGAGCACCACGTCGACCATATGTTCAAGCACGCGAGGTCCTGCAATAGACCCTTCTTTCGTGACATGCCCTACTAGAATAGTTGCGATATTCGATGCCTTTGCAGAGTTAATGATTAATTGCGCTGATTCGCGAACCTGCCCGACAGAACCGGCAGCACTCGTTAATTGTGGATGAAACACAGACTGAATGCTGTCAATGATTGCCACACCATCAGAGAATTCACGCATGCTCTCCGAAAGTTTGATCACGTCCTGCTGCGTGTCAACATGGACTTTGCAATCATCCATCTTCAAGCGGCTTGCTCGGATTCGCACTTGCGATGCAGACTCTTCCCCTGCCAAGTAAAGTATTCGTTGTCCGGCACTAACGTGCCTGGCGACTTGCAACAAAAGAGTTGACTTGCCGATTCCCGGATCACCTGCAAGTAGTATTACTGCGCCCGGCACAAAGCCGCCTCCGAGCACCTCATCAAGACCTGGTATGCCTGTCGCGATTCTTTGTGATCCGGAAGCCTTAAGATCTTGTAAAAGCGTGGGCTTTGAATTACCACCATTGTCAGGAGGCGAAACCGCTCGAACGATGCCTCTCGGAGAAGCGCTTGAAGAGTCGAGCTGTGAGACCTCTTCAACCATAGATCCCCAACTCTCGCATTCGGTACATCGCCCAAGATATCCGGATGTTTGAAAGCCGCATTCCTGGCAGACCCAGCGTGATTTCGCTTTTGCCATAACAATCTCCATTGCACCAAGCTATTGTAACGGTTGGTTGAATTAAATCGGTTATACTCATGTCATCCCTGAAGTCCCCCCGTTGATCAGGTCCAAGTTGTCATTGGAGGTACAAATGTTAAATCGCAGGTTGCTTATCGCAATGGTCGCAGCCCTGACAGCAGTCACTGGATACAGTATCGTACGCACGACCGATAGCGAATCGATCAGTACCGCAGAAAAATCAATTAAGGCATTTTTCCAAAATCCAGAGACTTTGTTTCAAGCTAAGCAATCAACAACCATGGTTGTCGCACAAAAGTACGGCGGAACCGACCCCCACGGTCCAGATCCACATGGAGATGATCCCCACGATGAGGTCCATGATCCCAAACTACCAGCCAACGCAGAACGCAATTTTGGTAAAGCGCCAAAAGATGTGTACGGCGATACTGTTCCTAACAGCCAACAGCCCTATTAATTAGATCCCACTTGCACTGTAATCGACAAGCCACTCTGCTTCTCAGAGTGGCTTGTTATTCTGCTATCTTGTTATTCTGCTATAAAGAATAGGTAAACCAGTCAGGGCCTCTCCTAATCATGTTCCTGCAATCGCCCGGCGCAATATTTTTCAAGTTGGGATTCCTCACCATCCGATGGTACGGAGTCCTTATTGCAGTTGGATTTCTAGCGGCAGCATTCATGGCGAATCGACTTGCCGACGCATGGAAGATCGATCGAGAGCAACTGACCAACTGCGCACTTATATCCTTCATTGGAGGGATTCTCGGCGGACGATTGTATTTTGTTGCGCTCAATCCGACTTACTTTCTCGGCCACCCACAAGACATACTGGCGACGTGGCAGGGTGGAATGTCGATTCACGGTGGTATCATCGGCGGTTTCTTAACCGCGGCAGTATACTGCTATATCGCGAAACTACCAACCGCTCGAGTACTGGATCTTGGTGGATGCGTCACACCTCTGGCACAAGCAATCGGACGCTGGGGCAACTTCTTCAACTCGGAAGCTTTCGGCAAACCTGTAGCGGACGATTTTCCACTCAAGTTGTTTATCCCAGTCGAAAACAGACCGATGCAATACTTCAATCACAGCTACTTTCATCCAGCATTTTTGTATGAATCGATCTGGAATTTGATGATCTTCCTCTTCCTTTTTTACTTCGCTGGGCGCCGCCTGGGCAAGTATCCAGGTCTGACATTTCTTCTCTACCTCGCCCTGTACTCTCTCGGCCGGTTGGCGATAGAACCAATTCGAGTTGATAGCATAATGGCAGGAAGCACCCCCGTGCCCATCATCGCGAGCGCCGCGAGCCTCCTCGGGTCGTGCATTCTGTTTCTCATATTGTTCTGGAAATATACAAGAAAAGCACAGGAAAAATCGGCAGAGTGATTTGGTTTTAAATCCTGACGCTATTTATTGCCATTTTCCGCATTAGGACTCAGTTCGAGCATCGCTGATTTTGATTGGACCGTTAACGGATGAGTAGGTCCAAACGCCTTTTCAAAAATGCTCAACGCCTCGCGCTCGCATTCGATCGCTTTCGCGTTGTTGCCCATTGATGCATATAGGTTTGCGAGGTTATGCAATGCGATAGCGAGATCCGGATGGCGGTTACCGAGGGTATTCCTGTAAATCCTGCAGACATCAACTTCCAGTTTTTCAGCCTCGGCAAGCTTTCCTTCGTTCTTGAGCACAGCACTGAGATTATCTTTGAATGTAGCCACAGTGGGATGATCGGCCCCGTATTGATCGACCATCAATTTTATCGCTCTCTCGAAACTGCTGCGAGCCTTATCGTTTTGCTTCTGGTATCTATAGCTCTCGGCGATGTTGTTCAAACAAATCGCCATATCGCGCGGTGAAGTCTTTGGCGACGATTCATAAATCGAGAGGACGCGCTCCTGGATCGGTATGGCCTTATCAAACATCTGTCGCTTCTGGTAAAGCACACCCAGGTTGTCTAAACCTGCAGCAAGAGCCAGCTTTTGGCTGTCGTTTTTTTCTAGAATCTCGATCGCCTTCTGATAGGTCTTTTCCGCCTCATCGTATTGACCTTGTTCTTTATGAATACTCGCGAGTGTATTGAGGGCGCCTGCATACGCCATCGGGCGAGGTGGCTTCTGTTCTTCAAGAACATGGAGCGCCTCTGTGACGTCCTCTTGAGCCTCCTTGTATTCGCCGCGTTCCTTATGCGATTGAGCAAGCTCCCAGGTTGTCACCGCAACTCTGAAATTACTTGCACCGAATTTTCTCGCTTCGGTTAACGCTGTTTTCAAAATTGTCTGAGCGTCGACAAACTTGCCCTTGAGCATCGCTTGCTTCGCGAGCGTCATTGAGACGTTCCAGCTTACACTGGCTTGCTTTTGCTCTTCCGTGAGGTTGACGTCTCCTCCAGCATTTGACTTCGAGTCAGCCCCATCTTGAGATTGTGCACCGACCGCACTGGGCAACATCAGGGCGACAAATAATAGTGCTGCTGCAAACGCTCTATCCAAGTCATTTTTCCTCTAAGAGCTATTGTAATCTGTTTGACATCGAACTCAACTATCCTCTAATCACTGGATTTCATAACGCACACCCTAGAGAAAGTGCCCGAGCTAGATCATAGCTTCGGGCACTTCTTGCAATAGAGATAGGCTGCTGTCCTATTTTTTCTTCGGTGGAACAGCCGGGGCGACGCGCTTCAAGCCATCCTTGACGGCAGCAGCGTTAGGTCCAGCCGGAGCCAGTTGGAGATACTTTTGATAGTCTCTCTTCGCTGGATCCTTCTGATTCATGGTCTCGTATACGGTACCACGATAGTAATAGGCATCCGCCAACGTCGCATCTTTGTTAATCGCATTGGTATATTCTTGCAGGGCGCCGTTCAAGTCGTTGTTGGCTTGGAGAGCCGTTCCCAGGTTCATGTGAGTGCCAGGATCGTCGTAGATCTTGAGCGCGGCGCGGTAGTCGGCAATTGCTCCTGCAAGATCGTACTTGCCATCAGCGCCAGCCGTCGTCTGCTTCTTGATAGCAGAATCGACTAGCGGTTGAGCCTTGAAGCTTCGTAGACCATTGGCTGCATCTTTGTACGCTTTCTCGTTTGGTGCAATGCTGAGAGCCTTATCGTAGTCAGCAAGCGCATTTTCGATGTCGTTCTTCGAGGCATCATTTCTGGTCTGATAGCAAGTCCCTCTACCGTAGTAGAACGATGATTCATTAGGAGAAGCGGCAATCGCCTTGTTGTAATTCTCCAGAGCCTCATCATATTTGCCGGCTTGTTGAGCCGCGACAGCAGCACTGTAAGCGCCTTGCGTCTCGACGCTCTGCTTCTGCTGAGCGGCGGTTTGAATCTTCTGCGCACTCTTCGGATCTGCCTTCAAGGCATCGAGCCTTCCCTGTGCCTGGGCTCTAAATGCACCAGCAGGCGCGATCTGCATATACAACGTATAATGCTGCATCGCCTGCGGTACCAGACCGTCGTTCTCGTCAAGCAAACCGAGGAAGTATAGATTATCGGCTTTCGCTTTGCCACCAATCTTGTAACCCTGCTCGTAAGCCTGTCGGGCTTGGCTGAAATTGCCGAGGTTTTGATACGATGCACCGAGGTAGGTCTGCGCATCAGCATTGTTCGGCGTCACCTTGAGAGCTTCTTGATACTGATCGGCAGCCTTCTGGAAGTCGCCTGCAGCATATGCTTTGTTAGCTTCATCCAGGAATGGAGCGGCTTTAGCCTCGGTTAATCCATCCAACAGTCCCTTGATCTGAGCAACCTGATCCTTATTCTTCGTCAAGCTCAAGGCTTTCTCGTAATTCGATCGAGCATTCTCGAGGTCGTTCTTCGCTTGATACGCGGTACCAATAGCGAACGGATAGGCGAATTCAGTGGGAACAGCTTGCATCGCCTTCTGATACTCTGCTATCGCCTCGTCGAACTTACTATCCTTCTGCAGCTGAATACCTTTTTGATATGACTCGTCTGCGGTCTTGCCTGCTGCAATCTCAGAGGTGGTGGCAAGTTTTTGAACATCATTGACGTTCTTCACGAGAGCATCGACGCGGGCCTTTGCGAGTGAGTAATACGCGCCGCTTGTACCTGCGTTCTTCACGTAGAGCTGATACAAGGCCAGCGCTTGGCCGCCCTTTCCATCGTTCTCGTCAATCTGACCCATGAGGTACAGATCGCCAATCTCGTTTTTCGCATCTAACTTATAAGCTTTGTCATAAGACTGTCTTGCAACCTGGAATTGATCGATCGCCTGTTGAGCAAAGCCGAGGTTAGTCCAGAGCCTTGCATTCTCTGGTATCAACTGCAGTGCCTGCTGATAAAGAGTAATCGCACCAGCATTGTCGCCGGCTTGTTGTTTTTTAACAGCATCGTCGACAATTGGTTGAGCCTGATCTTGATGAGCGGACTGAATCGCCTCATCCATAATCTTAGTATCTTTGGCGAGGGTCTTGGCTTTCTGATACTGAGTAATCGCATCATCGTACTTATCCATAGCCTGATACAAAGTACCAAGGCCATAGATGTAGTCCGCGACGGTCGGCATCAGTTGTACCGCCTTCAGATACAGCGGTAGAGCCTGATCGTACTGCTTGCTCTGCTGCAGTTTGACTGCCTGCTGGAAGGCGTCGAGAGCATCCTTCTCCTTAGCCATATCCGATTCAGACTTGATCTTCTGCGTATCGCCAACGTTCTTCATCAAAGCAGCAACACGATCTTGAGCCTGCTTCGCGAATGTTCCATTAGGCGCTTTCTGCAGATAGGTCTTATAGTCGGTTAGAGCTTCGGGACCGTTGCCAAAGTTTTCATCTATAGAGCCGATGAAGTACAGCACATCAACTCGTCCTTTAGGATCGATGTCGAATGCCTTTTGATAGGATTTCTCAGCACTACGATAGTCGAGGTTGGAGTACTGAGCCGCGCCGAGGTTGTACCAGACTTCGTCGTTCTTCGGACGCAGCGCCAAGGCTTGCGTATATAGATCGATCGCATCGGTATACTTTTTCTCTTTGTGTGCCGCCAAACCCTTGTCAATCAAAGGCTGCGCCTTTAGATCCATCGCCTCTTCGAATGCATCTGCATAATCTTTGTTCTTCGGATCAATTCCTTTTGCGATACGGTACTCAGAAAGCGCTGCATCAAGATCCTTTTTCGCCTGATATGCGGCACCGAGGTTAAAGTGCGTACCGGCATCATTGGCGTCGAACTTCAGAAGCTGCATATACACAGCAATCGCATCATCATATTTCTGCGCTTTGAAAAGGTCATTACCCTTCTTGGCCAGACCCTCGATTTGCTGATCCTGCAATGCAGCTGATGCGGTCTTCACACCCTGGATTGCATCCTGATTGCCCTTGTTGAAATTGAGCGCTTGCTTGTACGCCTGGATTGCGTTGCTGTAGTCCTTCATTGCTTGATAAGCCGTCCCTACGTTGACCCAGATTGCATCATCGTTGGGTGACTGAGCCAGGGCAGCTTTATATTTCTCGATCGCACCCTGGAAGTTGCCTTGCTTTTGTAATTCATAGCCGAGGTTGATCTGTCGATCGACATCCGCCTTCTTCTTGGCTGCATCCAGCTTTCCAAGAAGTGCTTCAGCCGTAGGGTTTCGCCGGCCTTGCGAAAAGCGGATCGCTTGCAGATACTCTTCTTTTGCCTGATCGAAATCGCCTCGATACTGCAGCGACTGACCAAGTCCGATGTGGTTGTCCGGCGATGTTGGGTTCTGCTTAACAGCCTCATCCCATGCTGTAACCAATGCATCGAGAACATCAGGATCGGTCGAGTTCAGTTTTAACGCCATACCCAATGCACCGATAGCATTGGCAACATCATTCTTGGCTTGATACGCCTGACCGAGCTTGACCTCTACCCCAGCGGAGTCCTTGATCCGAGCAGCATTCTTGTATTCGATGATTGCTTTGTCAATTTTGTCGCGGACACGATAGACGTCGCCAAGCTTTTCGCGAACCAAAGCGTCATCTTTAATTCCGATGGCCGCTTGATACTCTACCGTGGCGCCATCAAAGTCACCGCCCTTGCGAGCGATGTCGCCCAATTCAAGGCGATCTTGAAAATCGCGGGGGTCGCGCCCCATGATTCGAATGAGCCCTTCGACGTTGCCCTTCGTCGTGGCGTTAGTCGGGTCAAGAGCAAGCGCCTTGTGGAACATTACTAGCGCTTGCGCCGGGCTCTGTTTGTTAATCTGCAAACCGTAGTTGTTATAGGCGATTGCCAGGTTGGAGCTTGCCAATTGATAGGTTGGATCCAGCTTCAACGCTGCCTGAAACTTTTCTATGGCCAACTTAAAGTTCGATGAGCTCAGCGCTCTCACACCTTCGTTGTTGAGTTCAATTACCTGAGCGTTAGCTTGAGCATATGCCGGATATGCACTCGCCGCACCAATTACCGAAGCAACGAGCAGCGCAAGAACTTGCTTTTTTTGGTTTCCCCGAATCGCCAACTGGACACCGCCTTAATGCAGTCGAAAACTCATGACATGTAATAGTTAACTACCTATGGATTCTAAATGATTCAGCCAAAACATAAATGGGCTTTCTCCTAGATACCAGGTGAGAAAACTACTCAAACATTTGCGATTTTCTGAGTGAGGAAAACCGTTTCAACAAAATGGATACTTCATTTTGAATTTTTTGATGTAACGGATTACTCCATACTACTCATACTCAACATACTAAGCCGGATGGATTTGCCTTCCAGCATGTCAAGAAAGACGCATGAACCTATTATTTGTTTCAGACCCAATCGGGGATTCTAATACTCTGGCTCGATCAGTCCATAGTTGCCGTCGCGACGGTGATAGATGGTGCAAACTTTGCTTGTGTCCTTGTTGATGAACATGAAGAACTCATGTCCAAGAAGATCCACGTGCTTGCAGGCTTCTGCCGGCGCCATCGCAACAAGCGCAAATTTCTTCGACCGCACAATCCTTGGACCTAAAGCAGCCTGTACAGCCTCATTGTCCAGGTCTACGCTGGCGTCAAGCTCGATCGCAATGTCGAATTCCTCTTCATCGAGCTCCTCTTCGGTGACTATCTTCAGGCGTCGGTCTTTGGTGACCTTATTGCCTTTGTGATAGTAGCGAGTCTTGTATTTTCTCAACTGCCGTTCGATCTTGTCGGCGACGAAATCAATCGAGGCATACATATTCTCGGTTGATTCAGCGCCCCTGATAACCTGGCCGTTGATCTGAACAGTCACTTCAGCAGTCTGACTCTTGGCAATAGACGGATTCTTCGCCACGCTCAGAAGCGCTTTGCAATGCAGCTCATGATCGAAATGCTTTTGAGCGCGCTGCAATTTGTCTATTACGTAGTCCTTGAGAGCTGAAGTGAGTTCTATATTCCGGCCAGTAACAATAACTTGCATGGACAATCCTCCCTCTGGATTACGGTTGTAAGGGAACCTAACGCATCAGAAACTTCCAGACATCACGGAAGATGCTGGAGCGGTCGCCGAAGCACGAATAGCGGTCTAACTGGTAATAAACTTGGTTGTTGTTGTTTGACACTTCAGTTGCCTTTCGAAGGGAGCTTAGAAACTTGCCCTGCAAAAGAATAAGCAAAGACGGCATTACAGGTGACGTCGATTAATGGAGAACGCATCATATATAGTCATGGTAAATATCATACGCCTTGTAGAGAGTAAACGGAACCTTTCAAACCGATATCGGACAACAATATTTGGTCGACACTAGGCATCGCGTCAAGACGCAAATCGACCTATTGGGAACCGATGACGAACGATCCAGTGTGATGCAGGTTAATGAAGACCAGGTTCGGCGCTCAAGATAATGTGAGCCGCGTCGATGTAATTAAGAACATGCTGAGTCTCGCTGTGAAAGGCAGGTTCAGCCATCGCCGGCAACGAGAACCAATCACCCTTCGGATGCTTCAGGCTAACAGCTTTAGCTCCCTTGACCGGCAAGCGTGACTTATGAGCACGCCCCTTCGCTTCGATGGCGTTGGCGACCAGCGCATACGCCTCTCGATGATCCATCGGTGATTCTGTATATAGTGGTGTAGAGAAGAAACCTTTCTGGTGCTGCTCAGCAACCAGACCATATTCCATCAATAGTCGAACAGCATTAGCCTGTTGCATGTCCGAACGGCCGGTTAATCTGTGAGCCAACAGGTGGTAAAACTCACCACGCGGCATCGGACTGGACGGATCTACGTTGATGCGCGGCATGGCGCCGCTCTTAACCAGCTCACGGAATGCGGCCAGTCGGTATCTCGAATTGACTGGAAAGTATTGATGATACTGAGTGAGGCATTGATACTGCTCATCAGTCATCTGGTGAAACGGATAGAGACTAGCGCTGGTCACGGAAGTGTCGCGACATGCTCTCAAGAAGTCGTTGATTGCAGGAGAATGCGTCTTCATGCCATCACCGATAATATGAATTTCTACATCAGGCCGACCACAAAGCTCTCGCACTTTCTTGATAGTGTCTCGCGTGTACGAATACGGCTCCAGCTTCGCATACTTACTGTTCCAGTAATTCATCGGAGCAATAACATCGTAGTATTTGTCCAACATCTTCCAAGGTGTCTTCGCGACCTGGGCGGCTTTGTTGAGAGGACTGTAGACAACTGCAACCATTGGATAGTTCGGTCCGAGCGCCGCTCTCAAGGTTTTGCTCAGAGCCTCGACCTTGGTCGAACTCAAATCCTTTTCCATATTTGGTGCTATGGCGTCAAATCCTTGTCCCATAGGCGAACGGAAATTTGCCGCCTGAATCAACTTCTGCGCATCAGCTTCTGGATTGCCAAGCTCAAGGAAAGACCAGGCGATCACACGAATTTTGTAACGGTGGCAAGCGTCAATTAGAGGACCGAGAATTTCCGGCTGTCTAATTGCTTCAGTGTTGCTGCGCGATGTTTGGATAAACAGATTGCGAACACCTGTGTTGTGAAGCTTCAGGCAGTAGCTTTCGACATCGCCGGTCGGGTAACTCCAGAGATTGACCCAAATTCCTGGACCATCAGCAAGACCTACTGGTCCAGTCCGATCAGCTGCCTGCGCTGGGTTGGAGAGACTCACGGAGAGTGAGAACAATACAGCAACGGCTGAAACCCACCACTTTCGCTTCATTGACACCGCTCTTCCTAGTAAAAATTTCGCTGAATATCTATTGTTACCATGATCACTGAAATGATCAAGGGTCCCATAAATTATCTTCCCAGTAAAACCGTGTGTTCATGCGGCTCGCACATTAATTCGTAGATTAATTCGATCCTTTCACCGCACTGGATGGTGCCCCACATATGGTGCTACCTGAAATGCCCCGACCCGCCCAGCTAATTTCCGCAGGCCCCATCGTAGATAGTACGTTTAATATTAAAGTGTTATGCTAATAGATGGCTTTCGCCGAACTTCATTTATATGCAAGACAGGATGGTAGTGCACATGCGCATGAAGGACGAGCACATACAAAAGAAGCTGGTTGAGCTTGAGACTGCCATCATGCAAGAGAAGGGCGATCTCACCGCACCAGAACGGAAAAGCAGGACAGAGCTCAAAAATACGGATCTGCCTACGCTACGTGTCAGTTCGAGTTCGGATCCCGTCCAAAAGTCTGACCTGCACTACTTCGGCGGAATCGGCTTGGTGATGCTCGGGCTTTTCTTGCTCTTCAACCACGTCAAAGTGACCACAGGTTATGCATCGCTCTGGGGATTTTCAACTGCCGGTAGCATCGGCTACCTTATGCTGCCCTTCTTACTCGGCATCGGTTGGATTTTCTATAATTCCAAGAGCGTCTGGGGTTGGCTCATCTCCGCTGTCAGTCTGATTATGATTGTGTTCTCGATTATCAGCGGATTGCGAATTTATTTTGCCCCCGTCTCTATGATCGACCTCATCATCATGCTCGTCCCGCTTGCCATCGGCGCAGCATATGTACTCAAGGGAATGGGCGGAGCAAAGGGGATAGATGAAGTGATCAAAAAGCAGATCGCAGAACAAAAGAAATAAGACCCCATGCCACGACTTTTCGCCGGAACGTTTTTACCGGAAGACGGGCAAGCATCAATTCTGACCCTGGCCAGGGACAACGGCAATCTCAACGACTCATGGAACACCAAGTTGCGCTGGGTCGGCAGTTCAAAACTCCACATGACCTGGATTTTTTTGGGCGATATTAACGAATCACTTATCCCCGATGTGAGCACAAAACTTGGAAAGGCGGTCGACAGCTGCCGCTCAGAAAAGAAATTAGTGCTTAGCTACGATAGTTTTGAACTCTGGCCTAACGAACGCAGAGCGCGACTTGGCGTGGTCACACCATCTCTGGTGCCACCTCAGGTTCACTCTATAGACAAAGCGTTGAAAGCAGAGCTAATCGAATTTTTGCCCGATGATCTTCGGCAACATGAGAAGTCCATCTTTCAACCCCACATCACGGTTCTTCGCTTCCCTCACCAAAAGCGAAAAGAAAGCTCTTCGGGGCCGACCGCCCGAATCAGCGATGTAGTGATCGCCCCAACAGTTTTTCCCATAACTCATTCAATCGATCAAATCGCACTTATTGAAAGCGACCTTGGTAAATCAACTCAAGGCTACGAGGCAATCTCCGTATTTAGTCTGTGATGTTGATTAAATTGCCGTTCGAGGGAAAAACGGGCTCGCATAGTTTCGCGAGCACAGTTTTGAAACCTACTGACCTAAAGGAGCTTCTAGGGAAACGCCTCTTGAGGAAGAAGCAAGTCTCCGGCTTGCTCTGGACCGACCTCGATCGGACCGCGAAGATCGAGTCCACCTGAGCTAGGAGTTACAGGTACTCGGACTGGTGGCGTGATTGGTGCGCGATTTTGAATTGGGGAAATCGGGGACTCTTTAGGTGGAGGCACCAGGGAGCCACCAGTGACGGTATCAGGCGTAGGACTGCGATACGAGCCTGCCGACTGCGGATAGGGCGTGACCGAGAGAGGTCGAACCACATTCTGAATAACTTGGGTCGGAACGACAGTAGAGTGCGGCTGCAATATCGTGGAAGGGGTCGGAGATGTCGCAGCATCGACGGTGGTAAAATCACCCCACTTCCGAGATTGGTTCTCCATCGAATTCATTTTGCTTGCGATGGCATCGTTGCGATGCCTGTCCTTGGCGAACAAAAATCCTTTCCAGTCGAATCGAACAGGATCGGTGTGGTCGCCCTGTTGAGCGTAGCGGTGCGTAATGATGTTTTCGCTCTCGATCTGGTATCGATCCTGGAGATATGTCACTAGCCTGATCACTGAAGCCATCTGGGCTTCAGGGTAGTCCTGACTGCCAGTGTGATTCATCTCGATGCCGATACTGTTATCGTTGTTAATTCCCGGCAGAGTCTTCAGTACATTGATATGTACAGTGGCGAGGTCCGGATCGGCTGCTTGATAGATACTGCCATCGCGATCGACTACATACTGTGCGCCGGGATGCCGCCTACCCATGGAACTCCAGCTCTCGATCACACGGATACCGCTCACAGGAATGCCGGTCTCGGTAGAATGCATGACGATATATTTGATCGGCTCTCGGCGCCAGAAGATACCACCTCTGAGCGCATGGCTCCTGACCGCACCCGCTCTCACGAGCGTGCGGGCGGGATACTTGTCGGCGGTACCGCGAGCAAAAGCGCTGATGACCTCCTGGCACTGCTCCTCGGGCAACGGACTCGAGTCAAAGTCCGGCGCCTTCATCATGAACATCTCGACAGGATACGCATATCTTGGACGGTGTACCACGTGGTGGTGGTGATGGTGCTTGTCATGCTTATGATGCTTGCCATGATGGTGGTGCCCACCTCGCGCCACCACGGCCCGTTCGTGCCTACCCCCTCGGCCTGAGCGCGACGAAGAACGACCGCGCGAGGATTTGCTGGCATGACTAGACCGGGCTGCGTGCGAAGCACGCTTGGCGGTTTTCTTACGAGCTTCGGCAGGGAGCTGAAGGGTCAGCCAGAATGCCACCATAAGTAGCACCAGGACCGATACAAGCATTTTGACGTAACTTCGGCTACGTTGTGACACGCGCGCCCTCCAAACCAAGTATTTGTCAGGGAAAGTACCACGATGGGCTCTTCCTGATCAATCCATTTTATTGCGCCTGAGAACTTTTTGCACAATCAGTCTATCCAACCGCCACCAAGAATATATGTGTCGGTGGAGTCATAGACGCCGAGGACCTGACCCGGAGTAATCGCCGGCTGAGCCTCGTCGAAAACAACCCGAACACGATTCTCAGGCATTGGATAGATAATGGCTTCATTCGTGGGACTGTTGTATCGAATTTTGGCCCTGGCACGGAATGGTTCTGCTGGCGGGTTTTCCATGATCCAGTTGACCTCGCTTGCAACCAGCTCGTTGCGCAATAAGGCCTCTTTTGGACCGACATAGACGACACGAGTATCCGGATCAACCGCAGTGACATACAGCGGCTCTGCGTGAGCCACGCCAATACCACGGCGCTGACCTATGGTGTAGTTATGAGTGCCCTTGTGGTATCCGAGCACTTCAAGCGTGATTGCATGAATGATTGGACCGGGCTTCTCTTCGATAAAATTGGCCAGGTAAGTTTGGGGCGAGGTGCCAATCGGTATAAAACAAAGGTCTTGGCTGTCAGGTCGGTTGGCGGTCGCAAGTTTTTGACGAGAAGCAATCTCGCGAATCTCATCCTTTGTGTAGTCGCCCAGAGGCAGGAGGGTTGAATTGAGCTGCTCTCTTGTCAGCCCCCACAAGACGTACGACTGATCCTTCTTAGGATCACGAGCTCTGGCCAGACGCTTTCCTGTGGGCGTGTCTTCAACACGAGCATAATGCCCGGTCGCCACATAAGTGGCATCAAGATGCTTGTGTCCATAGTTGAGCAAAGCTCCCCACTTGATCACCGTGTTGCAAACACTGCACGGAAGCGGCGTACGACCGCGCGAGTAGGACTGGTGAAATTCATCGATAATCTGTGACTTGAAAAGCTCTCGCAAATCGACTGCGTGGTGCTCGATGCCAAGCTGTTCGCATACACGCGCCGCATCAACCATTCCGGTGTCGCAACAGCGACTACCGGACTTGATCAGCCAACCGGTGACTCCGACGACATCGTAGCCCTGTTCCATAAGTAGATATGCAGTCGCACTGGAGTCGACGCCACCACTCATACAGCATGCAACCCTGACCTTATTCTTCGGCACGGGGCTTGCTTTCTTCAGGGCGGCATTCTTCGCGACCCTCTCCACGTCTTCGGGAGTTGGCATGGGCTGAACAATCGGACACGTTTCGCCGTCCGAATTACCGGCAGTACCCGGGTCGATACCGGGCGGCTCCTTCAGCAATGTCTTTTCCTTGTCGCTCATTGTTTCCCGTTGAAGATTGATCTGCGTTGTCATCGCGAACGAGAGCCGCCAGTTTGTCCTGACGAAATAATGATTCTACAATAAATCACCCTTGAATTGTTGACAACCGACGGTCGTTACAATGACATACTCAGAAGACCAAGGCGGAGCTTTGCTTTCATCACATTAACACCAGTAGGTGCCGCGTTAATGTAGGCCAGGTACTCAGCCTTCGCTTCTTTTGGCTTGTTAAGCTTTTCAAGAAGAATACCGTGGTTATAATGCAGGACCGGATACTTGCCCATCGACTGGGCAATTGCAAGCTTATATTCCTGGTCGGCCTTTGCTAATTGGTTCTTTTGCTTCAAGACGATAGCTAGGAGATTGTGTGCCAAGGGGCAGACTTTGCCATTACGACTGGCCGAATCAATCGCCTTTTTGCACTCGCTTTCGCAGCGATTCTGGTCGGACAAAGCCTTGTATGCCTGAGCAAGATTGTAGTGCGCCTGATAGAGGTCACCTTTGCCGAGTTCGGTTGCCTTGAGAAGCGCTTTCACCGCCTCTTTGTAAGAGCCGAGGCGCAACTGTAAAAGCCCGTAATTGTTCCAGATTACTGGGTCATCAGAACCTGTCGACAGTAAATTTTCAAACTTCTTGAGAGCACCGCCAAGCGATTTCTTAGTCTCAGGCTCGTTGGCAGGAGATGCAGACGCTAAAAGGGGAGGTCCATTGTCTTGATTGCCGGCGAGCTGAGCAGCCTTCTGCTCAGTGATAAGCTTCTCGAGACGAGCCACCTTATCCTGAGTATCGCGCTTGTAGTCCGGTCGTTCTTCATACTTCAGCGATTCTTTAAAATTAGAAACTGCCGCAGGATAGTTCTTCCGAGCCTGTTCAATCAAAGCAAGATGGTAATAAGCCAGAGAGTAATCATGCTTCAAAGCGATGGCTGCTCTTATCTCCTGCTCAGCCTCCTTCAGATTCTTGAGACAGATGTATGTCGCACCAAGACCATTGTGGGAAGGCGGGAAATTGTCCTTGAGCTTGATTGATTCTTGGTAATGTTTTTTGGCCATCTCGAAATCTTTTCGATCCCTCAGAACATTCGCCAGGTTGTAGTGAATTTCGTAATCCTTTCCATCGGAAATTCTCAGGGCAAGACGATAGAGATTGGTGGCCTCCTGGAGGCGCTTCTGTTGATGGCGAACTGTACCGAGGTTGGTGACGCTAGGTCCGAAGGCGGGCTCCAACTTGAGCGCTTTCTTGTACGCCTCACCGGCGTTTTCGAGATCTCCTGCCCGATAATAGGTCAAACCGATGTTATTAAAGCCCTGGTAGCACTGAGGATCGACCTCAACGGCTTTTTGGAACAGTTGACGCGCTTCGGCAAGCTGTCCTTGCCTCAACAAATCATTACCTCTATCGAGAAGCTCAGCAGCCTCAGGAACAGGTGGGCGATCCGCCCAAGCAGGAGAGACGACGCTTACCGCCGAGACTAATACAAGGATAACTAAAGCAGCCCTTAACAAATCTTGGATTCCTGGCCAGGTGTAAACAGCTATGTGTAAATTGTATATGAGAAAACTAAATCATTTTGCAATAGGAAATATCCTCTTCCAAGCGTGGTCCCACGTACATGCCATGTGATAACATAAGCAATTCGCCCAAATTGGGACCAGTTCACCGTCTCCAATAAAGTTGGCGAAAGCTCAACGCCTGGAAAAGTCCCAATTAGGCCGCCAGGGCGGTCGAATCAATCCATATTGGAAACCCGTCATGCGTGACAATCCACTAGCCAACGCACTACACCAAGTATTCATAAATAGCCCCAACTACGCTCGCCTCTTGGCGAGAACCGCGCGGCATTCGTCCACTGAGTTGAATCTCGCCGGATTGACCGACTCGGCTAAGACGTTGGTGCTAACTGTGCTGCAGCACGAGATCAGGCGGCCGGTCTTTCTGGTAGTAGCCGACAACCATTTAGGCGCCTTTTATCATCAAGAATTCAATAATCTGAGCCGATATCCGGTTTTTCTTTATCCCTCCTCGGAAGTCTCGCCTTACGAGCAAGTCCTTTCCAGTCCTGATAACGTCGCATCGCAGTTGGAAGTGCTTCAGCACTTGATGAGCAAACCGACGCAACCATATGTGGTGATAGTCACCGCGCGAGCTCTCATGCAAAGAGTGTTGTCGCCGGATTTATTGACTAACAATACGTTAGAGCTCAAGGCTAATGACGCATACGACACAAACAAACTTGCTCAGAGCTTAACCAGGTTGGGTTATACCAGAGAAGCTCTGGTTACGCTTCGCGGCGAATTCAGCATACGCGGCGACATCATCGATATCTTCCCTTCCAGCGGACCACCGGTCCGAATCGAGCTATTCGGAGATGAGATCGAATCTGTTCGCGTCTTCAACATCGACAACCAACGGTCCGTTGAACAGCGCAATTCGGTCGTGATTCCACCCAGATGGTGGATCATTCTAGAGCGCGAAGAGGAAGCAAGATCAGCGCTCGTAGAAGAACTTCGCAAAGTCACCGATGAAACGATCGCGCGCCTGGACGAAGCTCCAGCGGACACATTACGCTCAGTAATGGAAATCGATCTTGTCAATCTCGCCGGTGGCGCATATCCGGAATCCGCAGAATACTACGCGCCTTATGTTCATGACGATTTTTCGACTCTGCTCACATACCTGCCAGAAGAAGCGGTGCTTGCATTCGACGAATGGGATTCAGTCGAACAGAGCCTCAGAAGCTATGAGGAGAAGCTCGACAAAGCCTATGCCGAAGGGTTAGAGACCGGACGACTCCTGCCATTGCCTCGAAAGTTGCATCTCCCGTCCGAGCAAGTGCTGTCGAACTCAAAAACGAATCAACGCGTTTTCCTGTCGAGCTTGCCTGTTTTCGACGAACAGAGTCGCGAAGCGGTAGTTGAGTTTCAAGCAAAACCCGTAGAAAAATTCGGCAATCAAATGAATATCCTGATTCAGAGAATCAAGGAGTGGCAACGCGACTTTTACCGGGTGGTGATTTCGACTGAGCAACCTCAGCGTCTAATTGGAATTTTGAAAGAGTGGGATTGTCAGGCCAAGTACGTCCCCGGTCCCAACGATGCCACCGTCATCCGAGAGGCTGGTACCGAGAATGGTGACAAAACCAACATCGAAGCCAAGCCCGCCGCATCGAGAAAAGATGAGGTAATGCTGCGCCACCTCGAATCGATGACCGGCGGTGGAGACACCACCGTGTGGGTCACGCGCCACGGGTTCATTCACGGATTCAGCCTGGAGGCTGAAAGATTGGTCTCGATAACCGACGGTGAAATGTTCGGTTTAAAACGGAAACCAACAGTCTACAGAAGGCCTCTTACCGAGAAAAGTTTTGAACGGTTCACTTCGGTAAGCGATCTGAAAGTCGACGACTATGTCGTGCACTTGAAGCAAGGCATAGGACAATTCGTCGGCGTCCAGCGCATCACGGTCGACAATCAACAAAGAGAATATCTGACGATACAGTACGCCGGTGATGATCGATTGTATGTGCCGGTCGATCAGATCAACCTGTTGTCGCGTTATCGAGGCGCCGGCGAGAACCGTCCGCGCTTGTCCCGTCTCGGTGGTGCCGAGTGGGAATCAACGAAAAAACGGGTCAAACGCTCGGTCAAACAAATAGCAGAGGATCTGGTCAACCTCTATGCCATGCGCGCGAAGCAAGAAGGTTTCCAGTGCGTACCCGACACGCCATGGCAATATGAGATGGAAGAGGCGTTTCCCTTCGAAGAAACTCCGGATCAATGGCAGGCGATCGTCGATGTAAAAAGCGATCTCGAAGCTGCAAAACCGATGGACAGACTTGTCTGCGGAGACGTCGGCTTCGGCAAGACTGAGGTAGCGATTCGCGGCATATTCAAGACAGTAATGTCTGGTAGACAGGCGGCGATTTTGGTACCGACTACGATACTAGCGCAACAACACTTCAACAACATCGCAGAACGCTTCGCCGCGTATCCGATACGTGTCGGTCTGCTCAGCCGTTTCCGCAGCGCGAAAGAGCAAAGAGATGTGGTCAAACGGTTGCAGACGGGAGAATGCGATGTAGTTGTCGGCACCCACCGCATGTTGCAAAAAGACATCGTGTTTAAAGATCTCGGTCTGGTAGTGATAGACGAAGAGCATCGTTTCGGTGTCGGTCACAAAGAAAAGCTGAAGCAGTTGCGGGTCATGGTAGACGTACTAACCATGTCCGCGACCCCAATTCCAAGAACACTGCACATGGCTCTCTCTGGAGCCAGAGACATGTCCTTGATACACACGCCACCAATAAATAGATCTCCTATCAAGACCTTCGTAGGCGAGTTCAAGTTACCGCTCGTGCGCACCGCGATCCTTCACGAGATGGAACGAGGCGGACAGGTCTTTTTCCTGCACAATCGAGTAGAGACAATCGAGCAGATGGCGTACGAGATCAAACAACTCGTTCCGGAAGCACGCATCCTGGTCGGTCACGGACAGATGGCAGAACGAGATCTTGAGAACGTGATGCTCTCGTTTATGGCGCATGAATACGATATTTTGATCTGCACCACGATTATCGAATCCGGATTGGATATACCGAATGCCAACACGATCATAATCAATGAAGCAGACAAATTCGGTTTAGCGCAACTGTATCAGTTGCGCGGACGTGTCGGTCGATCTGACGTACAGGCCTACTGCTACTGCTTGTACAAGCCGCAAAAGGTGATCACAGAGCTTGCCCAAAGTCGTCTAAAAGCGATTCGCGAATTTACATCGCTCGGTTCCGGATACCAGATCGCCTTGCGCGACATGGAGATCCGCGGCGTCGGCAACATTCTGGGAGCGGAGCAGCACGGTCACATGGTGAGCGTCGGATTCGATCTATATTGCAAACTGTTGGAAGAGTCGGTCGCCGAACTGAAGGGCGAGCTTACGTCACGCGAGATGGACAGCCAGATCGACATCAACGTCACTGCGTTTATCCCCGAGACTTACGTACCGGACAATCAGCAGCGATTGCTCGAGTACAAACGTCTCGCCGACGTGCGTACAGAGCGCGAGCTGTTCTTGTTATTGGAAGAGTGGAAAGATCGCTTCGGCAATCTGCCGCAAGAAGCTGTACAACTGACCAAGGTAATTAAGCTGCGACTTCTGGCAAGTAAAGCTGGTGTATCGAACATCAAGCCCGACATGCAACAAGGTCTCAGATTGTCGGTTACCTATCGCCTCAAAGAATGGCTGCCGATCCAGAATATGCTACCCAAGCATCTAGCCAAGGTAACGACATACAAACCAGGAATTGCAGGCGGGCAGGGTTCGAGTCCATACATCATAGTGAAGGCGGATGGTACAGCCCCGATTGACCAGCTCAATTTGCTAGAGGAACTGCTAGAAGCTATGGTTGCAAACGTGCAAACCAATGCTGTTTAACCGAGGGAGAATAAAGTGAATACAGCGTTTCGACTGTCGCTAGTCATGTTGGCTATTTCTCTGGCTTCGACCGGCTGCACTTCGAAAGAGCCTCCTGTACCGAAGGAACTCTCGGAAAACACACCGACTCCGGCCGCGACTCCAGCCAATACGGCGCCGGAGGTAATACGCAAGGGCAACGATCTCACGGTAAAAACCACCGACACAGCCTTATCAGAAGCCAATCAAGCGGCTGTCGACAAGTTGAATTCAATCCCGAGCATTTTGGAGCTAGTCAAGAAAAACAGCATTCCGACAAGCACCATCATCTGCACCGTGGGTGGAGACACTGTAAATGTCGAAAAGTACAAATCAGAGCTCAGGAAAAAACAGGAGCAGATCCAGGCAGTTCTTCAATCCAATCCAGATCAGCGCAAACCTCTTCTAGAGCTGGCCAAACAACAGAATATCGCCTTAACTCCGGAAGAACGGAAGGGCATGATCGACCAGGGTAAAAAGGCTCTGGGCAAAGACATGGATAAGCTTCTCAAGCAAAACAAGTTAACCCAACAACAATTCGAAGATCAGCTCTCCGAGATGGGATTGGCGTTGAAGGCAGGCAGTCGAGCCGTTGAAAAACAATTGATGACTGAGCTAATCAACCGCGCCCTTCTTATCAGTGAGGCTCGTGATGCCGGACTTTCGAAGGCGGCTTTCAACAGATATGTTGAATTTAAGAGCTCACCACAATATGCACAGGCTCTCAAAGTAACGAATCTCACAGAAGAGCAGTTGAAGGAAAAAGCCCTGGAGCAATTCCTCGCCGAAGCGATGCAAAAGAAACTCGTCGCGGGGGCCGAGTTGCCGGACTCCAAGGTTCTCGAGCTCTACAACGAGAAAAAAGAACAGCTCAAACACAAGGGGCGAATCAAATGGAGTCAGATCGTAGTTGCCGCACCTGAGATGGACATGGGCGGGGTAGAGAGCCTCAAGTCACAAATTCATAGACAGTATCCGAAACTGACAGGCGCCGACTTCAATAACTCGGTTCAAAAGACCGAACTTGCACAGAGGAAAAAAGCCTTCGACCTGCTTAAATCGATCCGGAGCGGAAAAAAATTCGAAGAGGTCGCCAACACATCCACGGACGACATTCCTGCGAGGGCAGCCAAGAAGGGCGGCGATATGGGCTATGTCGCCATCGAAGATCTCAAGAAGAATCAACTTCTCTCAAAGGTCGGCGAAGCGCTGGAAAAGATGAAAGTCGGTCAGATCAGCGAAGAACCTGTCCGGACAATCTTTGGCTGGCATATCGTCAAGAAGACTGACGATCAAAAGCCGGGCTACATTCCATTCGCGGAAGTCAAGGATCAGCTCAAGCAAGCGCTGGCGCAGCAACAGGCAACACTTGCCGTGGGCGCATGGATGATCGAAAAGCGGCAGAGCGTCCCAATAGCCATATCGAAGGATTTCGAAAAATATATCGCAGGCTCAACGGTCTCTGCTCCAGCACCGACAGGGGCATCGATGGCGGCACCACAGGGCACGCAGGCGACACCCGCTCCGTCAACACCGACGTCCGGGACCGCGGCAGCACCTGCATCCGCAGCAGCCCCTGCGCCCGTAAAACAGTAGAGACAAGTTCAGTAGTCAACAACTCAGGTTTGAACTGCCTTTGAAAAAAGATGCCGACTTAGTTCGGAATGCTCGCTAATCTGAGATAATTGGCAGCGAGTTTCAGAGGAGCCGAACTGATGTTGAAAACTAGTGGTGACAACCGCTTAAAAGTAATTCTCACCGCACTGTCAGTGGTGACCATCACGTTTCCAATCGTAACTGCAGATGGTGCAGCGGCAGCGGCAAAGAAAGCAGCAGCAAAGGCAACCAATTCTAACGCTAAAAAGGTCAGTATAGAAGTTGAAGATCTGGTTGAGTCCGGCGTCAGAGAGCTGTCCTTCAAGAACACCAAAGCTGCAATTGCCAACTTTGACAAAGCGATTAGCTTGAGTCCAGCTTACGCGACACCTTACGCCGATAGAGCTAATGCCTACATACTGAAAGGCCAATACAAAGAAGCTATTGCCGATTGCACAAAAGCTATCGAGCTCAATCCCAAACTGACAATTGGATATGTCAATCGCTCCTGGGCATACAACAACACACGCCAATTCGAGAAGGCCGTCGCCGATTGCGACAAAGCAATCGAGCTCAATTCAAAAATGGTAATCGCTTACACAAATCGATCGCACGCACTCAACAAATTGGGCAAGCATAAAGAAGCGCTTGCCGACTGCAACAAGGTTATCGAACTCAATAAGGAATTTGCACCGGCATTCGTCAACAGGGCCCACACATACATCGGACTCGGAGAGTTTCAAAAGGCGATTGATGATTGCAACAGCGCTATCAAACTTAAAGAGAATTACACAAAAGCCTATTTGAATAGAGGCCATGCATACAGAGAGCTCGGCGACATCGACAAAGCGCTGGAAGATCTCAACAAAGCGATCTCCTTACACGGTGGCATGGCGTCAGCATATTACAATCGCTCGCGCCTCTACGAATTGAAAGCGGGCAAGGACCTCGAGACAGCCAAGAAGCTCGGCTTCGTTAAGAGAGACGGTAACGACAAGGATGAAGACTAGAGATTATCTAGAAGATTGAGAACTCAATCTTCATCAATCGAACTCAGGTCGAACCTTAAACTCACTATTGATGAAAAGGCGGGCGTCGTAACTACCACTCCCGTCTTTTTTCTTGAACCCTTTTATGATTTTGGTTTTGCCCTTCATCAACAGCTCTTCGATCTGCCCATCTGTAAGCGTCTTTCCGTAGCACTGCCGCCAGATACTGAAATTGCAACCTTCCCGCCATCGACTACAACCGGCTCCCTTTGGAGTCTTCCGCACTTGCCCCTGCTTACACTGTGGACATGGTGCCAGACCTGGCTCAGTCGCTGAATTCGTATCGACGACAGCGGCCCCCTGTTTCACGAGCTCCGGCAGTAGGGAGCGGACGAAGTCTCCTATATCCGATTCGAATTTCTCGAGCGGAAGCTTTCCATCCTGCATGTCGGCTAAGCGCTGCTCCCATGATGCAGTCAAAGTAATGTTCTTCAAGTCTCGGTGAACTTGAGCGATTAAGGCAGTGCCTTTCGGAGTCGGCAACAATTTCTTTTTGTCCCGGTGAATGTATCCGGTCTTGATCAACCGCTCGATGATAGCAGCGCGAGTAGCCGGCGTCCCCAGACCCTTCTGCTTCATGTAGCTGGCCAGATCTTCATCATCGATCTCCTGTCCGGCATTTTTCATGGCAGTAAGAAGTGTCCCGTCCTCATACGATTTCGGCGGAACCGTCTTTCCCTCTTTGAGCTCTTCTTTGAGTTTTAAAACATTGTCGCCTTTATTCAAAGTAGGAAGCTTTTGATTGTCCTCTGTATCATCTTTCTTCTCGGACTCTCGACCTTTCGCCTTTTGCTCGAGCGCAGTCCAACCGACTTGCTTCACTACAAATCCGCGAGCTCGAAATGGATGACCGGCCACATCGACAGTAACAACTGTTTCATCCTTGATTTCGGGCGGCAGAAAGATGCACATGAAGCGGGTAGCCACCAACTGAAAAACATTGCTTTCTCGCTGTGGAAGACTAGCCGGTAAATCTTTATAGGTGGGAACAATTGCGTGGTGATCGGTGAGCTTGCCATCATCGACATAAGCCTTTGTGAGCCTGGGTTTTAACAGAGAAGCCGTTATCTTCCCTGGCACGATCCCTTCATTGGCAAACACGTCGCGAATACTTTGACTCGTCGTGGAATGTTTGAGAACCGTAGAGAGAATTCGTGGCAACTCAGGCACCATATCTGATGCCAGGTGACGAGACTCCGTTCTGGGATAGGAGATGAGTTTATAAGTCTCATACAATGATTGAGCTATATCTAGGGTCTCTTGTGCTGTGTACCCGAACTGTTTGTTAGCGTCTTTCTGCAGCGTCAGAAGATCGTACAAAGGAGGTGCCTTGGCGACCTTTTCGGACGTGACCACGGATCGAACTACACCATGCTTCTCTTTTTTGATCTGGTCAAAAATAGCTTCGGCCTTCGCCTTATCTTTAATCCTTGTCGGGTGTTCGCCTTTGCCGTTGGCTAGAAAACGCGCGGTGAAGCCCGGATGGAAGGTCGCGATAATCTCGAAAAATGTCTCCGGTTTAAAAGCATCGATGGCATTTTGGCGATCGACAATCATACCGAGTGTAGGAGTTTGGACTCGGCCGATAGTACATAATTGGCGATTGATCGAAGTATAGGCTCTCGTAAGATTGAGACCGACGATCCAATCCGCGTGAGAACGTCCTGTGGCCGCATCGGCAAGATTGTCGAACTCTTTCGAATTCTTCAACTTGCTGAAACCATTGCGAATCGCATCTGCCGTAAGCGAACTGATCCAGAGTCGCTCGACTGGCTTCTTACAACCGCTGAGCTTGTAGATCAGCCGAAAAATGAGCTCGCCCTCGCGCCCGGCGTCTGTCGCGCAGACAATCGACTTGATCCTCTTATCAGCAAACAGCTTTTTGATGACCGTGAACTGCTTTTTAGTCTTGTCTTCGACTCTGTACTTCCATTCAGTCGGTATCATCGGCAGGTTAGCCAACCGCCAGGCGCCTTTCCAGGCCGGATTCATCTCTTCAGGCTCTGCCAGTGTGACCAGATGACCGAAAGCATACGTGACAATATACTCGTTGCCTTCAAAGTATCCGTCTTTCTTACTAGTGGCACCTACTACAGCAGCTATATCTCGAGCGACAGACGGCTTTTCGGCTAGTACAACTTTCATCGGCTCTCCTTCCTCACCGGCTATTCTTGCCCATCTAGCTCGAAAGGTAAAGACTGGCTATTCGCACCACTTGGGTATATAGAGTCGCACTTCAACAGTTTTTCAAAACCCTCGTCGAATAGATATTCCTGTCGGGTCGGCCACGCTAAACCGTAAAGCCGACGCGTCAGGAAGAGAGCCTAGAATGCCGAACACGTTTCCTCCGAAGCTCGACACCAGCTCTTCGGAGCGCCAGCGTCCCGCTGACGTATAGCGTGCCTAACACGTTTCCTTTGAAGTCTCGACACCATTTGTTCCAAACTAGTTCAATCGTGTCGGCGAGCTAGAGTGTTCCCGTTGACGTGACACCAGCTATGGTGTTGGCTCGATCTTTCAACTGTGTGCGCTCTGTTTCCTGACCGAGATAATACATTGTATCCGCGTACCGCTTAAGGTATGGCACCAGCGAGATCGAATTCGATCCATAGTATTCTTCCGCCAAGGAAAGGGCGCTCTTCAACATCGTAGCGGCCGCATCGTACTTTTTCTCTTCGACATATAGACTGCCGAGAGCATAGGCGGTTCTTGCCTCGCTGCCGTTGTGCGATGGTTCTTTCTTCCAGAAGTCGAGTGCACGCGAATAAAGCTGTTCGGCCTCGTCGAATTTCTTCTCTTTGATCAAACATTTCGCCAGTTTGTCGATTCGAGGAAAGACCTGGAGCGGCTCGTCGGGCAAGACCCTTTCCGTATGCTCCAGGGCA
This sequence comes from uncultured Candidatus Obscuribacterales bacterium, assembly GCA_964418155.1. Lineage (GTDB taxonomy): Bacteria > Cyanobacteriota > Vampirovibrionia > Obscuribacterales > Obscuribacteraceae > JADYXR01. The sequence continues at coordinate 4,813 of CAYQKX010000025.1, read as the reverse complement.
TAGCGAAAATAATTTTCCGCTTCACCGGTCTGATCTTTCTCGAGACAGATCGTTCCCAGACTGTCAAAACTATTGGCGAGAGAAAGATGCTCCTTACCAAGCACAGTCTCTTTCACGTCGAGAGCCGCTTTGTATAGACGGTCTGCGAGTTCGAAATTTCCGCGGGAGCGATATTCATTACCTATGCCATCACAGGTGATGGCCCAGTCGATCACCGGATCTCGCATTGTGGGCGATGCTACTCCCGCCCATGCCGTGAGTGGTTGACCTTTCTTGAGGGTAACAGGTCCCTGCGCTGCCTTTCGGTACTCACTCAAGCGCCCCTCAACATACGAGAGAAGTTGCTCGGTAAGCGGATCTGCCTTGGTGGCGGTGCCATGCTCCAGGTGAAACCTGATAAGCGATCCCATTGACGGTATGATCTGGCCATTTCCATCATCGATCGAAGCTTTCTTGATATGAAACTCTTCTTCCAAAAGTGGCTCGGCTTCAGAAAATCTTGCTCTGATGGAGTAGAGTCGGCCAAGATCGCCAAGACTCTTCGCAAACCTGATGTCTTTTTCTCCGAACGCGGCCGACTTGATAAGCGACTGCTTGAACAAACGCTCGGCGTCTCCATAGCGACCTGTATCAAGTGCCTCATTGCCGGCGCGATGTAGTCGTTCCCATTCTCCACCAGGAGCCGACGAATCAAATTTGGTGGCAGGAGATTTAACCGCGCTGTCTGCACCGATTGCTGGTTGCAGCGAAACGACCGCCATGGCTGTCGTCAATATCACTAAGGTGTACTTCGATTTGCCTTCTGATTTCATGACGAACTATCTCTTTACGACTCACCCGCACATTCTACCGAAATAGAAGCGAGATGTATCGAAGATATGTTTCAGTTATCGGTCCAACGTCTTATAGTTCATTAGCGAATGGCGTAAGAAGGGGTCACCATTCTTGCCTGGGCATGCTCAGGATCTTCATCGACGGAATCCAAAACTTGGATATACGAGGCACATTCCTCAGTTTGAGCTTGTCGTCTGACCGACACGGATGGTGTAAGTAGCGAATCACCGGACTGGGTCTTCTCGGTAGCACGAGTAATTGTGTTGAGGTGTTCAGGCTGAACCTTCACGGTTGCACTAGCCTCAGAGCGGTGCATGGCCTGCGCACCGAGCGATACGACAGCACTTAGGATTAAAGCAACTGCCAGACCAGTGATTCGCATATCTTTCCCGTTCCTCCATTACTCTCGACTATCACACAACGAATGTCGCGAGCATTTTTAGGAGGGCGGAAAGCGGAAAGTTAAGTTCTCGACCGGCCGTTTCGACCTGCGCGGGTACAACCCAAGCAGACCACGTTTGCTTCGAAGTTTCGAGACCAGCCCTTCGAAGCGCAAACGTATCGAACACGTAGGCCTCGAAGTTTCGAAACCAGCTCATCGGAGCGCCAGCGTCCCGCTGGCACCTAGCGTTCGGAAAACGGCTGCGTCGGAGTTTCGATAAATCGAAATACCGATTCGGTTATCTTCCGTAGTACTGAACGTAACGTCCCATGGTGGATTCGGTCCCACCGACGATTGCTTCGGACGAGCCACCAGAGTCAAGTGCACCACCGGACTCGGAGCCACTCTCCGATTGCAACGCACCGCCTGATTCCGATTCGGCACCGCTGTCTTGCGGTCCGCCGGACTCGGATTCGCCCCACTTCACACCGCCGGTCTCCGATGAGCCACCAGCGCTGTAGTAGCCGCCGGACTCAGAATCACCGCCACCGACCATGATGAAGCCGGCTTCTGAATCTGCCCTGGCGCCACTGGTGAATGTCAGGCCGGCAACCGCGGCCAGTACCATTGAGTAGGCTACGTTTCTCATTTGTTTCATGATTCTCTCCACGTTTTGAAAATCCATCACCAATTCAGGGCAAGGCAGAAAATGGCTTCCGTAAGATCGTAACAGACGGAAGCAGTGCTGAGTACCGAATGGAAACCAAGAACCACGCTTGGCAAGCAAGAAAATTGTGACAGCATTCCCCTTGAAAACTTCAATTATCTTTTAATATGATGTATGTTCTGAGTTGTCGAGCTTATAAATTTAGATAGGTGCCTGCAAACCGTGGCTATCGCAGATACGAAGAGAATACGGCTGGGAATTTTGATGATCGATGCCGGTCTGATCACTCGTGAGGAGCTGGAGGAATGTCTGCGCATGTCCAGAGAGACTGGACTCCCGGTTGGACGCATGCTTCTCGTCAGCGCAAAAACCACGGAAACAGTCCTCCAAGCCGCCGTACAGGCGCAGTCGCTACTCAAGGACGGCCTCATCGATCTAGAGACGGGGTACAAGGCGCTTCGAATTGTCAAAGAGGAACGCAAATCGTTCGACAATGCACTCAAGCAGCTGAATATCATCATAGAAGAGGTCAAGATCAACAAGCTTGGACAGCTCTTGTTGGCGTCCAACTTTGTCACCGAAGAACAGCTCGAAGAGGCGCTCACAGGGAGCGCTTCGACTGGACTCCCTTTCGGGCGCATGCTGGTTCTCAACGGCGTGATCAACGAAGCTCAGTTGGCAGCGACGCTTAATGCGCAGATTCTGATCCGCGATGAAAAAATCACAAAAGAGCAAGCAATAGATGGACTGAAGCAAGCTCGAAGAAGACAGATTGCGGTCGAAGTTCCCCTTATGGAGAAAGGCTTTTATCGAGTCCAGGCGCGCGACGCGATACGACTTGGCGAGCTTCTCTCGCTTGCAGGTCTGATCTCGGAATCGCAACTTCTCAATGCTGTGGAGCTCGGATTGATTTCGCAAAAACCTCTCGGTCAGGTTTTGATTGAGCTCAATCTGGTAAACGAAGACATGCTCAAAGTCGCATTGCAACTGCAAGATCTTGTATCGAAAGGTACGCTGAGGCCGCTGCAAGCATCCCAAGTTCTTGTTCAAGTCCGCGAAACGGGAAAATCCATACCGGATGCCGTCGCGTTGATCGAACGAGGCGGAAGCAGCGAAGCGCTCGACATCACGCTCAAGGATTTCTTGATGACGGTCAAGACCGTCACCACTGAAGATATTCAGAACGCCTTCGAAGTTTCGGTCAACAACAACCAGATTCTCGGACGGATGCTCTTACTGGCAGGCATTATCGATGAAACAACATTGCAGGCCGCTATGCGACTGGTATTCCTGGTTAAGGGCGGGTTGATGAACATGGAGCAAGCACAGCAAGCCTTCGATTACAGCCAACGGCACCGTGCCACCATCGACGAAGCGCTTCAGGAACTCAACATTCAACCACCAAGCTCGGTATCATAGGGTCGCCGACCTCGAATCTCTATTCAAGTTTCCGATTGACTCGTTAAGCGCGAATCAAAACCCCGCTGCTATCTGGCAGCTGAAACGAATGGATTTTGACGCTTCTCATGCCAGATACTGGTGTCGGGACCGTGACCTGTTATTACTCTCGTGCTGTCATCAAGTGTGTACAGGCGGCCGGAAATAGATTCGATGATCTCCTCATACGAACCGCCCCAAAGATCTGTCCGGCCGATTCCTTGCTTGAATAATGTATCGCCGGCAAAAAGAATGCTCTCTTTGTCCTGCACTGAATAGCAAAGGCTGCCCGGCGTGTGGCCCGGAGTGTGTATCACGGACGCCTTTTGTTTTCCAAACTCCAAAATCTGCTCGTCATCGAGATATTGATCGACCGGCAACGGATCGGTGGCCGTAAAACCAAACATCGAGCACTGCTTGAGCAGATTATCGTAGAGCCACTGGTCTCCCTTATGCAGACAGATCTGCGCCCCGGTCCGCTCTTTCATCTCGCGGCTTCCAAGAACATGATCGAAGTGTGCATGGGTGTGCAGAAGGTATTTAACTTTCAGACCATGTTTTTCGGCCAGTTCGATTATGTCGTCGACATCGCCACCTGGATCAATAACGATCGCCTCACCCGTTTCTTTGCAGCCAATGAGAGAACAGTTGCATTGCAGGGGACCGCACGGAAAACTTTCTACAACTAACATGGTTATTCAAACATCTCGCTGACCGAAGAATCATCATGAATACGCGCAATTGCTTCACCCAACAAGCGGGCAACGCTCAACTGCACAATCTTGTCAGAAATATGCTCGCGCTCATGAGGTATGGAGTTGGTGACAATTAGCTTCTTGATGCAAGACTTATTGAGACGCTCGTTGGCAGGACCGGAAAGAACTGCGTGCGTGGCGCAAGCATAAACCTCTCTGGCACCTTCTTTCATGAGAAGCTCCGCGCCCTTCACGAGCGTCCCGGCAGTGTCGACCATGTCATCGACCATGATGGCAATCTTGCCTTCCACTTCACCTACAACAGACATAACCTCGGCAACGTTGTGCTTGTCCGGATTTCTGCGCTTGTCGATAATTGCGATCGGTGCATCGTCGAGCTTTTTCGCAAATGCTCTAGTTCGTGACACGCCGCCTACGTCGGGGCTGACAAGAACGATATCTTCCAGATCCATCCCTCGAATGTAATCGAGAAGAACAGGGCTGGCATAGAGGTGGTCGACGAGAATATTGAAGAATCCCATGATTTGCGGTGCATGGAGATCGAGTGCGACAACTCGCTGTGCACCGGAGGTGGTTAGAAGATCGGCTATGAGCTTAGCGGTGATGGCCTCGCGACCTGCGGCTTTCCGGTCCTGACGACCATAACCATAGTACGGCATCACGACTGTAATCCGTCCTGCTGAAGCTCGCTTGAGCGCGTCGAGCAAGATCAGAAGTTCCATAAGATTCTCGTTGACAGGAGTGCAGGTCGGCTGAATTACGAAGCAATCCAAACCT
>CAYQKX010000024.1:1931-109066 GCA_964418155.1 uncultured Candidatus Obscuribacterales bacterium | reverse complement strand
TGTTGTTGTTGTTGTTGTTGTTGTTGTTGTTGTTGTTGTTGTTGTTGTTGTTGTTGTTGTTGTTGTTGTTGTTGTTTGGAAGAAAACGGGCAAAGACAGCGGTGTGTTCTGCTGTCTTTGCCTGTTTCGAACGGCAGGAGTCAGCTGCGCGATTGCTTCCTATGGCGAACGCTCACGAACTCGAACTGTGACTCAGAGTTGATGGCGTTCTACCAGCCGAGTTAGCGCTAGCTACGCGGCTTGGCGTCGGCGAATTTGGCGGTCCATTCCGGAAGTTGATCGCAGATCAGCTTAAGCTCTGCCATAACTTGCCTTTGACCGTCCATGTTCCACCAGGCACACTTTTGGCGCAGTGTCGAGGCGCGGTCTGCCAGGTCTCGGAGATTGGACGCGGCGACACCGGCGGCGATGGCGTTGGCATGGGCGCGGCTGTAGTCCGCCCTGATTCGTCGGTTCTCGCCTGTCTTGGCGTGCTCGATGATGAAAGCATGGGACTGGGCTGCGAACTCTGCGTCTGCTTGTTTGCTCACGTCGATGAGGAGCTCTTCGAGCCGTTGCGAGGCCGCAATGATGGTCTTGCCGAGTTCGATCAGTTCTTCCGGGGTTGTGCGATTGATCATGGGTGTCTCCTGTCTTGCAGTGTCGTTGAGAAGCTGGAGTCCTTGGGACAGTAGGTGACTGTCGGGTCGGATAGCAACTTCGACTACGACGGTGGAAGAGTTTGGTCAACAGCTGTCAGACTGCCCAACAGCGGAAAAATCGAGGAAGAACGAACACACTCGCGAATCACCGCTAGCCTGTGCGGATGTTTCTCTCAGGTGTGTCGCTCGAAAATAATCTTTCACTTCTCACTCGTTGGTGAAGCTGACGCTGCTGCAATGGGCTTTTGCTGATGAGTGCCGGGTTGAATTACGAGCGAGGAAGGAGAGTTCCTACGAACTTATAGCGCTGATACTGCCGATATCAATTCTTGTCAACTGCAGGACTGAGGTTATCGATATTGCCGTATCTCTGCATTCGATAAGGTTAAAAGTGCAGTCAGAACTGCTTTTTCACACTTTTTTGATTGCAAGATGATTGATTGGTTAACTAGGCTTCATATATCTGCTTTCCCCTTTCTCTTCAGGACCTTTGCTCAACAGAACTCGGTACTTCCGCCAACCAGCACAAACAAAAATCACCTGTAGCTGCAGACCTTGGAAGACCGCTCCTGATTATGAGTGTCCCAAACCTTCCGGAGACGATTGATGAGACGCTTTCTTGCTGCGCTCTTCGGTGGTGCGGCGGGCTGCCTTGCGGCAATCCTGCTCTGCAACCACTGGCGAGATTTGACTGCGATCACGGCCAGCGACATCAACAACAACGCCCTGGTCGCGGCGGCGCTGACTCTGCTAACACTAGGCCTCACCTATGCCGGTCGCAGACGACCCGCCAATCTCGGCGCGCACATGCTGGTCTCGACCGTGACGCTTGTGCTGCTCTTCCTCGCCCCGGTCTTGGTGTACTTCGGCGAGGTAGCCTTCCTCGAACTGTCCGTGATGGGCGCGTACGGATACGCGGCCGGACTCATTGGAGGGCTGTCCGCACGATACGTTCAGCGATCGGCGACCGACAAGTTCGAGTCCAAATCACTGATCGCAGCCACGGTTTTGGTCGTGACTCTGACCATTCTTGGTCAGGTGTTCCCGCCCAAGCTGCCGCAGTCTGCGAATGTAACCCAGGTTGTCACCGGCAACTTCGAGCATGAGGTACTGGCGTCTGAGCTGCCAGTGGTCGTGGAGTTCTCGGCACCTTGGTGTGGTCCCTGCCGCGACATGGCGAAGAAGCTCGACAAGCTCGCCATAAAACTCAAGGGACAGGTCCGGTTCGTCAGCGTGGATGTCGATCAGTCCCCAGAACTCAAGGAGAAGTACCACGTCGAATCCCTTCCTACCGTCCTCATGTTCGACAGAGGCGAGTTGAAGAGAGGGATGTACAAAAACTTGCCATACAAGGACGTCGAAGAGTTTTTCTCTCCCTAGCGGGAGCCACGTTGTGCGGGCGGCTTAACAGCCGTCGTAGGTCGAGGAACGCCGTTCCTCGGCATGGATCGAAGTGGGTCGGCGAGCAGTTCGCCGGCTTGACCGTCAGTGTGCATCTCACCAAGGAGTTACCGTGTTCGGAACCAAGTGCGCGAAGAAAGTCCTCGCCGAGCTCGCGGCGGCGGCGAACACCACGACCGAGACGCCGGCGGCTGTCATGTGCGAGGCCTGCGGGAAGGTGGACGTGAGCCAGCTCCCGTCCAGCCGCATCTGCGAGGGCTGCTCGGAGAGCCTCATGCAGTGCCAGCGCTGCCGGCACAAGCTCGGCAAGCACCGGGTCAGCGTTGCCACGCCCGAGCCGCGGACGACGACGGTCGCGAAGAAGCCGGCGCAGCCGCTGCCGCCCAACCCGCTCGTGAAGGTGTTCAAGCCGGAGCGCGTCGCCAGCGGCGGCGGCAGCAAGGGCGGCGGCGGCGACCCGGGCGAGGGCGGTGGCAGCAAGGGCGGCGGCGGCTCGAGCGAGGGCGGCGGCGGCTCGAGCGAGGGCGGTGGCGGCTCGAGCGAGGGCGGTGGCAAGAAGGAGGTCGTCCCGCCGACGAGGGAGGAGATCGCGGATCGGGCGTACTTCATCTGGGTCGCGTCGGGCTGGTCGCACGGGCACCACGACGCGGACTGGTTGGAGGCGGAGCGGCAGCTCTGGGCCGAACGGATCGCCAACTCGTGACCACAGGCCCATACCACCGGGCGGGCTTGACCCCGTCTAACTAGCAGAGGGACGGCACCAGTGATGGTGCCGTTTCCTCTTTGCGGTCGAATTACGAAAGAATATAGTAATAATTGGTTTCGTCGTATTCGGCATACTATATACAAGCATAGAATACAGAAATAACGAACGAGAGCCGGACTGTGTCCGGTTTCTCTCGTTGTTGCGCGTTAGCGCATCATTGCCGTTCAGCCAGTTGTCTGTTCAGCCGGTGATGGACAGGTCTGCTTCAACGGTGCGAAGTACATCCCACTCGAACTGGAAGCCGGTTTCGTCGAGGCTGGACTCGAGCAGGATACCGCGCGCCAGCTTGACCAGCCGCTTTGCCCCGGGCTTCTGCTGGCGCAGCAGAGCGGTAGCCTGGCGCGTCAGCATCACGCCGCGCCACCAGTGACGTTCGCCGAAGATGGCGACAGCGTTCTGGCTGGCGGAGCTGGAGACGTTCTCGGCTGCGAACCAGTTGGCCTCTGCGAGGTGGCGATCGACATCGTTTCGTGTATCCGCGATCGACAGGCTCTTCTGGCGGAGTCGGTACTGCTCGAGGTTGTGTTCGATCAGTCCTTTCAGAGCCAGGCGTGGAAGCAAGATCGGCTTGGCGTCAACCGTCGCGGTCTTCTGCGTGGTGAAGCGGTCGTTGAGTACGAACACTTCGTAGTCGATGACCTTGAACGCCTCCTCGAGGAACTGCGGCTGCGACTCCGAGTTGACCGTTCCATCGGCTTGGATGGTCAAGAGCATGACGGTTGCCGCCTCGACGAACGCGTCATTCTGCTTGCGAGCCAGTTCTGACGCTTCGCACAGACGGCGTCTGGCGGTCTCGACGTCGTACCTGCACATGGCGCTGTGACCGGCCTTGAGCGCCTCGAGGGCTAAGGCGCTGGTGGCGGTCGTCATGTCGATGTCGATTTCTTCGACTCGTTTGCCGTAGCGCTTGCCCTTCGAGTTGCTGAGCAGACTGGGGCGCACGTCAATGATAGGGAATAGCATGGTGTCATCTCCGGTGTTAGGCAGTCATCGTACTTCGCCGATGGACTGCGGGTGAATGGTGAATGAGTGCTGGTTGGGGGAGGCTAAACTGAGGATCTAGGAGAAGCAGTATATCTATTACCCTTACGCTGAAAACTATTGACAGTCAAGGTTTTCCGGTAACAGGTTGAGAGACTGAATATTGAGAAATATGCAAAGCTAGATGTTCGAGGATGAAAGGATGAAATTCGTGTGTCGGGGCGTACAGCGAATTGTGCCTCATATATTTTGCAATATAGGAATCTTTCGTTACTGTTGCTGATTTGTGTTTGTGCTACCGGGATTGACGGACTCAATGTCTCCAGTCGGCTGACAGAGTAGATGATCAGAATTCCAAAAACCTAGCTCGGGTGAGATAGGTTTCATGATTTGCCGACTGCTTGAAGATCGTCTGCTGTTGTGCGGATCCCGATACTGTGATGAGTGAGTCTCGAGACATGAATACACAATTGTGCAGAACAATCTGTGGAAACGCGCAGTAGAACTGAAGTATCGCGCACTCGAGTTTGTGGTGATTATAAGGGTAAATACGCAAACTCTGGTTTAGCTACTGATAGCGCTGGTGCTAGTTTCGAGTCACCCTATCCACTTCTCCATTGGAGCGCCTATAAGAGCAACTAAAGCGAAGCTTTCTTGTCTGAGCAACGAAACTGAGATACGCGACACCGGTCGCGTGACCCGACCGTTTCACAGGATCCCAACACTCTCGGAGAAAGATCATGAGGACTCGGCACCACACCAACGCAGGCCGTCACGAGCCGTTCGACCTGCAGGTCCGGCTGCTCGGTCTGGCGTTCCGGCGGGCCTGGAGCCCGACCATCCAGCAGTTCCCGGCGGAGCTGAGCGACACGTCCTGGCGCGACGTCGAGGAGCACTCCCGCACCCTGCAGCTCCTCGGCGCGATCGACGCCAACGGTCTGACCCAGGTCGGCACGCAGATGGAGCCGTTCGTCACTGACACACGGTTCCCGATTTCGCCGCGGTTGGCCAAGGTCGTCCTGCAGTCCGCCCAGATGGGTTGCACCCGGGCGGCCATCAACGCCGTCAGCCTGCTCGCCACCGACCGACCGCTGCACCTGTGCCCGAGCGGCGACCGGTCGTCGGCCTGGTGGGCGCGCAAGCAGTTACAGAAGGACGAGGACAGGAGCGACCTCCCCGCGCTCCTGGAAGCGGACCGGCGGCTGCAGGAGGTGGCTCAGGGCGGCAAGGATGCGCTGGAGAAGTTCTGCCAGGCCAACCACCTCGGACTCCTGACCTGGTACCGGGCGCACGACATCCGCAAGCACCTGTTGCGGCTGGCTCAGCGACTGCGCCTGCCGCTCGAAGCGCAGGAGACCAAGGAGGAGCAGCTCGTGGAGGTGTTCCTCTACGGGTTCGGCGACCGGCTGCTCCGGACGGAGATCGACTTCGACTGGGGCGACGAGAAGTGGGTTTGGGCGATCGGGCACAACGGCGGGCCGGGGCTGACCTTCCCGAGCGCCATCTACGACGACGCCAGGCATCGGCGGGGGCAGCTCGCCTTCGGTCTGTCGCTGGTCCTCGACGGTGACGTCTACGAGCAGTTCGACACCGCCGCCCTGTGTACCCCGGAGCAGGTGGCGCGGGTCTTTGGCGACCGGGTCACGGTGAGCGAGTCCGGGTACAACGTCCGTGGCGGGCAGGTGTTCTGCGAGCAGCGCTGGCTGTTCGACGGGCAGAGCTTCCTTCACCGCGGTGTGGCCGCTCCGGGCGGTGAGGAAGCCGGCAAGATGTTGTTGCTCGCGATGCGGGACAACAAGGTCAAGCTCCCGGCCGAGGTGATGCCGATCATTGACGGGGTCCGAGAAGCGAGTCGCCTCTCGGGTGGTTCGGTGCCGACCCTCTCCGACCTGCAGGTGATCGACCTCCTCGCCCCCCACGCGCGCAACTGCGCCTCCGTGGCGGAGGTCCTCGCGACCGTGAAGGGTGTGCAACTGACCTGGGCGCAGCTCGCGGCTGCGACGGGCTGCGGCGACCTGGAGGAGCGGGTCAAGGCGGTTCGCCTGCAGTTCCCCGCGCTGGCGCAGTTCGGCGACCACGAACTGCCGGTGACGTACGGCGACGACCTCGGCATCTCGATCGGGGTCGCGGGGGTCGCGGTTCTGCCGCGGCTCCACGAGGCGGCGCTGCCTTCGGCGCTTGCCACACTGGCTACGCAAGGGCGGGTGATTCGGATCGTCGTCACGCTGGACGACGGTGGCGAGTTGACCTGCGCCTTCAAGGACGACGAGCTGGCGAAGCTGCGTCGCCAGGCGGCCTGTCGCAAGCTCATGACGGACAAGCTGCAGCAGCCGTTCGTCGACGAGGTTGAGGGTCTGCTCGTCGAGGTCACGGTGGACCACGGCGGAAGCTCCGAGGTCGTGTTCGTCTGCCGCTCGCACGGGCAGGTGTTCGAGAGCCGCGCGGAGGCGATCGCCCAGGTGGTGTGGATGGTGGAAGACCATCTCATCACGGAAGGCATCGACGCCGCCGTGCAGGTCTGTCCCGTTCGGTCCCAACCCAACCGAGAGGAGGTCATCAACATCGTCCAGGGGGTGTCGAAGACCTTCCCGGACGCGACGCTGCCGACGCGAGAACTCGTCTGGACGGCGGTCGTCACGGTCCGAACGACCTGCGACGCCCGCGTTCGGGAGCGCCTGGACGAGAAGGTGCGACTGGTCGAGCGCATCCGCGTGCTGCGTGCGCGAGCCAGCCTCGCGAACAACCGCGACGCGCTCGGCAAGCTCGCTGCCACGGAGCGTCAACTCGGCGGTACCGACGGTTCGCCGTCCGCGGTGCCCAGCGTGACCACTGTTGTGGATGCCCAGACGCAGCTCATCCTGGTCGAAGTGTCCCTGCCCGAGGCCCTTCCGGATGACCACCCCAGGACCCGGCTCGAGGTCCAGGTCTTCGAGCTGAGCCAGCTCGCGGGTCAGGCATGGGGTCCGAAGAAGGGCGAGGCCAAGCAGGCGATCGGCCGGCTCAACGCGCTCCTGCGGGCGGAGCGGTTCGACGAGGGGCTGGCTCTGGTGCCGGTCATTCGGGGCCAGGTCGAGGCGGCCGTCGCGGCCTCGAAGAAGAAGTAGCTGGTAGCGTGGGCGGTGCTATGCCACCGCCCACGCTGCAACAACGGGTCGTCAGAGGCGACCCGTTCGTCGTCGGACAGAGCACGCAGCGCCAGGCTGCGTGCTCTGTCCGACCAACCTCTCGACGCCACGGCTTGCCGCTGGCGAGGTCACACACACACATAGGAACTGTTATGCATCCGCCACTGATGCCTTTCAACCAACCACCCGGGACGCTCTTCTTGTGCTACGTAGCCGCCCGCCTCACCCGGCTTCGCTTTTCTGTTCAAGATATTATAAGAAATAGTAAAATAATTTTTAAACCGAAACCGGAAGGAGGGAGAATCCCCACCCTTCCGGTCGCGGCTTTACATCGTGCTTGCGAGCGAGTCGGCCGCTTCGCGGACCGACCGAATCGCGTCGCATTTACGTCTAACATCGGTTTCCGATTGACGGCCTCAACCTCTCCGATTGACGGCCTCAACCTCTCCGGTTGACGACATCGACGTCTCGGGTTTCGACATCGATGTCTCGGGTTGACGACATGGACGTCTCCGGTTGACGACATCGACGTTTCAGATTGGAGGCATCGACTTCTCAGATCGACGGGAGGCCGAAGCGCTGGCGTTGCTCGATGCAGTGTTCGCAGACGAATGGCAGTGCCAGGTCGGCTTGCAGCGAGCGGTCCACCAGGAGCCCGACGATTGTCTCCAGTTCCTCATCATCCTGGACTGTGTTCTCACCGCGTTGCAGCGCGGCTTTGAGAGTCGCGAGGCGCGAGGTGATATGTTCACTGCCCTCGACGAGCTTCAGAAGCTGCTCTGCCGTCTCGTGCATGACGGGCGCACGGTCCACCACCGACCCGCCGACGTGGTGTGCGTATTCATGTTCCACGATGGCCGCGGGGTAATCATCGCCTCCATTGAGGTCGTGCCGAACTTCGTGCGCGAAGACTCCCGGGCCAGATTCGTTGCCTCCGTTAACGTCTTGCTGTAAGACGGTGTTGTCCAGTGCATCTGGAACGACCAGCGTGCGGTCGGACTGAGAGGCGGTTCCGACGGAAAGATCTTTCTCGTTCATCGTTTTCTCCTCGTGGATAAATCCACATGACGAAACTTGGGACAGGAAAAGGGTTTTCGAATGTGTTGAAGTGTCTGGTGCGCTGGGTGTGAGTGGTGTCAGATTAGCGGCAGTTCGAAGCGTTGGCGCTGCTGGTAGCAGAAGTTGCAGACGAACGCCCTGCCGGAGCCGGGTTGCATGAAGCGGTCTGCTAGTAAGCCGACGATCGTCTCCATCTCCTCATCATGTTTTGGCGTGTTCTCCTGCCGGTCTAGTGCGGCTTTGAGAGCCGCTAGACGCGAGGTAGTCCGTTCGTCCCCCAGCCGGAAGTAGAGCAGCAGCCGATCAAGGGTGGCGTGCATGTCGCGGGTATTCTTCGCGGGCTCCCCGAAGAAATCGTGACCCACCTCGTGGCGGATCACGATCGTCGTGGCATCATGATCCACCTGCCGACCGAGCAGGTTGTCTCCCTCTTTTCCCGCGACGGTGTTCGGTAGGTACACAATTCTGCGTGGACGCCTGCTAATTAGCCTGAGACCGACCGGCCACCTTATATCGAAATCTGAGTTCATGTCGGGCATCGTGTCGAATCCTGTGGACGAATCCACTGTTGTAACAGTCGAACTTGTGTAGCTCGAGGACGAAGGTTTGCACGGCGCCAGATCAGGACAGCGGTAGACCGAAGTGCTTTCGACGCTCCACGCAATGCCGGCAAAGGACGGTTGCGGGAGCATCGCATGTCAGGCATCGATCGACCATTAGCTGGAAGATAGCGAGCAGTACCTCGCTGTCTTGTTCTTCCAACTCGCCGCTGTTATTGGCATTCTCGAAGTGGATAAGGCGACTCTGAATTTCTTCTTCGACGGTTACTCCGGTCAGGTTAATCAAGGCATTGATTGCTGCCAGTCCCAGTCGGAAGCTGTTGATGGTGCCAAGCTCATGTGAGCAATCGTGCTCGAGTTCGACTGGCACGATTATAGTTGCGCTTTTGAGTCGACGAGGACGCTTGAGTTTACGTCCAGGAAGTTGCGATGGGCGCTTAGGCTTCAACAGACCGACGATTCTTCTTGCACGCACTGCACAAGACTCCTTTGGGTTTTGTCGGATATGTGGCAGGACTGATCGCTGGAGCGATGAGGAGGAGGTTCTGTTTGAGAAGAAGCGCGTAGTCTTTCTTTTGTTGAAATGACTCCTGTACTAGCGTGTGAATTTCCGCAAGGAAAACTGTGGTTTTACTCAGAATAAGCAATGGGTTTATGTGGAAACCTAATTTCATTTCCAATCTAATTCGTGTAATCACCATTAATGGTGGCACCGTTTATCTCGGTGTGATGCTTCGATATCACGAATAGATCGCGGAATGCTTGTGGCGCTTCTGCGTAAGAGTGGTATACAGTGCGGCTTTCCGCTATGGAGGTAAAACAATGCAGAGCAAAATATCAAATGTTGAACAACTTGCAGTCTGTCGCAGATGCTTAAACTGTTTCCATCCGAGAACGAAGCACCCCGCACTGAAGTCGGTTCGCAGGCAGGCTCAGGGAGCCATTGGACACGTCCGCCTCGAACCATCTGCGTCTGTAGTATTATCAAGTTTAGTAAGAATTCCAGCTTGAAGTAGAGCGCTATAGAGGGCCGCTCGGCGCAAAGAAACCGCTTCGAGTGCATTGGAACATCAACGGAGCCGGTGTTGCTGAGGACGAGGGTGCACTGCCCTGAGCAAAACTGGCTTTGCGTCGGGGCAGTGTTCCTGCCCACTTGGGGTGCGGAGTGCCCTGTTACGGGCACGCCGCGAGCCCCTCATTGACCTCTCTACATAGGGTAGAGAGGTCTGGAAGTCTCGACGAAAGCCACAACAGCTAAGCGTTAGAACTGTCAGCACCGTAGGTGCCGACTGAGTAGTTCCTAACGCTTCTGTGTGGGCTTTGTCGAGACCTCCCGGTAATTCATCAGTGGAAAGTGAATTATGCTTTTTACCCTAGGTTTTCTTGACGAAAGCGTCAATGGTCGAGGTTCGTGTAACTACGCTGCAACCACTAGTGGTGCCAATCTAAAATTTGTCGTCCGGAGATTTTGATTGGGTCTTCGCGATTTCTTGCTACCTGCAAGACTGATATTTGACTCGTTTGGCGCGGCGCAAGCCGCTGATATTTTGGCATCGGTAAATCTAAGACTGGTGATGTTGTCGGATCTTCCGGAGTCGTGTTTCTTTTGAGAATTAGGTTCGATGTGAATCCGAATCTTCTGTTTTGAAAACGGCGAGGATTAATGGCTAGAACACTCAGACAAGCGGTTCTAAGCGTGGCGTCGCTATACGCAATCTAGGTGTAATGCTCCAACTAGTTCGCTCACGATGAGACCTGTGTCGAAGAACCCGCTGCGCACCAAATGTCATATTGCTATATTCGCAAGCGATGCCTTCGAAAGTCGGACAGTCTAGGCATACGAGTGATCCCTTTCTCGTATTCGGTAATAAGCAAAGTGCTAGGCTCGATAGGGGATTTTCCACAGCAAAGGAAACAACTTCTACATCTCGATTGTCCTGTCGGAGTGTCGTTGATAGCGTCATAGGTGCGCATCACATTCCCTCGCCTTTGGAGGTGGCTACACCCACGCACTAACTGACATCGAGTCTATCAAGATATTTTGCGGGTGCCTGTGTGGCGGCACCGCGCATGGTGCGTGATTGTGGTGTGAATGCTGGCATCGCCTGAAGTGTGGCTCCTACAGTCGAGCCGTGCTGCAATCGAGCGGAAGGTTACGAGATCTAGTCCAATTTGGGCTTGGATGTGTGTGTCACACATCTAAGTCACCACCTGGAAAACAGCAGCAAAACCATAGGGCAATGCATGAAGTTTCCTTTTGCCTGCTGCTGTAATCGTTTTCTCGGTTCGCACAAACTTGTGTGGGCTGAGCAAGTCGACTTTGTTTACTCAACTACCCTTCTCAGGAGCATTCCATGAATTCCTTTACCACTGCTCTCAAGATTCTGCTCGGCTGCCCGAAGACGACCGAAGCTGAGCGCGAGTTCAGTGACTACTGTTTGAAGACCGCGACCGAGAGATACAAATTGAAGGCGGCGAGGCAGGCGGCTCTGATCGAGATCCATGAGGGCGAGTACGCGTTGTCGAGGCAAACCCTCAAAGGTACGAGCCAAGTCTTTTGTACCACGTCGCCTGATGCTGCCGTGCGAAAAAGCACGCTCCGTAAGGAGATCCGTCGGATGGAAATCACGTTGGCTCTGCTGGACCTGAGGTTGCTTGAACTTCAGCGAGAGTCCAGTTCTCGATGCCAACAGCTGCTGTGCGACAATCTCGACATATACTCCCTACGCGTAAAGGCAGCAGCAACAGCGCGCGCCGGCAAGGGCAACTTTCCAGGCGACCCGGAGTCCTGTGCGAAAGCCAATGCAGAGTACGCCGCTGCCGTCGCAAGTGCGCGCAAGACTCAGCAAGAAAACGATAGTCGTGCTTACCAAGGTCATGTCGAGGAGCTAGACCTCGTCAGGCGGGAGAGCAGGGAATCGCATCAACTGCTCCACTTGATGATCGCTGAACTTCGAAGCGAGATCGCTGGGAAAAAGCTCGACTGTCAGTTCAAACGAATCGACATGAGTTTCCTGCGCATGGTCAAGCGCAAGGGAACAGACGTTGGGCGTCCACTCTTCGTGGCTTTCGAGCTGGAAAGTTCGTTGTTTGCGTTTACGGTGAGACACTCTAGAAAGCGTGGTATCTTAATGGAGAATTTAGAAAAACGGGCTTTCTGTTGGCCGCACGCCGTGATGCCGTTGTACGCGCCGGCCTTCCATAACTACATGGACAAGTGTCTTGAACAGCAGGTTGAAGCTGACGTGTGTGGGCTCAGCCGCAATGCGCTTGTTGATCACGGGATGACGTTCGGCGCTCGGTTCACCGGGCAGTTGCCCCTTGGTCTGGACCGCATTCAGGAAGTGAATCCTAAGTTCGATGAAATCCTGCTCGTTACAGAAGCTCCTGAGTGGACGCCCGACTTTCGGAATACGAATTCGTACCCGACCGTGAGCAGCGAGCCACTGGTGATTGGCCGAAAACTCGGAGCATTCTGGCTGATCGAGTGAGGGAAGGCCGATCTGCAGCGCCTATTTACATACTTCCGGATACAACAGATTCTCCGGCTCGTTGTCTGGTGGGGCTGCTGACGTCGGAGCCGAGCCAACCGGCCTGGTTCCGGCTTGCCTACCGGCGGGGCGGTGAAGAAAGATCTTCACCGTCTTCGATTTTTGAATGTTTTTGCTCTCTGGTAGTATTACTCGCGATAGTAAATAAAAAGTTAAGGAAACGAGCCGGGGAAGCGGTCCCCGGACGATCCTCTCCGACTAGAGTTGGTATTTCCCATAGTGACTCGGAGTGGGTACGTCAATGACCATTTGTGCAGCGTCGTAAATCAGTTCTTCGCCGCCATCTTTGAGGAATGTCCAGCAGTGCGGATGGTCGCGGTCTGTAAAGACAACGCCGCATTGCATAAACAAGTTAATCCCGAGACGGTCGCCGAGATACTTCATTAGGGCTGCCAGCGGAAGACAGACGCCATTGCGGCGTTTTATTATCTTTCCGATCGGCACCACACGACCTCGATTCTCATCGACAAAGCGATCCCAGCTGTCGCCGTAGTGATCGTCGATGCTATCGGGTAGCAGCAACATGTCGACGTAATGCGTCAACTTTGTTGCCATTAATCGTGGGTTCCCTTTGAATTTCTCAAGCCGTTGTAGGGCATCCTCGAGAATGACAGCAAGAACCGGATCCTGCGCCTTGTCCAAGGTGAGGGTCATATGGTGGTCCGGATTGAAGTGAGGCAATCCGGTATTACCGTTGAACATCACCCCGGCAACTTCGCAGCAACGCCAACCATCAGGCATTGGTTCGTCTAGAACGTACCTGGTTGTCAGCTTCAACGAAGCGAACATGGCGTTGCTGGAAGGGAACGGACTCCATCGGCATTGATCTTCGTTAATGTCGATGATCCGCGCAAGCAGCGATTCAAGCGTGCTCATGGGTTTTGGTCGGCGCATCTTATTTCCCCCACTTCGCGCGCTGGTCAGG
The DNA here is from genome assembly GCA_964418155.1 of uncultured Candidatus Obscuribacterales bacterium. Classification (GTDB taxonomy): domain Bacteria; phylum Cyanobacteriota; class Vampirovibrionia; order Obscuribacterales; family Obscuribacteraceae; genus JADYXR01. The sequence goes on along the minus strand of CAYQKX010000024.1, from coordinate 96,057 downwards.
CGCCTTATAGGGAGTATTTGATGCGACCGTTTATCACCGCTCTATGCAAAGCCGCAAGGCGCCACGCACGCCTTGCTTCGAGAGCATAATGATGCGGCTCAGGAAAGAGATGGGAATTGAACCGGCGGCAAGACGCGCCGGGGATAGGCTCCCCGGACGTTTTGCCGATCGGGTCACCTAAGGACCTTTTTCGTAGATCTCAGGTGTGGGTACATCAATGACCTGTCTGGCTGCGTCGAAGATCCACTCCACGCGGTCAGCCTCGAGATATGTCCAGCTATGCGGCTCGGCAAAGTCTTCACAGACGACGCCAAACTGCAATACCAGATTGATTCCCAGGCGATCGCCGAGGTACTTCAATAGGGCAGCGACCGGGAGGCAGACGCCGTTGCGGCGGCGCGCTATCTTTCCGATCGGCACCACGCGACCCAGATTCTCTATGAAGAAACGCCGCCAGCTTGCGCTGTATAGCCTTTCGTCAACTTGATCCGGGATTAGCAACCGGTCGACGTAATGTGTCAACGCTGCTGCCAGTTCACGCGGTTTTTCCCTATTGAATGACCTGAAGCGATCGAGGGCATCCTCAAGGATGAGCGCGAGAATCGGGTCTTGCGCATTGTCCAACGAGATGACCATATAGTCCTCAGGACTGTTTTTAGGCAGCCCGGTCTCGTCGTTGAACAATACCCCAGGGTATTCGCAGCAACGCCAACCGTCGGGCATCGGCTCTGTGAGAGCGTATCCCGTCGTCAGGCGATGAGTGGCGAATATTGCTTTCCTGGAGGGGAACGGACTCCAGCCGCATTGATGCTCCTCAATGCCCTGGATCCGCGCAAGCAATGATTCCATGCTCATGCGTTTTGGTCGGCGCATCTTATTTCCCCCACTTCGCGCGCTGGTCAGGCGCCTTATAGGGAGTATTTGATGCAACCGTTTATCACCGCTCTATGCAAAGCCTCAAGGCGCCCCGCGCGCCTGTTAGCTGAGCATATGATGCGGCTCAGGAAAGGGATTGTAATTGCACCGGTGTCACATCTGGAGAGGCATTCTCCAGGCTGTGTTTCGAATAAGGAGGAAAGATTGGTTGGTTTGGGTTGGAGTCTTCCGTATTGAAGGACCGGTGGGTATAACGGCACCCTAACTGTTTCTCATAAACGAGGCAAGGTCCAAAAAATTCCGATTCAGTTCTCTTGGAATGCTGCTCCAGGCTGTGGTTTTGGTGGGGAATGTCGTTTTTTCGGCTTGTCCCCATTTTGTATATGGCGGTTGTTTATGCGCTTTGGCACGTATCTCGCACTATGAAGGTTCGATATTGAACTTCTGATTTCAGCTATTGATGCGGGGCTCGGCTGCTTGGCAACCGTTCGGTCAAAACTATCATGTGATGGGATGCGCGGTCGGTTCTTCGTACCCCGTGTGCGATTTCATTCAGGCACTTTCGAATCGAGGGCTTGCCGTGCGCTCTCCGGGGGCAGGATGCTGTCAGCGAAGCACCAGATATGGTGCGATTATCGGCAATATCAAAAGTGCAAACGTGGTAAGTGGATCTAATTTACTGCGATGAAGTTGCTTCAGCTACACGTCTTAGAGTAGTTGGGAAAATTCGATGTACGGTCCTGATGTGGGTGATGTTGTCTTACGCCTCCGAGCATTGTTGCGTTGGCTGAATTCCGATAGTCTGGCAATCATCGCATCTCGTTTTTGCCGCCGGACAAAGCATCTAATTACCAGTAATTGGCACCACATTTAGAGTCACTTGTATGGTTTCTACCATGCTGACTTTGAACTGGCGTCAACTGGCGGCAGTTGCGAAGAGTCGATGTGACGCGAGTATCGTTGCTGCGCTACCGATGGAATTCAAACTCGGGGCCAACCTGGTTGTGTGAACAGAACGATGAAGAAGGCTTGCGACCATCGTTCTCCAGATGTTAAAGACCCTAGTGGCCTGCGCTATCTGCGCGCAGATGTCGACGAGAGAAACCAACACCGAACTTGGAGTACCGATCATGAATGGCCAAAACGACAAGAACACGGCGGCGACACCTGCTGGGCTCGAGGCGCTGCTCCGCGATCTCGATTCTCGTCCGGCGCTCGACCTGATTCGCGAGGCCACTGAGCCGGGCAACTCGGCGCTGCTGCTCGAGCTCAAGACGAGCGGCTCTACTGGCTTGCCAGTGCCGGTAGAGATCGTTCCCCGCGATCGACTGAGCGTTCCGGCGGCATTCAACGAAGTCGAATCGCAAGCCGTGCCGCGGGAATCGCGGCTTACCATCGCGGACGTCAAGCTGCCTCCGCTCGACGAGTTGCCCGACGGTGCGTCGGCTGCGGCGGGTACTAATGTCGCAACCGCGGCCGGAGCAAACGTGCCGTCCGTCGGCGGACCCTCGTGCGTCGGCTCCGACTCAGGGAAGTGCCATTGCCCGGGACGGCGGCCGTTGTTCCCGGAGAGCGGGGTGTTCAGCGGTCCCGGCGTGGCGACGAGCGACTTCGCGGACGACCTCCTCGGCAATTCGCCGACTCGCGACGAGGGTGTCTCCCCGCTGACTGAGGCGATGCTTCGTCGTATCGTAATCCCGCCCGGTCAGGGCGCTATGGAGCCGGGGGACGAAGGCGGTCCGGGACAGGCAAACCCCTTCCAGTCCGGCGAGGTCCCGTCGCTGTCGGAAGCGGTGTTGGACCGATTCCCGCCGCGCGGCTGGCACGGGTTCGACGGGATCTTCGGTACGAGGCCTGTAGCCGAGCCGTTCGATCGTTTCGAGGTGCCGCCGGGTGGCGACAACAAGGCTGGTGCCGCTGGCGATAGCGAGCCGAAGAAGGATTGAAGGCGGGCGGTTGCGGCGGTGGCAACTAGCTTTAGTCTTCATAATAGATGTCTCGAATGATGCGATTCAATCCAAAGGTGTCTTACGCGTTAGATGCCGTTTGTTGGTGAGGACCGAACGTCTGGGAACGGACGTTCGGCTCTTTCCATCGAAACGTGTATTCGAGGAGTGTGACTGAAAAGGCTGTGCAAGGCTTAGCCCGGCACCGATGGTCGAGGTTTGTGATCTCGGTACGGAAGCTGCAAAAGACCCAGAAGGGCACCGCGCCTGTGCGCGGAGGTTGTTCAATCATAATTCAACACCCGAACGGAGGTCGAATCCATGTGTACTCCCAACCAGCACAACGATGAGGGCCATCCCAATCCGCGGTCGGATGATCCGGGTCCGTACAGCACTCGAGTCGGCATTACACTGGTCTGGGGCGGACTGTGCGCCTTACCGGTCATCCTCTTTACCAAAGACATCGTGGTCAGCCCTTTCGCGGGTGCCGTCCTGGCACTTTTGCTGGGCGTGTGGCTCTACGTCGCTGACGGTCTCGGAGCCCCGATTCGCCGCAGGCAAATGCGGCAGGCAGGCCTCGTGGAGCGTATGTCGACGTGGATCGTCCTGTACGAGGTCTTCCCGGCTGTCCTCCTCTTCTCTTTCGGCTCGACGGTTACAGGGCTGTTCTGTTTCCCGTCGAGCGTGTTCACAGCATTAGCGATTTGCCTACCACTCTCGCTGAGTACACTGCGAGAATACGTGAACCTGAGCTGGTGTCGCCGGGTATGAGGCGGTGACACGAATGTGTTCTAACAAAAGGACGTGACCAGCGGAAGCGCCGCTGAGTCGGGAAGTCGGAATAACGCTATATCGCAGCGTTTATGCCGACTTTTACCAACAGTAACTGCTACGAAATAGGCTAGTAGCAGCTGCCCACGAGTTCGCGAGAGCTGATAGTTAGTGGAGGACCTCAGAATCTGCCCAGTAAATCGCTAGGTGAAGACACGGAACATCTGCGAGTAAGGCAATACTCGCGAGAAATGTTGGATGCTGATCGGGCTTCAGAAGGCGTTTCTTACCTTCCGATTGAACAAACTCAGCGATGGATTGAAAGCTCCGCCTCCGTCTCGGCAAGGGCGTGCTTGAGGTCGGCGATTAGATCTTCGATGTCTTCAATTCCGGCCGAGTAACGGACAAGGGTTTCGGGAATGCCGGCTGCGGCTCGCTCCTCAACAGTTAGTTCCACGTGAGAGCCGGTTGCCGGCGGTGCCACGATGGTCTCGACGGCACCAAGGTTGGCAGCGCGGTGCACGTATTTCAGCTTAGGCAAGAATCGTCGCACGGCATCGAAGTCTGAGGAGGCAAGCTGAAAGCTGAGCATGCCGCCATATCCTCTCATCTGCCGACTGGCGACGTCATGATGTGTGTGATCCGGCAAGCCGGGATAAAACACGTTGGCAACGAACTTATGATTCTTCAGGAAATTGGCGATGGCCATTGCGTTGGCATTCTGTCTCTCTACGCGCAGATGCAGAGTCTTCATGCCGCGCAAAAGCAAATATGCGGCTTCCGGATGCAGCGTCGCTCCGTTGATCTCGCGAAAATGGTAGATTCGTTCGACCAGATCCTTTCGCCCGCAGACAGCGCCGCCGAGTGCATCGGCGTGACCTCCGAGGTATTTGGTCGCGCTATGGATGACCAGGTCGGCGCCCAGTTCCAGAGGATTCTGGTTGATTGGGGTGGCAAAGGTGTTGTCGACAATGACAATCGCTCCAACTGAATGAGCCTTCCTTGCCAGCCGCTCGATATCCATGATCTTGCAGGTAGGGTTGGTGGGGCTCTCCATGTAAAAGAGCTTGCAGCCTTTCTCTAGCTCCGATTCGATTTTGGCAAAGTCAGTGGTATCACATAAGGTGACATCGATTCCGAACTGCGGGAAAAACTCGATAAATATTTTGTTGGTACCACCGTAGGTATCATGAACGCTGACACAGCGATCGCCTGGTCGAAGAAGCGTAAAAAGCGAGTTACTGATTGCTGCCATTCCCGTCGAGAAGCTGGTGGCTGCCTCTGCTCCTTCGAGCTGCCTTATCTTTTGTTCGAAAACTTCGACGGTAGGATTTGTATTGCGCCCATAGATATGACCTGGTTTATTGCCAAGAGCGACATCCTTCCACTCGTCGATGTCGTGATACCCGAAAGATACGCTGTGCACCACCGGAACCTGAGTGACGCTATTCATCAGATAGCTCTCTTCGCCCGCCCAAACTGCTTGCGTTGCCTTTTTCATAAACCCCCCATCACGAGTAGCGAACAAGTCCGTACTTTATACCGGTTTGAATGCACGTGTTGTGTTTTTCGTTTTTTCTGTGACATTGGTGAAGCTGGCTGCTGCTAAAAGCAATCGACAGAGTTCAGAGTGGTTTCTGGTTCGGAGCATTATTGAAATCCGTCTGGAATAAAATGCGAGGCGTCGTCGGTATGCGGCAGTCGATGGGTATCGCCATCGAACAAGAAACAAGTAACCAGGACTGTTAGTCAGGAGCAAAATAGAGTGCCGTACATGTGATAAACACCATTTGCGGTATCACGTCGGCTATAGCAAATTTGCAAAAAATTTAAGTTGAACGTGTTTTTTGGCATTTTCGGTGTTGATTGTTATGGATTGGAAAAGCCTATGGTTGGTTGATAGTTTGGTTTTCCCCTGAGGCGGAGATTCGAAAAGGCACATTTAGTTCAAGAACAACAATGAACCGATCGAGAAGGCAGAAGGCGCCTTCGTTATCTCCGTCTCGTCAGTTTGCCCTGGTAATAATTCGTGTCCGCCCAACATTAACTGGAGGAATGCATGAGGACAGTCCCGTTCGAGCTTTTGACCTCGGAGCAATTCGCGATTAAGGAATTGTTCGCCTACGACGAGTCTCTCCCGCCTGGTACGCACTTCGTCGACTACGAGCCAGAACCGGGCTTTGACACCGAAGCTGCTCTACAAGAGGCTGGAAGGAAGCTCATCGAATTGTCTCCCCCACTAGACGGGGTACTGCGTGACTGGCTGAAATACAGAATTCAGCCTTTTTCTTACAGGGTAATTGCACCGCGAAATATATTGAGAATTTGGATGTACTTGCCGGAAGTCGCTCGGATACTGACTCTTCCGGAGGTAATTGGAAACTTTCGACGGTCGAGCAATACGGTCACAAAGTGGCCGGAGCAATTCAAAGTGGTGTTCAAGCGGGGCCCTTGGTGACTCTGTGGTTGTCTGTGACGACTCGTTCTCTAAACAAACATGAGACCCGACTCGATTGGGAGCGGTTCGAGCAGATGGGAAAGTTGCACTACCAGAATGACGAGAACGAATCTGGCTTCACAAGCCGGATTCGTTCTCGTCTCGACGACTCAAGCTACGATAAAATAGAGTAGAAAAAATTTTTGCAAAGAAACGTCGAGCCCATCACTGGGGCGACGTCTCTCTGCGGGATTAAGACTTGGTCTCAACCCCGGTGCTACTGCCCTAACTGCGCGAGTCGCCGGTGCTCGTCACCGTTAGGACGCGTCCAACTCCTTAGCCCTCGTCGCGGCGGTGGTGGCCGGACATGCGGGAGAGGAAGGCGTTGGCCAGCGAGCCGTTGTTCATCGCCGCGATGCCGAAGCCCTCGGGCGTGGACATGTCCACCGTCGCGATGGTCTGAGGGTCGTAGCCCATCGCCATGAGCATGGCGTCTTGGGGACACTCGGGCGGGAACATGGCGAATTGCGCCGACCGACCGATGGTCAGACCAGCGGCGGCTTCTTCGAAGTACCGGTCGTCCAGTGGCATGGGATCTCCTTCGTTGCGTTGGTGGTGCACCAACACCGGATAGAATCTAACTTTCAAGCCCCTGAGTTGCGTGCGCGTCGAGGATCTGGTCACTGTTAATGACAAGAATTCGATTAGTCGCCGCGCCAACGTTGGATTTTGATTGTTTTGATTTTTTCCGGCATTGAGAAAAATAGATGCCATCAGCCTAGGTGATGTTTCGACAAGCAGTCAAACGCGCTGCTTTGTTGCAATCGACTGCTAGTGCGAAAATGCCCAGAGGCTGCCTCTTGCGCGCTTACGCTACCAGGCAATATCAACTGAGTTAGTGCCGTCATTCAAGTCTGACCCGCCGAGAGTCGCTTTTGATGAGCTTCTCCAGGTGGCGAGAACGTTAAATGATGTGGTTGTAGCTAAAAAGTGGCCCAGAGCAGGGTCTGGACCACTCATCAACCGCTCCGGATGCGCGAGTAAGCGCACTGGCGCATCCTAGTCGGCACAAATCTTCCGTTACGAACCGGCCACCATCATCTTGCCGATCTTGAGGGTCGGAGCGCACGTGCGGGAGCGGAAGGCGAGGTCGTTGCCGATCGCTTCGATCGACTGGAACATCTCGAGCACGTTGCCGGCGACGGTGATTTCCTCGACCGGGTAGGCCAGTTCGCCGTTTTCGATCCAGATGCCGGAGGCACCCATCGAGTAGTCACCCGACACGGCGTTGAAGCCGGGACCGGAGACGCTCGTCAGGTAGAGACCGGACTTGACCGACTTGATGATCTCCTCGGGCGAGAGGGTACCCGCCTTGATGAAGAGATTCGCAGTCGACCCGCCGTTGGGCTCGAGACCGAGCTTGCGTCCCGAGTAGCTGTCCACGAGGTAAGACTGGAGCTTGCCGTCCTGGACGAGCACCCGCTTGGTGGTGGGCAGCCCTTCGCCGTCGAACGGATGAGAGCCGAGCGCACCCGGAATCAAGCCGTCGTCTACGATGACCAGATCCTTGACCGCCACGACTTCGCCAACCTTGCCGGCGAGGAACGAGCTCTTCCGGTAAACGTGAGAGCCGTGAGCGGCACCGATGAACTGACCGAGCAGACGCGCGGACATTAGATGGTCGAAGACCACCGGCACCTCTTGCGACTTAACCTTGCGTGCGCCGAGGTGGCGCAGCGCGCGACGAGCCGCTTCCTTGCCTACGGAGTCGGCGGAGTCGAGACCGGCGAGCGTTCTGCTGGAGTGATACCAGCTGCCGACCTGCATCTTGCCGTCTTCCGATGCGATGATAGAAGCGCCAATCGAGCAGTTGCTGCCGCTGTAGGCGCCCATGAACCCGCGGGAGTTGGCGAGAACGACCGCGCCGCAGTGATCGGAGAAGCTGGCGCCTTCCGAGTTGGTGACGCGGGGATCCGCGGTCCGGGCCGCTGCTTCGCACTTCATCGCCATGTCGAGCTTTCGGGCAGCGTCGAGCTTACTCAGGGTGTCATCGAACAGTGCGAGCGCGGGGATCGACTTGGCGAACTGGTGGGCTTCCGGCATACCGGCGAATTCGTCGGCTTCCGTCTCCTTCGCCATGGCGATCGTGGAGCGCACCACCTTGCGGATCGCGTCCCGCCGGAAGTCGGACGTGTTGGTCACGGCAGACTTCTTGCCGACGAGTGCGCGGAACTTGAGACCGCGACCACCCTTGGCGGTCTTGAACTCTTCGACTTCGCCGAGGCGGACTCCGCATTCGACGGAGTCGTACTGGCTGATCGACACATCGCAGTCTGTGGCGCCGAGGCGCTTTGCTTCCGACACGACGAACGTGGCCAAGCTTTCGAGCTTTTGGGTATTCATGTGGGTCTCCTTAGTTTCCGGTGCCACCGACGGTGACATCCTCGATACGGACGGTCGGCATGCCAACGCCGACAGGAACGCCCTGATTGTTCTTGCCGCAGGTGCCGATGCCCTCGTCGAGGGACATGTCGTTGCCGACCATCGTCACCCTGTGAAGCGCCTTAGGACCGTTGCCGATCAGAGTCGCTCCCTTGACGGCTCGGGTGAGCTGGCCGTTTTCGATTAGGAAGGCGCCGCGCGCGCTGAACGTGAAGTTGCCGTTGGTGATGTCGACCTGACCGCCACCGAAAGTGGTGGCGTAGATGCCGTGCTTCACCGACTTGATGATCTCCTCCGGGCTCTGCTCGCCGCCGGCCAAGTACGTGTTGGTCATGCGGGGCATGGGCGCGTGCTGGTAGCTCTCGCGCCGGCAGTTGCCGGTCAAGGCGGTGTGCATCAGGTTGGCGTTGAGGCGGTCCTGCAGGAAGCCTTTCAGGATGCCCTTCTCGATGAGAACCGTCCGCTGGGTGGGCGTGCCTTCGTCATCGACATTGAGCGAGCCCCGGCGACCCGGCAGAACCCCTTCGTCTACGATCGTGCAGAGCGGCGATGCCACCTTCTCGCCCAGCAAGCTGCTGAACGCCGAGGTGCCCTTGCGGTTGAAGTCGCCTTCCAGCCCGTGACCGACGGCTTCGTGAATGAGGACGCCAGGCCAGCCCGGACCGAGTACGACCGTCATCTCGCCCGCCGGAGCCGGGACGGCGCCGAGCATGGCGATTGCTTCTTTGGCCGCCTCGATAGCGTGTGTGCGCCAGCGCTCGTGGTCGGAGAAGAAGTCGAACTCGTAGCGGCCGCCACCGCCGGAGCTGCCCTGCTCCTTGCGCTCGCCGTCGATGGCGAGGCAGCTCACCGAGAGTCGGATGAGCGGTCGCTTGTCGACGATCACGTCGCCGAAAGAGTTGGCGATGACGATGGTGTAGTCCTCGACGCCGAGGCTGATCGTCACATTGGCAATGCGCGGGTCGTGTGCCCGAGCCGCTTCGTCGATGCTGCGCAGCAGCGCGATCTTCTCGGACAGTTCGACGTCAACCGGGGTCGCCTGGATGGCGTAGAGGTTGTGCGGCTTGCCCGATCCGGTCATCTCGACGATGGCCTGTGCGGGGACCTCCCGCGTGTGGTCGGCGATGGTGCGAGCCGTCTTAGCCGCCGTCCGCAAGTTGGTGAAGTTGGGGTGGTCCGTGTACGCGTAACCGGTCTTGTCGCCGAGCACCACGCGCACGCCGCCGCCCTTGACCACGGAGCACGAAGTCCGCTTCAGGATGCCCTGGTCCCAGACCAGACCCTGGTCGGTGCCTCCCTGGAGATAAACATCGCAGAATGCGCCCTGGTTCTGCCGTCCGTTGACGGCGGCGCCGATGACGCGATCAAGCTGGTCGGCGGTGACGCCGAACAAGCTGGAGAGCTGGCTCTCGGTCGATGAGCTGAGTTGCATTGTTCTTTTCCTTTAGCTGGCATGGGACTCGTTATTGAGACCTTCCGCCATCACTTCTTGATTTCCAGAGAGTCCCGTCGGTACAGGACTCTGGATTCTGCCAGAGTGAAACGTTCACCCTGAAGCGCTACCGAGCAATGATTTATTGCATGTAAATCGCTCAAGCCTAATCATAACAATATAGGCTCCCGGTCTACATCAATTCTGGCGAACAGTGCTCGCATTCAAACCGTTAGTTTTGAAGGGGTGAAAACTGTAAAGAGTTTCACTCTCCTCTAAAACAATTTCTCCTTGCTGGAGTAACCGACCTGGTGCGACCGGTGACCCGGAGCAATCCGATTTATATCGCGTCGCGCAAAGCCATGGCGATGTGCGACGGCGATTCGGGAGCGTCTCGGGGGGCGACGATTGCAACTTGTCCTGGAAAACGACCTGACGTCGCCATTGCGAAGTAGTTCGAGATTACTTCTTCTTGCCGTGATCGTCAGCGGTGTCATCCTTCGGTTTGCGGTCTTTGATGATCCAATCCTTCAGAGCCTCGCCCTTCGGAACACCCAATCCGGTCGGGTGATCCCAGTTTTTCCCAGAGTTGTAGCCTGGTCCCCGGAAGTCACCGTTATCACCGGTGGTGATGTCATAGAAGGTTTTGCCGTAATCGTTGGAAGCTCCCAGCCGATACAGCGTTTCGACAGGCATGCCGATGCGGGCTCCTGCGCCTTCGTCGATCAGAGTCCAGAGTGCGGCCCAGGCTGGAGCTGCTACGCTCGTGCCGCCCCAGGTCACCCATTTGCCTTCGAAGTAGAAGGCGTAGCCGGTTGAAGGCGATGCGTTGAGCGCCACGTCCGCGGTGCAGCGCATGTCGCCGGACGGGATGCCCGGACCGGTCTGCCAGCTTGGACGGGAAAACTGTTGCGAAAGGCCACCACCCGAGCCATACCAGGCCGATTCAGACTGCCGGCTGTTCTTGCTGGTGGTCAGGGAAGTGCCACCAATGGCGGTGACACACGTGTCGGACGATGGGTAATCGACCGAGAGTTTGACCACCACCTTCTTTTTGCCGTCTTTGTCGATTTCCTCTTCGTGTTTGCAGTCGTAGGCTCCGTCATCGCCGGATGCGGCGAAGACGGCGATGCCCTGTGCGGCTGCCTGCTTGAAGATGTTATGCTCGGTGTTGATCTGGCGCTTGCCGGTGTGCTCTTCGCAGAGTCCCCAGCTTATCGTCATCACATCAGCCTTGTTGTCGGTCACCACCTGGTTGAACACTTCGGTGAAGGTGACGAATCGCGAGTCCACCCCCATGTACATGATGATGTCAGCGCCGGGCGCTAGTGAACTTGCGGTCTGGAGGTCGAGCGTGGTTTCGCCATTGGGCTTCGCGGTGGTGCCGCCTACCCATACGTCGGTCAACTTGCCGGTGTGAGTAATGTTGTACTGCTTCCAGTAGGCATCGATGTCCTTCTGGTCGTAACCATAGGCGGTGGCGATCGCAATCGTCTTGCCCGAGCCGTTGAGCTTCGTACCCTTGAGGTTCTTGTTGAGAGAGTTGGGGTATTGGTAGACGGTCGAGATTTCCTGCGGTGAAAACCCGGTTGGTGTCTGGCTGGTCGCATGCGGCTCCATGCTTGGTCGCAGCCGGCTCTCCATCTGCGCGTAGGTGTCGAGACCGAGCACCGACTCGACGATCGAAGATAGCCGAGCCGGAATGGTCGGATCCCGATCGTTGGAGAGATACGAGCGAGAGCCGCCGTTAGACAACTTCACCGAGTATGTGTTGATTGTGACGTTGAACGTTTTCTCCAGTTCGGCAACCGTGCCCTCGACTTCGACCAGCGTCCGATTGGGGCTGATGCTGAGAACCTTGAGCTTGTGCTGTTGCAGGAATGACACGACCTTGTCGACGTCCGCCTGCGCCGGCGAGAATCGTCCGGCGAAATCCTGGGGGTTGAGGTATTTGCGGTAGTTTGGCGAGGTCGGGTCGGCCAGCTCCTGGAGGAGCTTGTCCAGCCCTGCTTCGTCGCGCAACTTCAATCCGACCAGGATCTTGAGCTTCTGGTTGGGATCGGCGTGGTTTTGCAATTCGGAATGCTGCACCACGGATGGTGTATCACCAACCAGCACGTAGCTTCCGAGCAGGTCCAAACCGGGAAAGATCTTGGGAGCGAAGATGGTCAGCAGAAGAAGGCAGGTGACGAGGATCGCTGCGAAGATCGCAAAGAGCTTCTGGTTGTTTTTGCCTGGCATAGGCACTCCATTTTTTATAAATGCGCGACGGAGCGCGCGGCGAGGGGTGAGCGGGCACCATTTGCGGTGCCCGCTCACTGTCCTCGCCCTCAATATTGGGATGGAATGGTCCTATCGGACGCTGGCCGCCAATGGCGAGCGTCGAATTCAAATCTCAGTTGAGATGCGAGGGGCTGTCGACGAGCGGGTCGTCGAATTTCGGCTCCAGCTTGATGCTGGGGTCGACTTTCTCCGTCAGTCCTTCCGAGGCTTCGTGATTCTCGACCTTGGAAGTACCATCGGGCTGGATGATCTCCTCGCGCTCCAAAGTGCCGTCGTAGTAACGGAAATAGCGGATTTTCGCGGGTTTGCCGTTCTTCATGTCGGTCGCTTTGCTGAGGTTGCGATTGCCGTAGCGCTCGAACTCCAACGTGCGCTTGACCGTGACGCCATCGGCTTCGTACTCTTCGACCTTATCGAGCGAGTAGTTGCGGTAATAACTGTAGCGATATCCGCTCCACGTCTGCCTGTAGGTCGTTTTGCCATCAGCTCCGTGGATGGTGATGACCATGCGATCGTAGGAGACCTCGCGATCTTGATCTCGCGTACCATCCTGTCGGAAGGTTTCGACACGAGAATCTCCGTTGGTTTCCTCCACCGTTTTTGCCCAGAGCGTCTTGCCGTCCTGGTGGTAGAAGGTCGATGTCTTTTTGCCGGAGATCTCTTTGTTCGTCTCCGCCAGAAGGCGCTTGCCATCCGAGCGGTAACGCTTGGTTGTGGCAGAACCATCGGCGTGGAACTCGGTTACCGCGTCGAGACCGCCCTGAAGGCGGAATGTGGTCTCTTCAATCTTGGTCTTCCCATCCTGGTCGAAGCGTGTGGACGACTTGATGCTGGTGGTGAAAGGATGCATCTCCTGTACCTCCGTAACCGATCCGTCTTTGCGGTAGAGTTCCACTACCGTCCGCCCGTTGCGGCGGTACTGGATCTCGAGCTTGGCGAGCGTACCATCAGGCAGGTACGAGTAGACTCGCTGGAGCTCGTCAGTCGTGTCCGGACGCGGTACGACCTTGACGGTATACTTCGGCTGTGCGGGCGTCGCCTGGGGTGGCGGCGGCGGCGGGGTATGCTCCTCGTGCCGCTTGCAGCCGGAGAGAAACAAAACCGAGCCCGCGATCAGCACGATTGCGAGAGAGCCGGTCGTGATTTGAAAACGATTCATATGCGTTTTCTCCGTTGCCGCCGGCGGTTTAGCGTTAGTGCCACGCCGCCGGATTGTTATTACACGCGTGTTTACACGCTTTTTGCATGAAAACGCTCAGTCAGGACGCGGGCAGGACTTACCAGCCATGTACTCGAGCATCGCTACGCGCTCCGGCACGGGCGGGTGAGTGAGTTGCAGGTACTTCCATACGCTCACCAACCACTGCCACAGATTGCCCGGCTTCGGGTCAGCCTGGACAGCGTCGAAGATCGGGTCGATCGTCATCATGGGCCGCATGGCACGGTACATCTCGAGATCTCGACCCTTGGGGCGATTCTTCTCGACGTAGGAGACCAGCTTCATGAGCGCCGTCGCGAGGTCGCACGGTTCGCCGGTCATCTGAGCGCCGGAGGCGTCAGCACCGGACTCGCGGCTGCGCACGACGAAGGCTTGCACGAGCTTGGTGACTTGTCCCGTGATCTGGAAAATCACGTACATGATTACCCACTCGAGAATGCCGGTGAAGAAGCCCTTCTTCTCGGGGTTCATGCCGAGTGTCTTCTTGAACCATTTGAGACCGCCGAGCACGATGCGCACGCCGCTGTCCACGATCGAGAAGAAGATCATCGACAACACCGCGACGAACGTGTTGATAGCGACATCGTAGTTCTTAACGTGACCGAGTTCGTGGGCAAATACTGCTTCGATCTCATCGTCCGTCATTCCGCAGAGGAACAACCCTTTCGTGGCAGCGACCACCGCTTTGCGGTGGATCGGACCGGTCGCGAAGGCGTTGGGTAGCGGATTGTCGGAGATGTACACCGGCGGTTTGAACTTCAAACCGCTCTTGGCGTAAACGCGGTCGACGATGTCGAGCAGCCGCTTGTGCTCAGGGTTGGTCGGGTCAGCGGGCACGGACTTCGTCATGATCAACGCCACTTTCGCGCTGAACCACCACATCACGAAGGGCAGCAACCACCAGAGCAACCCGACGCCGAGTTGAATCTTGTAGGTGAAACCGAAGCCCCAGAGGGCAAGAAGCACCAGACCAAGCATCATGGCATAGCCGATGATTGTCTTGCTCCAGGCGATAATCATCGCTCGTTTGATAGCCGGATATCGGGGATGGTCCGGCGGGATGACGGTGTGACGCGCCATGAGATACCTCCAATTCTCGTTGGAACAGTGTTGGGAACAAGTGGTTTTGTCAGCAGTAGCCGCTGCCGGATGAGCTCAGGATCGGGCACCACGGGTAGTGACTTACTCTGTCACACCTCGGTGCGTCGCTGATTTCTTTCCGTTTTTGAAAAAAAGACGTGTAGTTGAAGCTTTCCGACTACGGTTTCTGAACAAAACAAGCGATATAACAAATACAAATTCCGGAGATATAGACTCAATACCAGTAGCCTGAATGAAGTTTGAAATAGATTCATATAGAGAATGGGATACTCATCGTACTTATGGTTGTCGAGTGGAGGCGTGAAGCGAAAACGAGACGAGCAGAATGATTTAGGCTCGCGCTTCTTGGCAGGGTGGTTGTCAAACTGTAGATATTCTACAATTTCATTGGCATTTAGCGAAGCTAGCAGCATCTGTGGTTTTCCAGCCCCAATCGGTTTTGATATTTTTCTGATTCCGCGAAACCTGGGAGACATTTTCAGACTCTCGCATAGGGAGCACTTGCGATTTTTTGAGAACCGGATCGATACCTGCGCGCAGAGAAAAGTTCAGGACTTCTTCCTTTTCCGGAGTCGAAATTGAGTATTTACAGGGCTTTCCGTGGTTGCGTCTTTCGATGAGTCATTGTGAATTGCAGCTCATTCTTGTAGGTTTTACTCACCAAATCATTGAACTCCAGAGGAGACATTTCTACAGAACCGCTCAGAGCGACTGATTATTCAGCTCCGACAAAACAAAATGGCTCCGCGATCGCGGTGCCGGACTTCTCACCGGGAGGTGTCGCTGACACAAACGAGTTTAGCCTGACCGCAGCATGCGTCGTAGTTGTAGTGTGCGACTACGTATTCGAACCGTGCTTGAATGCGGAGGTGTCCATGCCGGCTTCCCCGCCTCCGGCAGTCTGCTGCCCCGGAAGAACAGGCGCGGGTACAGGAAATCGACCGTCCACGAAGTAGTCGAGTCCGAGTGAGATGAAGTTGTTTCAGCTTCCGGGACGTTAGGGACTATGTCCGCGTATCACGCGGACATCCACAGGCGAGTCTTACCTCATCGTCAGCAGCTCGAACTCTGGGCTGCCGGTGTCGAAGATCGTCGAACACCAACCAAAGGACAAGTGATGAAGATCCTGCTTACGGCGCTCGGCGCCGGTGTGACTGGGGCCCTTATCTGCAAAGTCCTCGCGTACGAGACTTCGCAGATTGCAGTCGTGGCGATGCTCTGCTTCACCCTGGTCGGAATGGCCCAGGCGGCCGCGCTCGGCCAGCGCGCTCCCGCTCCATCCTCCTCGCAGGGCAGTGTCGTTCTGCTCCGGTCGGATGAGAAGGTCCACTTCCAGTGGCCGCCGTACGAGAGTGAGGCCGCGGTCGCGGCGAGGATGGCCGTGGAAGCCGAGATCGTGGAAGCGGTACGGCGCTTCGTCCGGAGACACGAGGCGGCACAACTGAATGACGTGCTTCGCGACGAGGCTACGATGCTGGAGAAGGTGGGCTCTGAGTCGACTGATGGTGACGCCAGGATCGCGTTGGCGCTATTCGACCTGGCGCGGCAGGTCAATCTCGATAAGACGGACTCGCTGGATCCTACAAGCGACGCTGGGAAGGACTACGCTCGGGCTCGAGACGTGCTGGCTCGTGAAGTTACACCTGGCGAAGCGAACCTCGTGTGCGCGTTGCTCGACGCGGGGGTCAAGTTCCCCGTGTCGCTGTCTCTAATCTCCCATCTTCGTTCCCTCGGTGGTCGCAACGAGTCCGTCGCGGGAAAGAGCGGAGTCGAGGTTCGTGAGGCGAGCGACACGACCCGAGCTGGAGGGGTGGACGATCAGGGGAAGAACGGAGTCGAGGTGCGTGAGGCGAGCGGCACGACCCGAGTCAGCGGGGGGCACGATCAAGTCACGAAGGGAGTCGCGCCGCTCGATGGTTCGTTCTTGCTGTCGGGTGGGGTAGGCTGCATGGGAAGGCTCGGTGACACGCTGCGGGTTCAGCAGGACCAAGCGGAGGGGGGCGCGCAACGCGATACGTCGTTCTTGCTGTCGGGCGGGCTGAGCGGCATGCGGAAGAACGTCGGCGGGCTGGACCCGGTGAACAATGGAGCCGAACACAGCGGTACCCACGGTCAGAATGTCGAGGGCCAGGCGACCTGTCCGACCTGTGGACCGGGCACCTTTGTGGTGCCGATCATCTACGGAGGACCGGCTCCGGGAGACGCCGAGGCGGTGGCGCGAGGTGAGATCGAGCTGGGCGGGTGCGTGCTTCCGGAAGGCAAGGTGCCGACCCACCGCTGTAAAGCTTGCGGCGGAGCATTCTGAGGTCTGGAAGTAGTCCGTCGTGTGCGTGCTAGTGCACCACGGGCGGTGATGACAGATGGCCGCCTGAACGGCCATCTGTCTCGATTCGGAACGGGTGTGTCGAAATGCTGATGTGAAATACTCCTGGAGGGTTGATGAGCAGCGTCGAGAAAGTGGCGAGGACATGACGAGAACGACGTGCGGAGCGGAGAACGGATGATGCGAACCATCCGCGTCATCCGTGTTCGGTTCGCTTCGGACTCTGGGCCAGAGCGCGCTGCGGACGCGCCTGGCCGGGCTCACCACGTCCATCATTGACCGTCTTCGGTCTTGGCACGAATCTACTATTGCATATCGGAAAGTTGGTAAGAAAACTTTTTGTGTAGGATGGGATCTGCTAAGTGGGCTTATATAGCCACTATCGAAACTGTTGCCCAAAGACTATGTTCAAATAACGACATGGACGTTCGGGAGGATTCTCCTCAATCGCGAAACAGCGGTCTAGAGCGTCGTGCCCTAGACCGCTGTTCGTCAGCCGTTTCTCATCCGCCGATTCTGGAATCCAGCGCCGGTCTCAATCAACTCAGCCGCGAGGCGACTGCGGAAATTGTTACCGGCGAGATGCGCGGAGCCGCTGAGGAACAAGGCGTTTGTGTCCTGGGGCTCAAGCTCGCGTGCGCTGTTGTCCATTCGGCGGGCGGAGTTACTTGCTGAAGCGGTCGACCAGGGCGACGAGCTGGCCGATGGTGGTGACCGTGGCGAACTGGTCGTCCGGGATGGTGACGCCGGTCTTCTCTTCCAGCTCGATGGTCATCTCGACGAAGTCCAGGCTGTCGAGACCGAGGTCGTCCTTGAGGTGGGTTTTGTCGCTGAGGGTGTCCTTCCCGACTTTGGCGGCCTTGGCGATGGCGTCGAGGACGAGGTCACGCTTGCTGCTCATGATGGATTTCTCCTGTTCGATTGATGCATGGGTGACGGAGATACGATGCGCATCTCCAGGAAAAACGAGGCGAACAGAACGATCGTTCACAGCCCAGACGGAGTTGCCGTGTTGGTGACAGCTTTCGATCTCGGCGACAAACGATAGCTTCTTCCAGGCGTGGTATCAGTCGATTCACGGAAATTTCCGAGAAGTTTGATTTAGGAAGGCTTCTGTGAGTTGTTTCCGTGTTTGACTGTTACCGAGTACTGGAAAAAAGCATGTTTTCTCTTAAACAACCAGAGGGTGCGAATTCAATGCCGGTTCCATGCCAATGTGGTTAAGCATTGGTTATGAGAGACCAGTCTGAGGTGACGATCTCCGTTACCAGGTCTCCATGGGGTTTTTGATAAACCTATCTCGGTCAGCTACAGCTCGTCTTTCGATATTGTGAGAATTGAAGTTGAATCTTCGCGGGATGTTGATTTGACTTGATTTCATCGCCTAGTCGGGGCGTTTCTCAATGAGTATCAACAGCGCCAATGTAAACAAGTATTGGCTGATTATCAGTTCGAATCGCGCGGTCGGCGCCGACCGCGCCGCAGCGGTGAAGGATCTCGATGACAACGCGGCGGAAAGAACGTCTGGAAGGACTTGCTGCCGTGGCTAGACAGATTAACGGTTTTTCTATTCCCTTTAGATTCAGGGGGCTGGAATTTTTCGCATCCGTCAATTTTTCTAAGCAGGTTTAGTCAAACGATTAACCGAGCACTCTGCCGCTGTAAAATGAGTGGGTCTTCACCGGTGCTCAAGAAAGGCTTCATGAGCGGTACTCATTCTAAGATCGTCAATCCAGGCATTGCCTTCGCTTTGATTTCGGCTCTGCTATTCGGCTTGAGCACGCCTTTTGCGAAACTGCTTGTGGGTCAGGTTCAGCCCCTTGTGCTGGCGGGGCTCCTGTACCTGGGCTCTGGTCTGGGTTTGTGGATAATTCATTCGTTAGGCAAACTACGTGCCAGCGAGAGCAGTCGTCCCTTTACCCGACAAGAGATGCCTTATCTGATCGCTGCGGTCGTGTGTGGTGGTGTCATTTCGCCGATACTTCTGCTGTTCGGTTTGGCGCAGTCGTTGGCATCAACAGCTTCATTGTTGCTCAATATCGAGGGCGTGTTGACTGCGACGATTGCCTGGCTTGTTTTTAAGGAAAACTGCGATCGGCGAATCGTGGCGGGGATGCTTGCCATTACCTGCGGTGGCGTTGTTCTGTCGGTCACGGGTTCCGGTGGCTTCTCGTTTAGTTGGGGCTGTGTGCTCGTGGTCTTGTCCTGTCTCGGTTGGGCCATCGATAATAATTTGACTCGTCAGATTGCGCACGGAGATGCAGTCAAAATTGCGCTAGTCAAAGGGGTTTGTGCTGGATTTGTCAATCTATTCCTCGGGTTGGCATTTGGTGGAGTGATACCGAATGTGATGGCGACGTTAGGCGCACTGGTGGTTGGATTTCTCGGGTACGGGCTGAGTCTCGTTTTATTTGTATTCGGGTTGCGGCATCTTGGTACAGCCAGGACTGGTGCTTATTTTTCAACTGCACCATTCGTCGGCGCCGTGGCATCGATTGTCCTTTTACATGAATCCGTGAGTGCCAATTTTGCAATAGCGGGTGCTTTGATGATGCTGGGTGTGTGGCTTCATCTGACTGAACATCACGAACATTGGCATGAGCACGAGGAGATGTTTCACGACCATGAACATGTTCACGATGACCATCATCAGCACGAGCATGGTCCCGACGACCCGCATGGAGAGCCTCACTCACATGTGCATCGTCACGGGGCGATGGCGCACAGCCATCTGCACTTTCCGGACATCCATCACAGGCACTCGCATTGAACGCCTGACTTCTGAGATTAATCGCTATGATTCGTATAGACGAACAGTGCGCTGAGCTAATCGTTGAACGCAGCAAATCGCAAGCTGAATGTGGAACGCAGACAGTCTCAATTCTAGCCTGGAGTGATTGTTTCCCATCTGCCTGTTCGGCTCATGGTGTCTGTTTCTTTGCGCAACAGCTTTTCTTTGAGCCTCAGCGCCTCATCTTTGCGTCCGTTATCTTCCAAAAACTTTATGTAGTGTGTTTGCAGCTTCACCACCTGTGGATCTTTCGCGCCGAGGAGCTCAGTCTTGGCTTTGATTGCTTCTTTGTAAAAGCGTTCTGCTTCGTCTTTCTTGCCCCAATAGTGATAGAGCAGCGCGATGTTTTGCATAATAGTCGACGTCTCGACGCTTATAGTGCCAGTCAAGCGGGTGTAGATCTTTATGAGTCTTTTTAGAACAGGTGCACCAGAGCCGTATCGCTCGGTGGCGTAGTAAATTCTGGAAAGGGTTTGAAGCGTCTGGATCAGGCGAGGATCGGTGTCTTCGTACTCCTCCATCAGCTCCATGGAAAACAAGGTCAAGACCTCAGCCTCCGCGTACTCTTTCGCCGCCATGGCTAGCTCTATCGAGCGTAACAACACCGGCCATTTTTTATCGGCCTCTGTGTAGCTGTCCTGACTTACTTTTTGATCGGTATCCTTCAGCTTCTTGGCTCCCATGTAGTAATGGTGGTCTCAAATTGCAATAGAGAATATATTCCTGGCTTCGAGCTCGAGATAACATCGCTGGATTTTTTTTAACTCGGGAAAACTGATGATATTGTTAGTTTCCAAAAACGGGCATGAACATTGACTCGCATAGGTTCGCGCGAACTTTGAATCGGGCTATAGCCGCAGGGCTCAAGTGTTTGGCATGTAATACACAGATTGCATTTTAGATGTATCACTGTTAATCCAGAATGTTGGCTGGATTCTGGATTTTACGCGGCAACGAAATGATGCTGTTTGTTAGATTATGAGCCTCACCAGTTTATTTAACCGAGAACCTGATCACCGAATCCAAAACGACATGCAGTCCTTAGCTCAGTTCTCACCCCATCGAGGGTGGGTTGAAGCTGTACCAGACTTTGTGGCGGTACGGTTCCGAGCTTAGTCAGTTTCGGGGGGTGTCCTGCGCTGTTTCATCAGTCGACCCATGGTCGACTCTCATTTCTCGCCACGGAGTGACTTATGAACACCAAAGTCGAGGTCCTCGAACAGTGGATCCGATGCAACACCAAAGCCGCCAACGGTCTGCTCATACCGGTCAGTGGCGGTTCGGACGGTGCGCTAACCTTTGCTTTGCATTCTCGGGTCTATCCTGAGAAGACGGTCGCAGTTTACGCGGGTACTGAGCTCAGAGCCAGGGGCTGGTTCGAATCAATCGGCCCGGTCCGGTTCATCGAAAAGTTCGACGGTGAATTCGCCGAGCTGGATCGATTCACTCAGTTTCAGAAGCTGTGCAAGAGGGAGAATCGCTGGCTCGTCGGTACTCGCAATCGCACCGAGGACGTCTTCGGCACATTCAGCCTGCCCAGCCGCATGGCGACCTACCTGCCAATCGTCGGCCTCTGGAAGTCCGACGTCATGGAGCTTTGCAGATTGCTCGGGGTCCCTGAGGAGGTAATCGAGTCCAGCCGCAGAGCCGACCCGGATTGTGGTCGACCGGCAGAGCTTGCCGAAATCGGTTTGGAGAAGATTGACGTCTTCCTCAAGGTCCAAATCGGGCTCCTCGGCAGCGAGGCGCTGGAAACGTTTTCAGCGCCTCAAATCGAGTATCTCGAGCGCGCTTACAAGACCAACAGGTTCCGTAGCAGTCTGCCGGTCCGGGGACCGACGTTCGACTGTTGACGGCTGTTACGGAAAGGGGAGTCTATGACGCAAATCGACAGGTTTGCCTATGCTTTCCAGCACGGTCGAGTCGGCATGGCGGTCCGCGGTTGCTACGGCAGAATCGTGCGGACACGCCATGACAGACCGCTCGCCCTGGCTGAAGAACAGGACCGACGCGTGGTCATGGTTATGGGACCAGCAGCACTGCGGAGCCTCATTGGAAAGTCAGGCTACGAGATGCTCTTGTCCATCGGATACAAGCGGGACTACATCGAGCGGAAGACCGGCGAGGGATTTGCCTTCGCCCTCCTGGTCTTTGCTCGTCCCAAAGGATGGCTCAAAGTAGCCAACTGGCGTAACACCATCGACGGTGTCATAGCCGCGTATCCAGAGGTGGCAGAGATTGTGCGCGCCAACGCGGATGCGCTAAGAAGCACAGGCTTCGCGGAGTTCGAGAAGCAGGCGGGGTTTTCCTTCGCGGAGGTCGACGTCAATGGAGTGACGGACGAGCGATTCATCACGGTCGACCGGCTGCTGCAGAGCGATCGTTCGGCCCTGGTCGCGAGGCGTTTCTTGTATCACACGGTTCGGCTGTCCGAGCTGTACACGGGCAGCGGCATGACAATGACAGACGACGGTCAACGTGGACTTCGCGAGTATGTCATGCCTATCTGTACCGTGTCCCAACTCAACGAGCTTCATGAGCTGAGGCTCGCAGTCGCGCTACCACCACGGGAAAGTTTTGTGCCTGAAATGCTCAAGGGCGCAGGAGGTGATTCGTGATTCCAATTGCTGCTGTTTACCGAAGGACGTCCAAGGGCGGGCTTTCGGTCACATTCGCAGCGGATCTCGTCAGGCGACTTGGGGCTGAGACGCTCTTCGTCACCTCTCCAATCGATCCGGCTGACGATATATGCGCGTCAGTGAGCGACGCACTCGTGCGCCAACGCGAACTGATCGTGGAAGATGTGCGTAGAACCACCGGGCTGGCGTCGGTCCTCTTCGTGCCGACACCGATTTCCGGCATCGTTGTCGACCATGGTCAGACGGCCGAATACGAAGATGTGGACACGCTTTACCCCCGTCTCGAGAGTACTCTCTGCGAGCGTGGCTGCGGTCCGATCTTGATCCCATTCGGTGACAGCCTGGAAGCCGTGAGCGCCGCAGAGCGCAGTTTTGAGCTGGCCCGGCGACTGGCATTGCCCGTGGTGCTCTATCACACCACCTGGGTCGACCCGGACCGCGAATCGTTGAAGCCCGCGGAACACATGTGTGCGGAGGCGGTCGTTGTCAATGACCGCCTGGCAAATCTGGCGGGCGAGTATGGACTTCAGGTGAAGTCCGTGATCGAGACTGCCGAAGACGTCGTCGAAGGAATCGTCCGCTGTGGCATGCGGGAATCGGCTCGTCTCATCGTGATGTCCCGCAGTTCCAAAACCACGGTCGGCTGCTACGTCGACCAGGCCCTCAGGCAATCGCCGATTTCGCTTCTGGCGATCGCCGCTCTGGACAGGAGGCGAGCGTGATAACTGCACTGCGAAAACTGCTCGCCAGCCCGTTTGTTACGATGTGGCTGGTGGTCTTGATGTACATCGTCAAGGCGATGATCAAGATCAGCGTGGGCGGTCAGATTAACAGTCCCATGATCGCGGGCGATGGGTACCACAACCTCGCCGACATCATAGAAGCACTGGCCGTGCTGGCGGTCATTTATGTGGCGCGTCGCCCGGCTACCAACAACTACCCGTTTGGACGTAAGAACATCGAGTTCTTCACGTCGCTGGCAATCGGGTTGGTCCTGCTTTTGCTGGCGTTGGATTTTGCGCTGAAGTCGCTGGTCGGGCTCATCTCCTACGCCCCTACCCTCGATCAGACTCTGCGCTCATTCCTGCCATTACCAGAGCATCATCCGCTTGTTATGGACGACGGCACCTTCGTCTGGGTGCTGTGCATCACCGCCGGTAGTGCCGTCCTGTCGATGATAGTCAGCCGCTACCAGATTGCAGTTGGCAAGGCGACAGGCCACGCCAGCTTAGTCGCGGACGGCGAGGAGACCGCGAGCGACGGGCGGATTGAGATTCTCGCCTTGATCGGTGTGCTCGGTGAGTACTTCCTGAATTCGCCATGGCTCGAGTACCCACTCGGACTGGTGGTGGCAGGTTTCATCGCGCATACCGGTTGGGGGCTGTTTCGGTCTGGATATCGCGTGTTGCTCCAGCACTCGATTGGCGAAGAGCACGAGAAGAGCATTCGTCAACGCTGCATGAACGTGTGCGGCGTCCACAGCGTCGAGGATTTGAAGACCTTCCAGGTGGGTCAGATGGCAGTCTGCATGCTAGTGGTCACCACTAAACACACAGCGGATACTGTCACTTACATCAAGTACGGCATCGAACACCACGTGCGGGAATACCTTCTGTCCGGCGACTTCAAGGAATGCGAGATTCACATCAAATTCCAGAGGCCCGATCAGCAGCGGCATCGCGTGGCGTACGCTATCGACTACAAGGACAAGCGATTCCGAATCGCCGGCAACCTGAACGAAGCAACGCATATCCTCGTATGCGATGTCGAGATGGGCATGGTTGTTCGGACTCGACGAGAGTCGAAGCCGGAGCAGCTCGGAGCGTTCCTCGCTCGAAAACGCATCCTCAAGCTCTACTTCTTCACCGGTTCTCTCGATACCATCGAGGGCACTCCCGCCAACCCGATACCGGAAGCAGTTCCTGGTTTCCAGCCGCGGCTGTTTGGTCTCGCGTGAGCCGGACCTGACAGGCGTCGAACTGCCGAACTGAAGTGGCAGAGAGAGCGGGCGTCATGCCGGCCTCTCTGTCGCTCTTCCGCGCCCGGTCTTTCGATGGGCGAACCCGGATGCGAAAAACCCCTAATGGCTGTGACAACGGTAGTCTTTCTGAGAAAGGATCCTGAATCTAATGAAAGTCGGCAGCTGGAGTGGTAACTCCGGCTGTCGACGTTCACATGAAGAGGGGCAGTCGACAGTGCGGAGATAAATTACTCCGCCTGCCGACTGTCTTTCGGTGATTTGTTTGTCGACGAATCGGCTGTCATTGATTCATTCTATCGGATGTCCCCGAACTACTACGGCAAGTCGGAGTTCTGCGCAAAGGCGGTAAAAAGGATAGTCACTCTTGGACGTTGCGACTCGCCCTCCGAAGACCATTTTATGCCGCATGTTCCGCCGTATGTCCTCACCGAAGCTGTCTCAAAACGTCCGGTGAACGTTTACGCAAAAGGCATAAGGTTCTGGTTAGGATAGGCGGGGCAGCCTAGTTAGTTGCCGTAAACTTCCAGCGAAACTTTGTGGAACCGTCGTTTGGGCCGAAGTGTGTTTCGGTATTCATTGGTGGTGATGGTACTATATACAGTGCATCACCATTGCGTGCGATGCTTTTGACTACCAGTCCGGAGTCTGTTGGTTCTAGCGTGAAGACAGACTCATCGCTGCTGATTATTGCTGTTGCGTCGGAGATCGGGTGAGGCTGGAAATTTAGATCGGTGGCTTCTCCCGCGAGGCGAATGTTGTAGCGATTGGTCGGCTTCTTTGTTGCGGCATCAATCTTGCGCTTCAACACCCACTTTTGCAGACCTCCCTGATTGTATTCATACGTAAGCACATTTTGTCCGGCGCTTGCAGCTGCCGGCTGCATCGCTTCGCCGCTTGCGACATTAGTAATAAAGTAAGTGCCGCTTTCAGGCATGGGGTCTAGATCTGCCAAGACCGGTGTGGCGGTGGACAACAAGAGCGAGGTTAAGAGCAAGGCAGGTACCGCAAATTTCACGAGAGAACACCTCCAATCAGGATGCGCGGGTCAAGCTCACCATGTTACCGTCTTCCTCATGGCTTTGGCCGGACGGTAACGAATCATCATTCGGGTTCAACAAGCTTTCAGCTGATGAATGTCGCGAGCGAACGTCTACCCATTCACGGTATAGGTTTAGTCGCAGACGTTTCGTGTCTTGACCAGGCGACTTATTGGACGGGTTAGAAAGTAGCAACACAATCGCTGTCTGCGATATTAGCAATGCGAGATATTTCTCCATCGGTTTTTTATATCGATGTACTAATACTAATCTCCTGAACTCGTTGCCTGAGTCATTTAATCAAATATGCGCGAGTTTTTTTCTTTTTTTCTTAGACTTTGTGAGGAACATGTCGCGGCGAGTCAGCTTGGCGACAAGCCTTTAGCTGATGGAAAAACGTCCACCAATAGCCCAATACCATTCCCGCTTGCTTGTACGAAGGGGGATAGTAGGCATCGCTAGTGGTATCAATGCCACAGAGGACTTCCGGGCGAGGAAGTCCTTGTGGCATTGAGCGGGCGCGTCGTATGGCGAACAATCAGGTGAAAGTCGGAGGTCTTTCCGGCTGTCAGTTCTTCTTGTCGCTGCCCTTGTCGCCCTTGTCGGCGTCCTTGCTCTTGTCGTTCTTGTTGTCCTTCGGTGTGACGAATCGGATCATTCGCCACATCTCGAGGACGAAGCCGGTTCCGCCGAACAACAGCATGAGAATCAGGTTCCACGGTTCGCCTAGCTTGTTGCCAAGCCAGTGACCGAGCCAACCTAGTAGCAGCGTAGCGCCGACCAGAGTGTAGGCGAATTGGGAAGCGGCGATCCACTGAAAGCGCTCGCGGCGCTCCTCTTCGGGAGTCTGCTTCTTCAACTCTCGGTTCTGATTGTCTTCTTGCGAGGTTGAAGGATCTGCTGGAAGTTGCAGATCCTCCTTGCCGTCCGGCTGCTCGGGCTCGGAAGGAGTCCCCTCGCCATTCGGCTCTTTGTCCATCGTAGTCTCCTCGAAGATTGTTGGTGCGGGAATCTCTGCAGCAAAGCCGGGGCGGAGGGGTTGCACTCCCTCCGATTGACTTCAAAAACACGTGTCGAGTTCGTAGTGTTCGAGCGTGCCTCAATCAAATCTGGCGCTGTCACGGTCGCACGATATTGTGCGAAATCGTGTTGTCCGACTATTTGAATGAAGTTCTAGGTCTGCGTTAGAACCGGGCTCTGCCGACGATCCTTGGGGATCGTGGGTGGCTGACGGTTCTTTCGGTCCGCAGTTTGTATTGTATGAGCTCGTGCGGTTTCGAGTTCGACGAATGCTGAAGCGGTAGCGTTTAGCGGGGATCCCGACCTCGTGGACCCCGTCCTCGCGGATTCGGGTTGGTGATGCGACCGAGCGTCTTCGTGCTGAAGCGAGCCTTCACTTGCTTCGAAACTTGCGCCCCGTCTGCGAGCGGGTTGAGGACGAGCCCCTGGGCCTTCATCTCTTCGATGACGGCATTGACCAGGAGTCGCTTGAGAGCCTCGAGGCGCTCTTCCTCGGTGCCGAACGTGGTGTTGTAGTCCACCATGCTGCGGCGGATGACCTCGAAGGCATCCTTGCGTCCGTAGATCTCGGGAATCTCGACGACCTGCTTCTTGCTCTCACTTCCCGGCGGTCGCTTGTAGCTGAGGAAGTAGTGCTTGAGCCGATCGATGATGCCGGGAGGGCACTTCTTGATGTCGGTGATGCCACCATATGCGATGTCGTCTTCGAGGACCGCGATGATCTTGTCGTCCGCCTGGTTCTTATCCACCATGCGGAGTCCGCCGATCGGGCGTGCCGTCACGAACAAGTCGCCGTGTGCGAAATCGCGCTCGGTGAGGATGCAGATGTCGAGCGGGTCGCCGTCGCCGGTGACGCCCTTGAGTCCAGTGCGGGACATGCATAGATCGGCGATCGTGGTGCCGCAGTAGGTCTGGGGCACGAAGCCGTACAGCATCGGACACATCGACGAGAACCGCTGTGGTCGGTCCACGTGAAGGTGACCAGTCTTCTTGGCGAGTTCCAGTTTGACCGGGCTGGTCGGCACGATCTCGATGTAGGACTGGCAGCGTTCCGGCGCCGATTCGCCCGGCGAGACGCCGTGCCATGGATGCGTCTTGAACTGCATCGACAAAAGCCTTTTGAACTCTTCGTGAATCATGGATGACTCCGGTAGTGTGGATGGGGTGATGTGGCGGCTGACGGGTCTATCATACTGGCAGACCAGCGTTTCCCGTTGCCGAACGAAGCAGGCTGTTAAGCAATAAATCCTGGGTGGTTTTGTTGCCACAGCAAATTCAAGACCGAGGCGTCAGAGATCTCCTCGACCTTCTCCCGGTTGGGATCTGTCGGTCGAAGGGTGGGTCGAAAGACCCACCCTTCGACGCGTCGAACCAAATTCGACGCGAAAACAGGTCGCCTCACAGATCAGGCGCAGATCGCCTTCAACGTCTCGAGGTATAACCTCGGACCCTGTTCTGTGAGGCCGGTCGCCGCGTAACGCTCAAGGCGTTTGTTGATTCGGGACGGCAGCATATCGACCTTCCCCCAGTCGGAAGCTTCGGTGGCGAGATGCGGGACGGCCCGGATTTTCACCGGCACGACGTTGTAAATCTGCTTGCGCAGCTTCTCGTTGAGGCTGAGCGCTGCGACAAAGTCGTGGATGAAGATGAGCTCTTCCGGATTCTTCGCCTGACGCGGTTTCACGGCCGCGTCATACCAGAGCGCGTAGAGATTGTAGAGGGCGCGCGCGCCGGAGTTTTCCGGGAGGTGCTCCCTGAGCGCCTGGGCATTGAGGAAGCCGATCGACGGGACTCGCGTGACCTCGGTAGGCATGAGGTAGATCGGGCAGGTGAGCCCCATCAACACGGCATGCGCCGCTTGCGGGTCGCAGTAGACGTTGAACTGCTTCGGATCGCGAGGCTTATCGTCAAACTGCATGAGCTTGACGTTGCCCCACGTAGCGAACATTGCGTGGACTTCCTTGATGCGGTCAGCCACTTCCGGGCAGCGCACCAGGAGCTTGTAAAGACCTGTCATCGGCCCGCCGACTGCAACCTGCGCAGTTCCCGGAGGTAGTGCCAGCATGACCTTCGCCAGCTCCTCCTCGGCCTCCAGCTCGCTGTGTCGGATGGCATGAAGTGGGTCGACATCGAGAAACTTGTAGTACTCTGCAAAGTGGACCCAGTGCGGAACGAGAGTTCGTGGCGCGATGCCGCCGTCGAACACGCGAACGTCATTGACCCCGAAGTGGCGGAGGAAGTTCTTCGCTCTCAGTGCGGATGCTTCCTGTGCCAGTTGAGAGCTCTCGAGATCCCATTCCCACAACTTGTGGTCTCGGGACGCGTTGAACCTGACCGGTCGGCCGGTCAGAACGACGTGAAGAACGGCGTCGGGATTGAGACGCCGTAAAGCGATGAGCTGGACGAAGTTGTCGGGGTCAGGCGCGTCGACAAACGCGAAGATGTGCTGCTTAGTAGCAGCGCTAGCTGTTTCCATTGTCGTTTGGTCCTGTATTGTTGAGTGGCTTTGTCGCCACGCTCAAATGCTGGGCGCCACCACGATGGCGGCGTCCAGTCTCCTGCATGGATCTGGTAGCCAGCGTGCCGGCACATTTGAAGTTTCGTCACGCTGGCTGGACATCCGCGCACCCCCCCGCGACGCGTCGTCCACGCGAGGGTGCGCGCACATACAGTGTCGGCGGTGGGGGGCTGTTTGCTGCCCTCATCGCCAACCAGGACATCGGCGCCGACCGGCTGGTCGGCGCTATGAGTGCAACGCTAGTCCATGAGCTCCTCGAGGGGCTCGTGGCTTAGCGCGCTATTGTTGATGGTCGCGAGCTGTCGTGCGCCTTCATTGCGGCGCCTTCGCGATCATGCCTGCGACCACCGCAGCTCAGCGTTTGCCCTTGAGTCGTTCGAGGGCAGCCGTGAGCAACTTCTTGTGGTCGAAGGCTAGTTCGCGTTGTGACAGCTCGCTGACGCGCACGAAGCGGGCGGAACCCGCCTTGGCGTCGTCACCGGCATTGATTTTGCTCATGATGTCGGCCTGCGCCTCGGGCGTGATGAACCAGGCGTAACCGTGGTCCACGACGTGCCCGCGGTCGTCGCGATCGGGCTCCGACCGGACGTCGATGAGCACCATGTCGTCGGCGGGGACGCGGTAGGTGAACTTGTCGTCGTCGCCCTTCGAGTTGGCGTTGACGAAGCACTCCTCCGTCACCTCGCGAGCGGCGCACTCGGGGAGGGTCTCGAGTTGGACGTTGAGGAAGCCGCCCGGGAAGCTCTCCATGCCCTTGTAGGGCTCACCGCCGCGCACCAGCGTCAGCACGAGAGGGTCGTCCTTGTCGATGTCGGCGAAGACGGCGGTCGTGGTCGTGGAGTCGGCCTTCGGGAAGCGGTAGAGCATGAGATGGTCGCCCGTGACCAGCATCTTCACGGCGCCCATGGGCACCATCTCCACCGCCTTCTCGTTGAGGTGCGCGAGCGTGGGCATCAGAGCGGCCAGGTCGCGGAGTGCGTCGACGACGATGACGATGTCGTTGCCGTGTGCCTTGAGCACGCTGACGCCCGCGGACAGTTGCGCGGCCGACGGCGTCCCGGCGAGAAGGACCACGGCGTCGCGACTGATCGCCCAGATCGGTGCGACGGAGTCGCACATTCCGTCGCTCATGTTGTCGCCTGAGCCCGGGGAGAGCGCGTGCTGGTCGTGCACCTTGAGGTGGAGGTTGGCCGCGAGCGCCGTCAGTGCGTCACGGCGAGCCTGCCACTTGGCACCCTGTCGCACACCGCTGGTGGTGGCAGTCGCGACCGCCACATCAGCTTTGTCAGCGCTGGGGTCGCCATTCGTGAAGACGACCAGTTCGAAAGTGCGTTTCATCTTTGAGTCTCCTTGCTTGAGATCAACCGCAGCGTCTGACGCGTGTCAGATTACGTCACGGCCGGCGAATTGACTATCCCCTCAAAAAACACCAGTCTCAAACACATCTTCTCTCCTCCTGTTGACCACAGGTGGAGTCAGAGACGACTTGAGCCCTTTCTAATAACTACTTGGTGGGTTTTCTAGTGATAGGTGATGTCGCTTGAGGGGACGGAAAGCATGTGAATACTATTAAGCTTGAAGACTTAATGACAAGGCAGGATAACGTGAAATGGTTGAAATCTACTACCCGACTCCTGATCACACTTGTGTTGAAGAGACCTAGCGCGCCTCGCATGATGAGGTTATTTTTCCTGACGTTTTCCGCTTTACAAGCGGTTGTCGAGAGGGTGTCCCGCTTGATCCGGTTGTCAGTGGACTGTTTTTTCCCCTTTTTTCCTTCTCGACAGGCGAGAGCGTAACTTTCGAGGGCTCCTAATTAATAGGCGGTTGTCGAGAGGTGGCTGGAGGCGGCAGCCAGCATGACGCTACAGTTGGATTGATGAGATCATTCCAGTGACAACCAGAAGCATGCAGGCGCCTGGGCGCCGCCATCATGGTGGTGTTCAGAAGCGAGAAGTTCGCACCTGCTAATGATTTCGACAGTTACTCGTCATCGCAAAAATTGCAGTTGTTTCATCAAATGCAAAAAACTGGAAAATTCGCCATTGCTCGTTGTTAACTCACCACGCTCACACTGAAATTCTGGATTCGGTTTTTGCTTTATCGAGTTCCTGGAAAAACGCTGCAATGGTTCTGCAACAATGCGTGGTTAGGATAGCAAATACGACGTACCGCTAATCGGATGGTGCACCAGTAGGGCTGTGCATCGCGGCTGAGTGCGACTTTGTAGCATTGCGACGGAGATAGACGGACGGCGCCTGAACTTGATAGTCAGCCAACGCTAGTTGTGCTGAGCATCTCGTGTCGGTGTTTTTGGCGATCCGCGGCTAGATTCTGAGGAGATAGAAGCCATGACCAATATTCCTACAAGTGAGCCAGGCGGATTCTATAAACCTGGGCGACCTCCTCGGACTGGCGATAGGGCTCATCCAGGGTCAGTGGATGCACCACATGCAGTGGCGCGTGTTCTCCAGTCTTCGTCAGTCGACGAGAGCTGGAGTTCTCTGGCATATGCATATCGTCGTTATCTGGAGTCAACCAGCATGGGGCGTGAGGCTCGCAGGGCATACGGCGCAAGGGTCAGCCGCTATGCTACCTTTGCGGCAACTTGCACCGACGGCAATATTCCCCCAGCCTCGCTACATGCAGATATAGTGGAAAACTTTATTCGGTTTTTGCAAACAGAGCTTGAGCTTGCAGAAAGCTCAATCAATTGCACGATTACAACGTTGCGGCACTTCTATCTGTATCTGGGGATCGACATCTCGGCGATTCCGAAGAAAATTATCGCTTCCTCTGGCGTCAACATTCTCAATTCGGATAGCATCAATAACCTTGCCGATGTAGTATCGAGGCGGTCCGAGCGGGATCAGGCAATCATTCATCTTTTTCTTCTTGCCGGTCTGCGAACAAGAGAGTTGGTCAATCTCAATGTTCAGGATTTCAGCAAGGATGCTCAGGGAATGTGCACCATTCGCATTGTTATGGGTCAGTCCAAGGGCAATCGCAATTTGCTGCTGACACCGAGTTTTGCAAGTGTGATTGAGGCTTATCTTCAGATTCGCTTCGGCGCCTTTGATGATGCTATCTTTGTGACGAAGAAAGGACAGCGGATGACCACGACGGCGATCAACTACGTCGTCAGAAGCATCGGATGGGCAGCCAGGCTCGAGCTTTCTCCGGGCATCCTGAGAGATACGTTTTTATACCATCAACTCAGTCAGCGGCAGTCATTGAAAGATGTCGCTTATGTCGGTGGTTACAGTCGGCTGAGTTCTCTGAGAAGACACATCGGTATCAAGGCTCGCAAGGAGCAAGCTTGAGAATGGTATCGTATGTGGTGCCCAAGAGCTCCAGAAAAGGTGAAAAAAGCACCAAAGGCGGAGTAGGCACATGCTTACTCCACCTCCGGCGCTGACCTGGCTACGTCGCTTTCGAGTGGCGTGACGGCGTTCTTGCCCCGCCAAACCTGCAGGCGCAGAGTGCTCGATAGCGCTCTGCACCTGTTTGGCTGGGTCAAACACTGATCAGGTTGTCATCCCGATCCTGAATGTCCTGAGGAGCCGGCGGCGAGCCCTGGAGGTCAGCCATGGTTGTCGGAGCCTTTGTCTCGTTCGTCTCGAGCGGCAGCTGGCGAGGATCGCCATTGTCGTCGATGAACCAGCGCGGCTCGGTGTTGTCGGGGGGCGTCGAGGAGTTGTCCGCGCCCTCATCTTCGGGGTCCTGCTTCTCGAAGAGGAACAGGGCTACAACGAGACCGCCTACGAACCCGCCCAGGTGGGTCAGGTAAGCGACATGAACGTCATTCGCATCGAAAGGCACTGTGAAGTCGCGGACGGCGCTGAACGCCTGTCCAACGAGCCAGTGCACGATGAAGATCGCGCCGAGGAGGGTGAACGGAGTCACGCCACGCGAGCGCCGGAAGATGACGACCATGTACATGCCCAAGACGCCTGCGATAGCACCGCTGGCGCCGACGAGCGGATCGTTGCTCGTCAAGTTGAACACATAGTGACCGAACGCGCCCACGATCGCAGCCACCAGGTACGCCACCCCGAAGCGCCCGCCTCCCATCTCGCGTTCGACGAACAAGCCGAAGGCGAGGAAGAGAATCATGTTGCTCAGGTAGTGGTCGAATCCGGCGTGCAGGAATGCGTAGGAGACGAAGGTCGCGAGGTTGTGCAGAATCCCCAGGATGTCGAAGTTGACCAGGGCGTCAGTCAGGCGGTCGGGCACGAATGCCCAGTCGAGAACCGCGGCTGCTCCAGCGGCGCCGGTCAACAGTAACACGGCAAAGTTAACAAACACGAGCATCGGCACTAGCGCCGGCGCGTTTTCGTCGTGGTATTTGCTCACAGGTGGCTCCGTTCTCATTGAGAACAAGGTTTAGAAAAGACGCGCCCGTCCAACCGGACAGGCGTCGGTTCAAATCTCAGTCGCCCTTGTCGGGCAGACTCGTAGTAGGACAATCTCGGCTCGTTATCTCGTCCTTGATTCGAGCCATCACCGCATCTGGTGTCAGCGGGTTGATGTCGTGCAGGTAGACCGGCTTGCCTACCGTGATCGTCACTCCGGCGCGCCATTTCAGGCGCATCTTGCCGAAGTCAAGGGCGGAGGACACGTCGCGCGTGCCGTAACAGATTTGTACAGGCACGATGCCGACGAGCTCTTTGTGTTGCAGCGCTTCGCAGGCACCCATCGCAATCCAGGCGGCGCCTCTCTTGAACTCCAGATATTCGCCGGTTGGGCTGATCTTGCCCTCCGGGAACATGTTGATGCATCGGCCGCTCACGAGAACATTGATAGAGGGAGCGATCACGCTTTTGCCGCGAGACCGATCCACCGCATAACTGCCGAGCGCACCCATGACGATGCCTTTCAAGCCCCAGAATCCGCGCATCTCCTCTACGGCAGACATGAATCTGGTTCCGTCGGGAATGTACGGGTAGATCACGATAGCGTCGAGCATGGCGCTGTGGTTCGGGCAGAAGATCAGTCGTCCTGGCGCGTGCAGGTTTTCTTCGCCGACGATGGTCACTTTGCCAACTTGGACAAACGACCAGACTTTGGCGCCGAACTTTCCGATTCGTCGGAAGGTTCGATTGTCAGTTGGAATAAAACCGCTGGTCACGCAATTGTTCGCGTAATCGCGGAAACGCCTCCACCAGGACTTTCGAGGCGTGGACCTGTCGAACAGACCCATGGCTATCTCCCGACTGGCTGAGTCCACGTCAGCCGTGAACCTTCCCAGAGCCGCATAGTTCGCGGACGTCAGGGTTTTCAGAAAGTTGAATCTGGATGTGAAACTTAGGCTGGTTGGAAAGAGGGATTAAGAAGTTTTGTTAGTTGACGCTAGCAAACACGGTTACGACTGGTGAATAAGTTGGCGCATGCGGGCGATTTATCTTTCCTTCAGAATTGCTGAGAGCCAAACCCCGACTACGGCGCGGCAAGGTCCTACAGTGCATGCATTCCGCCGGCTTTGGGATTTCAAGCGCTTGTTCGGGTATCGTTGTCATTGGATTGCTTATGATATTTCGCACCTAGCGCTACCTGAATCCTTCAGGTTTGATCCGATTGAATCCCAGTGTTCCTTGGTCGCGCAGATGATGTTGCTGGCCGATGCTTGATGATATTGGCGCTTGACTTCGTGCTGGAAGGCAACGAAAAAGCTACAACGCCAACAAGATGGATCGATAAGCACATATAATCCAGGTCGCTTTCGGTCCAGTCTTTATGCGGTTTTTAAGAGGTTAAGGCGATGGGTTTAATCGCAAAACTGATTCAATGGCTCTTGTTTCCGATTTTAGCCAAGAAGTTTCGAGACCTTGGGAAGGTCAAGAAGTCTACCTTTACGCGCCCTCATTTCGAAGTGGAGCGTAAGTATCAGATTAGTGCGGCTGAGTTTGAAAAACTTCCACATCGCCTTCGGGAGCTGGGTTTTGCTAGATCGTCCAAAGCGACCATTGCAGACACATTCGTGCCGGCAGAGAAAGATGGCGATATGATCCGCGTTCGCGATGAAGTATCCGGAGAATGCACGAAGACCGTGATCACACTCAAGGAGTGGGAAGAGGTCTCGGGCGGTCGCGAGCGCAAAGAGCGCGAAAGCGAACCGATAGACGACGTCGCGCGAGATTGTGTGGTGGCTCTGGGTCGGCGGTTGAAGAAGGGCGAGCTCATGTCCTTTTCTAAGGAGAGAACCACATATAGTGGCTTTCGCAACCGCCGGAACGTCACTGTCGCCCTGGATATCGCATCCGGCCTGGGCACGTATTCCGGCACCTATCTCGAAATCGAGGTTATTGTGGAGCGTCATGACGAAGTCGCTGCCGCACGCGCCTTCGTGGAAGATTTCGTTGTCGAACTTCTCGGTTCCAAGCGAGAGAACGCGATTTCCTACATGGAGATGTTAAAGCTCTCGCGCCAAAAGTCGAGCTAGCATAGGGGCGACCTGGAGGTCGATCCGTTTCCCAGTTCTTATTGTGGGAGCCGAAAAAGTTCAGATGCAGATAGAGTATCGCGAAGTCATTCGTAGCGTCTCCAGTCGGAGAACGAGGCGAGGACTGGCAAGGCTCGTATTGGAGTGGATGTCCGTCGTTGCTGCATCAACTCGAAGAGCCGGACAGTAACTGTATTAACTCTTTCGGCATGAGAATTTTCGTCCAATCGAAACGAATCAGCCGACTGTTTGAGCTCGCCGGGCTAAAGTGACGGTTTAGCCAGCGGCGCTAAGCGTTGGTGGTTCAATTGGTGAGATTCTTTGGCGTTTCTTGTTAAGAGAATGTAGTCTGGCTTACCACGTAATTACCCCACTGACTTTTCATGGAGATTGTGCCATATATAAGGGCTGGTTTCATTTCATTACTACTAAAAGCTCTCCAGTCCTTCGTTATGCTCGCAAGAGCAACCACGCTACTCGACTGTCTTGCGCGGACTTCAGGAGAATCATGGACGACGACAAGGTCGAATTCGACGAGCTTTGCTCGCGCCCAGCCGCCAATGATGGTGATATCGATGTCGCGCGCATGAACCGAGACGAGGTAGTCGTTTCCGAGCCAACTGCAGTGGAAACGCTTGCCAGAATCGGCGTTGTTGCGCACTCAGACGGGAACGCCACAACAGGCTCGACTATGGAAGCCGGGGCCGGCGAATGGACCGAGGCAATGCTGCGCGATCTGCTGTCACAGACGCTCAATCAGCGTATCAGGCATTTATTGGGGAGCGGAACGGGACAGGATCGGTCAGCGGTAGATTTTCAAGCCGCCCGTGAGGCACGTGTGCGAACATCCACGCATCTCCTCTTTGATGCGGTCAGGGATGGCGACAGCGAAGCCATGATCAGCGTGATGTGCGATCTCACTCCTGCCGAGCTTCGTGATGCTGTATCTGGTGCCGAGCATGACTTGCGGTCCAAGGGTCTGACGACGGTTGATGTTAGACTCGATGAGTATGGCCGAATTGTGCTTTTCGATAAAGAGAAGAACAATGGGGTAGCGTTAGCGCCGAGTGGAAGCTATCAACGTGTTTCGCAGTTCTATGACGGTTCCTTCAGGTACGGCATTGAGTTCTTGCTGGACGAATCAAGTAAAGAATCGGTAGACAGCTTGTTCAGCAAGATAAAAATGCAAATCGCATCGTGAGCAACGTTGACAACTGTTTACCAATCAAACTCGCTCTGAGTAATCTACGTCAGCTAAACATGTCCTGTAAAATTCGTCTGTCAATTCAGATTAGAATCGGGAAAGAATGTTTTGCATATCCTGTCTGTTGCCAGGTCTGCTAGAGTAGTTGGCTTCGAGGTGACAAGGGTCAAACATGAACAAGCGGCTAAAAAAATTGCAAGAGGCGATTGGCAAAGCAAAGCTGAAAGGGCTTCTTCTCAAAGTTAACGAGTCGGGGCAGTCAACTCAGCCCAATAATCAAAACGTCCTCTACCTCAGTGGCTTTGGCGGCTCTACGGCTGTTCTTCTGGTGACCGTTACGGGCGCTTATATAGTCGCTGATGCCCGTTATTGGACGCGAGCCAAGCTCGAAGCCAAGGACTTTGAGCTGATCAAGGTCGAGCGCGGTAAGAAGGCGTCACATTTTATCAATCGAGCGCTTTCGGAAGCCGGGATTACTCAGAAGATGAAGGTAGGGTTCGAGTCGCATCGGCTGACCCACCAGGTCTTTGAGGAGTGGCAAAAAGATTTACGCGCTGTTCTTGTGCCTACGACCGGCATGGTCGAGCAGCTCAGGCAGTATAAAGAGCCGGGTGAGATAAAAGAGCTCAGGGCGGCGTGCAAGGCTACAAGCAAGGTGTATCAAGAGGTCGTCGCGCTCATGAAGCCGGGCATGACCGAGAATGAAGTGGCATTCGAAATTGATAGTAGGCTTCGCAAGCATGGCGCCGTAGACAATAGCTTCAGTTCCATAGTGGCGAGCGGACCCAACTCTGCCATCCCGCATCACGCCACTGGCGAACGCAAGCTCAAAGCGGGCGAGCCTGTCGTAATGGATTTTGGTGGTGTCTTCAGTGGTGGCTACTGCTCTGACATTACCCGGACAGTATTCGTGCCGGGCAAGAGTCCGACAGCCAAAATGAAAGAGATTTACAATATTGTTTTGGCGGCCAATCAAGCGGCCAGGAAAGCTTTAAAACCCGGAATTCTTTATCGCGACTACGACAAAGTCGCTCGCGATTATATTCAGGAGAGGGGCTACGGCCAATACTTCACCCATGGTCTTGGCCACAGTCTAGGGCTGGAAGCCCACGACCCATTTGATTACGAGAAGGCGCCTCTTGCCGTCGGTTCTGTCTTCACAGACGAGCCCGGTATCTACCTGGACGGTATTGGTGGAGTGCGCATCGAAGACGATCTGGTGGTCACTGCTGATGGTGCAGAACGTTTGACGACTGCGCCTTACTGGAAGTTCTAAGTATCGCTAGCAACGTTCTTTCCACTGGCGCAGAATTAAGTCGTCGAGTACGATTCGCATTACGTTCTCAACCGGACCGATTGTCGTTCCTAAAATACCCATAGACTTTCTCACCACCAGCCAGTATAGGAAGAGAAGTCTCTCCAGTTGGGCTGCGTAAGGTAGGACCGCGTTAACGTCCTCGGGTTTTCGTCCGGATTCAAAGCAATAGGCTTCGAGAATTTCAGGCGCATGTTTGCGTAACTTGCCGTTCTTATCGTGTTGACTGGTGAGCGAGGCCAGATCGGTCGTTGGTACACCGATAATTGCAAACCAGGACCAGTCAATCAAAAATAGACTCTGCTTATGGAGAATAATGTTTTCGCCGAACAGGTCTCCATGAACCAGTGAAATAGGCTCGCCAGCGAGTTTGTGAGCGATCACGTGCGTTAGTTGCGCAATTGCGCGAGCGTCCTCGGCGGACATGTCATTCCAGCCGACCATAGGCTCGACTATCTCTCGAGCTGCGAATTCTTCGTAATCAATCGGCGTGAGCGAACGCAGGATGTTCATCTGGATAAGCTCATCGGTGCGATAGGAGTAGGCTCGGTGCATGCGAGCGAGTTCCTCACCCAGCTGCCGCGCTGTTTTGCTGTCGACATCGTGTTCCTTCAGGCAGGTAGTACCCAGGTCCTGTACGAGCAATGCAGTGAGCGGACCGTGGTGAGCTGCCATATACAACTGTGCCGAGCCGGCTATGGACGGAATCAAAATGCGCTCATGAAGATCTTGTTCGATGTCCCAGGGCGGCAGGACTTGCTTGTAAATTAGCGACTCTGG
The DNA here is from genome assembly GCA_964418155.1 of uncultured Candidatus Obscuribacterales bacterium. GTDB lineage: Bacteria > Cyanobacteriota > Vampirovibrionia > Obscuribacterales > Obscuribacteraceae > JADYXR01. Next base: position 57,500 of record CAYQKX010000024.1, on the reverse strand, counting down.
GAGGCAGTCTTCAAATGACAGACGTTCCACCTTGCTCAGATCGCGATGGCGGAGAGTCTCTCTATGGGAGATACGCACTGGCTTGCCGAAGAACTCTTTGAGCCAACCGTTCAGCTTCTCTTCGGGCGCAGGCGTCAAGAGCTGTAACGATGGATCTTCTGGTGCAAAAACCACGCGGTCCGAGCCTCGGATCGGGATACAGGAGCTATTGTATCGAGCCTTTAGACTGTAGAGAAGTTTCGTGAACCGAGATTGCGTATTTAGGTCTGAGTTGTACTAATCTTACAATTGGTATCATATGCAGTGGCATCTCGGGTTGCCGAGAGGTGCTTGTTGGCTCGGTTTGGACGTGTCGTTGTAAAGATGTTGCAAGTTCTCGCGTAAGCTCGCGATATCTTCAGAAACGTTGATGTCAAGCGCGATCTCTACCCTAGCTAGCGTAACTCCTAAACATAACTTCTCTATAAGAGTATCAAAGAGGAGCTCGTCCGCTGCTTAGCATTTGCTTTTCTTATATTGAAAATATGGAAGCTGGTGAAATAACTTCTTGCTGACATTTCGACATTTGTTTCCGAGGCTTTAGCTAGACGCTCATTCATAACTCCCCGACATTTTCTTCTCGCCATAGGGTGTGAATGAGACACGCGGTGTGAGTTAGCCTGAGCGTGCGACCTTGTCCATCGGCGAGATTCAGGTGAATACCTGCGTCTGACTTACCGGACCACTGTAGTGAGTGCGTACGGGCAGTCACGTGTCGATCAGCCTTCTGTCCGCGGTGACACCCACCGCGCCTTCACACCTCAGAATGAAGAGGACATATGTTCAAGCACATTCAGTGGAAAAAGCTTATTCCGCTTTTGATTGTTGTCGCTCTGGCTGCACTGTTCGCTGGCACGGACGTGCTCAGTGCCGCAGTGCAGAATCAGATCGTCGACGTTCTCAAGGGTTATGTGAAAGGGCTCGTCCCTTACACCGCCAACATCTTCGTTGGTCTGATTTTCTTGTGCCTGGCGAATCTCTTCTACGACCCGCTCAAGGCCGTTCTCGCCAAGGCACTCAACGTCAGCAGCGCCGACGAACGAGGCAAGCGCCTTGTCGCGCGCTTGTCGCAGCTCGTCTACTGGCTGATCGTAACCTTCGTCGGCTTGAGTTTCATCGCTCCGGACCTGATCTCGAAGCTCTTCCTGGGCTTCGGTCTGTTCGGTGCGGCGATCGCGCTTGCGCTTCAGGGCTTAGCCAATGACATCATCGCTGGTGCCTTGCTCAACTTCCGACCGAAGTTCTGCGTCGGCGATGAGATTGAGATTGTCGGTCTCAACGTCAAGGGCAAAGTCGTCGACATCGGCTATCTCCTCACCGTCCTGGAAACTGCTGACGGCACTTTCACCGTGCCTAATCGCGAGGTCTGGGCTAAGCCTGTGAAGTTGTCGAAGTCTGCAGGCAACTCAGTCTCCACTACCGGCGGTGACATCAGCTGTGGCAGTGACGACGGCAAGAAGTGACTCAACCGGACCTCAGCCGGGGTCTGCGAAATCGACGCTGTTTGTAACTGGACTCTCAGGATGAGGGCTCAGTGTCCTGTCTGTCCGGGTCGCGCGATCCGGCTATTGATGCTACGCAACCGATCGCACTATCACAGTGCGCCCACCCGAAGCGCGTCACTCTGGACGCGCGGAAAGAAGGAAACAACATGCAGTTCCTCACTCACGCTGTTCACACGCTTGCGCCTACGGGCGAGCACACGCTCATCACCTTCTGCTTCGAGGGTGACATGCCCTACACCGGCGTCACCTCCGGCACCAAGTCGCTCCACACCCTGGTGGGCTACTCGAGCTCCCTGGTCGGAGCCGCGAGCGCCAAACGCTTCACCGCTAAGGCCGGGGACTTGCTCCTCCACTACATGTCGGACGAGACCACCGCTCGGTTCACCCGCGCCAATAACGGCAGCGTCATGCTGGTTGGACTGGGCAATCGTGCCAAATTCAACCTCGACACGCTCAAGGCTGCGCTGGTCAAGGTGTTCCGCAAGACCAAGGATGGCAAGCACGCCGACCTGGCGCTCGACGTCAATCCGGTGTTGGCGCTCGGAGTCGAGCCCTACGAACTCGGTCGCATCGTCGGTAGCTACGCCGTGATGCTGGACCACAATCAGAAGCACTACAAGACCAAGCACTCCAACCCGGACGGTGACTTCAGCACCCGGTCGCTGCGGGTCGTCGCCTTCGATGATGCCCAAAACGACATCGCTCGCGGCCTCAACGACGGTCGCTCGCTCGGCGAGAGCGTCAATCTGGCTCGTGACCTCGTCACGGAGCCGGCTGGTCACCTCACCCCCTGGAAGCTGATGGAAGCGGCGATGGGCGTAGTCGCCACCAGCGGCGGCCGGATCACCGGCCAGTACTTCCACGGCGATGTCCTCCGCGACATGGGCGCGCACGCCTTGCTCGCCGTCGCCCAGGGTTCTGACAAGCCGCCGGTTCTGATCGAGCTGGACTACACGCCGGAGGGCGGTCCGACCAAAGAGGCGCTCTGCCTGGTCGGCAAGTCGGTGACGTTCGACTCGGGCGGGCTCGATCTGAAGCCTGCCGACGGCATGCGTCACATGAAGCGCGACATGGCGGGCGGCGCTGCCGTACTCGGTGCCATCCGCGCGATCGCGGCGCTCAAGCTGCCCATCTCCGTGAAGGTCGTCATGGCCTGCACCGAGAACATGCCCGACGCCAAGTCGTACAAGCCGGGTGACGTCATCAACACGATGAAGGGTCTCACGGTCGAGATCGACAACACCGACGCCGAAGGCCGGCTCACCCTGGCTGATGCGATCGAGTACGCCAAACGCCGCGGCGCCAAGCGAATCGTCGACCTGGCTACCCTCACCGGCGCGGTCAAGTCCATCGGCGGGGACGTGGCGGCCGGCTTGTTCGGCAACAACCGTGCGTTCACCCGCATGGTTCACGACGCCGGTCATTCGGTCGGCGAGCTCATGCAGGAGATGGAGATGCACGCGGAGATGCGGCGCTCCAATGACTCGGAGATCGCTGACCTGAAGAACTCGGGCGGCGGCCTCGCTGGGTCTACGACGGCCGCCTGGTTCATCCGCGAATTCGCGGGCGAGGAGATCGAGTGGGTCCACCTCGACATCGCCGGTGTGGCCTGGCGTGACCGCTCGCTCGGGCTCGATCCGAAGGGGTCGACCGGATACGGCGTTCGCACTGCGGTCGCCCTGGCACAGGCACTCGCGAAGAAGGCATAAGCCGCTTCGGACACGTTTTCTCAGACACCGGGACCGGCGAGAGCCGGTCCCGGTGTCCGTGCACCAGCGCCCTTGTCGGGCTCGAGTGCACGATTGCGACACAGCGGGCGTCACTTCGGCGTCCGTTTTTCCTACCGGCGGGCGGCATGGTCCGCCTCGTCGGTCTCATCAATTGACGAATCAGCGCCAATTGCGGCGAAATCCAGATCTCCGACACCGGCACGTCCGGCTGAAGAGACGACGGAGGATAAAATGTCAGCCGATCATGGTGATAGCCTTGATATGGGTCACGGTCACGGACACGGGCACGGTTTTGGTCACGGGCACGGTATCAGCGATGGTATCGACTTTGACATCGACCTGAACGACGGCTCCGACCCGTTAGACTCTGATGGTCCAGAGGGTTTCGACAACGAAGGCAACGACGACGTTCCGGACCTGCCTCGAGCGACCCATTTCGACAGAGAGGCCGCCAGCGATAACCTGCTTCTTTCCTTCGACCACTGCGATGTCTACGATGGCGGACAGATCTGCCATGGTGGCGGCTATGCCCTCGTGGACGCGGTCAAAGGTACATTCGAGGACGATGTCTACGACCCTAACGGGTCTCGCCGTCCGACACCGAAGCGCCGCCTGTCACCGGCGCAGCTCCAAGCCATTAAGGTTCTGGCCGACCATCCTCTGCGGAGGATGTATGGCTTTCACGTGATGAACCACGGGTACTGTGACCTCGAGGGCGTTTTCAAGCGTGTGGCTGAGGCCGCCGGTTGCGTGCGTATCGACAGGGTCACTCCCAACTTCTTCGCAAGCGACGATTTCCAGACCGAGCTTGCTGACTGGAACATCTGGTCCCCTCCCTACACGCGCAAGCGCGTACCGGCTGGGTATTATCCGGATGCGACAGGCACCACGCGAGTCTGGAAGCAGTACTGGCAAGTCAAGCACGAAAAGGAGAGCTGGCTCTTCGAAGACTTCGGTCCCAAGCACAACCCGAACTGGCGCTACGACGCCGCGTGCAAGACCGTGCTCCAGATTACTGCCATCACCTGGTTCTACCGTGAGGCAGGCGACTACGAAACCCGATTCCACATCCGGGTGATCTCGTTGCCGTACCTCAACCCGTACACCAAAACGTGGGGGCACCTCAAGGCACCGTTCCAGAAATACCAGAAGATGGCCCGTCGGGTCAGCGAACTCATGCTTCACCGCATGAAGGCTGCGCCGCCGGATCCTCTCTCCGTGCGCAATCGTTCCGATATCTTGCGCAAGCTCAAGATCGATGCGGACCGGCGCCGGGCTGAAAAGCTCGGACTCGCTGGTGCGCCCGCGGCCAAAACGATTAGTTCTGGGGCAGACCTGGTCACGGCGCTGAAGGCAAAACCTGGCTATGTAATGGCCAAGGTGACTTTGCCGGCTCGACGCCGTGGTTAAGGAGGGTTGAAGTGCGTGGCGATCGGTCGATCTCGACCGGTCGCCACCACTCTTTTCTTTCTTTAATCGCATTAACAGCCCGAAGCCTCCAGTTTTTTGCTATTCTTGCCTTGCCTGAAAGTGGAAAACAGGGCTAGGTAGGATGGCAAAACTGGACACCTTGGATGGACCGAAAATTAAGCTCAACGTCGCCGGGCTCAGCGACGTCGGTCTCATGCGGTCGGAGAACCAGGATCGGCTGTTTATCAGCAAGGACAAACGCATACTGGTGGTGGCGGATGGCATGGGCGGCCATAACGGCGGCTCAGTTGCCAGTCAGCTTTTCACCGACTGGTTTGAAGCCGAATCGAAACGAAAGTTGCCCAATTTTTCCAGTCGTAAGTCTGTGAAAGCCTGGACCGATCGCGTGATCACGCTCGCCAATGATGAGATTTACAAGTGGGGCCGCACCGAGCTCGACCTGTGGGGCATGGGCACCACCGGGGTAGCTCTCATCGTCGGTGACGACTTCGTTCATTGTGCGCACGTAGGAGACTCGCGCATCTATCGCATGCGGCGCGGTAAGCTTACGCAGCTCTCCAAGGATCATTCGGCGGTGCAGGACATGATCGATAGCGGCGAGCTGACCGAAGCGGAACGAAAAGGTCATCCTCGGTCGCACATCGTGACGCGCTTCGTCGGAGACATGGCGGTGTCGGTCGAGCATCATTCCTACAAATGGCAGGATGGCGACATGTACCTTTTGGCCTCCGATGGTCTCACCGACATCGTCGATGACATCTATATCCAGTCGATTCTTGCCAGTCGCGCCGGCGTAAAAAAGATGTGTGCCGATCTGGTCGACAACGTGCTTTTCTGTGGCGCTCCCGATAACGTCACCGTGTTGATAGCCGCGTTCTAACGGGTCGACTTGCTTCAAATTCTCTTCTTGCAAATAGGCGATCTCTAGCTGGGAAAGCCGCCAGCTGCAGGAGATAATCTATGCTCGACATGAATTTCTTTCAGGACCTGCTTGTCTTGTTTGCGCTGTACTACTTCGGCTTGCCCTGGCCGAGTTTTGTTCGCCTTCGTGCTTGCTGTCCTGAGCGAGGTCTTGGTCGTGGTATCAGCGCTGGTGGCTCGCGCTATCACCGTCTCGCTGAAAATCAACCTCCTCGTTGAGCAGCGAAAGGCGTCTATAGTTGCGGGAGCGGTAATCACGCTCATGCTATTCGGATTCTTCTGCGTCACCTGGAGTCTCGCTTCCTCGACGCTTCCTTTGACCTGGCCTTGGGCGCTATGCTTAGCGGCAATGTGTTCTCTCGGCCCTTGCTGTCACGCTATGGGTCAAAAGAGCGCTTCTCTCACGCTTTGGAAAACACTGACTCCGGTCGTCTCGCCCAGAAAGGGAAGGTTTTGCTTCTCGAGCAGGCTTGAAGGATAGGCGCCGACGCGAAGCGAGGGCTTGAAGGCTTTGAAGCTTAGTCTTCAAGCCGTTGTCGCCGTTTCGGTCAGTCCGAGAAATACTATAAAGGTCAGTAGTTGTTCGTCCTCGGTGACCCGTTAGTGGTGGACTTGGAGATTCGCCATCTGGAGCCGTTTTGCAGTCGCATGTTTTGCCTCTGGTCCTCAGCGAAAGCAGCCTCAAAGCGTCCGCAAGTGAACGTTTAAACCTGGGCGTGAAAAGTTCAGCCGAGTCGTTGTTTCGCGGGATTCTACCGGGTCACGCCAGGTGTCGCGCTTGCACTCTCCATGCGCCTTGGATCGGATTAAGTCAATTTTCTGTGGCGCTTGATTTCCTTTTGGCCGGGTAGAAACAACTCAAGAGTAAAAATGCTCAAACACGAGTGTTTCATACTAAAGCGCCAATCGATTCGTTACGCTATTATGCTTAATTACTCGCTTCAATTGGGACACGAATGAATTTCGTTAAGCATGACCATTCAGATAGTCGATTGAGCTGCATCGATTGCTCGGAGCCGATCTGCGCAAAATGCATGGTGCAGTGTCCTGTCGGTTTTCGGTGCCAGAAATGTGTTTCGAAGTTCAAGAGTCATTTGATCGTCATTTCGCCATGGATTATTACTCGAACTGCGCTTTTGTGTCTGGTAATAGGACATGTCTACGGCTGGGTTTCGCCACATGACGGCTTCGGGCTGATGTTGAATTTCGTTATCCAATTTTTTGTAGGCGCTTTGCTTGGCAAGCTGATTCACAAGGTAGCGGGTCACAAGCTCGGTCCAGTGATAGTTATGACGGTAATTATCGGTTTGGCGGTCGGAATGATTTTCAGCCCACTTGGAGCTTATCTTCTAGAGAGAACCATGGTGATTGGCCAGCTCTTCGGCAGCTCGCAGGGCGGAGCGATGGATCTTGCCAGCCATCTGTTGCTTGTGGCAGGCAACGGCGCAGTCTTCATATTAGGCGCCGTTACGACCATCAATGGCGGATTTCGTCGGAACACCTAGTACGCGAGTCTCTACCAGGCCTGTACCTAAATCGCTTCAATTTTGTATGATTGAGCTATCAAGACATTGTACAAATCAGGCAGAGCGGTGACCCATGACTCGGAAGGTTGAAGTTCGGGATTGCAAGAAATCGGATCTGAAAAGGCTCCAGGAGCTCGTAGACGAGCTGTATATCACCGATGGTGGACCGAATGTCAACATACCCGATATCAAAGTCACGTTTTCAGCGCTGCGTGAAAAACCTGAGAAGGGGCGGTTACTGGTATTCGATCGCGGCGGCACAATTGTCGGTTATACGATCTTGATTTTCTTCTGGAGCAATGAATTCGCAGGCGACGTAATCGACATCGACGAAATTCTGGTGACTGAAGCGGCTCGCGGAATGGGTATTGCGCACGCTTTCTTCCGCTGGTTGAAGAGCACATACAAAGAGTCTGCTGTAGGATGGAGCTTGCAGGTGCGCCCTGTCAATAAGCGGGCTGCGAAGCTATACGAAAGTGTCGGGTTTCGCTCGTCCGCGAACATGCATATGTACAATCTGTTTTGCTGGAACAGTGAATCTCAACCTAACAACCGGGGACGAACCATTACCAAAAAACGAGCTGTTGCCGAGAGCGAATCATTGGCGCGCCGCCGTATACCAGCCCAAAAGACAGTTGCTTCGAATCTGGCGAAGCGCAAGTTGACGGGGCGGTCTTCATCCGCCGGTGTAAAGCGCAGGGCTGCTAAATAAGACGAGTATTCGTGGAGTAAGAGCGGCGTGAAAGTGCCAATGGTTTTAATCTCGAGGCTTTGAGAAAGCAGGTGATTAGTCGCAGTTGGAGGTTGGGTCAGCTTCTCCTGTTGACGCCAGTACTCTCGAGGCGGGCGGAATATGGCGGCCCAAGCCGGAGGAGCGGTTGCGTGCATCGGGCAGAATCGCCGAGCCCGATAGCACTAGGCAGTGGCTGAATGTCTGGTTTTGACAGGAAACCGAACAATCGCTGAGCGATGATTGCCAGTTGTTTTTCTCAAGAAAATAAACCGCTGATATCTGGTAAACCGGCTATTGCTGCGGGAAGAACAGGTAATCGCTGCCGTCTCTGTTGGGGCGAATTATAACTACTTTGCCTTCGGTGCGCTTGGGCCGACCGGCTCGATTGAGCTCCATGAACATATTGGCGACGATATCTTCGGGCACCACGCGCTCGCGCATTTTGTTGCGCTGCAGGCAGACGTCGAGTGGCACATCCAGGAGCCAGAGCTGCACGTCGGAATAGCCGAATTGCTGCGCCTTGTCGAGAATCGGCTTGCGTTGTTTGGGGTTGAGATTGGTATTGTCTATGATGACATCGGTGCCGTCTTTCATGAGCTCATCCAGGCGTTTGAAGAAGAGTGCGAAGACTTCCTCTTTGTCGCCTTGCTCGGCGGCATTGCCGTAGAGCTCTTCTCGAATGGAATCGGCATTGATGTATTTGAATCCTTTGTCGGCTATCTTTCGAGCCAATGTCGTTTTGCCGGAGCCCGGCACGCCAATCATCAGAATCAGTTTTTTCACCGTATTTAGTACCTCAACAACTAGGCCGATTCAATCAGATCCGCTCTGGTGGCTCCTCCGTCGCCTGTCCGCGCCTGACCTGTTTTTATCTCCTCTCGAATCCATATAGCCCAAACGGCAGCGAGATAGATACAAAAGACGACATACGAGACTTTTAAAAAGCGTTCTGTGCTCTCAGTTTCCGCGGTCTGGGCAAAGCTGCGATGCCCGATCCATGAGTTGTTGAGATAAACCAAACCTACCGTCAGAAAAAAAATGCATGTCGATATGTAGCTCGTCAGAGCCCAGCGACGGAGCCGTCGAAACGATACAGCGATCTCGAGCAGCCAACCTATACCAAAAACGATCGACACTACGCCGTAATGTTGAAATCTGCTAATGGGGACGAAGTCTTGCAGATGTACGAAGAACACCAGTCCTGATAATAATGCGAAGAGAACTATAAGCCTGCATCGGCTTGTCGCTTGCCATAATGCTCTTGAATTCAACGCCATTGCACGTAATCATAACTCACTTGGCTGTCAGTCGGGACTGTTCTTGAAACACAATCTTTCCGTCTGCAATGGTTGCCATCGCTTTCCCTGACAGCATCGTGCCGTCGAATGGCGAATTGTGACTTCTGGAAAATCCCTTAACTGATTGATAAGTCCAAGTGTGATTCGGATCGATGACCGTGACGTCTGCGCGCGCACCGAGTACGATTTCAGGCTCGGTCAAACCGAGCACCTTGGCTGGACCTTTTGTGAGCAGATAAATCAATTCGTTGATACTGATAAGCTTTTGTTTTACCAATCTTTCATGGACTAGAGCAAATGAGGTTTCCAGTCCGACGATCCCGAACGGTGCATGTGCAAACGATTGTGCTTTCTCGTGTCGGGAGTGGGGTGAGTGATCGCATGCGATGGCGTCGAATATACCTTCCTTCACTGCTGCAATAAGGGCCTCCTGATCGGATTTGCTTCGCAGTGGCGGACTGGTTTTGAACCTGGTATCAAAATCCAGAATGTCATCGTCACTCAGGCAGATGTGGTGAGGAGTGACTGCGGCCGTTATTTTGAGACCGTCTGCTTTGGCGCGTTTGATGAGCGCCACTGCGCCTTCGGTCGAGACGTGAGCGAAGTGCAGTCGGCCGCCTGTCGCACGGACAACTTCGATTTCGCGAGCGACGCTTGCGGTTTCTGCTACGGATGGAATGCCTTCCAAGCCAAGTCGTGTAGAGACGTGTGATTCGTTGAGGCAACCGCCTTGTGAGAGGTCTTTGTCTTCAGAATGGCTGATGATCGTTTTGTCGAGAAGCTTTGCAAAGCGCAGGGCGCGGCTCAGGAGCGCCAGATTATTGATTGATGTGTGGTCGTCAGAGAATGCAACTGCTCCCATCTCCGCTAACTGAGCCATTTCTGTAAGTTGCTCGCCTTTGAGACCCAGCGTCACGGCCGCAAGTGGCAGGACTCGGACTTGCGCCGAAGTCCTTATCTTGTCCAGGGTGAGTGCAAGAATTCTAGGCGAGTCTGTCGGCGGATCTGTGTTTGCCATCGCTACGATGGTTGTGTATCCTCCGGCTGCCGCCGCCCGAGTGCCAGTCTCAATTGTCTCTTTTGCGGATTCGTTGAGATCGCGAAGATGGGTGTGGGTGTCGATGAAACCTGGCGAAATATACAGATCTCGAACCGATAGCACCGTGTCTTCGCTGTGGCGCTCTAAATCCTCCGCCAACTCACTGATGACACCATTGTTCATCCGAACATCCAGGCGTTTGAGGGCGGAAGAGCCATTTTTCGAGCCACTTCCCGGCGGAACAGGCCTGATAACCAGCCCACCTTTGAGCAAAATCGAGCCGGTCATTTGAAAACCTCTGGAACAAGCAACAGCCAAAGAGCGGCCATTCTAACCGGCACGCCGTTGGAAACTTGCAGGTTGATTAGCGAGATTGAGATATCGTCTGCCAGCTCGGGCGTGAGCTCTACGCCGCGGTTGATCGGTCCTGGATGGAGGAGCCGAACGGTCGGTTTGGCCATTTTCATGCGTGCGTGATCGAGGCGCCAGAGTTTGCGGTAGTCGTCGAGGCTGGTTATCAGTCCTTGCTGTTGGCGCTCGGTCTGCATTCGAAGCGCAATCACGAAGTCCGCATTCTCGAGTGCGGGAGCCAGTTCCACGTGGGGGGTGACACCCATCTCGCTTATCCCCTCAGGCAGGAGCGATGGTGGTGCACATGCGTGGACATTCGCACCGAGCGGCACGAGCAGTCTGATGTTGCTGCGCGCCACGCGGCTGTGCTTTATATCGCCGACAATGGCTATCTTCTTGCCTTCGACGCTGCCGCCCACTTCCATCATCGTGAAAAGATCGAGAAGTCCCTGGGTTGGATGTGCATTCCATCCGTCTCCGGCGTTGATCACGCAGACATAGGAGGGAATCGTCGGTAAAAGTTGATGACAGGCTCCAGATGCAGAGTGGCGCTGAATGATCGCGTCGACACCCATGGCGATCAGGGTAGCCGCCGTATCGTTGATGGTTTCACCTTTTGTGACTGATGAAGTGGAAATGTCCAGATTGATTACTCTGGCTCCCAGCGTTCTTGCGGCCAGATCGAAGCTGCTTCTGGTTCTTGTCGAATTTTCGAAAAAGACTGTCGCGACCACTTTATCCGTAAGCAGATCCAGCGAGGCTTTGCTTCTTCTGATTATCCTTTTTGCAAGAGTAGCCGTTTCAATCAAGCTGTCGACTTCATCGTGTGCCAGATCCGATGTATCGAGAAGATGGCGTCCGCGGCGAAAGCTTTTTGCACCGTCGGTGTAGGCGGATTCGATAAAAGCCGTTCTCAGTGATTCGAGAGGAGTGGTGGAGGCGCTTGATGGTTTCGATGGCATGTCGTAATTATCTAGAACCTGTAGCAGCTCGTCAATTCTTAATACTATAAGACATAATAAAATCGGGTGAGAAACGAAGCGGCGTTGGCCGCCGCTTCGCCGCAGGTCATCTCCTGTTGACACCCTGCTCAGGCGGAGTCGGCTTTGGGCTGCCGGCTCCGCCTGTGTTTATTTGCGCATGAACTTCTTGAGTTCCGCGCCTTCCTCGCCGTGGCGTGGAGTACCGAACATGTTGCAGCGGCCGTCCTTGGGCGAGTCGTAGATGTTCGAGATCTCGCGTTGGATCGGCAACACGACGTCATCGAATTCCACCGAGGTGGAGAGGATGACGCGCACCTTCTTGCGCAGGCGGCGGTTAGCCTTGGAGTTGAAGAACTTGCAAGAGTTCGGGGAGACGACGGGCGAGGACTTGAACGAACGGGACATAGCACACCCTTCCTTCGGGTGCAGCCCGCCAGCTGAGAAAATCAGCCGGACTGGTGAAGCTGCACCGTCAGAAGAATGGCAGCACTGTGTTGACCACTAGGTGTCCTCCTGTGTTGGTGGAGTGCTTCATTCCGCCCTGGCCGGTCCGTGGCTTGGTCAGCCGGTGACCGGCGTGTTGGGCGGGTCGAGCAGGGTGCTCGGGGCGGGGTTGTCTTGCTCGGATCGGAGCTGCGGCAAGCCGCACTCGCAAAGACCACGTCCTCCGACGGTCAAGCAGTCTGCTTGACCGTATGGGCAGTAGTCGATGCCTCCGAGTCCTGGACGGCCCTCCTCTCGGTAGAAGCCATCAGCGTTCGGGGAAGCCATGGGCTCCTCCTTCCAGTTGCGGATACCGAAAGAGGTTCATCCTCGACCGGATCCTCGTGAAGCTTATCTCAAGCCGAACCTTCCGCGGGGCCCGGTATATTAGCCACCTCTCTGCACGCTCAATATCGGTAGCGCGAAGACGACTAACCAGCGTCCGTTGTCGTCGAGGCGCAATCGAGCTTTCCTGCGCAATGTGCATTCAATCGCTGCGGCGGCAATTGAATACCCGACCACATCTATTGGCCGGTTGGGTGCAGAAAGGGTGGGATGGGTTGGTGCTTGCGGTGCTTGTTGGACGCTGGAGAGAATGACAGATAACGTTTAATGCTTACCGATTCGATCACCTAAAAGCTATGCGTTTATTTGATAATGCATAAGGCTTTATTGACAAAGTCGCGAAATCTACTCTCCTCCCTTGTGTTCGATAGGGCGAAATATCACACATGTTTTAGGCCTGACTTGATACTGCATATGATACCGGTGTCCAGCGCCCGTCTTTGCGCTCTTTGAAACGATACCGAGATCATCCTGCGGAGCCTTAGTCGGCTTATTAAATTCCGCTCAGAACAAGCATGGGCGGGGTTGCCAACAATTGTCGATTTAACATACTATTTGCCTCGATTCCTCAATGGTTCGGTGTGCAAACCGCGCTCTTTCTTGGCTTTAAACGCATTGAAAGAGCGTTAAGGGTCGACGGGTATAGCGGTTCAAACGTCTTGGTGGAGGGTATAGACATGACCATAGGTGATACGATTACGTCGAATCGACGCAAAACGACAAATAGCTTTGCAAGCAGGGTGTTGCACAAAGCGCTGAGCGAACGAGACAAGACGACCTCACAAGTTGATCTCAATCGTCCGTCTCAAGAGTCGCCAGTCGATAAGTTCGACGGACAACAGGAGAAGGATCTCGCAATTAGCGAGTGACGCGCCAATAAATGCCATCAATCCTTTCGGCAGACGAGATTATCGAGATTACTGGCGGCCGGCTTGCGCACGGGATGTATCCCGGCGAATCAGGTCATATAGTGACGGACACGCGGCAAGAGCTGAAAGGCGCGTGGTTCCTCGCGCTTCAGGGTGACACTTACGACGGGCACGATTTTCTGGGCGATGCCTTCAACGGCGGGGCCATAGGCTGCATAGTCGAGGAAAGGCACAATTACCCACTTCCGACCGAGACCCCATTCCCTTTGATTGCTGTTCCGGAGACTCTCGAGGCGCTTCGGGATCTCAGTCGCAATTGGCGTCGTCGACTTGCACTGAAGATGATTCTAGTAATCAGTGCCGAAAGAGATCGTGCATTTGCGCTTTCCTCGTACATCTCCAAGATACTTTCGTCGCGTTTTCCAACTAAGCTCGTTGATTTCAGTACTTCGCCGGGCAATCCGTTATCGGAGTTAATCGCGCTGGATGAAACCACCCAGTTCGTGGTAGCGAGCATGGTGCCACCTAATCTCGCGGATGTGCTTTTCTTGGCTCCGGCTCTCTGTCCGAGCACGATTGTTTTTACCGACGAGCCGTTCGCCTATATGCGTCTGGTCACGACTTCCGAGGATCTGGATAAAGGCGTCACCACCTTGTTGTCGTCGATGGATCGAAGACCGGGGCTAGTTCTTGCGTGTGGTACGGCAAGTGCGATTATTCGCGGATTCGAGATGCCCTCCACCGCTACGTTCAAGGCTTGTCCTGGACCGTCCGGTAAACATGCTCCTCCGCAGGACTGCGATGATAGTTTTATGCCTAGCGCTGAAGAGAGCTGGTGTGTTGCCGAAGTATGCAAGGACTGCGGCATTCCTGATGATATTATCTATGGTGCCTTTGTTTAAGGCGTTCAGATAAAGTCGAACAAATCTGCGAGACTCTCAGGCACCCTGTTGTGAAGGCGAAAAACGGCGTCGTCCGCGAGAGATCATGTGGTATAACTGGCGCGTGAGCCACATTGTGCCAGGCAGAATGTAGAGCACTGCTGCTATCTTTCCGAACGGTAGGCTCTTCAAAATGATTGGAATTGCTTCCGGACCTTCCCAATCTTCGCCGAACTCGTCGATAAGTAGAAGGCTCCAGGGGGAGCGATCGAGAAGCCGAGTAAGCTCCTTAGCTCTCGGATTCGCTGAATCTCTGTCGACGAAGGTGAAAGTGTGGCGCTTGTCCCACCATTTGAGCATGGCACCAAGATTGCGCACGACGGCACAACGCTCGTCGCAGACGATTGTGAATGATAGGGACTCCTGGCATGTGTTGGCTACGATATCCATGACAAGTCGCCTTCCTGGAAATTACTTTGGAATTGGTTAATTTTAGCATCGCTTTAGTTTTGTGGAAAGACTGTAGGGTTCAATTTTTTTGTGCTTTGGGGAACGTCTGGTGAAACTCTTGAAAAGCAGTTGTCATGCGGCTCTTCTTTTGCTGTTTCCTGATCGAATCCAGTACTGCGAGTGCGTTTAGTAGAAGAATCGATACGAATTGAGATAGTAGAATTTCTGTCGATAAAAGCGACACCGGTGGTTGTTTTCCGGTGTCGCTTCGGCCGTCCACTGTCTCAGACCGGCGTGGTGACACGCGCAGCCTGGAGCCAGAGGACGAAATCCCTTGGGCGCGGGATTCAAGCAGTCATCAGTCAGTGCACTTCACGGCGGATTCTGATTAGAACAGGCGCTGGCAGGTTGAGCCGGCCATCTGATCGAGATCCTTGAGGCGTTCCGGCACGGGCGGGTGATTCTCGCCCAGCCGCCGCCACCAGCGACGGACTCGAGCGAAGATACCAATCTTGGCGCCCTTCTTGTCCTTGTCGCCGCTCCCGTCGTCGAAGGAGCTTACGAAGAGCAGCGGACGAAGACCGCTGGTCAAAAGGTTGTAGCGAACGTCGGGACCGCTGTTGAAGTTCATCCACAGCACGATCTTCTGAAGGGCAGTCGACAAAGCGCAAGGATTGCCGGTCCATTCGGCCGCCAGTGCGTCGGCGTGGCTTTCGCGGCAGCGGCTTACGAACAGCGTCACCAGCCGTGCGAACGTGCTGATGATGTAGAACAACACCGCCATCACGAAGAAGCCGGCGATG
This sequence comes from uncultured Candidatus Obscuribacterales bacterium, assembly GCA_964418155.1. Classification (GTDB taxonomy): domain Bacteria; phylum Cyanobacteriota; class Vampirovibrionia; order Obscuribacterales; family Obscuribacteraceae; genus JADYXR01. Next base: position 42,113 of record CAYQKX010000024.1, on the reverse strand, counting down.
CCGCCGGTGGCTGCGAAGAAGCCGCGCTTCTGGCGCCGGACCTTCTGGTCGAGCTTGTCCAGGAGGTTGCCGTGTTTGCGCGACGTGAACAACGAGTTGAACAGCCAGGGCAGACCCTGTGCTAGAACGAGGCTGAACATCGAGCCGAGGATCGCCGTGAACGAGGTGATCATGACGTCGCGGCTCTTTACGTGGCCGAGTTCGTGAGCGAGGACCGCCTCCATCTCTTCGTCGGTTAGACCGACGTCGAACAGCCCTTCGGTACAGGCGATGAACGACTCCTTCGGGTTGCGACCCGTCGCGAAGGCGTTGGGCACGGGCATGGGCGAGATGTAGACTGGCGGCTTGTGCGTCAAGCCGGTCTTCGGGAACAGGTTGTCCACGATGCGGACCAGCCGTGCGTGCTCCGGATCCGACAGATCCGGCTCCTGGCAGCGCATCAGCTTCTTGACCAGTGTGCCGCTGTAATACCAGCCGACGATTGGGAAGAGCACCCACAAGCCGAGCATCACAGTGCCGATAGACCAGTGGAAGCCGACCAGCCAGACGCCGCCGATGGTCAGGAAAGCCAGGAACAGAATACCGAGCAACGTCTGAATGCAGGTCATTGTCAGACGGCGCGAAATAGCGGAGGGATTGTGATTAGCCATCCAAATACCCCTTCGTGAGTGTGGATTGTGCGAAGGAATCCGCAGCGCAAAAGCCTGTAGGCGTGGCGACGGAACCTGGACGACCCGCAACGGATGCAGGTGCGCTAGAAGCAAAATTGAGAGCCTGAGAGTCGAGTCAATTGCAGTCTCACTCGATACGACCAGGCATCAGCAAGCTCTTGAATCGCCGAACCTGTCTGAGGAAAGCTCAGGTCAAGGTCAAGCGAAACGGAGACTCTGCGCCGGTGTAGAGTGGAACTTCGCAGTCGACTCGACTACATAGCGAACACCTACCATCCACTTTCGAGGTGGGAAGTTAGATGGAAAAGCGAGATATTGAGACGCGATCTGGGAGAGTATTGAAAAAAATCGACGTGCGATATTAGAACTAGAAGACCTTAGTTAAAAGCTCATGATTCTCTCAACAGGCTTTCTTTAGACGATTTCAATGAACTCTGTATATTGCCTGGCGAGCGCATCTTGACATCTCGGATTACAGCTCGCGTAGCTGGCGGTATTATTCCCTCTTCAGCGTGAGGCCGGATTGAGCGTATTGTCGCGCTCCGCCTCCAGCTTCAATTTTATGTCCGCCCATGAGGTCGAGTGTTCTACTGACGTTTTTCTTCGCCACAACACGACTTTGCGTCTGGCTTGCGCTTGGTGTTCGCCATCGTACTTTTGTTGTTGTCCCTGTCTTCGGTTGCCTTATTGGAGGTCGAGTTGGTGCCTTTGTTGCCCCATAGCCTTTCCGCTTTGTACTTCTTCAAAGCATCACTCTCTTCTTCGAATGGATACTCTTTGGCGTAGCGCTTGTCGATGAACTTTTGAATATCAGCAAGGGATTTGCCTTTGCGATGGAATTTCAAGGCAAGTATTGTCTCTTCCTGGCAAATGTGACAATCGACGCCATGATCGCTTGTAAAACAGTCTAGAAGCGTTGCGTGGCAATCGGTCAGATCGCAGCCGCAATAACAGAACAACTTGGCACAGATCTCGGGAATCTCTTTTGCCGCCTGGTAGCCTGCTTTCACTTGACCGACGTAGTTGTTCGGATCGAGCACATCCTTCTTCGCGGTGACTTTGCCGCTGTCACTGTCGGCTGCTTGCGCTCCAGCGCTCGCTGGTAACACCGAGAAGAGAGTCAGTGTGACTATGGTCGCCAACTTTGCTGTTTTAAAGAATGCCGTCATAACACATAGTTGTAACACGTTCGCGGCAACACCAGATAATAACTGCCGACGGAAACTGGTTACGCATCTTGGTGCCAAGCGAGTCGCTGGCGGTCCCATGGTCTGCTATCTGAATTCACAATTTAGACGTTAAGAAGAGTATTGGTTCACAAGCGGTTATAGCTTCTTTTTGCTAAGATCTAGAACTCCTAGCAAGTATTCAGACATGCCAGATAGGATTGGTTGAAGGCGGTCGACATGGACTTCGATGTAGTTGTGATTGGTGGCGGGCATGCCGGTGCGGAAGCAGCCAATGCCAGTGCGAAGATGGGTTTGAAAACTCTGCTTCTTGCTGTCAATCTCGATACGGTCGGCGCGATGCCTTGTAATCCGGCTGTCGGTGGCCCTGGCAAATCGCACCTTGCCAAGGAAGTGGATGCGCTTGGTGGCGTAATTGGTATCGCTGCTGATGCTACGTATCTGCAATTGCGCACACTTAATTCGAGCCGAGGACCGGCTGTGCAAGCGTTGCGCGCGCAATCCGACAAGCGTGAATACAGCGCCTGGATCAAAAGATATTTGGAAACCTTGCCTAACCTCACCCTCAAGCAAGGCATGGTCAACCGTTTTATCCTGGAAAACAATCGCATTGCTGGTGTGGAGCTGGCTTTCGGAGAGCGTATCCGTTCAGGCGCAGTCGTACTTTGTGCTGGTACTTTCTTGGAAGGAACCATCTGGATCGGCAAACAAACTCAGCCTGCAGGTCGTGCCGGCGAATTTCCCGCGGTCGGACTGTCGGAAAATCTCAGAGGGCTCGGATTCTCGATGGGGCGTCTTAAGACTGGCACTCCGCCTCGGATCGATGGCAGGACGATTGACTACTCCAACTTGACCGTCGTTGATGGCGACAAGAATCCTGATTTCTTCTCCTTCCTGGATCATCGTCCTGTGCTCGAACAGATCCCCTGCCACCAGACGAGAACGACCGAGAAGACGCACGATTTGATTCGCGCGAATCTGCACGAATCGCCGATGTATTCCGGCATGATTCACGGGGTTGGTCCGAGGTACTGTCCATCGATCGAAGATAAAATCGTTCGTTTTGCCGACAAAGAGAGCCACTCTCTGTTTCTCGAGCCGGAAGGAAGATCGACTTATGAGGTCTATCTGCAAGGCTGTTCGACCAGCCTGCCGGTTGCCGTCCAGTTGGATATCATTCATTCCCTGCCTGGTCTCGAAAGCGCATCGATGGTGCGAGCGGCTTATGCGGTGGAGTATGACTATCTGCCCGCTGTGCAGTTCAATCACACATTGATGGCAAAGGATCTTCCCGGCTTCTTCGCAGCCGGTCAAATTCTTGGCACGAGCGGTTATGAAGAAGCTGCCGCTCAAGGTATCATCGCCGGTATCAATGCCGCGCTTTTCGTGAAGGGCGAAGAGCCACTTGAACTGCCGCGTTCATCCAGTTACACAGGCACTCTTGTCGATGATCTGGTCACGAAGGAGATGGGCGAGCCTTACCGCATGATGACATCGAGATCCGAGTATCGTCTGCTTCTCAGGCAGGACAATGCCGATCAGAGGCTCACTCCGTATGGTCGACGAATTGGTTTGGTAGACAACTCACGTTGGTCTTTGTTCGAAAACAAACAAAGTCGTATGGCTCGTGAGAGGGAAAGACTCGCCTCGACAAGGATTAAGCCCGATTCTGCCTGGTCTGAAGCGCTTGGTGAGTATGACGAAGAGCTCAAATCCGCAGTCACGTTAGAGGAACTCTTGCGTCGTCCTCGGGTCCCTTACACCGTCATTGAAAAGCTCATGCCTAGTGACTCCGAGGATTCGTTTCCACATGCCATGGAGATTGAGACGGACATCAAGTACGCTGGATACATTGAGCGCCAGAGAGCTCAGGTTCAACAAGCAGAAAAATATGATGGGGTTCGCTTGCCGGTCGACATGGACTACAGCGAACTGGTTCATCTCTCCAAAGAGACACGGGAAAAACTCAACCGTATTCGACCTGAAACCCTCGGGCAAGCTGCTCGAATCGGTGGAGTGCGTCCCGCGGACGTTTCAGTGTTGATGGTTTTTCTTGAAGCTGAGCGACGTCGGCAGCGCAAAGTCGAATCGGACGAACTTGCAATCAGCGGAGTCTGAACAAGTGTCGCGCCCCCTTGCTTCTTTATTGTCGCTGACGTTCGGGTTATCTCTCTTTGCCGCAGATGCTGTGATGGCCCACAATTTTTCAAGCTCTTCCGTGGAGGTTCAGCGGCGCTTTGGTCGTCCCAGGCAAGTGGAAGAGGTGACTGCCAAGCCAGCCTCGGTTATTGCGCGTCCAAAAGCCGCTGCCACAAAGCGGCGGACTCCAACTGTCAAGGCGCTTGAACAGGCTTCGCCGAAGCCAGCGAAGCCTGTTCAAGCGCCTCCGGCGGACGTCTCGCCTGCGCAGTCGAGCGCCATCGAGAATGCTCCCCTGCCGGATGATTCGCCGGCGTTGCGCGCTACTATCCAGCACAGCGAATCTCTACCGCCTTTGCCTGCCAAGTATCAGACCGGTGCTTTTCTCGGAGCCTACGGTTTGCCGCCGCTGACGGGGCGCCCAGAGCCCCCAGTCACGGTTCAGTTCAAGGTTCCGGATTGGCTGGCCGGAACGTGGCGGCGCAACTCTTCCACGGAAACGAAGCGGACTGAGTTGCCGTCCGGTAAAGCTGTGAAGCCCGCTGGTACGACAGCGGCAGTTACGTCCGATATTTTTGGGACTTATCGCGATAAAGAAGGTCAGATCTGGCAGCTTTTTTCTTCGCAGCACGCCACCGGCGAGGTCGATAGGGGGGACCTGGTCGATCATCATCGGGTGACCAAATATAATCTTGAGATTGTTGGTGCCAAGAGCGCCGTGGTTGAGGTTCGTGCTTATCATCTCGTACTGAGCAAGAAGCAGCATCGCATCGTTCAGTCCTATCAGGATGAAGAGCTCAATACCTACAGTCTGGTAGCCGATGGCAGGCTCAGAACGGACAGCTCCGTCAAAGTTTTTGATGGAAATGGCTCTGCCAAGCTCCTGACGAATAGTACTTCGGAGGTCGTGAGGGTAAAACGGTTCGAAGATCAGGCGGCGAGACGGTGAGGGCTCAAGGGCTCCTATTTTTTTGACTGGTTTCGTCGATCAAAGCGGCATAGTTGCTGGGTTCCATTCAAAGTGCCGGTTAGTTTAACTTATTAAGAACAATAAGGAAGATCATGTTAGTACATCAACTCTCAGCGGGTAGATAATGAGCAGTGATACGTTTTCGTCTGCAAATTCTTACGATAGCAGTAAGTAGGAGGGAGGAGCACCTGCTGATTAGCCCGGGGTGGGCTAGGGAACGTATTGTACTGGTTGCCATTGGATTCATTTGAGGTTGGTCAACAAACGGTGTCACCGAGTTTTTTCAAACCAAAACAGACTGTCCTGAGGATGTCTTCCGATGTAATGATCGGCGAGATTCTCGTGAAGGCGCAGATCATCACGACGAAGCAGCTAGATGAGTGTGTTCGGCTATCGGGAATGAAGAGGCAGCATCTGGGCCAGATGCTAATAATGGCTGGATACATCAATTCACGGGACTTGCAGGTCGCCGTCGATGCGCAAGCGGCGCTCAGAGACAATCACGTCGATTTCGACACCGCCGTCAAAATTATTAGAATCGCGTGTAAGCAAAGCGTCACCTTCCAGGACGTCCTCAGAAATCAGCAAGCTGCCGAGCAGCAAGAAGAGGCAAGAATCGGATGGACTCTCGGCCAACTGCTGCACGAAGCTGACATCGCCGATCAAAATCAACTTGATGTCGCTCATCAGCGCAGCAACTCTACTGGCATTCCAACAGGTCGCATACTGGTTCTTAACGGTGTGTTGACCGATGAGCTGCTCTCCAGGGCGCTTGATCTATTGGTCAAGGTGCGTGATGAAGTTTGCTCGAGAGAGGATGCGATTGAAGCTATGCAGGTCGCAGCCGGCTTCTCGCAAGGATCGCCAATAACGCAGAATTTGCTTTTGCCGCCTGCTACAAAGCGTCCGAGGCTCGGGCAGCTAATGCTAATGGCCGGCATCATGAACGACAAAGACGTGATGAACGCCGTAGAGCTCGGTTTGACGCATGGCATCCTAATTGGACAGGTCATGGTGGAGCAAGGTTACGTATCGGTCAACCTGGTTGAAGCCGCTCTGGAGCTGCAAAGTTTTATCGAGACGGGACAGGTCGACATCGAACGCGCGGGCGAAGTCTTGCAGCGCGTCTACCATGGCGGTGGCAGCGTCCAGGATCTGATAACGAGTCTGCAGCCCATCATCAAAATGAATGAGGAGCGCGGACCGAAAATCTCATTCGAGAAATTGTTGGTCTTGTCTCGTGTAGTGAGCCAGGAGCAGATTCACGAAGCCTTTGATATCTGCCGGCAGACGCCGGAAGCGTTGGCGAAGATCCTTTGCTTGACCGGCTTCATGGAAGGGCGCATACACAATGCGGTACTCAGGTGTCATGAGTTGCTTGATCAAGGCCGCATAACGCAAGACGACGCTCTCGTGGCACTCGATTATTGTTTTAATAAGGATCCGGAGTCTTCTCCGGACTTCGATGAGGCTCTGTCCGAGCTCGGATGGTCAGACATCAGCAATTCGTCCGCGGGCGGCTATCAGGATTCAGGACAAGAATTCGACCCTGAGCGAACCGCTGACGAGATACCGATTATCACGGCCTCGGAGATGCTCACTGCGGCAGCAGAGCCGGCGTCATCCGGTTTTAATCTACTGGAACATTTTGGTCTGTCCAGCGATTCGCAGGAGAATACCGCCGAAGACTCGGCGGCTGCACCAGACGAGGAGCCTCCCACACCTGAAGTTGTCGCAACTCGCGCCGAACGTGAATATCAGGATGCAGGAGATGAGCCCATGAGCATGGGTGTCGAAACGAGCGACACCCCAGTATTCAGCCTCACCGAAAGAGTTGTTGATAATCCGATGGACGATGTGCCCAGGGGGCAGCTCAGTAGTGGGCGATTGGCAGGAATCCTGGATCGATTGGTTGATGAAGATACAGATGCTCCCAACGGTGGAAGTAAGGGCAATGGGCAGGGTGCTCCGGAAGCCAAACCGTCGCCGCCAGTCGAACCCGAGTCGCAACCGGCAAGACCGCTTGGTCCTCTGGGTCGGGTCAGGCCGGATAAAGACAGCTTGCGCCAGCAAGAGATGACGATAGCTCCGCAACGGCTGAAGATCGATGATGCTTCCTTGCTTGCCGCTAGGGCGCAGAGTGAAGAAGCTCTTCCGCCTGAGCCTGAGGCCGAAAAGAAAGCGGCAGTCGGTGCCGCTATGTATCGGTTGGCCGAGAGCTACTTCGAGCAGGGCGATTTTACCGAAGCGCAGAAAATTTACGAGAAGATTTTGGCAATTCGCCAAGCCGAACTCGGCAGTCAGCATGTTGAGCTTGTCGATGACCTGAATAAGCTCGCGGAAGTGCTCTGGGTGCAAGGCAACTTCCGTCAGGCCGAGCCTTTTGTCAGACGTGCAGTGACGATACTTGAGTCGACCCAACCGTGCGATTCGTTAAAGTTGGCTGAGGGTCTCAGGATTCTAGCCGGGTTGTTCTTCCAGCAAGGTAAGTTCGAGCCCAGTATCCCATTTCTCGAGCATGCGCTTTTGCTGAAGCGGCAGGCTCTGGGCGAAGAGCATCGAGACGTAGGCAATTTGCTCAAAGAATATGCCAAGCTGTTGAAAAAGATGGGACGTACCGCCGAAGCGGAAAAACATTACCTGCAGGCAAAGAAGATTCTATCCAAAGAGTAGGGTCATCTTTCGAAGTTTGAATCCGTTCTGTATTCATGTGTGCGCGCATGGGTTCGAGTATGTCTTCGCTGGATAACTTTGCATTTGGCTGGAGTGCGCTGTTGAGGCCAAGAAGCAACGAAGTCGTTACCCACGAACAAGCCCGGCTGGCATCGTGTGACATAATACGGGCAGTGGACGACAACGAACACCGCAAACAACTTATCCACGTCCTCCATATGGCGTATTCCGGAGAACTAGCTGCCGGCATTGCTTATGCAGGGCATTGGCGCTCTCTGAGGGATGAGCAACAGCGAACCGATATCAAGAAAATCGAAAGCGAGGAATGGACGCATCGCATGCTGGTCGGGCAGATGCTGAAACAGCTCGGTGCCAAGCCGCAACGCTGGCGAGAAGCGATGATGACTACGATAGGTTCATCTGTGTTCGTGGCCTGTTTCATAGGCGGTTGGTTCTTACCCATGTACTTTGCGGGCAGGTTGGAAAGCGCTAACAATGCTGAATACGAACATGCCGCCTTTCACGCTGAAGCGCTGGGCTTAATGGAGATGAAAGCAATATTGTTGGAACTCGCTGAAGTTGAGCTGACACACGAACAGTTTTTCAAAGACATCGTTCAGGGACACAAGCTTCTACCGCTCATGATCCAGCACTTCGAGTGGGGGAGCATCGATGCGCTGGAATCGAAACCCGCCGAAACCGACCCGTAAATGTGGATCGCCATTCAATTTGTCGTTTTCTCAAATCAAGCTGACTAGACGTTCGCTTATCAGAGAGATCTCGCTACCGCCTTGAGACCGATCTCCTGTCGCAGGTCTTCTGGAGTGTGGCTTGCCTGTCCGAGTTCTTCTGTCTTGACGGTGTCGGTGACCTGTTCTGTTGGCGGTGCTGCCTCGGTGGTTACGCTCTCGTTTGTGCTGCTGAGGGCACTATCTGTAGTGGCAGGCTTGGCGTGCGCGACTTGATGTGTTTGCATGGATTGTGCGTGTGCGGCCTGAGCGTGGGCGGCGTGCTGGGCTGGAGCATGAGGCTGGGCGATCTGATGCTCTGCTCCGCCTGTGTGATGTGCGGTGTGTCCTTGGTGGGACGGAGCGCTCTGATGAGGCGCGGTGTGATGTGTGTTGGTGGCGTGGGTGGTGGCATGTCCGCCGGCGTGCCCTGCGGGGCTGTGGTGCGCCATCTGCATGTGGGCTCCGCCATCAGGCATTGCCAGGTGCTCGCCTGGATAGATCAAATCGGGATTTGAGCCGATAACGTCAGTGTTCTGGTTGTACAGAGAATGCCAATTTTGTCCGCCACCCAGGTGATCTCTGGAGATGTTCCATAAATTGTCACCTGATCTGACAACGTAGTCGGATGCGCCTGGCATGCCATCAGCACCAGGTAACTTCAGATCTGTACCTGAATATATTAGATCCGGATTACTGCCTATCGCATTCTTGTTCAACTCATAAATTTCGGTCCATCGAGATCCTGAGCCAAGATCTTGTTTGGCGATATTCCAGAGATTGTCTCCGCGCTCAACCATGTGATGAGCAGGTGCATCCGTGCCTGGTGCGACGCTATCGCCGGATGGTGCTGTTCCGTCGCCTGGTTGAGTGACACTATTGGTGGTGCCTTCATTAATCAGCGAGCCGCGACTGTCAAGAGCGCCCATCTCTCCACCCGATTGAACCTGGGGCTGTGGCGTTGGCGGAGCAACTTGCGAGGACGGGACCTGTGTCATTTGAGCCGTAGGTACCTGCGATCCGCCGATCGTTGGAGCGAATGAATTGCCTCCTCCTCCTCCCTCCATTGCGATGAAGCGGTTCGAACTGACATCGATGTTGGTGCTACCGCCGTTGAGGTAGGTGCTTCCGTCGACCGAGTTCATTTCATACAACGATGTTCCTGGATTGACACTTCCACCGACGTTGAGATTATGCCCGGCCGAGAATGGCTGGTGCTCGAGGCTCAGTGTGACTGGATTCGCGCCTACTTTGGTCCCGGCTTCCATTAGACCGTTCTGCAACATGGTTTGGAACGGATTGTTGGTGCCCAATGTGGTGAGAGTCAACGGGAGATCGTGAACGATTACGGTGGCGAGCGATGTGAATGCATTCTGTGCTACGGCCGCCCACATAGTCGGGTCGAGGAATGCCATGAGTCCGCCGTCAGCGGGGAAGAAGAATGCCATGAGAGCCGAGAAGAAATCTCCGACTACGCCCATCAATCCGGGCATTTTCAGAATCATTTGAACAAGAGGCGAGATTGGCTCTCCACCAGGTGGTACAGGGCCCAAGACCCCTTGCTCGAGTCCCGGTAAAAGCGCCTGGTCTGCTCCGGGGAGCATTTGAGATTCGAGTCCGGGTAGTTTTGCGGCGCTCGACAATGCGGACTCTACTGCAGATTTGGCTCCACCAGCCCACGTGTCTACATTAGTGAGCTGGAAATCCGGCGTACTGAGCGAGCTGCCCATTGATGCGTCCGCGCCGATACCAACAGCGTCGATCTTGAGGTCCGGAAGCTGTGGTTGCCCGCTATTAGCATGGAAAAAATCGCGAGCCGCGTGCACGTCGGTAGTTTGCGACAACTGATTGCCAACACGTCCGTCAACAGCTGTCGATTCGAACTTATGATTGTTGAGAATGTCGCCCGATTCAACGGGTTGCAGCTCAGGACGCATGGTAACTCGGGTAGTAAGTGCTTACGGAAAATGAGAGGTACCTCGTTATAATTTATAATGGAGTTGATGTCAAGGGGGTTAAGCGCAGTGCTCGCGGCTTTTGCGCCTTTTCCTCCGGATCCTGGCCTGTGAGACCGGGTGACGACGGGCGTCACCGACCTGCAACCAGGTATTCTTAAACCTGGTTCGGTGCAGACGGCGTGTAGATTAAATCTGGGTTGGCTGTGAGTATCGCAAATATCTGAATCAGCTCTCCAGGAGTGCTGTCGTAACAAGATCTCTGGACTGTGTGGTGGCACGACGACCGCCTCCGCGCCGGTTCATACTGATATCTCAGAACAGGACGGACCTGTCGATGTAGTGCCACCACTGGTAGCGTCAGAGGTGTTGATGCGATGGTGCTATATCTGGTGTCAGGTGTTTGCGTGCCTGACTTCATCATCCCTGTCCTTCATGCATTCATCGCATTTTGTCAGGAGTCTTGAAATTTTCATGCGAAGCCCTTTCGCGATGCTTGCCACTGCCCCGATGCTGGGGTTGCGTTTGCCTTGCTCGACGTTGCTCAGGAAGGCTCTATTGACGCCCGATGCCTGAGCCAGATCCTGCTGTGACAATTGCAGACGTTTTCGGCGCTCCGCAATAGACTTACCTAAGCAATAATATAGATGCTCGTGCATTGTACGTTTGTTGGCCATAACGATCCCTCGTTCGTGTTCGGATTTAAAAGCAATTGATGCCAAGGATTCATATAGCAAAAAACGAGCAAGTCGTGGACTCGGGCGTGAAACCGCTAAGCTGTCTATGTTTGCGGCATTCTGGCGCAGGTCGCATAAGAGAAATGTATCCAAAACGCGAATAATTCCTTTCGAACATGCGCGAGTTTCTTGTCGAGAGTGAGAAACATGTCGCGGCGAGTCGGCTTGGCAACAAGCCTTAGCCGATGTGCAAACGTCCACCAATAACCCAATTAGAGTTGAAATGACGGCGTGGTGCGTTTTGCTGACAGCTTCAGTGGCTGCTTGGCTATGTTGAATCGCAGAACAAAGGTTTTTCCAAGCCTGTGGGAACAAGGCTCGATCAAGCTTACAGCCGGCGAATTGTACTCGGACGCCGCCCTAAATATCCGTCCTCTTGACTTGGACAAATTTGTCACGATTTTTCCGTAAAGTCCTAAATTGCGGGGAGAATACGAAATAGGGGGGATATATGCAGGCAGCCACAAACGACCACTCAATACCTCAAGACAATCATCACCAAATCGCTAGCAGTCTTTCGACCGAGACCCCGATAAATGAAGAGGGTCTCTCCGGCCCGGGGGGACCACAGGGGTCCAACGGCGCACTGCTGAGAGCTGAAGCTAATGCTGACTTCAAGTCTCTTCAGGGCTATTGGAATCGAATTATCGTCAAAGATATGGCTTCCAAAACCAGTTTTGAGTTGCCCGACGTCCTTATTTCTTAGTCCAATAACCTTTCCCACTGACCATCCGATTCGCGTTGTGCAGCGCATAAGCGCTGCTCTTCGCGAAAGAGCTGTTCGTGCTCGAAGTTTCTTTTAGGAGTAATGCGCCATGACGCGAGAGTACAAGTTGAATGTCGATCAGTCCGTGACATTCGATGAGAGTCACAATGTAGACCAGAGCTTTGATTCCGCGTCTCATTGCCACGAGGCTCGGAGCAAGGCCTACTGGGGCGTGCTCAAAGCGAATAGAGACTCTAATGTTGCTGGTTCGAACTCCTGCGATCCGCTAAATGATACTGAAAATGGTGCTGCGAACATCGATTTGTCGCCTGTGTCTTGTGATGTTGGAGTAGAAATTTTCGAACCGATGCCTGGTCCGGAATGCACGAAGGTGCTCCAGTCCAATCCTAGTGTCGAGCTGGTAGATGACACTGCAGGTGGTGTAGTCGATTTGTCACAGGCTCTGTCATCAGACCAACCCAAAATAGAAGAGCCTCAAGATAAATCTCCCGAAAGCAAGTCGAATGTCGAACCTTCGCCTGCCGATGCATTTGCCGATTTCGAATTGTTGGCGACATTAGATTTCGAAGTTGAGCTCGAAACGGAAAAAACTCCGGAGCTAGAGCCGGCGACCGGTGAAAAGCAACTGAGCAATCTCCAGCAGTTTTTGCTTCAACGAATGGACAATATGTCTGAGACGGACATCAATAAGCAGCTTTTGAAATCGACAACCACTCAGTTGATTGAGCTAATAGACAACCTTGATGTTGATCGCCGTAAGAAGTTTGAACTAATAAGAAGTAACCCAATTCGCTTACTGCAACTTGCCAATGCTGAGCTAAAAGAGAAGGGCAAAATCGCCGTTAAAGAAGCGCTGAAATCTGGTGCTATCGACGAGAAGACCGAGCGAGCCCTTCAACAGGCTCTCGGCAAAGATCTGCTTCCGAAAGAAGTAATCATGCTGATGCTCAAAGGCGAAATGAATTCTGGCAAATTCGATCTTTGCACGAAGTCGGTCTATACGAGCCTGATTGGGTCTGTCGAGAGCGATATGCGTAAGCAGGTCACGAGAAAAGAGTTTGGATTGCAAGAGCGCTCTGAGAAGGATGATTCGCCCTTGTGGAAGCGCCGAATAGATCTCACCTCTGGCGCTTCTCCGAAGTCAGTGTCTGATGCTGATGTGTATTATCTAGGGCTGGGTTCTTCTCAAGTACCTGATGAGAAGGCTTTGATCGAGCTTGGCAAGCTGTTCGAGCGAACTCAGGCGATGCCTGGCGCCTCGAAAAATGCCAAGGTGGAGCGCGAGTTTCAGGCAGTTGTTGGCGACAAAATAAAGTTGGTAAACGATCGCAAACTCTTTCTGACAATTCTCTCAGAGACCGTGGCGACGATAAAAAGGCAATTTAACACTGGCGAGCTGTCTGACGCCATGAAGCAAGAGCTGCAGTCCGCTCAAAAGGCAGATAAGTTCGACGAAAAAACTGTCGAGTTGGCGCAGAAATATATCGCAGGTCGTGTTGAATCGGCGCTGGCCCAGCAAGAAAGATTGGGGCTTATTACTGCGCAGGAAAGGATCAAACTTGCGGAGTTGGCGAAGGAAGGGAGCTTGCTTGGAGCGACCGTATCAGAAATGATTGGCGACGAGTCCAAAGTTGGTGAAATTGGAATCGCCACAAGAGCAGCTGCTCAAATTCTCGAGAGTCAGTACAACACCAGATACCAGAGTCTTCGTGCCGGCAAGGTCAATCCTGGTGCCAAAAAAGTGACTATGCCGGAAAAGAGCGATGCCGGGAAAGTTGGCGTGCCTGAAAAAGATGGTGAAAACAAATCAGTCGGTCCGGAGAAAAACGCCGAAGGAAAGGGAGGGGCTGAGAAGCCTGGCGAACGCAAGGTGGAAATGCCCGAGAAGCCCATCTCCCTCAGTGCAAAATCTCAAGGTAAGGCACTTGATGCTGACACTGTGGCTGGTGCCCTAGAGAGCCTCAAGAAGATGGATGCCTGGCTCGAATCAGTCGGGGGAAAGCGTGACACGAAGATTGATAACCTGCACAAACTTATTGTTCCGCTTTCGCACGTTGTCGATCAAAAGCTGGTATGGAAGCACTTTCGGGACGTCTTGAAGGGAGAGGTTCGACAAAGGTATCAATCCAAGCTTGGTTTGGATCCGGCACTTATCTCCGAACTGGAGGCGTTGGAAAAATCTTCTGATAAACCCGGATTCGAGGCCAAATTGAAGGAGATTGCTGAAGATGAATTGAAAAAAGTCCTGAAACTCCAGTTGCAGTATCATCGCGATAACGGCGTGTTTGATAAAAGCGAATTCGACGCTGAGTCCAAGAAAATCTCGGATGGTGAACCCCCGGAGTCGTTGTTCGGATTGATGCTTAGCCATGACCAAGAAAAGAATGCGTTCGGCTTGGGCACGAGGGCATATCTTGGAGCGTTGGTAGAGAAGTACAACGTCGAGGCCCCTCGTAACTATATAGCGTTGCGCCGCAACAAGTTGGAAATTCCGAAAGAATTCGACTTTTACATGACGGACGAATCCGGCCATCCTATGAATCCAGATAAAATCGCTTCGATGCTGGCGTTCTCGCTCAGTCAAAACTCAGACACTGGGCTCCTCAAGATAGATACGTCACAAGTTCCGGATGACTTATCCAAATTGCTAAAATTGGCCCGGGGGAATTCAAAAGCGTCGACAATTCTGCTCGAAGATTTTCACAAAAAAGAATGTCAGCGCTTAGACAAGGCAATAATCAAGATCGGTAGACCGGAGTGGGCTCGCGATGGTTCAGTGTCTGTCGAAGACTGGCTCGCGCGCGTCGGACCAATGGTCGATCTTACCATGGAGATCAAATTTGCTGTTCAAGCAATGGTGCTGTCCGAGAGTCTCCGCACAGGGCGCGGACCGTCGCAGGACGAATATGATGCGCTGAGAAAAAATTTTCCCGGAAAGATTGAGTTTAAAGGACCTGAGGTTACATCGGTTCAGCTGGATCTGCCGGAGAAGTTGACACCCAGCCTTGAGAGCAGTGACAAGCTTAGAAAGATTCAGGAGTGGTTCAAAACCAATGAGGCGCGTGCTACACAGGCAATGGAAGCGCTTGCGAACGCTGCTCTCAACGAAAAACTAATTCTGGTTTTTCAGGAGCAGCCGGTCGACGGCGGCAAGGTTATGAAGGACGGAAAAGTTCAAGATTTCAATCTCTTGAGGAACAGACTTCGGGTCGAAAATGTCACCGATAGTGATGGCACTAAGAAAGTTAGAATTCATAGCTATAACGAGTTCTGCTACAGTGAGCTGTGGAACCTGTACGACATCGGTGCTCGTGAAGTAGATGTTCGTCCGGCATTGTTCCTCGTTGGTCCAAGCGCTTTTGAAAAGGCTCTCGACGGGAAGATCAAGCGTGAAGCTGTTTTGCCGCTCTACAAGCAGCTCAAGGAAGCCGAAGAGGCATTCAACAAACAAAGCGAAGCAAGCACTGAAAATAAAAACCTGATTTCGACTCTGACCGAAATCTTGAAGAAGGCAGGAGTCACTGACGCAGAGGCTGTCTGCGGCAAGATCTTCACGAGCTACACCGATTACAAAGAAACAGACATGGTTTGCATTTTGTCGGATGGTAAGGTCCGTATGATGCTCGCCAAAGAAGTCGAGGAATGGCGTAGAGCTGAAAATTTCAAGGAAGTCGGTCAGAAGGCGCTTGCGATAGCGATGGATGTCGGCATGCTTGCCATCGGTGTCGGCGAAATCGTAGCTGCGTACCGAGTGGCACAAGCCGCCAAAGTGGTGACCTGCGCAGTTATGCGGCAGGCATACACACAAGCAGTCAAGCAACTTATCAAACAAGCGGTGAAGAATTTCACGCTTTCGTTGTCAGGTGCATTGCTCAGCAGTGCCAATACGCAGTCCACGCAGGAAGGTCGATGGTTGCGCGAAGGACGGGATCTCGTGTTCGTCGGAGACGGGGTAATAAGTCTCGCTAAAGGTGGGCGTGGAGTGCTGAACAAGGTCGGACTGTTCAAGCCAACGCCACTCAAACAAGCGACAGATGGCATCGTGCACGACTTCAGGCGCCCATTCGGTTATGGCTCTGATGCTCTGCTCGTTATGAATACGGGGTGTCAGGTTCTGGTCGGTAAGCAGCTTACGGAGCACCTGACCAAGGTAGCCGGGCAGAAAAAGATACCTCACGGGCTGCGGTATGGCTTTGAGACATTGCTTGGTCTCTCGGATGACGGCAACAATGGCAGTCGACTAATTGGTGATGACACCAAATCTAACACCGCTGGGGGCGACGCGCCGCGATTCTTTTCGGAATTGAGCAAGTCAGTCGCAGGGAAGGATTTCTACACCTCCGAACGGCTCCAAGACCACGAAAGCCAAATCTTGAAACAGCTCGAGTCGGGAAAGGGCGTGTCGCACGACTTGCTCAAGAGATACTTCAACGCTGTCGATGATGGAGAGAAAGTTTTTCTTGCACTCGGGCTGTTGAAGCTGGCGCAGAAGCCTGATGGGACATTGACGCGGGACCTTGGTCGATTTGGTGTAGTTGATGTCACCTCGGAATTACTTTTGACTGAGGTGAAGAGCGGATTTGCTAAGGGTTCTGCCGAGAGGAAGATTCAGATAGGTCGAGCACTCGTGGCGATGGATTTGATGAATTGGCCTGAGTATTCGACGGTCTGCCGTGAGGTTCTCAGTAGCGCGCAGTCGTCTTCCGAAGCCAAAACCGACGCGCTTCTCGATATAGCACTGTGTATCGAGGTCATCGGTCAGCAATCTCCCACTGATCCGAAAGCCGCATTCCAATCTTTCGGCTGCTCACCAGCAGACCTGAAGAAAGTGCTTCGTAAGACTGCTGTGTCTGAAACCGATCCTAACGTCAGAGGAATGGCTGCAGGATTGGCTCATGCTTTCTCTCTGAATGACCCGGTCAAGAGCGCGGAGTTGGTTAATAAGTGTGCCACTGACTGGCGGATGATCAAGTTAAACAACGAGATAAAAGACCTCGAACAACGAGTCAAGGAAGCGACTTTCTTCGAATTGAAAGATAAAGTTGTTGGAGTCGTTGGTGCGCTATTTAATTCGTCCGTCGAAGGAGACTACGCCGATTCCGAAAATCCAAATGAAACGAGGCGGAAAAAGTTGGAATCTCAACTTTTCGAAGCCCGTGAAGAACTCGCGGCGATCAGGCAGAACTTAGCAATTCAAGAAAATCCAGCACTCGGCGAAGAACTCGCGCGCAAGCAGAAAACGAGCGATGAGAAGAAGGGTCCCGAGCTGTTCTCACTCCTCGAGGAGCTGGGCGAATTACAAAACTTGAAAGCTGAACTGAAAAGCGCTGGACACTGCCATACGGATCCCGCAGGTGTTGAGAAGAAGATTGCTGAGTTGACTTTAGCTATCAAAAACGCAGAAGCGCAATTAGGTCCATCCGATCGTGGACTCAAGGCTGATCTAAATTCGTCTCAACTTCCGGCGGTTCCGCAGTCGATTTCGAAGACGGTCGGTAAGCGGCTTCAGGCTGAGTTAGATACGACTGACGCCAACCCGGTGAGTGCCGCCAGGACGAAACTCAACGCAATCGATGCGCTGGATCTGCTCAAGGAGCCCAGTTGTGTGATGGCGGACAACGAGTATGTTGGTAGGATTGTCGATCTGATCAGAATGGATAACGGTGTAGTTGCTACAGAAGCGCTGCAAAAGCTGATCTCGCGTGGTATCAAAAGTTTGACGCCTGAACAAAAATTACAGATTCAAAGAGAGTTGCTGTATGTTTTAAAACGCGATCATGCCATAGATCCTAATCTGCAGTTAACTCATCCTGAAGAAGCTAAGCGAAGCGCTGAAGAGAGTGTTCGAGCCAAGGTCCAGCTTCTGGATTTGCTGAAAACACTGTTCGACATAAAGGTATTCAGCGCTGCTATTGAAGAAGAGTTCGTCGATGAGATCGTAAAGTTGATCGATCCATCCGATGCCAATTATGCTGCCTCGCATCCTGTGTTAAGGGAAGCGGCTGCCAAAGCGCTTGGACAATTCAAGGCACAAATGTCTGGATTCTCGTCGGATAAAGTGCAAAAGATCTTCAAGGTCTTGCATGAATCAATGCGACCATACTCGGCTGCCAAGAATAACGCGCTTGCCAGCGGCGAGCCGGAGACCGAGGTGCGGCGGGCTGCATATGAAACCGCCAAAATTCTCGAAGATCGTGATCTAAAGGACTGTACAAAAGAATTCCAGGAATCTGAGAAAGATCCGCTTTTGAGGAGCAGATATGCGACCGAAGAGCTTGCAACCTTGCGACCGGACCGTCCCGAGTGCGCATTAAGAATATTCGAGAAAGAAACCGACCACTGGATGAGAGTTGCATTTCATAGTGCGGTGCAGCCTAACCCCGCGACCCTTCAAGCATACTTGCTAAAAACCAAAGTTCATCCAGACTCGATCAAGGACTCAGAGAAGCAGCGCGATAACGAGATTCGCACTGCAAGCAGAAAGTATGTGTTTGATCCCAATCCATTCAACTTCAATGTGCAAGCAAATATTGCGATTCAGTGCGAAGTTTGGTTTAACTCAAATCCATGGAAAAAGGACTATGATGCCGCGCATGCTAAGGCCATTAAAGACCACTCGAAGCGAACTGATGATGCTTTCGAGCAGGTGATTGCGGATGCCGCACTTAGTGGTGAGACGGGGCAGACGGCTAAGGCAGCGCTTTTGTGGATGGTCAGTCATGGCGAACCATGGGATTTTCGAGCGGCAAAGGCGATTCGCGCATTGCTCAAGCAGAACATCCCGGATAAGGAGCTTTTCTTTTTCGGATTGACCGAAGCGTACCGCGGCGACACTCATTCCAGGATTCCAGGCATGGTACGGACGGAGCTTTTAGAAGCTCTCAAAGAGTTGGCTGAGCAAGATAAGAATGGAGAGATGAAGGAGTGGATTGGTAGAGTTGCCACGGACGCTCTCGAATTCGAGCTCAGACAGTCAAGTACGCCTGGATTGTTAAGCGAATCCGATCAGCGAAAGATCAAATTGATTAAATTGCTGAATGCGAGCGAATACGCGCTGGGACTTAGCAGGGTCAAGTCCTTGCAAGCCACCGATGGTAAAACGTTTGTTTATCATGAAGAGGTTCGCAAAGCTGGTATCGAGTTCGAGCAGGCTCTCAATGAGCGAACCCCGAAGAGTCCGGGAAGCGAAAAGGCTTGCGCTGATTTGCTCAAGACTGCTGTTGATGGCAGAAGATTGTTTCAAAAGAGAGTTGACGAGAAGAATGCTCCTGCTGCCGTGGCGAAAGCACCAGCCGAAGCAGACGATAAGTTGTCGACCTTGGAGCGTCGTCGTCAGGACTATAAAAGGCTTTCCGACGACGGTAAGGCAATCGATAGCGTATCCGCTCGCCGAGCGATCAATGATGCATGTTGCAGTCAGCCGATTACGATAAAGGATCTTCGCATTCCGCATCTCCAGATTTTGCTCAAAGACGAGAATAATGCAATCGCACTCTCCGTGGCCTGGCATCTCGTTAAGGCTGCCGATCCGGCGCTTACCAAAGATGAGAATTACAGAAAGCTGGTTCGCTCCCAATCGTTTTATAAAGAAGCGATCGCAAGGCTTCAGGAGTTAGAGAAAGACAAAAAAGGCGATATCGAGACTGCCGCTGATGCATCGCGCCTCCTGGCTATCGTCAAAACCTGGGATTCGAACAATATAGTTGAAACGCCATCAAGCAAGATGGCTATAGCCGACAAGACCATAAGCAACGCTTTTGAGGCGCTGAATCCATTGAAATCGAAAGCTTCAGTTGCGGAAAAATGCGAGGCGATCGAATTGTTAGTGTTGACAGCTTCCCGAGAATTCAACGCTGGAAAGCCGGAACTGCAGCAAGAAGTGGAAAGTCTGATGCGTCAACTGGCTTCGACCAGAGATGCACGTATTGGCACTGCTATTGCCGATGTCGTCAAACGGACTCAGGACCAAAATCCATACTCAGAGAGCATCGACCTTCGCGGTAGACGAGTGCTGACTTTCAAGGATGGCTCAAGGACTTTGTTCAGCGAAGGTCCGGACGAGTGCAAAATCGAATATCCGGATGGATCGTGGATGAAGTTCACCATGGATGGTGTCGGAAGTATCGACAAATATGAAGACAGCAGGCATCCCGGATCGCAAAAGCTTGCCGGTCGTGACTTTACGCGTGGTTCGATCAGAATCATTCGAAGCACTGGCGCTGTCATCGAAGATAATGCCGATAATGTTAGAAGCGTCCGTCTTGCAGGCGGTGCATCCTGGTCATTTTTTCGCGGTGATGTCAAAGCTGCTGATGCCCTCTGTAGGCTGGCTCAAGACGGAGCTGGTCTGCGCGCTCAATCGATCAAAGACTCTGTCGATGGATTTCAGATTGACTCTGACGTGATTCGAGATCCTGGTGATCTGCGTCTAAAAGAGTTTAACGTGCTGCTTGCGAAGGCTGAGCCGATGTCGGATGCTGAGCGAAAGAGCAAGTATGCTGCTGCTCGCGCCATCATCGGAGCCAAGTCCGACGCAATCGAGCCGTCAATCTACGCAGAGGCCAAGACCGTGTTCTTTCAAGAGGAGCTCAAGGGGACTTTCTTGAAAGATGCTCCAGTAGAGCAGATTCTTTCGGAGATGATTGACGCTGCCCTCTTCTTCGGTCGGATCAAGGCAGGAGATCAGCGCCGGAAGATGTTCGTCGAGGCGCTAGAAAGCAAGGAACCGCGAGTCAGAACTCTCGCTGCCAAAATAATCGCATACGACAAAAACACTGCTTTCACTGATAAAGATAGGCTGGGCGCAATGAAGATCGTCATTAGCGACGCGACTCTGGTTGAGTCGATCAATGGAGATGATCGCAAGGTTGGTGATTTGCTCTCGATCATTAACGCGCTAGCTGCCAACCTGGGCAATGTTGAAGCTAATCTCGACGCGACGAGGAGTGTAAAAATTGCAAATGGCAGACTCGAGCAGCTCACTGTTAACTATGCTGATGGAAGCGTAGATTGTCTGTTTGACGAAAGAGGAATCTACAGAACGAATTTCAAAATCGGGAAGCAGATTTTATCGGGTGACAATCAAGTCTCTGATGGCGACAAGTCGAGATGCACGTTATTGCACTGGCTCACCGCCGGTAGTGCTAAGGATGCAATGAAGAATGCGCTGGAAATCAAAGATGAACGCATCAACATCTGTGCGCTCACTGCAAAGTCTTCGTCCGGTGGCGAAGAGAGATATGTCGCAATTGACATGTTGATAGATAAGGCTTTGAGACTTACTCCTGGTGGTGTTGGTAGTAGCGGCGCCTGCCGTCGTCTGGACACTCTTCTGCATACCTTGCCGGATGACGACCAGGTGCATATCTATCGGAGCTGGAAGGCTGCTTACGATAAGAGTGACAAGCGTGGTGTGTCACCGTATCAGATACCAGATGTGACATTGAGCAAGTACACTTTTCCTCCGAATTCTACATACGAAGCCAAGGTTGACCACCTCTTCTTTGGTGTTGGCTGGATGTCGGACTTTTCTCCATCTAAATCCACCACTGCAGAGGATGCTGCACTCTTTACGCAATTGGAAAAGGGAGGAGCCGGCCGCAACAACTACCGTGATTTATGCACGGCAATAATCAAGGCTGATAAGTCACAACCGATATGCGCAGATGACGATCCGAGACGCTCGATTATGCGTCGGCTGGCTAAATCTGATAACGAACGAGTGGCAATGGCGTCGTTGTACATGTTGATCAATAGCCAGATTGCGTCAGACTTTGAAGCTGGTTGCCAGGGGCTGGCACAGCTTGCCACACAGCGCGGTAACAATGTCGCGCAAATGGAAGCAAAGACTCTTCTCACTGGAATCATCAGGACTGGTGGCGACGAGCAAAGCAAAGCTGCTCGAAAACATTGGAGCAAGGCTTGGGAAGTGTGTGGCGGGCCGATTGAAGATGCTCCGCCTTCGGTTACCTGGGCGGATGATGTACGTCGTTATTACGCCAACACCGATAAACAGGCCCTTACAGCCCTGTTTGCCCAGTCTTTTGAGGTGCGGAAATCGCTCGTTCTCGCGATGCGTAGATTGGATTCACCAGCTACGAAGTACCGAGAAGCGCAGTTGGATCTAGAAATCAGACCTGCAATAAAGGAGCAACGTGTTCGGTCGCTCGTCACTAGAGTACCGCGCTATCAACCACAGGAGTTGCTCGAGTTTACCGGTGACTATTTCGTACGCCTGGATTCAAAACCGAGAAAGCGCGTTGCTGATCCCGCTGTTTGGGGAGAGGCTGGCGATGGAGATCTAAACTGGAAGGTCATGAGCTCAGACGATCTGGAAAAACTCAAGTCGGCGAAAGTCGAGCCCCAACCAAAGAAAGAATCGTTCAACAAATTGAGGGTTGAACTTGATCCCGATAAAGGCAAAGACGCAGGCTGGAGCTTGCGACACCCTAGTCAGGAGGCTCAAAAGCGCGAAACTGCGGAATTGTCTAGACTGCGAGACTCCCAGTGGAATGAGTTTTTGGGAAAACCAAAGGAAGGTGCCAGACCAGGCGCCTGGCGCGGTGAGCAAGTGCTTGCCGCTCCTGAGCCAGAAATTAAATCGGAATCGAAGCGATTTTGGGAGTTTGGATTTGGAGGCGACGAGGATGCGGTCAAGTTTTCCAAATCTGTGCCACCGGATGTGATGGCGCTGTTCTGCAAAGAGCTCATGATTTACAGACCTGATATTGCAAGCAAGGAGTATGTAGACGAGGTCGAGCTCGCTACTCTATTGAGGAACTGGATTGTACAGAGAGCTGCAGGTTTGGTTGGCGGCAAATCCTGGATCAACAATGTCACCGACAATGACTATGCTGGTACGGAGTCTATCGATCCTTTTCAACTTCCTGTGGATTCGTACAGACCCAGTCAAAAACCTTTTAACTATGTCGCGGAGAAAATATTCTACGAGAAGGCCAAAAGCGACAAACTCGATCAAATTCTCGCAGAGTGTCTTAAGCTCAAGGCTCCGGTGCCAGGTTTGCTGAAGTGGAGTCCACGTTCGAAAGCTGTGATAGAGACTCCGCATCTCGTCGAAAAGCCGCCGCTCGAATTGCTGGACGCTTATCGAACCGACGTAGTCCGACTTCTGCCTGCCGACATTCGCAAGCTTAATCCGAAGGGCAATGTAGTTGCAGTGAAGGATCTCCTGGCGCTGTGCGCTGAGAAGAAAGCGGAGGGCGCCTCAGGCAAAGAAAATACCAATCCTGAGCAACCAAGCCAATCTGGAAGCAAGCAAACTACGCCGGGTCCCAAAAGCCGTTCTGGCAAAGTAGTTGGATCTATCTACCCGTCCGCCGAGTCCCGCCGTGAGCGCACTGATGACACGCGATGGATTATCGAAGAAAAGTGTGCTGACGTTCTCAAAGTAATTCGCGCTCAGGATGAGTCAGAGACACGCAAGGAGATGCGAGTGGCGTCGGAGAAGTTGGATTTCCCTCCAATAGTTCTGAAGCAGGCGAAGTGAGTCTATGAACCACAATAGTCGCTACTTTGTTTAGCCACTCGATAAAAACAATCTGTGTTTCTCGAACTCGACTTTTCGGGCTTGCTCTCTGCGGGCGGTCCCAGTGGCTGCGCCATCGAGCGATGTCGCTTCACCAATGTTACACTTGTAAGTCTTGTCAGCGGCATTGAGACGGCAATTGTGAATTTCCACATTGCGGGTTAATTACAATGCACCGTCTTCGGGTTCTCATTCAGCTTTGGGCTGGTGCTCCCGTTTGTGATTCTGGGAAGTAAACTACTTCCCGGTTATCTCGACCTTGAAGTTTAGCTCCGGTTCTGAATTCAGTTTTGATAACTGATCGATTGCAACGGTCGTGAGGAACAGCACTGTGACTACAGTTCCTACTTTGCCTGCGACCTTTTCCATATTTCCGGTGCCGCCATTTGCTTTCCCTAGTTGGTGGTTGACGGTTCTCCTGAACTCGGGCTCGGTATTGTATCGGTCGCGATCGGCGACAATGCGAGCTCTTCTCTCCTCTAGTTTCTTTACCAGTTCGTCGTTCTTTGCTTTTCGAGCTTCGTCTATGCTTTTATCGCAGACGCGCAGCCAGTTGTCGAAGCCTTGTTTGACCAACTCCTCAGTTCTTATAGCGTCAATTTCTGTAATCGATCGTCCGCCGTTCAAGACGAAGATTTTGATTCTTCCGTCTGGTCCCATTGAAGTAACGATGCGCTCGCCCGTGAGCTTCGCAACCTCTTCGACAACGTCGGCGTTGAATGGCGTCGCGTGTACGAGCTCTGTACCATTGAGGCTATGGTTGTTTAACCTGTACTGAAGGTAATTGGCTGACAAATCCGCAACAGACCTTTCCGCTTCGAGAAATCTTTGTTGGTCGGCGGCTTTTTCGCTTGAGCGAAGTTCCACGCCCACACTCGAAGCCCTTTCCTCGCGTCCTGTGAGTTGACTGACCTGGTGCAGTTGGTGAAACAGTGTTGATGTCACCTCGTGAGCTTTGAGTTTGCCTTCCGGTGTGTTGGTGTCGATGCCGGCGAGCGACGCTTCCGATATATGTAACTCGACTTTCACGTCCCCAACAGCTGCGGACCTCATACGACCGTCCGGTGTCCGGTAAAAGACCTCGCCCTTGGCGGTGGTGAATAGCGGCTCAATTATCGCGTTGTTGAGTTTGTACACAACTTTGCCGGCGGCATCCATTTTGCTGGCTTTTACGGAGACTCCTCTGAGTAGCGGCATCTCCTTAGCGGAGAAGTGTCCCTCGCCAAGCTGTCCAACGAAATCATTAACCATGGCTTCGAGGCAGGCGGTCTTAGTTTGTTCGGTTTTGCCGAAGTCTTGCTTCAGCGCGTCATTGCTGCAAATTCGGAACCTTTCCATCTGCGTGATCAGGTCTCTCTTTCCCGCGGATCTGCGGAAGTCATCAAAGAGTGTTGAGAGTGCAAGTGAGTTGCTCACTAGAGTTTTCGGGTCTGCGCCGGTGTAGTCAACGACGGTTCTTTCTGTGGCGACGCTGGCTACCTTTGGTTGTGCTGGTGCGTCTCGTCGGGCGGTTGGAGTTGCTCGATCGGTTGTTGGCCCGGCATATGTACGTATTGCGTCAGGCACGTCGCTTTGATTCATTCGTTCGACCAGTGCTCTTACCTTTTCTGGTTTGAGCCGACGTAAGTTGCCATCACCGATGGTGTCGAATATTTCTTTGGCCTTCTCTGGTGAAGGATCTTCGCCGAGAAGCTCCTTCCATCTACCACTCGTAAGCTGGTCTAGTCCATCCGCTCCGATCTGTTTGATCATTTCGACTCGGCGCTTGTGAGGAATCAAACCAACCGCCTGTGGTTTCATCTTGGTGATTAGTTCCCGAGCCTGAGCCGGCGTCAATCCCTCGGTTAGTGCTAAACGTTTTTCCTCGCTGACCGCTTTTAGGTGTTCGTAGCTGGTTAGTCTCAGCAACTCCACTCGTGCGCTGGGATTGATTTCGGCAAGGGTTTCAGGGGACAGAACCTCCTTCATGAGCTGCCATCGTTGTCCGAACTCGATGCTCTTAATCTGTTCCGGAGTCGCCTCGCGAAGCATTCTCGCGTGCATTGTTTTCGGGACGATTGCCAACCCGTGGTCGGAGTTGATTACTTCTCTGTAGTGTTCGAATCCGAAATCTTTCGTCAGCTGTTCCATTTGGTCGGCCGGCACTTTCCGTGCTTGTTCCGGAGTCAGCGAGCTAATTATTAGGGCTCGCGCTTCCGTAGGCAGCTGCTGCAATTTCTCGGGAGGCATAGTTAGAGCGAGTTCTCCACGCCGTCGGTTATCGTACAACTCTCGCATAGTCGGAAGTTCTGACTTCGGTTCTCCATTGGTTTTGTCAGGAGATGGTGCCTTCATTGGGGCGCGCTCTACTTCAACCGTTTGGTCCAGGACCCCAGGTTGGACTGGACCGTCAGGAGTGTTGGGGCGTTTAGGATCACCGGGTTCGCCTGGCTGCGGCGTTGTGGAGATGCGGCCTTGATTTTGACGCAGCTCTCGCAGAGTTGGCGGCATATCCCAGAGTTCGGTGACCAATCCCCGTTTTTCGAGTTCCGTGTACATCTTCAGCAAATCTCGATTGTGTGTGCTGCCTGTCTCTTCGCTTGGTTGCATATTAGACATCGCGCGATCTGCGTGGTAACGAGCCTTCGCCATCTGAGTGCTGCGAGTCGTCGCGTCCGCTGCGGGCGCTTGGCTCTTGGCGTACGCGTCGAGAGCGCGCTCCATCTCTGTTTCTAATCGAAGCTCTTTGACGGTCTCCTGGTTGTGTTGAATATCCGCATTAGCTCTGGCTACCTGTTCTGGGGATAGATCGCCAACAACACCTTTGGCTTGATCCTTGAGCCTATCCCGAAGGTTTGCCGTGAGACCGGCTGCTCGCGCTCTGCGCTCTTCCACTGAGGTTGCGATGTACGCTGTCTCGTCAGTCTTACCCAGATAGGACTGCGCCATTCCTTTTGTGGCTTTCACCATTTCTGGATGTGATGCAAGACCATCACTTCTCATTTGGCCCTTAAGCCTTTCCACTTCTTTGTCCAGATACTCAACGACTTCCGGATGCTTTTTCCTCGCATCGTCATTGATGATTGCTTCGCCCTGTAGTCCGAAAAAGAGATCGTAAATCTTGTTACCACGTTCAGACAGGTCCGTGAATCTCCGACCTGCGGACTGCAGACCCATCACCTCCCACACGACTTTGGCCTGAGTAGAGCGGTTCTGTGGATTTTCAATCACTGATTCAAAGTATTTTCGCCATCTTGCTTCGAACTCAGCCTTTTCCGCGGGTCCCATTCTGGGCTCGCCTTCGAAGGCCTGCTCCAATACCTGGTCAACAAGCGCTCGGTCGAAGGCCTTTGGGTCTGCCAATCGAAGCGCGGTACGCTTGAGAGTTCTGGCAACATGAAATAGCTCATGTTCGACGATAGAGGTTGGGCTGCAGTTCGGCCCCCCGTAAACGTCAACATTGTATGCGCTGCTACACCAAGATCCGCCTTCTTTTCCAGGAGTGTACTTAATTCGGAGAAACTCGGGTGTTATCAGCTTTTCGGGTATACCCATGCGTTTGGCGCGCGCTTTTGCATCCGCCATCATGAGGTCGACTGCCTCTTGTCTCCCTGCGTCGGTACCACTTTTGAAGAGTTTCAGCACTTTTCGATCGAATTCCGTGAGCGGCATTTCGCGGGCTTTCAACAGGTAAGGCACTTCGGTGCGTGGGGATGTGGTATCAGTGGTGGTGGCCCTTCGTCTGCTGTTGATTTCCTGAGCGGCACGATCCGCCACTTCTTGGGAGGCGCGAGGAATTTTTGCCATGGCCTCATCTACAGCGGCGGCTCGTTCTGCTTCCGGTTTGTTGAGTGCAGCTTCGACTTCTAAAACGTGCTCTCTCGCCTCGCGCCAGCTTTTGGGCAGACCTTCGACGAAGCTTCTTTTGACCTCCTTGCCTGAGGCATCTTTAGCCAGCTCCGGATCTTGTTTCATGACGCTCTCGCGCACCTTGTTGGTTTTCAACGATCTGTTCACGGCTCGATCCATGCGCGATAGCGCATCCGCCACCTTAACCTGGTCCGTTTCGACTTTCTTGGTCTGTCTGCGTGGGTTGGTCTTCTCCAGTTCTACTGTGGAGCCATCAGTCGCGACCACGAGAGACTCGTTGGAGCCCTCCACGCTGAGAACAAGCTTGGCAGGCTCTTGTCCACTTGCTCCGCGCGATACTTCGACTTTGACTCCGACGGTTTTCAACTGTCTGGTCAGCTCCGCGATGTAGCGTGCTTGTTCACCAGGAGTAGTATCACTATACTCGCGCATGGCTCGTTTTATGCCCTCCACTCGTCGGGCTGCAGGCACATCCGAGCTGCTCAGGGCCCGTTTGAACTCGATGAGGAAGGCGAATTCCTTTTGCCAACTGACAGGCAGGCTCTTTTGAGGGTGTTCCGCCGTCATCTCTATGGCCTCCGGAACGACTTTGATGTCCGGAATAGCTGATTTGACCTCCGCCTTAGGGACCAGCTCTATATGTCTGGTTTCCGCATCTTCAACGAGTTTTGACTCCCGGAGTCCGGTGCGCTGGCGTTTGTAAACGGTTCCATCGGCATCTGCGTAGTAGCGCTTCCCATCCACGTCAACTGGCGTAAACTTATTGAATTGCAGTTTTTCCGGTCTGAAATCCTTACCTGGTGTACATTCCTTGAAAGGGGTTCCTGCCGTCTGCTGAGGCTGTCCTTCAGTCGGTTGAGTTTTTGCGGCATCTCTTTTGACTACTACACGTCCATCACGAGCGGTGCCAATGATTGCTGCTTCTCGTGCCACTCCTGATCGTTCTGGCCGTTGTACTCTAGTGGTGCTCTCGACGCCTTCGATAGGCTTCACTTCCGCCATTGCGGCGAGAACCTCAGCCGCAACAGCCGCGCGACGATACCTGGCTCCTGCGCGGGCCTGTAGTAGAGCCAGTCCTATCGCCAACAACGGGAGCGCGGCGCCGGTAAGGGTATCTGCGAGGTACCCTCTAACCTCGGCATCGTCATCCTCTGCGGTTTTCGACGCATCAACGAGGTTAAGACCCTGGTAGTTAGGGGGGGCTATTTTTTCGTCACCATCTGTAGTGGCGGGTGGTCGGTTGCGCAGGTGCGCGACGAAAGCATTTACAGAGTTCTTTTGGAAATCGTCGTCCAGCGAGATGGTTGGATCGTCTCGCATGCAGCGACCGAGGTCAGCCACCGCTTCTTTGTACAATTCTGGCTTACCGCACGCGATGCGAGCAAAGGCATAGTTGACTCGAATGGCAGACTCGAGGGCAGAGGCATCTGCACTTGCTTGATCGACTTCTTTGAGTCTGTCATCATTGCCGACTCTTTGTTTCAGTAGCGGCTTAAGCGCATCATCGCTTGCATTAGCAATTTTGGATTCGAGTGTCAATGCGGTGATAAACAGATCTAGAGTCCTGCGATCCAAATCGACTTTTTGTTCTTTCTGGGCTTTCAGTGCTAGCTCGAAGGTTGGGGTCGCCTTTTCTATGCCCGATTCAAAGAATGTTTGAGTGGCTTGCTGCGAAAGTATCGCCGGGTCGACATCGCTGGTTTTCTTACCTTCCTCTGGAAAAAAGTCGGTGGCTTTGAGACCGGTCCTCCATTCCGGCAGACCTCGAAGTTTTCGATTGGCTGCCATCTCAACGTAGCTTTCTCGGATCAGTTTGCGCAACCCCTCATGGAGGGCAAGTTCTGGATGCTCTTTTATGAGTCGGCAAAGTTCTTCTTCGCCTTGTTTGACGTATTTATCCTTCCCGTTAGTCAGAAGGAGAGCAGCGCGTAGGCAGCGCGATTCTTCGAAGGAGGGTACCAGAGAGACTAATTTGCGCTCTTTGTTGAGGTTTTCAGCGTCTTGTTTTTCAAGGTCGGCAATCTGTTTTGTTAAACCCTCTGCAAGCTTCGGATCTTTGTTGGTCTCTTTTCGATACAAGGCGTCAGCAGTCGCGATGCGCGTATTTAGAGACTCTTTTTGCAGACCGAGAAGACCGTTACGGGATTCGCTCATTCCTCGCGATTCCGTCTCGATCTCTTTCTCCATGTTTTGAAGAACACCATCGAACGCCTCATCCACTAGCTTCAGGCGCTCCTGCGCTGCCTTGATCTTGGCGTCAGTAGTCGTCGATGGCTCTGCTCTGTCGCGCGATGTCTTTTGCGGCGAGTCATTGTCGTCTTGATTCTCCGGTGGTTTTTCAGCCCCCTTTGGGCGATCTTTGGTATCGTCCGGCTCAGAGCTGTCTTCTGCGTCGGTTCCGCTTCTTTTGCTGTCTGTAAACACGACAGAACAGAGATGCTTGTCCGCGGTCTGCTGATTTGGTGATTTCTTGAATGGCTCGCTCCAATCTGAGTCCAAGTGAAGATTCCGGGCGACGTTAAACTGCTCGGCGTCTCTGTTGGAGCCGTCGGAAATCCGATCGCTACTTGCCATAAAAACATCTCCCAGTGGGTAGATCCTGCTGCGACTAGATTAGGTTTCGCTTGTGACAAAAGTGTCCAATCCCGGTAAAGCATTTTCTTGGGATGGTCATGTCTCTGTGCTCAATAAGAAACATGGTGCGGCGAGTCGGCTTGGTATCACGAGCAGCAGTCGATGTATACAGGTCCGGCATTAACCAAATTCGCACACAAACGTTCACTTGCGGACGTTTCGAGGCTGGTTTCGCTGAGGACCAGCGGCAAACAAGCGGCACAACATGTTCTGCAACAGGGCTCCAGAGTGCGAGTCGCCACCTCCAACATTGACCATTTAAACGGAAGGTATTGGTTTACTCGCAGACGCTCGAACTCCTTACATCTGAACGATTAACGAAACACCCCGCACACTGAACCAAATTCGAAGACAGGCTCAGGGAGCCATTGGACACGTCCGCATCTCCATATACCGCGGAAAAGGAAATACTAGGTAGGGTAGTATAGTTGAACGTAAGACGGAAAGCCCAAAAATCAGCCCTGTCGGGCGAGTTGGGCTTTCCGAAAAGGCGGAACCGAAGCTTCGTGTCAGTGGCTGACAGCGCCGTTCTTCGAAGCGGTCTCGAAGATGGCCTTGCGGTTAGCGCCTTGGGGACAGCGTTGTGCCGTCAAAGTCTTGGTGTGGATCAACTTTGCGGGCGGATGCGGTCCGGTGTGAGCGAGTCATGCCGAACTCGCTCGAAGCGTGCGAATGGGATCGCAATTGTCGATTGAGGTCAGTCGGCGAACTCGAACGTGAGCACGAATCGGCTCGCCCAGGCATAGCGTCGGTCACCAGCTTGGTGTGCGTGGGTCACGACCGACGGTTGTGCGGTAGCGACCGCGTCAGAGCCGATGGCAGCAAGTTGAGGATGAAGCCGTCCACCTTCGCCTTGTTGTTGTGGTACAGGATCCCCATCAGGATCACTCCGACGCCGATGACCGTGAGCGCGATCGGGAAGGCGAAGGAGTCCTTGAAGATGTCGTACGAGAGGTAGATCAGGTAGCCTGTGGCACCCAGTCCGCCTGTCACGAGGAAGATGCGGCGTTGCAGCAGCACCGACGTGAGCATGAGCAAGATGTTCACCAGGAAGTAGATGAACAAACCGCCCTGGCCCTTGTCGAGGAAGCTGTAAGCGACCCAGAAGGACGACACTCCGAAGAGGTAGCCCCAGAATGCGAAGTCCTCGTTGGTGCGGCGGTCGATGATCAGTGCCACGAGCGAGATCAGTCCACCGAAGATCATCGAGACGACGATCTGTTCGTCGCCCATGAAGGGACCGCTACGAACCAGCCCTGCTGCGGTCATGCTCATGAACCAGAGGGAGGCGAACAGCGGCATCGTCAGGAAGGGGAACCGGACGAAGTTGAGCGCGATAAGCGCTGCGCAGCATGTGGCGAATTCGAGGATGAACTCGCTGGAACTCGTCAGTCGCGCGGGTCCGTTGGCCAGCGACAGCAGTCCATACACCAGAAGTGGTGTCACAGATACCGCGAGTGTGTACATCAGTCCGCCGGGCACGCGGAGATCGCGTCGGAAGTAAAGATGGTAGCCCAGCGCCGTGAAACCAGCGATGTACGTGAGCGATGTCGCCACCAGTGCTGGTGCCTCGAACTGTGCCGTGATCAGCACCGTGAACCAGCCGAGGGCGAGCAGAACCAGCGAGGCACCGACGTAGTACGCCAGGTGCGCGAGGTCGAATCCGGAGTTGGTGCTCGTTCGATCCAGCAGTGCTTGCCAGAGCCGACCGACCTGCTCTCCCTGAAGCAGACCTTTACTGGCTGCCCAGTCGAGGTCGCTGCGCTTGATTGTGACTTCTTTGCGTTGGGAGACGTGTTGCTTTAGCACTTGGGCTCGGGTGCCACCCGAAGTGCGTGATGGATCCAGCGGCATGGAGGCCTCCTGAATGTCTAGGTCCGACGATACGGTGAAGACAGCGAAGCCCAGGTGTTCTGCCTGAGATTCGCTGACACAACTGCTGTCGAGTGCACCTGTGGCGTGTGTACCAGGGCATTTCGACAATTCCTACGATGTCGCGGCGAGTCCAGGTTTCGGTCTGAGATTCGGCGTGATAGCCAACTGCCGAGTGTAGCGTTGGAATGAACAAATCCAACCTCACTGCGACACAACACACCACAGCACTCGCTGTGCTGAAAAACTGAAGAGGTTTGACTCGAGAGGCGGATCTGTCTGGTGTATTTTAAAAAAGAGAGAACTCGTTGGCTCTTTACAGTATGAAATGGCCTCATTCAGTTTCACCGACTTTGAAGCCTCTTCTGATAACACTTGCTTCATCTTAATTTCGCGCGAAGTAGAGAGCTATAAACATGCCTAGCAATTGGGATATTGCGGGTCGTAATCAACTTGACGGACGCATCTTCGTTGGGCGAACAGCGCCTCGAGCAAGCCTGTCGGCCGGTTGCTCAGTTGTCGAGCTGTTCCAATTGCTTGAGCAATTCCTCTGCTGCTGCAATAGCTTCCACTTCGCCCAGCTCGCGAGCAAAAGCTAAAATCCTTTCGGTCTGTCGCGTAGCTTTTTCCGGTTGACCGAGATGCAATTGCGCTGTTGCACGCTTGAGACCGGCTGCTAGTGCAAGCCGCGGAAGGTCGCTGTTATCGGCGAACTGAATGCATGCTCTACTCTCGCGTTCGAGATACTCCCAAGCGCATTTGAGCTCTGCATAGTGCATGAGATTCAGCCAGCAAAGTTGCGCATTGTACGCATCGCCCTCATCGGCGGCGATGTTGAGCGCCCGTGAGAATTTATCGTCCATGCTGATGATGTCGCCGATTTCACCGAGCGTATTGGCGAAGCTAAAGAAGTAATCAAACAGCACTTTCAGCTCAAACTGATCTAGAGAACCCTTGAGCAAATCGGAATCGAAAATCTCCTTTGCCTCGATAAATCGTCCGAGATCCATCAGGCTCCAGGCTTTTCGCAAATTCGACTGACCGAGAAAATCACTACTCACCGTATCTGGTGTCGAGCCTGGTTGAATTTCTGGATGAGTCAGTATTCGATCCCACGCCTGCAAAGCCTTTTCGTGCGAACCCTCGCGTGCCAGCTGCGCTGCATCATTGAACATGTCGATTAGATGTGGAGCGGTCACGTCATAGGCTCAATGGGAAAAAGAACATGTATATCATCGCAGGTTCAACGCTCCTGATTTTTGGCGGTCTTGCCAATCCGCATAGTTAGCGGCTTGATGCTAGTTAAACTTTGTCTAATGGTGCTGCCCGTGGAGAGTAAGTTTTTGTGTGAAACTGGCGGAAGCGCAGTTAGGGCAACAAATATCGTAGCATTGTATTAAACACGAAACTTCTCACTCGGTTTACAGAGGGACTTGGAAACAGTCACAGTAACTGACAACCCGTCGTCCATCTTGTTTCTATTCCAACCCGCTTACTAGCCCGGTCACCAGTCTAATCAAATGGAACTTGTTGCTGACTTGCGACAAGGGTGCTCAGTGGCTTCAGTACGTCTTTGCTAGCAACCCGATGTTGTCTTGCTGAGACGAGCAGGAGGTTGATCGTGATCAAAACCCTGACGCTGAATGACCGACCATGGGCAGCAGGTGCCAAAAACAAGTACCGTTGCTTTTTAGGTTCGTATCAGCGGTATGACTGCGGTATCTTTCTTGACCCGTTCATCCGACGCGACGACGCCCAGAGCATCGTGACGGCGTTCTTGAACGTGCCGCAGCAGTTGTCCGGGCTCGCGAAGGAACACGAGCTCACAGTTAGCATCAGCGGGAGCCAGTGGACGCTGTCGAACAATAGTTCGACGATTTATGCGGACTGGTTTCACGCGGTGAAACGCTTCGTCTCTCCTCACGTCGAGTTTGGCAGACGCTCGATGCAGGGACTTTTGCTGCCGCACTTTACGCATGAGCTGTGCCACCTCTACTGGCGAACGCATCTAACCCGTGCGAGCAGGCAAGCGTACACGGAGTCGCTCAGGAAGAGTATGTCGGCTCTGGACGTGGACGTCACCGAATACTGCCATAGTCTGTTTGTCGATTACATGCGGTATGTTTCGACTGTCGACCTCACCAGGACCGAGGTGCAGCGTAAGTTGGTAGCACTACAGTACCTGGAGTCCTGGGTCGAGGAATCTTTCTGTGAGACCGTGGCGTGCCTGAGAGTGCCGTCGTACCCGCCCGGAAAGTGGCGCAGTACGGTATCGCTCGCGACGCGACGGGAGCAGATTGCGAAACACACCGGTCTGAATGTCAACTCGCTCGAAATACTGAGCGCCTGAGAAACACACGGTTTTGAGGAGAGCGAAGCGGTGAACAGCCCTTCGCTCTTTTCTAGAGTTCTTCCCCTGAGGCTTTGTTCGCCGGTTCTCTTCGCTTGTCATCAGGCGGTTTTTTTTTGTTTTTTGTTGATTTAAATACTAAATAAATTAGTAAGTTCGAATTGGTAATGCGGAAAGCCGAAATCACCGTTGGTGACAGGCTTTCCGCTAAATCGAAGACTTGTCGTAAAGCGACAAATCCGAGAACTTTGGAGTGTCTCCGGTTGCAAAGGCAACCGTGAGAGATCTCGCTTTCCAGCTTATTACGCCGGCTTTCGAGTTTTAGTGAACCAATAGGCCGTTAGCTTGCCTTTGCGATTTAGCCCCGGACGTCCTTCAGTTCGCCCTGGGTGAATTCGCGCCGGATGTACTCTTCGGCAGGGGTGGTGTCGAAGCTGGCGATCAGCCAGTAGATGCCGTCACGGAAGCCAATCACGAGCGGATCGACGGGCGGGGCGAAGGGGATCGCCACTTCCTCGACCATCCACTCCGGCTCGTTGACGAGGTAGACCTGCTGGAAGGTCTTCCGTGCTTCGACGAGCGTCTCGCGCACGGTGGCCGGGATGGCGCCCTTGAACGTCGCCTCCGCCTTGACTTCGTAGCTGTTCCAGCCTGAGTAGGTCCGGCGGGATTTAGCGTACTCCATGAGTACGCCCAGATCCGCGAAGCTGGCGAATACCTGTGGCGTGGTAGTCGGCTTGTTGCTTTCTTCCCGGTAGTAGGTCGAGCACGCCGAGATCGTGCACTTCGGGTTGTCGATCGAGAACAGCGCGAACTTGGGCATTTTGAACGGCTTACCCGCGATAGCGCGTTTCTGGCTGAGGAACGTCATGTCGATGCGGGGGAACTTGGCGTCGATGGGGCGGACGTTGTTCTCGATGTTGAGAACCGCGACCTTGGCATCGAGTCCCTGGCACGCTACCGTGCACTCCCGCTCGAGTCGCTGGATCTGCTCGTTGAGCCGCTTGAGGTCCGCATCGCGCTTGGCAATGACGGATGCCTTGAGGTCCGCTTCGATAGCGAGCAGATTGACCGTCGCCTTGTCGGCGAGGCGTTTCGTCTCGTCGATCTCGGCTTTGACCGTGCCCACGACAACGTCCTTCGCGCTGACAGTGTCAGAGCGTTGGCCGAGCAGCACGTCGATCTCGCCCTTGATCACCGCCTCGTCGCGGGGAAGCTGGGGCTTGGTAAAGTTCTTGCGAACCTTCTCGAGCTCCGGGAGCTCGGGTTCGAGGACGGCGACAGCGGTAGCGCTGTTAGCGGCATTCGCCGTGGCGGTGGCGGTAGAGGCGCTCGCTGGCGTCGCTACGGAGGTGGCTTTCTTTTTCCCGAAGAGGAATTCGAACATGGGACATACTCACTAGTGTTAGAGTTTGCGTCTGATCTACGCCATTGTCACACCCCTCACAGCACGCCTGGTGCTGGGAGAAACTACTCGCTTTGGGTTGAATGAAAGGTTTGAGGGGTGAGTTCTCGATACGTGAGAAAAGATCAGATGCTCCTCACAATATCTGAGGGGATCTCGCCATTTCCCGATATCTAAATGAATTCCGGCTCAGAGCGAAATCTAGAGCTAGCAGAGCTGCACGACGACTTGGAAAGGTCCTCATAGTGCCAAGACGCTATGTTCCCCATCTCTCCGTCATTCTCCTCACCCTGGATTTTTCCTTTTGTTCGCCATAGTAATTTGAAGGAGGCAATACCACTAACGTGAATTGAGTTTCGAATGTTCGAAAAGTGGTGCTTGCTGAAATTGTCTTCTTGGCGTTGAATAGCTGGGTACCACAAATTCGCTCGTGCTGTCCGTAAAGCGTTCGCCGAACTTGCTTTGAGCAAGAATCAATCGACTACAGATTCTGTGGGAAACTGGATGAAGTCCACTGGGACGCAATCTGTAAGCCAGACCCCATTGTCGCTAAGAAAAAACTCGAATCCTATGTCAAACATCTGTCCCGACAGAACTGTTAGTAAGACCAGTTCACCATGCCTTTCTCCGACTTTGGCTGCCGTATTGAGATTGCTGGAGAGGTGGACATGATGTCTCGAACGTTTTACCAAACCGTCGGCTTTTATTGACTGCAAGTACTTTCTGGCAGTCCCGTGAAACAGCAATTCTGGCGGTCTCTGCGGCGCATATCCGAGATCGACCTGGTATGAATGCCCTTGATTGGCGCGAATCTTGGTTCTGTCCTCGTTGAATTTAAATCGCTGTTTGTCGCTCTCCGTCACGATGAGATCTAGCTCGTCGCGGGTTAGTTGCACCCCGGTGCGCCCCAATCCGGCGAGGAGGCTTTCGACGTCCACCCAACCCGCATTGTCAGGAAATATGTCTGCCAGGTCTGGTCGATGGCGAAGCACCAGACTCAGGTGCTTACTCAGTTTGATCCGACTGTCTCTTGTCATCAAGTCACCTCAACAGCTTGATTATGATGCTGTTTTGACGCATAAAGTGGCAGCTCGGCTAAATGCCATGTAAACTTTTTTCGTCTGCCTTCAACGGAGAGTGTCCAGGGTGTGGAGCTCCTTTTTTCAAACGAATTGGCGCGAATGCAAATTGCGGGAACCTGCCGTCGCCAGCGTCATCGAAAGATGTGAGTCTGAGCTCAGCGTGACCTTGCCTCTGCCGCTCTTGCAACTGTTGCGTGAGTCGGACGGAATCATCGGACCTGATGGCGAATTCTTGATATTTCCGGTGGAAGAAATTATCGATTGCAACGTAGACATGTGGCTCAATCAAGAGTACGAAGGCACATATCTGCCTTTCGAAAGTCTTCTCTTCTTCGGGAGCGATGAAGCCGATAACCTCTTTGCCTATCCAATTCTTGGTGACAAACCGGACAAGAGCAAGATATTTCGGTGGCGCCGCGACACGGACAGTCGAATGTTTTACGCCAATGGGCTCGAGCAGTTTTTCTACATGCAGTGGAAGTGTTATGAGCAAAACAACCATATGCTTTGGGATCAAACGGTGAACTGCAAAGACTTCGATGATTTCATGAGTTTTCTGCCGAGTGTGACGGAAGTTGATTTTAGTCCTGATGATTTTAGCCCTGACGCGTCTCCAGGCATGAGCGGTTAATCGGACCAGTGTGGAGCGTTGCTGCGCAGCCGGAACCGCTACGGTGCGATTGATGGGGGTATCGGTGTGAATGTGCTTGTCGACTCGTATTCGGTGACTGTCGGCAGAGACATGGAAGCTCCGCCGGAGAATCGTCCTAATGCATTCCTTCCGGCAAAACCGTTCCAGAACGGTCGTGACAACAGGCTTCCGGATGAGGAGAATGATTGAGTCTCTTGGGGGACGCTGTTCTGTGGGTCACCGGGTGGCGGACTCGACCAGCTGTAGCTGGCGGAATACGGGACGAATATCGATGGTGCTTGTGGTCCTAGTACTGAATATGGTGGCGCTCCGAATGGGTTGGTGTAGGGTTGACCCCACAGCCCTCCTATTGGTGGCAGTCCATAATCGCTGAACGGGACCCCGAACGGAGCGATAGATCCAGGAAATCCGTAACCGGGAAATCCGAACGGCGATCCAAAGCCGAAAGGCATTCGCGCGCCGGGAAATCCGAAGGGTATACCTGCGCCGGGAAACATGCCCGGAAATCCGTATGGCATTCCTGCACCAGGAAACCCGAAAGGCATACCCATTCCGGGAACTCCGATCGGCGCACCGGTATTCGGGAATCCGAACCCGCCGCCGCCGTAGGGATTGATGGGGTACGGTGAAAGAACATAGGCCGGATAGAGCGGCTCAACACTTGTCGTAAATCGGCTTCCATACTGCCTTGGCGGACCGTCGCGGTTGAGAAGCGGTACGATCTTTCCGGACGGAGAAAGCTCTATGCCCACGCGGTTGAGCTCGTCGGGCGTCAATGTGTGACGATCCAACTTGCTCTGTTTCTTCCTTTGCGCCTCTTCTTCCCCGGCTTTGTCGACATCTATGACTTCTTCCATGAATGGATTGCCCTGGGAATCGTCGAAACTTTGTCCAGGGGCGGTCTCTCCAGCAATCGATTTCGACTGCGCCGCTAACAGAAGCACGGCTATAGAAGCGAGGATCAGCAATGAGCGCTTTCGGGTCATGGTAGGTCTTCCTCAGTTGTACTATTGTGGCTCCGGCGATGGAGCCGGGGTTTCGGGGCTGACTGTGTCGTTTGAATTCTGCGCTTGACTCGAGCTGGAATTGCCCATGTCTAGCGGTGAGTTCGAGCTTGTTGTTTCTGAAGACTGGGTGACCGGCTGTGTCGCCTCCGGAGTACTTTGCAGAGTTGCAGTGTCAGGTGGTGCGTCGGCGGCGGCTGGTCTCGGCGTCGCTGCGTAAGCGGGAGCTCCTTTGATTGCGCTGACCAGCTTGTCCAAAATTTCTTTCGTAGAGTTGTAAACCTCAGATGGAATGTCGACTGTCACTGTTTTCGTGACACCCATTTTTCCCGCCGTGACCTCAGCAACCGGCTTGTCGCCGGTCTTGAGTAACGACTCCATCAAATTGACCCAAAGAGATTTTGCGAAGACCTGCAGCCCTTGAATCTTCGAGACCTGGTAATCGCCGTTAGGTTTGTTGAAAAACTCAAATGAGACCTTCTTGTTGAAGCTAATTTTGGGGACTTCTTTGGACTCTACCGGCTTCACGTACTTCTCATTCAGGTTGATCTCGACCAGATCGCAATCGTCTTTTCGAAACACCGAGATTTTATTCACACCGGCTTCGGAAAGGTAGCCTTTCACAGCGTCTCCAAGCTCCGCTGCTTCGATTGTCCGATAGTGCTTTGCAATTTCGGCAGCCACTTGGGCGAGCTCTTCATCATTCAGACCGAGTTTTTCATAGGTGCCGACTGCTTCTTTAATCGCTTGATCGGCTTTGATGAAATCAGCTTTCAGAACGAGGGCCTGAGCATACTTCTTGCTGGAGATAGCTGTCATGCGCTGCTTAATTGCTTGATCTTCAACGCCGCTCTTCTCGACTTGCAGGAGGGCTCGCTTGAATGTATTCATTGCCGGACCGGGCTTGTCTTGTTTCAAAAGCTCTTGGCCGTCGACGATTAACTTCCGCCACTTTTCATCGGACTTCTCAAGAAAGGCCGACTCTGTTGCCGCTGAGTCGCTTGCGCTTGCTGTCGCTGCAATCGGGTCACTCGCCAAAGTTGGCTGTGGCGCCGACGTGACAATCGTCAACGACAATGCCAGGTAAGTACCCGCCCTCAAGATATTTCTCATGTCATCCCCGCCCGCCGATGTTCTAAAGAGCTAAGTCGCAGCTCATAGAGGACATTCTAGCTGGTGCGATAACTGAGCGAGCGTCTTTTGTCGCGTTAGCGTAGCTCTCACGAGCCAGTTGGGAAATATCACAAGCGCTTACTGTTCTAGCCGGCCTTTTATCTGACTAGGGGATCCACTCATGATTAAACTAGTCATCTCATTTCTCTAAGTGATACTTTGAGTACATCACCTTGCTCATCCCAGCTTCTGATCATAACCATCACCCAAGCCCGAAGGACCATCATCTTCCAAGAATCTGACCGAACTCTGCCGGGCTATGGTGGTGTTTAGATAAAGCCGGTTTGCGTCGCCAACAACGGATGGACGGCGAAGCTTGGTTTCCGCGCCTATGCGTATAGGCGCTGTGTTGCTGTCTTGTCGGACCGCAACAGACGAACGTTCTCTCGCGACAGCACACACGTGCACACCTTTTTCTCGAAAGGGATCCCACACATGCGAATTCTCACTGTATTCGCGCTTTGCTTGGCCGTCGCTGGTAGCGCCGAGGCGCAACAGAAGGGCGGTCAAGGACGCGGTGCCAATCCGCAGCCGCGCCAGGTGCAGCCACCGCGCCAGGTGCAGCCACCGCGCCAGGTGCAGCCACCGCGCCAGGTGCAACCGCCGCGCCAGGTGCAACCGCCGCGGCAGCCGCAGTTCAATCAGCCTCGGCAACCGCAGTTCAACCAGCCGCGTCAGCCGGTGCCGCAACCGCGTATCCAGCCGGTGCCGCAACCGCGTCAGCCGGTGCCGCAGCCGCGCATCCAGCCGGTGCCGCAACCGCGTCAGCCGGTGCCGCAGCCTCGCATCCAGCCGGTGCCGCAACCCCGTCAACCGGTGCCGCAGCCGC
>CAYQKX010000024.1:0-1831 GCA_964418155.1 uncultured Candidatus Obscuribacterales bacterium | reverse complement strand
GTCAGCCGGATGTCCGACCGAACATTCCGCGCCAGCCGGACGTGAAGCCGAACATTCCGCGTCAGCCGGATGTCCGACCGAACATTCCGCGCCAGCCGGACGTGAAGCCGAACATCCCGCGTCAGCCCGATGTGAAGCCGAACATTCCGCGCCAGCCGGACGTGAAGCCGAACATCCCGCGTCAGCCCGATGTGAAGCCGAACATTCCGCGTCAGCCGGACGTGAAGCCGAACATCCCGCGTCAGCCCGATGTGAAGCCGAACATTCCGCGTCAGCCGGACGTGAAGCCGAACATCCCGCGTCAGCCCGATGTGAAGCCGAACAATCCGCGGCAGCCGGACGTGAAGCCGAACATCCCGCGTCAGCCGGATGTGAAGCCGAACAATCCGCGGCAGCCGGACGTGAAGCCGAACAATCCGCGGCAGCCGGACGTGAAGCCGAA
The DNA here is from genome assembly GCA_964418155.1 of uncultured Candidatus Obscuribacterales bacterium. Lineage (GTDB taxonomy): Bacteria > Cyanobacteriota > Vampirovibrionia > Obscuribacterales > Obscuribacteraceae > JADYXR01. The sequence goes on along the minus strand of CAYQKX010000024.1, from coordinate 1,389 downwards.
CAATCCGCGTCAGCCGGACGTGAAGCCTAACCGCCCGCCGCACGTGCCCGACAAGCCGCACGTCCCGGTGAATGTGCCTGTTCACAACAACCGCCCGGGCCGCAATCCCGGTGGTCCCGTGACGCCTGTTCAGATCAACCGACCCGGTAACGTGCCGTCGAACGTGACTCCATACCCCGTGCACTGCACGCCGGACCGGACTCCCGCCATCCACAACTCGTACCGACCGCCGGTCATCGTGAACAATTACTGCGCGCCTGTCAACGGGCGCTACAACGGTCGGTACGTACCGCCTCACCGGAACTTCTTCTTCAACACGGGGTTCTGGTTCGGTGGGACGTGCTACAACGCCAATCCGTTCTTCGCGAACAACAACTACTGCCCGACGGCATGGATGTACTACGGCAATAACTGTTGGTTCAGACCGGGGCACGGGTACTACTACTCTCCGCCAGTCGGCTTCAACGACACCATTACCGTGGTTGTCGAGGAGACGTACACGGAGATGGAGTACGACCAGTTCCTCGGCGTCGACGTGCCGGTAACCAAGAAGGTTACCTGGTACTACAATGCTTACTACTACGCTGCTCAAGGTCAGTACGGGTACACCGACTGCCACGGCCAGTTCAACTGGCTGGGCTGGTAAGCGCTCTTGCGGATCTCTGATTCGCACCGAGCGTGGTATCACCTGACAGAGTGTAGGCGTTTTCCGAGCGGTTTAACGGCTTGCTCGACCGGAGTTTATGGAGCCGCCCGCTGATTGGTCAGCGATGACTATCGGCGGGCGGTGGTCTCTAATGGAGACAAGAGGGAACGAACATGGGGTTTTTCACCGCGGTCGGCGCTTTCGTCGTCGGCTCGATCATCACCGCGCTTTTACTCACCGGAGTGCTGATCGGTTGGCTTTGGCTGAGTGAGAAGAAAAAGTGGAGCATCACGGAAGTGCTGCTCGTACCGTCGCTTCTCCTGACGCTGACTCTGACCGGTTGGTGCATGCACATGGCCTCCGGCGATGCGGGTGTGCTTGGTGTTCTTGTCGGCGTCGTCGGCTGGGGCTGGGCGCTGTATGAACTCAGCAAACCCAAGCCTCCCGAGTGGCTGAAGTACCTTCCCTGGGTCAAGCGCCCTAAGAACAAGTGGAGCCGCTTCTGGCCCTGGTCTGAGCAGTAAACTCAGGGAGATCCATGCAGGGCATCATTCATCATCGCTTGTACAAGCGGGAGAACGATGTCCAGTTTGACCGGCAATTTATTCCAGTCATAAAACATCCGGCCGGTTCGGGCTCGGGTCTCCCGGCAAGGCCTCATCGTCACTCAGGTGCCGATGAGGTTTTTGCCAACATTTCATTATACTAGACTTGACCGTAGAGGAACAGGCGTCTGGTAAATG
>CAYQKX010000023.1:0-110595 GCA_964418155.1 uncultured Candidatus Obscuribacterales bacterium | reverse complement strand
AGTCCATTTGCTCTCCGACTAGCTCGTCGGACACGTCCACCACTGACCATTTACGATTTAACGTAATTTATACTACCTTTTTTAGTATCACAAGGGTAAAAAGGTATTGGGTAGTGCCTTACGTTACGAATTGCACCGGGAGCTGGTTTTGGAAACTTGTTTCGACGCATGTTCCGTCAATCGTCCTCACCGAGATGACCTCAAAACGTCCGCCAGTGAACGTCTACGTAAAAGCAAGTCGTGCTGCAACAGCGAGAGCTAGAGCGGGAGGTCTGACCGACCTCCCGCTCCGACTGCAAGGGTTAGCAACAATCACCCCCTGAGGAAGCGCAGTGCCACTGGAGAGGCGGTCTCCGGCAATCGCTCCTACTATCGATTGACCTTATCAAAATCGCTCCTGGAGTTGATCAGAACGCACCGGCCGTTGAGCCGCCTTGCGAGCTCCTGTAGGAATTCATCTTCTCGCGCCGTCATGACTTTCGTGGGGGAATCGAACTGCCTCGCGGTCGGATTATCGTACCTCGAAACGACTGGTTGCCTCGGGAATATCACTTGTGCGTCCCTGGGCAACCGGCACATTGGAATGGTACGCTCGGACGAGCTTCCGACTCCGACGATGACGACCTCCGCTTTGCTCTCCCGACAGGCCTCGACGGCGTCCTCCAGTTCCTCCGGGTCGGACGGCTCGCCGTGCGTGAAAAGCACGATGCGCCCTCGAACATCCTTGCGACCCTCGCGCTTCAGCATTTCGCAAGCGCGGAGAAGGCCTGGCTTGAAGCAGCTTCCATTGCCGGGCGCGAAGCCGATCTTGACGTCATCGGTGAATTCAGACGCCACCTGCTGGCGCTTCGACAGGGGCATGATCTCGTAGCTACCGCCACAGAACGTCACCAAGCCGACTCGGCTCCCGCCGGCAATGCGCGGAAGGAGCTGTTGCTTGATGATGGCGCGGACGGTGTCGATCCTGGACGACTCGACATCATCGTCCGCCGCCATACTGAAGCTAACGTCCACGACAGCGACGATGTCGAACTGCTCCTCCGTCGGCGCGAGCCACTTTACACTGAGCCCGGTGACGAGCAGAAGACCTGAGAGCGCGAAGCTGACTGCGGCACGTGACCTGTCCATTCGGGAGTCCTTGTTCTGAAGGTCGTATCGATACATCGGTGCTCGAAGACCGGCACCACAGTCGGTATCAATCAACTGTCCCGGTGAGGAACGTTGTCTTCTACATCGCTACGTGATCAGACAGAGCCGTCCGTCGTATTCGAACGGTCTTCTCCCACGACCGCCCAACCGTCCGCGAGCAACGTATCGAGGTCGACCGTATCGCCGTAGCGCTCGAGGGTCTTCGTGGCTTTGCTGAGCGCCTTCACTGGATTCCTGACGGTCCAGACGCGGACGATGGCGATGTCTGAATCCAGATCGGTGTAGACATGGAGACGCCCGTGTACGAACGTGTAGCAAAACGCGACACGTTCTTGATGAATTGTGCCTTCCGTACCGTCCGGGAGCTGGAATACGTCCTCACCACGATTGCCGAGGAGTTGAGGACCGGGAAGGATGCCGCTCCTGTTGCTTTCGTCCATTGCTAGCCTTTCCGAATGACTTGAGAAGGTTTACGATGCGGCTCTTTTTCCAAAGAGCCGCATGCGAGTTCGTCCGTTAGATACGACAATCAACCGCTACGACAACTGGTTCCGCCGGACTGACAGTCCAGGGAATCTCACTCCCACGGTCGAGGGCCGTATTCCGGCTCGCTGACGTGAACGTGGAAGAAGCCGGTGGAACGATTGCCGAACAGACCGAGCTTCCGCAGGTTCCCCGTAAAGGGCACGTTGCCACGAATCACCAGCAGTCGGAACTTCGCCTGGCGCGCCGCCATGGACTCTACGATAACGAGCAGGCCGCCGGCTCCACTGCCGTCCGAGAAGGAGCTGGCCACGACCTGAAATTGGGCGTCCCCAGCCGCGACGACATCAAGCCAGTACGAGTCGGCGGTGGCGCTGATATTGTCGAGCTCGACCTCGCGATTGATGTAACTTGTCTCGACCCGCCCGGGTCGCGGTCCGAACGCGTCACGCCGAGAGCTGTCACGTATGACCTTCTGAACCTGTCCGCCGCCGGGACGAGCCGGGAAGCCGTCACGAACGCCGTCCTTCTCAACCTTCTCCATCTCCGCTTCGAACCTCTCCATCTGAACTCTCCACAATTGATGACTTGCTCAAATCACATTGGTGTTGGCTACGTCCAGAGCTACCGTCCAATGACGGCGATGTGCTCGGAGGAAAGGCGATGTGCTGTAGCCTGGTGCGAAGACTCCTTCTGTTTGATCCGAAGCAAAACGATAAGTACCCCTAACTTACAGAACGGCGAGTCATTCAGCAAATCATCCAATTTCAGAGCTGATACCTCTAATCGCTGACTAGGCCAGCTTTCGTGAGGACACGCAAAAAAACTTCTCTCTACTGCAAGTCCTAAAAACCAGACAGGTTGAACTCGCTCGAGCTATTCTTACGATATTTCCAATCGACTCAAGCATGGGCTAACAGAGTCTAGAAGCCCCAGGGTGGAAGGATAAACGACACGCACTACTCACTCCTCAGATGTATTCCTCTGAGAGCCTAGTTTTTGCAGCCTCTGCTATTCCTCCGAGGGAATACACACGGGCCACTCATCAGATGTTTATTCTCCGGCATCAAAATACCTTGTATTTGAATTCAGCCCCTTCTACTACTTCTTGTCGTTTTCCAAAAGCAAAAGAGAATCGAACGAGGATTGAGACCTCGTCCGACTCTCAGAGCAATTCAAGCGAGGGTTGATATCACTGGTAGTGACATCAACCCTCGCCCACTGTTTACTCAACAGACCAAGCAGAATGCCGTTAGCCGCGGAACGTACGACCGCTCTTCGCCATATCCCGGAGGAGCTGGCAAGGCTTGTAGTTGTCGCCCGCGACCTGCGACAGGTAGTCCAGCTTCTGGACGAGAAGCGGCAAGCCGAGCTGATCGGCGTAAGCAAGCGGACCACCGAGGAACGGCGGGAAGCCGGTGCCGTAGACCATCGCGAAGTCCAGCAGAGCCGGCTGCTCGATGACCTTCTCTTCGATCGTCCGAGCCGCCTCGGCGACCATGGCGAGGAACAGACGGTCCTGAATCTCGCCTTCCGTCTTGCGGACCACTTCCTTCGGAAGCGCTTCGGTCACTTCCGGGTTGAGCAAGTAGCGCTTCTTGCCCTTCTTGAACATCGTCTTGCCTTCCATGACGAACTTGCGCTCTCCATCGGCACCATCATAGAGGTAGATGCCCGTCCCGCCCTTGCGGCCGAGAAGCTTCTTCTCCTTGATGAGGTTGATGATCGCAGGCGGCGAAAGGCGATCGCCGAACGCCTTGTGGGCGACGTGGATCACCTCGGAAGCGATGTCTAGACCGACGTCGTCCAGCAGCGAGAACGGACCCATCATTCCGAAGTTGATGGCGGCCTTCTCGATGTCCACGATCGGCACGCCCTCTTCGGCCATGACGATGGCGGCCCGCATGTACGGCGCCAGAATCCGGTTGACCACGAAGAGCGGCCGGTCGGCGGTCCCCAGCGGGAACTTGCCGAGCGCAGCCACGAACTCCTTGGCCATGGCCACGGTTTCGTCCGCGGTGCGACGACCCTTCACTACCTCGACCAGCTTCATCTTGTGGACCGGGTTGAAGAAGTGGATGCCGACCACCATCTCCGGTGCCCGCGAAGCGGCAGCGACAAGGACGCCCTTGTCGTTGACGAACTCGTTGGGCATGTCATCGATCTCGAGAGACGAAGTGTTGGAGCCGAAGCCAAAGAGCTTGGCGATGGCCTTCTCCGAATCGGAGCGAACGATCTTCTTGACCGGCATCTTCTCGACAACGGCCTCGATGACGAGGTCGCAGTCGGCGAGATCGACGTAGTCGAGCGTCGGCTTGATGGCCGAGAGCATGACGTCCGCTTCGGTTCGGCTCAGCTTCTTCTTCTTCACCAATCCGTCGAACAAACCACGGATCGACGCCATGCCCTTGTCGAGCGCTTCCTGGTTGATGTCCTTGAGGACGACCTGGAAGCCCTTGTAAGCCGCGGTCTGAGCGATGCCGGCGCCCATGACGCCCGCACCCAGGACGCCGAGCTTCTTCACCGTCAGATTCGGCTTGATGCCCTCCGGCATCTTCTTGCACTCGCTCTGACCGAAGAAGATGCCCACGAGATTTCGCGAAACCTGCGTGGTCGCGAGCTTCGCGAAGGACTGGGACTCCATCTCGTACGCCTTCGTCAGGTCCCCGCCGGCGGCAGCCACCGAAGCGACCTTGACGATCTCGACCGGAGCGGGGTACTTGCCTTTCGTCGCCTGCATGACGCCCGCGAGCGCCATCTTGGAGACGATGGAGCGACCGAGGCTGGTCGCCAGGAAGGCGCGCTGGCTGCGAGCCTTAACCGACAGCGCGTAGCGCTTGGGCTTGGCGCCAAGCAGGATTTGCTCCGCCCGGTTGACCAGCCCAGCGCGCTCGACGGTCTCATCGACCATCCCGATGCGCCAGGCCTGGTGGGCGTCGGCCGCTTCGCCGGAGGTGAGCCCACCCCAGCCGAACTCGAGCTTCCACCCGTTGGGCAGCCGCTCGGGCAGGAGGCAGGACGCCAACCCGATCAGCTTCGGCAAGCGGACGGTGCCACCCCAGCCAGGCAGGAAGCCGAGCTGGACTTCGGGCACGCCGATCGTGGTAGCCGGATCGGCAGTCGCGATGCGATACTTGCAGGCGATCGCCAGCTCCGTGAAGCCACCCCGGCTGCTACCGTGGATGGCGGCGATGGAGTTGAGCTTCTCGAAGCGGGCGAAGACCTGCTTGCCCATCTTGGAAGCGTTGTAAATCTCGATGGCAGGCTGGGCCTGGAGCGCCTGAATCTCCTTCACGTCGGCACCGGCGCCGAAGTTGTCTTCCTTGCCGGACACGACGATGACGCCGGGCGCCTTCTCGCTCTCGATGGTATCGAGCGCCCCGTTGATCTCTTCCATGACAGAACCCGACAGGAAGTTGAGCTTGCTGTCAGGCAGGTCGATGGTGAGCACAGCGATACCGCTGGGAAGCTTGCTCAGAGTGATTGCCTTGGACATGGTTATTTGACCTCTTGTTTCTTTTTCAAAACAGTCTGATCCCCGAATTAGGGCAGCTCGATAAGGGTGGCGATACCCATGCCGCCGCCGATGCAGAGAGAAGCGATACCCCGCTTCAGACCGCGCTTGGCGAGCTCATAGGTGAGGGTAAGCGGCAGCCGGGCACCGGACATCCCAATCGGGTGACCGAGCGCGATGGCACCGCCGTTAACGTTGACCTTGCTGCGGTCGAGACCGAGCAACTTCTCGCAGGCCAGGTACTGGTGCGCGAACGCTTCGTTGATCTCGATGAGATCGATGTCGGCGAGCGTCAGCCCGGTCTGGTTGAGCAGCTTGGTGATGGCGGCCACCGGACCCAGACCCATCTGGTCGGGATCGACGCCAGCGACGGCCCAGTCCACCATGACGGAGAGCGGCTTGAGACCGTACTCCGCGACAGCACGCTCGGAGGCGAGCACGACCAAGCAGGCACCGTCATTGATACCAGAGCTGTTACCAGCCGTAACCTGACGGGTGCCAAGAACCGGCTTGAGGCCCTTCAGGCCTTCCAGGGTCGACTCGCGCGGGTGCTCGTCACGCGCGAAGAAACCACGCCCGGACACGAGGATCGGGTCGATCTCCATGTCGAAGCGGCCGGACTTGACCGCCTTGTTGGCGAGCTCCTGCGAACGCTGCGCGTACTCGTCAGCCGCTTCACGCGAGATGCCGTAGGTTTCTGCCAGCCGCTGCGCGGTCTTGGCCATAGCTACGGTTTTCGTGTCGTTGAGCAGCTTGAGCGGAGCCAGCCCGTTGTCCGCCAGGGCGAACGGGGTCGGACGCGGACCGAGTCGAGCGATCTTGAACCACTTGGCGATGAAGCCCTCCCAGCGCAGGTTGCCCGGGATCAGGTAGGGCACGGTAGACATCGACTCGGCACCACCAGCTAGCATCAGGTCGGCCTTGCCGAGCATGATCTGGGCGGAGGCGACGTTGATGGCCTCCATACCGGAGCCGCACTGGCGCTGGACCGTCATCGCCGGCACCGTGGCCGGCAGGTTGGCACCCAGGGAAGCGACACGCGCCGTGTTGGGCGTGTACGAGGTCTGGTATCCATGGCCCAGAATGATACCGTCGAGGCTGCCGGCCGGCACGCCCGCGCGCCGCAGGGCATGGGTCATGCTGTGACTGGCAAGCTTGTCCACAGGAACGGATCGCAAGCTCTTGCCGAACGACCCGATCGGGGTTCGGCTGCCGCCCACGAGAAACACTTTCTTGAAGTTTTCGCTCATTGTTTCATCCTATGCGAAGTGCTTATGAAAACATCGCCTACACAGCCACCGGCGCGAGCCGATTACCGGATGCGTAGACGCGTGCTGGAATCAAAGGATGCACTCCTGAAGGGAACTTTACGAGAGGTCCCCAGAGAAGACGGACTTCGTAAAGTCCCTATTAGCTTACCAGCTAAGCAGCCGACCAGCGCTCAGACCGGTCCTCTTGATGAGAGTACCGGTCTGAGACGACTAGTCGCGGCCCGTTACAGCAAGCCCTTCTTCGCAAGCAAGCGCTCGACCTCACGGGTGAGATCGCCGGTGGACGTACCCTCATTATCGGCAAGAATCTCGTTGTACCGGTGGACGAGATCCTGCGCAGTGGCGAGCCGGTCACCGGTGAGGATGCCAGCCGAAGACAGCTGCGGCACGGAAGCGGTGAAGCCGGCCATAACCGCTTCCCACTTCTGGTCGCGATGCAGGTTGAACTGCAGCGACCGGACAGACGTGATCTTCGGCTCGATCCAGACCAACCCGTGAGAGGCGTTGTAGATCGGCTCTTCGACAGCAGGGACACAGTCCTTGCCGCAGACCATCGTCCAAAGCCAGGTTGCGCGCTTCGAAGCCTTGGTGTCCTCATCGCCCACGTCGCAGGCGATGATGTCCTTAGGGGCCGCGCCGTACAACCGCATCGGCACACCGGCCGGGACACGACTCTCAGGCCCGAGCGCACCGTCGAACAAGATCTTATTCTTGTACTCCGGCGCCGAGATGATCCCAGGGACGGCGCAACTACCGCGCACGGCGACACCGAGCGGACCTGGGTCGCAGCTCAGCACTCGCAAATCTCCGTCAAACCCGATCTCGAAGACGCCAGTCTCCGTGAAGACGATTTGAGCATCCTCTGCAATCGCCATCGTCCAGTAGCCCTTCGGCCAGCGCTGTCCTTCCTGGAGGTAGCTCTCGACGAACTCGCCGAGCTTCTCCGAGGTGAGGACGCCGTTGACCGGTCGCACCTTCTCGTATCGACGTTGCATGAAGTACGCAAACAGAATCCGAATCATGCTGGCCCGGCGAGTCAACAGGCTCGAGAAGTCGATCTCGAGAGCCTGGCTCAAGCACGTCTTCGCATCCATGCCGCTGGCCGACAGAACAGTGGGCACCGACCCACCGCTCACACCGCCTATCGACTTGAATCGCGTGACGCCGGCCTGGGAGCAGGCGAGGAGAACACCCGCACTGCCAAGAATCGCTCGCGAACCTCCGCTACTGCAGACGAGATGGTACTCGCGCTCAGGCGTGGTCGGAGCCGTTGTGATGACATTGTTGTCCATAAGAACATGCTCCTTATGAAGCCCGAATGGTACCGAAGTGGACCACTAGTGCTCATTGCTACCTATCCCCGAGAACATTCACGGAGAAAGGACGGGATGGCTGAGCTTGTGAGGACGCTGGAAAAAAGTTTTGCGAAAAATCCTGTGAAGCACTGAATTGAAAAATGGACATCACGATGAGAATAAAAAGGGCGGCTGCTATATATCAAGTACGTAGACAAATTTCTCCAGACCGGAGTGGTCTCACAGCTGGTTGTAGTGGCGCTAGGCCCTGTGTAAAGCACCGATCATCAAGAAGGGCATGAATACAGCCTTCCTGACAACCACAGAGTCCTTCTTGCACCCGCCGGACAGCCGCAGTTGCCAGGCAAAACCCAATCCCTACTCGAAGGATTATCGCGGCAAAATATCAAAAGAATCTCATCTAGCTGGGCTCGGGCGCCGAATGCGCCACCAGATCGCGACTGATACCACTTACGCCACTACAGATTTTCGTGGCACTCCGTTCGGCGCACCACCGATAACACCAGTACCTGACAACCGTCATCACACCTATCACACACACGTCAACTTGATAACCGCAAGAGGGCGCGCCTTTTAAGCTAGGTAGCACAGTGATAAACCAAATCAAAACGAAGCAAGCTGGCGCTGATGTGATCCACTTGAGATCAAATTTGAAATGAAGTCTTTCTATTTCCGGGCGGTGCCGCGCTTGAGAAAGACCGACTCACTACGTTAGCGTTCTACCGTTCTTCATGCAGTGCAACTTCTAATTCGAGCAACCGAATCTCTCGGGCTTCTTTCCAGTCTTAATTTGTTGATTTATCGACGACGGCTGTACCGTCGTTCTGATCAGTATCGCGTTGACTGCCAGTCGCACCACCGTCGGTGGTGGCACTTTGTTCGCCAACCCTGCTCTAAGGGTCGCGCCGGAAGTGCCTGACGCCACTGCTACATGAGAGGCTTGGGCCTAATGACTAAGTACAAGAACATCTTGGTGCGCCAGTTCTGGTCGCACGTTTTCAACACTCCCAACCAGATCGCCATCCTCGTGAAGAACGAGGCCCCTCCTGGGAGTGATTTCATTCCGCTCCATTCCACCTTCCGCAACACGGAACCCTTCTTGGTCCCCACCGAGAGACCGACTTACAGGAAGGTCACTTGGCGTGAGTGCGGTCTGGTCGTCGCTGAAATCATGTCGTACTTGAAGCGGCAGAACTTCAGCAAGCAGGAACGTTCGGCGATCCTTGCCTGGAACCGTCCTGAGTGGGTTTGGGCGGATCTCGCCATCGAGTCTCTCGGTGGCACGTCTGTCCCGATCTACCCGAACTCGGCTTCCGAGCAGGTCAATTACATCCTGCACGACTCCGGCTCCAAGACGATCTTCGTCGATGGTCCCGATCAGGCTGCCAAGGTTGGGCTGAAGAGCGAAATCGCCACCATCTACTTCAAGGATGTGGTGGCCAACGCCGTCGACTTCACCGGTGCCACCAACCGGAAGCCCAGCAAAGACGCGCTGGCAGTGCTTGCCGAAATCGAGCGCGAGTTCAACAACCCGGCAGCGGACGGGACCTTCCTCGGTATCTCGCCGAACCACATCGCCACCATCATCTACACGTCCGGCTCGACCGGCGTGCAGAAGGGCGTGGTCCTGACGCACCACAACATCGCTTCCGCCTGCGCCGGTCTGCTCCGCCACGGCTTCACCTTCAACAAAGATGACATCTACCTCTCCTACCTGCCCCTGGCTCACGTCTACGAGCGTGTCAACGGCACCTCACTGTGCCTCTGGTCAGGCGTCACCTCCGCCTTCTGCAAGGTCGAAGAGATGGCTGAGGTGGTTAAGGTGATTCGTCCGACCGTCCTGCTCGGTGTGCCGGCTGTCTGGCGGAAGATCAAGGACAAGGCTGAAGCGCAGCTCAACGCAGCCACCGGGCTGAAGAAGATGGTCGTCAACTGGTCGATGCGCCAGAGCCGCCCCGGCTTGGGCCGCATGATCGCTGACATGATCGTCTTCCGACAGGTCCGCGCCGCACTCGGCGGTCGCGTGCGTGTCATGCTTTCCGGCGGTGCTCCCATCGCCCTGGACGTCACGAAGTTCTTTGACCTGACCGGATTCACGCTCCGACAGGGTTACGGCTTGTCCGAGTCGACCGGTGGCATCGCTGTCAATACGGTCGATAACAACAGGCCCGGTTCCGTCGGGCGCGTCATCGACTGCGTCGACGTCAAGATCGTGCCGGAGCCTGGTGATGCCACCGGCTCTGGTGTCATCTGGTTGAAGGGCGACTGTATCACGCCCGGCTACTGGAATCTCCCGGATGCGAACAAGGCGTCGTTCGACGACGGCTGGTTCAACACGGGCGACCTCGGTCGCTTCGACGAAGACGACTATCTGTACATCACGGGGCGCAAGAAGCGGCTCCTGAAGACGGATGGTGGCAAGTACGTCGCGCCCGAGAAGCTGGAGAATGCCTTCGACGGCATCGATGAGCTTGTCCAGTACGTTGTACCGGTTGGTGACGGGAAGCCCTTCATCGGGGCGCTCATCTTCGTCAACCAGGACAAGGCGCGTAAGCTCTTGACGGATAAGGGCGTGAGCATCCCCGACGGTGACCCGGCTGCGTTCTTCGCGCAGCACCCCGACGTCGTGAAACGGGTCCGGCAGATTGTCGAGACCGCCAACCGGTCTCTCGAACGCTGGGAGACCATCAAGCAGTTCTCGGTCATGCCGGTGGCTGCTTCGGTCAACAACGGACTCCTGACCAACAAGCTGAGCATCCGAACCGAAGAGGTCCTGAAGCGCTACAGCCCAATGGTCGACGAGCTCTACACCCGGCGAAAAGAAGCCTGACCATAACCGGTGCAAGCTTCCAGGAACGCTGTTTTGGCACCGGCGACAAGGACGTTCTTGTCGCCGGTGTTGCTTTCATCCGGAAAAGCAACGTAAACAGCACACAGGAGAAGTACGACTATGTGTAACAGCTGCAAGAACTCCGGCAACATCGGTCTTCCGGCCCAAGGCAAGTGCTCCAACTGCGGTTGTGTCATCGGCAGCATGACCTACAAGCTCTGCGCCCGGTGCGCCATCACGACCAACTGCTGCCGGAAGTGCGGCAAGGCGATGAGTGGCGGCGGCAACGTCTCCCCGACGTCGACCGGCACCCCCGACATCGCCCCGGCTCCGGACGATAGCGGCAAGTAATACGCTTGTCGCTTGACTGCTTCCGAGCGGCGGACGTCTCAAAACTAGAGACCTCCGCCGTTTTTCTTTGCCCTTGTGTCGTCAAGAATTCGCAACTCACGCCACCCGTGCACAACTGCACAAGCGACGCCTCCCTTACTACTTTTCGCCTTTTCGACCCACATCGTTTTACTAGGTGTTTTAGTATCTCGTTTTAGAGACTGGAAGCCGAAAGCGGCAAGCGGCTTTCGCCGCTTTTTCGGCTGTACTGCTTAGAAGAGAGCTGTCCCAGCTCGGAGACAGCTGCTTACTGCCCGTTTCGAACACTGTACTCAGGTAGCCTTACTCGCCGCGACCTTCCTGATCCGCTTCACCGAGAATCCTCGGCTCGACACCTCCATCATCCTTCTGCCCCTCTTGCGGCTTGACGGGCCGGATTGAAACGCTCAGCACCTTCATCCCGACCAGAGTTCTTGCCTCCTCCCGTGCTTGTGCTTTTTGCACTAACTTGTCCACGTTTTCCGCTAAGCAAACGCTCAGCGCCGCAATCCAGAGCTGAACGGAACCAACCAGTATCGCGAGCGGAAGGCCCAAGATCTTGCTGGGCGAATCCAACTCCACAAACCAGGCGTAGATGCCCTCTCCCACGCATAGTACCAGAGCGAGAATAGCGATGTGCTTCATCATGCCAGTGTGGTTGGACGTCCGGAAGCGGCGCTCCGCCCATCCTATGCCGAGGTAGGTGCCGCCCACGAACACCCAGAATCCGCTTACCACAGCGCCCCAGACCGACACGCTGCAGAGGAGCGGACCGACTACACAAAGTGTCAAGAACAGGGCTTCTGCCATTTCGGAAGAGGTGTCGAGGCCGTAGTCAGAACTCCGGCCCATGCTGAAGTATCCGAGAGCGAGCCCCGCGAGCCACACCAGCACCAGCCCGGCCAAGATCCCGAGAAGCCCCGCGACGGCCATCAATTCTGCAATCATAATCGCCCCTCAGTCATGGGAAGAAACAGACGCACCGTCAGTAGTGCAACAGTTCCAACTAGCAAGCGCTTACATGCCAACACTAAAGTCGGCTGAGAATGTGCCAGCTAACCCGCCCGCGACGCTCGTCTACTCAAGAACCAGAGCCCGTCCTCACTGACTAGTCTGTGGAGACGAAAGTTGCTCGATTAACTCTGTCAGCCGCTCGTGCAACCACTTCATCTTATCGACGTGAATGTCCAAGTGAAACCGGTTACCGCGGCTATCAACAGCAGTACCGCGAACTTCCAGCTCCGCCGTGATGCGGTTTCGCGCCTCGATCATCGCCGGTAGCGTACCGAGTCGGCAGAGATCGGAAATCTCCTCGCGATTTTTACGGGCAAGGTAATGGTTGCCGAAGTCGCGTTTGATCACCTCGTTCTCCGCATCGCACCACATCACCAGACCGACGACCGCAGCCAATGCCAGAAGAACCACGCGACCGACCCAAGGGCTTACAGGTTGCATACAAACACCTCAGTAAGGAGTGATGGTCGAAGCGAAGGGCTCCGACCAGGTAAAGAACCGCCAACCGCAACATCATCAGTACGGCCAATCGCTGAAGCGCACGCGCTGAAACTCGTATCTTTCGAATGCCCCACACCGTCGCGATCGACATGTTCCAAACGGTCCCACAACCAGCCGGCGTAAGCGTGCCTGACCGAGTGCTCCGCACACCAAGTCCATGTTTCTGTTTCTTCGCTCTGGGCTGTTGTTATTGCGCAGTCTCTCCTGAGACGACAGTGTTGAAAGTGGGTATCTAAACCTAGGTGCTAGAAACGGAAAAACGAAAGCCGTTCCCCAAACTGCACCTACGTAATAACACCAGTGTTAACCGCGGTTAACAAAACCGGTTGCACCACTCTTGGATATTGCCGCTTATTCGATCCGATTTCTCGAATCCGCTTCTTTGATCGCGTTTCAGAACACTGACAGCCTCACCCTCTCACCCAATCATCTCGAGATACAAGATCGTCGAAAGCAAACATCCCCCACAAGAGTGACCTAAAAAATCATTTGAATGCGTGATGTATATATAACCCGAATCCATCAAGCTAAGAATAGTAGAAGTCTAAAGGAGTCCATGATGAGTGATTTGTTGAACAACTGCCTGAAGAAGATCAAAAAGCTTTTCGCTGAAGATGATACGGTTCAGAAAAACACGAGAATTGAATCAGCCAAAATAACGTCCAATAGACTGCAAGCGCTCCAGAGAATGCGCGACAACTCGGCAACTACGCCCGACTACAAGTTGCAACAACAGCAAGAACCCAGCAATGCACGGACTGCGCCAACTAATCCGCAAAAGAGACAGCAAGCCGAGAAGAAGGTCGACCTCGACTTCGGAATGGAAATCGGCAGAGCATAATTCCGAATTTCCCTACAATCTAAGAGTTCCCTACCAGGCATTGCCCTGGTTTTTGGGTTTAAACTTGATTGAACCGCTCTATCCTGATTCGCTAATCCAACTCTCCGCGCCTGCAAAATCTGTCATTCAAAACCACCTTTGCTGCGCCGGTCAAAACTTAGCTCAGGCGCTTGAGAGCCAGCCACACGCACGAGTAACTCTTAGATATTGGCCATGCGCTTCCAAGCGAAGCGTCTTTTGCGCCGCCCGAGCTGGACTTCTCCAGGTCCTGTCCCAGATTTGTATTTCATATTGCAGTCGATACAAAACAATCAACTCGCTCCAAAGCAAAAGAGCAGCGCACTAGACGCTGCTCTTCGAATCTCTAGCTATCTACTAACTAGTTATTGCTGTGCTCTTCGGTTTTTTCGGCATCGCCTTCAGCAGGCTTCTTGGCTGTCTTCGTGCTCTTCTCAGATTTCACCTTCTCAGCCTTTTCGCCCTCTTTGGCTTCAGTCTTCTCTTCCTTGCGGGCAGTCTTCTCGAAGTGGACGACATCACCTTCAAGCTTGGTGAGAATTGTATCGCCCTCTTTGAACTTGCCCATCAGAACCTGCTCAGCCATTGCGTCTTCGAGCATGCGCTGAATCGCCCGGCGCAAAGGTCTGGCACCATATGTGGGGTTATACCCTTCTTTGGCGATCAGATCTTTGCACTCATCCGTGACAATCAACTCCATACCTTGCGACTTGATGCGGCTTTGCAGATCTGCCGACATGAGATCCACGATACGACGAATTTCTTCGCGTGTGAGCTGTTGGAATACGATAATTTCATCGATACGGTTGAGGAATTCAGGACGGAATGTCTTCTTCATCGAATCCATGACGCGATCTTTGATCTCTTTGTATCGGCTCTGGTGTTCGCCATCCACGGTCTGCACCTGGAAGCCGAGACTCATAGCCGTTTTGTCGATGAACTGAGCACCGACGTTGGAGGTCATGATGATGATCGTATTCTTGAAGTCGACTGTCCGGCCTTTGCTGTCCGAGAGCCGACCATCGTCGAGGATTTGGAGCAAGACGTTGAACACATCAGGGTGCGCCTTTTCAATTTCGTCGAACAAAATAACGCTATATGGCTTACGACGCACTGACTCGGTCAGCTGACCGCCTTCCTGGTATCCGACGTAGCCGGGAGGAGAGCCGATCAACTTCGATGTCGTGTGGTGCTCCATGAACTCAGACATGTCGATACGGATCAAACTTTCTTCTGATCCGAAGAAGTATCCGGCAAGTGCTTTGGCAAGTTCTGTCTTACCTACACCGGTAGGACCGGAAAAGATGAAACTACCAATTGGACGGGCTGGATTCTTCAATCCAACACGAGCGCGTCGAATAGCTTTGCAAACCGCTTCTACCGCTTCGTCCTGACCGATGACGCGCTGGTGAAGCACATCAGCCATATGAAGCAGCTTTTCGGATTCCGCTTCGGTCAGCTTCAATAGCGGGATTCCCGTCCACGAGCTCACAACGTACGCCACCTCTTCGGAGGTAACGAAGGGCTTTTCTGTCTCTTGCTTGGCCTTCCATGCTGCTTGAATTTCGCGAATCTTCTCGGAGAGCTTGGTCTCTTGCTCTCTCAACGAAGCGGCCTTTTCAAACTCCTGGTTACGAATCGCCATTTCTTTGTCGCGACGGACCTTGCGAAGCTCCTTCTCGACTTCTTTGCCTTCCGGCGGCAACGAAGATGCTCGCAGACGAACACGCGAAGAAGCTTCGTCTATCAAGTCGATCGCTTTATCCGGCAGGTAGCGATCGGTGATGTAACGATCAGACAGCTTTGCGGCCTGATCAATTGCATCATCGCCAATCTGCAGGCGATGGTGCTCTTCGTACTTCGGACGCAAACCGCGCAAAATCTCGATGGTCTCATCCACCGTTGGTGGATCGATAATAACGGGCTGGAAGCGTCGTTCGAGAGCCGCATCGCGTTCGATATGCTTACGGTACTCATCCATCGTCGTAGCGCCGATGCACTGCAGCTCTCCACGAGCCAATGCAGGCTTGAGGATGTTGGCAGCATCGATAGCGCCTTCTGCGGCACCAGCTCCGATCAAGGTGTGCAATTCGTCGATCACGAGCATGACGTTACCAGCTGCTCTGATCTCATCCATAATCTTCTTGAGGCGCTCTTCGAATTCGCCTCGATACTTGGTGCCAGCTACCAGCAAACCGATGTCGAGCATAACGATCTTGCGTTCTGACAGGATGTCCGGCACATCGCCATTGGCAATGCGGATGGACAGCCCTTCGGCAATCGCTGTCTTACCGACTCCCGGCTCACCGATGAGCACAGGATTATTCTTCGTGCGGCGTCCCAAGATCTGGATAACGCGCTCAATCTCCTTCTCACGTCCGACGACCGGGTCAAGACGGTTCTCCTGTGCGGCTTGCGTCAGGTTGAGACCGAACTCGTCCAGTGTTGGTGTTTTGCTTCTTCCTGTACTGGTCGAAGTCGACGTGCCTGATGTCGATGCACCACTCTCTCCCAAAAGTCTAATGACGTGGCTGCGCACCTTAGTCAGGTCGACGCCCAGGTTCTCAAGAACACGAGCAGCAACGCCTTCGCCTTCGCGAATCAGACCCAGAAGCAGATGCTCGGTGCCGATGTAGTTGTGGCCCAGCTGCCTTGCTTCGTCCCAGGACAGCTCAAGAACCCGTTTGGCTCTCGGAGTAAATGGAATCTCTACGGCCACGAAGCCGGAGCCCCGTCCAATGATCTTTTCGACCTCTACGCGGGCATCCTTTAAGTTGACTCCCATCGACTTGAGTGTCTTGGCGGCAATACCTGTGCCTTCTCCAATCAACCCGAGAAGAATCTGCTCGGTGCCCACAAAATTGTGACCAAGTCTTCGCGCTTCTTCTTGCGCAAGCATAATTACTTTGATCGCCTTTTCAGTGAACCGTTCAAACATGGCTGTTTATCTTCTCCCAGAACCAATGTGATTACATTCTAACATCAGCAATCGCTATAAACGTGAAGAGAAGCGCAATTGAAAAGCCTCATAGGTAAAGACTTTCTGAAGATTGGTAATCCAACAACCTCTTCACATCACCCCCGGCCAAAAGCCAACGATGAACGATTGCAGACGAGAGAGTACTACTTGTGCAGCATAGCTCATTTCAAGCTCTTCAGTGTTGTCGAAATCCAACCGGAATTCTAGAACCCGGCAATACCTTCATACGATTATGAATGGCACGCCGCATCAAATTCTCACGCATTTGCTCAAGTTGGAGACGCTAAGAAACTCGCACTCGCAACTTTCCGATCACGCTCGAGGCCGGCTAGACGCCTATGGTCCCAGTGCTGCGCCCTCTGGCTGACTCTGCGCGGAACAGAGCCTGTTCGAAATCCTATAGACGAAGGTCGAAGGAAATCCAGCACCAGCTTCGTATATCCGGTCCGCTATTCAGCAATCAACCGTCATTCGACTCGCCACCCGAGCGTCATGCGATAGAACAGAACCACCAGGCCCGATCGCGAGTTACTTGGCTGATTGTCCGCCAATTAGGCGTGGACTTCTTTTCCGGTTGCCAATTCAGCGAATGTGCATTCCTTGTTGGAACACTGAATTTGATCGCCGCGCTTCAAGTTCTTGTAAAGCAAGATACTCTGGCACTGAGGGCATGTGTTGCCGCCTCCCGGTCCACCAGAAATTACTGGCGAATACCAGTAAGCAGACGTGCACTGGTTGAGCGAATAGTTGCTGCAGCCGAAGAATATTTTTCCTCTTCTCGACTTCTTCTCGACAATCGCACCACCGCAATCGGCACGTGGACATTCGACACCAGTCGTCTTAAGAATAGGTCGTTGCTCCTTACACTCTTCGACGCTGCATGCCAGATAGTCACCATAGCGTCCATAGCGAATCAGCATGTCGGATCCGCACGTATTGCATTTTTCTTCAGACGGGCGATCTTCGGGAACCGGAGTACCTTCCTTGGTCAACGCAATCTTGGTCTTGCATTCCGGGTAACCGATGCATCCCAGGAATTGACCGAATCGCGATGACCGAATTGCCATCTGCTGTCCGCACGCGGGACAGATGTGATCGGAGAGAATGATGACTTTATTCATATTCTCTTCGGCCTTTTTCAAGGTCTCGCCAAAAGGCTGGTAGAAGTCCTTCAGCATGCCATGCCAATCGACCTTGTCTTCTTCGATCTGGTCAAGCTTGGCTTCCATGTTTGCCGTAAAGCGCACATCCACGATGTTTCCAAAGTGCTCGACAAGAAGCAGGTTGACCGCCTGCCCAAGCTTAGTGGGCACGAGAGCCTTGGCTTGGCGTTCTACATACTTGCGATCGATAATCGTCGCGACTGTAGCCGCGTACGTAGACGGTCGACCGATGCCAAGTTCTTCAAGCGTTTTTACGAGGGTCGCTTCGCTGAAACGCGGAGGTGGCTGCGTGAAGTGCTGATTGGGTATCAGATCTTTCTGTTTAAGATCCTCTCCTTTCTTCAAAGTAGGCAAATTATCGGTTTGCTCTTCTTCTTCGCCTTCGTCGCTAGCCTCTTCGTCGCTTTGTTCTTCCTTCATTTTCGGCAAACGATCATAGACAATCGTGAAGCCATCGAACTTCTTCTCCGTAGCCGATGCGCGGAACGTTCCCTCCCCAGCTTCAATCTCAACAGTCAAGGTCAACAGTTTCACTGCTGCCATCTGGCTAGCCATGAAGCGCTGCCAGATCAGTTTGTACAACTTGAATTGATCAGAGGATAGATACTTCTTGACGTCGTCTGGTGATTTGTCAGGATAGGACGGACGAATTGCTTCGTGCGCATCCTGAACGTTTTTAGCTTTTCTGGCATAAACCCACGGCTTTTGCGGGATGAAGTCCTTGCCGAATTTCTCTTCTATATAAGCGCGCGCATCATCCTGAGCCTGTTGCGCAACACGCGTCGAATCAGTACGCATATATGTGATCAAACCGGTCGGTCCATCGGGACCCAATTCAATCCCTTCGTACAGAGCCTGAGCAATCTGCATGGTCTTCTTGACTGGGTAGCCGAGTTGATTGGCAGCTTCTCTCTGCAAAGTCGATGTGATAAACGGAGGTTGAGGTTTGCGCTGGCTGGATTTCTCCGTCACAGAGCTAACTTTGAACTCCTCATTCTCGAGCGCTTTGACGATAGCTTTTGCTTCCTTCTCGCTCTCGACAACCATTGTCTGAGCAGTGGCTTTGTCCGAAGCCGCAATCACACGCTTCTCTTTCCACTTGTGAAGCGGAGCGATGAAGGACTGCTTCGACTTTGCCTTAGATAGGGTCGCTTTGATGGACCAGTACTCTTTGGGATCGAAGCTGACAACGTCTTGCTCGCGCTCGCAGATCAAACGAACGGCGACCGACTGTACACGACCGGCGGAGCGACCGTTGACCTTACGCCACAGGAGGGGGCTGATTTTGTATCCGACCAATCGATCGAGTACCCGGCGCGCTTGCTGGGCATCAACCAGACGTTTGTCGATTTGACGAGGCGTCTTCAACGCGTTGAGAACAGCTTCCTTAGTGATTTCGTTGAATTCGATTCTGTGGAGCTTCGATTTTGGCAACTCGAGAAGCTCGGAAAGATGCCATGCAATTGCTTCGCCTTCTCTATCAGGGTCGGGCGCCAGATAGACTGTTTCTGCCTCTTGCGCTGCTTCTCTTAACTCTTTGACGATAGGCTCTTTCTCACGCAAGATTTCGTACTGCGGTTCGAAGTTCTTGCGGACATTGACGCCCAAACGATTTTTCGGAAGGTCGCGAACATGGCCGATGCTCGCCTTAACTTGAAAGTCGCGACCAAGGATCTTACTGATGGTCTTAGCTTTCGCTGGAGACTCTACGATTACTAGGGACTTATTGGTATCTTCCACGGGCATCTACCTAATATTTTGTCAAGGTGTCTAAGTGGGGGGAGTATATCACGGAGGTCCAACATGAAAAGATGACTGGATCCTGCCAACGCTCCAATCCGGTATCGGTGAAACGTACATATATCTATGTTTTTACTTCTACGAATTAAATTTCGGGCGATTCGTTACTTTGAGCGTATATATAGAATGATCTATATCATTAAATGTGACTGCTTCCGCCCTACCAGTGCGAGATAAGCTAATCTTTATTGGGGCTTCCAGAGCGGTTTACAAACGGTCCGTTTAATTTTTCCGATAAAGATGAAAGTTCCATCTAATGTAGTTGCACCGGAATCCCAACGACAGAATGAGTCTAACACCGCACTCCAGCCAGGTTTACAACAGTCAAAGCGACCGATTGACTCCAGAAGTCACTACTTACGAGTCAGACAAATATTATTTAGTAGTTGAGCCGACCGCAACCCTACCGCACACATTGTGACGAAACGGCACTCTTCATCAGCATCCTCAGAGTTGTCCGACCGAAGTTCTATACTCAAATGATCGATTCCATCTAGATAGTTTGATCCATCCACCAGAAAATATTGGGGCCATTCAATAAATACGAGAGCCCGTCTCGATTCGGATATCTCGTCAAACTCAGAAGCTACAAGGTCGAGCGACAATTCCCCTTCTCTTTCGCACATCTCCATCACGCGATAGAAGTCGAAGTGATAGACCGGAAGCCGCCCGGAGTGGTACTCATTCATCATCGTAAATGTTGGACTGGCAATTACTTCTTTGATTCCGAGCGCCTTACCGACCGCTTGAACAAGCGTGGTTTTACCGGCACCGAGATTTCCGCGAAGTGCAACAATGGCTCCGGACTCGAAAGCCTGCGCCAGATCTCGTCCTAGAGAGACCGTTTCCTCTCTGCTGCGGACTACAATCTGTACGCTGTCGCCTACTTCTTGATCGTCAATCGACATATGAACCGTTCCCAGGTCGACCATCTATGCTCGTTCGTCTAAAGTCAAGGGAATGAGTATATTCGATTTTTATAGTAAGGTCTCAGCCAAGGACCGGTTAGCGGAGTTTTGACCCGGAAAATCCCAGGTGGGGAACCTCCTGACACATTCCCGTTTCCTAAACCTTACAATGCAAGCAAACAGCTGTTGCTATTTTCTAGTTGCACCCGAAGGCACCACGGTAAGGGTCATAGGTATACGTCTGTGTTTCGAGCCGGCACCCCATATACTCAATACAATCGGACAAAACTTTATGCGTGTCCAAGACCGAGACTAATTGGATCATAAAAAACACCGGAGTCGGTGTCAAATGATTTTCGTGAATGCACGCTAGTGTAAAGTTGATTCGCACAGAAATTCGGATGTACACCACCCGTAGTATCAGCACGGTTTTCTCACACCTTTCGCCGAAAGTTGATCGAAGGTTTTGCACCACTCCATTTTCATTCCACAATAAGCTCGATCGCTGTTAATCGGTCGCAGGAACAACCAAGATCATGCATAAGGGGATCGAGTCTGGTCGAATCGTCAGCTTTATGATGATTGGAACAGCGACGCCAGATTCAAGCAGGCCAGTCGCCACCGATGGAGATTACCAAGCTACGAGAAGCAAACATTTGAGCATTTGAGCGATTTTCTAGAGCACGCCGTCTTTCAAGCGCGATGATGCTTTTTAGATAAAAGGCTCCGGACAAGGCGCTTCGCCCACCTCTCGAATGCACGCAATATTCATTATCCACATAACTGTTGTCCAACGACCGGCACCAGTTTCAAACAAGACTACTGCTGTTCTGAATCGAGGACTTTGCCAGTCACAGTCCTGGTCTTGAATGTCTGAGGCACATGATTCGAAGAACTCCCTGGCGAGTCGTCATAGCTACGATCAAGAATCCTCACTACGCTGGAATGTGGCTCAGGTGTCGAAAGCTTTGGTGTATAGCTCTGGTAGTTGCGGACATACAGACCCGTACCAAACGGACTGAGCGCGACGCCTGCGCGCCTTCCGAATTTGTGGAGCTGCGTTTCCAAACTGTCGGCCACTGAGTCGAGATCCTCTTCGCGCTCCATGTACCATTTCTTGTACTGACTAGATCGCTCATGAGCAGTGGATGTCTCTAACTCGGCCCTTTCGGACGCTTCTCTGCGAATCTGTTCCGCACGCTGACTCAAAGCCTCTTGCAACATCGGACTCAGTCGCCAATGAGGTACTCCTCTAAACCTGGCGTTACCCTGACTGTCGTAGAGCACTGGTCCTTCGTAAAGCTCTTTGATCTGCTCCTCTGCATCTGCCTTGATACGGTTGGCTTTCGCCTCACCAGACTTGACGACATTGCTCGCGAGATAGTCCACATAGCTCTTCTTTCGAGCCTTCTCATCCTCTGCCTGACGCCGGATCATCACACTGGCGTTGTTCATATGCTGCTCGTGCGATGACAACTCTCTTGCAGGCGCAGATTCTTCCTCCGACGAATCGGGCTCCTCAACTGGCTTTTCGCCGGCTATTTCCCTGGATTGCCAACTTCGATTCACTGGCGATGGACCCTTCGCCCTTCTCTTCGAAGCCCGCGTTGCGGTTCTGCTATCAACAATAGGAATGGCTACATTGTAGGTAATTAGAGCCTGTCGACAAAATCCAGACACAGTTCCAAATGGATCAAGTTCATACGACTGCCGATACTCGTCGATGGCTTCCGGATGCCTGCGCATGTGCACGAGCGAGTTAGCCAAGTAGTAATGAAGGTGAGCGTTGCTTGGTTCCGTCTCAATAGCGCCTTTCAGATGGTAAACAGCCAGATTGTATTGCTTATCCTTGTAATGCTTCATTCCACGCGAGCGCGCGTCTGGAGCGGCAAAAGAGTAGGCAGGAGCTGCTAATACAATTGCCAATTGAATCGCTAGAAGTAGACGAGACTTCTGAATTTTCATTTCAAATAAACCAAACGACCATACCTATTCTAGTACGGAAATCCAGGTATTCAAGAGGCGGATTTGATTCTACTTCTCAGTAGAGCCGGGAACCTTGAAACTACTTTCCTCAGGTTGATCGGACATTCCACGATCGATCAAGCGTAGCACACTGAATCTCGCGTCTGGCAGCGGGATCTTGCGCGGATTGGTTTTGTAGTTACGAACAAAAAGTCCGGTTCCGACAGGGTTAAGGTCGAGTCCATAAGGTGACGACCTCGACGTGAGTTGCTCTCTCAAATTGGCGGCGACGCGATCGAGGTCCGCCTGTCGCGAACGTGACCAAGCCTGATGCTGGTCAGAACGCTCCTGTGCTAGTTGACGAGCGCGCGCCGCATTTTCGTCGGCATCAGCACGAATCTGCTTCGCTCGCCTTTCGAGTTCTTTCTGCGAAAGTACCACACGATCCGACAGGCCGCTTCTCAGACCGCCGTTGTACATGTTGTAAATCTCCGACTCGGCGGATTCTTTGATATCCCTGGCCTTCCAATCTCCACCACGGACGGCACTCTTTCCAAGCTCCTCAGCAAACTTATTCTGACGACTCTTCTCTACGAAGGCTTCGCGCTGAATTGTGGAAACCGCTCCAACCACGTCTCCGCCGCGATCCAGTCGCCTAAAGCGATCGTCAGACTCAGCAATCCCGACGAATTCCGGCGATACGTCTTTGTAGGCAACAAGGGCCAATTTGCAATAGCCGGATACTGCGCTCACGGGATTGAGTTTATAAGATACTCTATACTCCACGAGAGCCTGATCGTGACGACCTGTACGAGCTAGCACATCGGCGAGATAATAGTGAGCATAGCAGTCAGCGGGGTTAGAAGCCACCGCCCGACGAAACCAGATCTCGGCTTCGAAGATCTGTCCAGCGGCCATCGCCTGCTTGCCTCTCTCGACAATCGTCCTTGAAATCGTGGTTAACTCAGCACAATAGCCAGTTTGCGCCCCACCTCCGAAAAAGGTGGTTGCCACTGATACTGCAAGTAAGAGAGAGGAGAGTCTTATCACAGCAATTCCGCTTCAGAGAGTCCGGCTAAAACGGCGTAGAAATAACTAGACGCTTTTCGCCAAATTTTGTTCCTCAGAGAAACAAAGTTTTTCAATTAATCAGACCTCCCTGGCCGCTTCAAAACGGTAAACTATAACTGAAGGCTGGTTCTGGGCTCCGAGGTCTCTTCAGCGTGTACTCCATATACAAACAATCAAGTACGTTGCTTTTCAGGCGACTAACTGCGGCCACTCTTATTGTACAAGCCACCTTAGCGCAGCCTGCATTAGCAACTGCCGCATTCGACAGCGACGTTGAGCAGCAGACCTCTCAACAGCAATCCACGTCATCAAGTCCGGACTTAGCCACACCGGATACGATACCGCAAGCAAATGCGAGCAATCCGATCGCGTCACCCCCGAGCACCCCAGCAGAGTCTACCCCCACTTATTCAATAAGGCTACCTCAGGCGGTTACGGGCTCGATGATACCCATAATTCCTACAGGAAGACCGCATGCGCACCCAGGCAACCCCTTCATGCCTTCTGCACCAGGCGAGGGAACGGACCATCCTCTGGCATGGCGAGCCACCGCCGAGGCGATCCGTCAACAGCCACCAAATCAAGCGGTGCAGGTCACTACTTTCAAATCAGATTTCAAATCTACTTACACCAATTTGCTGGCGGAATTCGAGTCCACAGGCTGGTCTCTCAGCTCTCTATCGCTTCCCGCCGGACACTTCCTGGTTCGTATTCCACGCGCTTCCGGCACTACCCGCAATGGCACGTCGGCAGAAGATGCAGCGGCATGGCTCATCCTGGCAGTTACTCCTCTAGACACCGAGAACACGGAAGTCCGCGTCAAAATTCAATCTCGACATCCCAGTCAGTTCATTGCAGCCCTCAACGCCGTCCTGCAGCGCTGTCAACTCAAGTCCAACGGAAACCAATTGCTATAGCGTGACCAGATCCAAGCCACTGATTATTGGAATAACCGGGACAATCGGCTCAGGGAAGTCGACTGTTGGACGGATCCTTGCCGCACAAAACATACCGGTTATCGATTCTGATAAAGTGGTGCACGATCTATTCGACTCGAGCGAGAAGCTCAAGTCCGCTATCGAGACTGCGTTCGGCCAACAGGTGATCGACAGCGCCGGAAAGATCGACAGACAACGACTTGGAGCAATTGTTTTCGCCGATCCTGCTCGCCGAAAAGAACTTGAATTCATCGTACACCCGGCTACAATCGAGGAGATTGAAAAGCAGATTCAGTCCATCTCGAACAATCGGTTCATCGCAGTTCTCGTGCCTCTTCTCTTCGAAGCCGGGCTAGAAAGTCACTACGATTTGATCTGGTCGGTTTATACTGACGAGCAAACGCTAAGAACACGGCTGCGATCTCGCGACCGACTCACGGACGAAGAGATAGACAAACGCCTGGCCGCCCAATTTAAGCAAGTCGACAAATCCGCCAGAGCCGCGCACACGATTGACAATTCTGGTACAACAGAGGAAACCGAAAAACAGGTGTTGCTACTTATCGAAAAGCTGAAGAAGGAATCCGAATGAACTTTCTCTTCGCGCTACTGGCAATATTTTTCACTTGCGATGCTCGCGCAGCAGACACGCCGCCGCCGACACCGACTTCTACCTACATTTTAGAACAAACCTGTGGTGTTCTAGGCGATCATACCGTCGTCGCTTCCAACAAATCGATCAAAATCACTGACAAATTGACAGGCATGGTCACTTGCGCGCAAGCACCCGACTGGAAAGTCCTTACCATAGACCCCAAAAACAGGGTTTATTCAGAAACTCCACTAGACTCATTCCGAAGCTACATTCCCGACACTGAATTCGTCGATCCGGGCAACCGCTGGATCACCCTTCCTTTCGAAAACAATCCGCCCTCAAAGATTGCTGGTCAGGACGTAAGCGTGTTTAAAACACCAGCAAGCTTCGATGAAGAGAGGCAGAAAGCCTGGACTCAAGAGTCAGCCTCGATGACATTCACGAGAAAGGCTCAGTATTGTGTAAGTCAAAAAATTGCCGTGCCACCACAAGAATTTCGTATATTGTGCCGTTTTTTCGAACTCCCCGAGAAAGGCGGAATACCGCTCGATTTCAGGTACTACAGCATGGCCGGACACATGTCCACATGGCTGTTCACTACGGCTATTAACCAAACGACGAGCAGCGAGCCTCTCGCCACGGTCGATTCAACCTTCCAAAAAGTTGCCACCGCCAGCGATGTCAGAAAATCGTTTAGATCCAAAGAATCTCAAAACAAAGAGAAGAAAAAACGCCCCCTCTTGTAGTCCTTAAATAAGACAAAAGTATATATAATTTTCTAACGACCACCCAAGCGCATTTGCTTGTTTTGCGCAGAAGACTGTCAATAGGTTTAGAATGCCAGGAGGGTATATGATTCGCGAGTTCGGCGCGATCGAATGACAACCCGAATCTTCAGCGCCAGCGCCGAAGCAGTACTAGAATCGCTCGTTCTATGGTAGTTCCAAAAGCGGGAAGCCACACCAAAAATCAGTAATGCCTACCGTCAACTTCATTACAAAACAGATTCAGTACAAAATCGTTTATTACGGTACGGGTTTGGGCGGCAAAACAACGAACTTGCGGTACATCCACAGTCAGGTGGCACCGAAGGATCGAAGCGAACTGATAGTCATGTCCACCGAGACAGAACGAACGCTCTATTTCGATTTCCTGGCACTCAGCCTGGGCGACATCAAGGGAATGCAGGCACGATTTTCAATCTATACCGTGCCGGGACAGTGGGAGTATAGCGCTAGCCGCAAACTTCTGCTCAACGGCGTGGACGGCATCGTATTCGTGTCTGACTCCAGCCCTTCACGACGTGAAGAGAATAAGAAAGCTCTCCTCGACATGATCGAAAACTTGGCTACCTACAAGCGCAAGCTTGTTGATATTCCTTGCGTGCTGCAATATAACAAACGGGACCTGACAAGTGTCTTGCCACTTTCGGTGATGGAGCAAGATCTCAATTTGCTCAAGGTACCGTCTTTTGAAGCTGCCGCCATCGAGGGCAACGGTGTATTCAGCACGTTGAAAGGTATTACAAAACTAGTCTGTCAGCTCGATGCTTGATTGAACATACCTGTTCACACGAGCTAACAACGCTCAATCACTCTTCGATTCTTTGTACGATGACAAAGCAACGAAGACTCATACTCAGTCGAAGCCTCGAGACTAGCTCGTCGGAGCGCCAGCGTCCCACTGCCACCTGGCACGCTGAGCACGTTTTCTTCGAATGTTTGGCGGCACGACTCGGTCATTCGGCTGGATACAAACTCGGTTTTGCGCGAGAGCTGCAGAGCAAGTGGTTCTTGGCGAATAGCACACTAACTGGCGCGGGACGCAAGTATCATCGTTACTGCAGTGAATAACCGCATTCACCGCAGAACTTGGCCGAAGGCTCCAACGGTAGTTGGCAGCTCGGACATCCTTGAATACGAACCTGCAGCTGGTAGCCGCACTCTCCGCAGAATCTAGCATTAGGCTCCAAAGGCAAGGCACAACCCGGACACTGCGGTAATGTCGAACTCGGTATCGGTTGTGGTGCGACTGGTGGCGGCAATGTTGAAGGAAATTCTTGCGGCGGCGCGGCTTGCGGCAACACCGGAGTGTATTCTTGCTGCTGCGTATAGGCAATCTCCGGCTGAGGATGTGGCGGTAGCGGCGCATACATCTGCGGATTGGGCGGCTGCACATCCTGGGATAACGGGAAACTGGGCGCCTGAACCGGCGCGTACGATGGTTGATGAGATTCAACAGGCAAAGGAGCAGGAACTGTCTCCTCGATCACCAGCGGCGGAGGGGCGCTTTTTTCCGGTGCAAGGAAATTAAGTTCTGGAAGCTCTGGGTTCAAACCTTTTTGAAGGTTATGTATCGTGATTCCAGACGCCGATGGCGATAGCAAAGCACCCGGCATTTCGCCACCTAGTGGCTGCTTATCCCCTGGCGGCGGGGACGGTCCAGGCGCAGAAGGCAGGCCACGACCAGCAGCATCAGCTCCCTGCTCGAACATATCCTGAGATACCGGCACGGGCTGGATATCATC
Source organism: uncultured Candidatus Obscuribacterales bacterium (assembly GCA_964418155.1). Classification (GTDB taxonomy): domain Bacteria; phylum Cyanobacteriota; class Vampirovibrionia; order Obscuribacterales; family Obscuribacteraceae; genus JADYXR01. The sequence continues at coordinate 83,342 of CAYQKX010000023.1, read as the reverse complement.
TTTGCGACCGATCGGCTCTGCCACCGGTCTTCCCATAGCATCGTAAGGCGGCACCACCGGCGGTAGTGGGCCAGTATCTACTTGTGGTGACTCTGCCGGCTCAGGTCCGGGACCAACGGAATGCGGCCGAGACCCTTCGGGTGCAGCCACCGCGGGTGGTGCTTCCCGCGACTCAACCCGGACATCTTCGACGGCAGGCGTTGGACTCTCGACTGCAGCCGGCGCCACCTCTTGTGGTGGTTCTTCGTCAAAAGACCCTCCCTTCTTTTTGCGTCCCTTAGCAACGAGCTTCTCGCGCGCCTTCTTCCGAAGAACATCCTGCTGTTTTTCTCGTTCGGCCGGACTCATGTCCTCGAGAATCTCTTTATTGGAGCGAACGACATTTTCATCCTTAACCCGCTCAGGATCCGCCTCTTTCTCAATAGCCGGAGTCGACGGCTCTTGAGGTGGTGACGTGGACCTTGCACCAAAATCGAACTGCTCATTTACCAGCCGATTGATATCTTCATTCGTATCGACAGCGGACTGGGCTACTGGTGCCGTTTCCCCGGTTCGTACAGCAACTTCCTGTTGCATGCGAAGCTCAAGATCGATCATAGCCCGCTGCGCCGCCTTTTCCTGAACCCGGTGGAGAGCTTCTTGTTTGGCCTTCAACGCAGCCTCAGCCTGTTCTTCTGATTGACTGCTAACCGGAAAGCCTGTCTCTGCGCCATTCGGAGTGAATTGCTTCTGAGATATCAAAGCTTCATATTGAGCCTGGGAAAGGACCTGGTTCTCTGGTTGTTGGGCTTGTATGGCGGCTTGCTGAGCCTGCATCGCGGCCTGTTGCGCCGCCATCTGCTGCGTTTCTTGCTGAGCACGCAAGACGGTCTGCTGCTCCGCCATCTGCTGCGCCTCTTGCTGAGCCTGCATCGCGGCCTGTTGCGCCGCCATCCGCTGCGCCTCTTGTTGAGCCTGCATCGCGGCCTGCTGTTCTGCCATCCGCTGCGCCTCTTGCTGAGCCTGCATCGCGGCCTGTTGTTCTGCCAACTGCTGCGCCTCTTGCTGAGCCCGCATCGCGGCCTGTTGTTCTGCCATCCGCTGCGCATCTTGCTGAGCCTGCATCGCAGCCTGTTGTTCTGCCAACTGCTGCGCCTCTTGCTGAGCCTGCATCGCAGCCTGTTGTTCTGCCAACTGCTGCGCCTCTTGCCGAGCCCGCAATGCCGCTTCCTGTTGAATCAAGGCTACGATCTGTGCTTCTTTTGCAAGACGATCTGCTTCCTCTCGGGCCTTGAGTTCGGCTTCCTCGCGAGCCTTGCGTTCGGCCGCTTCTCGAGCGAGCCGTTCACCCTCCTGGTACGCCAGGAGTTCTGCTTCTTTCTGAGCTCGCAATTCCGCTTCTTGCTGCGCACGCAGTCGTGCTTCGTACTGCTCGCGACGCTGGACCTCTTCTTGGGCGCGACGATCCATGTCAGCCTGGCGAGCACGCATAACAGCTTCCTGCTGCTCTCGAATCTGTTGCTCTTGCATCGCTTGCAGCATGGCCGCCTGCTCTGCTCGTCGCTGCGTCTCTAATGCTGCCTGATTTTGTGCATTATGTTGCGCTTGAACATGCGCCTCATATTGGGCCTTGAGCTTGGCCTCATTTTCAGCTCGTTGACGTGCTTCGTCAACCACACGCCCCTGATCGATCTCAGGTCCTACGAATGGATTCTCTGGTTGAGCAACGTTCGCCGCGCTGGCCGCGCGCTCGAGATTCGCTGTATGTCCTGCCGGTCGAATGATGGGTTGCGAGGAAGGCGCAGAGCTCGCCTGACGAGATCCGCCACCTAGAAGATCAGCAACATCACTACCTGGTCTCCCTGGCGCAGCTGGTCTCGAGCCGGGCGCGTAAGTCTGCGGTCTCGCCTGTGCCGAACCATCTTGCGGCCCGCCTGGAGAACGATTCCCTCGCTCAGCCGCCGGTTTTGTCCGGTCTGGTCTTCCGGTAAATATTGGTGTCAGCATCGTCGAGGCTGGAGCGGCAGGTTCTGCCTGCGGCTGCGACTTGGGAAGCGGCTCAGCCCTTATGAGGTCGACGGCTTTGCGATAGACATTAATAGGCAGAAGTCTGGCTTCAACTAGGAAGGGAGATGGAGGAAGCGGTTTTTCTTCAAAACTGCCTGGATAGCTCACATACAAAAGTTCTTTTGCCCGAGTCATAGCCACATAACAGAGTCGCCGCTCCTCCTCAAAATCATTCGCAGCCTCAGCCGGTGACAACCCTTCTGCCATGCCCGTCAAGAACGCAATTGGTGACTCGATGCCTTTGGCGTCTTCAAAACTCTTAATCTGAACCGAACTGTCTTCTCCATTCGTATCTTTACTCTGCAAGAAGTCCTGCTTGGCCTTCACAAACTCACGAACGCTGCTGTAAGCCTTCGCCTCTTCTTCCAACTGCTCGACTTTCCGCATCGGCTCATACACCACTCCTGGTGGCACCTTGACGGCACTATAAATCTCGTTGAGCTTTTGGGTTCTTTTGAGCAAGCCAATTGTTTGAGCCGGCGGCAAATTCTCCTGATTCATGGTCCGCACTATTCGCACCAACTGAGCCAGATCCTCGCAAGAACTATCAGCAGTGGCATCATGATAAATTTCAATTGCTTTGAGAAATGAAAGGTTGTTCGCCTCAGCAAAGCTGGCAATGGTATTCGACAGCTTCGATAGCTTTTGGTCCATCTCTCTGGACTTTAGTTGACAAAAGCGCTCGAAGGAGGCTCGAGACTTCGGGCCATCCGGATCCATCACCAGCCGGAGAAAGGCCATCACGTCACCGACTTCATCGGGGACAGCATCGCTCGACACGGTTGTATTGGCGCACTTTATACCCTTCTTGAACAGTGCGCCTTCCAGAAGCGATGCATATCTCGGATTACGCCAGAGCAGCACGATATCGTTTGGAGATTTGCCGCTCTCGATCAAGATCGATACTTCATTGGCAACCCAGTCAGCTTCTGCTTCTTCGGACCGGCATTGTTGAGGACCAATAACAGCGCTCGTGGCAGCTTGCCCGAAGCCCGGCAACATATCTTTGGGAATACCCTTGAATGCCAAGGCCGCGGACAAACTGCGCGAATGATCGACAATTGCCGGGTGACTGCGCCAATTCTTATCAAGGATGTAACAACGGGCATTTGGCATTCTGATGGAAGTGTCCGCCATGAGGCGAGGCAAAGCACCCTTAGCCTCGGACACACATTCGTCCTCATCCCCGACCAGAAAGAGATTATCCTGAGGAAAAGCCAAAAGCCTCGCCATCAGATCAGCCGCGGCCGTGCATTCTTGATACTCGTCCACGAGAACATATTCAAATTTATGCTGATACTTTGCTCTTACATCGGCATCGTCCGCCAGAATCTGTGCGCAGAGCGAAATCATGTCGTCTGAATCGACTTTATTGCTTTTCTTCAAAGTGTCTTCGTAAGACATGTACAGCTTGGCTACAAGGTCATCTTCGTCCGTCGTGCCGCGCTCTTTAATTCGTTCTGGTGTGACGAGATTGGCTTTGTACAATGAAATAAGGGAGCCTACTGAAATCTCGTCGATCTCGGAAGACATCAGTTCGAGCTGAAGCGGATCGATATCCTTCATCTCTTTTTTGAGTACGCGTTGCAACACCCGGTGCGGCGTCGTCTCGACCTTCAACGGCGGTTTTCGCTTAATAACCGCAGCATTCTCCTTCAGAATTCTCAGACCAAGGTCTTTCCAATTCGAGAAGTTCAACCTCAGAACAGTCTGCGCATCGGTGAGCATCTCCACCTGTCGCTTGAGCTGACCTATTGTTTCCTCTGAATAAGAGAAAACCAGGATGCGCTCAGGACACACACCCTGGGCAAGCAAGTAGCCTATCCTATGCGTGATTGTGCTAGTTTTGCCCGTACCAGCCCCACCGGTGACTGCCACCGGACCAGCACCATGGGTGATGGCAAGCTTCTGAGAATCATCATCGACCGGCAACTCGGGAATCTTCGGTTGGTCGCGGCCTGACATCAAGCGCCCGACTGCCGACTTCTTTCGTCCTTGACTCCAGACCTGTTCGACGGCATCGACACAAGCGGTCAAATCGCCAAGAATTTCTGCTGTTGAGAATCGAAGAATCTTCCACCCGTCGCTCAACAGCACCAGATTTTTCTTCGCTTCACCGCTGTTTGGAACATTGGGATCAACCGAAGACAAAACATCGCATTCAATTGCCAATCTATTATCTCGATCGGCAATCGACATATCGAGCATGTAGTCTCCGAGAACCTGCTGAGCAGTGACTGGAAGCTCGCGCTCATTCATGGCTTTGAACAGGTTGTATTCCGCTTTCAACATGGGCGGATGACCGTCTGTTTTGACCTGGCGGAATTGGTAAAGATCGATCATTGTCGCCTCTATCAACCAGGTCAGTCTCTCCCACGAGATCTTGCGCCCGGAAAACTCAATATCATCACACTCCGCACCATAGGCTATGAATTCATCAAGACCCAAAGATGTAGTGACAATAGTTGCTTTATTGAAGAGAGCGCGAGGATAGAAGATGTAATGAAAGAGGTACCAGAGCTGCTGGGCATTAACCGGCGCTTCCAGGTCCTTAATGAATGTCACCTCTGAGCGCAGCATGTCCAGCTCGAACATCGAGACCATCGGCTGGTTGAAAGGGGTACCCTGTGTGGCTTGCGCCCACAACTTTTCGGCCTGCATGACCAACTGCTCGCCTGTAGCTACAAATGGCTCGATTCCGCGGGAGCGCAGACTGATAATGGCAGACTCGACATAAGCTTCGTAGTCTGTACTGAAATCGGAAATGAATAAGCCTCTGACCGAGCCCGTATACAACTTGAAGTTGTCGACGAACCAATGCATGGCATCTCGACAATCAGTCGGTTGGGGAGGCATTCTACGTGAACGAATGTCGGGTCGGCGAGGCTTTGACACTTAGCGATCTTTCTCTAGAGGCATATTATATGGGCCACATATACAAGAGAGTTTAGCTGATTCCCTTGAAAACCCCAAATCCGCCTATAGCAACCTTCCCTTCTTACTTGAAGAATATTCAGACAATGATGCAGATAATAATCAGATAGCGCTTCTTTCTCATGCACTTTATAAAGGCAACAAATCTGTTTTTTGCGCTAAAGAGTAATTAGCCGGGGCTTTCCGGAAATCGGTCTGATAGTTGGTTATTCTTGACATATTTCGTTTCGACCGGGGAATAGTACAATCACTTTGGGCTCATTGTTTGGAGTCAAGGTCTCGGATTTGACCGAACCAGCTTTACCAGGTCAAGCGAGCAAAAACCTCAAAAGAAGAAGGAGAGGGAGTTTCATGAGAGCACTTGTATTAATGGGTCTTATATCCGTTATCACAGCACCGGCAGCTCTTGCCCAAGCCTGTGGCGATGAAGGCCGTTATTTCCACCTTAAGCCACCTGAATACTCGTGGCCGAGTCACAGAAAGCGCACTATCCACCGCAAAGCCAAAGCTCTGCGTTGGTATCGTGAGCACAATGGCAACGTTCTCGTTTGCCCAGAGTCCTACATCGAAGGCATCACCGTCACCGTCAGCAAGTAAGCTGCTGATATTTCGGTCGGTCTGATAAATAGGCGATTTAGACTTGTTTTTCGCAAGTTTAAATAGCTTACTTTGAAAGTGCTTTCATAGTTGAGACCATTAATCATTAAAGGGCGCTTCGTTCTTCACGAGGCGCCTTTTGTTGTGAAACGGTACCTTCCTGATTCGCTGCTATTGCTGTCGGCGCATTGCCTGCTTCCGTCGCGCTATGTCGCCGAACACTTTCAGGTCCAATAATTCGCCACCGGCTTTCTCGTATGCCTTCCGGAATGATTCGCTTTTGTCCATGGAGAGCTCCGCAGCGGCTTCGCTAAGCATTCTGCTTGGTTCTCTCTTCGGATTACTCTGAAGCTGCTCATTGACAAGTTCTCTTCCGCGCTGCAAGTCAGCCGGATCACCGGATGCGGACAATGATCGAGCAAACATCGCTTTACCATCATTCATAGCCAGACCTAACTTCATGAGTTTGCGAGCTGTTTCTTGATCGCCATCTTTATTAGCCTGTTCCAGAAGCTTATTCTTGGCTTGATTGAAGCGATCTCCATTGAAAGTCGGTTGAGCTCCGACGTTCAACAAATGCTCAGCAGCACTGCGCTCATTGGTTGTCGGACCGCGAGCAATGTCCTTCAATTGCATGTCGCTGCCAACCGGTCCGTTATCCGTCACGCCCTGATTTGTATCAAAAAAATTGACTTCCAAATGTGCCGCTTTGAGAAGTTCGTCAACTTTAGTCTCCTCCTTACTTGCGGCCTCCAACAACTTCTGTCTGTCTTCGCCTTCCATTCTGTACTTGATCACCTCTGTTGCCCGTTCCGCTCTCCCACGAACCTCAGCGTCATCGGATTTCAACGCCTTTTCCAGGCTCGGCAAAGCCGCTTCTCCGATGCCTTCGAGTGCCCTTTGAGCGCCATCTCTAGTCCGGTAGTCTCTGGAGCCCAGGGCGTTGGTCAGGGAGGAAACAGCCGGTTGCCCGATCTGCTGAAGAGCCTTGACGGATTCCGCTCTTTTCGTGGGATTGTTCCACAGTGCCAGATTGCTGATATGGGAATTAATCGCTTTCTGGACTTCCTTAGGATCATTCTTCTTCTCGGTCGTACCATCGCCGTCACCATCGGTAGAACCCTCCGAATACTCCGCTGGATCCTCGCGCTCGTCTCCATCCGTTAGGTTCTTCGGTCCGCTAAGATTGTCACCATCTAGTACTGAGACCGGTTCGTCATGATCTTCACCATCCTCTGAGTCGACTGGTTCGTCGCTATCAAGCGCTTTCTGAGTGGCTTCGAGCACCTTGTACTGATTGGATCCAAGGTTGGTTATTTGACCGGCGAGCGTCGTCGGACCATCTTGTGCTTTATCGTCTGAACTTTTGCCCGGCGAACCACCGCCACCATCATCGGTGGTATCACTGAAATCCTCTGATTCGTATTCATCGTCTTCATGGTCTGGATTAGTAATTTCGAGCTGAGGAAGTACATCTTCACCGAATCCTCCATGTTTACTGTCGCGTCCCGTTCCACCAAACCCAAGCGATGAACCCGCATCCGAATTGTCTTTACGAACATCGTCGACCTCATAAATCATGCGAGTATCAGTGTCTTCGCTGTTCCGACATTCCAGGGAATTATCGACTTCCGGCTGTTTTTGGATATTTTCCATCATTCACCTCTGCCCCACCAAAGGTTCGCAAAATAGGTTGAAGATTTGGTGAAACACCGCACTGAGCCGCGAGCTACGCGCCTTCACTACAGCTAAACAGTGTTACAGAATTAGCGCGACGGACGAGATTCACATCTCCAGTTATGCGCATCAAACAGCGGATTATCCCATGGTATGCCGCTATCGCTCGGCATTCCATCACCGATTCCCTTAATGTATGTCTTGTGCGCGATTGTCAAACTAGGCTGAACGAGATAGACCCAGGGAAGTTTGTCGGATAAAACTTCCTGCACGCGATCGTAGAGTTCTTTCCTTTTTTCTTCGGTATCGGCTTTGTAGGCTTCATTTACCAAACTGTCGAGATGATCGTCATTGTAATGAGCATAATTGAGCGGTCCATTTTTTCCCCAGACAAGGCGACAATCCGGGTCCGGTCCCTGCGATCGGCTGAACAACACGGCATCGTACTCGCCGGTCTTCAAATACTTGTCCTTCATTGTCGAATATTCAACCAGTTCTACCCGAACCCCAATTTTCGCATTTTGAAGATCGCCTGCAACCACCTGCGCTACATCCATGAAATCTTTGATGGTCACTATTTTGAAGGCCAGACGTTGAGTTTTCGGAACCGGTCCAGGCACATTACTGACTGGATACCAACCATCTTCCCGACGCTCGAAGCCACTTGTTTGCAGATACTTATAGGCTTGCTTCACATCGTACGGCCAACGGCGCGCCATGCGATTATAGACAGGACCGTACTCCGGGAAGTCGCAACACGGAACCACGGCGAACCCGGCATAGAGATTATTGACGATAGTATACTTATCAATCAACATCGAGATCGCCTGCCTGAAACTGGGTCTTTTGTAGGGCTCCTTCTCCGTGTTGAAGGCCAGAAAAATCGTCCTGCCACCTGGATACTTCTTGAACTCGACGTCGCTGTGCTCGCTCAAGACTCCAAGCTCAATTCGTCCATCTACTCTCGCTACGTCGACATCGCCGCGATATAGCGCAGAGGACAGTAAATTGCCGTCCGGAATGATCCTCCAGATGAGAACTGGACTCTGCGCCTTCTCACCGAAATAGTTAGGATTAGCACGAAACACCAGTTCTAGTCCGGGGTCCCAGCGCTCTACAAAGAACGGTCCACATCCTATCGGGTGTCGAGACAATTGATCGGAATTCTTCATGCTCTCTGAGAGCACGTACGCAGGCAGAATTCGAAGATCTGCCAGCCTTAGCAACATCGGTAGATTCTTATACGACAACTCGAGCACCACCTGTAATGGCGCTGGTGACGAAAAACTCTTGATCGAATCGTAATTCGCTCGAAAAGGTGATCCCGGTCCGATTGTTGCTCTTATGGACGCAAGCACATCATCAACGGTGAGCGGCGTTCCATCGGAGAATTTTAAATCTTTTCGAAGAAAGAATGTGTATCGAAGCCCATCTTCCGAGACCATGAAACGTTCTGCAAGACCAGGTAGAATCTCGCCCTTCTCGTTGTAGCGAACCAGCCCTCCGTGGATAAGCGTCTGCGCGAAATAGGAGGCAGAATCAACACCACGATAAGGGTTGAGCGTGCGCGGCTCCCACGGCATCCCAATCACAACCGTGTTGCTGCGCTCCAGCGAGTCTGTAACTCCGGTAGCCCGGCTCTTGCAGCCTGTAACGCAAAAAACGACAACCACGAAAGCGGTCATCACCTTGAAGACTATTTGCCGGAGAGCTGCCGGCCTTACCATGCTTTCGACCTACGGGCCCATCTGTGAAAGGCAGTACATGCTGACAAGCATGACTAGCATCGCGCTCGTAACGCCGAGCCAAAATCCAGCTACTAAAATCTGCCAGACGATCAGCGCTTGCCTGGCTGTGAGGCTGATGATGATACCCATTCGATTGATGATGTAAAACAGAACGGCACCAACAGTGAAGGCCAGCGGAAGAAACTTGACTCCGGGCGGAACATCTAGAGATACCGCCACCACGAGGCTCAAGATACAAAGAACGACCAGAGCGATCGTCACGTAATCAGAAAAACGTTGTTTGACGTTCTCCGCTACCGACGCCTCGTTAATGTGCTTGAGCGCCAGGATAAAATTCTTCAGTCCCTGGCGACGAGGAGTTTGCACGCTTTCCTTACCGGTAGCAGGCGCATCCTTCGGTACTTCAGCTGGCTCAGCCACAATCTAACCTCCGACTGTCCTCTCTATATTACCAAGCCCAACGAGCATAAACGAAAATACTGACTAGATCGTACCCACAAACATATGCATTCTTCGCAAAATGTCCGGGCAGCAGATAATGTTTTGCGGCAAGCGACCAGGGTTACTCGGTCACCTTGAGACGATAACCGTATCCATGAACAGTAGTTATTCGCACACATTCAACGCGAGAAAGCTTCTTGCGCAGCGTCTTCATGTATGTTCTGACCGAAGCGGTAGTCGTCTCTGATTGCGAGGACCAGACCCGCTCTAGAATGGATTCTTGCGAAATCACCATGTCCCTTTGTCTCAACAGCAATTCGAGTATTTCGAACTCCTTTGGAAGCAAATGAATCTCTTCGCCTCGATAGCTCACCGAGTGCTTCGTTCTGTCCACTATCAATTCGCCTGCGTTCATCTCTTCGTGCTGGTATGTAGGCAATCGGCGCAGCAATGCTCGCACTCGTGCAGAGAGCTCCTCGAAGTTAAATGGTTTGGTCAAATAATCATCAGCCCCAGCGTCGAGTCCATGCGATTTCTCTCGGACGTCCGACTTGCCTGTCAACATTAGAATTGGAGTTTTTCCACCTTCATTTCGAAAGCGGCGGATAATCTCAGGTCCGGACAAACCGGGAAGCTGCCAATCGATGATACCGATATCGTAATGATAAAAGCGAAGAAGATCGAATCCCTCTTCGCCGGTGGAAGCGCGTTCAACTTGATACGACTGCCCGGTCAACCAGGCAGTAATGCGATCGGAAAGGTCAGTATCGTCTTCTATAACGAGGATTTTTGCCATGCCAACGATGTCGTACGACTCAAGCGATTGTGAGCTTGTTATACCATCTATGTCCAATTTTTTTGGCCCCGAATATTAAAGTTCGAGAGATCCAAAAGGACCGGGCATAAGCCGGTCCATTGGATCCGCGATTAACTCTGTTTGTCCTTCTGCTCCGTCTTCGGCGTAGGTTCCGCCTGTTTTGGCTGTGAATCAGCCGGTTTTGCGCCAGGAGTGCTTGGATTGTTAGCAGGAGTATTGTCTTGTTGTTGTTGCTGTTGTTGTTTGTCGTTGTTGGACTTCTGTTGTTGCGCGTTGGTCTCTGTGGCCGCTTTGCTGTTGGATGCTCCGCTCATGCTTCCCGCACCCTTGTCGGAGGCTTGCTTATCGCCAGATTTCGGCTCTCCTGATTTGCTTGGATTGTTAGCAGGACTATCGTCTTGTTGTTGTTTGTCGTTGTTGGACTTCTGTTGTTGCGCGTTGGTCTCTGTGGCCGCTTTGCTGTTGGATGCTCCGTTCATGCTTTCCGCTCCCTTGTCAGAGGCTTGCTTATCTCCAGATTTCGGCTCTCCTGAATTGGCTTTTTCTGTCGACCGGTTGCTGTCGTCGCGCGGCGTACTATCTTTCTGCTCTGCATTTCGATTTGATTGAACGCTTTGATTCGATTGTGTCGAGGCACGTTCTGCCTGACTGGACGAGGCATTCTTATCCGGCTTCGCGCCAGCGGCATTCTCGTTCGGACTATTTGTGTTGTTATGCGGGCTATGACTATCATTTGATTCATTATCCCCGTTTCGTTCATCTGAATCTTGTTCGTCGCTGTTGGAGCCATCCTCCGATTCGCCGCCCTCATTGCTACCATCATTCCTCGAACTGTCTTGCGAATCGCCAGTAAGTTCGAGATTGGGAAGATACTGTTCTGCAGTGTTGGTGGATGAAAACATACTGCTTATGTCTTTCTGTGAATCGCGGCTCCACTGCGCTGATTCCATAAGATTGCTTCTGTCGTTAACACTTCCAGCCGATGTATCCAGACCCTGCGAATCCATGTTGTTCTGCTCTGGTGTCGGCATAGCCATTCTCCTCGTCCATCGCCCTTACCCTCATGGACTGAGTTTAATAAGGCAATGTGAAAACGAGATGAAAATGATTCTTCGTACACGCTCTATCTAAGCGCCTTTCGACCGACTACTCTTCTCGCGAAAGTTCTCTGTTGATTCGCACTTTCAATTTCGGATCGGTGCATTCCGTCGCCAACCGTATCGCTTCAGCGAGATGGGAGGCGCTTTTGTCCTTCTTATCCTGCTGTTCGGCTATGCGTGCTTTTAGTATTTCGTTAAGAGCTTGTTGACCACTCGATGATCTTGGCGAAAGTCGCGAATAGATCTTAGACGCTTCATCAGCAAACTTTTCAGCATCCTCAAGTCTCTCTATCTTCAAGGAATAGAGCCCGGCCTCTCTAAAAAAATCTGCGTAGCGAACCCCGTCTCCTACAAGCTTTCTCACTTGTTCCGCGTGTTCCTTGTATAACGTGCCTAGATCGATACCAGGAATTTTCTGTTGAATTCGCAGTGAAAAATTGATGACCTTCAATATCTTATTATCGTCTTTCAACTCGTGAGCAAGTTGCATAGCATGTTCCAGATTCCTCTTCATCTCCGCGACATTTCCACGCGCCGCTTCGATCTTTGCTACCTCAACATAAATCGATAACTGAAGAGAAACATCATTCAGATCGATTGCAAGACTCAAAGCTCTATTGAGCTGATCTATTGCAGCACCGGGTTGATTCTCTCGCTTGAAAGTTTCCGCCTCATGGAAAAATCTCAAGGCATGCACCCTTTCCGACATCTCCAGCGAATCTCTACCTTTTGCGGGCAACAGCTTTTCCAACTCCTGGACGATCCCAAGGGATTGGCCGCGCCGACTTGATGCCAACACTCGATGGAGGTGGAAAAGTTCGTATTTCGTCTCCGCAATTTTGAGCATGTCGGGACGAGCCTTCAGCAATTCAGCGACCTCATTGATCCTTCTGTCTACGCGGACAATATTGCCATTTCTGAGCGCCACCTCAACATCAAGTCTGATTACATGAATGAGTGTCCGGCAAATGGTTTGTGATACCGCTTGTAGCTCCTTGCGTTTCAAGCACTGATAAAGACTCTTCACCGCAATGGACAGCTTCTCTGTCGCGGATTTACTGCGAAAATAGACCGCATTCTGAGCTGCGCTTACCTGGGCAATTGCTTTGTAGTATCCGTTCGAGTCAGCCAGCGCCCCCTCGCTTATAGCAAATTTGTACCATTGGGATGCCTGTTCCGGTTGCTTGTTCTGTCTTGCCTCATCGCCGTCGGAGAGATGGTTCTCGAACAACATCAGATTGTAGTAGGACCGTACGGATCGATTGGACGACCCACAAGCGCTCAGCAGTAGCACTACGCATAGCACTCCTGGAATCAGCATTTTCATTTCGAGATTCCGCCCTTGTTCGGTCCAACAAGCTCGTCGTCTTCGCAGTCGCCTTTCGGCACCTTGACCCAGAATCGCGCGCCCTTGTTAATCTCACTGTCCACACCAATGGTGCCTCCCATCAGTTCGATCAGTTTTTTGCAAATCGGTAATCCCAAACCGATTCCACGACCGACTTTTTGATCGGTCGGCGATACCTGTCGAAATGGTCTAAAAATCAGCGTCTGGTCCTGTAGCGCAATGCCTTTGCCAGAGTCGATTACTGAAATTTCTACGTGATCGCCTTTTCCCTCAGCACTAATACGCACAGCCGATCCTTTGGGAGAAAACTTCACTGCGTTAGAAAGCAGGTTGACCAATACCTGCTCCAGGCGCTCCTCATCGACGAAAACATCGATATCAGTATATGAATACTCAATCGCTACACCGACACTTTGTGCCATGTCCTTAATGGTGTCTACTGAAGCTCGGATGATCGGGCTGAGAGGCAGATGCTCGGGAAACACTTCGAAGGTACCGGACTGAAGCTTCTCCGCATCAAGGATGTCGTTAACAAGATTGACTAATCGATTCGCTATTCTCTCCGTGGATCGAAGTGATTCACGCCCTTTTGGTGTGATCTCACCGTAACGCCCCTCTGCCACGGTCGTCAAAACACCAATGATCGACGTCAATGGAGTGCGCATATCATGCCCGACCATGGCGACGAACTCCTCTTTCATTCTTTCGATACGCTTACGCTCCGTAACATCATGAATTACGAAGAAGAGCGCCTGGAGATTCTCGGACCAAGACCCGGACCAACTGGTATCGATCATGCTCTTGTCGTCGGCCACGACCTTGATCTCGAAAGTAGCCGGTTCTTTAGCCGCTCTCAGTGTGGCTATCTCCTTTTCGAATTGTGCCACCGAATCCGGTTCTATTATTCTGGCTGCCGGTTTGGACATTAATGTCGCCGGTACATATCCCCAGCGTTGTTTTACCGACGGGCTCACGAAGGTAAACTGATTGGCGGAATTCAGGGAGCAGATAATGTCGACACTGTTATCGATGATGGCTCGCTCTTTCTGAACGGCTTCTTCCAGTGCCTGAGCCATTTCATGAAACACCGCATCCAGATGCGCAATTTCATCAAACCCTTGCAATGGCTCGTTGAGTGGTTTTGACTCACCCATCTTGTTGGCATTGTCAACGAGCACATCCAATCGTTGCGCGATGTCCCTGAAGAACATCACACAAACAACCACTCCAAAGATAACGTTGCATATGAGCCCCGCGACCAACCAGAACAAGGCCTTTTGACGCGAACTCGCGCCTTCGGCTGGCAGGTGCAAAGTTTTTTGCCTTTGCTGGTAGCCAAACTCTTCCAACTGCGGAATGATTTTGTTGAGCAACATCGCGATCTTGATGCGCAACATAGTCACATCCATGCTCTCGTCTTCTTCTAGATAGGGTCTCAACTCTTCAAGCAGACCCAATCCTTCATCAGTCGACGCGCGCACTTTCTTGATCCTACTGAGTCCATCAGGGTCATCAGCAACAAGTGCCTCTAGTACATTCAGTTGCTCCGTTGTTTCATCGGTTGCTTTTTCGTATTTGTCCGATATGGAAAAGTCCCTTGCGCTGACGAACATATAGATCGACATGCAAGTATCGTAATAAGCTTTGACTAGCCGACTGGTGCGGTTAAGCACCTCTTTCGCATGCGCTTCTCGCCAGGCGTCAAACTCGGCTTGCCTGAGCAAACCAAACAGCACTCCGACAAAGGCAATCTCGAGTGCAAAAAGAACAGCTAAAAGCAATATTCCTTTTTTGACTAGCGGACTTTTGACATTCGCCATTGTGACTTTCCTAGAGCCAGAATCTAGTTCGCCCTTAGAGACGAAATGAGGGGCTGGACTATTATAGAAGGTTCCAGCCCCAGCAATGGTTTTTTCGCGACTTAGCACCCGATACGTCGATATCGACTCGGCAAAGTCCGCTCCAGAATTTTTTGAAAAAAGGACTTTTCGTTTCGCGCGAAAGCAACCCGACGATTATTTGGCACCGCAAAGAAGTCCTGATCCTCGAAATTATCGTTCCAAAAGTTATAACACTGCTCGAATCCATCTGCCGTTGAGTACGAAGCGAGGTCGTGATGCTGCATCGGCGGAAAATCAATGTCTACTGGCTCCAGATCCTGAATCGAATCGTCATCATCATACTGATTTTCAAGCGGAGGATAGGTAACCTCTACTGGCTCCAGCCTGCGGCGCCATATCGTCAGTCCAAATCCTGGATCACTGTTAGTGAGCATGGTGTCACGCTCGTCTACAAGAATATCTTCTTCCTTATGAACCTGGGCCATCTTGTCCAACAAGGCTGCTATAACCGCCTGCGGTGGCGCTTCGGATCTGAGCTCCGGGGCCGGATGTTGTCGAAACAATACGCTCATCGCTTGCCAACGCAGCTTGGTTTGCTGATTTTCGTCACCCTGAGATTGTCCACCACCAGGAACTAATAGATTCATAGTCGCTCCTCACTATTCGCCAGAACAGAAGTCCTCCGGCAAAACAGTCTCGCCATTAAATTCGCTTTTGATACTATTGGTAAATCGATCTGCTGCTATTTTTATTCAAATTCGTGAAAACGCGGTGAAAGTGGCTCGACTCGAACTCTTGCAACTTGAGATATCGAAGCGGCTCATTCACGCGCCATTCCTCAATCTTTGTCTGTCGTCTAAACAATTGCTTTTACCAGTATGTGAACGCCAAAGGCAGGGTTCGAACAGCAGTCCAGCGTGCGTGTGCCCGGGCAACTGACTCGTCAAGCAAAGTTCGACCACCTCGGCTCATCGTTCCTCCTGGGCGACGGTGCCTTTTTCGGCGGCGCCACGACTGCTGGTTTGTTTGGTGCTTTACCGGTGCGATCTAAATTCCTCAAGTAATTGACTGTCGGGGAATGAGCATTAGCTACGTTCGCAGTAGCCACCGAGGCGTTCGCCGGACCGGCCGGTGCTGAATTGGTGACATAGCTACCAGTCGGAGGAGGTGAAACGTTCGGGGAGACATTGCTGCCAAACCCACTACTTGTAGCACCGAGTTGCATCGTCGGATACTCCTTTCCGGGCTGCATAACTGCCCAACTATAATCGTTTTCCGGCATCGGACCACCGCGGTCACTACCTCCACCGCGGTCACCACCTCCACCGCGGCCACCTCCACCACCTCCAACGCCTCCTTCACCGCCGCCGCCGCCTCCTCCTCCTCCTCCGCCTCCTTCTCCGCCTCCTTTTCCGCCTCCTTTTCCGCCTCCACCTTTGCCACCACCTCCACCGCCACCACCGCCGCCACCACCACCACCGCCTTTTCCTTTCGAAGAACTCTGGATGGCTTTGCCCATCTTATCGCCAAGCCTCATGGCCTCTGCACCGCCGGCTCTGACCAGCCCCGCGAAATCGAAAGCGAACTTAACGGATAGATTTGCCAGCGTGTTGAGCGCTAACATAATGATGGTGCCTGTTTCATCCACTCCTCTCAAACACGCAATGAGCAACACGACCGTGTTCCAAAAAAAAGACCAAAAACATACCGAGATAACTCCTTCGACCCAACTGCCCAGGGCATCTCTCAGATGTTTATTCGGCCACACCCAAAGTGCGGCTACTATTGGGCCGGCACACCACAAGTAGTAGAGGTATGCCAGCTGAAGTGCGCACAGTATCGACCACGAGGTCACAAGAGCGGCATTACTGGAATTAGCCATCATCCGCGCCGCCATAACCGCCGCCGGGACAGCTTCGTTAGCTCGATCTGGCGGCACCAAGTAAATCCCTGCACAAGGATCATAAATTTTCACTGCTATGAGATCGGCTTCCAATTGGGCAAAGGGTGTCTTCTCTTTGGCCACGAGAATAATACCCATCGAGGAAACGGGGATGTCTATTGTGTTTCGATTCTCCTGGGGCAATCGCCATGGCATCGCTTTGATCTCGTGACAGATTGCATCTCGATACATGTCCGATCCGAACAAGCGCCTGTACTCACTAGAAATTGTGTAAGTGAAGGAATTAGCGAGATCAATTCCATAATTCATGACTAGATACGTGCCAGGCAACAAGAACACCGCGACTACAGATCTAAGAATTCCTTCCCACGGATTGACCTGACCCAAGACGGGATTCCCAGCTGCCATTATCGCCCTGGTCTGGGCGAGAACCGCTCCGGGTAATAAAAGCAAAATTCCAATCGGAACAAATATCTGATCGCGAATCTTATTCCATTTGTTGCTACCCTCGACGGTGAAGTTATTAACGAACGTAGCCACGTATTCAATCGCGGTTTCAGCCATTTCGTGCCCGATTTCGCCGGCCACATCGGCTGCTTCGGTGGCTGCGCCGGCCGCTTGTGATTGCCCTTTCATTCCGTTTGACAGCGGATTGGCAGAGCCTGCGGCTTGTGCCACCGCGCTTTCAACTGCACCTCTCACGTCAGAGCCGCGACTCGTTTCGGAATGCTTTTGCCCGTGGAGACGTTGCTTGAGATCATCTGCCACTTGTTTTGCCGTATCAATTTTGTCCTTGGCCCACGGACTATCACGAAAGTGTTCTGAGTCAGAGTCACTCGCTCCGCCGTTAGTACTCTGACACGTCCCACCAGCCTCGAATAAGCCTTTCCAGGGATCGAATTTTTTGTCTGTGAATATTGCTGCGGGGTTCTTCAGCGGGTCCGTATGGCCGCCACTATGTACCTGATTGAACTCAATAATCTTTTGGCCCATAAATGTTTCCCGACGCATCGCTTCGCACTTTTGAGCGAATAGCAAGAGCAGAGAGCCGACTAGCAGCATCGAGAGGGTCAGTTTCTGTGTGGTTTTCATCATATTTAACTGCTGAACTTCATTTAGGTTGGTAACTCAGATTGCACTTAACTGCGTGTAGACCATTTGCTATCCCTTCTTTTGAGACGCTTCCTGAACTGCCTCGTCCGCTTTCGCCATTATTTGAGCGACCATCTCTCCGGCTTTGAAATCAAAGGGATTGAATGGCACGTAAGTCATGATTACCAGAAAAGCAATGAACATCATCAACTCCCAAATCGAATAGATATTGAGGTCTCCGCCTAACCAACCCAGGCGAGTGTCTATTGTCAGCAGTACCACACACCACCAAAATCGCCAGAGCGCTAAATTGATAATGGCATCCACCCAATTTACGAACACACGTTGAAATAGGGAGCCCGTGCCGCCCGGCCATGCATACAGGGCAGCCGCTACTGGTCCCATCAGCAGCAGATAACAACCCATGCTAACTTGAAATGCGCACAGGATTACGAGCCCGAAAGCCGCGCTTTCAGCCATTGAGTTCGCCAACATCTGCAGCATGATACTGGCTGGATTCATGTTGAGAGGTACTGCCATTTTCTCTGGCTTTTCCGACAATTTTCCCACGCTCTGGAGCATGGAACCCGGTAATATCGATCCTTTGAAATTTTCATCCGGCGGACGAAATACTTGTTCGTCAGCCCATCGATTGATGCCTTCGTAATTGATGTGTCGATAAACCTCATATTGAGTACTGTTGCCGACGTCTATGGCATAACTGACTATGACCTGCGTCGCAGGGATCAAGAAAATCGCTATAAGACTTCGAAGAATTCCCGTGAACGGACTGGCTATGTCATCATCACTGGTGTTATGCAGCATCCCGGCCGATACAAGACCCTTCACCTGAGTTATAACGGCACCCGGCAGAAGCAGCAGAATGCCTATGGGGAGATAAACATGCCTATAGGCTTGTTGCACGAGATAGACCGCTTCCGAATATGTTTTAAGCGGTTGACTCGCACTACATGCGGTGCCCGCATTTTCGTTGGCAATGTTCAATAACGGGGTGCGAGACAATTCCATCATTTGCATCCAGGTAGAGTCAAATGCGTCAGATTCCGCATTTGCGGCAGTCTCCGCCATCCCCGTCATGCCCTCTTGGGCACCCGAGGCTTGCCCCTGTGACTCCATTGACATTGCATTCTTGAAGGCATCTGCTTCGGCCGATATCTTGGCGCTATTCCCGCGGTCCGAGGTCACGCCTTTGTTGCCCTTGAAGCTCGTCTGCATATTACGGTAGAAAGCATTCTCCACTATATTGCGCAACGGCATCTCGCCTTGCTTCGGTGGTATCTCGCGATACTTCCCACGTGGCACCTTGCCGTCCAGCTCTTGCTTCTGGTTGTAGTACTGCTTGACCGGGGTGCACTTCTGTCCGAACATCTCATCAGAAATACCTCGCTCCGTGTAGTAACCGGTCTCTCCGTTCTCCATTTTAGAGACATCGTATTCTTGATTCTGCGATGAGCCGCTCGTTTGAGGACCATGATTCCCGTCGAATTGCATCGTGGCATTGCTTGTTCTGGACGAAGGCTTGACCTTCGAGAGGTTCTCATAAAAGGATTTGCCTTGTGGAAATGGTGCGCCACCACCCTGACCACCACCACCGTCAAAAAACATTCTCCGATCCTGCCAGTTTAAATAACTGTCTCTGACTTGCTGTCTTGCGAAAGCAGGAAAAGACCATACCATCGCAAAAACAACTAGAAGCAAAACTGCTCCCATACGTCCTAAGATAATCGCGTTTCGCTTCAAACTGAAACTGCCTTTTCGTATGAGGGCACTGACTCTGTCAACCTGCTGTACATCTGTATCCTTTCGGTCCTTGTACTGAACAAACGTTATTCACCCAACCAAAGTTTTTTCTCAAAACGCCTATCGATCGCTGCTCAAAAGTTCCACCTCATAGGTTAGCCTCGCATTCGGTGGTACCTTCCCTCTGCCTCTGTCTCCATATGCGAGCGAGGGGGGAATACTCAGTTTTCGAGTACCACCCACCTTCATTCCCATGAGTCCCTCTTCGATTCCGCTTATTGTCTGATGGCGCCCAAGTGTGATCGAGAGAGGCAAGCCTTTATCGCGCGACGACTCGAATCTTGTTCCATCAGGAAGGTATCCTGTGAGGTGGAGGAGCACCATATGATCGATCGATGGACTGAGGCCAAACCCTTCCACAAGATCCTGATACACCAAGCCACTGTTCGTAGACACCGGCTTACCAGGCGGCTTTGGCGGAGCCGTTCCCAGATCCATAGTCCAGTCATAACTTCTTGGAACGCGACTTGGGTTCGCCAATGACATAGGTTCAATATAGTTGGTTGCTTTTACTTCTTCCGACGGTCCAGCCGAACAACCTGAAAGTAAGCACGTCGCCACGAGCGAAACCATTATCGTTACTAGTTGCATCGCTGACTTTTTATTCGATGTCGTCATTTAGCAAACTTCCGTGATAGAGATTGGTGGGAATCGCAGTCTTGACTAATATCCCGGTCTAGCGGGAACCATCACAGCTGTATGAGCGATCGGAATCAGAAGATCTAATCGAGTTTTTTGCTCGAAACCGTCCGGGTTGAGTAATCGGAATAGTCGCGCCTTCGCGACTATCATTAATCGCAGCACAGATCATCGTCGGCAAAATTTCGGAGAGATCGTAATCAAGTCGAAAACCCATTGGTGGTCCCGACGTGAACTCGTCTTGACTGTAAGTGCCAAGCTTCGCAAGAAGTTCTTCGCTCGAGCAGGTCGTCTGGAGTACCTCATCACCATTCGCTCTTACCGAACAGGACGACCACTCAGCCTGTTCTTGCGCTACTCGCGTGAGAGGCACTCCTGTCACAGGTGCTGTACTCTGCGCATAACTGTCTTGTTCGAATCCAGGGGGCGATGATAACGCTTCCTGCGCTTCCGCCAACAACCCTCTTAAGCAGGTCGTCTCGAGTGTCTCACTTGACATAGCTCCATCTCGACAGGACGACGACTCCTCCTGTACTGCCTTCAAGTGAGACACCTCGAGCGCCTTTGCGGTCCTCTGTGTATAACTGTTGTCCTCGCGATCTTGTGGATAGCGAGAAGACACGGATAAAGCCTCTTCAGCTTCGGCTAGTAACTCACTCAAACAGGTCGTCTGGAGTGTCACACCATCGTTCGCTCTTGCCAAACAGGATGACCCCTCAACCTGTTCAGCACGGTGGTGTGACACTCCGAGAGCCTGCTCGGTCCTCTGCGTACAGCTTCTTTCCTTCCGAACCTCTCCTGGGTGACGCTGCCAGGGAGGAGAAGTAGGTGCATAATCCGCGAACGCTGTTGACACAGCGCATTCACTTTCATCAGCAAGCGATCTCGACAACCTGCCTAGTACCGTATACGGTACTGACAGAGAGGATGCATTGGGGGCGATTTGCTGCAGTACTGTACCGGTCGCTTGCTGACAAAAATGACCTTGCAAAGGCTGATCATCGGTCTGATATAGCAATTGAGCAGGAATTGAAATACTCATTATCTCCCCCTGAAGCGTGGGAAAGTCAGCACGGCCTTCTGAGAAGGCCGCAGCGACTCTCTCTATCGGGAATAAATTGGGTTTCGATATCGTGGTAAACCGAACGATGATATTGTTGTCGAAATTAGTGAAAGCGAGGTGAAAACCCTTATGGCAGCGCTAACCTTCGTGAGTCGCCCCAAATATCAACGCCTGTACACATTTAGATATTACAACTCAAAGTCCCAACCACCAATTCGGAAGCTTACCGACAATCTCGTCATTGAATTTGATAAGCGTCCTTGATACCAGCACGACAACAACAGGCCTTCTGTTGGTGAGGTGAAACCGATGGTAACCTCAGCTCAGCATAGACGCCTCTTGCATGAATGCTTCAGACCGGGATTACGACATCCTTGCCGAACGCAGAAATCAACCCTAATCGATTTATCAAAAATCGCTCCTATGTGGAGAATTGGGATGCAAGCGACTCCCCGAGTATCGGTCGAGATCCGGAAAGATTGAATGAATTAACCGTATGGCTGCCCGCGATATCGTGAGTCGGCTTATGCCATGCTGTGGCATCATCTTTGACAGAGGCGTGTTCCGTCCAGGGCATTGGCTCGGCATACTTGGAGGCGAAGCCCTCCCCACCATTTGTACGAGCAGGTGGTGGCGGACCGACTTCGAATGCTTTCGGTCTAGCAGCCATTGGCTTGCCCCGAAGATTAGCTTGCTGCGCGATGTTTGGATGAAACCCCCGACCTGTTTCATACGCGAACAGATTTCTTCGCCTGTCTACCTTTTCTTCTTGCTTCACTGGAGCCGGTTCCGACGAAACAACATTGGTGCTGGAAATCGGAGGGGGCATCATGGTCGCAGATTCTTTGAGTCTCGGCATAGGGGCAACTGATGGCAGAGTCGGAGCCAAATGCTTTTTATCTGGAGTCGTCGGAGGAATCGGATTTGGTGGGACGCTTCCGTCACTAGGCTTGTCTGAAGGTCCGGAAGGATTCTTGTCCTTTCCACCTCCACCACCTTTTGCCGAATCGCCGACGGCCTTGGCGATCTTGTCACCGAGTTTCATTGCTTCTCCAGCGGCCCCACGCACGAGCCCAGCAAAATCGAAAGCGAACTTAACCGAGAGATTGGCGAGAGTATTCAAGGCAAGCATCATGATGGTTCCAGTTTCATCTACTCCACGGAAGCAGGCGATGAGCAGAACGACCGTGTTCCAGAAGAACGACCAAAAGCATACGGTGATCACACCCTCGACCCAGGACGGCAATGCGTCGCGCAAATGCTTCATCGGCCAGACCCAAAGCGCGGCTACAACGGGACCGACACACCACAAGTAATACAAATAGGCCATCTGAAGAGCACAGAGGATACTCCACGACGTACAAAGCGCTGCATTGCTCGAGTTGGCTGCCATACGGGCGGCCATAACACTCGCCGGCACAACTTCATTGGCTCGATCTTCTGGAACAATGTAAATGTTCGCACATGGGTCATAGATTTTGACTGCTATGAGTTCTGCTTCCAATTGAGCAAACGGAGTCTTGTTACCCATCAAGATCTGTCCCATCGACGACACAGGAATGTCGATGGTGTTGCGGTTTTCCTGGGGCAGTCGCCAGGGCATCGCCTTGATCTCATGGCAAAGCGCGTCCTTATACATGTCGGAGCCATGCATCCGCTTGTACTCGGCCGAGATGGTGAAGGTAATCGAGTTCGCCAGGTCGATGCCATAGTTGCAGACCAGATAAGTGCCTGGAATCAGGAAAATACCGACGAGCGAACGCAAGATGCCATCGAATGGATTAACCTGACCAAGCACCGGATTCGAGGCCGCCATAATCGCTCTTGTTTGAGACAGCACCGCCCCCGGTAGCAACAAAAGAATGCCCATAGGAACGAAGATTTCATTTCGAATTCTGTTCCAGATATTGTGATCGTCAACCGTGAAATTGTGCATGGATGTAGCAACATACTCAATCGCCGTATCCGCCATCGTGTGACCAAGCTCTCCACACACATCGGCTGCTGCCGTGGCGCAACCCATCGCTTGTGCCTGACCCTGCATGGCGTTTTGCAATGGGCGATCGGCGTTAGCAGCGCTCTGACTGGCTATTTCCGCCGACACCGCGGCATAAGCCCCGGTCACCGGATCAGAAAATTTATTCTGGTTAGCATCAAACACCTGTTTGATTTTGTTGGCCGTCACTTCTGGTCCGGTGAAACAGCGGCTATCGAAATTGTCAGGTCTCATACACCCAACTGAGCTAGTCCCTTCGAAAGCGACCGGATTGCTACATCCGGATAGTTCTTTTCCTGGTGTAAATCCCCCGCCGGCGCGTTTGTCCACGTTGTAGAAGCAAGGGTTTTTCTTGTCCGGAGAACCATCCTTATTACAAGGACCATTAGAACAATTCACATTCTGCTGACAGTTATAGAATGCAGAGAGGCCCGTCTTCGGACTGGTGCCCGATGCTGGAAAAGCAAAGGATGCTTGACTGCTTGCCAAACAACCGACGACGATCAACATCGTCAATACCAGCTTCCATCCTGTTTTTACTAAACTCATTGTGCAAACGTCCTCTACCGCAGGATTGCTAATCTATTTTTTCGATGCCTTATCAATGGCTTCTTCCGACTTGGACATAATCTGCTGAATCATGTCGCCGGCTCTAAAATCAAAGGGATTAAACGGAACAGAGGTCATGATCACCAGAAAGGAGATGAACATGAGCAGCTCCCACATCGAATACATCTCGAGTTCTGCACCAAGCCAGGTCAGTCGTGAATCCATGATGAGCAAAACCACACACCACCAGAAGCGCCACAAAGCAACGTTGATCATGGCATCCAACCAACTCGTGAATACTCTCGAGAAGAGCGATCCGACCGAGCCTGGCCAGGCATAGAATGCTGCTGCTACCGGACCCATCAAATAGAGATAGGAGACCAATACAATTTGAAATGCACACAAGATAACCAGTCCAAATGCCGCAGACTGGGACATCGCATTGGCCATTGTTTGCAACATAATGGAAGCTGGATCGACGTTAAACAGTTCCGCCTTATCTTCGGGACCTTGCGTGAGCTTGCCCTGTACCTTTCCACTTTTCGGAGGCAAAAGTCCCCCGGAAAAATTGGACATCGGCGCCCGGAACACTTGCTCGTCGCCATAACCTTGTAAGGTGTTGTAGTTGATACGGGTGGCGATTTCGCCCTGCAAGGCATTGCCTACATCAATCGTGTAACTAACGATAAGTTGCGAAGCCGGAATCAAGAAAATCGCTACCAGAGACCGAAGCATTCCTGTGAATGGACTGGCGCCATCATCATCATTCGAACTGTTGATTATGCTGTGCGAGACTAGCCCTTTCATCGAGGTAAGCACTGCTCCCGGCAAAAGCAGGAGAAGCGCTATCGGAAGGTAGACCTGTTTGTACGCTTCCTGGATCAGGTAGAGCGCATTTTCGTGCGTCTTGATCGGTTGACTCGCCAAACACTGCTGACCGGTCCTTTCATTTCCCACATTGGGACAGGGTGTAGCGGACAGCGCCAGCATCTTCGGCCAAGTCGAATCGAATGAATCAGAAACAGCCTCCGAAGCGCCCTCACAGGCGCCACCCAGGGCGGCTTGTGATTTTTGGAAATTTGAAAGAGCTTCGAACTTCATATCGTCAAGAAGCTGTTGGCGCGCCACATCAAGCTTCATTCTCTCAGCCAGCGAGATCTCGTTGGGCGTCTTCTTATTCATCTTTATGGCTTCGCGAGCCGCGCAATAACCCACCGGATTGCTCAAAGTGCAGCTTTTCGATCTCGGTAAGATCTCTCTGTACTTATCGGTAATTGGTATTCCAGTTCCATCAGCTTCCGGAAAACGTTCAAAATAATATGGCTTAAGACCGACTTGCGACCCCGGATCACCACAGCACGGCCCAAATACTTTGCTGCCGCCGTCTGCATATTCCATTTCGTTCCCATCGGGAAACTTTGATGGATCACAGGTTCGCGGAGTTTTATTCTCGGCATTCATGGTCGGCGCATGTGTTCCCAACAACTGTGGAACAGTAGAGTCCATCTTCACTGGCGATACTGCGCTCAGCGCTTTGTAAAAATCACTGTGCGGCATGAGCGCTTTGCCCTGCTCGCCACCACTCGTGGTGGGGTCGAACTTCCCACTATTGTAGAGCGCATCATCCAACCCTCTGAGCGTGAAGTTGAGTGCTCGTTGTCTTTTGACTTCCTGACTGCCTGTAGCGGCCAATGCAGGACTGCCTCCAGCACACAAAAAAACCAAAATATAGAGAATTATCTGTTGTGTTAGTAACATAGAAACCACCAGAAAGAAACTTCGAGACTCACTTATCTACTGCATGCTAGCGCAGATGATCGTAGGGCGAATCTCACGGAGCAATTGCCAATCGACCAAGCGCTGGGCTTCAACAAGACCCTTTTCGCTGGTCATCGCATTGACATTGTCGGTTTGTCTTAATGGAGTCGCTATCGGCGGCGCGCTGACATCGACTCGGGTGTCTCTATAAGACGGTGTAGACCACGAGCGCACCGTCGCATGAAAATCTATGCTACGGTTCTCGCTTGATCTACTATCACTCGTGCCGGTTCGATCCGAAGGATAATGGTTGATTCTAGATACCGCAGGCGGTGCCTCGAAGTGGCCAATGGAGTTATCAGAAAACCTGTCTATGCCTGAATTGCCGAAGCCGCTCTGCATAAGGTTAGCGTCGTTGCTTACATAATCAAAGGAAGTAGGAACTATGAGATTCATTACGATCTCCTAATCTGGGGCGCAAAGAGTCTTGCAGGCGATTCGGACCTTTGTTCACCTGTTTTGCGACTTATTCAATTGGTAGTGAGGGTGCGATGGTTTGAAGATTGTAGGTACAACTTGTTACGAAATTGCAAACGATCCATCTTCATTCGTTTGGTCTGAAGTCGAAATTGTTGTGAGCGAACCGAACGGGTAATTCCTCCTTTTCTCAAGTGTCGTACCTGAATGTGACATCAACATCACCATCTGAATTTCAAAACCAGTTTAATAACCCTTCGTGGCACGAACATGGCGTGAGGTTCCCTGGAACAATATTCCTGACGGTTCGAAGGTAGCGGTAGGATTTCACCCCACCCGGAACACTCACTGGGTTACTTCCCCCGAAAAGGTCAGGAAAATCCCCCGAAAGAGTCGAGTGCTATTCCCAGCTAAAAACAATCACAACCCAGCATAGAATGATGCTTCCAAGAAGTTGATGGCAGGTACATATGTCGCACGAATCAGATACTCCTAAATGGTCCGCTGACAGAGAAAGTTCGCGATGGCAGAAGATTGTCTTCACTCTCGTCGTGACACTCGGAATCTTAGCTCTGGGTAGTGCCTGCTGGGGACTCTCATTCAAAGAAAACTCGAATTGGGCTATCAAAGAGTACGCCTCATCCCTCAATGTTACCTGCTCATCTAACTGGTCCGGTTGGTCCGCAAAACGCCTGATCGATGGCGACGTGAACACATCCTGGTTCTCCGCAAAACATGACTCGGTCGCTTTTGGTAGCAATCCATGGATAGAGGTTTACTTTCCACAAGATTTGGATGTAAAACGGGTCAGTATTCTCGGCAACCGCGAGCCTCGCTGGCTCAACGGTTTCGCTGTACTGTGCGGCAACCTCGAATACTTCGATGCCAAAGACAAGAAGCTTCTTGGACAGCAGCTGGACTCCTTCGGCACAACGAACGATTTCGACTTCCGATCCTTCATGCCGGTTTCCGGAGTTCGGCGCATACGATTCACATCATTAAGTGACGAAGGCAATATTAATAGCTACAAAGACGCCAGTCTTGCTGAAATCCAGATCGAATAGCTCTCAGATTTTCCACCAGAGGGGAAGCAGACAATCGCTAGATTAGGGGATGCATCGCCGACAAGCTCATGAAATAATACCTCTAGGTTGTGGCCCCCAGCGCTAGTACTCCGCCCGCGTATTCGCGCAGTCTATCGCGATCTTATGAGAGTGTTACACAAATGACTCAAGCCGAACTGTTCCAAACCGGAACAACAGGTTCGACTACGAAAAATGTAGTCACCATTCTCTGCGTTGAAGACGACTACGTCTATCTAAGCTATATTCGGGCAACCTTGAGGGCCGCGGAAGAGAAGACCAACATAAGATTTGACCTGATCTCAGCCGCTACACTCGAAGAGTCCTATGCACTCGTGGACAAAGCCGACCTCATCTTGCTCGATTTGATGCTTCCCGACTCCAATGGACTGAAGACGTTCGAGCATATGTCTGTTAAAAGTCCCACTACACCAATAATAGTTTTGACGGTCTGGACGGATGAAAACCAAGGCTTCGAAGCCGTGAGACTGGGGGCGCAGGATTATCTCGTGAAGAGCAAAATCGCCGGAGAATCGCTCGTAAGATGCATTCTCTATACGCTTGCGCGCCTGGAAGTAGCGGAATACAAGCAGCGCCTGCGAGCTATCAACGACTTTTCCAGCGCACTCGCTCATGATCTGCAAACTCCTCTGGTTGGAGCTGGTCTGGTCTTGGACAAAATGCTCGAGCATGCACCCGGTCAGGTACCAGACTATGTTATCGAGTCCTTGCATGTGCTGCGAAAAAGCAACGAGCAGATCAGTCAAAAGGTAAAGACCCTTCTCGATATCTACCGGCTTGAGTCACATCACCACAGCCATCTGGTTATGAGTGAAGTGGACCTCAACCCTGTCCTTGCCGAATGCGTGGAAGCATGTTCGACGCTGCAATATGCGCAGAAGGTGACAATCAATAATGAGATTGAGTCTGAACTTTTGGTTCGAGGTAATCGTGAACTTCTCAAACAACTATTTTCGAACCTGCTCAACAATGCAATCAAGTTCAGCCAGTCTGGTTCTGATATACGGATAAACGCTCGAATACAGAGCGAACTAATAACCATCGACATCATCGATCACGGTATCGGAATCGGGGAAGAAGATTTGCGTCTTCTGTTCAAGAAATTTTGGCGCGGGGGCAACGGCGGCAAGTATACCGCCGGCACCGGTCTTGGCCTCTATCTCTGTAAGCAAATCGCGTTTGCTCATGATGCGACTATGAACGCACAGAGTGAGCTCGGCAAAGGAAGCACTTTCTCAACGGTTTTTAAATCGGCGTCACGAACAATCGGCAATTAAGTTCAACTTCCATATCGGCAAATTCTATGCATCAGAAGCAACTGTTAGATAGAGTCAAAAAACACAAAGAGTACGACCGCCACGAGCTCATCTCCGTTGGTAGCCGGCATGCGCTCTACCGAGCCTACAGTCGCGCTGAGGAGCGACAGGTGATACTCAAAACCATCTCTCGAGAAGCGCCGTCCTCCGCCGATCTTTCCGACATGGAAAGAGAGTTCCACATCCTCAATCCGCTTAACATATCAGGTATCGTCAAAGCGATTGCCTTTGCCAATAAGAGTGGTTGCGCCATCCTGACCCTAGAAGATGCCGGCACCACTACTTTGAAAGAGCTGTTACAAAAAGCTCCGATCGACATCGAAAAGTTTTTCCCCTTTGCAATAGAGATAGCAAGCGCCTTATCCGCACTACACAACCACGAAATCATTCATCAGCGCCTTTGTCCCGCCAACATCGTCATCAATAAGGCTAGTGAGCGTAGCACTCTGGTCGACTTCAACAACTGTCTTTCGGTCCTCAAATCGAGAGCATTCGTCGAGCAGATAAGTAACCTTGATGAGCTGCTCTACGCTTCTCCGGAGCAGACAGGAAGAACACACTGGTCCGTGGACAAGAGAAGCGATCTCTACAGCCTCGGCGCAATGTTTTACCATGCCCTGACAGGATTACCGCCTTTCGCCTTCGAGGACAGGCTAGAGTTGGTCCATGCACATATCTCCCGCAATCCTAAGCCGATTGATGAGCTCAATTACAAAGTGCCGGTCGCGCTCAGTTCGATAGTAAAGAAACTACTGGCTAAGGATCCGGATGATCGATACCAGGCCTGCATTGGACTGGTCAGAGACCTGGAGACCTGTCACACAATGTTGTCTCGAGAAGGGCAGATCTCGGAATTCACTTTAGGAAGCTGTGACATACCCCGAATCAGCACAGTCAAGCTCCTCCTCGGCCGCGACAAGGAGCTAACTTTGCTCACCGAGTCGCTAACGAAAACCAAAGAATCAATGACACCTCAGTTGCTCCTGGTCGGAGGGCACGCCGGAGTTGGCAAAACAGCTTTAGTTAAACACTTTTTGAAACGCTCATCTAAACAGAGCATGGTCCTTACATGCAAATTCGATCAGATAAAAATAGATATGCCCTTCTGCACCATTGGCGGTATCTTTGAGCAACTGGTTCAAAGCTTGCTGACTGAGCCAGAAGAACAGGTCGAAACCTGGAAATTCCGAATACTGGATCGTCTGGGTCCGAATACACCCTTCCTGAGGCGAATAGTTCCGAAGATTGAACTTTTGCTGGGCGCGCAGCCGGAGCTCCCCTTACTGCCAGCTGCCGAGGAGCAACTCCGATTCAAGACAACAATTTTGGACTTTGTTAGCTTGTTTGCAAAAACAGACAGAACCTTGATCATCTTCTTAGACGATTTGCAATGGGCAACGGAAGACGACCTGATGATCATCCATGACCTGATCATCAGGGGCGAACGACAAAATCTGCTTATCATCGGCTCGTACAGAACCACTGACCTATCCGACAATCACGAAATCTTCTCGCTAATCGAGAAAATTCGAAAAAGCAACTCTCGTTCGCTTGACCTCATTCGCATTGAAGCCCTCCACACCAACGAGTTGAACCTTTTGATTGCCGGACTTCTCAACGAGTCCGATCCTGTCAAGCTCTCATCAGTTACAGCTATGATTTATGAGAGAACAAACGGCAACCCTCTGTTTGCCATTCAATTTCTCGACATGCTCCAACAGGAAAATCTGTTGAAGCTCTGCCCACACACAGGCTCCTGGAGCTGCGATATTGCTGACACAGTCGCGCCGGGGTGCGCAGACAACATCGTCGCCTTGCTAATCGCTAAGTTGAGCAAATTCGATCAATGCGTCAGGGACTGCCTTACTATCGCGGCTTGCCTCGGTAATAAAGGAAAACTATCGGTCCTCGCGGAGGTGCTCGGTACGAGCGAAGATCTCTTATTGAGCACGTTGAGGCCGGTCACCGATTCAAGGCTTATCCTTATCGAAGATGGTGTCTACACCTTTTCACACGATCGAGTTCAACAAGCTTCCTGTGCGCTTATACCAGAACTCGATCAGATTAATATGCACGTAGACATCGGCAAGGCGCTGCTTTCGATTACTCCACCAGACATGGTTGCAGAGCGAATATTCGACATAGTTTGTCACCTCAATTTCGGAAAATCACAAATCAGCAACTCCGAAAGAGAACAGCTTGCCAATCTGAATTTGCTCGCCGGACGCAGAGCGAAATCGAGTATGGCTCTGGGTTCTGCACAAGAATTTCTGGCACTTGGAATTGCAATTCTAGAAGAGGATAGGGACAGCAACCATCACAGTCTCTCGTTTGAACTGGAGTATGAAATGGTCTGCTGCGAGTTGATGCGGGGCAATGCGGAGCAAGCTACAGAAGGGTTCATCAAATTATTTGATCAATGCCAAACGGATGCGGAGCGAGCCCGTGTTTGCTACAAGCTTCTTGAGTCCAGCGCGACTATAGGGCGATTTTCTCCTGCGGTATCATGGGGTCTGAAAGGGCTCGCGTTGCTCGGCGTAACAATTCCTTTGCGACCTAGCGACGAAGAGGTGACGCACGAGTACAACAGCGTGTGGGAAGGCATAGGAAAGCGACAGATTAATGCGCTAGCCAATCTGCCGCTCATGAATGATCCAATAATGCTTCTGGTTGCCGAGATTTTGCAGGCCCTCTACGCGCCTTTACTCAGCGTCGACAAAAACCTTGCCCTTTTTTGCGCCTGCCGTATGGTCAATATCAGCCTGCAGCACGGCACCTGTGATGCCTCCGTGCTGGGCTATTTGCACTTTGCCAGCTTCCTACCACGCATGTTCGGTAACTTCGACGACGCACCGAAATTCGCAGCAGTAGCAGAACAGCTAATAGAGAAGAGGGGGCTTAGCGCATACAGGGCCCGCTTCGAGCTGGTACTAAGCGTAGTGCTTTTTTGGACCCGATCGACCAACGAGTCGGTAGACTGCCTGGCAAAAGCACTGGACAGCGCTCAGAAAACCGGTGACGTCTTGATGGGCGGTTTTGCCAGCGGGCATACGATGGTCAACAAACTGATCATGGGCACTCCACTAGACGAACTGGATCTATGCGTTAAACAACTAATCGAGTGTCTCCAAACGACTGGCAACCAGTCCTGCCTCCGAGTCCTCTACTTCCACGAGGACGTAATTAAACTCCTCACCTGCAGAGAGGACTTACGGGCACTGAAGAGCGAAGTCTTCGTACCAAACGAAGAGCCGATGATCGCTGGCCTTTATTACGTCATGATGGCCGAGGCGCGCTACATTACAGGAGATCTGTCTCTAGCACTCGACGCAATCAACGAAGCCGAGTCGCGACTTGATTCACATGTGAGCTGGTCCGGCGAATCGCAGTATTGGTTCGTTGCACCACTTATTCTAGCCGCGTCATACCATAATCTAGACGAGGAAGAGCGCGCGCTTTGCATAGCCACTATGACTCGACATTTGAGCATGCTGAAGGTTTGGGCCGACAATAACCCGACTGCTTTTCTGCACAAGCACGAACTTGTAGCCGCAGAGTTAGCGCGTCTCCAGGGCGATTCGACTGGCGCGGAAACGTACTACGAGTCTGCCATCTTACACGCTCGTCGGGACGGTTACCTACAAAACGCCGCCATTGCCTGTGAGCTTGCTGGAAAGTTTTACATAGAGAGAGGCTTGCTGACAGCCGGACATGCTTACATTGCCGAGTCCTATTCCAGCTATGGCAGATGGGGCGCACACTTTAAAACCGCGCAGATGGAGCAGCACTTTCCTCAGCTGAGACGCGCGAAGAATAGCACGCGCACCCTCGACATGATGTCCGTTGGTAAGTTTGTACAGGCAATCTCAAAAGAAGTTGTTCTGGAAAAACTGCTGGAAAGCCTTGTGGAAGTCGTGTTGGAAGCAGCCGGCGCCCAGGTCGGAATCTTAATGCTGCAGAACCAGGACGAGTTAATCGTCAAATCCAGAGGTTATGCAGATCGAGCGTCCGGGCAAATGGATGGTACCACTAAAGCCTCTGGCACTTGCATCGTTATCGATAACGTTGCTGCAGGTCAATGCGGTTTTTTACCACTTTCTCTGATCAATTATGTGCGAAGGACCCAAGAAACAGTTGTTCTTGCTGATGCAATCTCAGATCCGGTCTTCGGAAGAGATCAGTATTTTCAACACTCGGAGACTCGATCGGTTATATGCGTGCCTGTGATTAAGCAATCAAATCTGCTCGGTATGCTTTATCTCGAGAACAATCTGGCCTCGGATATCTTCACACCGGACAGGGCAGATCTGTTGCAACTTCTCTCGGCACAGATTGTCACCGCACTCGAAAACGGAATTCTGTTCGACGGTCTGCGCAATGAGGTCGACGAGCGCAAGAGAGCAGAAGCAGCCCTCAGAGCTAGCGAGGAACAACTGAGAGCTGCATTCGAACTCGCTACAGTGGGCAAAGTTCAGCTGGATCCGAAGAACGGCAAGTTTTTGAGGGTAAACAAAAAATTCTGCGAGATGACCGGATATTCCAACGAAGAATTATTATCTATGCGCTTTCTCGAGGTTACGCACCCGGATGATCGCGGAAGAGACTTGGTTCGTTTTGAGAAGTTACTTTCTGGAGAGCTGCCGGAAGTCGTTAGTGAAAAACGCTATATCCGCAAGGATGGCTCCCTCATATGGGTTCAGGTAAACGCCACTACCATACGCAACCAGGCTGGCGAAGCAACCAGTACGATTGCTGTTGTTCTCGATATAACCGATCGACTGAAGAACGAAAGAGAAATTCGCAAATTGAACCTCGAACTCGAAGAGCGAGTGGCCGAACGCACAAAGGAGTTGGAAGGAGCGAAAAGATCAGCTGAGGAAGCCAACCGGGCTAAGAGTGAGTTCGTCGCGAACATGAGCCACGAGATTAGGACACCGATGAATTCCATCATTGGCATGAGCGACCTTCTTGGAAGAACTGAGCTGAATATAGATCAGTCCGAGTTTGTCAGCACGATAAAAAACTCCGGCGAACTATTACTGGAAATCATCGATGATATTCTGGATCTTTCCAAAATCGAAGCCGGAATGATGGAGTTGCAATCATCCTTATTCGCTCTACCGCAGTTTGTGGAAGAAACAATCGATCTGGTATCAGAGAAGGCCCGATTGAAAGGACTCACTTTGAGCGCTTTTATTTCTCCTGCTCTTTCTGTTCTGGTGCACGGGGACCAGATTCGCCTTCGACAAGTCCTACTAAATTTATTGAGTAACGGCATCAAGTTTACCGAACAGGGTGAGGTCAACGTTCGTGTCTGGTCCGAGTCTACTTCCGATCAAGAGGTCCGCGTCTTCTTTCGAGTGACTGATACCGGTATCGGTATCAGTCGCGAAACAGAAAAGAAGCTGTTCAATCCGTTCATTCAGGCCGACGGCTCGATTACGCGTAGATTCGGCGGTACCGGGCTTGGATTGTCAATTTCTTCCAGACTGGTAGAGCTGATGGGAGGAAACATTACTCTTTCAAACAGCACTCAGAATGTCGGATCGACTTTCGAATTCTCAATACCAATGCCAGTTTCTCAACAAGTTGGTGCCTCTCGGCGTTATCCGCATCTGGACGGCAAGAGAATTCTAATAGTAGGACTGCCACCGGAATGCACAACCACAATAGCGGATTACACAAGAGACTGGGGTATCTACTCAAGAAGCACCTCGACTAAACGCAATGCACTTACTATTCTCGAAAAGGCCAAATCGGAAGAAACTCCCTACGACATCTTAATCATTCCTTCTGCGGACGCTCTGGCAGCCAAGAACAGCTGGCTGGATTTCGAGAATGTTCATCCCGAACTCGCAATTATTGAAGTGGGTTGGCAGCGACCCAACGCGAAAGTCAAAGGACAACGGTCATTTCATCTTCGCCAACCACTAAATCAATCGAGGTTCTACAAGACAATCGAGCAGTGCCTAACAGGAGGTACCGTTGCCACTCAACCAGTCGTAAACCAGACCAGCTCGTTGGATCGGGCACCCTCCGAATTCTCGGTTCTGGTGGTCGACGACCATCCAATCAATCTGCGTCTTGCATGTTTGCAGCTCAAAGAACTAGGCATAAGGTCCGAAGCGGTCAGTAGCGGCTTAGAGGCTCTGAAGTCAATCTCTCAAACATCGTATTCGCTCATTCTGATGGACTGTCAGATGCCTGGCATGGACGGTTTCGAAACAACAATCAGAATCCGTGAGTTGGAAAGTTCGCATGGCAGACACACTCCCATTGTGGCTATGACTGCCATGGCTACCTCCGATGATATGAAACGGTGCGAGAACGCGGGAATGGAAGCATTTCTCACGAAACCAGTAACATCGAGCAAGCTTGC
Organism: uncultured Candidatus Obscuribacterales bacterium; assembly: GCA_964418155.1. GTDB lineage: Bacteria > Cyanobacteriota > Vampirovibrionia > Obscuribacterales > Obscuribacteraceae > JADYXR01. Next base: position 48,697 of record CAYQKX010000023.1, on the reverse strand, counting down.
CAACACGATAAGAACCTGGATTCCAATTGAACAAACAATGTCCAACTATCAAAAAGAGACTGATTACGACCTGGCGCTGGCGCACCTCTCCAGTCAATTTGGACAGACTGTCGCTGAGACATTGATGCAAGACTTTTTGGAGTCTTGTCGAGATACTTTCGAATACATGAGGTCGAGTTTGAAGGAAAAAAACAAAGAGTCTCTACTCTTTTCTACGCATAGACTGCGCGGTCTTTTCCCGACATTCGAGGCTGATCGACTCGTGAGAGAAGCTCTTGTCATAGAAACCTATCTCTCAAAAGACGATTGGCTCTCTGCCAGTCGACACATTGGCGAACTCGAAAAACAGTTTTATGTATTTTGCGGTAACAAAGAATGACTAGTTAATCTTACAAATGCACTGTGAAGCCTTGAGGTCTGTCTGGGATTCAATGGACCGCGTAGGGCAGTCAGTCTCGAGTTTGTTGCGATCGGGTGAGAAGACAACGGCAATGTGCTATCGTTAGCCGTCATGCAGCGCGGCTCTCTTTTCCTGGTTTCATACGTGATTCTTGCCTATCTCGCACAGGGGATGGCAGAACACTTTTGCTTACCAGCCCAACCACTCAATAACTTTTTCCTCAAAGTCGAACATTGGAACGCAGCACAAGTAGCTTCGTACTTCGCCCTATTGATGGTACCGTGGACGATAAAACCGCTGTTCGGCATCGTGACGGACGTGCTCCTTCCCGCCAGTAAGAGGGTTTACCTGACCTTTGCATTTTCACTCGGCGCTATCGGCTATCTAGTCGCCTCCGTAAATCAAGCACTTGTTCTGCCAGGGCTCCTGCTCTCCGGCTGCGGACTGAGTTGGGGAACAGCTCTATTGTGCGGTCTCGTAGTCAAAGTGTTCAGTGGAAGCCAGATGCGCAAAGTCTTCTCCACACAAGCCGTCTCTTACTACGTCGCATGCATAGGAGCAGGTTTACTGGGCGGCGCCTTGTGCCACAAGCTCGATCCGCAATCCGCACTCAAGACTTCCTTCTTGATCTCTGCCCTTGTCTCATTGGCTGCAGCGCTGGCAAGTTGGTTTTTCCTGCGCAAAGAGGAGACGACCGGCGAACGTCTGCCTGCAGCAACACTTCTCAAGGAAGCGCTCTTTAACCGCAACTTCCTTATCATCGCGCTCTTCATCTGGTGTTGGAATTTCAGCCCTGGTTTTGGAACTCCGCTCTATTTCCACTACACCAACGTCTTGCACTTCACTCAGGAAGAAATCGGTCAGATCAACGGCTGCAGCGCCTTTGGAATGTTGGCCGGCGGCTTTGTTTTCCCGCTTCTTGCACGGGTTGCGGCTAGAAAACAGATCCTTATGGCTGTGCTTGCTTGCATGCTTAGCACACTGAGCTTCAACTTCATCACTAGCCTCCATGCTGCTATGGCTGTAGAAATTTTGCATGGCATTGCCAACATGATTGGACTTCTGACCATTTACTGCCTGGGGGCGCAGGCATCAAGGCCGAGACTCGAAACCTTCATCACTTCGACTTTGATCGCGATATACAACATTGCCACCCAGGTCTCCGGAATGCTTGGCGGTGTTTTGTACGCCAATGTATTTCACAATTCACTGACACCACTACTGGCGGTATCAGCTACTTTGACCGGAATGTGCACTTTGCTAATCCGCCTGCTCCCGCAGGAAGTCCCTCATGAAGAGTCCCTGCCTGCTAAGCCCGCGCGCAAAGTTCCGGCTGTTAGCGGAGTGATGGACTAACTCATGGACTGCCACTAATATTGAACGATTGAATGAGCCACTTGTTTCTTTCCTTAACTACACCTAGATCGATGATGGCGTTGCCTTTTTCAAACTGTGCTGTGAATCGACAAAGGTAGACAAATCGCCCGCCTTGCATCGTAGCCGTCAGAACACTACCATCGTCGATAGACCTCGCTTTTCCCAAACTGTTCTTTGATGCAGCCAAGACACCTTTGATAACCAGAGGCGCGACCTTTAGCCCCTCGCGAAACTCAGCGCTAGTGTTCGATTGAAAATAGTCATAGTTCCAATCGTCGCAGATTCGAGCAACCAGCCTTCTCGATTGTGAAAGCACACCCTTGTTCTGTTCGAGAATAGTCTGCTCGACCTTCGGGGAACTAACCGTAATATTCGCGACGTACCAACGATTATCCTTCTTCCACATAGTTAGTTTCGCCACTGCCTCTTCATTTTTGCATTTCAATCCGAGGGCGTATGTTCCTGTGAATGAAGGCATGTTAAAGCCAAACCCATACCTGTAGTCAATTATCTTCGCATCCCCAATTGACTGGATTGGGCCTAACGTTTTCGAGAAGCCCAAAAACACTGCTTTCGCATCCGATATCTTCAGTGACGGATCGAGCTTTTCTTCGAGTTCATCACAGCTCCAGTTGTGTCCCAGTGCTCCAATTACGTTGCGCGCCTGAATTGCTCCGTCCTTATCCGCATCGGCAGCAGCGTTGATGTTGCAGCCAGACGACACCAATCCCAGAGCCGCCATTGCTAGTAGCGGCGTGTGTTTTGTGACCATAGAAAAAACTCTGCGCATGATAGATACCTCCGCAGGAGACATTCGTTGTATTTGAGTAGTAAAAATTGACCGGTAATCGCATATTACCAGTCTTACTTGACAAGCAACCGGCTGTTAATGCCTGTTTAACTATCAACAAAGAGTCAACAATTCGACTTTTTGCTAATAACAGATGGCAGATGAGAAAGTTAGCGAAAGCATTGCGGCAAGCGTTCGAACAAAAGCAACATAATCAGCTGCAATAGCTATTCCAGTGCGGCCCGGTGATATCGTAAGACGTAGTTCTCACATCCAGATTGCTCGCGATTACAAGTAAAAGTTTCGAACTATCGCAGGATGCCTTCGCGAAAACGCCGTAATCGTATTCCTTTTCGTAACTTAAGAAAATTGACGCGCAAGAAGGAAATCGAAATTGTGAATGCCTATACTCGAAGTAGAACTACGCGCAAATTTCCGAGAGCCCGGTACAGAAAGAATCTCGCGTCTATCTAAAACAACCGAATCCAATGTCGTTCTGACGGACGGAGATAGCGTCCAACCACAGACCTTTCTGCCCGACTCGACGAAGCCCGTATCCCCAGACAGGTTATCAGTGCGACTCGATACCTGTAGGCACCGCGATGTGTTCTGCGTCGAAACATCTACTAACACCTGAGAGATTCGATCATGAAGACTATCACTGAGAACCTGGATTTAATCGCTGCTATCGCTCTGTGGACAGTTAGCACTGGCGCCGCATTTTTCCTGATGTGGTACCTCATCGTACAACCAGTCGGACCATACTAACGACGCCTGACTTAGCTGGGAATTGTGCATAAGCGGGCGATTTCCCAGCAGTCGCTCACACAGAGCTTTGTTTGCTGGGGTGACTGCTCGGTCACCTTCTGATCGCAAAACCCCAAATTACGTAAACCCTAGGAGAATGCGTTCATGCTCGACTTCGACACATCGATTCTCGAAATCTTGTTCACCTACTTGGCCATCGCCTCAATTGTGATCTGGCTCGTAATCAATCGCGGACGTCACACACTCGGGGCAAGGTGGTTCGGTCTGGCCGCCCTGTTGCTCTGTCTTTCCCTCGGTCTGGGACAGATAAGAACGGGACCTTGGAACTACGGCACAGCCTCAATCTGCGGAATCCTGTTCGGCACCGCACTGCTATCCTTCTGTGTCCCGGAAAAAGCTTCGCCGAAGGGAAAAGAACGTCCAACACCGTGGTGCTTCTGGCGGCAGGGTGAATGGGAAAAGGCGTACACCACACCGTATCGTCCCTACGTAGACGGAAAGCCTCCTGTACCGTGGGCGATTCGTCACCAACAAGCGTTGAGGCGTGGTGAAACCCCACCACCTCCTCCCTGGGAGGAGAAGAAATAATCCGATACCACCGATGGTATCAAGCAGAACGGTGCGCGAATTGGCTTGATACCACCAACGTCCGTCGAACTTGGTTGGCAACGTGCACACCAGCCACAACAAACAGACAGTCACAGCCGTTCCGGGCTGTCTGTTTGCAGACGCGAAATATACTATCCTGATTAGTGTCGGACAATTCCGACATCAGATAGTACACCGACGGGCGATAGCTTTACACCGGCCTTACTACGGTTATGACAACGGAAATCTGTTTCTCCCTCGAAAGAACTCCGGTAAAACCAGACAGTTTGACTGTAGTTCGTCAGTGACCCAGTTGACGTCTGAGCTTCGAAACAACTGACGCGACATTCGGATCCGCGGAAATCATATCCTTCACCTTATTGTGCGCATACAGAGCCGATGTGTGTTTTCGATTACCGAATGCTTGACCGATTCTGGGGAAACTCAAGTTCAGCAACTCGTGGCAAAGGTGCATAGCAATATGTCTGGGCAAAGTCAGGTCCTGCGATCTCTTCGAAGACTTCAGTTCTGCCGACATGAGTTTGTAGTGCTCGGCTACAGTTCCGATAACCTCGTCCACGGTCAAGGTCGGCTTGGTTTCTGGTGTGCCATTAGGCGTAAGTAAACTATGCAATGAAAGCTGATCGACTCGCTGACCAGTAAGATTGGCATATGCGTTCACTCGGATCAGCGCGCCTTCGAGCTCTCGGATGTTGCTCGTAAAGATTGTCGCTATGTGATTGAGCGTATGCTCGTCGACACGAATTCCGTCTTGCTCGCATTTCTTGCGAAGAATCGCTAGTCGCGTTTCGTAATCAGGTGCCTGGATGTCCGATATGAGTCCCCATTCGAATCTACTGCGCAGGCGTTCTTCAAGACGCGACAGGGCTTTCGGTGGCCGGTCAGAAGAGATCACCAATTGCTTGCCGGCATCTCGCAAGGTATTGAATGTGTGGAAAAACTCTTCCTGAGTCGATTCCTTGCCTTCGATGAATTGAATGTCGTCAATCAAAAGCACATCTATATTTCGATAACGCTTTCGAAAGTCGACCATCTGCTTGTCTTTAATCGAGTTGATCAGATCGTTCGTGAATCTCTCACAACTCAAATAGCGCACCTGCAAGTTGGGTGTCATCTCTAAAATCGCATGACCTATGGCTTGCATCAAGTGCGTCTTTCCAAGTCCAACGCCTCCATAAACAAACAATGGATTGTAATTCTGACCAGGACTTTGGGAAACGGCTACCGCAGCCGAATGACAGAATCTATTATTGGATCCGACAACGAAGGTTGCAAATGTGTGCTTCGGATTCAATCCCGACCGACTGATATCCGGCGCCATTCGTCCGTGTCTAGTAGCAACCTTGTTGTGCGAACGACCTATTGCGGGCGGTGCGGCAAACTTCGCTGCCTGCCCTATACCAGGCGCAAAGTCGATTGTCGATTCGCGATCGAATTTTGTCTGCGCCAATGTTTGAACTGGTTTTTCCCCAGCATCGACCAGATCGCCCTTTGGCCACCGATCATGAACATCTACATCAGGTACTTCCAGATCGAAAACACCCTCGTCGAAGTTCGACGAATCGATCTGTATAGCTGCATCACTTTGCCTGGTGGGATGCAGACCGCCTACCACTGGGCCTTTAGCCGTGCGTGTTCCGCCGGCGTCCCCACCATGAGGAATACTGGCGAATGTCCCGGAGTACTCGCTGCTACCAACAGAACTATCTATGACGAACTCTATAAGCACTGGGCATCCGGCTAACTTACCAAGCGTATCCTGTAGCAGAGTCTTATAAGAAGAAATCAGTCCCTGTGAAAATGGGTTCGCAACCGCAATTATCGCTATTCCATCGCTCATGAACTTCAGTTCAGAGCACGTCTTGACCACGGCGAACGAGCCCGGAGACATTGTCTTGGAAAGTATGGTTAATACGTCTGCCCAGATCTGGGGAATTGGTTTCAAGAAACGAACGTCGTCATTAGTAGTATGCATTTGCTCGTCAGATCCGGCTCGAATGGTGGTCTACTGAACAGACAGGTCCGCAACTCTGAAGAGCCGCGATCCTGAAAGTATTTTCAAACAGTCGATCAATTAGAGCCTACCCGCAAGTAATTTCATAAGCCCTATATGACGACAAGCCTCATGCCGAGCTAGATAAGAACGCCGACACAAATGGTTCGTGCCGGTAACAACTCTGGCGTAAGGACTGTAAATTTTTCATCGGCCAATCGTAGGACCGACGCCAACTTTATTGCAAGAGATGATAGCATAGCCATTCAGCTGAAAGCATGCCAAACATTTTTAACATTGGCTCTGTGCCAGGAGACTTGGCTCATGAAACGTACACTTCGTGGATCAAAATTGAAAGCAAGAAAAGACAGTGGTTTTATGAGCCGCATGTCTACCAAAGCGGGACGTAAGGTCCTAAAAAAACGTCGTGCCAAAGGGCGCTATCGTCTTGCCGTCGTCTAACCGGACCTGACGGTGCTTCCGTCTGAAGAACGGCTTCGGCGAGCCAGCGTATTTCAGCGCGCCTACAACAAGAGAATGGTTGTAAGCACGCCAATTGTCACGTTGTACATATTGCCCAAAGAAGGCAAATCGAACGAGCGAAGCACTCATTGGAGACCGCTCGCCGGGTTTGTTGTTGCAAAAAAGGTTTCAAAGAGTAGTTGTAAACGCAATCGCGCCAAGCGGATGGTCAGAGAAGCCTACCGCCACGTGCGCATCGCTGTTTTCTCGGGTGAACGCGACGATATCGCTCTGCGCAATTGGTACGCCATGGTCTTCGTCGTGCACGAACCAGCCCTGAAAGCCACCTACGGTCAGATTGATGAAGCCGTTGTCAATTGCCTCGTCCGTGCCTCCGGCAAGAATCGTAAGGAGAAGAGGGGTACTGTTTCGCCCAAACATGATCTCCGTATTAATACCGGCGGCAAGTTGCCAACAGACGTAGATAATAACTAACGAGATCTCCTTCCGTAGATATCCGTAACAAATGAAAATTGCCAGTTTCAAGCGTGTGCCGGGGATAGCAGTGATCACGCTTATTCGCATTTATCAGAAATCCAGGATCTTGAGAGCGCCATCATGCAGGTTTTATCCATCCTGTTCAGAATATATGGCGAGGAGCATCGAAGTTAACGGGCTCTGTCGGGGAGCGATTGCAGGCATTTTTAGATTGCTGAAGTGTCAGCCCTTTCACCCCGGCGGTGTGGACGAGATAGTCTGCACGCCTGCCTCCGAACAAAAGTCGCGCAATTAGCTAAGAGGGTAATCCGTGGATCTTACTTATTCGTTCATGCTTCCTTTGCTCGAGACCTTCCAAAAGGCGACGGGCAGCTACGGTTGGTCGCTGGTCTTACTGACTCTCTTTGTACGCGCCTGTCTCTGGCCACTCGTTGCCAAGCAAACCGAGTCAATGCAGCGCATGTCGATGCTCTCGCCGACGCTCAAGAAAGTTCAGGAAAAATACAAACACGACCCTGAGCTGATGCAGAAAAAGCTCATGGAGTTTTACGCCAAGAATCGCGTGAATCCGATGGGTGGCTGCTTGCCGATGCTTCTCCAACTTCCGATATTCTTCGCTCTTTTTGCCACGTTCAGCGGACCGCCTTTTGGTGACAAGCCCGTTCCGGTGCCAATAAAGGTGGTTGCCGAAGACGTTAAGGAAATCAAGAAAGAAACTGCTAACGACAGTATCCCTTACGTAGCGCTAGGTACCAACGCTCTTTCCAAAGTGACGGTGTTTCCAGGAGAATCAAAAATCGGCAAAGGCGCCTCAATGGATTTCAATATCCGCGCCGTTGACGGCAAATTACCGCCAGAATTCAAAGCCGGCTGGAATATCATCAAAGACAACAAGCCTGTAACCGAAGACCTGGCCACAATTGACGAAAACGGACACGCGGTTTTCAAGAAAGAGGGCGATTACGTAGTTCAAGCAATCGTCCCGGGTGTCGCCAAAGAAGAATCCTTTGGTTTCGTGACCGGCCTTGGCAAAGTAGCATCAGGTATGGCTTTGCTCAAACCTGAGAATTTTGATGCTCTAGGCTTGATCATCTGTTTCGGACTAACCATGTGGCTTTCGCAAAAACTAACTATGTCGGGAAGCCGTCCAAAAGATGAACCAATGGACGAGCAGACTCGCATTCAGCAAGACACGATGAAAATTCTACCTCTTGTCACCACAGGCACCTTTTTCTTCATTCCTTTGCCGGTTGGTGTGTTAATCTACATAGTTCTGTCCAACATCGTGCAATCCTTTCAAACTTGGATGCTGATGAGAAAACCCACACCACCTCTCGTGGGACTCGATGACCTCGGAATCGATGCTGATGAACCAAAGGACGACAAAGGCAAAGGCACCAAGAAGAAAAAAAAAGGTAAGCCAGAAGCCTTAGAAAACACCGTTGCAAGCGGTAGCAACAAACCAAATGCAGAGGACAATCAAGTAATCGATATATCGGGAAGCAGAATAGAACCGGTTTCAGTAGACCAATTCAAATCGAAAAAGAAAAAGAAGAAGTAAACCATGAACCAATTTGCAGACACATTTGATGAAAACGCCCAGAGCTACCTCGAAAAAATCCTGGCAATTCTTGATATCGAAGCCATGGTTATTCAAGAGGAATTGGACGAAACCACAACCTGCTATCGCATCGACTGCAAGGCTGACGATGCAAGAATGCTAATCGGCAGAAATGGTAAGACTTTGGAGTCTCTGCAGTTCGTGGTCAGACAGATGTGCCGAAGCAACATGCTCGTCCATAACCCGTTTGTCATCGATGTTCTCGACTATCGTGCTCGTCGCAAACGCACCATGGAAGAACAAGCCAAGAAAGGCGCAGTGGCTGTACTCAACGGAGACACAGAGCGGTTTGATCTAGAACCGATGAGCCCTTATGACAGAAGGCTCGTGCACAATTATCTGCAAGAGAACTTTCCTGAATTGTCGTCAGACAGTGAAGGTGAAGGCGAGAACAGACACATCGTTATCAGCTACCGTGGGCTTGATGAGGATGGTTCGGACACCGGAAGTGGAAGAGGAAAGCAGAAAGCCCCTGCTAACGAAGAGATAGATGATGATGACGACTTCGACGCAGAAGACTACGATCACAGCGACGAAGAGTATGACGATGAAGAAGAAGACGAAGCCGAAGAGGGCTCCCGTCCGGCCAAAGTCGTAAAAGACAAAGAAAAATAGTGCGTGGATAGCTGTCGCAACCAAATTGCTTTGCGAACCGTATTCTACGTCATACAGTTTTGATGCACCACTTGTAGTACCAATAAAACACAAGTGCGCAATTTAGATGTGCTTCCCCAGCCTCGTCGCATCACCCTTAACCGAATGAATTGGAGTTGCCATTTGGTACTTGTGATACTACTGATAGTGCACTACCTCACTCAGTCTCCTCCCACGATCGTCTTGGTTGGGCTGATTTGGTGGCGGGTCGGGTCGGGTCGGCTCGGCAACAAGTCTGCTGTTCAAACGTCCAGCACTAACCCTCTACTTCACGGCCGAATAGATACTATATGCACCCGTATCCCGACGTCGCGGATTGTGATTGGGGTGTCCCATTGAGCAGGATCGCGGAAACAATGACCTGGCAAGAAGGGACGGAGGTTTGCTCTCCGTTCCTTCGCTCAACTCGATTTGCTTGGATCCGGGCAGCATTCGGACCTTAACAGATCATCCGCCTCGCAGCGGCTTCCCCAGACACGACCGTTAGCCATTAACTTTTACAGAATTCCGGATGCACAAAACAGCTAACAGACCACAGCCGATAGTCTCGACAAGCAGAACTAACAACACTAACACCTCGGCTACCGTCCGCGGCCAACCTTCCTTCAGAGTCCTGTGATCGCGGTTCACGAGCAGGTTGGGGACTTCGCACCTCAAGTCAGAAACTGCCGTATCGCTAACTCGTGTATCACAGATGTCCAGAAGCTCAAGTTGCTTCAGCCCTTTGAGCTCACCCAAACCTACATCGGTGATCGACGTATTGCCGAGGAAGAGTTCTTTGATATTCGGGCAAGCAGCAAGGCATTTAAGCCCCTCATCGGTGACGCGAGTGCCGTGCAGGTAGACCCGTTCCAGCTTCTTCAGTTGCTTCAGGGCCTTCAGACTGTCGTTTGTAATTCCGGTTCCATGAAGGCTGAGTTCTACAAGGTTTGGCAGTTCAGCAAGATGAAGAAGTCCTTCACCCTTGATGAAGTCGCTACCTAGATGCAACGTCTTGAGACTCACGAGCGGTTTTAAGGCGATCAGCCCGTCATCGGTGATAGCAGCATCGCCAAGCCCCAGCTCCTCAAGCTTCGTAAGGCGTTGAAGGTGGAGCAAACCCTTGTCGGTCACCCTGCAGGGGCCGCCGAACGAGATGCGGCGCAACTCGCGACAATCAGTAAGATGCTCCAGTCCCGCATCACCGATGTTCGTGTTTAACGCGCTCAGTATCCGCAGATCTTTGATGTTTTTCACGGCCTCAGTCACCGAGTTATCATCGACACCCTTTCCGTAAAAAGCAACCCAGTTGGCATCTGGGGCTTCCTTCAAGAGGCGACGGAGATCGGCCGAGTCTGTGGGAGACACACAGTCATGGACACCGAACCGCTTCCACTCTTCCTTGTGGCGGTCGTAGACCTTCGCCTCGAATTTACAGCGCTCCGAGTACTTATGAACCAATTGGCTGCCCACCACCGCTGCACAGATCCCGAACACCACCGAAAGGAAAGAAAGGGTGGTGACACCGAAGAGTTGCGACACAGTGCATTTCCGAATGAATTGCTCTAGCATGATCTCGACTCTCTTTCGTCTGTTCGTGAATTTGGTAGGGCTGTACTCCCCAATCGACAAGAGTGTTCGAAGAGCATCAGTAGATGCTTCTCAGGTCACTCTCACTCTACGACGATGAAGCGCCCAAACTTCAATCATCATCGTTCACAAGAATCCGACCATTGGCCGGGGTTTTCGTCTTTTCACTCTTCAACGGCACCAATCAACACGACATGGGTGTATCCATTCGACTTCGCTCAGCCACGCCAGAACGCATGGAAAAGCATATTTCGACTGGGTGATGGCGCTGTGAGCTTAAGTGTGCGAAGACCAACTGGTGAAAAGAGAGTACCTAAAACCTAGTGGGCACCGACCTCATAATCAAGGGACGCAAACTTGCAATACCATAAACACGCTAAATGCCAGTACTGAGCCGATATCCGTCCATAGAGCTTATTGCCGGAATAGCTTTGCCAGGAACGAAATATCAAGTGTCGCACCGATCAGACGTGGATTTCCATCGGCGGTCAGATAACTAAACCAGCTCTTTGCTCGATCAACTCCCGCAGCATATGCAAGATCTACCTACTAGGATCCGATCCCGGAAATAGTAGTCGCTACAGCGAAGAACTACCTAATGCCACAACCCAAGTGCGTTTTAGACGGTGTAAGCAATCTGTAGAAAACTTGTCGTCTCCCTGTCGGCCGATCGAAAGTTAGATCAGATGCCAAAAAAGTTTTGTCTAACACTGAATTTCGAGCGCACAAGTTTTCTACATAGGTGATCTCGTCATCGTCATGCTTTCCGAGGTTTCTTACAGGAAAAGCCTCCCCCTATTACTCCTTATTCAATGAATATTCTTAAATCAGAGCAGTCTAATTGCTAAAGATGCCTCATGTTCCAAGCCTCTAGAGAAGTTAATATATTGCCTGAGAAATATAGGCGAGGTGGCGTTATGCATTTTTCAGTCCAAAAGGACACGCTTGTTCGTGCATTGAAGGATGTGACCAGTGCTCTGGCGACACGTGTTGTTCAGCCGATTCTGAGCAATGTCTTGATCGAATCGATTGACGATACCTCGATCAAATTTCAAGCTACAGATCTAGATCTATGCATTCAAACAAAGGTCCCCGCCATTGTTCATGCTAAGGGATCGATCACATTGCCTGGCAAAAAACTTCTTGAGATCGTTTCGAAGCTTCCCAATGAATTGGTTTCCTTCCAAGTCAATTTGGAAAATTGCGATGTGTCGGTTACTTGCAAACGATCTAAGTTCAACGTAACAGGATTGCCTTCCGCCGAGTTTCCCAAAGTCACCGATGCGCGTCCTGAAAAGGCAGTGTTCATGCCTTCATTGATTTTACGTAAAGCAATTTCGCAGACTGCCTTTGCTGCAGCTGGCTATGATGCGAGCAGCATCCTGGGTGGCGTGTACATTTTGCTCAACGATGGTAATTTTGAGTGCACCGCCACTGATGGCAGCCGTTTGGCCCATAGAAAGGAGGAGCTGACTGCTCTCATTGCTTCCGCTCAGAAGACCGAGGGCGACATGGAGACGGAAGGTAAGACTGCCACCGCGACTCTCGAGAAAGCCGGATCGTTGAGAGCTATCATTCCAGCAAAAGCCTGTACAGAAATCGTCAAGCTGATGGATGGTCAGGATTCGACGAAGTCTAACGCTGAGGAAGGAAAGAATATCGACAAAGTTGTAGGCGGCGAAGTGCGAATTGGACTAGCCGATGGTCAGATTGTTTTTGAAACAGAGAATCATTTTCTCTCTACGAGATTGATTAGCGGTGAATACCCTCGCTACCAGGAGCTTTTTCCTACCGAGTTCAAACATCTTGCACATTTCAATCGAGAGGAGCTCGTGCGAGCTATCGAACGTGTCTCAGTCATGTCAGACGAACGTACTCACCTGGTGAAGATGCACTTCGAGGACGAGACGCTTCAGATCACTGCCAACACCCCTGATGTTGGTCGTGCTCAGGAAGAGGTTCCGGTTCGCTTCGAAGGTCAAAGTCTCGATGTGGCAGTCAACGTGCGATACATTCTAGATGTATTGCAGAGACTTTCTGTCGAAGAGGTTCGCCTGGAGATGACTGGTTCGTTAAAACCACTAATCCTCAAGGGTGTTGGAGACGAGCAGTACAAGTACTTGTTGATGCCCGTTCAGGCGAAGTAAGTAAGTGTAGAAATGGGAAGGCGAAAGCTGCGAGAAAATTTCTGTAGCCTTTTGAGATTTTCTGCTATACAATCAGAAAACCGAATATCAAAAGAAAGTCGACCCAAAGTTCCATCTAGTTCGTGTTCTTGATTTTCGTCGTTTATACTTCGACTTTCAGTTAATTGATTAACGGCTCTCATACCTAGTACTCCTCCGTACAACATGTGCGGAGCAATAGCTCCGACGATCCTTACCGACCGGGAAATTTGTTACTAGCAGAGTCCGGCTCCGGACTTAATTCATCACTTATCACAGCAGTCCATGGCTTCCATCTAACAGATAAGTCGAAGAGTATTTCACCATAACTTCACGCAGAGCGACGTAGGATTGGCTCAATTTCCGAGATCGTGTCCGCGAAAAAGACTTACTAGTCCGCAGTTAGTCAGATTGGAAGCCCATTGAGGAGGTAACGCCTATGACGTTCATCGAGGGCTATCAAAAGCCAACCGAGAGTTCGGTTCTTGCTGGCCTGGTGTCGGGTACCCGACATCCGAAGGTGCCCTCAGACCTGCTTCCCAAAGAGCAGGTGCGTCCACGTAGGCCGGAAGAGTATTTGCCTTCGACAGGCCAAAGATTCGAATATCTAGAACTGCTCGATCGCGATTCTGTCAGCGTATCGTACAAGGTGTACGATTGTCGATTCGACAAAATCTTGGCTGTGACATTTTTTCCTTTTATCCAACTCAACAAGGCTGAAGAAGCTCAATTCGCCCGGGACTTGGAAGCTATGTGCCGTCTTCGTCACCTCAATGTTTCCGAAGTATACTCCTGCGGAAAGTCTGATGACGGCGCACCGTATATAGTGACAGAGATTGTGGAAGGGCGGCGAATGACAGAGCTCATGGATGAGCTCAAGAATGACATAGATCGTGCTCTCGGAATATTTATCCAGCTATGTGGAGCATTGTCTTATGCTCATCGACAGGGCGTTACTCATCGAGATCTTAGACCGCACAACGTCTTTATTTGCCAAGACGAAGATGGCTGCGACATTGTAAAAGTAGTGAATTTTGGCGTTTCGAAGACATTGTCAGATGTCGAAGGAAATGCGAATGCTTTGGAGTATCGAAGTCCTGAGCAAATGGTATCTGACGTGCACGATCAGCGCAGCGATATCTATTCTGTAGGATGCCTGATGCATGAGACAGTGACTGGCCGCCTACCGACGAAGAGACGCGCTGGTTCAGCAACACCTCAGTCCGCGAAGAAGGGACGAAAAGAGTTCGAACCCAGTATTCCCGAGCAGCTGGAGATTTGTATTGTTCGGTGTTTAGAGGAGAAGCCTAGTGGTCGCTTTCAGAATGCAGATGCGTTGCTGTTCCATCTTCCCAATAAAATCGGCGGCAGTGGTCGTCGACTGTCTAGACCGGTACCAGGCAAGGACCAAGGTATTTTCCGATCATTCCTTCGCTTATTCGGCAGATGAAGTAAAGGCTAGCTCGACCAAGGGCTTGTTCGCGTAATCAATCGGGTACGTCGCCTCGATACTTGTCCTCGCGAGTGGATTTTGAGCGAGCGAGGAAGCTTTTGCTCACAAAAGTCATACTCAGGTGTACGAAACCTTGTTCAAACTAGTATCGATCCTGTCATGCTGTTGATTATGGTGAGGTGCTGCTGTGCTGGACGCCCATTTACCTCTTCTTCTTTTGAGTTACGGACACCAGTAGTAAAAGCGACGGTGTCACGACCGTTTTTCATAGTCCCTTCACTAACTGATAATACAAAAGCTACGAGCAACTGCTGTAATCTTTTCCTCTGGGTATAAAACCATCAGCAGCTCGTAGCCCCAAGCTCTGGATTCGTTGGCATGAGTGAGAATCCTCGAGATACTCAAGAGATAAAGAAGGTGTCGGAATCAGCCGAACACCGCCGTGCTGCGAGCGAAAGAGACATCCGTTGGAAGAAGTTCGTGGCGGAGACGGAGCGGCTTTTCAAAGAAGAGAACTTTAACGACGCCGAGCGAGCAGGACTTCGAGCTCTGGAGATAGCCGAATCGTATCGTCGAGACGACCCGCGTTTGGGCATCACATTGGAGCTTTTGTCGCGGATTTACTATCACAATTCCAAGTTCCAGTACGGAGCCCCTGTGATAATGCGACTGCTGCAGCTATATAGGCGCTGTCTTGGGCAGGATCATCTGGACACAGGTACGGTTACTCATAATGCGGCGCTGCTCTATCACGCTTGGCGAAAGCCCGATGAAGCCGGAGTCTTCTATCAGCAAGCGATGTACATCAAGTCTGCCAAGCTGGGATTGGAACACCAGGAAGTAGAAGCCATTCGGGATGATTATGCCGCATACTTGAAAGAGGTAGGCGCGCACAGTGCAGGGAAGTTGTCGTACAAGCCGCTGCCGAATGAAAGGCTATCCGCCGTTCAAGGAACTACCGATCGAGATCGATTCACCTTATCGGGGCAATTTGAAGCACTTCCGAAGGAACTCTTCGAGTTTTAGATGAGCTGGTTCCGTTATCGTAATCAAGCAATTGTTCTGCTAATAGTTCATGGTTCAATGTCCAGGAATGATAAGCAATCCCAGGCAGACTGAAAACTTACGTTCTGTGTTTGGTACCATATTTAGTGCGTATACTAAAGCGTACAGTATATAATCTGGTAAAACGAAATCATCGGAAACCCTGAGCTGGCCGGGCGCCAGGGATTCCGGTGATCTCGAGCCTTGCGACGGTGGAGTCCATGCCACCATCGGTTCAGCAGATTACTTGTTCGGGTCCGCCGTCAAGACGGACTGGACGATGTCGAGCGAGAATGCCTTCATGACCTCCTCGTTCGAGATGTCCTTCGGTTGCGTGGCGGAGTGACTCCGGTCACCGGTCTTCAGGAAGTGGCTGACGAACGGTACGTGGTCCTCGTTGGAGAAGTCGTCGAGTGCGGAGAACTGAATCACGAATCCGCCGTCCTGAGCGCCCATCTGCTCGAAGAGGAGCCATTCATCAATCGCCATGAGGTGGTAGCGGGCGTCGAGCTTACGGAGAGCAGACTCCAGGCAGAAGGCGATTTGCGCTCGAGCGTAGGGCTTGTGAACGTAACTGGCCATGATCTTCCGAATCTCGGTGGCGTCTCCTTCGGTGAGGGCCGTGGCGATTCGGCAGGCCGTGTCGATTTCCGGCTCCGGAACCATCGGGAACGCACCGGTCTCCTTCGGCTCCGGCGCATCCAGATTGCCGCGCCGCGTGACGTTTTTGTAGACGCCGTAGTCGGTACGCACCTCCTTGTCGGTTCGTAGCAGGTTGATGATGCGTGCCGCGGCCTTCTGTGCGTCGGTCTGGGCGGGCGTGGCCTGCGGCGGCTTCTGGTTGACGAACTGTTTCAGCAACAGGTTGTATCGAAACAGTCCGATCGCGCCGAGGACGACTAGCGCTATCGTCAAAAGCCCCATCTTCGGCTTGCCTGTCCGCCGGAAGAGAACGATGCAGAAGGCGCTCAGGAAGCAGCCGATCGAGCCGAGCAGAAACAGGAATCGCAGCACGGTTTCTGCTTTTGGCTCAGAACCGGCCGGAGTTGTTACGCTGGCGACGTTGATGGTTGTCAGCGGAGTGTTCTTTGACGTCAGTAAGATGCGGGCGGGCACCTGTACGTAGAGTGAGGTCTCCGCTGCTTCGATGATCGAGTTGACCACGAGCATGTTCACTCCGGCGGACGTGCCCCACACTTCGGCGCGCCTGGCTTCGTGGAGCGCGTGTACCAGTGCTTCCGCGGTACCGCTGGTCTGGTCGTCGACGATAGCCATGAGCCGGGAGCTGATGTTCTGGGGGAATCCCTTCTCGACCGACTGCCATTCCCCGCAGTCGCGTGACGAGAGCAGCTCGGCTAGCCCGTCGCGTTTCTCCACTCGGTAGATAACGAGGGAGTGCCCATAGCCCTTACGCTCCGAGTAGCGCAGCACTTCGCCGTTCTCCACGAAGCGGGCGGCGACACGAGCGGTAATCTCCACGTCGTCACCCCGGGTGCCACGCAGGTCGATCGTCACCTGTGGGCTCCGGTGGAGGGTCGCGACGTTCTTGTCGATCCAGGAGGGGAGGTTCCGCCAGTCGAGGTTCTTGAGCGTGACGAAGTGCGCAGTACCGCCCTGACCGTCGTTGAGAGACTGGATCACCGCTGATTTCTGCGGTAGCTCCACGATAGAGCGTTTGAGGTTGACGTCGATCTGCTTGCCGTCGCGCTCGAGCTGGATCGGGATCTCGGTGCCGAGATTGCCGTACTTGGCGTACTGAATCACGTCGTCGAGGTCGCGGTCAGTCAGATCGATGTCCAGGACTTTGCGAACCTTGTCGCCTGGCTTGATGCCAGCGGAGGCCGCCGGGCTGTTCTCCGTCACCGACTCGACGATGAAGTACGGCTTGCCTTTGCCGTCCTTGGGCTGGACCATACTGAACATGATGCCCAGGCCGACGAAGCCAGACCCCTGGCGGCACAGGTAGTCCTCGACCTGCTCAGGATCGAGAACACATAGCCGTCGGTCTCCGATCGTTGTCAGCGACAGGGCGATCGAGCCGCGGACGTGGCCGGAGGTCTTGAGCTTCTGGTGGAAGCGGGTGCGGGCCTTGGTCCAGTCCTTGGGTAAAGGATTGCCGTATGTGTTGTTGATCTGCTGCCACACCTGCTCGTACGCCCGGTCGAGCTTCGCGGACGTCTCGACCTTTGCGGCGTCCTCGGACTTCGTCTTCGCTGCGTCCTCGTCCTTAGTGGGTTGCTGCGCCATGGTGCTGGGCTTCAGGCACGCGATGACGAGCATGGCGAGGATCGCGGCTTTCGGTAACCTCATCTGCATGAGATGCTCCGTAAGGAGTAATCGCCTCCAGGGCAAGACCTACGACACTCACAACGACCCAATCCCTTGGGTTGCAAACCTGGCTTCAATCGTCGAAAGCGTTGTGGTGGTCGCGGAATTTCCTGCCTGGATAGCTAAAAATGGACATCTCAGAGTGCCCGAACATGATAGGAAATCACAAGACAATTGCTTCTTTTGTTACAGCCGCTTTATCTCTGAAAACGCCTCTATATTGAGGTTTTCAGGTCTTCTCGTAGTTGGTGGATGAATTAGATCAATATCGCTTATTCGGAATTTGGCATCAGGAATTAGAGACCGCGGTGCCAAGAACGTGTAATGCACTATCGTGAGCAAAATGCCGTTGATTAGTGCGTCCAGGCGAATCAAAATGTTGGCGGTAGTGAGATTGAAAAATCTAATTGGTGGAATTCAACGGTGTGCCTATGCAGTGCACCACCCTTAGTGAATGTGAAAATGCACATAGTACCATCGGAGACGGGCTTGGTTAGTTCGTCTCTCGTGGTTCCGAGCTCGCGCGAGTACTTTTATAACACCATTTACGGTGGCGTTACCGTAGAGTCTTTAATATCAGTAAAGTCGAATATTCTTGAGGTCGAGAAAAGCTCGCCAGGTCAGAGAAGAGGCTAACCATTTGCGAGCTAGCGCCGATGGTTCGCGTCGTTCATACTTCTCGTTACCCACGGATTTCTGTCAGGCAATGATATGGCAAGAGCTGTGCTGAGAGGGCGGGAACTGTCGCTGTTGCTCTCGACACAGGTGCTAAATCCATATTGGTTTTCAGGTGGTCCGCTAGCATCGCCACGTGGGTGATGATTAATCGGTGGTAATACTGGCGGCGATAACTGATGGAGAACCTCCTGCAGTCTCACTAGTACGGTAGTTAGCCTTGGATTAACTGTTTTGTTGATGGTGCAATATTCAAAGCTGTCTTATGGATTAAACTGCTAGTGCTTGTTTCCCCCAGTTTTTGTTCAGAGAGTCGTAAAACCAAGACACATCGTTTAACTCAGCTCGTAAGTTGCTTCGCGAAGCAAATAGTTGTATGACGGCACCTTTGAAGGAGACCCTGATGTCCTATCTCGTGATTAGCACCAGCCTCAACCCCAACAGCAAGAGCTACCTTCTGGCGCGTGAAGCGGAGAAGCAGCTCACTGGCGGTGGTCGCGACGTTGATTTCCTGGATTTGCGCAAGCTGCGTCTGCCCCTGTGCGATGGAAGCACAGTCTACTCCCGACCGGCTGTCGCTAAGGTCAGGAAGCGGATCCAGCGGGCGACCAGCATCTTGGTGGGCGTTCCGATTTACAACTACGATTGTGGCAGCGCCGCCAAGAATCTCGTCGAGTTGACTGGTGATGCCTGGAAAGAGAAGACCGTCGGATTCTTGTGTGCTGCAGGCGGTCGGTCGAGCTATATGTCCATCATGGGCTTGGCGAACAGTCTTATGCTCGATTTTCGCTGCTTGATCGTGCCCCGTTTCGTTTACGCGGACGACAGTTCGTTCGCGGAAGGTGTCATTAGCGACGCGGCCGTGACTGGTCGGATCGCGCAACTTGTTGCCAGTACGGTCAAGCTGGACGGCGCCAACCTCGACGCGCTTCCGAACGCGCACCATTGAGACGCGCTCGTCTCGATGCGAGTTGAAGAGAAAAAAATTTCACAACGGCGATTTCCATTCGTCGTTGCTGCCCGTTGGTGTAGTGCGATTTATGCAGAGGTCGAAGAACAAAACAACGAGAGCAATTCTATGCGCCACGCATTCGCAAGTCGTCACTTCCTCAAGATGATGGGCTACTTCGTCGTAGCCGCTTTGATTACGATGTTCGTCGGAATCGGCGTGACCGCCGGCACCATCCTGTCCGGCGTGCTGTCTGCTGCCCTGATCGGTTTCCTCGGACTATTCCTGGGGCTGGTGAGCACGATTCTGATTCGAGGGGTGTTCGGTCTGATGCAGACCGGGAGGGTAATCCAGTATCTGTGCTTCTTCTTCGGAGCATGGTCCGGCGTATGCCTTTCCTCACTGCTGTTTTCCTCGCTGGTTGTGACCACGGGGCCGCTGACAGCGCTGGTCGTGGTTGCCATCGGATTCGGTGCCGCAACATTGACCGGTGACGTTCCGACTAAAGGCCGCACGTGGCTGCCGATGCGCATGCCGAAGAAGGATTGATTTGGCGGGACTGGTTCAGTAATTGCTTAGTCTGACCAGGGAAAACTGAACAGTCCCGAGCAATAGGCGCCGATGAGCATCCTCGACCACCATGCCAAAAAGCGCATGAGTGGCTAAGGGATGCCATCGGCGCCTTACTCTTTGGAAGCAATTTGCACTTGACGGACACTCTGAAGGAAAGTAGTTCGTAAACTGCCTAAAGGAGCCGGTAGACACGTCCACCACGGACCATTTGCGTGTTTGATTGAAATACGACAAGAGGTAGTATAGACAAAGAGGAGGAGGACGGTCGGCGAAAGCCGACGAGCATCGCTCTGAACGTCCTTATCGCCAGCTGCCCCACTGAGCATGCTTGCTAATTTGCTCAAAGCTCTACATTAAGTGACCCGCACCTTCATAGAACCGAGTTTGAATTCAGACGCATTGGTTCAACCGTTAACACTCAGAAGTTTCACCGAGGCCGGCAGTTCTACGTCGACCAGCGATGGCAAGTCAGTCAGAACAAAAGCATCGATGTCATACCAAGTCCTCGCTAACACCATTCTGCTAGACAGTTTGGTTTACTCTCAGGCGCTCGAGGTGTGCCTGGGGGAGCGTTTGTCCGAGATTCTCAGGTTCGGAACAGTGTCGTTGAAGGACTGGCAGAGCCGTCTATAGAACATTGGTATCACGCTTTTGAAGTCAAGGTTGTTTGACAAAGGCGGCGGTAGATTGTCTCAATATTGCTTGCGTAGGTAGAAAACTTTCTCCCTCATTTTCACTTCCTACGATCTTCCACACGAGTAGATTGCCGACTGGGACCAGTGTGAACTTGGATTTCAGCCCGAATGTACTTTGCACCGTCCCCGTGCACATGCCATTGCTGATGGTGGCAGTAATAGTCGGCTTGCTGTTATCGAGTTGTCCGTCTATACGCTTGCCGTGTTTTGCAATTACGTGATGAGAACCGCTTACTGTGCCACTGTTGTCATTCAACCGAAGCGAAAAATTGTCATCTGCAATCCAGTCGCCAGACAACGGCCGCGCCGGCAATTCAATCTGTTGAGACGCTTCGCCTGCTCCTAGTGCCAATTTAACTTCTAGTGCTGCGGCTTCTCGATAGTTGCCGGCTGCCCAGAGAAAATCTGCGTAACTTCTGAAGTACTCTTCGTAAGCTTCTTCTCCTGGTTGATCAGTACCTATCAAAGTGAAGCCCGTGGAATACCAGGGTCCAGCCTGGCTCAACAAGCCGCGTTTGGTATACAGATCGGCGAGATGAAAGGTTGTGTTCGCTTCTAATAGTTTGAGCTCTGATAAATCCTCGTCCTTTACTTGCGCCTTGCTAGTTACGTGACCGATCAATTTCATTGTCGCCAGAAGATGTTGCTCGGCGTTGGCATATCTCAAATCACGCTCCTGTGGTTGATTCTGAGCTAGTGCGATCTCTGTTGATGCTAGCTCTTTCAGCGCCGTGATGTATTGCTTACTATCCTTTCCGAATGCGGCATCGGCGAGAATAAGCGCTTTGTTCAAGCGCGAATTCGAACCCGTAAGATTTCCTTCCGAGCGCTCAACCACACCCAATTTGATGCTGTCTAACGCGTGTTCTTGTGGAGTCGAGCTTGTCGGAAGAAGAGCCGGTTGTTCCGTTCCAAAATGGATGGAGCCGGAGCCGATGTAGAGTAGCAAACCAGCGAGACCCAGTCCTGTAGCCAGCATTACAGCGCGGTTGTTTGACTGTTTGGGTGTCTGACCCTTGAGCGGTTGATCTGTACCGGGTGCTTGCGGCGAGGTGAGTCGATGTCGCGCGATCTTCGGCAGGTGCAGAAATCGCTGAATACTGGCTAAAGCAGATTCCATCTCTTCCGATCCATTGAATCGATCGGCAGGGCTCTTTCGCAAAGCTTTTTTGATAAACGCATCGAGCTGTTCGGTGAGATGCTGGTCTTCGGCTGTGCCATCCGGCAGTGTTGGTGCTGGTTCTGAACATTGCATCATCAAGGTCTGAATAGCGCTTTTGCCTTGATAGGGCGGCTTGCCGCTCAGTGCCTCGTACATGACGCAGCCGAGTGAGTAGAGATCTGTGCGCTCGTCTATCTCGTCACCCCGGCACTGTTCGGGACTCATATAGAGTGGGCTTCCTAAGAGTTCTCCGGTTTGAGTCAGGTGATCGATGGAAGATTCGGCGTCCGGCAGCACCTTTGCGATACCGAAGTCTACAAGTTTTACGCTGTCGGCTCTAATCTCCCTGTCTGTGAGCAAGATATTGCTTGGTTTTATGTCCCGATGAACGATGCCTTTTTGATGGCAAAATCGTAGACCTGATAAAACCTGGCTGAATATCTTGAAGAAACTATCGACCGAAAGCTCGCGCTCTCTGCGAATGCGGTCGGCCAATGTTTCACCGCTGATGTAATCCATGGTCAAATAGAACTGACCTTCAGTGGTAAAGCCGAAGTCTGTCACGGAGACCAGATTTGCGTGTCTCAGTGCGTGTGCGGCCTGAGCCGAAAGACGAAAACGTTCTGAGATGCCCTGGTGACTCAAGAGGTGCTTGTGCAATACCTTCACAGCAACAACTCTATTAAGCTCGATGTGCGTGGCACGGTAAACGGCGCCCATGCCGCCTCGTCCGACGAAGGCGTTGATTTCGTATTTGTCGGCGATTGTCGTGCCGATCAGCGCATCTATTTCTTCCGAGTCATCGGTGGAAGGGCTCGACGGACTAGTTCCGCTGTTGGCATGTAAATCGGATACGACCAGATCGATATGCTCTCTAGAAGAGGCGACACTCTCTTTTGGTTCGAGCGGATCTGCCATAGTCTGCCTCTTTCACGTCCAGATTTATCTTGATTCCGGATACGAGAGTCCAATTGGATTATAGACTGATATGGTTTTCCATGCGCACTGAACAGATTATAGAAGTGCAGTTCATATCCGCGCATTGCTTTTTTTGTAGCGTTCACTTGCGGACGTTTCGAGGCTGCTTCGCTGAGGACCAGCGGCACAACATGCTCTGCAAGACGGCTCCAGAGAGCGAGTCGCCACGTCCAACAATGACCTTTTTCGACCTTTTGTCTTTTGAGAACCTACTACGGTATGTAGAACCGTTCTTTTTATTGCTGTTCGAATTGGGGCTGATGTATGTAATCAATCGATAGAGTGCGAAAACAGCATTTGCGAAAATCATGAACGACGGACGAAAAGGTGATTTTATGATTTCGGTTCTTGTATTTATGCGATTTACAAATCCCGAACCTTCGGATTAGCGTAACCCTGAGACTGTCCGTTTTATCCGCGATTGACGTCGAGGAGTAGTGGAGTTTTGGCTTGTAGAAAGAGAGTTAATTCTGTAGATTCGAAACATCAGTGTATGGCTTTAGAGAAGGCAGGCGCAGAAGACAGACGTATGGATTGAATTGAGTAGTCACCATTGGTGGTAGCACTCGGATGTTTGCCACAGAGGATTCCTTTGTCCAACTCCAGGAGTTCTTGCTGTTCTTTGCACGTAAAACACCCCAAAAGGAAGCGGCCATACTTATTCGTGACGCATACCGGCAATCCTTCTGGTACGCCAATGGCGGTGGAAGCATGCACCACGCGTTGTTCAAAGCTCTGGGACATGTCTGGCTGCAGTGGGCGCGGATCTCTTTGAAAGAGTTGTTGGCAATGTTGCGCTCGTTGAAGGGTGATAAATCGGTCCTCCAGATGGATATCATGGTGAGCGCCGCGAGAGCGCTAAACAGTCTTCTGTTCCTGGTAGATTCATGCCCCCATGATCTTGAGAGCATAAACCGCGGCGCGATCGAACTGCAGCGCTGCGTTCAGGCTCTCGGCGTCGATGTATGATTGTCGACCTCTTACAGGACGGCAGGTGAATCTGTAAGCTGGAGCCTTCCTATTGTCCCGTTTGGGATACCTGCGGAAAGGAGATTACATGACCTGTGCTTGTGGGGTTTGAGGATAGAAATTCTGTATTCGTAGGAGTTCAGTTCTCGCCCGTTGCTCTCGAATACGCCGACTGGTTTTTGTGTCCACGTGAGCTGCATGGACAAGAGTCTTTATTCGACAGCGTCACAACTACGCCCGTAGCTCTCGAATACCGTTGACTGGTGTCTTTGTCCAAAGTCGGACAGACACATTCGACTACCTGCTAACTGTGAAAGGACGAAGGTCATGTTTCATTTCCTGATCTCCATGCTGTGGGGTTGTGTTTCCGCTCTAGTGGTGTACTGTGCGAACGACGCGCTGTTCCACGGGTTGTACTCGATTGGAGTCCTGGCTTTGCTGATGGGCTTGACGTCGTACTTCTCCAGTCGCGTGAGGAAGCACGTCAAGCATAGGAAGGCGCTCGATCGGTTTCTCGTTTGGTTTCTTCTCTACGAGCAACTGCCAGCGGGTGCCATCCTCCTGTTCGCATGGTTCGGTCTCTTCGCCCTCTCCTCGGGTCTGATCACGGCCTACTTGATGTGCCTACCGATATCGCTGGTGGTGCTCAGTGAGTGGATCGATCTGAGCGCATTCGTACAGGAGGAATAGCGAAGGCTGGCGCAAAAAGAGCGCCAATAGCAGCGAAAATGGGGTCCAGACAAGTTCTGGGCCCCACTCAGTTTCGACTTTCGATTTTCGAGGGCGAGTTACGACAAAGGGTAGTAAGTGTGCCGAAAAGAGCAAAGTGATGCAACGAGGGTTTCGTTGTCACTTCGCTCTGCGCAACGTTAGTCAACTTTCGCTAGAAGTTGCCAACGGAGCGCGTTTACTTCAGTAGGACAGCCAGCTCAGGTCCAGGTAGTCTCGCAATGTGATGAGCGAGATTGGCAAGCACATCGCCAAGGCCGAGAGCGGTCCTGCTGGTAGGAAGAATAGCCCCGTGAGCGAGATCGCGAAGATGATGCCCGCCGGAATGCCTTCGTACAGGAGTATCCATGTCGAGGCGCGGGTGATGAGGCTCTTCTCCTTGACCTTCCCGCGGATCGGAGCTCCGATCGTGTCCGCGAAGTACAGCGACAGGCCCAGAACCAGGGCCAGAACGACGCCCGACCAGATGTTGATCAGAATCTTGTCGGAAGCTGCGAAGATGATGAAGGCGGACATAGCGCCCCAGAGCATCGTGATGGCGAATCTGGCCATTTGTTGCCTCGTGAAAGAGTTTTGCAGCGCCCTCTCGAGGCGCGTGCAGGGTTGGGGGAGGGGAAGTCGAACAGCTGTTATGAGCTGCTCCTTGAAGCGAACGACGGATGACGAGGCTATGCGGAGTCGCTCAATCCTTGTGACGTGGCGATGTGCACCACGAGGGACGGGCTACAATGCCCGTCCCTCAGGCAAGCAACGTATGTCACTTCTTGTCGGACGAACCCTCGTCGGTCGTCTTTGGTGCTTCGTCCGTCGGACCGGAGGTCGCCGATTCGTCGCCCTTCAGCTTGTTTTCCGCCTCGCCGGTGGTGGCGCCGGTGATGATGGCGGCGGCGCTTTTGGCGGCGTCCGTCGAGTCGTCGGTCTTCGGCTCTTCGACGGTCTTCTCCGTTTCGGTCTTGACGTCGACCAGCTTCCAGACCGAATTGCGCTTTCCGGAGAGGAGCGACACGCCGGTCAGTCCTGCCAGCAGAGTGTCGGCAGCCAGAACGGCGAAGCCCGAGGTCAGAGCGCTGTCCCATCCGGCGAAGCCGACGGAGCTCGGGAGCATCTTGGAGAGCACGAACAGGAAGCAGGCCGGCCACGCCATGATCACGACCAGGCTGCCCATCAGGGCGCCGAATGTGACGAGTGGCTTGAGGAATTTGTTCTTGACCGAGCCGGTGGCGCGCTTGACGACGGTGTCGCCCGCGCCCATCAGCACCTTGACTCCGGCGAAGATGCCGATTAAGGTGATGACGGTAACGATGGCCTTGACCACGATGCTGACCGATGCGACCGCGTTGACCCCGGTGAACAGCACGATGCCGGTGGCGAACAAAATCGCGATGACCTGGTAGGTCAGCTTGGAGCAACCGGTCCCGGAGAGCTTGTCGCCTTCCTTGAGGCCGAAGTGATCGGCCAGCTTGCTCGTGAAAGCATTCTTGAGGAATTTCATCTGATCGTTCCTTTCATTGGGCGATGTCTTGAGGCAAACCCACCAGAGCCCTTCGATTGCCTGAGGCATTGAGGCTTGGCGAGGTGCAGGGCTTCGTGCAACGTGCGACGAATCACCCCTTGTTACCTTCCGACGTTCTGAACGAACGCGCACCCCAGTGCGCTATCGCGTAAGCGGAGGTTGCGTCTCGTCGTCATTCCGACGAGAGTTGGTACCAGGGGCGGTACCGCGGGTGGCTCGAATTAGAGGCGAGCAACTGTCATAGCTACCTCACTTCTTGCCGAACCTCGCTTTTACGAACCGGATGATCTGTGGCAGAAAAGCAAGCAGGATCAATCCGCCGAATGCCAGGAATATGCGGAAGTAGAGCCAGAAGCCACCTCCGTCGATAGCCTGGACGCCGGCGTAGCCGATGTAGACGAAGACAAACTTGACCGGCAATATGAAGATGATGCTGGTCACCAGGTACGTCCAGAAGTTGATTCTGGTGAGCCCGAAGACCATGTTCAGCAACGAGAATGGAAACAAGGGGATCAGGCGGCAGAACGCTACGTAGCGCCAGCCGTGTTTCTCCACGCTCAGCTGAAACATCTCGACATTGCCTTCCAGTTTGCCGCCAATGCGGGAGAGCAGTTTTTCCAGAGGCTTTCGACCCAAGAGTCGTGCTAACCAGAACGGCATTATCATCGCAAGACTGGCGCCGATCATTGTGTAGAGGAGACCCCACCACAATCCGAATAGGGCACCACTGGCGATGGCAAGACCGGAAGTTGGAACTCCGGGGATGCAGACGAAGAGGGCGATGAATACGAGGGGAGCCCAGGGACCGGAACTTTTTACCAGCTCCAGCAACTGATCCAGACTCACCAACCCTGTGAGGAAGTATCCGATTCCGAGATAGATTGCGATTATCACAATCACCACGAGACCGGTTCGCAGGAGGAATTTGAAGTCGATGTTCATCGTGTCCAACTTTCCTCTTGCACGAGGTGCGAACCGTATATTCTCGACGACGGTCGCACCTCGGCAAAGAGTTTCTGACGATCCGCTTGCGCGGCTGTCAGTAGAGAGAAGCGGCGGGCGACAGGTACATTGCCACCTGTCGCTGTCGCCTCTCTCGGGTTTGTTGCTTCATTCAAGTCACATGACGAGCACTAGGTCCGAACGCTTGCGGCCAGGATCCCGAAGTATCCTGGCCGTCGCGTGCACTCAGCCGTTAGTGCTTCCGAACTTCGAGCTGGATGAGCTTCGGCCCCATCCGATCGTTGTGCTCCGGGTCGTCCGGCGGGCATTCGCCGAGGACCGGGTTGCGCTTACCGTTGGAGCCGTCCGTGTACGGGTGGAGCGACGGGTCGTCCATGTACAGCTCCTTCATTGGCGAGACGACCACCTTGATGTGGTGGCGCGTCAGCTCCCAAGGCGTCTTCACCCCGGCGGCCTTGAGGATCGTCAACAGACCGCGCTGCAACACCATGTTGTAGTTAGCGACCTTGACGTACTTGTCCTCGGGGTCGAGACCACGCCGGAGGCGCGGGTCCTGAGTAGCGACACCAACCGGGCAGCCGTTGGTATGGCAACGCTTCGCCATGATGCAGCCTTCCGCGATCATGTTGGCGCGACCGATTTCGACCATGTCGGCACCGAGGGCGATGGCAATCGCCACGTCGGAAGCCTTGGCCATCTTACCGGCAGCGATCAACACAACCCCGTCGCGAACCTTATGCTCACGCAAGATGTTGTCGACTTCCGGAATGGCGTGCAGGATCGGCAGACCGACGTGGTCGGCGAGATCCACGGGAGCAGCGCCGGTACCACCTTCGCCACCGTCCATGACGATGAAGTCGGGACCGTCGCCGGCTTCCTTGCAGAGCTTGGCCATCTGGTGGATTTCGTCCGTCTGACCGGCGACGATCTTGATACCCCACGGCTTGCCGGTGAGGTCCTGAAGCATGCGCACGATCATGAACAGCGTCTCGGGATCCTTGAACTCGTCCCAGGCGTTGGGGCTGTAGCAGTCCTTGCCTTCCGGAACACCGCGCCAGAGAGCGAGCTTCGGCGTGATTTTTTCCTTGGGCAGCTTGCCACCCTGACCCGGCTTGGCTCCCTGAGCCAGCTTCAGCATACCCATGACGATCTGGGGGTTCTCCATGACGCGCTTGACCTTTTCGAAGTCGAGCGCCACGAGCTCGTCCTTTTCGGCGAGCTCGCGCAGCATGTCGATGTCCAGACCGTTGAGGTAGTAGTGCTTGGCGAGGCGCTTCAGGTCGTCGAGGTCAACCTTGTGCGGGTTGAAGTCGACGCCGATCGAGCGGAAGGCGTCCTTGAGCAGCTTACGGAAACCGAACTTGGCAGGACCGATTTCGAGCACGATCCGGCCGCCACCGACCACTTCGCCTTGCGGCACGGCCGGCTTCTCCAGCTTCCCGAAGATGCCGAAGAAGTTGAACTTGTACTTGAGCAGCTGCTTGTAGTACCTGACCCACTGGCCGAACGGGATCCGCTTCACGACGCCGTCCAGGTGGAAGGGCGTGAGACCGCCTTCGCCCGTACCCATGTGGATATTGGCGAGTTTCGCACCGGAAGCCAGAGCCATGACGGCCTCTTCCGACAACGCCCCCCAGCTCATGTGAGCGATGTTGATCGGCCACGGGCAGTGGTACGGAGTGCGGCGGCGCTTGCCGATGACGATCGGCTGGAGCCGGTTGCCCCGATGCATACGCTCGGACACCGGGAAGTTGGTCGGCAGGATGTGGATCTCGCCGACCGCCCGGTAGTCGCGGCTGGTACCGAAGCCGAGGTTGTTGTTCATCCCCTTGGCGCTGCGGTAGATGAATCGGCGCGTTTCACGGTCGTACGGACGTTCTTCCGTGTCGCCCATGAACCAGTATTGACGCAGCTCATCACCAATGAGCTCGAAGCCGTATCGGCACCAGCCCAGGATCGGGAAGTTGCGGCGAACTGCGTGCTTGCGCTGCAGAAGCCCGTCTTCGATGCCGATCATGGCGAGGAAGGTGATCACCGCTGCGACTAGTCCGGTGACCGGCCCGTCGTAGTGCCATCCGAGCCACCACGCGACACCTGCGCCGAGCAGGAGTGCAGGCAGGATGATGGACTTCTTCAGTGAGAACTCCCAGATCATCAGCTGGAGTGGGAAGACGAGCAGGACCGTGAGTACGGCTACCTGCATGCCACCGAGGTACCAACCGATGGTGGCAAAGAACAACGTGCCGGCGAGCAGAGAGTGCCGGTGCTTATTGAGGTCGTGCAGGCCGATGACGGCGAGAACGCCGCCGACGGTGAAGGCGAAGGCCGCGGGGTTGCCGCCGATGTGCCAGCCGTAGAGGCCAGACAACATGCCGACCACGAAAGTCAGGATCGTCCAGAACCAGAAGTTGACTGTACGAAACATGTTGGAAGTCCTTGTGTTTCGGGAGAGGAAACAGGAGCGAGTCCTGCTCTTCCCAGTAAAGAGTCGCAGCGGGTGCCACCACTGTTGGTAGCACACCGGAACCGACTCACTGATTGTTAAGGACAGGCTCGCGGGGCCTGTGAAAAGTGCGCACGAGGCGCACGGGGAGCAAGGGGCGGTTCGCGAACCGCCTAGCGCATAGCGCACATGTCGTGTTCATACGCTCATGCGCCGGGCGCCTAGCGAAGCGCCCCTCATACTGCGATGTGAGTCACCAAGCGACTCACTCTGTGAATGCGAAGACGAGCGACAGCATGCGTCGCCCGTCTCGTGACTTTTGGCGGGCGGGCGTTTTCAGGACGCCCTGGCCAATCGGTGTGAGAACAGGATGTCGGTCGAGCGACCGTGTAGCGATTGAGTTCCGCTCCGCGGTGCTCGACCGAATCTTGCCGTCGTTACTTGATCGCGTTCTTGATGAACGTGGTGAGCTCCTTCGAGTTCATCACTCCAAGGTTGGAAGCGAGCGGCTTTTCGGAGCTGTCGCGGAAAACGAAGATCATCGGGATCCGCTTGATCCCCAGTCGACGGGCGGCCGGCTTGTTGGTCGGCACGCTGACGTCGATGGTGATGAAGGTCACCCCCTGACCGAAGCTGTCTGCCGTCGCCTGGAAGTGCGGCTTCTGCTGTTGGCAGGCCGGGCAGCTTGGCGAGTGGAAGAGGACAACCACCGGGTTGGGTGTGTTATTGACCAGCTTGTGGAAAGCGTCTCCGCTCATCTCCTCGACCGGCTTGCTGGGCGGGCCGGCCGTTACCGGCACCGGACTCGAGCGCAGATCCTTTCGGAGCGAGAAGAAGATGGCGACGGCTGCTACGACGAGCAGCCCTATCATTACCGTTGTGAACATGGGACCAGGTCCTTGTGTGCATTCTCACGGCTTCAGCCGTTAGTTGCAAGAAGATGACGACCAGAGGTGTGCCGCTGTGAATGGCTACCGCCTGGTCGCTTAAGCAAAACGCATGACAATTCCCTGTTTGGTTTCGACCATTCAGGACCGTCAAAGGAGAGCGTTTTTGTCGAGGTTATCTGCTCACGTTTCAGTTTTATGTTTGCAATAACCACGACAGAAACGCTCTCCTGATGGGAATCTTCGGATAGTGAACCCGGGCGTTCAACCAGGCGCGCCTGTTGAGATGCGCTCCTGGTCTCTGCTGCGAGCGTTTGTAAACAAGCTTATCGGGGAGGCAAGCGGTTCGGCGGATCGATTGTGCTATACTGCTTTACCGCGAGTTGAGGGATCGTAGCTCAGTTGGTTAGAGCGCCTGCCTGTCACGCAGGAGGTCGCGAGTTCGAGTCTCGTCGGTCCCGTCTTATTCCTCAACCTGTGATAGCCGCTTTCAAAGCGGCTTTTTCTTTCTGTCGCAACCTGACGTTGATCCTCAGTTGCTCGAGCATCTGCTTTACCGTAGTCTCGCCGGCTTTCACTCGGTGGTGTGCGAAGAACTTGCGTACGTCGCTTTCCAGTTCGGGTGTGTCCAGTACACTGAGAGCCTCTAGCAGTTTGTGCATGGCCAATTCCGGGAAGCTGAGCTTCATGGTGTCAAAGTTGGCCTTGACGAAATCCCATGCTATTGGCGATGCGTCCGGGTTACGGAGCAGTGTGGCAAACAGGTGCGGAGCGTCCTGCGACCTGACATCAGGTGATAGGCACATTGAAGCTGTCTTCACGACCAGATCTGGTCGACGGAAGCGTGCCAGGGCGTGCAGGAATCTGATTGTATCCTGCGGTGTCGTCGCTGTCTTAGACATTCTGACAAAGTCGCCGTAGAGCGCCTCGTCTCCATCGAACGCGACAACCTGTATGAGAGCCGGCACGAGCTCTGCGTCTACTGTCGAGCAATCTTGGAGCCAGGCATCATACAAAGTTCGAACCCTGGCTTTGACCAGGTCGTCTTCGGCCACTACGCCCATCAATCGCACCACGACGGCGCGCAATTTCCGCGACTCGAGCGATTCCTGACCCGGGGCTTGCGGTTCCAGACCGAGCCTGGCCAGGTTGGCTGCGCAGATCTTCTTGACCAACGCCTGCATCAGAGGTTTGTCTTCTTTGTCGAGTAGTGAGTTGAGGTGCAGAAGCGATTCGCTCACCACCTGCCACACGGCTGTGCTCGTGTCGTCCCTGAAGCGCTCGAGTAGTTGCAGATACTTTGACCCTGGCATCATACCTGCTCTGACTGCAGACCAGCCGTCGTTGATCAGGTTGAAGCGCTCCACCGGAGTGAGCGTGTCGAGGTGGTCGGTGATTTCCTCGAGGAGATCTTCGTTATACAGGACCCGGAAAAACCCTGCACCATCGACGTTGACGATGGACCTTCGCGCGTCCTCGCCGACATAGACTGTGGTTGTTGGGCTGTCCAGGACCAGTTTTTTCGTCTCTTCCCAATCGCCGCGGTTGACGCGGATAGAGACGGGTATCGGCCAGAGCTCGTTGGACGGTTGGTCTTCGGACATGCAGAACTTGGTCTGACTCAGCTCTATGCAGCCGGATTGGGCGCTTGGCTCGACGCGAATGACCGGGTGCCCCGGTTGGAATACCCACACATCCATGATCCGGCGCACGGGAACCTGGAGTCCGGAGTCGAATGCTGCTTGCTCAAGCGCGTCCCATAGATGGAACGTCTCGGTATTACCGAATGCATGCGCCTTGAGATATCGACTGCAGCCGAGTCGGAATGCCTCCTTGCCGATGAACTGATGAAGCTGATATAGGACGGAACAGCCTTTTTGGTAGCTGATCACGTCGAACATCTCTGTCGCTTCATCGGGGTGGTTGACCGGATTCTCGATTGCATGCGTGCTTCTGAGAGAGTCGGTTTCGAGAGCGCTCGCGCGAGCGACGGCGAAATCGTTCCACACCAGCCATTCCGGCTTGTAATCATCAAGTGCGACATTGGCCATGAAGGTAGCGAACGACTCTTTGAGCCAGAGTCCGTTCCACCATGACATGGTCACGAGGTCGCCGAACCACATATGAGCCAGTTCGTGCATGACGATTTCAGCCACTCGTGCCAACCCGATATGCGATGAGATCGTCTCGTCAACCAGTAGGGCTGTTTCACGGAAGGTGATGAGCCCCAGGTTCTCCATTGCGCCTATCGGGAAGTTGGGTATGGCGACATGGTCGATTTTTTCGCCCGGGTAGGGCAGCTCGAAGTAGCGCTCATAGAAGTCGGTCGCGAAGACCGCGCACTGAAGGGCGAATTCGGTCAGATGCAGTTTTCCCGGCACGCAGAAGACGCGAATCTCGGTGCCGTTGACCTTGACCGTTCTCGAATGTTCGAACTCGCCGACCACGAACGCCACGAGGTACGTGGAGAGCAGCATGGTCTCAGCAAATTCGACGCGTTTTCGGGCTTGTTCGGTTCCTTTTGCGGGCAGGCTTTCGGAGGAGATCTGCTTGCCGTTCGAGAGCGCGGTGAGGCGCTCTTCTACTTCGAGGAAGACCTTGAAGGTCGCTTTGAACTCCGGTTCGTCGAAGCACGGGAAAGCGCGTCTCGCGTGCGTAGGCTCGAAGTGCGTCGACGCTATCGTCTTGCGCTCGCCGTCTTTGGTTGTGTGAAAACTGCGGTAGAATCCGCGCAATTTCTCGGACAGCTCGGAGCGGAAGCTGATGTGCAAGGACCATTGGCCAGCGCCAATCACACCATCGAATGAGATGGTGGCGAGCTCCGTCTCCGGGTCTTCGACCACCGTGCCGACTAGAGTCGTGCCGTCTGAGTGCTCGACCATCACTTCTTTGAAGTTGATGTCGACAGCGTTGAGTACGATCCGGTCGGTTGCTTCTCCGACCACGATTTCGATGATTTCACTACCATCGACGTGGAAGCTCTGCAGGTCTGGCGCCAGGGTGATGGTGTAGCGCCTGGGGGTGACGTTCGACGGCAGTCGGAACGACTTCTGCGTGCTGGTGTTGTTGGCTGCTGGAGCGGCTTGCAATTGGACCGGCATGGGACCTCGTCTAGGCGAAGAGCACCCTTTGGGAGGGGTTGAGTCAATCTTACTCTTCTTTGCAAGAAGGGAGGGCGGCCAGAACGGCCGCCCTCCCCAAAAAACGCCTTGGCCGGATCCTCCGACTCAGCGTCTGAAACCTACGACTTGACAGTCGCTTCCTGCTTGGCGTCCTTCGCTGCCGCTTGCGGCAGGAGGTGCACCATCAGCGGTGCAGCCTGCTCCTGGCGGAGCTTCTGGTTGATGGCGAGCTGCTCGAGCATCTGAGCGACCGCCATTTCACCGGACTTGACCTTGCGACTGGCGAAGAACGTGCGAACTTCGTCGGCCAACTCATCGGAGTCGAGGTGCTCGGCGGCGCCGCACATGCGGACTACGCCGTTCTCCGGGTATGCCAGAACCATGTCGTCAAACTTCTCTTTGAGGAACTTCCAGGCGTGGGGCCCGGCGTCCTCGTTGGAGAGCAGGTTGGCGAACAGGTAGGGGGCGTCCTGAGTGCGGACCTCGTCGGAGAGGCACTTGGCGATCGTTTTCTCCAGGAGCTTGGCGTCGCGGAAACGCGCCAGTGCGTTGATGAAACGCAGCGTGTCTTGCGGCGTGGTCGCATCTTTGGAGAGTTGGACGAACTCGTCGTAGCGCTTCTCGTCACCGTTGTGAGCCAGAATTCCGACAAGCGCGGGCACGACGTTGGCGTCGACCGTGCTCTTGTCCTTCTTCCAGTTGTCGAAGTACGTGACCGCCTTGGCCTGCGTGGCGCTGTCGTTGCCGATGGTGCCGAGGGTGCCGATGAGCGTTCCGCGCAGCTCGCGGGTCTGGACAGAGTCGTCTTTCTTCGCGTCCCAGCCGAGCTTCGTGACGGCAGGTCCGATCAGGTCTCGCACGACCTGCTGCAAGGCGTCCCGGTGTGACCCTGAGACGAGCTTGTGCAGAGTGTTGAGCGAGCCGCAGACGATCGACCAGACATTCGGATCGACTTCGCCGCCGAAGAGCTTGACCACTTCGAGGTACTCGGTCACCGGAGTGATCCGCGCCCGCACCGTAGCCCAGCTATCGTTGACCAGGTTGAACCGTTCGACGACGGAGAGGCAGCGAGCGACGTCGCCCACCAGCCGCTCATTGAGACCGTGCGAGTAGACCACGCGGTAGAAGCCGGAGCCGCCTGCGTTGACGACGACGTGGTCGTAGTCTTCACCGACGAACACGGACTCTTCGCGACCAACCAGTACGAACTTCTTCTCTTCGCTTCCGCCATCTTTCTTGGCCACCCTCATGGTGACCGGAATCGGCCAGGTCGTACCAGCTTCGGCGGCTTCCTGAGCGAGGAATTTGAAGGGCTTCTGGCTGAGGACGACGAAGCCCTCGGCATGCCCTTCCTTTACCTCGACAACCGGGTGACCGGACGTGAACACCCAGGCGTCCATGATGGTACGCACGGGTACTTTCGAGCCCATCTCCCGGCAGGCAGTCTCCATGGCATCCCAGAGATCGTGAGTCTCGGTGTTGCCATAGGCGTGCTTCTTCAGGTAGGCGCGGATGCCCTTCTGGAAGGCTTCCTTGCCGATGAACTGGTGGATCTGATAGAGAACCGAGCAACCCTTCTCGTACGAGATCAGGTCGAACAGCTCGTCAATCTCATCAGGGTGGTGAATCGGACATTCGATCGGGTGGGTGCTCTTGAGCGCATCCAGGCGTGCCGCGGCAGCGCGTCCGAGGGAGAACTCCTCCCAGACGTGCCAGTCAGGCTTCCAGTGGTGCAGGCAGAGGTTTTCCATGAACGTGGCGAAGGACTCATTCAACCAGAGTCCGTTCCACCAGCCCATGGTGACCAGGTCGCCGAACCACATGTGGGCGAGTTCGTGGAGCACCACTTCGGCCACGCGCTTGAGGGCGGAGTGGGGAGCGGTTTTCTCGTCGACCAGTAGGGCTGTCTCACGGTAGGTGATACAGCCCAAGTTTTCCATCGCGCCCGAAGCGAAGTCCGGGATGGCGATGTGGTCGATCTTGTCACCGCCCGGGTAGGGGATGTCGAAGTATTTTTCGTACCAGTCGAGCCCGAAGGAGGCCGCCTTGAGCGCGAACTCCATGAGCGATTCCTTGCCCGGGACACACCAGATTCGAACTTCCTTGCCGTTGACGTTGACCGGCCGGGAGGAGCGGAACTCACCCACGATGAAGGCCACGAGGTATGTGGACATCTTCATGGTTTCGGCGAATTCGACCCGCTTCTTGTTGACCGGTTTGGCATCGGTTGCCCTGACGCTGACGTACCGAATGCCGTCGTCCAGCACCTCTTCCTTGATCACGCGACCGTTGGAAATCGCGGCCAAATTCTCGTCCACCTCGAGCGCCACCTTGAAGGTGGCCTTGAACTCGGGTTCGTCGAAGCATGGGAAAGCCGCTCGCGCGTCTGTCGCTTCGAACTGGGTGCAAGCAATGGCATGCTTGCCGCCCTTTTCGTCGGTCCAGAAGCTACGATAGAAGCCTTTCAGCTTCTCCGAGAGCACGCCCGTGAACTGGGCGTATAGTTTCCACGCGCCTTTCCCGAGGGTACCGTTGAATTTGATCGTCGCAATCTCGTTGGTCTCGTCGAACTCGACCGTGCCGTTCAGCCTGGTGCCGTCGTGTCGGACGACATAGGCTGACTGAATCTCCAGCTTCTTGCTGTTGAGCTTGATCTCGCTGACCGCCTCCCGAACGTCGACGTCGATCGTCTCTTCACCGGTGAAGGTGAAGTCGTTCAGGTCCGGGCGGAGGGTGAGGTCGTAGCGGCTGGGGATGACAGTGTGCGGCAGGCGATAATCGGCCTGAACAGCGGTAGTGCTAGGTTCATCAGGCTTGTACATTCTTGCCTCCGTCAGTCTCTTACTAGGGGGTGACCCTTTCTGCATGCAACCTGCGTGGTTCGACAGAGGAATTGCTGTCAACCGCGCAGCTTTTGTTCTGGATTCAATCCTCAATAAGAGAGTACAGGCGTTATTGATTAACGTCCTGAAAAACTAAGCTCGTGTTAACCTTCTTCTTGCCCTTGATAGTTGTCGAGAGACTGATAGTCTGGACAACAGGTAAAGAGATCCTATCGAGGAAAAGCGTGTCTGCTCGAACTGTGGAAAACAGCATAAGCATTCATCGCGATCCGCAAGAGCAGTACTTCTTTAAGTGCCTATCATAGAGAAGAAGTTAGGAAACATAGCTGGTACACCCTACAATCTGAACCTCTTGATTACAAAGAAGACATAGCTAAGTTTTCATTTTCTTTTTTGATAAAGGTCTCTTGGCAGCGTACTTGTCAAGCATCGCATGTGGTGGCACTGGATTGCTTTGACATTTGCATCGCTAACCTAGCATCACCTGCGATACCTGTGCGAGCTGTTAGTGAAGTGGCGGAATTAAAGCTGCTTCAGGCGGCAGGGCTGCGCAAGCTGTGTATGCAGTGCTTATACACGATTAATACCGCCTCTGTTGATAATACTCATGATCGAAAGTTAGTTTCTTCCTGCAACCATGAGTCCTTTATGCATCGCGGAAGAAATCGTTAAGAGTTCGCGCTTACCCAATTCATTGCTTCTCTTTCAGCTCAGATTCTGAGTTGAGAGAGGACGCTTTCGATTAGGGCGAATTCATCCGGCATTGCATTTGGTTGCTCAGTTACCTGCAGACTTTCACTGCAGACAAGCCCGAGGTCAGTCACTGACAGAATCTCGACGCTTGACATATGCGAGTGGCCTCTCGTAAGGGCGCTCGACTGAAAGGTAACTCATGAGTCATCACATCGAAGGGTTTGTGTACGCCGATCTTCTTGTTGAACTCGCGCGCCGCAACCCGCTGAATCGCTCCTATGCCGACACTCTCGGCATGACACAAGATGTTTTTCTGAAGGGCATCAAGCTCGAAGGTCGCTTCCCCCGCATGTTCATCGGCGGTGGTTCGGGCGAACGGAAGATCTACGATGCTCAGAACAAGCAGTCGCTGCCCGGCAAGCAGGCTCGCTTCGAAGGCGACCCGGCGACTGGTGACAGCGTTGTGGACAACGCTTACGAATTCCACGGCGGCGTGAAGAAATTCCTGCTCGACATTGCCAAGCGCAACTCGATCGACGACAACGGCATGGCGCTCGTTGGCACCGTTCACTACGGACGCAAATACAATAATGCGTTCTGGAACGGTCGCCAGATGACGTACGGTGACGGTGACGGCGAGCTGTTCAACACGTTCGTCATCGACGACGTGGTTGGGCATGAAATGGCGCACGGCGTGACCGAGAAGACCTCCGGGCTTGAGTACTACGGGCAATCCGGTGCGCTCAACGAGCACTTCTCCGACGTCGTCGGTGTCCTCTGCCGGCAATACCGGCTCGGCTTGACCGCCGACAAGGACAGCTGGCTAGTCGGTCCTGGGCTCTGGAGCGCCAAGGTCAATGGCCGCGCCCTGCGCGACATGATCAACCCGGGCAGCGCGTACGACGACAGTCGCGTGGGAAAGGACCCGCAACCGGCACACATGAAGGACCTGTATACCGGCTGGTCGGATAACCAGGGAGTGCACATCAACTCCGGCATTCCGAACAAGGCGTTCGCCCTGTTCGCGCGTGCTGTTGGTGGCAAGGCCTGGGAACGTCCGTTCAGTATCTGGTATGCCACCAATTGTGGTGCCAACCGGGTGGGTGCCAAGGCTGATTTCAAGGAATTCGCCCTGAAGTCGCTGGAGAATTGCCGCACGATTTCGCCGGACCTCGAGAAGCTGCTCAAGAGCTCTTGGGTTTCGGTGGGCGTCCTCGCGGCGTAAGTAGGCGTGAGCGGCTTAATGCAGAGTCCGACCTGCAGTCGAGAACTTACCGGTGGAGCTAGACGCGAACAGGCTTACCGGCGAGTCTCGACTGCTTAATGCTGGACCTCCCGGAGAGATGGCGACCGTCGTCATCGGCTCCGGATGTGATGCAAAGAATGTTTCGGGTGGGCAAGCACCGTCAAGGCGGCACGTACAAAGTCGGATCGACGGTATGAATCTCCCTTGAGAGAGGTTCGTAGGTCCGATATGGCGTGCCACTACTGGCGGTGCCCCCCCACTTCCATTACTACAGCTTAATTCATTACTGCAGCTGTCTTTCTCAAGACGACTCTCATGCGGCGGTCACGCCGTAACAAGGAAAAGCAATGAGTCACAACAGAAAGCTGCAGCCCAATGGGCACGATGATAACCTCGCCGAAGAAATCCTCAAGGGTGCCGGCAAGGGTAAGGACGAAATCGCTCGGGTCGGTCAGCTCGACCGCGGCGACGACATCGCCGAAGAAGGTTTCGATCCCAAGTTTCGCACGGTGAACAGCCCCGTTCACCTGGCTGTCTGGTCGGGTAAGACCCCTGTTGACCTCTTCCGCGCCAAGCCGACCTCCGAGTCGGAAGTGCGTACCGCCTACCTGGCCAAGATGGACCAGGCCATCGAGGTCGTGAAGGGTCACCGGGAGTCCGGTACTTTGTTTGGTTCGGACAACAAGGTCTCCGATCAGGTCCTGGGCGACCTCGCCAAGGTCGGTTACTGGGGCGCTCTCATCGCGCCGGAGTTCGGCGGTTGGGGGGCGAAGCTCTCCGACTTCATGCCGTTCCTCGCGCGCATGGCGGCGGAAGGCGACCCCACCGTCGCCGGCATGGCCTCGATCCACGGCTGCATCGGCGCGGTGGACCCGGTCGAAGCGTTCGGCTCGGACGAGTTCAAGAAGGAGTACCTGCCGAAGCTCGCGAATGGTGAGCGCCTCTCGGCGTTCGCCCTGACCGAGCCGTGGGCCGGCTCCGACCTGACCGCCCTCCGGACGAAGGCGGTGAAGGTGGGTGACAAGTTCGTGGTGAACGGTCGCAAGATGTTCATCTCGAACGTGCTGCCCGGGCGGACCGTCGGCCTCGTCGTTCTGCTTCAGGGCAAGGACATGCCCCAGGCGCTGGTCGACGAGATCCGCGCCAAGGCCGGCGACGATGCGGCGCTGAAGGCGACGGCGGAAGAGGAGCTCGAGCGTTGGCGGCCGGCGGTCTTGATCGCCGACCTGCCGGACGTGGAGAACGAGCACTTCCAGCTCGACCGCTACGGCATCCACGCTGTGCAGCACCTGCACAACTACGGGATGGTCTTCACCAACTTCGAGGTGCCGGTGAAGAACCTCCTCCTGCCGCAGGTTCGGGTCGTGATCTCGGGTGGCAAGGTCACCACGCTGGGCGACGGTCTCACCATCGCCTACCACGGCCTCAACCGTGGCCGCGTGGCGCTCTGCGCCAATGCCTCCGGCACCATGCGCTACCTCCTCAAGGGGATGTTGCCATGGGCCGACTTCCGCGAGACCTACGGGCAGCCCATTGGCAAGCGCGAGCTTGTCCAGCGGCGTGTCGCTCGCATCGCCTCGCTGATCGTCGGCGCCGACGCTCTGGTCGACTGGGGCTCGTCCCTGCTCGATGAGGGCTACCGCGGTGAGTTGGAGTGCATCGTGGCGAAAGTGATGGGTGCCGATGCTCTGCTCGAGAGCACGGTGCTCGCGCTGAAGACCCACGGCGGGCGCGCCTTCCTCAAGGGCCACCCGGTCGGGGATAACCTCCCCGACTACGCCGCCCCCTCGATCTACGAGGGCGAGAACGAGGTGCTGGACATGGCTCTGTTCAAGGGTCTGGTGAAGGACCATGGCATGAAGTTCATGGCCCCCTTCGCCAAGATCAAGGGATTCAAGCCGTACAACCCGGTTCACGCCTGGAAGGCCCGTGGGGCTCTCACCAAGGTGGCGTTCTGGACGGTGAGCGCCGAGCTCAACCGTTTCGACTGGCAGTCGATCGACGGGATCGCGCCGGAGCTCAAGGGCCACGCGAAGTTCGCTCTCAAGCACTTCCGCCGGCTCATGCGCCAGACCCACTACGCGATGCTGACCTACCAGCTCAAACTGGCGGATCGGCAGCAGCGCATGGTCGAGCTCTCCGGTGACGTCCGGAAGACGGTGGTGATTCTCGCCACCGCGCTGCACGCGTCCAAGAAGGGTGACGAGGCGACTGTGGCGGCGGCCGACGTGCTGTGCCGCAAGGTCAAGTCGGAGATCCTCGGGACGCGTCAGACCGACGGGGACTTCAAGGCGGCGGTCAAGCTCGCCAAGCTGGTAGTGGAAGGCAAGTTCCACCAGCTGGACGCCACCGCTTCGACCGAGATCCTGCGTCGCTACGAGAAGGCCTGATCGGCGCGGGCTGAGCGGACGGCGGACTTGTAAAAGAGTCTGCCGTTACGTTCTCCCGATTCGTCGTTGAGGTCGTTTGTTTCGTGGGCGGGCTGTTCCAGCGCTTGGGACAGCCCGCCCTTTTATTGTCCTTTGGTTGCGGGTTCTGGAAAAGCGCTCTTGAGAAGGAGCCCTTCTCCAGAATCCGCGTCAAGCTGTCGGTTCATCGGACCTCGCAACATACCGCGAGGCAATGCCATGTCTACTGGTCGCATTCTGGTTTCTACGTTGGCTATCGTCACGTTCATCTTGACCTTCGTTACAGCTATGGCCTTCTTCGATTCGATTTCGATCGGACGAGGCGTGCTCCTGTTCGTAACGTGGGCCACAACCATCGGGTTGTGTTTCCTCGCGGATCGCTGCTCCCAGAACGAGCAGGGTCATAAGTAGGAACTTGGCGCGCAGGCGCTTCACCCCTGATTTGGAGGCATTATGAAGAGATTCGATCCAGGTTGTTTCGCGCCACCAGCTGAAGGGCTGCGTTCCGTGCCGGTTCACGGCGTGGCCTGGCGGCAAAAATGGAAAAACTGGTGGGCCGGCGCAACCATCGCCTCTCCGACCACAGATGTGGCGGTGCCCGCCAAGCAGATGATTGAAGCCATCCGCCGCCTCATGCCTGACCAAGATGCGCTCAACACCCTCTATTTGCAAGAGACCGGATACGCCCGCTACTGGGCGCGGACGGTACTCGGGCTCGGGGAGCAGACGCCGGTCATTCTGGAGTCATCCGGAACGGCCG
The DNA here is from genome assembly GCA_964418155.1 of uncultured Candidatus Obscuribacterales bacterium. GTDB lineage: Bacteria > Cyanobacteriota > Vampirovibrionia > Obscuribacterales > Obscuribacteraceae > JADYXR01. The sequence continues at coordinate 7,358 of CAYQKX010000023.1, read as the reverse complement.
CCATCCTTCTTGCCACGCGAATGTTCGCACATATCGGTCGGCACCCGGACTTTCGGGGTCAGCATGGACCGGTCAAGAAGGTGTTCACGATAACGACCACGGAGGAAGGGTCGCTCGTGATCCACTCGCTCAAAGGCAATGATCCGTTCGAAGTGAAGAACGTCATGTTCATGCCGGCGACCAGCGTGTTCTTCGAGCCTGGTCCGGCGCTTCCCTACCCGGAAGGCGTGAGCCTTGCCGAGAAGGTGATTTCGCTTCAGAGATACGACAACAACGAAATTGTCGAGCAGATCCGTCTGGCGGTCGAGGAGCAATCGCGTGGTGGTACCACATCTGGTTGCATTCTCCTGCCTACGGTCAGCAAGACCGGGCGGATTCTTCCTGTTAAGGAAGTGGCCGCCCTCGTAGCCGAGATGCGCTCGGCAGGGCATAATCTCTTCTTCGTGGTCGATGACGTCCAGGGCATGGCTCGCCGCGACGCCGATGCGATGAAGGATCCGCTTTCGGATTGCGATGCGTACGTGTACGGCACCTCGAAGGCGCTAGGCGGAATCCTGGTGTCGTCGGCTATCGTCATGAAAGAGGAGCTGGTGCGTCTCTTCATCGAGAAGACGCGCACGGAAGGCTTCCCAGAGGTTCCGGTCATCGCGCACTTCCAGTTCGAGCCTCGCTACGAAGCCGAGCTGCCGGACTGGATCATGAAGAGGAGTGCTGTCTCTCTGCCCGAGATAACCGCCGCCAATGCAGCCTTCATGTACTTCGTTCAACGTGGCAAAGGCGACACGCTGCAAGCAAGGCGGCTGTCGCAACTTGCTCTCGTAGAGAGGCAGCGGGCGCGTGTCGTCGATGCGCTCGAACAGGTGCCTCATCTGAGGATTCTCCGTCCGACGGTGTCTCGACCGGCTGTGCCGTCGATCATCTCGTTCGAGATTGATTGCAATGGAGTGACGCCTTACCGCCTCAAGAAGGCTCTGCAGCAAGGTGACCCGATAGTCACGCTGACGGCTCCGGTTGGTTCTGTCCTCAGAATCGACATTCCGGAATACCGCAGCCTGCCTCCGACAGATGTTCTTGCCTCTCGACTCACGCAAGTGATCGAGGCGCTTGCGTCAATTGGTTGATTAGCAACACTAAATTGCTGCCAAGTTATGGGTGCGCAGCCGGGCCAAGTCACCGGCTGCGTGCGTCTTCAACAATGGAGCGATTCACAATGATCGTCCTAGACATCCAGAAGCGTGCTCGCAAGTCCGAGCACAAGCCCGGGTCGGCCTGCTGCCGCACCAACATGGTGATTTGCCCTGGCTACGGTGACGAAAACTACAACTTCCCGACAGCGAAGGAAGCGGTCGCCCGCTGTCTCGAACGCGTCGAGGAGCTCATGCAGGAGGGAGTCGCGAAGGCCAAGTCCGACGCGTCCCCCAAGAGCGCGCAGGGACCCCTCAAGGGTTTTCTGCCGGGTCTGCCGAGTAAGGGCATTGTGCCGCCGCGTGCGGCAGACCCAGTACCGTCGCAGCAACGCCGTGTGAAGGGCGTCGATGCGACCTTGTTTGCGGCGGCTGAAGGCATCCGTCTCCGGATGGATGCCGACAAGTACGAAGCCATCGTGGCGGAGCGCTTCGACGACCACACCGATAAGGTGCAGTGGGCGAAGCAGATGATTGGACGGCGCTGGCGCCGCTTCCGTCCCGCCATCCTGAGCCTGGAGAACCAGCTCAACAAGCTCCGGCGACTGTACCTCGAGACGCTGCCTCGGGTTCTTTCGGTGCTGGTCGCCCAGAACCCTGACGAATCCGAAGGGCGCTTGCTGCTGCTTGCCATCCAGGTGCTCGACGGCGACTTCGCGCCCATCATCAGTGTGTTGCGCATCTGGACTGACGCCTTCGGCCAGTTGCGTTCCGGCAACTACAAGCAGCTGGAAGCGGTCGTCTTCGCCGTCGAGCAGGCGTTCCGCTTGTTCGAGGGCATGGAGCCCGCGATCAAGCTCACAGCCGAGATCAAGGAACGGCTCAAGACGAGCAAGTTCCACGTCGGCAACGTCTTTGTCGCTCGCTTCAGCGAGAACGGTCCGGCAACGCTGCCGGGCACCCGCGGTCCGATCGGCGCGCACGCAATCGAAGTGCCACACGACGAACGGAACATGATCACCCTGATGCTCGTGCTGTACATGCACGAGTTCCGCCACGACATCTTCGCCGACGTCGAGGGGCTCGGTGACGAGGTTACCAACGTTGTCGCCAAGGCGATAGCCGATTCGATCGAGAGCGGGGACGTCGTCCTCAGCGAGAAGTTCGTGCGTATCGAGCGCACCAACGTGCCGCTCGCCAACGTCATGGTCAAGCTCTTCGCCGACAACATCGGCGAGGTGGATGCCGACATCTCCGGCGGCGTCCTGTTGTCCGGTCCGACCTACCTGTACAACATGCTGACCACCTTCTCGGCTTTCAACTCGAAGCCGGAAGGGGTGTTCAGCAACCCGCGCCTGTTGCGCACCGGGTCGTACTTCACCGTCCAGAAGTTGGACAACAACCAGAAGACGATCGAGTTCTGGCCGCACCCGCCCGATTACATTCGGGCGTACATTGTGGCCGCCGCTCTCGATGAGATTGGCTTCCACGCTCACGCCGACCAGTGCCGGTTGCTCGCGGACCAGGCTGTCGGTGAGATTCCGGAGTACATCACCTGGCGCAACGACAATCCGAAGTCGAAGTCGGTCATTCGGATCAAGGTCGCCGACCTGAAGTTGCTCGCCCCGGTGATCGCCAAGGCCCTTATCCGGACGCCGCTTGCGGCGCTCGGCGGACTGGCGACGTGCGACATCATCAACTGGACCGAGCGCCGGGAGATGAAGGTCGTACGGCTCGCCGAAATCCTGATGTCAGGCTCGTCCGAGATTCCCACCGACATCGGCGACGTCTACGCCACTTACGTCGCCTCGGCGGCCTCGCTCGCTTACTGGCTCCTCGTGAAGAGCGGTACCCCTCCGCTCATGGCCACGCTCATCGTCGAAGAGAACGCGCTGGCGATGCTCGAGACGCTTCGCCAACGCTACGACGACGAGGAACAGGGTCTCGGGGATGGGTCGGAGGAGCTGACGGACGGCACCGAGAGCGATCTCGACGTGCCTACCGCTAAGCCGAAGCCCCACGCCGACGAGACCCCGGACGTGTGCGATCCGTCCAAGAAGAACACCGGCTGTCGTGGCGGCACGGTGAGCTAATGCTTTGATTCTCGAGATCATGACGTCGTCAAGTATGGCGTCATGATCTTTCTTATAGTGTTTCCTGAAGTGTTGGTAGTTGCTAAGCGCAGCTGCCAACACTTTTCTTTTCCTGCAATATCTTGACTTCGTCACCAGTCGAGAAGGAGATTTTGTTGCAATGAACGCAAAAACGTTCGTTTCGACGATGGTGGCAGGCATCACTCTCTCGGTGATGTGCGGCTGCTTCCCGTCCAATAGTGAGCCGGACACGACTCTCGGCAAGCTGCTCGACACTGAGCTGCTCCTGCCTCGAGAGGAAAGCCCGGAGCTGCGCCGGGAGGTCGAGTATTGGCCTCTAACTCGTAGCAAGAAAAACATCACCGTGTTCTACCGCGCGGGTGGCATGCTCGAGGAGAGCTACCGAGCGGATGGAACGCTAGCTTCGCGGACAGAGTGGTATCCACTCGAGGGTGGCTGGCCGCCGTTGTCCGTGAAGTCTCAGAACCTGGAGGATCTGGTCGACGCCGACCAGAGCGGCGGAAACAAGCGCGTCTCTGAAGTGCCGAACCAATTCGGTCCCATCAGACGGTCGTTCCAACTTTTGGCTGACGGTCGTGTCGACAAGGCTGCCATCTTTCGAAAAGATGGAACCAAGCTCGCTGAGGGCAGCCGTCTTGTTGACGGAAGCTTTGAGCAGTTTGACTACGCTCTAGACGGCAAAACCGTGGCTCAGCAGCGGAGATTCTCGAAAGAAGGTGAACTCGTCTATGCCCGCGTCATGCTGGGCGACAAGATCAAGTCGCTGACGAAGAAAGTCTCCGACTCGCACGAGGAGACCATCGAGTTCCGCGATGACGGATCTCGGCGTTCGAAAACGATTCGAGAACTGGCAACCAGGTACGAGGAGATCGAGTTCTTCAAAGCCGATGGGCAAACCTTGAGGCTGGTTGTCTACCGCAAGCTCAAGATCGAGGCGCTCTACTTCAAGGAGGACGGCTCCGTCGACCACTTTCGCAGCTTCGACGGCGATGGTGGCATGACGGTGGTCAAATATCGAGACAACGCTGGATCGGTCAGACCGGTCGCAGACAATGGTCGCACTCCGAAGGAGGCCTATCGGCAAACCTGGCGAGGTGACGGTCACGAGCATTACACGCTCGATCGCCTGGAAGAGATAGGCGCGACCGGTTATGTATCCAGGCGCTTCGCATTCAGCCTGACCGGCGGCAAGTTGTTCAAAATCGATTACCTCGACAAGGAGTACTCGTCGACGAAGGTGCTCATTCTGCGAGACGACATGACAGTCGAGCGGATAGACAACTACGAGCGCTTCGGGGATAGCCGAATTCCGAGCATTCAATCGGTCGCGGTCGAACCCGAAAAGAAGATGCGCGACAGCTTTGACGAAAAGATGTTCGAGCAGCTTCCGTACGAAGACGTTCGTAACCTTGTCGGACCACCGATCCCGCCTCCGACACAGCCCGACATCGACCACGACGAGGAATGGCTGGACTAGTCGAATTCAACCTTCGCGGAAGCGAGGGTAACTTCGACCTGCCGCCGATTCTCGCAACGTGTTTCAACCCAAAATGCTTATGTACAGACGGTATGCAGATAGCGGACAACAACCCGCTGGCTGCGTCCGTCTGTAAGAAGGCACCACTGTTGGTGCCTTAGAGTCCGGCTGAATGTTGCCTCAGCCGGCGCCGACGATCAGATCGCTTGCGGTCTTTTCTAGAGGCGCAAACCAGTGCATCAGCATCATTCACTCCAGCAGGAGATCCCAACATGTGGACACGTTTTTCGATTGGCATTCTCAGCGCCGCTGTCTTCGCCATCGTCGGCTGCGACGGTGCGGGACAGAAGGTTGATGAGACCCTGCCGCATACGACCAAGAACCGCCTGGTTCTGCAGCCGGCAGCCAAGGACGCCGACCTCGGTGTCGTGCGCGACATCAAGCTGCGCGATGACCAGATGACGCCTTTGAGCGAGGTCACGACGCTGCCGGACGGCTCTGAGAAGGAGATCTTCTACAAGCCTGACACCACCCCGACTCGCGTAGTCGAGTACTTCGGTTCGCGCACCGCGCGCCAGATCCGGAGTGAGTCGGTGTACTTGGACGGGGCGACGCTCCATTCGCACTCGAAGTACAGGGAGAACAAGACTCTCCAGGAGAGGGGCGAGCGGGCCGTCAACGGCACCTATGAGGTGTCCGAATTCCACGGCGACGGCAAGACCGTCAGCAAAAAGCAGGTGCTCGCCAAGGACACCAGTCCTTTGACCGAGGAGACCTTCAACGAGAAGGGGCAGCGGCTCACGTTTTCCAACCTCGACAAGAACCAATACTCGACGAAGCGGGCCACGAAGCACTTCGACCCGGCGACCGGTACGCTGCTGTACATGTCGCACGGCGTCGATCAGTACAGCTACAGCACTCGCTACGAGACCTTCTACCCGGGGACGGAGAAGGTGCGCTACACCTACGACATCAACAATGACGGCACTGGCGGCTCCGTCGCGCTGCTCAATCTCAACGGGGAGCGGCTATACGAGTGGCGCTTCGACGCCAAGGACATGCGCTTCAGCGTACTCGCCCCGCGGAAGTTCGGTTCCGAGACCTACTCGCAGCTGTACAAGCGCTCGGAGAACCAGGTCTCGAAGGATTCCCTCGAGTGGAAGTTCGAGCTGGATGCCCTCGTAGACAAGGATTACGGCCTGCCAACCGAGGACGAAGACCGCGAGGCCAAGCGCTACCACCGAGTGATCGAATTCGCTCCCGGTGCCGATATGCCGTACAAGCTGTTCATCGCCGAGCCCTTCGGCTACGGTGGCGCTCGCACGATTCAGCATCTCAACGGTGACGGCAAGGTCGTGAAGGAGGAAGTCATCACGGATGAGTACGTCGAGGAAGACCACCCGTACGAGTACGACTACCAGACCAACCAGAAGAAGAAGCAGATGGTCCGCAAGGACAAGGTCGACACCAAGACCTTCGACAAGCCGATCGAGCTGGCAAAGCCCATCGACTGGGAGCGCATGAAGTACATCCCCTTCGAGGTGCCAAGCTTCATCAAGATTCCGAAGATCACGATTCGCGAGATCAAGCACTAAGACTCGCTTCGCGATCAGCGGAATAGCTGCCAGAGGCGGAACTCATTGTGGGTTCCACCTCCGGGTAGCGATTGCCATCGGGAGCCCGTCTTCTTCGGACGGACGGGTTCCTGGTGCCGGCAGCCGCTGATCAGCGCTTGCCATTCCCTTCATTCCAGAATCGAGGAACGTATGAGCAAGAGCGAAGTCATCGTGGTGCTTTTGCGCAGACCAAAAACCGCGCGCGAGAACCCGCACGAAAAGAGGTCGGACCCCTTCTGGGAGTTCGGATCTTTTGGTATCACCGGTTGCCACCAGCGCAACCTCATGCATCCGAAGAACTGCGCTGCATTGCAAGGCAAGCGATTTGCCTTCGTCCAGGGCGGCAATCTCGGGTTCAAACTGGTCTACCTGACACCGGCGGTCACCGCAATTCCCTACGCGGACCGCAGTGAAGTTCGCTGGAAACGTCCTGGTATGCCGTTCCGCTATGACACCGCGCCGCTCGTGGTCGACTCCTCGGGCAACTCCGACATGGAGGAGATTCTGGCGATGATAAGTGGTGTCAACCGTGGTGGCTGGGAAGGGCGTTTCGCAAGCAAGTTCCGCTCGCGAAAAGAACCACTTCCAGAGTCGGTCGCGCTGGAACTTCTAGAGGTCTACCAGACCCGAAGGCGAGCTCGAGCTGGAGTGCTTGCGGTTACCTACAACGAGGCTCTACCGTGGGATCCTCCGGTGGTTGATACCAGTCGACAAGAGACCTACAGCAAGCGACTCGAAAAGGTCGCTCCAGCGACCGTGTAGCGATCGCTTCGCGGTCAACCCTGTACCCAAACATTCCCGGCGTGTAAACTGCCGGGTATAAGGAGGTTGCTTGTGAAACTGGTACTGAGCCGAAAGGGGGTTGACTCCAGCAGTGGTGGCATTCCAAGTCCGATTTTGCCGGATGGAACGTTGGTGCCGCTGCCGATCCCATCGCGTTACGGACCGAAAGGGTACGACGACATCTCGGTCAACGGGGTGGCGCTCGGCCCGTTGGTCGGCGACCTCGCCGGCAAAAAGCTCAAGC